>NZ_RJJT01000002.1 GCF_003938655.1 Rhizobium pisi
CATCTGGTCCGGCAGCGCCAGTTCCTCATGAACCAGTTCGTATGCCCCACCCCTATAGCTGAACGACGTGCCGGCCTGTTCGTCCATCATTCGGGCACGGTGGCGGTAGGCGGCGGCCGAGACGATGCTGCGTCCCGCTCCCCTGCTGAGCACCTGCGCTCTGACGAACATGATCGCCACTGCCGCCTCCACATCACCCGAGTACGTCGCTACAGCGACGTATATTGCGCCCTCAAACCGATCGGACCGAAGGGCCGATGCCGCTTTTCCGGAAGACGGCCATTGGCCGTCTTCCGGCTGCGATGTTTTGGGGTTGGTGCAAAATAGCCTATTTAACTATCGTTTTCTAGTTAGTATAAGCATCATGCTGAGGCTAATTTCAGGAAAGGAAGGTACACCAATGGCCGTAAAATCATCGATTTCTGATCTCGATGCACAGATGGAGAAGCTGCGAGAACGTCGGCGGGTTTTGATAGTTAAATCGGCCGAGCGATTTGCCCGCGCGGCGACGAAATCCGGACTGGCGGAAATGGAGATCACCGACGAGGAGGTCGAGCGGATCTTCGAAGAGATCGCCGCTCGATTTCGCAAAGAGGAGAAGAAAGGGGCCGGCGGCCCGCCTCCTCAAGCGCGTCGACCAGCAGCTGGTGGCGCTGGAACGGCGCTGGAGGTTTCACATGACGGCTGAGCGGAAGAAAGATGCACGCGAGAAATTTCTGCTTGGCGGCATCGTCGTGAAAGCTGGTCTGTCGATGGCGGACCGGGCGTTTCTGCTCGGCGGACTCATCGAGCTGGCGACAGTGATGCCGGGATCGTCCGAACATCAGCGGCTACGCGATATCGGTGAAGAGGCGTTCAAGGCCCCTTCGCTCGATCCTTCTTCACCGCGCGTCGAGGAGAACGCCGGATGGCGCTGAAGGGTCGATTGCATGCAAGCCTGCTGCTGGTCTTCGTGCCGATCGCCGTGACAGCGATCACCGTCTACATCACCGGATGGCGATGGTCGGCACTGGCTCACGGCCTAGCCGACAAAACCGAATATTGGTTTCTGCGAGCAGCCCCCGTGCCGGCGCTGCTGTTTGGGCCGCTCGCCGGACTTCTGGCCGTCTGGGCGTTGCCGCTGCATCGCCGACGGCCTGTCGCTATCGCCGGCCTCTTCTGCTTTCTCGTCGTCGCCGGATTCTACGCCTTGCGCGAATATGGACGCCTGGTCCCATCAGTGGAGCGCGGCGTGGTCACATGGGACCAGGCGCTTTCCTATCTGGATCTCGTTGCCGTCATCGGCGCGCTGGCGGGCTTCATGGCAGTGGCGGTCGCCGCCCGGATCTCTGTCGTCGTGCCCGAGGCTGTTAAACGGGCACGGGGCGGAACCTTCGGCGATGCCGATTGGCTCCCAATGTCGGCGGCGGCAAAGCTCTTTCCACCCGACGGTGAGATCGTCGTCGGCGAGCGTTACCGCGTCGACAAGGAAATCGTCCATCAGTTGCCCTTCGATCCGAAGGATCGCAGCACATGGGGACAGGGCGGCAAGGCGCCACTGCTCACCTACAGCCAAGATTTCGATTCCACCCATATGCTCTTCTTTGCCGGCTCGGGCGGATACAAGACGACCAGCAACGTACTGCCAACCGCCTTGTGTTACACCGGCCCTCTGATCTGCCTCGATCCTTCCACCGAGGTCGCGCCAATGGTGGTCGAGCATCGCACCCGTGCTCTCGGGCGTGAGGTCATGGTGCTCGATCCGGCTAACCCGATCATGGGCTTCAATGTCCTCGACGGCATCGACCACTCGACGCGGAAAGAGGAGGATATCGTCGGCATCGCCCACATGCTTCTGTCCGAAAGCCTGCGTTTTGAATCCTCGACAGGATCCTACTTCCAGAACCAGGCGCACAATCTCCTGACCGGACTGCTTGCCCATGTCATGTTGTCGCCGGAATATGCCGGCCGGCGGAACCTGCGCAGTCTGCGCCAGATCGTTTCCGAGCCAGAACCCTCCGTGCTCGCCATGCTACGCGACATTCAGGAACACTCGGAATCTCCCTTCATCCGCGAAACGCTCGGCGTCTTCACTAACATGACTGAACAGACCTTCTCCGGTGTCTATTCGACGGCGTCGAAGGATACGCAATGGCTCTCATTGGACAGTTACGCCGCGCTCGTCTGCGGCAATGCCTTCAGGTCGAATGATATCGTATCGGCCAGGAAGGATGTGTTCCTCAACATCCCGGCGTCGATCCTGCGCTCCTATCCCGGCATCGGGCGTGTCATCATCGGCTCTCTGATCAACGCCATGGTCCAGGCCGATGGCGGCTTCAGCCGCCGAGCGCTCTTCATGCTCGATGAGGTCGACCTGCTCGGCTATATGCGGGTGCTGGAAGAGGCGCGCGATCGCGGTCGCAAGTACGGCATCAGCATGATGCTCCTCTATCAATCGGTCGGGCAGTTGGAGCGGCACTTCGGGAAGGATGGCGCGACCTCATGGATCGATGGCTGCGCTTTCGCCTCCTACGCCGCGATCAAGGCGCTCGATACGGCGCGCAATCTTTCCGCCCAATGCGGGGAAATGACGGTTGAGGTGCAGGGGCGTTCGCGGAACATCGGCTGGGACGCGAAAGGCGGCGGCGCGCGCAAATCCGAGAGCGTCAATTTCCAGCGCCGGCCGTTGATCATGCCGCACGAGATCACCCAGTCGATGCGCAAGGACGAACAGATCATCATCGTCCAGGGCCATAGCCCGATCCGTTGCGGCCGGGCGATCTATTTCCGGCGGAAGGATATGGACGCGCAAGCAAAGGCCAATCGCTTCGTGCGGACTTGATGGCGAGGGCAAGCCTGCCTCTCCGGGTTTCAGTGGTATTGAGGAAGTGTACAATGAGGAAAGAGCTGCCTCACGGCAACTCCTCCTCGGCGTATTTGGCAAGTTCGGCGCGCGCGGCTTCCAGCTCCGCCTTGATGCGGCGACGCTCCTCGACGGTAGGTGCTTCTCTGGCTTCAAGGCGCAGTTCCTCGATGGTGCATTCGATGTTGAAGGCGCTTTCGTTCGTCATCGTCATCTCCTTGTTGACGTGAAAGATGACGCCGGCAGTCGTGAGGATCGGGCCGGGTCAAGGTTCGCGTCAGCGACCGGCGGAGCCGGCGCGCGGAGGGGCCGATTTTGTCGGAGCGGAGTGCAACGCAGCGGAGGCAAAATTGGAGGCGCCGCACGACCTTGAGGCGGCCCGGTCCTCATGACAGGCTTGATGATCTGAGCAGACAGCTCACGTTTCGTTTGGCACCAGAAAACAGGCGGCGGGCAAAGCCTGCCGCCTCAGATGTGTCACCGCCGAAGCCGGCCCCGATCGCTCGAGGCCGGCAGCTCGTCATTCAGTTTGGATTGTTCCAGAGGATGACCTTGCGGTTCGGCTCGCCGCCGGGGGCTTGCGCGAGGTTGCCGAAGATTACGCCGATCTCCGGGGCCTCCAGCTTCACCGAAAGGTATTCCTCGCCAGTCTGGCGGGCGATACGGTTCCAGCCCGCGCCGATCTCGAAGCCGGTCTTGCGATGGATGATGCGATAGTCGGGAGCTTCCTCGCTCGCCTTGTGGGGGTTCGGGACGATGGCGATCGGGGCATTGACCCGGATGGTGGCGAAGATGCCTTCGAGGCTGCCGTCGGTCTTCTGCGTCAGGGTTGCGATCGTGGTGGCCATGGTATTGTCTCCTTCGGTTGCTCGGGACCATTCCCGATGGCGCCCGAAGAAGGGGCCGAGCCGCAGGCGTCACCGGAGCGCCAGCGCAGGGAAACCCCTTGCGGGTTGACGCTAGTGGCGGCCGGTCCCTTAAAAAGGCGACATGGAGAACGGGAATGGTCCCGCGCGACCGAAGGTCGGGACGAACCATTATGGCCGCTCGGTCCAGCGCTTGCGAAAAGACCAGGAGCTCTTGGAATACCCTCCGCCATCTCGCGCAAAGCCCTCGCCGCTCCTGACCACCGTAAGCGGGAAGCGCCCACCCACTGCTCCATCATCATATGTCGGCACCAGGCGGAACCGACACGGTGATCGCATCCGCGCTGCAGGCCGTGCAACTGCCGGGTGGGTTGTTCACTCCGAGATCGAATACGTGATGTTAGCCGACACGCCCCAGCAGCGCGGCTGACGGATCCGACAGTGTTCCGCCAGGCACCCAGCTTGAGCGCCCTGGCCAGCCCGCGTGATTGAGACCGGTTTCGTCGAGCGTTCTTCGCCAGGCCCAGGACGCGCCAACACATCACAAAACGGAATCCATCGGCTGCAAAGGATTCCAAACTCTCGTTGGACAGCGTCGGTCCGAGCAGGAATGATTCCCGGCATGAGCCGAAAGTCGTTCCACCTCCATTGTCAGCGCATCGAAGCCAGCCGCAACATGGCGCGCTATTACACGCTTGCAATCGATGCCAGAGCCGGGAAACACGATGACGCCAGTCGGCATGACCGAGAGCATCTCGTCGTTGCGGCGGAATGGAGCGGCCTTGGCATGCTTCCTCCAGTTCGGCGTGAAGGTGATCTGTGTCACGTTGCGGGCCTCGGCCCAGCAGGCTGCTATACGCTCGGCGCCTTTCGGCGCACCGCCGTGGAGCAGAATCATATCTGGATGCTTGAGTTGCGCCTGGTCGAGCTTTGCCTAGATGCGTTGGTGATCGTTGTAATCCATACCGCCGGAGAAAGCGATCTTGGTCCCGGCCGGGATCAGCACCTCGGTCTCGGCGCGGCGGCGTGCGGAAAGGAAATCCCTGGAGTCGATCATCGCCGCGGTGATGTTGGCTTCGTGGCCCCTCTCTTACTCTTCCGTTACGGCCGCGCACCTGCGTCCTGCTGGCCTGCAGCGGAAAATTCATGCGGTTGCCAACTTCCAGATTTCGGATCCATGACTTCCAATCAACAACTCGTTGACTTCCAATTTTCATGGTTGAGAATTCCTATTTCGGAAGGCACGCGCCACCGTCAAGGCCAGCGATCTTGGAGGATTGAAGGAGCTGGCGGAAACATGCGGGGAGAAGTTCGCCTTCGGAGTCGTCCTTTATGACAGCACCGATGTCGTCCCCTCGGCGACCGGTTGCAGAAGCTCCCCTCGTGCCTTTGGCGATTAGCCGTTTCCAGTCGCTCGGACCTACAACCGATATACTACCTATTTTAAGATAGTATAACCGTCAAGGTTCGTGCTACGCATTCTCACGTGGTTTGGTCGGCCGTTCCGGCGAAAGATGATTGTGAGAGCGATGTGCGACAGTTTCTGATTGGCGGGCAGGCGTTCGATGGCGACGCACCCGAGCTTTCGGCCCGGCTCGAACATGCCTACGCGCAGAAGCTGCGGCCACTTTGCCGATGCAAAGAGCCGCCGCTTCCCATGTACATCGCCCGCGTCGACGATCTTTATGTCATCAAGCGCATGCCACTTTCGGGGCGGGACCATGACCCCGCATGTCCGTCCTACGAACCGCCCTACGAATTATCAGGTTTGGGATCTTTGATCGGCAACGCGATCCAGATCGACGCGAGTGGGAAGGCTGCTCTGCAGCTGGATTTTCCCCTGACGAAGAAAGGCGCACGCAGCACACCCGCATCTCGCCCAGAGGCATCTTTGCCGGCGCTGCGCAATGAGACAAAGAAGCTCTCTTTGCGCGCCGTCCTGCACTATCTCTGGGAGGCGGGAGAACTGACGGAATGGCGCTCTTCGTGGGCCGGCAAACGTGGCTGGGGCCGGGTGCGGACAAGTCTCATCAACGCCGCCTCACAAATGACCGCTCGCGGTGGAGCTTTGAATGACATTCTGTTCGTGCCGGAAGGGTTTCATCAGGATGACCGGGAAGGTATAGCCGCCCGGCGGGCGGCGGCCCTGGCCGGTGCCTATGCCTCCGGTTCTGGGCCCCGGAAGCTGATGGTGAGCGTGGCGGAAATCAAGGAGTTCATTGCTGCCCGCGGTGGCCAGAAAATCGCCGTTCGTCATCATCCCTTCCCCTTCATGATTGAAGATGGGACATGGAAGCGATTGAGCGTAAAATACGAGACGGAGCTCGAACTGTGGCGGTCGAGTGAAGACTTCCATCTGATCATGATTGCGACGTTCTCGATATCCGCTGGGGGGATCACCTCTATCGAGGAGATCGCCATGATGGTTGTCAACGAGTACTGGATCCCGTTCGAGAGCATCCATGAGCAACATCTTCTGGAAAGGCTCTCAAGATTGAAGCGCAAGAGCGTGAAAGGCCTGCGTTTCAATCTCTCTCGGGAGCAACCGGTCGTCTCGGTCACCTTGCCGGAACAACACCCGGCTCCCGTCGCCATGTTCATTGTGCCTCCTGGTGCCGGTGAAGATTACGAGAGGGCGCTGGCCGAAATGATCGAGGCGAGGCCTGAAATAACAGCATGGATCTGGCGTGTTTCGGAGGAAGAGATGCCGAAGCTCCCATGATCGGAAGAGGCAAAATGTCTAGTTTTTTTAGTAATACTGACAATGGAATTGCTCCCGCACAGAGATCGACGCTGCCGAACGGTCGCAACCGAGACGAAGAAGTCGAGCGGCGATTTCTTCCTCATCTCCGCGAAAATGCGCAGGCTTAGATGTATCCGATGGTCAACGCCATCCTTGCAGGCGCCTCGAACGACGCGTCTGGGGATGTCGGAGGCGACGGGAGCAAGAGTCGGACCTTGGCTGCGGCTGCCAAAGCGTCGATATCGTCGGGAGCCGTGATTAGCCTTGTCTATCACGTGGCTATCGGGCTGTTACAGTGATCCGCGTCTCTCATGGCTGAGGCGGCTCACGCCGCCTCCTCCTCTTCCAGGTCCGGCTGCAAGGAATGCAGGTAATCGACGGCCCGCTGCGCATGCGCTGCCGCAGAAAAGATGGCGCGCTTGTCGTTGCCGAGAACCTTGAGCCAGCCATCGAGATAGCTTGCGTGGTCGGGGCGTGGTTCCAGTTCAGGGACGATGCCAAGATCGGCGCAAAGAAAGCAGCTCCCAAGTTCCGCGATCAGTTCTTCGCGGGCGCGTTCGCTCCTGTCTTTAGCATAGCGGCTGAGGTCACGATTAAGCCTCCGCGGTGCAGCGGTCCAGTGTGTTATCTCGTGACTAAGGATGGCCACATAGGAGGCGTCGTCCCTGAAGGCATTCAAGCATGGCATCTGGATGTAATCCCGAACGGCGGCATAATAGGCCGCCGATCCGCCGTGCCGGATCAGCGCGCCGGTATTGGCAAAGAAGCGAGCGGCGTCGCCGATGCGGCTCATCGGATCCTGGACAGCCGCCATTTCAGGAAAGCGCCCATAAAGACCGGCGATCTGATCGGTGTTGAACACCGTGTAGGCTTTGAGGAACGGTATATTCTGTTCGATCTCAGTGCCTCTGTCGATTGTCTCGGTGCGGATGAACGAACTGGCAAAGACCACGGTTGTGCCGGTTTCGCCCTTGCGGACGGCGCCGCCGAGCTCTTTTGCCTGGCGAAACGTCATCCACCTCGATGACTTAAAGCCGCGCGCTATGGCTTCAGACCAGAGGAGCAGAACGTTGATCCCGGTGTAGGGTTGACCGTTGTGGCGCAGTGGCCGGCTGACCTCGACTGTCGCACCTCCCGTCGTCCACGGTTTGGTCCATGACCGCACACCCTGTTCGAGATCGGCGATGATCTTCGTGGTGATGCGGCTGTAGATGTCGGAGCGTTGGTTAGATTGTTGCCTGCCCATATTTAAACCTCCGTTTTGAGGCCGCGGTCATCGCGACCTGCTACGGCGGTCCGAAAGCCAGGCTGCAAGCGCCGCCTGCACCTGCAAAGGCCGCAACGAAGTGGAGGACGGCAGAGCCGTTGCGGGGGGCGCGAGCCTGGCAGGACCAAACGCCGGGGCAGGACGCGATGGCCGCAATACGATCGGGAGGTTGTTGACGAAGGCAGACGCGGCAAGATCCGCGAGCGGTAGCCCGTCACTCACGCCGCAGATGAACCCCCGCGAAGATGGTTTACCGAGGTGACGAAGTCCGCCGATGCCGTCTCGATCCTTCGGCGCGGCAAGCTGGTCGGTACCGGCAAGGTCGGTGAACTCTCACTGCCGAGATGGCGGCGATGATGATCGGCGACGTCAAGCTCGCCGAGCTCGACAGCCGTCTGCCGGTGGCCGAAGCGGCAAGACCGGTGTTGACCGTAAGCCAGGTAAAGGCCCCGATCGCTCCGGCCTGAAGACGATCGAGATCGACGCGCTGACAGTCCGCTCCGGCGAGATCGTCGGCATCGCCGGCATATCGGGCAACGGCCAGAAGGAGCTGACGGAGATTCTCGCCGGCCAGCGCCCGACCGATGCCGGTAAGGTCATGGTCAATGGCGAGGCTTACGGCGCCACCCGCGATGAGACGCGCAAGAACAAGGTGCGTTTCATTCCCGAAGAACCGTTGCAGAATGCCTGCGCGCCCAAGATGAGCGTGAGCGAGAATCTTGCGTTTCGCACCTTCGACTTGAAGGCGAACGGCAAGGACGCGATCTGGCAGAATGAAGAAGCGTGCCTCGGCACTGATCCCCGACTTCAAGGTCAAGACCGCCTCTTCCTCTTCGCCGATCGCAGCGCTTTCGGGCGGCAACGTGCAGCGGGCGGTGCTCGCCCGCGAACTGACCGGCGATGTCGATCTGCTGATCGTATCGAACCCCTGTTTCGGTCTCGATGTTCGCCATCGAGGAGTTCGGCACGGTCGACGTGTTCGTCAACAACGCCGGACTTCAGAGGGATGCCCCTTTCGCAAGGCCGATACCGCCGAGTTTTCGAGCCAATTCCGCCAAATTTTTCGTTGACGTGATCCGGATAGTTGAGATCGAGGTCGGTGAGGCCCGTCACGGGCGGCGCGCTCGTCCATCTGCATGACGGACGGCTTCGACGACTGGCCCGGCCACTCGACTCCAACGCGACGATCGACATGCGGCTGGAACTGGGGTAGCGCCTGGAACGTTTAGAGAACGAACTCAGGAGGCCGTTATGAGCAACAATCCGAAAACCAAGACATCGTCCAATACGCAGAAGGACCCCGACGATTGGGTGAGCGGCGACGAGCCAATGACGGGAGCGCAGCGGTCCTATCTGAAGACCTTGTCCGAACAGGCGCACCAGGCCGACGTCTATGCCGAGGATCTGACCAAGGCGGAAGCGTCCAAGAGGATCGACGAACTAAAGCAGTCTCTCGATTTGAAATGAGCGGCCGCGTGCGATGGCCAATTACTTGAAGCCGAAGGCTGAGGGCAGAACTTTTGCGCGCCGAAACATGTGATCGCACAACGGCGAAAGGTCGAGACCATGGTAGGCCTGCAACTCGGCGGACTGCCTCCGCGTGAGATTTGGCGTAAAGGACTTACGCCGCAATGCAGCTAATTGAGGCGTTGTCGCTGCAAACTAAACCTTCGGAACCAATGTGCACGACGAAGCAATTTGACTTGGGTCGCTGAACGTCTCCTCTGGAAAAATTGTTAGCTTCGTGATACATATTCGTCCAATCTGTAGTGCGAAGGTGACTAATGCCAACACCTCATAATCCTCCGGCCGCTGTGCGGCGCGCGCTGGGCAAACTGGGCGCAGACATACGCGACGCTCGTCGACGTCGCCGGCTGCCTATGGCTGTAGTGGCCGAACGCGCCTTCACCTCACGCTCAACGCTTCAGAAGATCGAAGCTGGCGACACCAACGTCAGCATCGGAATCTATGCCGGCGTCCTCCAGGCACTCGGCCTTCTAGATGGGCTAAGCCAAGTCGCCGACATCACCAACGACAGCGTCGGGCAGTCTCTGGCCAGTGCGGAACTACCTAAGCACGCTCACCCGAAGCGATCGCCGAGATCGTCACGCGATGGCTGATTTTGAAGTTCATCTCGACCTTCACGGCCGCACACGTCCGATTGGACTGACGCGGAGCAACCGCGTCCGTGGCACCGAGACGATCATGTTTGAGTATGACCGAGCCTGGCTTGAGGACCCCGACCGCTTCTCGCTAGAGCCCGCTCTAGCTCTGACCCGAGGAGCCTTTGCGCCACCCGCCGGCCTCGCAACTTTTGGCTCCATTGGCGACTCTGCACCCGATACTTGGGGCCGGCGCCTCATGCAGCGCTCGGAGCGGCGTACGGCTGAGCGCGACCGCCGGGCCGTGCGCACGCTGGCGGAAAGCGACTATCTGCTTGGCGTCGCCGACGAGACCCGGCTTGGTGCGCTCCGCTTTCGCTGGGTCGGCGAAGAGCAATTCCGAGCCCCGATCCGCGCGGGCGTCCCCGCCCTCATTGAGCTCGGCCATCTGCTGCAGATCACCGAACGTATTCTGCGCGACGAGGAAACCGACGAAGACCTCCAACTTATCTTCGCGCCTGGTTCGTCGCTTGGTGGAGCGCGTCCGAAGGCCTCTGTCATCGATCAGCATGGCCATCTCTCGATTGCCAAGTTTCCCAAGGAAACCGACGACTACAGCATGGAGACATGGGAGGAGGTTGCTCTGCGACTGGCTGAACAAGCCGGCATTGTCACGCCCCTCCACGAGCTCATCGACGTCGCCGGAAAGAAGGTCATGCTCTCGCGTCGCTTCGACCGAAATGGCGCCGTCCGGATCCCCTTCTTGTCTGCGATGGCGATGATGGGCGCAAAGGACGGCGAGCGCGGCAGCTACCCGGAGATCGTAGACGCACTGGCCGAACACGGCGCGCAGGGAAAAACCGATGCCCAAGCGCTTTATCGCCGCGTCGCCTTCAATGTGCTGATTTCCAACGTGGACGACCACTTGCGAAATCACGGCTTTCTGTGGCTCGGCAAAGCCGGCTGGTCGCTGTCCCCTGCCTATGACCTCAATCCAGTGCCTACCGACGTCAAAGCGCGCGTCCTTACAACTAACATCAATCTTGATGAAGGCACCTGCTCGCTTGATCTGCTGGAAGAAGCTGCCGGGTTCTTCGCCCTCACGCTCTCCCAGGCTCGCGTGATCATCAAGGAAGTCGCCATCTCCACCGCGACGTGGCGCGAGACCGCAAAAGCGGTCGGTGCGCGGTCGGCCGAGATCAACCGAATGGCCAGTGCGTTCGACCACAATGATTTGCAGCGAGCGCTGGCCCTATGACGAGAACCCTCATCCACAGTTTCGATCTGCCCTCGGCCAGCCCGATCACCGACGTGACCGTCGACCTCGATGTAGCGGACATTGAGGTTGCTGGCATTCGCGAGGTGGTTCAGACGCCGGTATCGCGTATGGCCCATGGCCTATCCTCGACTTGCTCCTTGCTCCGATCGGTCTTGGAACGCCCTTCATCTTCCGCGAACCGCTCGGCCGGGCCCGAGGAAGATCGCTCTATCGGGGGCTACTCGGCCGCTTCGTCGCGCGCCCCCATCTAGAGCGCTAGTTCAACCTCTCGATTTTTGCGCATCTCAGCAGTTAGACCATAGATCTGCAACGGCGACGGAAGATCAAAGTCACGCGTCTACCGCGAGGAGATCTACCGTATTGGATTGCCTGGGCGCCGCCGGATTTGTCCTCGCTCGCCGTCGCTGAAGCCACACCCAGCTGGCGAACGCCCTTATACGGCAGCTCGATAGTATATTTCAGTCACCCGAAACCGACCATCGATGCGTTTGCACTGGACGATGACGTCGATCGCGATCTTCAGCATCTCGCGTATGTCGTCTCGCCCCAGATCCCGACCGCCGTCGGATTCCTTCACCAGCAGTGTCAGTTGTTCGAATGCCAGCCTGGCCGAGTCGGCATGCACGGTGGTGATCGAGCCCGGATGGCCTGAGTTCACATTGCGAATGTAGTAGAACGCTGTGCCGTCGCGCAGTTCCTGCAGAAGAATGCGATCCGGCCGCATGCGCAGACAGGATTCGAGCAAATCCTTTGCCCCGACCTTTGCCAGCCCTTGGCCACCCTTGGAGTAGAAAAGGCGGACCTGGTTCGGCTGCGGGATCACGAGCTCGGGCGTATCTTCAATCGAGATGATGCGTTCGCTGGAAGGTATATGGCGGATCAACGCCTTCGAAAGCGTCGTCTTGCCGGATCCCGTCGCCCCGGAGATGATGATGTTCTTGCGCGCGTGGACGGCCCCTCGCAGAAATGCCGGGTAGGACCCTGTTCTAAAGAACTCCAGAAGCCTACGGTCGGCCGAAGAGATGTCCGTCTCTTGCCTCGCGACCTCGGCGAACAAGCCGCCCTGCTCAAGATCGTTCAGGCTCAGCGACACCGACGACGGCTTTCTAATCGTGATGCTGACCGTTCCCTTTGTCGTCACCGGCGGGATGACGATCTGGATGCGCTCGTCGCCCGGCAGCGTTGCCGAGAGGATGGGCCGGGTTTCGTCGATCGACTGGTTGGAATAGGTGGCAACAGCCCGTGCGAGACGCATCAGCTTGTCGAACGACAGATCCGGCAGATCGTGGGTTTGCCACCCGGCCGTGCCCTCGGTGACCACCTGGGTCGGCCAATTGATGATGACCTCGTAAAGCGACTTGTCGCGCAGGAAGGGCGACAGCGGTACCAGCAGCTCGCGCACGACGCCTGAATCAGCTCCCTCTGTCATGGCGGGCTATTTCGTGACCAGGGTCGAGGCTGGACTGAAGTCGCCAAGAACCGCCCGATCGTAAATGCGGTTGCGCGGTTCGGTCACGCGAAGCCGATAGACGCTCGAGAAATCGAGATCACGCGCCACGAAGATCGAGACCAGCTCTCCTTGATGCTTCAACAGGGTCGGCGGAATGTTGATTGACTGCTCAACGGCGATGGTCGCGGCCTGCTTGCCGGCGCTCGTTGTGTTGTCTGCCTCGACATCGCTATCCTGCAGTTGGCTGTTGGCGTAGGAGCTGGCGTCGCCGACAATCGACAACAGGATCGCGCTGCCGAAGCGCTCCCACCAATGGCTATCGACGTAGCCGTCGACACCGGCACGCCCAAGGGCATCGGTTGCCGGCGACGCCAGGGTGATGATCACGGCCTTCGGCGTTTTTGCCCGGTTCCAGAGAACAAACAGGCCTTTCTGACCGCGGCGAAGGCCGCCCCGATATTCGCCAACCACTTGCGTGCCCTTCTCCATCAGCACGACCCTGCCATTATCCGACAGGACGTCGCGGTTGATGACACAGCTCGTGAATCCGGGTTGGTCGGAGGAGAGTGCCGTCTCCAGGACGCATGGAATAGAGGTTCCCATGGCGACGATGAAGTCGCGATTTCCAAGGGTTCCGGCACGCGAACCCTGCAGCTGTGTCGGTGTCAACAGCCGATTGAAGCGCTGGTCCTCGTTTTCCGCCTGGGCACCGAGACCGCCCGGGCTGTTTCCGAGTGAAACGTAATTCGAAGCGGCATCGGTGCTGGTATCCTGGTCTCGAGGATGAGACTGAGGGGATTTTTTGCCACCATAAGCGATGACCGGCGCGCGACGGGCGGCGTCGAGGAGCTTCTCATCCTCACCCGCCTGCTCGGGCATGCCGGGCGTCGGCAGGATTGTTTCCGCTGGCGTGGCGACGGGTTGGACCGGCTCCTTCGCCGGCTCGAAATCCGATGTCTGGCGGATGACGACGCGTTCGGGCTGGACGCCATCTGCGGGCTTATCCTGCCCGCGCATCGACCAGAGCGCAAAGCCGACGAAGGCGATGATTGCCAGCGCCACCACACCACGTCTCACCGTCGGATTGTTATCGAGGCCGCGGCCGGTCGTCGTTTCGGCGCGCTCACCCGGAATGTGGGTGCTGTCTTCCTCGGCCATGACGTCCTCCTATTGTCCTGTCGCAGCCGGCGTCTTCACGACGCGCTCGACAGAGGGTGAGGTCGTATTCGTTTCGGGATTGATGCCGATACGATCATAGGCCTCGTTGAAGACGCAGAGGACGTCGCCTCCCCTGCGCAGGATGAACTTGCGGCTGATCGCGTGTACCAGCACCAGATTGTTCTCGACGGACTTCGGCACCAGGCTCTCGCTGCCGTCGGAATTTTCCATGTAGATCGCCGGCATTTCCTGGTTGCCGGCAAAGGCGAATGTGGTGACCTTGCCGTTGTCGTAGACCGCCTGCGGTTCTAGTGCCGCGGCTCCTTGAGCCGAATAGCGCCAGTTGCGTGGTCCATAGGCTTCGTGAAGGGCGAGAACCTTGTCCGCTTCGCCGGCTTGAGCTGCTTGCGCGCGCGCAGCGGCCTCCAGCCTCCGACGTTCGGCCTCGTCGGCGGGATAGCGATACTTCACATAAAAGTAAGTGTTCTGCCCGGCCTCGACGGTGCCGTCGCGCACCGTCAGTTCCATCTGGTAACTGCGTGTCGAGCCGTCCCGCCTGGTCGTGACGGCCGAGATGTTGGTCACCGGCTGGTTTTCGCGGGGCTTCAGGAACAGGATGTTGCCGGCCGGCGCCACTTCCCACGCAACGCTGTTGCCGAGCGCGACGTGGGCGATCTCCTCATCGGCGGCAAACTCTATCTGCACCGAGGACCGCAACGTGCCGACGATCTTGGTGATGTTGTAGGGCTGGTAGTCGATGAAACGGACGCGGCTATCCTGCGCGGCGCCGCGCGGTATATCGAGTGCGAAGGCCGCCGTGGAGAGGCCGGCGGTCAGCGTCAGGGCGATCAGGAAACTCTTCTTCAATTGATGGCCTCCGGATCGGCACGATAGTCGCTGACGGCAAAACCAAGCGGATTGGTCAGGCGGTCGGTCGCGGACATCGGCGCGTTGACATAGGAGAAGGTGAGCGTTGCGACCCAATGGGTGGTCCTGACGTCGTCACCGCGGGTGACGGTCCTGGTATAACGCACCGATACGACATTGGCGTTGATCAGCGAGATCGAGACGATGTTGACGCGTGACGTCGCGCCGCGACCGTAGATATTCTGCGGAGAGTCCGGATTGCCGCCCCGGTAGATCACCGCAAAGCGCGTCTGTTCCGGCTGGGTCGAGAGCAGGGCGACGGTGCGAAAATTCTCCTCGGCCTCGCTCCAGACATAGGCTTCCCGCGCACGCACATATTTGGCGGCGAAGTATTTGGTCACCGCCTCATCTTAGCCGCCGGCGGCAGATGTCAGCGCCGAGACGACGTCGACGATGCCGGTCGAATTGTCGACGCGAACGACGAAAGGTTCGACCGTCTTCAAGGGCGTGAGGCCGGCAACGGCAAAGATCGAGGTGGCGGCAAGCACGCTCGCGGCGATCGCGATGGACCAGGCGATGCGCGCCGACCGCTCCACCTGGACCAGCCGATCCTGATCGAAGCGGCGCGCTCTTTCGAAATAGCTCTTTAGACTGTCCGTGCTCACCATCTCACCCCTCCCCGCACGGCCGATAGGAACCCGCAGCATCGAAATCCACGAAGGCGGCCGGCTTCTCCGTCAGCCGCTCTTTTCCATAGGAAGATACGTGGGCGGTCGCCGCCGCCGGGACAGCGTCGGAACCGTCCTGCTTGATGGGCTTGTTGCCCTCCCATTGCCACATGGAGCGGTTGAGCGGCCGGCGCGAATAGCCGTCGCACTTGGGCAAAGGGTGGGACTTCGAAGCGCAGCCAGTGAGCTCCATGGCAAGGAGAATCGAGACGATGATGCGGATCATTGGAACGCAAACCTCTGAAGCATTTGTCGTGGAGAAGTCGTCATCCGGTCCCTCAAGATCTGAGGCGACGTCCGACGGAGCGGGCTCCTCGTCCGACCGCTCGAGCGCTATGGGAGGCTGCCCAAGCGAGCGTGCCTTCGTGAGCGTCTCGGGCGGCGCCATATCCGTAGGTCAGGGACGCTCCGCCTGCCGCAAGCGCCGAGGCGATGCCGGGCAACTGATAGAAGACGTAGAGGGCTGCAAGGCAGATGGCGCAAAGCGCGACCGGGCGCATCAAGACGTCGGTATAGCCTTCGATCGCCGTGAAGGTCGTGTCGATGCAGGTGACCAACAGCGAACCGATCGCGACCACCAGGACCTGCAGAATGACAAAGTTGGCGAGCTGACCGATCCAGGACTCGGTGAAACGACGGGTCGACGGGAACATCGCAAGCGCTACGAAAATCGGGCCGATCGCCAGCACGATGGCGAGCGCCAGCCGGGCGTAGAGCGAGACGATGTAGCCGATTGCCGCCACGGTGAAGCTCGCACCGATTGCCATCATCCCGCCGATACCGGTGACGATGTCGACTGGCCAGGTGGAACGCGACCAGATTTCGCGGGCGCATTTCTGGCCCTTGTCGAGCAGGCTGTCGAAGGTGGAAGCGCTCGGTGCGGCGCCGGAGTTCAACGCCTGCGAGATCTCGCGCGGCAGGGCCTCGAAAAAAATGTTAGTGACATAGGTCTGATATTCACTGGCGTTGCGCACCAGCATGACGATGATCGCAAGCTTCATCGCCCGAAACGCGAATTCAAGAATGGGCTCGTGGACCGAGCCACGCAGGACAAGGTAGCCATAGAGCACGACGTAGAGCGTCAGCGCCGCGGTGAGCGGGCCGCTGATCCAGTTGGCGATGTTCGACGTTCCCGACGAGATGAAATTTTCTAGCGGCGACTTGAACTGGCCGTCGACGAAGCTGAAGACCTGGTACATGGCTCAGCCTCCAAGCGATGTTTTCATACGTTCAAGTCGCAGCTTCCAGTCCGCCGCCTCCGCATTTTGGCAATCGGGCGTTTGGCGCAACCCGCCGGGGTTGTTGCGGCATTCGCTGATGATCTTTGTCAGCAGAGCCTCATCAGCCATGAGCTCGTCGACAGTGTAGGTCTTGTCTCCCTGGCCGGAGCAGCCAGAAAGGGTGCGGGTGACGACGCCAAGAAGGACATTTCTCATTTGAGCGCCTCTCCCATGGCATCCATGCGCTTGCGCCAATCCTCGGCCTTGCGCTGATCATCGACCTGAACCTCTGCTTGCTGGACCATCTGCAGGGCCTGCATGCGCAGGACGTCGGCTTGCAGAAACGCCGTTTCTGCTTGTAGCCGTGCCTGGAGATCGGCGATGTCCTTGGCATCCGCAGCACCTGATATCTGCTGGCGCAGCTGATCGATGCCGTCGATGCGCTTGGTGGCGGCATCGTAGATCTGCTGGCCGAGGCTCATCTCACCGGCATTCTGGTTCTGGACGCGCGACAATTCCTGCGCATAGAAATCATCGGCGTCGGTGCGATAGGTCGAATTATCCTCCAGGAATTTCGACGCGGAGCTGCCGAAGACGCCGGTACCCGATCCCTTGAACAGACCTTCGATGGCATTGAAATCCTGCGGCAATGCCTTGCGGATCGAAGGATCGTTCAGCAGACCGGCGACATCGGCCATATTGGTGATCTTGTTCAGCGATGCGTAAAGCTGCTGGGCCTGCTGAAGCTGCTGATTGAGTGTGCCGAGCTGGGATTTAAGCTGGGTGATGCTCTCGATCTGCTTGGCGATCGCCGTCTCATCGATGACCGGAATGCCCTGCGCGAATGCAGTTCCAACGGGCAACAGTGCAGCCATCATCGCCAGCGCAAACTCTCTTCTGACCCTTTCCATCAATCCGCCCTCCTTCTTTGCTGAAACACCGGTAGCCAGTCTTCGAGCCGGTCTCCGATCTCCGAGCGGATCGCCTCGGCGAGTTCGACGTTCGCGGTGCGGCCGGACAGGATGTCGAGTTCGTCATCGAAACCCCTGAGGTTCAATTCAGCGACGACGCTGTTGTGACCCTGCTTGACGATGAAGCGCCGGCTCTCGACCGAAAGCTCGCGCGAGAGAAGTTCGAACTCGCGCTCCGTCAGTTTGAACCCGTCGACGTAGTCGGCATGGTCGCCGCGCGGATTGGGCAGAAAGATTTGCGTCGGGCACTGCTCGATGATCGTGTGGGCGATCGGCGAGACGATCGCATCGCGCGGGCTTTGGGTCGCAAACAACATCAGGCCGTTCTGCTTGCGGATCGTCTTCAGCTTGTTCTGGGCGAGATCGCGAAAACCCGCATCCCGCAGGGCCTTCCAGAACTCGTCGATGACGATGATAATGCGCCGCCCGTCGATCAGCTGCTCGATGCGGAAGAACAGATAGGCCATCAACGGGGTGCGGATTTCCTCATTGTCGAGGAAGTCGGTCATGTCGTATCCGATGAACCTGGCGCCGATCCCGATGTCATCGGTCTCGTTGTCGAACACCCAGCCGAGCGGCCCTCCTCTCTCCCAGCGCCTGAGCCGCGAGGCGATGCCTTCGGGATCGGTGTTGTTGAGGAAAGTGCGCAAGGCGCCGATCGAGCGTCTTTCGACCGGCAGGTCCGCCAGGCCATCGATGGCCGAGGCGATGTCGCGCAGCTCCAAGACCGTCAGTTCGCGCTTTGCCGATCCGACCAGCTGGCCGACCCAGCGGGCGAGGAACACCTTGTTCTCCGGCGTGAGTTCAAGTGCCTTCAACGGCGCGCAGGCGGTGGCAACACCGTTTCGAAGCGGCAGGTAAGTGCCACCCGCGGCCCGCACGAAAAGGTCAGCTCCTCGATCCTTGTCGAAGAAGACCATGTGGGGATCATGTTTTTCCAGCTGGGAGAGCATGAAGTTCAAGAGCACCGTCTTGCCGGTGCCCGACGGGCCGCACACGAAGGTGTTGCCAAGGTCGCTGTGATGGAAATTGAAATAGAAGGGCGAGCCGGAGGCAGTCTTCAGCATGGCGACGGCCGATCCCCATTCATTTCCGTCCTTCCTGCCTGTCGGATAGGAATGATAGGGGGCGAGCGCCGCGAAATTTCGCGACGTGATAGCGCCCGATCTTGCGCGATAGCGGAAATTGCCCGGCACCTGCCCCCACCAGGCCGCCTCAAGGCCAAGATCCTCGCGGGCGACGACTGCGCCGCCGTTGGTGAGATGGGCCCGTGCTTTGGCCATATGATCGGTCAGTTCTTTCACCGACGGCGCAAAGACCGAAAGCGCCAGATGGTGCTCTCCGAGCACAAAGCGGTTCGATTCAAGGTCGTCCATGGCATCGCCGAGCTCTTCGATCTGCGACGCCGCCTTGTCGCCTGCGCTCACCATCTGGTTCTGTTTGCGCCCCATGATCGTGCGCGCATCGGCTTTCGAGACGAAGGCGAAAGACTGTGTCAGGATGAGCTCGAACGGCGCCGTCAGGATGCCGTCGAGCATGCCGCTGCGGGTCGTCGCCGGATATTCCTTGAACCCGAACATGCCGGCATAGCGGCTTTCGGCCTCATGACGGATCTCGATGGTCTCGCGCCCGAAGATCACCCGATCCGAATAGATCGCCGACGATATCCTGCCCTCTGTCAACGGAACGCGTTCCCGCCGGCCGCCGACGATCTGATGCAGGACCTCGCTCGGTTCGGAGAAGAAGATGTCGTCCTGCTCGTAGAGGGAGAGCACCCGAGGCTCGAAGCGTTTCAGCCCGGCGGTCACGTCGGATACCTTGTCCTGCAGATGCTTCAGCACACCCTCGTCGACTTCGACACCGTTGCGGCGCGCCTTGCGGAGGAGCGAAAGGAGGTTGGCGGTTTTTTCGGCCGGATCCCGGCCCGGATGCCAGACAAGCGAGAGGTAAAGATCGTTTCGAAATAGATCCTCTCCGATCATGCGTTCGCGGTATCTTGTGTTCAGCCCCTGCGAAAAACGATTGGCGAACTCTCCGTCCGGATAGTCGTTGTCGCGACGGCGAATGACATGTGTCCAGAGCGCCAGGCGCTCATCGGCGATGTTGCGGTAGAGCGTATTGAGATCGCGGTGCAGGCTATTGAGGTCCAGGACATCGGCGGTTTCGAAGGATATGCCTTCAAGCGCGAGCATCACCATCAACGCCCTGGATTCGAGCGCGATCGTCGTCTCGTCGACATGACGGACGTACGGAATGAAGGTTTCCGGCCCGAGTTCGCGCGAGCGAAGCGTTGCGATGCTAGGCAAGGCTCAAATCCTTTTCGTCATAGCGCCGGATGAGCCTCAGAGGCGACAAGGTGGCGCCGCCCCAATAGCCGGCGTTGCGCGACCGGCCGCGGGTCTCGATCCAGGAAATCAGGATCCGGAACATGTTGTGGTCATGCTTGACGAGGGTGCGGAATATGAAATGGAAGACGACGCCGACAAGCGCGTAACCGATCGATCCCGCGGTGATGTAGAGGATCGTCGTCAGCATGACGTTCATGCCCATCGCCTCCATCGTCACGCCGGCGATCATCGCCGGGCGGGTGCAGGCCAGGAACAAGGTATCTTCCTCGATCGCGGCGGTGGTCGGCATGACCTTCAGCTTCCGACGATCGTGTTGACGAGTTCGGTCGCCCCAAAAATTCCGCCGATGCCGATGATCCAGAAACCGGCACGGCGCAGATCCATGTAGCCGAACATCCAGGCAATGCAGATGATGATGACGGCGATGACGGCGAGCAGCCGGGCGATGTTGCCGGTCAGCATGTCGACGATATTCTGCAAGACGGTTTCGACGCCAGCTGCCTGGGCGAAAGCCGGTTCCACCAGGCTGGCGATGATGGCCGCTGCTATCAGGAGAGAGGCCGCGACAGGGCGAAGGCTTGTTTTCGAGATCATTCACTTTGCTCCGATCGTTCGTTCTTAAACACGAGAACCTGGTATGACCGCCGGGCGTTAAAGACGTCCCACGATGCGGCTTCACCAGATTGGGGAAGGAACTGTGCGGGCGGGGATGCCTCCCCTGTGGCTGGCCGATCCGCGCGAGGGGCTTCTTCACGCGGCTCGGCGATAGCGAGAGACGCCAGGTCGGAAGGCAGGCGGACCATTTCCTGGCGGACCTGCTCGTCATAGTTGATCATTTCGCCAACAGACGGATCGTCACGCCCGTAGTAGGACTGAAGCATGACCTTTTCGGCTTGGATCGCATCGGCGCCGGCGCGCAAGGCCAGACGATAATAGCCGTCGAGCAGAGTGGCCGTCGCCTTGAGGTTCTGGCAAGGATCGAACGCATCCGAGATCGAGAGCTTGAGCCTGCGCAACTCCGTCTCGCCGATGCCGCCAAGACCGATCTGAATGTCCTGCTGATCGGCAACGAGGGAGGTCGCCAGTTCAATTGCCTCGGCCTTTGATGTGGGTTGGGGCTCAAGCGGCGGGCCGCTGTTGATCCGAATGGCGAAGGGTTTGAAGCCGCTCTCGAGACTGATGACAGCCGCGAGCGTTCTGATTTCCACCATGGGCGCGCAGTTCTGGGCGAGATCCATGAATGCCACAGCCATCGATCAGTACCAGACCCGCTGCATCGCTGCCCCGTCGATCGTGACGTCGACATAGTGAGGCTGCGATCTGACGTTCGGGCGGGCGGTGGGATAGCCCATACATTGTCGCCGTCCGTCCAACAGCTGCCATCGCGGGGACAGAACTGAGCCGTCGCTGAAATTGTACTCGTCCCCAACATGAGGGCAGAATGCATCACTCACCGGCTGGAGGGCCGTCGACACGCAGGTTACTTCTTGCCCGCGCGGTCCATAATCGCTTTCCAGCCGGTATCCGGTTTCGCAGTAATAGGGCTCATAACCCGGGCGCGAACTGTGGAAGGTGGCGCCGCTGCATGTCGGGAACGAATGCCCCTCGGCAAGCTCGCGCCAGAGCTTCTCGATCGGCGGCCGGCATTCCGCGAACTGCGTCGGCCCTCCGGGGTTGGAGAGGCACAGGATAACCTCGCAACCCCAATCATTTGCTTGCGCCCTGCCAGGTGAAGTAAGGTAGGGTGGCAGTAGGCAGCAGGCCGCCACGACTGAGTTGAACAGAAGGTTTTTCATGAGCACGACCCTTCCAAGGATATTCCATTGCCAAAGAGGCGGCCTGCCTCCCGAACTGTTTATACTGACTTATATAGCACAGTAAAATAGCATGACAAGAGCGCTCAAGACGCAATGGCATAATCTCGCCTTCTCGGGCCTCATCCTGCATGAGATCCTCGACCACCCCCGTGATGATGAGACGCCTCAGGCCAGGCTGAAGCAGGTCGGCATGATGACGATTTTGTACAGCATGAACCAGGCGCACCAGAAGCTAACCCTTTCCAGCATTATGGAAATAACGGCTCTGACGCGCAGCGGCGTCAAGGAGACGGTGGATCTGCTGGTCAAACGAGGAATGCTGGAAGAGACGATCGTCAAGAACTCGATGGGTCGTGGAACCGCGCGCCAGTTCGAGATTTCCGAAACGCTTCTGGAGAAGCTAAGTTCGTTCGGCGCTGGGTGACCAACGAGTTAAAGTGACGAATTTCGGCGCCGTCAGGTCTCACGTGCGATAGACCATTGATCTTGCATAGTCAGGAAAGAATGCGTTATGGCGCGCGCTAGCCTTCGCATGCGGTGGCCTGAAGTGGCAGGAACCTTAGGCGATTGCTATCGGATCAACTATGCTCGCAACTTGAAGCAGAAACTGACAGAACGACATCACGCAGATCCATAGCCGAACGGGTGATCGTACAGACGACCAGGGCGGCATGCCAATCGATGGAGACGTTGAGTTCATGGCGATCGTCGAGCTATGTGTTTCTGGCGACATCGAAGCCGGTGAGGTGCGCGATCGATATAATGCGTTGTTGGCACGCCGCTCGCGCAGCAAACGCGGCCTTGGTCGCAGCCCCGGAATCAGTCCGGAGATGCCGCAACCAGCTTTCGTTCAGGTAAGCGTCGGACCAGCTGGCGAGTTCCCGGACTGACTACAGATTCACCAAGACCATTGGAGAGAAGCATGACACGAGCACCACGCCGCCCCGCCAATCCACTTGATGCGGCAGAGGCTTTGTTCAAGCCAGCAAAGAAGGCCGCAGCGGCACCAGCCGCTGAACGGCGAGCGCTGCCGCACGTGAAGGAGCCGGTCTCCATGAGACTCGACAGCGATGTGCTCGCGTATTTTCAGGCGGAGGGTCCGGGATGGCAGGAGCGCGTCAACGATGCCCTGCGTGCAGCGATGAAAGAGTGATCGTGAAGGGACTGCGATCGCCCACCGGCATAGGCGGCCCGCTCACGTTCCTCCTCGCTGTCCTGCGTAGAAGTGTGTTGGGGCTTTCAGGAGGTTGATCGCACGGGGTGATTTTCCCTGTCCGAGGCGGAATAAAGCTCTTGAAGGGGTCGCGACCAATGGTCTCCGATCTCCTGAAGCATCTGCATTATTCCGAGCCAATCACGCCAATCGCAAATCGAGAGACGGGTGCAGCTTCTTTAGGTTCGGGAGAGATTTAGCCTGCCACGGATATTGATGAGTGCCTTTGACCACAAGCAGGAGGTCGCTGATTTTCCTGGCCTCGATAGTCAGCTTCGCCAGCAGATTGATCCCGGAAGAATTGAGAAACTCCAGACCCGTCAGGTTGAACGTCACCTGCTTGTGGCCTCCGTGGAGGATGCCTGAGATCAGCGAGTAGATGGGCGCGTAGGCGTCCGGCCCTGCCAGCCGGAACACGCCGTCGAAATATACCTGGTTTCGTTCCGCCCACACGCGGAAGTTTTCGTCGCTGATTTCCATTCTTCGCTCACTGATTGGAGAAGGGCGGCATCGCCACGGCTGCAGTCGTCGTCAGTATGATATGCTGATCATCATGCTCCTCGAAAGCCCATGCCATTTTTGCATCATAGTCGCTCAGAAGCGTAAGCAAACCCAGACCCGAACCGCTTCCCATTGATATGGCATTGATTTCGATTTGCTCAAGAAGAAGTTCCTCCGCGTTTTTCGACTGAATGTGACGCAGCAATTGCTGAAAACGCGCCGCGCTGCCGCCATCGATCGTGTTCTTCACCCTTATGAAAAAACGGCCGTCGAATATGCTGGCTTCAACAAGGATTTCACCAGGCTGTCGAAACTTAACGGCATTTTCTATCAGCTCATTGCTGAGGTACCCGATGTCGTGATGCGCCTGCCTGTAGTCTTTCCTGGAGCGGGAGAACGGAAGAGCCATCACCTCAGCTATAAAGTCGGAGGTCATTCCCGAATGCTTCCATCCGAGCTGAAGCGGCCCGTCGCTCAATGTAAGGCGAGTATCGACATTCAGTCTTAAGCCCGCCAAAGACTCGATACCGTATACCCTTGGTGCCATGTGTCACCTATGCCGCACTGCGAGAAGCGTAATGTCATCGTGTATCTTCTGTGATCCGATGAAGAGCATGAGTGCCGCCACAATTTCAGAAACGATTTTGTCGGCACTTAGACCGTTCAAGCGTCGTGCCTCCCGGCACAACCGTTCCATGCCGAACAGTTCCCCGAGCTCGTTTTCGGCTTCTGTTACGCCATCCGTGTGCAAAAGTATGAGGTCGCCCGTCTCAAACGCTATTTCATGGGTTTTTACGAACGCTGAGATATCGGCTTCCAGCCCGATCGGTATCCCTAGATCCATCGTGTCGATGCGCTCCACCTTGCCGTTCGCCCGCACTATGACGACTTCCTCGTGTTGCCCCGAGAGAATCATGTCCTTTCCGTCATAGTCCAGAAACGCCAGCGTGAGGTGCTTGTCGATCTTGGTCCTCACGATGTTTTTAAACAGGGCGCTGTTCAGGTCAGTGAGAAATTTGACGGCATCGGTGTTTCCCGCTTCCTGCAGGGCACGGGCCACGGACTGGACCATCAACATCAGCACACCGCTTTCGAGCCCATGTCCAGTGACGTCGCCGATGCCGATCTTTAGCCTGTTCCCGTTCTTCAAGACGTCATAATAGTCGCCACCAACTTCTTCGGCAGGTCGCATGTATGCTGCGATTTCGAGGGTCTGAAACTCCTCGAGCTCCTGATGCAGCGGAAGGACCATGAGTTGGATTCTTTCGGCGACGGCCAGCTCCGTTCCAAGACGTCGGTTTTCTCGCTGGAGCTGCGCGTTCAGTGACGAAATCTCTTCCTTTGCATCCTCGATCTGAGCGGTTCGCTCGTCGACGAGTTGCTCAAGGTTTTCGGTGTGGTAGCTGATCTGTTCGGCCATGCGATTGAATGCTTCACCCGCCTCGCCGACCTCATCTTTGCTTGTTATGGCTACCCTGACCGAATAATCCTTCGCCTGTATCCTCTTGGCGGCATCGGCAAGTGCGCTGATTCCGCTCGTTATTCGTTTCGAAGCCGCGAGTACCGCGATCGTCACGACAAGCAGCGACAGTAGGATCGCCAGAATCTGATAGATCACGATCCGGTTCGTTGCCTCTGAAATCTTGGCCTGAGCCGCATAGAGGGAGGCGTCGATTTCTCGCTCAGGCACAACCACGCCCAGAGACATCGCCTCTTGCCGAACGGGCCCAGTGACCCAGAGATTGGTCGCAGGGAGTTTCTTTACGATAGCAATATAGGGCACCAATTCGCCGTCCTGCTGCAACAACAAGTGCTGGATGCCCTGTTCGCGATCGAGAGCCATGCTCGCTATCGCTGGCTGCGAGCTTCGCTTCAGCGAACGTTGCAGCCCGGTCACGCCGGTTCCGCTCGCATCGCTCGCAGAACGAAGGCCGAGCGTTTTTTCGCCTGTGCTGTTGATTGCCACGACGTTTCCGTCTGACATGACGAGAAATCCAAAGCCGGACTGGGCCACTTTCACATTTTCAACAGTCTGCGCGAGCTGGTCGAGCGTGATATCGGCGCCTGCCGCCCCGGAGACATCCTTCCTGTCGGCGGTCCACAAGGGATGGAAGAAACTTACGATCAGCTTCCCGGTGATCGCATCCGTATAGGGAGCAGTCTGCGTTATCTCGTCCGCGACCGGCCGCGTTTTGCTGTCCTTGGCCCAATCCTGCCAGGATTCATAAAGCCCGGGAAAAAAGAAGTCCCAGAGATTCGCCTCGTTGTGACCCGGATAAAGACGGTCGAAGGTCTGAGCCTGGTCGGTGTAGGGCGTCGTCCGGAAGATCGGCCGCTCTTTCGATCCGATGTAGTACATTTGCAGCTTTGAGGCGCCGTGTTGCATCAGGCTCGGCGCAACAAGGTCGAGAACCGAGCTGGTCTGGATGTCGCGCTCGACATCCGGCTTTGGCTTATGGTCTGGTCCGAGCAGATACCCCCAGACGCTCATGACCGATACGGAACCCGCGGCGTTCTGCGACCATCTCCCCTTCTCATCGTAAGAGAGGCTGACGCTGCCCGGAGATGCACGAGAAACCGCGGCACCCACCTCGGAATTGCGCTCGGGATCGTCGATCTGCGCCTGGAGCACGCCTGCCAAGGCGCTGACGTCATTATGGACCTGGCGCAGGAGCAGACTCACCTGTGCCGCGGTCGAATCGGCATATGTGCGTACGTATTCCTGGCTTGCGGCCTCAAGGCCCTGCCCGACCTCCAGCGTTGCGTCACGCGACAACCGTTGAACGTTCCAAAGCGCCAGTCCGCCGCTCACCAGCAGGTCAAAGAGAACGGCTCCACCGACGACCAGGATGAACTTTGCTCGAAATGAGCCCAATCTTATCGGTCTTTTCGATGGTTTCCTGTCCATTACAGCGGCTTCCGGCCGGAAGCTGCCCAGATCGGCCAGCCTGCATAACCCTTGGGGTGAAGAGCAGCAAAGACATGATCTCTGAATCCTTGCCGGAACCTGCGAATGAATTCCAATGAGTCGCCACGTCGGACGGCCATCTCACCGGCATAGACGTTTTCCCATGCTTCTATGATATCTGCGAAGTCCTGGGGATCCCCGTCAAGGTTCGTCACCATAAAGCAGTCGACCTTGATCTCATCGAAGCCGGCGTCGGCGAGGAGATGACGGCTTTTCGGCCCCATCTCGACATCCATGTCGAAGTGCCTGAACAGTTTGGCGACTTCCTCGTAAGTCCATTTTATGGTTTCCGCATGTGGCTCCCCGAGACAATGCGAGTTTTTTTCGTTTGTGATGTAGACGCGCCCGCCTGGTTTGCAGATGCGGTAAAGCTCCCGCAGCAGTATCTCGGGGCGATTGAAAATCTGCAGCGAATGGCGGCAGGTCACGAAGTCGAATTGATTGTCTCTGAGCAGCATTTGCGAGGCATCGCCATAGGTGTATTCGATTCCCTGCAGATCGAAGTCGGCGGCGATCCGGCGGGCATATTCGAGGCTGCGCACGGAATGATCCAGCGCAACAAGGCGTGCCGGTGCAAACTCCCGCTGAACCAAGGCTGCGAAATCCCCAATTCCGCAGCAGATATCCGCGACGACAAGACCGCTGCGCAGGCCGTGGCGGGGCAACAGTTCCCGTTCATGCCTCCATGTCATTTTCGTCTGGGTGCGCAGAATAGGAATGAAGGTTTCATCCTCGACAAAGCTCTGGCCGGGATAGAATGCCGAATCGTAGACTTCGATCGCCAAGTTCGGCTCCGTCGCGGCGAGGGTCTGGAACAACGCGGTCGACCACGCCACCACGCTTGATGTGATAATGACGATCTTCCGTTCCGGCCTATTCCGGCAGCTCTCCTTGAGAAGGTCGGACAGGGCGGCGAAGGCAGTCATGTTGATGTGTGTCAAACGTTTGACATTGAGGTAAACGACCCCGCTGTATTTTTCCAAACTTTGCTGCACCAGCCTGAGAGCATCGGCAATCATAGCGGCGCTTTCGGGCCGCATCTTGCCTGAGAGCACCAGCTCTTGATTGGTCGGATCGAAATAAACAGCAAAGGGCACAGGAAGCATGTTCATTGGAAGTCCTCGGTCGAGGGGAAATCCGCGATGATTTGTATTCCCCGCGTGCCGTCTTTCTCAATTCGGATGGCGGCGCGGAATATCGCTGCCAAATTGGCGAGCGGAACCGTCCCATCGGACTCGACGGGATATCCGGACGCGGCCCCAAGGATAGGCTGGCGTTCGCTTGATCTTGCACGTGCGTGCTCGCGGTCAGATCCTTCCTCGCAAGGGAACGCAATTCTCAACCGATTGAATGTGGCGCTGCGATAGAGATCGAAACTTATCCTCCCCGGCTCTCCAGTCGAACGGAAAGCGAGTTCGACGAGCTCGTTCGTCGCCACGGAAAGAAAATTGGAATAGCGAGCGGGATCGCTGTGACCCTGGCCGAGAATGTCTGAGAGATATTCCGTAATCCTGTCGCAAAATTGCCATTGGGATTTGAACATCCCAACGTTCATTTCCATCGATACCATGGGCGCAAATGCGTGGTCATCGAAGTTGGATGCTTCTTCTTTCAATACACCCTCCATTCGTTTGCCGAAGGCGTCGGGTTGATGGGTGCCGCGGCTGAAACACGGCGAAAAATGATTCTTCACTATGGTCGTGGCTGACTTGCGGATTTTTCCGCCTGAGTGACGAACTCGCCGATCGCCTCGACCGAAAGCGGCCTGCTGACGAGATAGCCTTGAAGCCTGTCGCAGCCGACGCTGCGTAACCATGTCGCCTGATCGGGCGTCTCAACCCCTTCGGCCGTCACTCGCATCTCGAGGTCATGCGCAAGATTGACAATGCAGCGGACGATTGCCTGGCTTTTGAGATCGCTTTCGAGGTCGGTGATAAAGTATCTGTCAATTTTTATCGTATCGAAGGGGAAGGTCTTGAGATAGCTAAGGGACGAATAATCGGTCCCGAAATCGTCAAGCGAAATTCGTATCCCCAGCACGTTAAGGGTATTCAGCGTATCGATGTTGTTGACGGTTCGCTCAAGGAGCACGCTTTCCGTTATCTCAAGTTCCAGACGCTCGGGCGGCAAGCCGACCAGGTCCAATGTCTGGGACACGCGGTCGGTGAAGCCGCTTGTCAAAAATTCGGCCGCAGATAAATTGACGGCGACAGTGTAGTTCTGCGGCCATTTCATCGCCTCGCGACATGCCTGCTCCAAAACCCATGCACCAATTTCCGGCATCAATCCGTCGGCTTCGGCCACCGGAATAAATGCCGCAGGTGGAATAGTTCCAAGCAAGGGATGGCGCCATCTGAGCAATGCTTCGAAGCCGAAGATGCGGCCGGCTTCTGCGATGGGCTGGTACTCGATGAAAAATTGATGCTGGACCAGCGCCATGCGAAGGCTGCGGCGCAACAGTTCGCGCTGTTCCAGGGATTCAAGCATTGAAGGATCGAACGGTTTTGCGCGGCCGCGTCCTTCTTTCTTCGCAGCGTAAAGTGCGACGTCGGACGACTTCATGAGCTGCTCCGGACTTATTCCGTCCAACGGAGCAGCGGAAGTGCCGATACTTACACCGACAAACAGCGCGATACCGTCTATCGTGAAGGGCTTCTTGAACGCGTCCACCAAGGCTTCTGCCAGTCGATGCCCTTTGGCGGGATGCCCCGAGCCCATGGAAATGACCATGAATTCGTCACCCGCCAGTCGATAGGCCCTGTCGTCGTCGGTGAGGCACCCTTGAATGCGGCTCGCGGCGAGCTGAAGAAGCTTGTCGCCGGCCGGATGCCCGAGCGTGTCGTTTACAGGCTTGAAATCGTCGAGGTCGAGCTGCATCAGGGATAGAGCTTCATTCGAGGCCGTGGCCTCATGCAGCGATGCGGCGAGATCGTCGCCGAACTGACGTCGGTTGGGAAGCCCGGTCAGCGGATCGTGAGTGGCCAGATGCAAAAGGGTTGCGAGGTCGGCGCCGTTGCGTTCCTCAGACCGAACCACGGCAAACAATTCTCCGATCCGATAAATCGTGATGCCATGCGATCCCGGCTTGTTTGGATCCAGCGAGATGCGCAAGGGCCGAGCGGCGTCGCCGATCGAATGAGCCGCGAGCGTGATTTCGGACCTGTCCAACTCGGGGAAATGCTCCCAAAGCGATGCTGCTGGCCTAACGGCAGCAGGCAGTGGATTGCCCAGCAAAGTCTCGACGGGATTGAATTCGCGATCAAAGAACAAAAGCCCATCGGCCGGGTGCAAAGCTTTTGCCTCGGTTTGTTCGAGGGGCGAGCGAGCCGCACGATCTCTTGGCATGTCCCGGGCTTTCTCCAGTCGAATCTCCTAGCAGGCAGGTGGAGTATAGTGCAACTTGAGCGCGTTTGGATCCTATATTAGGCCCCCCTGATTAACAATCCCCAAAAGTCAGGACGCCGTAGCGCCTGTCCACGGTCCCGAATCCCTTGTGACCTGGCCGAGGAAAAAAATAGTATTTCGCAATCTAATCCAATGGGAAATAGGGCCTCCGCCTCCAGCTTGCCTTGCCGTTCCGTTAAACGGGGAGAATGGGCGAACAGCGCTCGCCCCTCCCCGGCTCATTTCGTGATGGTCTTGCCGTTCGGCAGTTCCACGCCAAGGACGTCATCGACGCTGCCCGCGCCGATCTCTCCAACGGTTGGAAGAGCGTTCGCGTTGAGGGCATTGGAGGTAATCGCATTCCAAGTGATAGCGTTCGCAGTGACAGTAGCTGGCGACTCCGGCCAACACCACGTGATACGGAACCGTGCCTTATGGCACCTGAGCCCCACTCACTGCGACATACACCGAATAAATCGACCGTGTTGCCGCAATAAACAGCCGGTTGCGTCTTGGCCCACCGAAAGTGAGGTTGGCGACGGTCTGCGGTACGCGGATCTTTCCGATCAGTTTGCCCGCCGGGTCGAAGCAGTGCACGCCGTCTGCGGCACTCGACCAGAGGTTTCCGTTCACGTCGGTGCGGATCCCGTCCGGGATGCCTTTGTCGATAAGGCAAAAGACGCGGCCGTTCGCGACCCTCTCGCCATCGACCACGTCGAACGCGCGGATGTGGCGTGGCAGGCTTTCGTCGTGGCTTGCCCCCGAATCCGCGACGTAAAGGATCGTTTCGTCTGGCGAGAACGCAAGGCCGTTCGGCTGGATGAAATCCGTGACGACGGCCGCAAGTTGGCCGGTCGCCGGATCCAAGCGGTAGACATTGCGGGTCGGCTGCTCCGGCTCGGCGTGATAGCCTTCATAGTCCGACATGATGCCGTAGGTGGGATCGGTGAACCAGATCGTGCCGTCTGATTTCACCACCACGTCGTTCGGCGAATTGAGCCTTGTGCCTTCGAAACGGTCGGCGAGCACGGTGATCGAACCCTCGATCTCGGTGCGCGTGACGCGCCGCCCGCCATGCTCGCAGGAGATCAGCCGGCCCTGCCGGTCGCGTGTATGACCATTGCTGAAATTGGACGGTTGCCGATAGACGGAGACGCCGCTCTCCGGTGTCCACCGCAGCATGCGCTGGTTGGGAATATCGCTCCACAGCAGCTGGTTCGCATCATTAAACCAGACAGGCCCCTCCGCCCAGCGACAGCCGGAATAAAGTTCGTCGAGGCCGGCGCTCGTCACGATCAACTGCCGGAAGAGCGGGTCGTGAATTTCGTAGATGCTGGCCTCGGCCATGGCGGTCTTCCCAATTATCGCATGCCGGCCCGGCGGCCGCCGGCGAGCATGATGACGCTGATGATGATGAGGCCGGTCATGATCAGGCGAATGCCCGCGCCGACCCCGTAGGTGTTGAGCATGGAGACGACCAGGAACATGAAGAGCGACGCGCCCCAGATGCCCGGCACGTTGGAATCGCCGCCGGCGACGGCCGTGCCTCCGATCACCACGACGGCGATCGACATCAACAGATATTCCGAGCCCATGTTGAGCGCCGCGCCGCCGGAAAAGCAGGCGAGCAGATAACCCGCAATCGATGCGAGCACGGCGCAGAAAAGATAGGTGACGAAGCGCGTGCCGTCGACCGGTATGCCCGCCATGCGCGCGGCCGGCATGCTCTGGCCGATCGCCGAGATCCAGCGCCCGTAGATCGTCTTCTCGAGCAGGAACCAGGCGAGGAGCGAGATGAGAAGTGCGACGATTGCCACGTTGGGTACGCCAAGCGTGTTCGACGTCGTGAATTCCGCCAGCACGCTCGGCGGCTTGATGCGCAATCCCCGGTTCGTCCAGATCGCTGCAGACTGCACGATGAAGCTCGTCGAAAGTGTCGCAATGATCGGCGGAATGCGCAGCGCCTTGATGAGTGCATAATTGCAGAGGCCGACGACGAGGCCGATGACGATGGCGACGAAGAGGCCGGGCAGGATCAAGCCATTTTCGACATTCATCAGCTTCAGCGCCACCGTGCCGGCAAGCGTCATCGTGGCGGGAACCGAGAGATCGATATTGCCGGGACCGAGCGTGATGACGAACATCTGGCCGATGCCGACGACGACCGAGAAGGCGGCGAAGGTGAGTGCTGCCTGCGACAGGCCGAGCGTGCTGGCGCCGAGCGTCACCATGACCGTCAGGAACCAGACGGTGAAAGCGGCAAGCCACGACCAGATCCAGGGCTTGCCGAACAGGCGGAGCAATGGGGTCATCGGCGTTTCTCCTGCTTCTCCAGGCGGTTCAGCATCAGGCGGAGCGCCAACACGATGATCAGGATGGCGCCCTGAGCGCCGATCTGCCAGTCCGGCGAGATGCGCAGGAAGGACAGGAATGAGCCGGCCAGCGTCAGCGTCAACGCGCCGATGACGGCGCCGATCGGGGAGACGCGGCCGCCGATGAATTCGCCGCCGCCGAGGATCACGCCGGCGATCGACAGCAGCGTGTAGCGCAGCGCGATATTGGCATCGGCCGAGGTGGTCAGGCCGACGAGGGCGATGCCGGCAAGCACTGCGAACAAGCCCGCAAGCCCATAGGCGGTAGCGCGCGCCCCGACAATCGACCAGCCGGCGCGCTCGACCGAGCGCTGGTTGCCGCCGATGCCGCGGATCAGCACGCCGAGCGACGACCGCATGACGAGAAGATGGGCGACGGCAGCAATGGCAATGCTGGCGACGATCGCCATCAGCGCGATCGGCGGCTTGACGGTCATCAGCGAGCGCACCCAATTCGGCGCCTGCCCGCCTGGAGCCGGCAGCAACAGCACGGCAAGGCCGCCCCAGACGAAACTCATGCCGAGGGTCACGACGATGGACGGCAGGTTGCGCAGATGGATTATGACGCCGAGCGCCGCATAGGTCGCGATCGCGCCGGCAAGGATCAGGACGCCGATCACCGGGGCATCGCGCAGAAAGGTCGCGGTGACGCAGGCGACGAAGCTCACGAAGGTGCCCATCGAGAGATCGAGATCGTTGACCGCCATCACCAGCATCTGGGCGATCGTCGCGAGCGCGATGGGCACAGCCAGGTTGAACAGCAGGTTGAGCCCGACATAACTCACGGCGCGCGGCTGCATCCAGAAGACGGCAGCGAGCAGCAGCGTCAGCGACAAGGCGGGAATGGCGAGACGCATGGCATCGGACGAGAGCCTGAACGTCATGCAGCGACCCCTTCGAAGGAGGCGGCAATGATATTCGTCTCGTTGACGGCGTCGCCGGCGAGTTCGGCCTTGATGCGGCCTTCGCGGAAGACGTAGACGCGGTCGCAAAGGCGGACCTCGTCCATTTCAGTCGAATACCAGATGAAGGTGCGGCCGCGCGAGGCTTCGTCGCGGATGATGGCGTAAACCTCCTGCTTGGTCCCGACATCGACGCCGCGCATCGGATCGTCCATCAGCACGACGGGCGCGCGGGTCGCAAGGGCGCGCGCAAAGAGCACCTTCTGCTGGTTGCCGCCGGAAAGCGACAGGATGCGGTTGGCCATATCGGGCGTGCGGATCTCGATCCGCCGCTTCCAGTCGGCGCCTTTCGTCTCTTCCTCGTTTGCGAGGATGAGGCCGCGTCGCGAAAGGTCACCGAGCGAGGCGATGGAGAAATTGCGCAAGATGCTCCACAGCTCGAAAACGCCGTTGAGGCGGCGGTCGCCGGCAACGAAGGTGACGAGCGGATCGCGCTCGGGCAGCCAATTGCTCGACTGGGCCGCATGCAGGGCAAGCAGCAACTCGGTCTGCCCGTGGCCGGCCAGTCCCGCCAGCCCGATGATCTCACCTTTGCGCGCCGCGAAGGGCAGGCCCTTCGTCTGATGCGACAGGATGAGCGGAGCGAGGGATTGTTCGCGCACCGAGCGCTGCGCGATCTCCTCCTTCGCAACGGTGCCCATGGCTTCCACAAGGCCATGATGATCAAAACCGTTCGCCGGACGTTCGGCGACGACGCGGCCGTCCTTCATGACGACGATGCGATCGGAGGTCTCGAGGATCTCGTGCAGGATATGCGAGATGAAAATGACGGAGCCGCCGGCGGCAGTGAAGCGGCGGACATGGTCGAGCATCTGACGGGCAAGGCTCGCATCGAGGGACGATGTCGGTTCGTCGAGGATCACCAGCCGTGGGGCAATGCCGGCGTCGGAGAAGGCCATTGATATCTCGACCATCTGCCGCTCGGCGATCGAAAGATCCCCCACAGCCCGGCTGCTGTCGATGCCATGGCCGGGAAAGACGGTGTCGAGGCTCTTCTCGATGATTTTTGCCGCGCGCCTGCGCCAGCCGAAACCACCGAGATCGCGGTGCATGATGCGCGTGTTCTCGACGATCGAAAGGTTGGGGCAGAGAGAAAGTTCCTGGAAGACACAGCGCACGCCGCGGGTTCGCGCGGCGTTGATGCCATAGCGCTCCAGCCGCTCGCCGTCGCTCGCCACACTTCCTTCGTGCGGCGTGAGGCCGCCATTGATCACGCTGACGATGGTGGACTTGCCGGCGCCATTGTGTCCGACGAGCCCGACGCATTCCCCCGGCATGACGCTAAGCGTCACGCCATCGAGTGCCCTGACCGCGCCGAAGCTCACCTTGGCGCCATCGACGGCGATCACCGCCTTCAAAACGTCATCCATGCTGCCCGCCATGCCTGCTCGTATAGACTGCCGCGCGGCCATTTGCGGCCGCGCGGCAGTCGCCGGGAGATTTATTTTGCCGACTCGATGACCTTGATTGCATCAGCCTGCGTGTATTCCACGTTGGCAACGCCGCCGGCCTGGGTATTGGCGAGGTTCGTTTCGAGATTATCCTGGTCGATGCGCAGGAAGGGCACGACGAGGTCCTTCTTGACCTGCTTGCCGTCGAGGATCTGCTGGGCGACCCAGAAGGCGAGCGTGGAGACGCCGGGCGCGATCGACACGGACATGGTCTCGTAGCCCTTGCCGTCCTTCTGCTCCTTCCACCATTTCAATTCGTCTTCGCGGTTGCCCATGATGATGGTCGGCATTTTCCGGTCAGTTGCGGCAATCGCCTGTGCGGCGCCATAACCGTCGCCGCCCTGCGTAACCACGCCGACGATGTCGGGCAGGCTCGGCAGGATGCCGGCAACCGCCTTCTGCGCCACGTCCTGCGCCCAGTCGCCGTGAACGGAGCCGACAATCTTGAACTGCGGGAACTGCTTGACGCCGTCATGGATGCCGGCCGAGATCTCGTCATCAACGAAGACACCGGCCAGACCGCGGATCTCGAGCAGGTTGCCGCCCTGCGGGAGTTTCTTCGACAGGTACTCCACCTCGCTTCGGCCCATTTCCTTGAAGTTGACGGCGATGCGCCAGGCGCAGGGTTCCGTCACGATGCCGTCGAAGGACACGACGGTAATGCCGGCGTCGCAGGCTTCCTTGACCGCGCCGTTCAGCGCCGTCGGCGAAGCGGCGTTCAGCACGATCGCATCATAGCCCTGCAGGATCATGTTCTGGATCTGCGCGGCCTGTTCCGTCGCCTGGTTCTCGGCGGTGGTGAAAGGGTCGGCTGCGGCAACGACGCCTGATTTCACGGCTTCGCCCGTCACCTTGCCCCAGCTCGTCAGCATGGCTTGGCGCCACGAGTTGCCGGCATAATTGTTGGAAAGGGCGATTTTCTTGGCCGACGTATCGGCAAAGGCAGAAACGGGCATCGCGGCGCAAGCAATAGCGGCCGATGCCAGAAGCATCTTACGGATTGTCATGTCTTCCTCCCTCATGATCGCCGGTCGGCGGATCGTTTCACTCCTGCCTGCCCCAATGGGGTTCGAGTGAAAATTGTTCTTGCACTGAGCTTCCTCCTCTCAGTAAGGGCAGGATGCGGGAGATCGACTGGCCTGTACAGGGGCAAGGCGGCAATTCGTTTGCGGGTTTTGCGCAACAAGCTGCGGGTTTACGCAAGACGGCGGCGCTTTCTCGGGCGCTTACTGCGAAGCGATCGCAGCGGGTTGAGGAGCCCGCTGCCGTCTATGGGAGGAACTGACGATGCTGCATCTCGCACCCGCAGCCATGTTCGACCACTATCTCGGCATTTCCCGGCTGCTCGCGGGCCAGCTCGACTTCCGCTCGGCCATCCGTTCCGTCGCCGCCGAGGTCGCCCATATCATCCCCCACGACCATCTCGATGTCTGCGTGCTGCTCGAAGGCGGCAACTACCACACGGCTTACGAGACAGGCATCGAGACCGCCTGGGGCGAGATTGCAGGGGCGCCTGTTGTCAACAGCCCCATCCGTTCGCTGCTCTGGGGCGAGGTGGAGTTTATGCTGACGGACGACGCTATGACGGATCCGCGCTTCCACTTCGAGGGCGCGTTCAAGCGGCCGATCGTCGAACAGTCGCTGAGGAGCCGCTTGCATGTACCGATGAAGGTGCAGGGCACGATCATCGCCGCACTCTCCTGTTCCTCGCAAAGGGCGGGCGTCTATACGATGGAGGATATCGAACGCGCCCGCATCATAGCCGACCTGTTGACGCCCTATTTCTTTGCGCTCAGGGCGGCCGAGCATGCACAACGCTCGGCGATCGTCGAGGCTGAGGCTCGGGCCCGCGAGGAGGGATTGCGGCAAGGCGCGCTGAAGCTGACCGAAGCTCTGGAGCAGGAGCGCCAGCGGATCGGCATGGACCTTCACGACCAGACGCTGGCCGACCTGACGCGGCTTGCCCGCCGGATCGATCGGCTGTCACGCAACGGCGAGGTGGCGCCCGAAGCGCTGGAGCCGGTCTCGCGTTCCCTGCAGCATTGCATGCAGGATCTGCGGCAGATCATCGAGCAGGCAAAGCCCTCCGTACTCCAGCTCTTCGGCCTCGCCCAGGCGATCGAGCATCATCTGGACCGATCGACCCGCGATGCGGGATCGGCCATCGAATGGGGTCTCGTTGACGAGACGCATGGCGCACTGGAGCAACTGGAACCGACCGTCAGCGTCGCGCTGTTTCGCATCGCCCAGGAGGCGATCAACAATGCGGTGCGCCATGCCGCCCCGCTCACCATCATGGTGCGGCTCGAGGCTGACGACGAGAGGCTATCGATCGAAATCTCCGACGACGGCACCGGGCTCGCCAAGGCGCGGGGACGGATCGGCGGCGGCATCGACAATATGAAGACCCGTGCGCGGCTGATCTCGGCACGCTTTATGACTGGGCCTGGTCACAACAATCGCGGGACTGCGGTGCGCGTCGTGCTGCCGCTCGGCCCGCACGACCCGGCGAGCGGGCCAAACTGAGGAGAAAGACGCGATGAAGGTTCTGATCGTCGAGGACGACCCGCTGCACCGGTCCTATCTGCACGAAGCGGTCAACGCGGCCCTGCCGGAATGCAACACGGTGATCGAGGCGGAGAACGGAACCGTCGGCGAAAAACTCGCCCGCGACCATAAGTCGGCCCATATCGTCATGGACCTGCAAATGGCGAGCCGCAACGGCATCGAGGCTGCGCGCACGATCTGGAAAGAACGACCGGAGACGCGCATCCTGTTCTGGTCGAATTATTCGGACGAGGCCTATGTGCGCGGCGTCTCGCGTATCGTGCCGGATGGCGCCGCCTATGGCTATGTGCTGAAATCCGCCTCGGACGAGCGGCTGAGGCTCGCATTGCGCTCGATCTTCATCGAGAGCCAGTGCGTCATCGACCGCGAGGTGCGGGGCCTGCAGCAGAAGAGCTTGGGCCAGACGAACGGCTTCACCGATTCCGAATACGAAATCCTCGTCGATATCGCCCTCGGCCTCACGGACAGGGCCATAGCCAAACGGAGGGGCCTTTCGCTGCGCAGCGTGCAGAACCGCCTGCAGCAGCTCTACGACAAACTCGACGTCTACCAGAGCGCAGGCGACGACCACGAGGACGGTCGCTTCAATCTCCGCGCCCGAGCTGTTACCGTCGCTTTCCTGCGCAAACTCCTGAACTACAGCGCCCTGGAGCGGGCTGAAGCAGAGCTGCAGGAGTGGCTGGATGGAAAGTAGTTTGGGAACAAACAGGATATCGATCGAACGCCAAGAGCAGGCGCCGGCGCCACAGAGGCAATAGGCGGTTCGTTCCGAAGAGAAGACACGATCCCAGGAAAGAATTTAAGATGCGGCCGGTACTACGGCCGCCACACCATAGCCTCCTGGCAGAAATCGGGTGGCCGATGGCTGACCTAGCGTGCAGAATCAATCCGCCGTCAAAGGAGGAATTTATGCTTACGCTTTACGATTATCGCCCATCGCAGAATGGCTGGAAGGTCAGGGTCCTGTTCGGGCTGCTGGACATTCCGTATCAAGTCCGCTTGCTATCGATTTTCGAAGGCGAAGCCCGCACCGATGCCTTTTTCGCCCTCAATCCGGCGGGAGGCATTCCCGTTCTGGAACTGGAGGATGGGCGGACGATCGCCGAATCCAATTCCATCCTCGCCTATCTGGCCGAGGGAACCCGGTTTCTGCCGGCAGATCGCTATCAACGTGCCAAGGTCATGCAATGGCTGTTCTTCGAACAGTATCACATCGAGCCGGTCATCGGCACGCTGCGCTTCTGGACGTTGACAGGGCGCCTCGGGCTCAACGCGGCCATGGTCGAAGCCAAACGCGCGGCTGGCCTGCGTGCCCTTGCCGCACTGGAACGCGGGCTGAAGAACACGCCGTATCTCGTGGATGAGGAGTTTTCGATCGCGGACCTGGCGGTTTACGCCTACGCCCACCGGGCAGCGGATTGCGGCTTCGTCCTGACAGATTATCCGGCGGTTACCACTTGGTTCGATCGCGTGCGGGAAGTCATCGGTCCCGGCCATCCGGTCTACCCGTATAGCGACGATCCTCATTCAGCCATCTGAGCGCGATGCAACACGGACATGAATCGATCCGCCGCGACCGATTCAGGAAACTCGTTGGACCGCCAAATGGTGAGCGCGCATGATCCGGCTATGGATGCAAAAGCCGATATCATGCTGCTTTACCGGATCGATCCGTCTCGAAACATGGCGCGCTTCTATCGCCTATCAATCCAGCCGACATTGTTCGGAGGCAGTTCTCTCGTGCGCAACTGGGGCCGGATCGGGACCGAGGGCGGCTGACAGTGGAACTGTTCGATACGCCCGGGGAGGCTGCTGTTGCCTATGAGCGCATGGCTGTCCGCAAGCTGCGTCGCGGCTATCGATACGAGAGTGCGACATGCGCCACGCAAGGGACCGTTGACGCTGCAAGGCATCTCGATCGCCTCGAACACAGTGACTAGGTATGATCCTTTGCTGATCGCGCTTGGCAGGATCAACCGTAATGTCAAATATTGACATCGCCTCGGGGATGCAGAACAATTCATCTAGCAATCTGGATAAGGAGGCCGCGGTGATGACCAGCAGCCTGCATGTTAGCCTGCCCGATGAAATGCGCGCCTTCGTCGATATGCGCGCCAACGGGAAGAGCCAATACACGACGCCGAGCGAATATGTGCGCGCGCTCATTCGCGAGGATATGGCACGCGAAGAAGACCGTCGTTATGCCATCCGCTCGCTGCTGCGGGCCGAAGAGGAATTCCGACGCGGAGAGATGCTGCCCCTTTCTGCGCTGGACGCCGTCGATGCGGAACTGGATGAAGAGCTGCGCTAGTGGCTCCTCGCGTTCTCATTCTGCTGACTGCCCTTGATAACTATCGCCTGGCAGTCCGCGAAACGGCGCGGAAATGGTCCATCGAACAGGCAAAGGCATACGGCCGCCTGCTGCGGGCGGGATTTGAAGCCATTCCCGAAGCGCATGCCCGTGTGAGGACAAAGAAAGACGAGCGCGTCGGAAATTCGCTCTTCCGGCTCCACAAAATCGAGCACCACTACGCCGTCTATATTGTCGCTGACGATACGACGTTCGTCATTGCCGCGGTCTTGCATGAGCGGATGGACATTCCCGCACAGCTGCGGGCAATCGAACGTTTGACCGACAGAGAGTACGACGCGCTGATGGGACATCCTCGGCCGAAGTCCTAAGGACCATCGGTCACGCCGAAGTGACCTGAAACGATGATCCGGAATTCACAATCCAGCCTTTCCGAACATGATCCGCCGAGCCAACCGGAACGGGCTGGCACGGGAAAACTCTCCATCATTTCTCAGACCTGTGTTGTGTTCACTGGGCGGCCGGCTTCCGCATATCCAATTGACAGATATCCTACAAGTGGATATGTCTCGATCGACGTAAATACGGATGGAACGAAACCGGCATGCCGCTGAAGTCGATCAAGCCCCTCACCCGCGCTCCCCTTCTCCACGTTTCGGTGCAGGAAAGTCTTCGCGCCTATATCGACGACAATGGGCTGAAGCCTGGGACGCTCCTGCCGGCAGAATCCGAGCTGGCAAACCAGCTGGGTGTCAGCCGCAATTCGCTGCGCGAAGGCATCAAGGCTCTGGAGTCGGTCGGCGTGCTGGAATCACGCCGCGGCGTCGGCATCTTCGTCAAGGCGTTCTCTTTCGAGCCGCTGCTCGACAATCTCGCCTACGGCCTCGGCGGCGCGCTCCGTCAGATCGAGGAAGTGATCGAGATCCGCCGGACGCTGGAAGTCGGTCTGATCGGCAAGACGGTCGAAAAGATCAGCGACGAGGACATTGCCGAGTTGCGAGCGACGGTCAACAGCATGGGCGAACATGCGCGGCGCGGCGAATCCTTTGCGACCGACGACCAGCGGTTCCACACCCTCCTCTTCCGGTGCCAAAACAACGAAACGCTTGCGCGTCTCATCGATGTCTTCTGGCTCGCCTTCTACAAGGCCTCCGATTTCGTCAATCTCGATAACGTCGATCCCGTCGCGACCTGGAGGGATCACGCGGCGATCGTCGATGCGATCGAGGCAAGGGATGTTGCAGAGGCGCAAAGACGCCTGGATCGCCACTACGAGGGTATTTCTCGGGTGATCGCTGCCAATAAGACAAATTCAAATGTGGGAGGAGCACAATGAATCGACTGTCAGGATTGTCATCCGCCATCGCGCTTGCCGCGATGATGGCTACGACCGCCATTCCAGCCTTCGCCACCCCGGCTGAGGCGGCAACACTCTCGGGCGGCTTCGATGTAGGCCCTAGCGGCTTCCAGGGCAATTTCAACCCACTGGCCGCGACGGCGGGCTTCACCTGGCTCAGCGTCTATTTCGAGCCCTTGGTCACCTACGACGAAAAGCTGCAGAAGGTGGTGGGCCTGCTTGCTTCATCCTACGAAGTCAGCCCCGATCAACTCACCTACACGTTCAAGCTCGCGGATGCGGAATGGCATGACGGCAAGCCTTTCACGGCGAAGGATGCCAAGTTCACGATAGGGCTCGCCCAAAATGCAAAGACCGGCTCTGTTTTTGCGGCCCGTCTGAATGCGATATCCTCGGTTGAGGCCAAGGACGACAAGACGCTTGTCATCAAGCTGTCGGCGCCCTCCGCAAACCTGATGGACGCCATGACCAAGGTCATGATGCTGCCCGAACACGCTTTGTCGCAGATCCCCGCCGAGCAGCTCGCCAAGAACAGCTGGTGGTCCACCTCGCCGATCGGCACAGGTCCGTTCAAATTCACCAAATACGTGACCGACCAATACGTCGAACTCGCGGCCAATCCCGATTACCGCGGCGGCAAACCGGCGCTCGAGAAGGTTATCAATCGCTATTTCGCCAATCCGGCTGCGGCGATCGCCGCGCTGCGCGCCGGCGAGATCCAATTCACCTACGTGGATTCGAACGACCTGACCGCCTTTAAGGACAGCAAGGATTTTCGCGCCATCGAAGGCAACTCTTTCGTCGTCAACTATCTCGGCTTCAATCACGACTCGCCGATTTGGAAGGATCTTCGAGTCCGTCAGGCGGTGATGTACGCGATCAATCGTGATGCGATCATCCAGAGCCTATACGGCGGCGCCGCCAAGCCGGCGAATTGCGCTTATGTCGCCGATCAGGTGGTGCCGAAGGGCATCGAGACTTATGCCTATGATCCGGAAAAAGCCAAGCAGCTCCTGAAGGAAGCCGGCTGGGACCAGATCAACGGCAACAAGCCGATTACCCTTCTGACCTATTACACGACGCCGCTTGCCGGCAATGTCATGGCCGCGATCCAGGCGATGCTCGCTCAGGTCGGCATCAACGTGACGCCGCGCGCCGTCGACGCTCCGACCTATAACAGCATCGTGCTCAACGCGTCGCCTGATGTCGCGCAGTTCCAGAAGGTCTATGCAGGCCTGCAGAACGGCCCAGATCCGGGCAGCATCAATGTCGGCCTCAACGAGAAGCAGATTCCACCGGCCGGCCCGAACGTCGCTCGGGTGCGCATGCCGGAGCTGACAAAGGCGCTCGATGCAGCCCTCGGAGAAACGGACGGTGCCAAGCGGGACACCCGATATCAGGACGTCTGCAAGGTGATGAACAGCCAGCTTCCCTGGGGCACGCTCTGGGTGGCGAACCGTTACGGCATCGCATCCACCAAGCTGAAAGACTTCACCTGGACCCCTGCCCCCGGCGGCGGACCTTACCAGGCGCATCCGGAAAAATGGGCGATCGCCGAATAGGGCGTTGCCCGTCCTGAGAAGCAAAGGGTGGCCTCGTCACCGACCCCGCCACCCTCACAGGAACGGACATTTATGCTGAGATACAGTCTCCGGCGTCTGCTGATCGGAGTGGGCATGCTCTTTGCTTTGAGCGTGCTGATCTTCGTCATGCTGCGCCTTACCCCCGGCGATCCGATCGACGCGTATATCGATCCCAATGTCCCGATGTCGCCATCGGACCTTGCGGAACTGCGCGCCACGCTCGGCCTGGATCGGCCGCTGCCGGTCCAATACGTCGCTTGGCTGGAGCAGGCGCTGACAGGAAATCTCGGTTACTCCATCAAGCGGCCCGACCAGCCGGTCCTCGGCCTCGTCCTGTCACGCGTCGGCCCAACGGTCCTTCTGATGGGAACCGCGATCGCAATCTCGATCGTCGCGGGGATCGCAACCGGCATCGTCGGCGCGGTTCGCCGCAATTCGATCGCCGACCTGTCATTGTCGGTCTTCGCGGTTATGGGCATTTCCAGCCCGCCGTTCCTGAGCGCTCTGGTCGGCCTCTATCTCTTTTCCGTCTATTTCAACTGGATGCCCTCCGGCGGCATGCTGACACCAGGACGGGAATTTTCGGCCGCCGACCTCATCCATCACCTCATCCTGCCCGGGGCACTGCTGGCCGTCGCTCAGACGGCGCTGATCATGCGCTACATGCGGGCCTCCATGCTTGAGGTCCTGAACCAGGACTATGTGCGCACCGCGCGCGCCAAAGGCGTCTTCGAATTCTGGGTCATCACCAAGCACGCCCTGCGCAATGCGCTGCTCCCCGTCATCACGCTGATCGGCTCGACCATCGGCCTTGCCATCGGCGGGGCAATCTTCATCGAAAGCGTCTTCAACTGGCCAGGCATGGGCCTGCTCATGGTCGACGCGGTGGAGGGCCGCGACTATCCCGTCATCATGGGCTCGACGCTGGTGATCGGCGCCTGCGTCATCGTCGTCAACCTTCTGACCGACCTCGCCTATGTGGTGGTCGATCCGCGGATCAGGGTGGGTTGAGCGATGCTGGCACGACCTTCTGCCCGCAGCCCAGGCCCGATCGCGCGATCCCTCCACCGCTTCACGCTCAACAACGCGGCATGCCTTGGCCTGTGCGTGATCGCGCTGATGATCCTGGCGATCCTTTCCTATCCGCTCTGGTGGAGCTTCCAGCCCAACGACATCGACCTCCTAGCGATGAATGCGGGACCAGGGGCCAAGCACTGGTTCGGCACCGATGGCGTCGGCCGCGACATCTTTGCCCGGGTCATGGATGGTGGGCGGATTTCGCTGTTGGTGGCGATCACCTCGACGGTCATTTCCGCAATCATAGGCTTCCTGGTCGGCGCGGTCTCCGCACTTGCCGGCCGCTGGGCGGATGCCGTCACGATGCGTTTCGTCGATCTAGTCATGACGTTGCCACCCGTCATCTTTCTGCTGGTGCTCGCCTCGATCGCCGGCACCGGCATCTGGCCGACGGTCCTCGTAATCTCGCTCCTCTCCTGGCCGCTGTTGGCGCGTATGGTGCGCTCGCGGCTGCTCGAACTTCGCGAGCGTGATTTCGTCATGGCGGCACGAGGCATGGGCGCCGGTCTCCCGCACCTCCTCCTCCGTCACGGCCTGCCGAACTCGATCGATATTCTGGTCGTCTTCGCGACGCTGCAGATCGCCAATGCCATTCTGCTCGAGGCAGGTCTTTCCTTCCTCGGGCTTGGCATCGCGCCGCCGGCAGCAAGCTGGGGCAACATGCTGAATGCCGCCCGTTCCACCGCCGTGCTTGAGCAGTACCCATGGCAATGGCTGTTTCCCGGCGGCGCATTGGTGCTCGCCGTCCTTGCCATCAACTTCATTGGCGATGGTCTTCGCGATGCCTTCGACCCTCGCGCCGAATTAAACTGACGTCGAAAGAAAGCAAAAATGAGCAAATTCAAGGGTGTCGTCCCCCCCGTCATTACCCCGCTGAACAAGGATTACACCGTCGACTACCCATCCTACACACGGGTGCTCGAAAACCTGATCGAAGCCGGATGCCATGGCCTCTTCGTGCTCGGCTCGACCAGCGAGGTCGTCTTCCATGATGAAAAAACGCGGCAGGAAATCATCGAGCATTCGGCCAAGGTCATCAACGGTCGTGTTCCCCTGATCGTCGGCGTCATCGATCCGACGACCGACCGCGTCATCAATCATGCCGGGATCGCCAAGTCGGCCGGCGCCGACGCCGTGGTCGTCACGGCACCGTTCTACACGGTCACCAGCCAGGCCGAGATCATCGATCACTTCCGCTATATCCGCGATGCCGTGGACGTGCCGCTGATCGCCTACGATATTCCCGTCTGCGTGCACGTGAAATTGCTGCGCCAGACCAGCGTGACGCTCGCCAGCGAGGGAACCATCATCGGCATCAAGGATTCGAGCGGCGACGATGGCAACTTCCGTTATGTGCTGCTCGATCTCGCAGACAACAAGGACGTCTTCCTGATGACCGGCTCCGAGATCGTCGTCGACACTGCGCTGCAGATGGGCGCACATGGCGTGGTGCCCGGCATCGCCAATGTCGATCCGCATGGCTATGTCAGGCTCTGGGATGCAGCTCAGCGTGGCGACTGGGCCGCTGCCCGCAAGGAGCAGGAACGCTTGTGCCGGCTCTTCGAAATCGTCTGGGTCGGCGCCGGCCGCGTCAGCGGCGGAGCTTCCGGCATCGGCGCCTTCAAGGCCGCGATGAAGAGCCTCGGCATCATCGACACGGCCTTGATGCCCCGCCCCCGCGCCGCCCTCAACGAAGCGGAAACCGCGGGGATCGACGAGATCCTGCGCGCGACAGGCCTTCTTTCCTGATGGACGCCATGCACCAGATCGGCGACACCATTCTCGACGTCAAGGGGCTGTGGACAGTCTTCCGCATCCGCTCCGGCGAGGTGACGGCGGTCAATGGCATCGATTTCTCGGTCGCAGCCGGCGAGACGCTTGCGCTCGTCGGCGAGTCCGGTTCGGGCAAATCAGTTACCAGCCTATCGGTCATGCGGCTGCTCACCCGCAACATCGGTGCGATCGCCGCCGGCAGCATCCGGCTGAAGCGCAAAAACGGCGCAGTCAGCAATCTCGTCTCGCTCAAAGATCAGGAGATGCGCACCATCCGCGGCAATGACATTGGCATGGTCTTTCAGGAACCGATGTCAAGCCTCAATCCCGTCTATACCATCGGCGATCAGATCGCCGAGCCGATCCGCATCCATCGCGGCGCGGGCCGCAAGGCCGCGATGGATGCTGCGGTGACGCTTCTGGAAGGCGTCGGCATTCCGGACGCCAGGCGCCGTGCCGACCAATATCCGCATGAGCTTTCGGGCGGCATGCGCCAGCGTGCCACGATCGCCATGGCGCTTGCCTGCGATCCCACCCTTCTGATCGCCGACGAGCCGACCACCGCGCTCGATGTAACCATTCAGGCGCAGATCCTCGACCTCCTGCAAAAGCTGCAGCGCGAACGCGGCATGGCCATGCTATTCGTCACCCATAATCTCGGAGTCGTCGCGGAAATCGCCCATCGGGTTGCCGTCATGTACGCCGGCCGGATCGTCGAGACCGGCCCGGTCACTGAGGTTTTCCGCAATCCGAAGCATCCCTATACGATGGGCCTGCTCGCCTCGATGCCGAAGCTTGGCAACGCCAGCCGCATGAAGCAAGCGGGCGAAAAGCTGGCTGCAATTCCGGGCGTGGTCCCGAGCCTCGGCAACATGCCGTCCGGCTGCGCCTTCGAGCCGCGCTGCCGGTTCGCGACAGAGGACTGTCGCAAGGCGGTGCCGCCACTTTTCGACGTCAATCCGCGCCACAAGAGCCGCTGTATCCGCTGGCAGGAGATTTAGGCCCGATGAGCGAACCACTCCTCTCCGTCCGCGACCTGGCAAAACATTACACGTCCCGCGGCACGCAACTGACGATCCTGCAGGGAATCTCCTTCGATATCGGCAAGGGGGAAGTCGTGGGACTGGTGGGAGAATCGGGCAGCGGCAAGACCACCATCGGCCGGTCCGTCCTGCGCCTGGTCGAGCCCTCGGCCGGCAGCGTCCGTTTCGACGGCACCGAGATCACCACTCTTTCGTCATCCGAGATGCGCCGCGCCCGGCCCCGGATGCAGTACATCTTCCAGGATCCGTTCGCGAGCCTTTCGCCGCGCATGACGATCGGGGAGATTCTGACCGAAGGCCTGAAAATACAGGGCATCGGCACGCCGAAGGAGCGATCGGAGCGCGCCCGCACTGCGCTGGAACAGGTCGATCTTCCGCCCGATGCGGTCAACCGCTACGCGCATGAGTTTTCGGGCGGCCAGCGGCAGCGCATCGGCATTGCCCGCGCCTTGACGCTCGGACCGGAATTCATCGTCGCCGACGAGCCGGTCTCAGCGCTTGACGTCTCGATCCAGGCGCAGGTCATCAATCTTCTGCGTGATCTGCAACAGCGGCTACGCCTGACGATGCTGTTCATCAGCCATGATCTCGCGGTGGTCGAATACATCTGCGACCGGGTGATCGTGCTCTACCTTGGCCGCATCATGGAAATAGCACTGAGCGCCGAGCTTTATGCCGGGCCGCAGCATCCCTACACCCGCGCACTGCTTTCGGCGATTCCGTCGCCCGATCCCGATGCGCCACGGCACCGACAGATCCTGAAGGGCGACATTCCGAGTCCTGCCAATCCCCCGAGCGGCTGCGTCTTCCGCACCCGTTGCCCGAACGCGCTGCCGGCATGCGGCGAGGTCGTCCCGGACCTTAGGGAAACCGCGCCGGGCCATTTCAAGGCCTGCATCCGCGACGACCTCAACTGACGCCGGAAACCGATCCATGACGCTGCAAACCCGCCGCCATCCCATCGCCGGAAACTGGGCGACCCTGCTGCTTCCGATCGCCGATGACGACAGCATCGACTTTACGGCGCTCGCCCGGGAAATCGACATCCTGATCGATGCCCGGGTCGACGGCATCTATTCGAACGGCACGGCCGGCGAATTTCATAACCAGACGGAGGCGGAATATGACCGCATTCAGGAAATGCTGGCTGGCCGCTGCCAGGCAGCCGGCATGGCCTTCGTCATCGGCGCCTGCCAGCCGGATCCGGTCATCATGCTCGCTCGCCTGCGTCGCGCCGTACCGCTGAAACCGTTGGCGATCCAGGTCATCCTTCCCGACTGGTGGCCGCTGACCAATCAGGAGGCAATCGACTTCCTGAAACGCGTTTCGGAGGCAGCCGACGGAATCCCGCTCATTCTCTACAATCCGCCACATGCGAAGCGTGTTCTATCGCCACGTGATCTCTCAGAAGTGTGTCGGTCTTGCCCGTCGGTGGTCGGCATCAAACTCGCCGATGGCGATGCGGAATGGTATGCCGAGGCCCGCGCCCACCTCAGCGAGTTCAGCCTTTTCGTACCCGGCCATCATCTCGCAACCGGAATGAATGCGGGCGTCGCGGCCGGCGCCTTCTCCAATGTCGCCTGCCTCAGCCCGCAAGGCGCACAAGCCTGGACGGACATGATGCGGACCGATATCGAGGCCGCGCTTTCGATCGAGAAACGCATCTGCGCCTTCATGGACGATCATGTCGTCCCGTTCCGGCGGGATCACGGTTTTTCCAATGCCGCGCTCGACAAATTGCTTGCCGCAATCGGCAACTGGGGGCCGGTTGGCACCAGATTGCGCTGGCCTTACCGCTCTATCGACGGGCAAAACGCAGAGACGCTGCGGGAAACCGCTCACGCCATGATTCCGGAACTCTTTGCCCCGCGGCGCTAACGCGTGGATCGGTTGGTCACCGTGCGATCCAGGAAATCAAGCACGCGAGTGGTCAGCAGCGCCGTCGCGTCCGCATCGTACGACGGCAGCGAGCTGTCGGCAAAGTAGTGCTGATCGCCGGGGTAGAGGAAAAGTTCCGCATCCTCGACCTTCTCCACGATCTCGCGGGCAGCGTCGATATCGCCCTCGCCTGCGAAAATCGGGTCGTTGTCCATACCGTGGATCTGGACCGCGACGCCATCAGGCCAGGGTCCGAAGGCCCACTCGCCGCTGATCGGCAGGCAGGAGTAGAAGAGCAGCGCCCCACGCGCACCGGGTCGCGTCTGTGCCAGCTTCTGGGCCGGCAGCACCCCGAATGAAAACCCGGCATAGACGAGCTCGGCGGGCAGTTCGCCGGCGACGCGAACGCCGCGCTCCCTCATGGCATCGAATCCGATCTCGCCGATATAGGCGAGACCCTCGTCAATGCTTGGGAATGTGCGCCCGTCGAACAGGTCAGGCGTATGCACCGTGTGGCCGGCCACCCTCAAATCGTCGGCGAATGCACGCACACCCGGGGTCAGCCCCTGTGCGTGGTGGAACAACAAGACCTCAGCCATACGGAGCCTCCGGGTGGGATGATCGGCGCACATTCGGCAACTCTACCGGGTCATCGCCTCGCCGGGAAGACGTCAGTTGCGGACCAGTGCCACGCTCTACGTGTGGCAGCAGGAACCGTTTGGACTGTTACCGGGTGAACGCTGCAGACGATTGTCGACACTCTGCTCGTTTCCATTCGGCGGCAGGTCCATGGCGATGTTGGATGCGAAGAAGCCGTTCGGTTTCAGTGTGAAGCCCGCATATTCCACTGGCATGATCGGAAAATCCTCGGGCTTGCAGACATGGGTATGGCCGAAGGAATGCCAGAGCACGACATCGGCATTCTCGATCTCGCGGTTCTGCTTGATATAATCCGGCAGGCCGTCGCCGCCGGCATGCACGTTTGGATAATCGCCGCTTGCATATTTTTCCCTGGCATCGAAGGCCGTGACCCAGATGTGCTTCTTGGCGAAGCCGCCGCGCTGGGCAACGGTCGAATCCGGCTGGGCAAGCATGACAGGCGACGGCATGACGACAATCTTGTAGCCCGGCGCTTTGCCGACGCTGTTCCGGATGTTCGGATTGGAGATTTTCCAGTAACGGCCGGTCTCGCCATTGGCAAGCGCCGGCGAATCGAGTTCGCGCTTCAGCACACGAGTCCTGGTATCGAAGACGTTGCCATAGGGATTATCTTCACCCCACGGACGCGGCACAAACTCATGCTCGGTCACGGTATTGCCATCGCCATCGACATCCATGTGCAGGCGCGCATTGAAGAAATGCTGGTGGGTCGGACCGCCGAGATTGTCATCGACCATGCCGCCCCAAGGATAGGTTTCGCCGGTCGCAACCGCCGCCGTCTGGATAATGCCGGTGAGCTTGGCTTCGAGCTGGATCGTGCCGTCCTGGTAGAGATACCAGTAGAAGCCGTAATCGTAGTTGCCGACGGTTGCGAAGAAGGAGATGACGAGGCGGCGTGAACGGCGAACTTCGAAAATCCCGTTGCGGAATTCGTAGTGCTTCCAGAGGATGCCGTAATCCTCCTCATGCATGCAGATGGCGTTCTTCATGATGAAAGGCTGGCCGAAATCGTCCGCCGCCGGCACGTCGAAATAGTGAATATGGCCGAGGCAGTCGCAGCCGAGTTCGAGGCAATTGGCCAGGCGTCCAAGGCCATATTCGCCGGCATCGAAGGCGCTCTTCCAATAGTGGTTTGCGGTCGGATCGGCATAGGGCACGACCATTTCGGTGACACTGGCGCGGAAGACGACGGGCCGCAGCCTGCCCTGATCCCTAATGCCGAGTTCATGCAGAACGAGGCCCTCGCGCGGGGTGAAACCGATACGGAAACTCCAGTTCTGCCATTCGACTTTCCAGCCGTCGACAGCAAAGCTCGGCCCTTGCGGCTGAACGATATGCAGCGGGTTGAGATCGGGCCGCGGTTCCGGGAAGGTTTCGCGGCCATAATTGCGCTTCTTCCTCGGCACCGGAATGATCTTTTCATCGTCGACGAGATCGACCACTCGGTTGGTGATCAGGTCGACCACCGCCACCACGCCCTCGATCGGATGCGCATAGCCGTTGTCACGGATATCCTCGCGCCAATAGGACACGGCGCGGACGATGCGCTTTCCCTTCTCGAACTCGCGGCCAAAATAGCCTGAGGAAAAGGGATCGATCTGGATGAGCGGAATGTCCTCGTCGGTGATGCCGCGCTTCTTGACGGCAGCGATCCAGCGCGGATCGGATTTGACGGTGCCTTCAACGGTTTCGAATTCGCACAGCATGACCGGCGGCTGGCCATAGGGCAGTTCATCGAGAGGCAGTCTTATGCAGGAGGACACCTTGGCGGCGGTCAGGTCTACGATACCCTCGAAGGTTTCACCGTTGCTGATATCCATCGCCAGGATGAAGGCGAGCCGCGGCAACCTCTCGCCCAGCCGATGGGCGGCAAGATCCGCCTTGGTCGGCTCCTCCAGCCGGATTATCGGAAAGCGAAAGGTGGCTTCGAGTTTCTGTGTCTCCTTGAGTATGGCAACAGCACAGGCGATCTCGGCAAGGCTCAGAGGATCGAGCGGATGGGTGACTGCGACAACGGCGTCCATGGACATACCTCTTTGATTTTGTGCCTTTAATTTTGGGAGAGACGACGCACCATCGCGCGTCGCAAGCCGCGGCGATCAGGATCGACCGGAGCAGATCTGCGTCTCGATCGTCACCGAGCCTGCGTGAATGCAAAACACCGAGCAGAAGGCGTGTGCCTCAACGGCAACCAGCAACGTTGCGCCGGTGAGGATTGCGACCGCGAGAACCAGAAGGCGATCGACGGGTGCAAGTTCAGCCACGGCACTCATTCGAAAACCTTTCCAAGGGAGGCGTAGAGAACGGGCCTGGATCTTTTGATCCGGACCGCAAAAAGCGCGCCAAGAATGCCCACCAGCACCATCGCATAGGGAAACGCCTTGACGATCAGGCTTTCGCTTCCGGAAAGGAGAGAAAGATTGGAAGTGACCAGCACCAGCGAACCCATGAGGCCAAGCAGCGCCAGCGCCGGCGCGATCATCGTGGTCCAGGCACCGTAGCTGCTCGGCGTCTTGCGGAAGAACATGATGACCGCGACGGAAACCAGCACCTGCACCAGCAGAATGCCGATACCTGCAAGCGCTGACATCCATGAGAACACGACGGTGTAGGGATCCGCGCCGAAGGTTACGAATAGGGCAAGCACGATGGCTGCGATCAGACTTTGCAGCAGACCTGCAGCATAGGGTGAGCCATGTTTGGCGTGAACCTTGCCAAGCACCTTTGCAGCTAGGCCTTCCCGGCCGAGGGCGAAGAAATAGCGATTGAGCGTGTTGTGGAAGGACAAGATGCAAGCAAACAGGCTGGTGATAAGCAGCACGTTCATCACCTGGCTCGACCAGGCACCGAGCACGGAATTGGCGGCAGCGAAGTAGAAACTGTCGAGGCCGGCAGCAGCAGAGGCCTGCACATTGCCCGGACCGTAGAATTGCACGATGGCCCAGGTGGAGAAGGCATAGAAGAGCGTGATGAGCAGCACGGCGACATAGGTGGCGCGGGGAATGGTCTTTTCCGGATCTTCGGCTTCCTCGCCGAAAATGGCCGTGGCCTCGAAGCCGATGAAGGAACCGATGACGAAGACCAGCGCCACACCAAGACCTGGCGTAAAGACCGACGATGGGGCGAAGGAGGAGAAGGTGATGCCTTCCGGTCCGCCGCCTGAAAAGACGATGGCGAGATCGAGAACCAGCAATATGGCGATTTCGGCAATCATGCAGACGCCCAGAATCGCGCCTGAGAAGGCGATGTTGCGCTGACCGCAGACGAGCACGACGACAAGTGCTGCGAAGGCCCAAGCCCACCAGGGCAGGACCAGCCCAAGCGGCGCGATAGCATTGGCCATGAAGAAACCGAACAGCCCATAGATGGCGACCTGAACCGCGCTATAGGTGACCAGCGCCATGAAGGCGCCACCCACACCAGCCGGCTTGCCGATGCCGTGGGTGATATAGGTGTAGAAGGCACCTGCCCCGCCCACATGGCGACTCATGGCGGTAAAGCCGACCGAGAAGAGCAGGTAGAGCAGGCCGGCGAGCACGAACGCGCCGGGAACGCCTGCGCCATTGCCAAAAGCAAAGGCGGCCGGCGAAGCGCCGACGACAGCGGTGAGCGGCGCGGCCGCTGCGACGACGAAAAACACGATATGCGCGAGCCCCACCGAGTCCTTGGCCAGACGATGCTCCGGCGATGATAGTGTGGGCATGCCTGCTTCCAGTGTCATGGAGAACCCTCTTTGCTTGTTTGTTAGCAGGAAGGTAGGCGCGGCGATCTGGCCCCGAAATTGCAGTTTGTGCCAATGAATCGATAATTCGCGCCACTGAGGTCACCGGAGACGCTGAAAATGGCAGTTGCATCGCATTTGGTCAGCCGCATGCCCGCAGTTGCTTCAATTCGAGCTTCTGTTTTGATCCCGCTGGTCCAACAAATCGATAAAAGATCCGGGAAAACCGACCTTCTTCTGGCTTCGCACGGCATTCTGCGCTCGCAACTGGAAGATCCCTATGCTGTCCTGCCCATGGCCCGTTATGTCGCGCTGTTCGAGGAAGCGGCGACAATGACCGGCGAACCAGTACTGGGAGCTCGCATGGGCACCGGATTCAAGCCCGCCGACATCGGCCCGATCGGCATGCTTTTCGCGCTCTCGCCGACTGTTCGCAGCGCTTTCGAACGGCTGTCGAAATATGTGAACGCGGTGCAGGGCGCGACCAGTTCCGGTGTGTTCGAGGAGAATGGCGATTTTGTCTGGAGCTACCGGATCGTCGATCCCAGCATGTGGCCGCGCCGGCAGGACAGCGAATTCACGATCGCCGCCTCCTGTCAGCTCGTCCGTTCGTGCTTCCGCCGTGGCTGGCGGCCGATCGAAATCCAGCTCGAGCATCACGCCCCGCGCGACGCCAGTGTGCTGGAACGCATCTATGGGACGCCCATCCTTTTCGGCCAATCCGGCAACCGGATCGTCATCGCCAAGGCGGATGCAGATCGTGTCCACCGCGCGGAAGACAAAAGCCTGATCGAAATCCTGGAGCGGCATATCGGCGATCTGGTCAACGAGCCAGCGGCGGACGATAGTGTCAGGGAAAAGGTCCAGGCTCTGATCAGCATCTATCTGGGCCGCAAGCCGATTATGGTCGCAAACCTGGCTGCCGAACTGAAGATGTCGACGCGAAGCCTGCAGCGCCGGCTGTCGGAGGAAGGCGTGTCGCTTCGCGATCTCGTTCGCCAACACCGCCAGACACTCGCCGCCCACTATCTCGCTGACCGAAAAGCCGCACCGATGTCCGAGGTGGCGCGTGTGCTGGGCTATGCGGACAACACTGTGCTCTGGCGTGCTCTACGGTCCTGGGACAAGAAAGAACCCCCATCTTCGATAGGTTGAATCGCAACAGAGATCGCCCGATCGCTGCTCTACTGCGTCGCGCCGAAGAAGGCGAGCCGGGTGAAGATCGTGTAGTCCGCTTCCGATACCATCAGCGCCACAAAAACCAGCACCAGCAGCGGCGGCAGCAGGATGGCGTAGACGAGCGCCAGCCGTTCCCAGGCCATGTGCATGAAGACGGCGACGATGAGGCCAGCCTTCAGCATCATAAACAGCAGGATCAGCGTCCATCTCAGATAGCTTTGGAAGCCGAGATAGTCGACCATGTAGGAGGCCGCGCTGAGGACGAAGAGCAGGCCCCAGACGAAGAAGTAGAGCCCGATCGGGTGCTGCTGTCCGGTATGTGCCTGTGCATGCGCCGTTTGGACTTGTGCATGCGCCGTTGTCTCGCTCATGACGACCTCACCACAGATAGAAAAACGCGAAGATGAAGACCCAGACCAGGTCGACGAAGTGCCAGTAGAGGCCCATGATCTCGACGGCCTCGTAGCGGCCCTTCCGGCTGGTGAAGAAGCCGCGCCGTTCCACGTCGAAATCGCCGCGCCAGACCTTGCGAGCGACGATGATGAGGAAGATGACGCCGATCGTCACATGCGTGCCGTGAAAACCGGTGATCATGAAGAAGGTCGATCCGAACTGGGCCGCGCCCCACGGGTTCTCCCAGGGGCGCACGCCTTCGGTGATCAGCTTCGTCCATTCGAAGGCCTGCATGCTGACGAAGGTTGCGCCGAGAAGCGCTGTCAGCAGCATCAGGATCGCCGTCGTGCGGCGGTCGCGGCGATAGCCGAAATTGACCGCCATCGCCATGGTGCCGCTGCTCGAGATCAGCACGAAGGTCATGATCGCGATCAGAATGAGTGGCACGTCCCGGCCGCCGATATGGAGCGCGAAGACCTCGCTCGGATTGGGCCATGGGACGGGCGTCGACATGCGCGCGGTCATATAGGCGATGAGGAAACAGCCGAAGACGAAGGTGTCGCTGAGCAGAAAAATCCACATCATCGCCTTGCCCCAGGAGGCGGTCTTGAAGGCGCGCTGATCCGAACTGAAATCAGCGGCGACACCGCGAAGGCCTGATGGCCTGAGGTCTGCCCCGCCGTGTGTCTCGATAGTCTGTGCCATCTGCACCCCCTAGCTAATCAACGTGCGGCAGAGATCGACGAAATCATTGGCCCAGCCGGCAAACAGCGCGAAGAGCAGCAGCCACACGGCGAGCATGAAATGCGAATAGATGGTGGACAGATCGACGCTGAGCCGCAGCCTTTCCGGCTGAACGTCGGCGGCGAATGCCCTGACCGTCGTGTGCGCGAGCACCGCAAGTCCGCCAAGGATATGCAGCCCGTGCAGGCCGGTCAGCATATAGAAAAAGCTGTTGGCGGGATTATCGGCGAGCACATAGCCGGCCGCGGTCAGTTCCCGCCATGCCTGGATCTGCCCGGCGAGAAAGAACACTGCCAGGGCAAGTGCCGTAGCGAGCGCCGGCCGCAGGCTCTCCATACGGCCTTGCTGCGCTTCGCGTTTGGCCCATTGGAGCGCGGCACTGCTGAGGGCTAGTGCTGTGGTGTTTACCCAAAGGAGGCGCGGAACCGGCATCCCCCACCAGTCGGCCGAGGCCGCGCGCATGAAATAGGCGCTGACGGCAAGGCTGAAGAGCGCGCCGACGACGCCGAGAAACACGAAGAGACCGATCTTCACCGCCGGCACGGGCGGCCGGTCGACGCCGTGATGATCCGGCAGCAGCACCGAGCCGGTTTCGAGCCACGGCTTCGAGGTCAGCCGCTGCCCGGAGAGCCACCAGATCATGATGGCGGCGATGGCAGCCAGAAAGATCAGCACGACGCTCATGCCGGAACCTCGCGGGTGACGCCATCGCTTGCCGGCACATTCTGCGGTATGAAATCCTCAGCCGCTCCCGGCACGCTGTAATCATAGGCCCAGCGGTAGACGACAGGCAGGTCCCTGCCCCAATTGCCGTGGGCCGGTGGCGTCTGCGGCGTCTGCCATTCCAGCGTCGTTGCCCGCCATGGGTTGCCGCCCGCCTCCCGGCCCCGGAAAAGACTCCAGACCAGGTTGAACAGGAAGACCATCTGCCCGGCCCCAACGACGAGCGCCATTACGGTTATGAAGATATTCAGCGTATGGGCCGAAGGTGGAACGAAGGCCGTCTCTCCCATCTCGAAATAGCGGCGCGGCACGCCGAGCAGGCCGAGATAATGCATCGGAAAAAAGATCGCATAGGTGCCGAGGAAGGTGATCCAGAAGTGGATCTGGCCGAGCGTCTCGTCCAGCATGCGTCCCGTCACCTTCGGATACCAGTGATAGATCGCCCCGAAGATGACGAGGATCGGCGCCACCCCCATGACCATGTGGAAGTGCGCCACGACGAACATCGTATCCGACAGCGGCACGTCGACAACGACATTGCCGAGGAAGAGGCCGGTCAGCCCGCCATTGACGAAGGTGACGATGAAGGCGAGCGCAAAGAGCATGGGCAGCGTCAAGTGAATGTCGCCGCGCCACAGCGTCAGCACCCAGTTGTAGACCTTGATCGCCGTCGGGATGGCGATGATCAGCGTCGTGGTAGCGAAGAAGAAGCCGAAGGCCGGGTGCATGCCGCTGACATACATGTGGTGCGCCCAGACGACGAAACTTAAGGCCCCGATGATGACGATCGCCCAGACCATCATCCGGTAACCGAAAATGTTCTTGCGCGCATGCGTGCTGATCAGATCCGAAACGATGCCGAAGGCCGGCAGCGCCACGATATAGACTTCGGGATGGCCGAAGAACCAGAAGAGGTGCTGGAAGAGGATCGGGCTGCCGCCGCCATGCTGGAGCTGCGTGCCCATCTCGACGATGGCGGGCATGAAGAAGCTGGTGCCGAGCACCCGGTCGAACAGCATCATGACGCAGGCGACGAAGAGCGCGGGAAAGGCAAGCAGCGCCATCACGGTCGCGGTGAAGATTCCCCAGACGGTGAGCGGCATCCGCATCAGCGTCATGCCGCGCGCGCGGCCCTGCAGCACCGTCACGACATAGTTCAGCCCGCCCATGGTGAAGCCGATGATGAAGACGATCAGCGAGGTGAGCATCAGGAGGATGCCCCAGTCCTTGCCGCCTGGCGTGCCCGACAGAACCGATTGCGGCGGATAAAGTGTCCAGCCGGCGCCCGTCGGGCCGCCGGGGGCGAAGAAGCCCGCAACAAGGATCAGCACCGCAAGCAGATAGATCCAGTAGCTCAGCATGTTCGCGTAGGGAAACACCATGTCGCGCGCGCCGACCATCAGCGGAATGAGGTAGTTGCCGAAGCCGCCGAGGAAGAGCGCGGTCAGGAGATAGATCACCATGATCATGCCGTGCATGGTGATGAACTGGTAATAGTGATCGGCATCGATGAAGGAGAGAGCGCCGGGAAAGGCGAGCTGAATCCGCATCAGCCAGGAAAGCACCAGCGCCACCAGGCCGATCGAGATCGCAGTAATCGAATATTGCACGGCGATGATCTTGGCATCCTGGCTGAACACATATTTGGTCCACCAGCTGTGCGGATGATAAAGCTCGACATCCTCGACTTCGGCGGATGGGATGCTGCCGGATGGAATCTCGACCATAATCTCTCTTCCCTTCCTTTCCCCGATGCGGCCTCCGGCCGTCCTCACCACGTCAGTTTGCCGGCGGCGGCTCTCCCGACGACGCCGTCAATTGGGTGAATGTCTGCTGTTGCCCGAGCCAGGTCTGGTAGTCCGCGTCATTATCGACGACGACAGTGCCGCGCATCTGCGGATGGCCGACGCCGCAGAGTTCGGCGCAGAGGATTTCGAAGGTGCCGGTGCGCGTCGGCGTCAGCCAGAAATAGGTAACCATGCCGGGGATCATGTCCATCTTGGCGCGAAATTCCGGCACGTAGAAATCGTGGAGAACATCGATCGAGCGCAGCAGGATATGCACTGGCTTGCCGATCGGCAGATGCAGCTCGCCGCCTTCGACGATGATGTCGTCGAGGCCGGTCGCGTCGTTCTTGTCGAGGCCGAGCGGGTTTTCGGGCGTGACGTCGCGCGTGTCGGCGCGGCCGAGCTTTCCGTCCGCCCCCGGCAGGCGGAAGCTCCACAGCCATTGCTGGCTGACGACCTCGACCGAAGCGGCATCGGCAGGCACCGTGATGAACTGGTTCCAGACGATGAGGCCGGGCGCCAGCATCGCGGCGACGCCGACCGCCGTTCCCGAGGCGAGCATCACTTCGAGCCTGCGGTTCTCAGGCTCGTAATGCGCCTTGTTGCCCGGCTTGTGGCGGAAGCGATAAACGCAATAGGCCATGAACGAAACCACCGCCACGAAGACGATGCCGGTGATCCAGAAGGTGATGACGAGGGTGCTGTCGATATAGGTCCAGTTGGACGCGATGGGCGTCCACCACCAAGGGCTCAGCACATGGAACAGCACGGAGCCGACGACAATCAGGACGAGGATCAGCACGACAGCCATGTCCGCTCCTCCTCGAGCAGGTTGACCCGTGAAACCACATTCCGCAAAAAAGTCCGTGTTTATTATCGCACAGATAGAAAATATCGGCAATTACGGCGATTTAGGCAGAGGCCACGTGATCCGCGACCTGCCATTCGGAGTATTGCCCAGCGTTTGGATTATCGCCCATCATTTCGAATATTGCTTTAGATAGGCGATGAGATTGGTGATCTCCTGATCGTCCTTCAGGCCGACGAAGGCCATTTTCGTGCCCTTCACTTTCACCCTCGGATTATGGAGATAATCCCGCAGCGTCGCTTCGTCCCAGACGAGACCGCCGTTACCGGCATCCTTCATCGAGGCCGAATAGGCGAAATTGGGATGCGTCCCGGCCTTGCGGCCGAACAGACCGTTCAGCGACGGGCCGACCTTGTTCGTATCGGAATCGGCGATATGACAGGTCGCGCATTTCTTGAAAACTTCGGCGCCCGCCGTCGCATCGCCCTCCTGCGCTCCAGCGCCAGCAGGGGAAAGGACAATGACGGATGCGGCGATCAGCAGAACAACACGGTAATCCACGGCAAACCCATCCTCCTCAAGCTTGCCCAACCACTCGCCACTTCTGCCGCCATTGTCGTGCGGCGCATGTTAGCGATGTTTAAAACTTAGTCCTTCGCGGACGCAAGTCAATCGGTTCGGCAATTCTGCCGCAGGATGGTGGATCCGCTGGTTTCAGCCGTCAAAAATCCTCCCATTGCCGATCCGCAGCCGCAGCGGCAGACGAACCGTTGCCGAACGCCACCGTCAGCTTCTGTTTCAAGGCATGGGCAGGAGATGCGGCCGCTCCTCCTTGGACGAGCGAAATCTGACCTGCGCGAGGCCGTTGTTCGCCATGGTGCTGGGCGGCGTTGCGGCCGATGGCGCCTGAAGAAACACCGAGCCGGAACTGCGCGAGGCGGTCGGACAAGACGGTGACTTCGGTTGCGAGCGTGTGCGACGCAGCGTTCGACTCCTCGACCATTGCCGCATTTTGCTGAGTCGACTGGTCCATCTGATTGACGGCGGTGTTGATCTCCTGAAGCCCCGTCGATTGCTCCCTGGCCGATTGAACGATCGCGTGGACATTCTGGTTGATCTGCTGCACTTCCTCGACAATTCCATTCAGGACGGCGCCTGTCTGGCTGACAAGATCGACGCCGTGCTTGACCTGTGCTCCAGATGAAATGATGAGGGCCTTGATCTCCTTGGCCGCGTTGGCTGAGCGCTGGGCAAGTTCACGGACTTCCTGGGCGACCACGGCAAAGCCCTTGCCGGCCTCACCGGCGCGCGCGGCTTCGACGCCGGCATTGAGGGCAAGCAGATTCGTCTGAAACGCAATGTCGTCGATGACGCCGATGATGTTGGAGATCGAATTGGACGATTGCTCGATGTCATGCATTGCTTCCACCGCGCGGCGAACAATTTGACCCGAGCGCTCGGCGTTCTCCTTGGTCCGCGTGACCATGGATCCTGCCTCCTCGGCGCGAACGGTGGAATCCTTGACCGATGTGGTGATCTGTTCGAGTGCAGCGGCGGTCTCCTCGACGGAGGCAGCCTGCTGTTCCGTCCGTCGCGCAAGGTCGTCGGCGGCCGAACGAATTTCGTCGGCGCCAGCCTGTATCACCTGCGCATTCTGCGAGAACGACATCATTGCCGAACGCAACTTGACGACCGAGTCGTTGAAATTGGTTCGGGCTTCATCGAGTGCCGGCGTGAAAGGCCTTTCCAGCGTGACGGTCATGTCGCCTTCCGCAAGTCTCGCAAGGCCAAGCGCCAGTTCGCCGACGGCAAACTTCACGTCCGCTTCCTGGGCCTGGTTGAGCCGGGTCCGCTCGGCACGTTCCTGATCCTGCTGTATGCGACCAGCCTCCGCCTCGGATTCGAGTTGCGCCTTATGGCGGTTGCCTTCCAGGAGGAGCTTCAGGGAACGCGCCAGATCCCCGATTTCATCACATGCGTCAACGCCGCTGATCTGAACGTCGAGTTGACCTGCTGCAATCCCCGCGGTCTCATCGATGACGTTCGAAATCCGGTTGACGAAGCGGCGCGCAATCAGCCAGCCCGCCAAGCCCAATAGGACCGCGGCCACGCCGGTGCTGATCGCCGCAGCCCGCATGATCGTGTTCAGCTGGGCAAAGAGCGTTGCCTTGGGTACGGACACGATCGCAAACCAATTCGAGCTTTCCGTAAGCTTCACCGGAACGGCTACCGCCAACGACGCAGTGCCATCCTGGCCTGTGACTTCATGCTCTTCACCGGGATTGGCGATCAGACGATCCCAGCCCGCCGTTTCCGCTCCGCTCTCAGAGAGACTTTTCCCGATCAGGCCGGCATTTGGATGGCTGACGATCTTTCCGGCAGCGGTCACAAGGCTGATGAAGCCGGTTTCCATCGGACGAATCTGCGAAAAAGCCTTGTTGGTGTCCTGCAGAGAAAGGTCGAGCCCTGCCACTCCAACCGCTTTGCCATCGATGACGATCGGCTTGGCGACCGAGGTCATCAGCACGTCCTTGCCGTCGATCGCGTAGAGATAAGGCTCGATGACAGTCGTCTTGCCGGTCTTGAACGGGATCTGATAATAATCGCCAGCGCCGGCGACCGTGTAGTCTGTCAAAGCGGCATGCGTAATTTGTCCGCCGCTGCGAACCCAGTAGGGGATGTATCGACCGGTCTGGTCATGTCCGTCCTTGTTGACGAACTCCTTGTCTTTTCCATCGAAGGCGTCCGGCTCCCAGCCCGTCCAGGTCCCAAGTACGTTCGCGTTGGCTGCAAGCATATTCGTCAGGATCTTGTCGGCTCTCGCACGGTCGGCATCTCCGGTCTGCCTCATCGTCGACAGAACCGTGTCGAGACTGTCAACAATGTGGACAGTGCCCCCGATATCTCGTTCAATCACCACGGCCTCCGACCGGGCGATCTGCCGCATCTGCTCGATGCTTTCCGTACGAATTGCGTGGTACGAGCTGTAGAATAGGACACCTGAAGCCGCAACAACGGCGATGACGCCGCAAGCGGCAATCGAAAACAAATTACGACCAGTCGTTGATTTAAACAGCATCCCCTGCCCCAAGTACTGTGACGATCTTAATTCTGCCGGATCAACTCTTCCGCCCTGTCGGCCGCCAAATATTTCGCAGGTGCGAAAAGTCGCATTTGAAATATTTTAGCCGAGCACAATTAAGAAATTCTTCGTTCTCCCCTTAATTTTCGTGGGTCGCCACGACCCTTTCACCTTGCAGGAGGATTGTACTCATCGGGTGCGCAGTTTCTGATCCGGCAGGACGAAAGGAACGAAATCCGGATGAGGCAGTTAGCCCAAGAAGCGGCACCCCCTTCGGCGGCCGATGACGACGTGCGCCCAAGGAGCATGACCTACCTATCAATCGACGGGTGAAGGTGATCCATGGATATGACGCGCATCCGAGATCGCATGGTGGAGCACCTTGTGACGCACCGTGGCATTCGCGATCCCGGCGTTATCAGGGCGATGGGCACGGTGCCGCGCGAAAAATTTGTCGATCCGGGATTCGAGGAGTACGCCTATGAAGATGCGCCGCTTTCGATCGGCGATGGCCAGACCATTTCGCAGCCGTTCATCGTGGCCCTGATGATCGAAAAGGCCGATCTGGATGCCGATGACAAGGTGCTCGAGGTCGGAACGGGCTCTGGCTACGCTTCAGCGCTCATCAGCCACATCGCAATGTACGTCTATTCCATCGAGCGTCATGAACGGCTGGCGCTCCAGGCAAGGGAGCGGTTCGAGAAGCTCGGATACGGCAATATCGACGTTCGCGTGGGCGATGGCAGCAAGGGCTGGGCGGAAGCCGCTCCCTTCGATGCTATCATCGTTTCCGCAGGCGCTCCTGAAGTGCCGGGCGCCCTGAAAGAACAGCTGGGTCCGGGAGGGCGGCTTATCATCCCCGTCGGCTGCAGCGACGCGCAGCGTCTGAAGCGCATCACGCGCACCGCAGCCGCTACCTTCGAGGAAGAAGATCTCGGCGGCGTAGTCTTCGTTCCCTTGATCGGCGAAGACGCCTGGACCGCTGCACATCCGATGTATACGGCCACGGCCCCGAGGAAAAACAAATGAACCAGTCGCTCTCGCAGAGCTACGAGCGCCTATGCCCCGATTGCGGAAAACCGCGGTTTCTTCTCGATCTCAAAGCCGACGAAAGGGACGCTGTAGCGTTTTGAATTGCTGTCCGAATTCATCTCAGAAATTGCATCTCAGAAGGAGAGATCAAGCACCTTGCCCTCGAACAGGCGGTCCCGGGAGCCTTCGAGATGCGCCTTCATCAGCCTTTGCGCGTCATCGGGCCGGCCGTCGGCGATCGCCTTGTAGATGGCATTGTGCTCTTCGTAGACCTGTTCCAGCCCTTGGCGGGGGCCAAGCAGGGAGAGGCCGTGAAGATGCATTCCGACGGCGATATGAGCTTTCAGCGCATCGATCGAGGCGGTGTAATAATGGTTGTTGGCAGCCTCCGTCACCGCGCGGTGGAAAATGAAGTCGGCGTCGGTGCGGTGAAGCTGATGGCTCGTTGCCTCGCGCAGATCCGCCAGCGCGCTGGCAATCTTCTGAATCGCCTGCTCATTGCGGCGCTTGGCGGCGAAATAGGCGGCCGCCGGCTCGATCGTCAGGCGGAATTCGTAACAGCGCTGGATATCGGCGATCGTCTTGACCGGCGAATAAGCAAGCTGCGTGGTCGGCGATCCGTGCGCGCTGACGAAGGTGCCGGCGCCTTGCCGAGCATAGACCATGCCCTGGTCGCGCAGGCGCGCCAGCGCATCGCGGACGATCGGCCTGGACACACCGAGCATCGAGGCAAGCTCATGCTCGCCGGGAAGACGTGAATCCGGCGGATAGTTTCCGCCACGGATACGCTCGAGCAACTGGTCGAAGACGCGATCGACCAGCTTGACGGCCTTGCCGCGTTCGGGCTTGCCCGGCGGGCCGGCTTCCGCGTTCAAAGAGTCGCCATTCACTTCAACCACGTCATTCTCCCCGACGGTATCTTACTATGCCGCCTGATTCCGAAGAACCAGTTTTAGCAAACTATCGGGCTTGCCGAAGCCCCCCGACTTGAGGGCGCACCGAAAATGCCGCCCGTCTTTGGCCGTAACATCGAACCAAGGAATACCGGCCTCGATCTCGCCCTTCGGCGCCACCACCCGGATGTTAAGCGCCTGGAACACCGCAAGCGCCGTATCGCCGCCGCCGACCATCAGCATGTCGGGCCTCGTGTCGTCGATGACCGCTTTGACGCCCGCCGCAAAGCGCTGGGCGACAAGGCCTGAATCGGCCGCCATGTCGCCGGTGCAACGCAGCAGCACCGGCAGCGCCAGGCCCTCCCCGCATTCGATCTCGCCCGACGGCGCGTCCACCACCACACGCAAGGTACCGGAGGCCTCGAGGCGGCTCATCTGGGCGGCGGTTATCGGATCGCGCGAGCCGAAGGCAAACAGCGTGCGCGGGCTTGCCACAAATTCCGTGACTGGCCGCCCCGCTTCGCCAAGCCGGCGGGCAAGTGCTGCGCCGAGACCACGTGCACCGACGGCAAGCGTCCTCAGCCAGTCATGACCGTCGACGATCTGGTCGAGGTCTATATCGTCCTCGGCATCGGCAACGACAACATTGTCCCTGCTGCCCTTGAACAGGTCGGCGATCCGCAGCGGTTTGGCGACCCCACGGCCGACGACGCAGCCTCGGTAGGTCACGCGTTCCTGATCAGGAATGGCGGGCGCCACGAGGATCGTCTCCAGACCAAGCGCCTCCGCCAGCGCCAGGCTTTCCGCTGCGACATTGCCCTTCAGCCGGGAGTCGATCTTCTTCATGACGACGGCGGGCTTGGCGCCACGAAGGACCTCCGTCGCCATCCTAACTCTTTCCACAGCCTCGCGCTCGCCGAGCGCGCGCGAGGCTGTGTTGACGACGACGACATCGCTGCCGGTGGCAATTGCATCCTGCACCGCCTCGATATCGACGGCGACCACAACCGAAAGGCCGGCTCCGGCAAAGGGCGTGCCGGTATCGAGCGCACCTGTCAGATCGTCGGCAATGATGGCGGCTTTCAGCGTCATGCGGTCTCACCCGTGTTGACGGCATGGCAGGCGACGAGATGCCCGGGCCGGGCCTCTTTCCAGGCGGGGATGACCTTGCCGCAGACATCCATGGCGATCGGGCAGCGTGTGTGAAAACGGCAGCCCGAGGGCGGGTTCAGCGGGCTCGGCACATCGCCCTGCAGGATCTGGCGCTGGCGAGTGCGCTCATGCTCCGGATCGGTCTCCGGAACGGCAGACAGCAACGCCTTGGTATAGGGATGCAGCGGATTGTCGAAGAGTTCCTCTCGGGTCGCCAGTTCGGCGAGCCGCCCGAGATACATGACGCCGACGCGGGTGCTGATGTGGCGCACGACAGCGAGATCATGGGCGATGAAGAGATAGGTCAGCCCGTATTTCTCCTGCAGATCGAGCAGAAGATTGATGATCTGCGCCTGGATCGAAACGTCGAGCGCCGAGATCGCCTCGTCGCAGACGATGAATTTCGGCTGGCAGGCGAGCGCGCGGGCGATGGCGACTCGCTGGCGCTGGCCGCCGGAAAGCTCATGCGGATAACGCTGGGCGAACCGCTTGGGCAGGCCGACGTCGGCGAGCAGCGTCGCCACCCTCTCCTTCAGCTCGGCCTTGGTGCAGAGCTTGTGGAAGAGAATGGGCTCGCCGATCGCCTCGCCCACCGTCATGCGCGGATTGAGCGTTGAATACGGGTCCTGGAAGACGATCTGCAGGTCGCGGCGGAAAGGCCGCATCTGCTTCTCGTCGAGCGTGGCGAGATCCTGGCCTTTGTAAACGACCCTGCCGCTGGTTGCCTTGTAGAGGTTGAGAATGGTGAAACCGGTCGTCGATTTGCCGCAGCCGGATTCGCCAACGAGGCTCAGCGTCTCGCCTTCCATGATGTCGAGATCGACATTGTCGAGTGCATAGACAGTCGCCGATCGCTCACCGAAGGCGCCGAGCCTGACGTGGAAATGCTTGACCAGATTTTCGACCTTGAGCAGCGGTTGAGCAGCCATCACGCGGCCTCCTGCATTCTCTGGACGACGAAACAGGCGGCGCGATGATTGGCGCTGCCGCTCAACGGTTCGAGCTGGGGCACCTTCTCGTGACAGATCGTTTCTGCGAGCGGGCAGCGCGGCGCAAACGGGCAACCCTTCGGCCGGCGGCCGGGCTCCGGCGGCGTGCCGCCGATCGAGGAGAGCCGGCTTGTCGGCGAATCTGAAAGCTTCGGGATCGATGACAGCAGCCCGCGCGTATAGGGATGGCTCGGGCGGGCATAAAGCTCATCAACAGGCGCGTCCTCGACCACCGTGCCGGCATAGAGCACGGCGACACGATCGACGAGGCCGGCGATCAGCGCCAGGTCATGGGTGATCCAGACGACCGACATGCCGAGCTTGGCCCTCAGATCCTTCACTAGATCGACGATCTGGGCCTGGATGGTGACGTCAAGCGCCGTCGTCGGCTCATCGGCAATCAGGAGCTTCGGATTGCAGGCAAGGCCGATCGCGATCATCACGCGCTGGCGCATGCCGCCGGAAAGCTCGTGCGGATAGGCTTGCAAACGCTCTTCCGGGGCGGGAATGCCAACGAGACGCAGAAGCTCGACGGCGCGGGCGCGGGCCTCGGCCTTTTTCATTCCGCGGTGATAGATCAGCGGCTCGCAAATCTGGTCGCCGACCCGCATGACGGGATTGAGCGAGGTCATCGGATCCTGGAAGACGAAGCCGATATCACCGCCGCGCACCTTGCGCAGCTCGGCATTCGACATCGTCTGCAGGTCGCGGCCATCGAAGCTGGCCGATCCCCCGGTGACCTTGATCTTGTTCGGCAGCAGCCGCATCAGGCTCAGCATGGTGAGGCTCTTGCCGCAGCCGGATTCGCCGACGACGCCGAGGGTCTCGCCCCTGTCGACATGGAGATCAATGCCGTCGACGACGACGGCCGGGCCATTGCGGCCATCGATTTCGACGGTCAGACCTTTGACATCAAGCAGGCGTTTGCTGTTTTGCATATCCATCATTTGCTGCCCCGCGGATTGAGCGCGTCGTTGAGACCGTCGCCGAGGAAGCTGAAGGCCACCGAGGCAAGGCCAAGCACGGCCGCCGGAGCGGCGAGAAGATGCGGATAATGCTGCCAGACGCGCAGGCCGTCCGAGATCATATTGCCCCAGCTCGGCGTCGGCGGATTGACTCCGACGCCGAGGAAGCTGAAGGCGCTTTCCAGCACCATCGCCGTGCCGAGACCGGCGCTGACCGAGACGATCAGGGGTCCGAGCGCATTCGGCACGACATAACGCTTGATGATAATCCAGTTCGACAGGCCGAGCGCCTGGGCCGCTGTGATATAGGGGCGGCTGCGGATCGACAGCACCTGGGCGCGCACCAGACGGGCATAGGGCGGCCAGGAGATCAGCGCCATCGATCCGAAGACGAGGATGAAATCCACCCATATCGTCTGGCGGTAGAAGGGATTGAGGGTCTCGAGATAGCGCGCCTCCATCCACCGGGTGATCGGCGATTTCAGCGACGCGTTGATGACGACGACGAGCAGCAAATTGGGAACCGACATCGTCACATCGGTCAGCCACATGATGGCGCGATCGAAAGGGTTGCCGAAGAAACCGGCCACCGCACCGAGCGTGAGGCCGATCAGCACCGCGAAAGAGGTGACGATGACTGCGACCAGGAAGGCGGTCCGGGTGCCGAAGACCACGCGGCTGAAGACGTCGCGGCCGAGATCGTCGGTCCCGAAGAGGTGGCTCATCGACGGCGGCGCGTTGCGGGCATTGAGGTCCTGGCTCAGATAATCGTAAGGCGTCAGATACGGTCCGAAGATCGCCGCAAAGGCGAGGATCAGAACGACGGCCAGGCCGAAGACGGCGAGTTTGTTGCGCCGCAGCCGGTGCCAGGCGTCGCGCCACAGGCTGACCGCCGGCTCCTCGATGGTTTCTGCGGGGGAAAGAGGGATTGCGGACATGGTCAGCGGCTCCTTCTTGTATCATTGGCGCGCGGATCGAGCAGCGGATAGAGCACATCGACCAACAGGTTCGACACCATCACCAGGAACGATCCGATCAGCGTGATCGCCAGAATGACAGGATAATCGGAATTGATCAGCGCCTGCACGGTCAGCCGGCCAAGACCCGGCAGGCCGAAAACAAGTTCTACGAAGATCGCACCGTTGACGATGGTGATCATGATCAGGCCGAGCTGCGTGACGACAGGCGTCAGCACCGGGCGCAGGATATGGCGCAATGCCACGACGATCTCCGGCACGCCCTTGGCGCGGGCGGTGCGGACGAAATCCTCCGACAGCACCTCGATGACGGCGGCGCGTGTCTGCCGCACGATCAGCGCGATCGGCTGGAAGGAAAGGACGAGCAGCGGCAGCAAGATGCGGACATCGAGGATGCCGCCCCAGCCATAGGGCACGCTCGCGCCCGGCAGCAGCACGATGAGGCCGACCATCAGCAGCGGACCGGCGACATAGGCCGGGATCGCCCAGAGGAAGAGAGCCGAGCCCAGAATGGCATAGTCGATGCGCGAATTCTGGTTCAGCGCCGCGATCATGCCGAGCGGGATCGCGACGACTGTTGTCAGGATGATGGAACAGAGGGCAAGCTGGAAGGAGACGGGGGTCGCGGCCGAGACCATCGCCCAGACGGAGCGGCCCGAGGTCAGCGAATTGCCGAACTGGCCGTGCAGCAGGTTCCAGATGTAAAGGCCGAACTGCTCGATGAAAGGCCTGTTGAGACCGGCGCTTTCGCGGATGGCTTCGATGCGCTGCGGATTATAGGCGACATCACCTGGCGCGCGCAGAAAGATGAGCTTGATCGGATCGCCGGCGCCATAGAAGGCCAGCGCATAGACAGCCAGCATCACCACCAGAACGGACGGAACCCAGATGGCAAACCGGGTTAGCACGTAGCGCAGCAAGGCCACCTCCCACCTGTTGTACGATGCGTTCCCATCCCTGGAAGTCAGGCGGATCGCATCTCTTCTTCTTGAAACTTGCGCGAAGACCTTGCGGCCTTCGCGCGCTTATTGCCAGGAATGATCGTTCCGATTCAGCCGATGGAGATGTTCCAGGGTTCAACGATCTGCCAGTCGAGGTTCTTGTCCAGGCCCTTGACCTCCTTGGTGGCCCAGCGCGACATCGCCTGAGAATACCATGGAATGAAGGCCCAATCGTCGCGGAACGCCTTCTGGGCCTGCTGGGCGAGAGCGATACGCTGCGGATCATCGGCAGCCTTGGTCGTCGCTTCGGCAAGCGCGCTGTCGACCTTGTCGTTCTTGTATCCGCCAAGCTTGTTCTGGGCGTTCGACGAGGTCGAGGCAATGGAGCCGGCGAGATACGAGACGGCATCGGGAACACGGGTGCCGACGTCGTCGCGGAAGATCTGGACCGAGTTCTGATCCGGACCGGCATAGGAATCCTGCTGCGGCTTCATGTCGACGGCAGTGATGCCGAGATTCTGACGCCACTGCTCGGCGATGAACTGGGCGGCGGCTTGAATAGCCGGCCCGGAGATGCCGACAAACAGGATCTTCGGCAGGCGTTCAGGCCCGCCGTAGCTCGATTCCGCGAGCAGCTTCTTTGCGCCTTCGGGATCATAGGGATAGGGCTCGAAGCCGGAATTGTCGGCGCCGGGAACCGAGTTGAGGATCTGGTCGGCTTTCTTGTGCGGCCCGTCGGGATAGGAGGCTTTGAACAGGCCGTCGCGATCGACCGCCATGATCAGGGCCTGGCGCACCTTCGGATCGTCCATCGGCGCACGGGAAATGTTGAACCAGAAGTGCTGGCTCGTGGGTATCAGCGGGCCGGCCGAGAATTCCGGGCCGAGATCCTGGATGATGGTCGAGGTGATGAGTTCGGTATGGGCATTGAACTCGCCCGACTTGATCAGCGACGTTGCGCTGACATTGTCCTCGATCGAGGTGATGTCGATGCGCGCAAGCTTCGGCTTCGGCCCGAAGAAGTTCTCGTTCGGCTCGAAAGAGAGCTTGCCGGCGTCGATATCGATGCTCGTCAGCTTGAAGGGACCGGAGAAGGCCGGCTTATTGTCGGGCTTGTACCAGTCGATGATCTCCTCGCCGTCGCTGCCGCGCGACTGCGATGCCTTGGTGATCGGCGCGATGTGGTTTGCAAGCCGCATGAAGAAGATCGGATCGGCGGCAGCCAGCGTCACGACAACAGTTCCCTCGTCGGGGGTCGCGACACCGGTCAGCTCGCTGCCAGAGCCGGCGGCGATTTCAGCGTAACCCTTGACCTTGCTCAGCACCTGGTCGGCGCGCTGGCTCTTGGTGTTCGGCATCGAGGCGACTTCCCACGAGCCCTTGACATCCGCCGAGGTGATCTTGCTGCCGTCGGAGAAGACGGCCTTGGGGTCGATCTTGAAGGTCCAGACGGTGTTGTCGGCCGATTCCCAGCTGGTGAAGACGTAAGGCTTGATATTGCCTTCGCTGTCGAAATACATGGGCGCGGCCCACCAGATCGAATTCCAGCGGAAGGTCCTGCCGCCACCGCGCAGCGGCGACCAATCCTGATCGAAGGCGGGATGAGCGACCATCAGGACCTGGCCCTCATCGGCCAGGACGATGCGGGCATTCATCCCGACCACGGTGAGGCCGACGCCGGCTGCAAGGCCGAGCTTCAGCGCATTGCGACGCGATATATTGGTCTTATCCGATTGATTAAAAGACATACATTCCTCCCAGAGTGAATTCGGCAGCGCTCTCCCTGCACCTGCCCGGCGCAGCACAATCCGTCCCCATATCGTTCTCTTGTTATTGTAAATATGTCAATAAAAATTCGCAATTTCGAACCGACGAAAGTTTTTCTAGAAAAATAATATAGCAATTACAACAAGATAAATTTTCTCTATCGCATAAAATCATTTTGTCTTCTTGACAAAATCGCCGCAATGGCAAAGCTCTTGGCGCTCTATCGCGACAGACGAATGACAATTGCATGCGCAGCCGAGCGGTTCGAACACCGACCGACGACGGGACGCGCCGAGGAGGGCGGAATGAGCAATTCCAGAATTACAGGCGTTTTCAGCGCATCGGCAACGCCCCTGAAGGCAGACAACACACCGGACCTCGCACTTTTCACCGATCATTGCAGGCAGCTGCTGGCCGAGGGGTGCCATGGCGTGGCACTGCTCGGCACAACGGGCGAGGCCAATTCCTTCTCCGGAGCCGAACGCCGCGCCATTCTGGAAGCGGCACTGAAGGCCGGTATTCCTGCCGACAAGCTAATGCCTGGCACGGGCGTCGTCGCCATTCCAGAGACGGTGGAACTGACCCGGCACGCCCTGTCACTCGGCGTGACCAAGGTCGTCATGCTGCCGCCCTTCTACTACAAGGGCGTCTCGGACGACGGACTTTTCGCCGCCTATTCGCAAGTGTTGGAAAAGGTCGCGGACACCCGCCTGCAGGTCATCCTCTATCACATCCCGCAGGTTTCCGGCGTGCCACTGTCCATTCCGCTGATCGGGCGGCTGATTGCGGCCTTCCCTGAAACAGTTGTCGGCATCAAGGAATCTGCCGGCGATTTCAATAACATGCAGGCGATCATCGCCGCCTACCCCAACTTCGCTGTGCTGGCGGGCGCCGATCCGCTGCTGCTGCCGCTGTTGAAGGCGGGCGGTGCCGGCTGCATCACCGCAACCTCCAATCTCGTGGCGAATTCACTGCGCACCGTCTACGACCATGTCCATAACGAGGCGCGAATTGCCGACGTCGAGGCTGCGCAGGCGCGCATCAACGCCTATCGCACTCTGTCCAATTCCTACGTCCAGATCCCGACCATCAAGGCGATGGTAGGGCTGAAGACCGGCAATCCCGCCTGGAAGCGCACACGCGCACCGCTGATGCCGCTGAGCGATGCTGACTATGCCGCACTCGCCGAAAGCTACGCCAAGCTGCATTGAGGAGATCCGTCGTGACCTTTACCGGCCTGCCTCCAGAAGCCGTTCCGGCCCTGATGACCGGAGCCATCACCCCTCACTCCACTGTCGAGGGCCGCGCCGAGGCCTACCTACCCTCCCCCTGCATCCAGAACCACGCGGCAAACCTCGCCTTTCTGCCGGATAGCACGCTGACCTGCGTGTGGTTCGGCGGCACGATGGAGGGCATGGGCGACATTTCGATTTACATGTCGCGGCTGGCGCCGGGCTCGCAGCGCTGGTCGGAGCCGGAGAAGATGAGCGACGATCCGGAGAAATCCGAGCAGAACCCGTTGATTTTCAAGGCTCCTGACGGAAAGATATGGCTGCTCTATACCTCGCAGACCTCGGGCAATCAGGACGGTTCCGTTGTCAAATGCCGGATATCCGATGATGGCGGAGAGACCTTCGGCCCGGTCCGAATCCTCTGCGACAGACCCGGCACCTTCGTTCGCCAACAGATCGTCGTGAATGGTAAAGGAGATTGGCTGCTTCCGGTCTTCCGCTGCGTCGGCCTGAACGGCCAGCGCTGGAGCGGCGATGCCGATACATCGGCGGTGCTGATCTCACGTGACGGCGGCGCGAGCTGGCAGATGCGTGATATTCCGGATAGTCTCGGCGCGGTACACATGAACATCCTGCCGCTCGGCGGCGATGACATGATCGCCTTCTATCGTAACCGTTTCGCCGAAAATATCCTGTCCAGCCGATCGTCCGACGGCGGCGAGACCTGGAGCGCGCCCGCGCCCACTGACCTCCCGAACAACAACTCCTCGATCCAGGCCACCATCCTGAATGATGGCGGTATTGCAATGGTTTACAACCATTCCAATGCCGACATGTCGGATGCGCGGCGCCAATCGCTCTATGACGAAATCGAGGGCATCGAGGCCGGCGAGACGGCCATTGTCGCCGACAACAGCCGCAAGGCCGTCTGGGGTGTTCCGCGTGCGCCCCTGAGCCTTGCGATATCAAGGGATGGCGGCAGGAGCTTTCCGCATCGCGTCGACCTCGATACCGGCGACGGCTTCTGCCTCAGCAACAATTCCAAGGATTCGCTGAACCGCGAATTCTCCTATCCGTCGATCGTAGGCAGCGACGGCACGCTCCATATCGCCTACACCTACTACCGGCGTGCCATCAAATATATCAGCCTCGCCCCGCAATCCCTGCCGTGAGGGAGCGGCAGCGAGCAATTGTAAAACCTGGGTCCGTTCGAGAGCAGAAGGACCCAGGATACGCCGATATTGATCGATCAGATGGTCGGAATTGATAACAGGTCGGGATCGGTCGCCAGCGGTGAAATGGCGGGCAATCCCTTACGCATGAAATCTTCTCCCCATCAAAACCATCAAGGCAACATGCTGATATATCTATATATATTTTATCGGCAGTATCGGCCTGAGACATAACTGGCCGCATGCTCGGCGACAAAAATCCCCACACATCGGAATGCCGGCTTGACATTGACATTACAACTTTACATTAAAGAGAGCAGCACTATTGCCGCAGATCCGCAGGGAGGACTGGTTCATGGCCAGCTTGGGTTCGCCAATCACGATCGTTCGGCCGCATCAGATCGAATTCGGCGTCGGAACAGCGGGAAAGCTCGGCAAATGGGCGGCCGAACAAGGCCATCGGCGCACGCTTGTCATCTCCGATGCCTTCAACGCCTCACGCATCCACATGCTGGAGTTGAAGGGCGAGGTTACCGTCTTCTCCGAAGTGACGCCTGAACCGGATACGGCCAACCTTGAAAAAGTCCTGGCGGCGGCCAACACCGCCAATGCCGAACTGGTCGTCGGCTTTGGCGGCGGCAGCGCCATGGATCTGGCAAAACTTGCCGCCGTGCTTGCCGGTTCCGAGCAGACCCTGCACGAGGTCGTCGGCCCGAACAAGGTGAAAGGGCCGCGCAAGGTGGCGCTCGCCCAGGTGCCGACGACATCCGGCACCGGCAGCGAGGCCGGCATTCGCGCGCTCGTCACCGATCCCACGACGATGGCAAAACTTGCCGTGGAAAGCCTGCACATGCTGGCCGACATCGCCGTCATCGATCCGGCCTTGACCTTCAGCGTGCCAGCCCGCACGACGGCCGCGACCGGCGTCGACGCGATGGCCCATTGTGTCGAGGCCTATACCAACCGCAAGGCCCATCCGATGGTCGACATCTATGCGATCGAAGGAGCGCGGCTCGTCGGCAAATATCTCGCCCGCGCCGTCAAGGACGGCAACGACGCCGAGGCGCGCGCCGGCCTGTCGCTCGCCTCGCTTTACGGCGGTTTCTGCTTGGGCCCCGTCAATACTGCCGGCGGCCATGCGCTCGCCTATCCCCTCGGCACACGCTGGCATGTGGCGCATGGTGCCGCCAATGCGCTGATCTTCCCGCATGTTCTTGCCTTCAACACGCCGGCCGCCCCGGAAAAGACGAAAGCGGTGATGGAAGCACTCGGCTATCAAGCTTCGGAAAACACAGCATCCGTCTTCGATGCGGCTTATGCTTTCTGCGCCGACCTTGGGATCGAGATGAAGCTTTCCGGCCTCGGCGTGCCGGAAAGCGATCTCGACGCCATGGCGGACGACGCCTTTGCCATTCGCCGGCTGCTCGATAACAATCCGCGCGACCTCTCGCGCGCCGACATTCGCACGATTTACGAAGCCGCCTTCTAGGCGACTATTTTTCGGAAGGAACCGACTGATGGACAGGAATGCGAAAGTCGCGGTGACGCTCGGCGATCCGGCCGGCGTCGGCCCCGAGGTGATCGTCAAGGCCTTGGCCACCCTTCCCAGGGAAGAGCGCCGCGATTTCATCATCGTCGGCAATGTGGAGGCCCTGGAACGCGCCGATCGCGTCAGCGGCACGGGTTTGAAATTCGGGTCTCCCGATGCCGATGACGACAGGATCGCCGTCGACGAAGTGGCGCTCGGCGCGCCCCTGCCCGAGATCGGCAAGGTGAGCCCGGTCGCTGGCGATGCTTCGGTGCGCTATATCACCCGCGCCGTCGATCTTGCCATGTCTGGTGAAGCCGATGTCATCGTCACCGCGCCGATCAACAAGGAGGCGATGAACCTTGCCGGCCATCACCATGACGGCCACACCGGGCTACTCGCGCATCTCACCGGCTCGAAGAGTTCCTTCATGCTGCTCGCCTCCGAGCGGCTGAACACCATTCACGTCTCGACCCATATCTCGCTGAAGGGCGCGATCGAACGCGCCAAGACCGAGCGGGTGCTCGCCACGATCGAAGCCGGCCACAGGCATTTCCTGCGGCTGGGCCGCAACCCACGTATCGCTGTCGCCGGCCTCAACCCGCATTGCGGCGAAAACGGCCTATTCGGCACCGAGGACATGGAATTCCTGGCGCCCGCCGTCGAGCAGGCGCAGGCAAAGGGCATCGACGTGGTCGGCCCGATCTCGGCCGATACCGTCTTCGCCCGCGCCTATAACGGCGCCTTCGATCTCGTCATCGCCCAGTATCACGATCAGGGCCATATCCCGATCAAGCTCGTCGCCTTCGAGACCGCGGTCAACGTCTCGCTCGGCCTGCCGATCGACCGCGTATCGGTCGATCACGGCACCGCTTTCGACATCGCCGGCACCGGCAAAGCCAACCACGTCAACATGCTCTCCGCCATCGCCTACGCCAGGCTGATGGCCCGCTCGCCGCGCCAAAAGGCGTGAGGTTGCAACTTGGCGCCGTTCCTCTCTGAAACCGCCATGTGATCGATGGAAATTCCGGGCGACACCTCCATAGAGCCGGACAGCCAGTGTTCTGGGTCTTGGCAAGGTCAGGAACCGTCTGGCCCGGCTTTTAATAGAGGCCGGCGCCTAATGAAAAGCCTCCTCGAATTGTGCGCAAATTATGGATAATGTCAGCCAGTCACTGACTCCTGCAGTGACTTTTTGTCCATTCGCTGTTTTTTTATTATCAGAGTCAGCATTGCTTACACTTGGGTTTTAAATGTCGATATCTTTACGTCCAGCCGCATTTCAGAATAGATGCCGCAGCTATAGTGTCGAAGATCTCATGGCTGACGCCTCCTTTGCCGCAGCTCTTCGCGAATCCGCATCCGAATTACTGGCAATCCATCGCAGAGCGCCCAGAGTAGTGCGTTATGTTGCTGATCTGCAGAAGTGGCTGCTCAGCCAAGCGGCCTTGGCATTGCATTTTGAGCGGAAACTTAACCCGTCCTGCCTCCCGTTAACCGCTTCCAACCTTGCAAAGTTTTTGGTTGAGAACCGCATCGCCAGCCACAACACTGCAGTCTCGCATCTGAAGGAGATGGCGTACTACAAATTATTCGAGCCAGCGGAAACCACAGATCGGCGCGCCAACCCGCTACAAGCAACCGCCTATGCTGAAACCCTCATTCGGCAATGGTTCGCAGGGCACCTTCGTTCCTTGGATCGCATCGACGCGGGAGATCGGTATCGGCGGTCGGAGGTTGACGAGACAATTCTATATCGCGCTCAGCCGCGTATAGCACGTCGGCTGTTTAACCATCCTGATTGGTATAATCCGCCCGAAAGCATTGCGCTGTTCGTGAGGACCGAATCCGGAAGCAATATTGCATGACCTTATGTCGCGTGTGCCGCTGGCACCGGTCTCAGGTGAGCGCTCCTGGGTGGGCGATGTCTCTGCACGACTTACCGCTATCGAATATGTAATTTCCCGCAGCCATGCCGGCAGATTGCTTGCCACCGCGCAAAATCGAGGCTTACTAGGATGGCAGGCTACCCAGATGAGCGGGGATTGTTGGATTTCCGCGCAATTCGTCTTCGACTACAGACGGTGGCAGGCCACGAAATTCTCCGTTATCTCTGAGGTTTTGGCGAGCATCCTGTAGACCCATCTGATCGCGCTGACAAAGTGCTAAAACATCCGAAATCATTCCCGGTCATGGGGAAACCGCGGCCACGGATCAACTTTCGCTCCCTCCACTCTTTTCCCTGTAGATCGTTCTTTTGGAAATTCGTTCCTCCTCATCCGTATTAATACATTTAATCTATAGACATAATTAATTGGAGAGAGTGGCAATGAGCATCGAAAAGTCCGACAACGGTCTCGGAAGACGAGACCTGCTGAAATTGTCTGCCGCCGCCGGGGTCGCCGTCGCAGGCGCATCGCTGATCGGGCAGAAGCCGGTTTTCGCAACCGAAGAGCTGTCATTGAAGGGCAAGCGCATCGCCATCAGCGCGACCGGCACCGATCATTTCTTCGACCTGCAGGCCTATAATGCCCAGATCGAAGAGGTAAAGCGCCTCGGTGGCGAGCCGATCGCTGTCGATGCGGGACGCAATGACGGCAAGCTGGTCTCGCAATTGCAGACGCTGATCGCCCAGAAGCCGGATGCGATCGTTCAGATCCTCGGGACGCTCAGCGTCATCGACCCCTGGCTGAAAAAGGCGCGCGACGCCGGCATCCCGGTCCTGACCGTCGATGTCGGTTCGACCAACTCGATCAACAACACCACCTCAGACAATTGGGGGATCGGCAAGGACCTGGCCTTGCAGCTCGTTTCCGATATCGGCGGTGAAGGCAATATCGTCGTCTTCAACGGCTTTTACGGCGTGACCCCATGCGCGATCCGCTACGATCAGCTGGTCAACGTCGTCAAATATTTCCCGAAGGTGAAAATCCTCCAGCCGGAACTGCGCGACGTCATCCCCAACACCGTGCAGGACGCCTTCACGCAGATCACGGCAATCCTCAACAAATATCCGGAAAAGGGTTCGATCAAGGCGATCTGGTCGGCCTGGGACATTCCGCAGCTTGGGGCTACCCAGGCCTTAGCGGCTGCCGGACGAACCGAGATCCGCACCTACGGCGTCGACGGCAGCCCTGAGGTGCTTCAGCTCATCGCCGATCCGAATTCGCCGGCCGGGGCCGATGTCGCCCAGCAGCCGGCGGAAATCGGCCGCACCGCCATCCGCAACGTCGCCAAGCTGCTCGCCGGCCAGACGCTGCCGCGCGAAACCTATGTTCCGGCGCTGCTCGCCAACAAGGCCAATGTCGGCGAAGTCACCAAGAAGCTGGGCATCGGCTAACAAGATTGACGAGCGATCCGCGCCATGCCGGATCGCTCGGAATTTGCAAGCCCGGAGAGATCGACATGACGGCCATTGCGTTGAAGCAGCCGGTGACGGCAGGCAACGACATCATCCGCTTCGAAGGCATCGTCAAGCACTTCGGCGGCGCGCAGGCGCTTGCCGGCGCGTCGCTGATCGTCCAGCGCGGAACCATCCACGGTCTCGTCGGCCAGAACGGCGCCGGCAAGTCGACGCTGATCAAGCTGCTTGCCGGCCTTCACCAGCCGGATGGCGGCCGGATCGAGATCGAAGGGCAAACATTCGATCGGCTGACACCGCATCTTGCCGAAGAGCTCGGCATCCACTTCATCCACCAGGATCGGCTGCTTGTGCCGACGTTCACCGTCGGCGAAGCCCTGTTTCTCGGCCGCGAGCCGCGCATATCAGGCACGCCCTTCCTCGACCGTCGGCTAATGCAGCGTCGCGCATCCGAGATTCTCAACGACTATTTCGGCGTCCGGCTGCCGAACGGCGCCCTGATCGGCGAATTGTCGACCGCGGAAAAGCAGATCGTGCAGATCACCCGCGCGCTCCTCAATCAGCCGAAGGTGCTGGTCTTCGACGAGCCGACCGCCGCTTTGGTCGCCCGCGAGGCGGATATCCTCTTCCGACTGATCCGCCGCCTGCGCGACGAGGGCGTCACCATCATCTATATCTCGCATTATCTGAACGAGATCGAGAAGCTCTGCGACCACGTCACCGTGCTGCGCAACGGGCTTGACGTGGCTTCCCCGCCAATCGGAGAGACTTCGGCCGCAGCGATTGCAACGCTCATGGTCGAGCGTGACATCAAGGAGATGTTTCCGAAGCCTGAGGTAACGCCCGGCGAGGAAATCCTCAAGGTCGAGGGGCTGTCGGCGCCGGGGAAATACAGCGATATCAGCTTCACGCTTCGCCGCGGCGAGGTGCTCGGCCTCACCGGCCTCCTCGGCTCCGGCGCAAAGGAGTTGGTCCGCACCCTCTTCGGCCTGGAGACTGCTGCGTCCGGCCGCATCGAAGTTGGCGGCAAGGCTGCTCGTTTCACCAATCCGACGCAGGCGGCCGGCCGCGAGATCGCGTTGGTGCCGGAAGACCGGCGCCGCCATGGCGTCGCGCTCGACCTCAGCGTCGCCGAAAATATCAGCCTTTCGAGCTTGGGCCGTTTCACGCGTTTCGGCTTTCTCGACCGCAAGCGCGAACGGAGCGAAGTCGATGCTCTGATCACGCGACTGCAGGTGAAAACCAACGGGCGGGATGCCTTGCTGCGCACGCTTTCAGGCGGCAATCAGCAGAAGGTGGCGATCGCCAAATGGCTGAGCCGCCATTCGGAGATCTATCTTCTCGACGAACCGACCGTCGGGGTCGATATCGGCTCCAAGGTCGAGATCTATACGCTGATCGGCGAACTGGCGGAACGCGGCGCCGGCGTCATCGTGCTGTCTTCGGATCTGCCCGAACTCATCGGCATCACCGATCGCATCCTTGTGCTCTTCCGCGGCCGCGTGGTGAGGGAATTCATATCGTCGGAGACCACGGCGGATGCCGTGCTGGCTCAATCGACTGGATCATCCGAGGGACAGCGCCATGTCCGCTGACGTAGAATTTTCGCCTTCCGGTTTTTCCGCCACGGAACCGCCTCCCCGGCTGACATTCAATATTGCCGCCGCAGCACTACGCTTCGGATCGCTGATCGCTTTCGCGGCCATCCTGATCATCTTCTCGCTGACCGCACCCTATTTCCTCAGCATCGGCAATATCGGCAATGTGCTCGGCCAATCGGCCATCTCGGGCGTGCTTGCCATCGGGCTGACGATCGTGCTGATCGCCGGCGGCTCCAATGTCGTCACCGGCGGCATCGACCTGTCGCTGGCGGCCAATATGGGCCTCAGCGCCGCCGTCTATGCGAGCCTGACGCAGCTCGGCTACGGCGATGCGACGGCGATTACGGCAGCACTCCTGACCGGCGCCCTGATCGGCACGGTCAATGCCGTCGCCGTGGTCTATGCCGGCATCGTGCCGCTGCTCGCCACCCTTGCCGTGATGAACGTCGTCGCCGGCCTGGAACTGGTGCTGACCGGGAATACCGTGCTGCCGGCTTCGACACCTTTCCTCTCCGCGCTTTCGGCCTCGGATCCTTTCGGCATACCGGTTCTCGCCTATGTGCTCCTCGGCTTTACGGCCATCGCAACGGCGATCGTGCAATATACTCCCCTCGGCTTGCGGCTATACGCCGTCGGCGAGTTTCCGGATGCGGCGCGCGCCGCCGGTTTGCCGCTCCGCCGCCTGCTCGCCGGCGCCTTCGTCGCCAGCGGCCTTGCCGGCGGCATTGCCGGCATCCTGTCCGTTTCCTATCTGAGCGGCAGCACGACCGGCTCGGGCGAGATGCTGCTGCCTGTCGTGGTGACCGCCCTGCTCGGCGCGGTCTTTTCGCGGCGGCTCGTTCCGACCGTGACCGGGACGCTGCTTTCAGCTCTGCTGGTCGGCTTCCTCACCAACGGCTTCCAGCTGCTGAACATTTCGAGCACGCTGGTCAGCGGCGTCCAGGGCCTGCTCATTCTCATCGTGGTCTCCGCGACCACGCTACTGCGCCGGCAGGAGGGCTGACCATGTCGCTCGAGACCCACTCCCCTGCCACCCCCGGCTTGCCGCGTCTGATCGCCGAAGGCCTGGTGCGCTATAGCCTCGTCCTCGCCCTGGTCGTGGTGTTTGCTGTCTTCTCCGTGGCAACACCGACATTCCTGACGCTTGCGAACCTGCAGAGCATTCTGGTCAACAATTTCACGCTGCTTGCCATCGTGTCCATCGCCATGACCTTCGCCGTCGCCTCGGGCGGCATCGACCTTTCTGTCGGAACGGCGGTTGATTTTGCCAGCTTCGCCTTTGTTTCGCTCGTCCTCGCCGGGCAGCCGGTAGCCATCGCCGCACTTGCGGGACTGGCCGCCGGGGCGCTGGTTGGTGCCTTCAACGCGCTGCTGATTTCAGGGATCGGCGTGTCGCCGTTTCTTGCCACGCTCGGCACGCTGTTCATCGGCCGCAGCGTCCAGCAGCTGCTGACCAATGGCGGCAATCCGATCTATCTGCCGCCGAACGGCGTGCCGGAAGCCTTCCGTTTCCTCGGCCACGGCGCGATCGCCGGCTTTCCGGTGCCGCTTGCCGCCGCCATCGTCGTCATTGCCGCCGCTGCGGTGGTTTTTGCCCGCACGCGGTTCGGCCGCATTATCATGTCGATCGGCATTCAGCCGGGCGTCGTGCGCTATTCCGGTATCGCCGCGCCAGCCCATATCGCCGTAACCTTTATCCTCATCGGATTGATCGCGTCAATCGCCGGCCTGATCCTGACCGCAACCGTCACCACTTACATCCCCTCCTCGGGCAATGCCTTCCTGCTCAACGCCATCGGGGCAACCTTCATCGGCACGACGCTCAACCCGCTCGGACGGCCGAATGTCGGCGGGACCGTTCTCGGCGCGCTGCTACTCAGCATGGTCGCCAACGGGCTGCTGTTGACCGATCTGAACTTCTATTGGCAGCAGGTCGGCACGGGAACACTGATCTTTGCGGTGCTCGCCCTGAGCTTCATCAACAGAAAGGCCACCGTCGGCGTGTGAGAAAAGCCGCTATTGCGGCGGCATGCCGAAACGTTCTAACCCGCCGTGGCGTCCGAGATCATGCGCGATACGGCATTCTTCCAGCCGATGATCTTGCCCTGCCGCTCGGTCTCCTCCATCGAAGGGCTGAAGCGGCGGTCGCAGGCCCAGGCCTTGGCAAAATCCCGCTTGCCGGGCCAGATGCCGGCCTTTGAGCCGGCGAGCCAGGCAGCTCCGAGCGCCGTCGTCTCACGGATAGCCGAGCGGTCGACGGGATTTCCCGTGATGTCGGCCAGGCACTGCATCGTCCAGTCCGACGCCGCCATGCCGCCATCGACGCGCAGCACCGTTTCCAGCTGGTTGGCGCCCCAGTCCTTCTTCATCGCCACCAGCAGATCGAGCGTCTGGTAGGCGACGGATTCGAGCACGGCGCGAGCAAATTCCGCCGGGCCGCTGTTGCGCGTCAGGCCGAAGATCGCGCCGCGGGCGGCCGGATCCCAATAGGGTGCGCCGAGACCGGTGAAAGCAGGAACAATATAAACCTGCTGTCCGGGATCGGCCTTGGTTGCCAGAATCCCCGCCTCCGAAGCCTGGCTGATAATGCCGAGGCCGTCGCGCAGCCATTGCACGGCTGCACCGGCAATGAAGATCGAGCCTTCGAGCGCATAGGTCGTCTCGCCGTCGAGCCGGCAGGCGATCGTCGTCAGCATGCGGTTCGAGGAGGAAACACGATCCCTGCCGGTGTTGAGCAGCGCGAAGCAACCAGTGCCATAAGTGGATTTCATCATGCCGGGCTCGAAGCATGCATTGCCCACGGCCGCCGCCTGCTGATCGCCGGCGACACCGAGGATCGGAAGTGCGGCTCCGAACAGCGCCTCGTCGACGCGGCCGAAATCATCGGCACATTCCCTCACCTGGGGGAGCATGGCTGAGGGAATACCGAGAATACCGAGAAGCTCCTCGTCCCATGCGCCGTCATCGATATTGTAGAGCAGCGTCCTCGAGGCATTGGTCGCATCAGTGGCGTGTATGCGACCATCAGTCAGCTTGTAAATCAGCCAGCTGTCGATTGTGCCGAAGCAAACCTCGCCCGCCTCCGCCTTCCCACGCAGCCCATCGATATTGTCGAGCAGCCATCGCAGCTTGGTTCCGGAGAAATACGGGTCGAGCAGCAGGCCGGTCTTGGCGCTGAACAGCTTCTCATATCCGTCGGCCTTCAGGCTCTCGCACATTTCGGCCGTGCGCCTGTCCTGCCAGACGATCGCGCGGTGAAGCGGTGTGCCGGACTTGCGATCCCAGACGACCGCAGTCTCGCGCTGATTGGTGATGCCGATTGCAGCGATATCGGTGGCGTCAAGACCAGCATCGGCAATCGCCTTGCGCACCGTGTCAACGACGGACTGCCAGATTTCGGCGGCGTCATGCTCCACCCATCCGGGCTGCGGATAATATTGGGTGATCTCCGCCTGGGCCGAGCCGGCCATCTTCATGTCGCCATCGAAAATGATGGCGCGCGACGATGTCGTGCCTTGGTCGATTGAAAGAATATAGCCGCTCATATCCGTCTCCGGCTCGCACGAAACCGCCCCGCCCGGCGAAGAGGGCGGATGCGAAGATTTCATGAGAGAAAGATTGTGGGTGCCACCGGCTTGCCGCCGGTGGCAGAAGTGATGGCCGGAAGCCTCGTCGCCTCCGGCCAGGTTCGCCTTACTTCGACTGCCAGCTCTTGACAAGTTCGTCGTAGTTGACCGTGACCGGCTTTTCCTTCTCGTTCTTGATCATCAGCTGCGGCGCAAGGTTGCCCTTCTTCACCGCATCCGCGTTCCAGTAAGCGAGATCATGCTCTTCGGCCAGTTTCGGGCCGATATCGCCCTGGACGCCCGATTTCTCGATACGGCCCATGACCTTTTCCTGCTCGCCGCAAAGAGAATCCATGGCTTCCTGCGGAGTCTTGGCGCCGGCAGCGGCGTCACCGATAGCCTGCCACCAAAGCTGAGCCAGCTTCGGATAGTCGGGAACGTTGGTGCCGGTTGGCGACCACTGAACGCGGGCCGGCGAACGATAGAACTCGATCAGACCGCCGAGCTTCGGAGCACGCTCCGTAAAGCTCTTGTCGCGAATGGTGGATTCGCGGATGAAGGTGAGACCGAGCTGGCTCTTCTTCACGTCAACCGTCTTGGAGGTCACGAACTGTGCGTAGAGCCAGGCAGCTTTCGCACGGTCCGTCGGGGTCGATTTCATCAGAGTCCAGGAACCGACGTCCTGATAACCGAGCTTCATGCCGTCTTTCCAGTAAACGCCATGCGGGCTCGGTGCCATGCGCCACTTCGGCGTACCGTCCTCATTCATAACAGGCAGGCCAGGCTTGACCATGTCTGCGGTAAACGCCGTGTACCAGAAGATCTGCTGCGCGACGTTACCCTGTGCCGGCACCGGACCGGATTCCGAGAAGGTCATGCCCTGAGCTTCCGGCGGTGCGTACGCCTTCAACCAATCGAGATACTTCTGGATCGAATAGACCGATGCCGGTCCGTTGGTATCGCCGCCGCGTGCGACGCACGAACCGACAGGACGCGACTTCTCGTCGACCTTGATGCCCCATTCGTCGACCGGAAGGCCGTTCGGCAGGCCCTTGTCGCCGTTGCCGGCCATCGACAGCCAGGCGTCGGTGAAGCGCCAGCCGAGCGACGGGTCCTTCTTGCCGTAGTCCATGTGGCCGAAGACCTTCTTGCCGTTCACGTCACGGCCGGTAAAGAATTCGGCAATGTCCTCATAAGCCGACCAGTTGACCGGAACGCCGAGATCGTAACCGTATTTCGCCTTGAAATCGGCCTTGTTCTTCTCGTCGTTGAACCAGTCGTAGCGGAACCAGTAGAGGTTGGCGAACTGCTGGTCGGGAAGCTGGTAGAGCTTCTTATCAGGCGCGGTCGTGAACTTGGTGCCGATGAAGTCGTTGATATCGAGCCCGGGGTTGGTAACGTCCTTGCCTTCGCCGGCCATCCAGTCGGTCAGGTTGCGCACCTGCTGATAGCGCCAGTGGGTACCGATCAAGTCGGAGTCGTTGACCCAGCCGTCATAAAGGTTCTGCCCGGTCTGCATCTGTGTCTGAATCTTTTCGACAACGTCACCCTCTTGAATGACGTCGTGCGTTACCTTGATGCCGGTAATCGCAGTAAAGGCAGGAGCCAGAACCTCGGACTCATACTTGTGGGTGGTCAAGGTTTCCGAAACAACCTTGATGTCCATACCCTGGAAGGGCTTCGCCGCATCGACGAACCATTGCATTTCCTTTTCCTGGTCTGCGCGAGAGAGCGTCGACACGTCGCCGATCTCTTTGTCCAGGAAAGTTTTTGCCTCGTCCATGCCGGCATAGGCCGACCCGGTCATGGCCAGCAGTACCGCTGCTGTCGTCGTCAATAAATGCCTTCGCATGATATCCTCCCAGGGTTTTGCGATTGCAGTCTTCACGTCTCAGGCGGCCAGAAATACCCCCGGCCATCTGCATCAGTTTGCCTCACACGTAACGGAATACGCCGACGGCGTAGACAACGGAGAGAGCGAGAGCCCACCAGAGGCTTGATCCCGCGAGACCAAGCCAGGCAAGATGGATAAAGGCGCTGCCGAGCAGCGAAAGGAAAAGCCGGTCACCGCGCGTCGTCTCGAAGCGCAGGATTCCGATCCGCGGGTTGCCGCCCGGCACGGCATACTCCCAGACCCCCATGCCGATCAGCAGCAATACGATAACGATGAAGAACGCGGCCGTCGGCCAGGTCCATGCCATCCATGAAAAATCGGGAAGCGAAAAGCTCATCAAACCCTCCCCAGGGCGAAGCCCTTGGCGATGTAATTGCGCACAAACCAGATCACCAGCGCCCCTGGGATTAAGGTCAGAACACCCGCGGCGGCGAGCAAGCCCCAATCCATGCCGGATGCAGAGACGGTACGGGTCATGGTGGCAGCGATCGGCTTCGCGTCGGTCGTCGTCAGCGTTCGTGCGATCAGCAACTCGACCCAGGAGAACATGAAGCAGAAGAAGCAGGCGACACCTATGCCGCTCGCAATCAGCGGCGTGAAGATCTTCAGGAAAAACCGCGGGAACGAATAGCCATCGATATAGGCCGTTTCGTCGATTTCCTTCGGCACGCCGGACATGAAGCCTTCAAGGATCCAGACCGCAAGCGGCACATTGAAGAGGCAATGCGCCAATGCCACGGCGATGTGCGTATCGATCAGTCCAAAGGCTGAGTAGAGCTGGAAGAACGGCAGGGCAAAGACCGCCGGCGGCGCCATCCGGTTCGTCAGCAACCAGAAGAAAAGATGCTTGTCACCAAGGAACCGATAACGGGAGAAGGCATAGGCCGCCGGCAGCGCGGCTGCGACCGAGATCACCATGTTGATCACGACATAGGTGATTGAATTGATGTAGCCGGAATACCAGGCCTTCTCCGTGAAGATCGTCACGTAATTGGCGATCGTCGGGTTATGAGGATAAAGCGTCAGAGAATTGACGATTTCCGCATTGGTCTTGAAGCTCATGTTGACGAGCCAATAGATCGGCAGCAGGAGCACGATGATATAGATCGTCGGAACCAGCCACCACCAGCGCGATTCCTCGCCGCGCCGGCGCATCAGACGGCTGACTTCATCGGAGGAGAGACCGCTTGCGACACTGGCAACGCTTGAGATTTTTCGGCTCGCTGTCGTTTCGTTGGAGGCGCTCATTTCAATTCTCCGCGTCGTGGCTTGTCATGACGGTGTAGAACACCCACGAAAGCAGCAGGATGATCAGGAAATAGATCAGCGACATGGCAGCGGCCGGACCGAGGTCAAACTGTCCGAGGGCGGTCTTGACCAGATCGATCGACAGGAACGTGGTCGCGTTGCCGGGACCGCCACCCGTGACGACAAAAGGCTCGGTGTAGATCATGAAACTATCCATGAAACGCAGCAGCACGGCGATCAGAAGAACGCGCTTCATCTTTGGCAGCTGGATATAGCGGAACACGGCCCAACGAGACGCACCGTCGATCTTGGCTGCCTGATAGAAAGCATCCGGAATGGAAACGAGGCCTGCATAGCAGAGCAAGACGACCAAGCTCGTCCAGTGCCAGACGTCCATGATGATGATCGTCACCCAGGCGTCGAGCGGATCCTGCACATAGTTGTAATCGATGCCAATGGCATTGAGGGAATAGCCGAACAAACCAATGTCGTTGCGGCCGAACACCTGCCAGATCGTGCCGACAACGTTCCACGGGATCAGCAGTGGCAGCGCCATCAGAACCAGGCACACCGGCACGCCGATGCCCGATTTCGGCATGTTCAGCGCAATGAAGATACCGAGCGGGATCTCAAGAGCGAGAATGATCAACGAAAAAATTAGATTTCGCTGCAGGGCGGCCCAGAAACGGTCGGAGTGCAGGATTTGGGTAAACCAGTCCGTTCCGTTCCAGAAGAACTGGTTGTTTCCGAAAGTGTCCTGAACGGAATAGTTCACAACAGTCATCAAGGGAATGACGGCCGAGAATGCCACGAGCACGAGGACCGGCAGGACCAGAAACCACGCTTTGTTGTTCCAGGTTTTTTCCATGATCAAGCCTCCGGTCCGGCGCGCCAAGAGTCGGCATAGACACTGATACCCGATGGCTCGAAGGTCACCCGGGGATCAGCAGGAATTTCCTGGTCTTCAGGGACGACGATCGCGATAGGCTGGCCGGCAAGCTGCGCGCGGACGATCTTCTGCCGACCGATATCTTCCACCTTGCTGACGGTCACAGGCATGCCCTCGCGGCCGACCCGAACAAACTCGGGCCGAATCCCAAGCTCAACCTTGGCCGCTGCCGAAGTCTTTGGCGCATAGTCGAGCGTCAGAGCATGCTCGCCCACCCGAATCGTGCGGCCTTCCACCTTGGCTGGCATGAAGTTCATGCCCGGAGAACCGATGAAGTAGCCGACGAAGGTATGGCTCGGACGCTCGAAGAGCTCGGCCGGCGTGCCGATCTGCACAATCTCGCCATCGTACATCACCACGACTTTGTCGGCGAAGGTCAACGCTTCCGTCTGGTCATGCGTGACATAGACCATGGTAAAACCGAACTGCTTATGCAGCCGCTTCAGCTGCGATCGCAGCACCCATTTCATATGCGGGTCGATAACAGTGAGCGGCTCGTCGAAGAGAATCGCATTTACATCCGAGCGCACGAGGCCGCGACCGAGCGAAATCTTCTGCTTTTGGTCCGCCGTCAAACCGCGGGCACGTCGCTTGGCCCAGTCTCCAAGATCGATCATCTCCAATATTTCACGGACACGACGATCAACGTCGGGCTCTGCCACGCCGCGGTTGCGCAAGGGGAAAGCAAGATTGTCATAGACGGTCATCGTGTCGTAGATCACCGGAAACTGGAATACCTGCGCAATATTTCGCTGCTGCGTCGGCAGGTTCGTAACATCCTGTCCGTCGAAAAGAATTCGCCCTTCGGACGGCTGAATAAGGCCGGAAATGATATTGAGCAGCGAGGTCTTTCCGCAGCCTGAAGGTCCGAGCAGCGCATAGGCGCCGCCATCGTTCCACTCGTGGTGCACTTCCTTGAGAGCGTAGTCCTTCTCGCTCTTCGGGTTCGGCCCATAGGCATGTCTGATATGATCGAGGGTGATACGTGCCATGATCTTCTCCTAGCCCCTCTGCCCGGCGGTGGTGATCGCCCGGCCGTCCGCGCCGAACGCCATCAGGTGGCGCGTATCGATGAAAACGGAGAGGTCCGTGTCCGGGTCGATATTGTGGATGCCGTGCGCAAGCATCACCCAGCGGGTGTCGGCAAATTGCAGATGCACGAAACTTTCCGACCCCGTGATCTCCGAAATCTGTGTCCGTGCTGTCAGCCGCGCCGAATCAGCCGTCTGGGCGGTTGGTGCAAGATGATGCGGGTGAAACGCTATCGTTGCCGGCCCGTCCGGCACGTTCTGAAGGTGCGGCGGCACGGCAAAAATCACAGCGCCATCGCGCAGGAAATTGCCTGCCGATTTGACCAGATCAATAAAATTCAGCGGCGGATCGGCAAAGGTTTTCGCCGTCGTCAGATCGAGCGGTTTGCGATAGACCTCGATCGTCGGGCCGAACTGCGTGATCCGGCCTTCGTTGAGCGTCGCCGTATTGCCACCAAGCAACAAGGCTTCGGAGGGTTCCGTCGTGGCATAGACGAAGATCGCGCCGGACTGGGCGAAGATGCGCGGCAATTCCTGCCGCAGTTCCTCGCGCAGCTTGTAGTCGAGATTGGCGAGCGGCTCGTCCATCAAAACGAGGCTGGCATTCTTGACCAGCGCGCGCGCAAGCGCGGTGCGCTGCTGCTGGCCGCCGGACAGGTTGAGCGGCGTGCGGTCGAGATAGGGCGTGAGCTTCAGAAGCTCGGCCGCCTTGCGCACCTCGCGGTCGATCGTGGCGGCATCCTTGCCGGATATGCGCATCGGCGAGGCGATGTTCTCATAGACGGTCAGCGCCGGATAGTTGATGAACTGCTGGTAGACCATGGCGACATTGCGTTTCTGCACCGGCATGCCGGTGACATCGGCGCCGTCGAAATGGACGGAGCCGGCGGTCGGACGATCGAGCCCGGCCATCAGCCGCATCAGCGACGTCTTGCCCGACAGCGTCGGCCCGAGCAGGACGTTCAGCGTTCCCCGCTCGAGGACCAGATCGGTCGGATAGATGTGATAATCCGCCCCCACCATCTTGGCGGCGTTTCGCAGTTCCAGCATTCCTGTTCCCGTGCCTCCACGCAGCGGGGACCACATAGCGCCTATCCGGCCATCGCCGGTCTGGCAGCCATGTACTCCTCCAATGACTGAGCCTGCTCCTTCGAAAGGCGCAGACCATCCTTTGTTCTCCTCCACAGCACGTCATCGGCGTGCCGGGCCCATTCATGTTCGACGAGGTATGTGACCTCAGCCTCGTAAAGATCGCCGCCGAACAGCCGTCCGAGATCCTCGGGGCCGCGGGCATCGCCGAGCAGTACCTCGGCCCTGGTGCCGTAGCGGCGCACCAGACGGCGCGCATGCGTATCGGCGAGGAACGGATAACGCCGTTTCAGTTTGGCGACCTCGGCCTCATAACCCCTGACCGGAAAATCGCCGCCCGGCAGATTGCTCTTGGCCGTCCAGGGCGCGCCCTTGACGCCGATCGCAGCGCCGATTTTCTCCAGCGCATGTTCGGAAAGCCGGCGATAGGTGGTGAGCTTGCCGCCGAAGACGTTCAACAACGGCGCCGCGCCGCCTTCGCCCTCGATCTTCAGCACGTAGTCGCGCGTGGCCTCCTGGGCCTTCGAGGCGCCGTCATCATAAAGCGGCCTGACCGCCGAATAGGTCCAGACGATATCCTCGGGCCTGACCGGCTCCTTGAAATATTCCGATGCCGCATTGCAGAGATAGACGGTCTCTTCCTCGGAAATCCGGACGTCCCGGGGATCAGCGGTGTAATCGCGGTCGGTGGTGCCGATCAGAGTAAAATCGCCCTCATAGGGGATGGCGAAGATGATGCGGTTGTCAGGGTTCTGGAAGAAATAGGCCCTGGGATCATCGAACTTCTTCTTCACGATGATATGGCTGCCCTGGACGAGGCGGACATGGTGAGCCTCGTTCTGACCGAAGGCCGAACGGATGACATGATCGACCCAGGGGCCGGCAGCGTTGACCAGCATGCGGGCCTGATGGCTGCCATTGCGGCCGGTGACCGTATCGATGGTGTCGATGTGCCAGAGGCCATTTTCGCGCCTGGCCGACACCACCTTGGTGCGCGGCAGGATGGTCGCCCCCTTGTCGGCGGCGTCGCGGGCGTTCAGTACCACCATGCGCGCGTCGTCGACCCAGCCGTCAGAATATTCGAAAGCCCTCGTAAACAAAGCCTTCAGCGGCTTGCCGGCCGCGTCTTTGCGCATGTCCAGCACGGATGTCGCCGGCAGCAACTTGCGGCCGCCGAGATGGTCGTAGAGGAAGAGGCCGAGCCGGATCAGCCAGGCCGGGCGGATGCCGCCCTTGTGATAGGGCAGCACGAAGCGCAGCGGCCAGATGATGTGCGGCGCCATCGCCCAGAGGATCTCGCGTTCCATCAAGGATTCGCGCACCAGGCGGAATTCGTAGTGCTCTAGATAACGCAGGCCGCCATGGATGAGCTTGGTGGCGCCCGAGGAAGTACCAGACGCAAAATCGTTCATCTCCGCCAGCGCCACCGAATAGCCGCGCCCAACGGCATCGCGCGCAATCCCGCAGCCGTTGATGCCGCCGCCGATGACGAATATGTCGTGAATTTCCGGGCCCAACTTCCCCTCCGAGCCTGCTGCGGATTTCGCATTGCACAAAACCTGCGCAATTGCGAAAGCAACATCAGTTAAAACGAAAGAGATACGAATGTCAAACGAATGTTTTCGCAGATCGATACCGGAAGAGATTCCAGAAAGAATGCTCAACGGCTTTCATGGGAATGCCCTGAAACAAAGCGCTGAAGCGCCGCGTGTCTATCGCGATCTGCCGTTGGTTTCGATTAGTTTCACATTGTTTTCGAGGCAGAGATTGCGGATCGAGGGCAGCGGACAGTGGTCGGTGATGAAGGTATGAACCTGTGAAAGCTGGCCGATCCTGACCGGTGCAGTGCGTTCGAACTTGGTCGAATCGGCAACGAGGATGACATGCCGGGCATTGGCGATGATCGCCTGGGCGACTTTCACCTCGCGAAAATCGTAGTCGAGGAGGGCGCCGTCGATGTCGATCGCAGACGCGCCGATCACGGCGTAATCGACTTTGAACTGCCGGATGAAATCGACGGCCGCTTCGCCGACGATCCCGCCGTCCGAACCGCGCACGACCCCGCCGGCGATCACCACTTCGATCGCTGGGAACAGGCGCAATCTATTGGCAACATTGATGTTATTGGTGATCACCATCAACTCGTGATGATTGGCAAGCGCCTCTCCCACCGCCTCGGTCGTCGTGCCGATATTGATGAAGAGCGAGGCTCCGCTCGGGATCAGCTCGACGGCCGCCAGGCCGATCGCCTGTTTTTCGGAAGCGGCGATCTGCCGCCGCGCCTCGTATTTGACGTTCTCCGTTCCGCTCGGGAAGGTCGCGCCGCCATGGATGCGCGTCAGGACCTGCGCATCGCAGAGATCATTCAGATCCTTGCGGATCGTCTGGGGCGTCACCGAAAAACGGGCGGCGAGTTCCTCGACCAGGACCCTGCCGCTCGATTTCGCAATCGCCACGATTTCAGTTTGCCGGTCGCTCAAAAACATAGGCGCCCCTTTCGATCTACTTTCGTTTTAAAGAAAGCGAAGAGCGGCGCAATGCCTATTTGTCAGTCACCGGCTTCCATATTCCGAATGTGTTGCGCCGTGCCAGGCGCGACTATCGCTTCCGCATCACGTTGACCACGACCACGCCGAGGATTGCCATGATCCCACCGGCAGTGCCCAGCACCGTCGGCACCTCGCCGAGCCAGACGAACCCGATCAGCGTTGCGACCGGCGGGACGCCGTAAAGGAAATTCGAAGCGCGCCCAGCCGTCAGCCGCTTCAATGCGATGGCCCAGGTCAGATAGCCGATCGCTGTGGGGAAGATGACGAGGTAGGCGACGCCCCAGTTCACGTCCGCCGGCGCCGCCGCCAGAGCGCGCACCGTCGCCGGAACGGCCGGAAAGAGCGGCACGGAGCCGATCAGCAGGATCCAAGCGGTGACGGCAAGCGCCGGCATCCGGCCAAGCAGCGGCTTCTGCAGCACGCTGGCAATCGCCGAGCAGAGTGCGGCGCCGAGAATCAGCACGGCGTTCGGATCGAGCTTGAAGCCGCTGTCGGAAGCAACAGCAATCAGCGCCACGCCGCCGAAGGAAACCGCAGTGCCCGCCCATCCCCAGCGGCCGAAGCGCTCGCCGAGTGCGAATGTTGCGATGAGCGCGGTGAAGACCGGCATGGTGTTGATGATGAAGCTCGCCGGCCCCGCCGCAACGGTCTGCTCGCCGGTGTTCAAGAGCACCGCATAGGCGGCGATGAAGAGCACGGCGGCGATAGAGAGGCGGAGGAAATCACGTTTTTCCGGCATCGGTCGGTAGATGGCCAGATAAACAAGAGCGAGGACGCCAGCCGCCACATAGCGGGCTGTCGCCAGCTCGATCGGCGTCAGAGGCCCGAGGCAGATGCGGATCACCACGAAGGAAGAAGCCCAGAAGAGGATGGTGACGACAATCGCCGCAAAGGCCACAAAATCGAAGGTGCCTTGTTGTTTCGCCGAAACCGGTGTGCTTGCCGCCATGCTCATTTTCACCTCCACTATTCGTTGCGACCATGAATTAAGCCTTTGACGCGTGCTTGAAAAGCATCGCAATCGATGATCAAATGTGCGTATGGTTCACAGCTCGCCCGTGCTTCCGCCGCTCGACACGCTCGAGACCTTTGCCCGCGCCGCCCGGCTCGGATCGTTTTCCGCCGCGGCCGAGGAAAGCGGCATCACCCATGGCGCCGTCTCGCGACAGGTCTCGCGGCTCGAGCGCTGGATGGGCGTGCGCCTGTTTGCGCGTGAAGCCCGCGGCGTACGGCTGACGCCGGAGGGCATGCGGTTTTTCGCGCGTGCCGAGGAAGCGCTTTCCCTGCTCGGCAACACCGGCGAGCGCTGGCTGCCCCGGCCCAACAAGGCGGTGGTGCGCCTTTCCGTAACGCCGTCAGTCGCTTCGTTATGGCTGTTCCAGCGCCTGCCGAAGCTCGAAGGAAACGAGCTGCATGTCGAACTGACGCTCGAACACCGGCTGGCGGATTTCGGCGAAGGCACGGATCTCGCCATTCGCTGCGGCAAGGGACCATGGGCCGGCGTGCGCGCTTTACCGCTCTGGCAGGAGAAATCCTTTCCGATCGCCGCTCCTATCCTGGCGGAGCGCCTCGGGCGGCGCTCGGATGCCATTTCGCTGCTCGATCTGCCGATCCTTCACGATTCGAATATCGAAGGCTGGCGCCGCTGGCTCTCCCGCGAAGGTATCGACTATGTCCCGCGCGGCCAGGACCGGCGCTTTGAAGACTACAATCTGGTGATCGATGCCTGCGCGCAGGGACTCGGCATCGCGCTCGCCCGCCCACCGCTGTCGGATGCGGCGCTGGCCGCCGGGCGCATCGTCGCGGTGTCGGAGCGCGCGATCGACCACCACGTGGCCTTCCACCTGATCCGCCCGGACGATGCGCTTCGAAGCCCCGCCATCGAATTTGCCAGCCGCTTCCTGCGCGAGGCCGGCCATGACGAGGAGACGATCGCCGCATTCACAGCGCCCGGGCGGGCGAAAACCTAGGGGATCTGGGCGGATCGCGCTGGATTGAGCCAAGAATAGGAGGAGCATATCCATGGCTACAGTGATCCTGTTCCACTCTGTCCACGGATTGCGCTCCCTTGAACGGGATTCGGCGGAGCGCCTGCGGGCGGCTGGACATGATGTGTTCACCCCCGATCTTTATGAGGGCAAGGTCGCCCGATCGATCGACCAGGGCTTTGCGCTGAAGGAAGCGATCGGCTGGCCCACTCTTTGCGAACGGGCGGAAAAGGCGACTGCAGCGCTGCCTGCCTCGGCCGTGCTCGGCGGATTTTCGATGGGCGTCGGCATCACAGCCGATCTCTGGCCGATGCGGCCGCTGACGGCAGGCGTACTGCTGCTTCACAGCGTTGGTGGAATTCCGGATAATGTGCGCAGCGGCCTGCCCGTCCAGGTCCATCTTGCCGATCCGGATCGCTTCGGCCCCGCCGACGAGGTTGCTGCCTGGCAAGCGGCGGCGGCGCGCTTGGGCATATCAGCAGAGATATTCAAATATCCCGGCATCGGCCATCTCTACACCGATACGACTCTGCCCGATTATGATGCCGAGGCCGCTGAACGGACATGGAACCGCATCATCGACTTCCTCGGCGCGCTTTAGGGTTTTTTCCTAATCGGCCGCAAGCTTCAGGCGCATTTCCTTCGCCAGTTCAAAACCAGCGGCCTGATAGACGGGTTCGCCGGCATCCGAGGCGTGGATGACAGCCGTGGTGCAGCCGAGCGATTTCAGGTGGTCGACAGCCTTTTTGGTCAGCGCCAGCGCGATGCCGCGCCGGCGGAAGGCGTCCTCGACATAGACGGACCAGATATAACCGAGCAGCCGTTGCTCCGGCCGAATGATTTCGGGAAACGGCGACTGATGCAGCTGGCAGGATACGGAACCGGCGATTTCACCGTCGACAATGGCAAAAAACGAGGTGAGGCATCGCTCCTCGCGGCCGCTTCTGATGAAAGACAATATCCATCCCGCCGCATCCGGTCTGTAGTGTTCCGGCGGCGTCCCGTAGCTGTCCCAGATCTTCAGATAGTGTTCGACGAGAACCTCGTCCTCAGCGGACGTCGCCATTCGAATATCGATCATTTCACAATCCGCCTTGAGCATGCGGGGGATCTGGCGTCTGATGAGGTGACGCCCCCGCCGCGATCCGGCAGGGGCGCGTCAAAGGATCCGTCAGTTCGCCGGGGTCAGCGTCATCGAAGCGCTGCCGGCGGCAACGTTGAGGCCGAGCTGGCCGGTCAGGCTGACCGTCTGCAGATGGATCGAGCCGGAGGTGCCCCCGACCAGGAGATTGGCGCCGACGCCGGCGCCGAGTGTCGCTTCGGCGGTGGCGCCGACATAAAGGCCTGCAAGCGATCCGCGATGATAACCGGCCGTCGGCGCGAACACGGCCCAGATCAGGCGGCTGCGCGTGGTAAAGCCGAGGTCGATGCCAAGCTTTCTCACTTCACCGGTATAGCGGTCAAGAAGCTCGTTGCCGACGATGGACTGGAAGATGCAATCGGCTTCCTTGGATGAACCGAGCACATAACCCGTGCCGCCGCCGATATCGCAGGTGAGATAGCCGATTTTCACGCCGTTGCGCAGATCCGGCTCTTCATATGTCTTGGTGACGAGATCGGCGGCACTGACCGCCCCCACGCCGACAAAGGTCAACGATGCCGCGGCAAACGCCGTTGCAAGAGTTTTATTCATAAGTCTCTCCTTCTCAAATCGTGGCGGGAGCATATACGCGGCTGCCCGACACCAGATAACGGACGGAACCGCAAAACGATCCCAAACCGGCGCAATTTCCGCATCGCATATGAAAGCGCATGGGAAGAGCGCAAGCGACAACAGGCTCACGGTTCGGCCCCCTTTCGGACATTTCGAAGGCACCATGCCGCCTTCTGCGCCATTTCACGATCTTGTCCGGAATGGTTGCAAAAAAGGCACGATTTCGATCACCCGGCCCGCTGCTCCGGAGCCTTGCGCACGTCAGCACCATCGATCCGATGCCGCCGCCGATGATCGCGCAGGTTGCCACGCCGCATGTATAGCTGTAGTATTCGGAAGCTTTCTCCTTGCAGAACCGTAAGCAGGGAGAATCATATGGCATTTTCCGGCATTGCCGCAGAATTTCTGCATATTCTCAAGGCATTTCTGTTTTCACTTTGACAGAAATGCCGCCTGAAATTCGTGATCCATACCCAGAAGATTATTTTTGCCGGGCCGGACAACAGCACGCCCGCCGATCTCTATTTGAGATGGCGGCGTATCGTTCATTGGGAGGGAAAAATGCGCGTACGCACAACTATCATACTGGCGGGAAGCCTTGCCGTATCCGCCTGTCAGTCCGGGACGACGTCACAGGCCGTCTCGGACCGGAATTCCGAATTCGGCTGTATTGCCGGCACCGTCGGCGGCGCGATCGTCGGCGGCCTGATCGGCAGCACCATTGGCGCCGGCACCGGCCAGGTCCTCGCCGTCGGCGGTGGCATAGCCGGTGGCGGTTTCGTGGGCAATCGCCTGGCTTGCAAATAATTCAGGAGGATAGAGCAATGAAAACCTTGCCTTTGGTGATGGCAATCATACTGTACCAATATGCCGGCGCGCTCGCCCAGCAGCCCGGTTCCCAGCAACCTGCCTCGATGTATCAGGGGCAGATGGACAGGCTCGACGTCAATTCCAGCAAAACGGTCGATCGTTCCGAATATGAAGCCTTCATGGGTACGGCTTTTGTCAGTCTCGACAAGAACAAGGATGGGAATCTGAAAGCCGATGAGACGGTGCAGATCCTGACCGTCGAGCAATTCACCCTGACGGACGCCAACCACGACGGCCGCATCACCAAGAGCGAGTTCATGCAACGGGTGATGGCGGATTTCGCAACGGCGGACCGGGATCGAAACGGCAATCTTCAATAGAAGGAAAACCCGGGGACGTCTTGAACTGACCCCGAAGATTGATGTCCAATTTTCTGGGGCCAGTTCAATTTGGCTGGGTTTTTATTCTCGATCTGTCCGCGCTATACTCTTCGCATCAGGCGCATGACGATCGAAACGACGAAGAGCACCAGGAAAATGAAGAACAGAACCTGGGCAATGGAAGCTGAAGCCCCTGCGATGCCGCCAAATCCGAGGACGCCGGCAATCAAGGCCACAACGAGAAATACCAGAGCGTAGTATAGCATCGCGATCTCCTTTTACGTTGCTGCGGTAATAACGGAGACCGCCCGCTTTGGTTCCCTCACGGCCGGAGCTGTCGCAGCGGCTTTGTTCAGCCGAAATGAAAGACGCCGCTGTACATCCGGTCGCCTTCATTCGGCTCGGGAGGCTCGGCTGCATCGAGATAGGCCTTGAGCGGACCAGTCAGCACGAACCAGACGCTCGCCCCCAGCATGAAGGAGGTTCCGACCGGATCGTCGATGCGGGCGACGAAGGGAAGGCAAGCGGCTGCAAACAGCACGATGATCCGCACGGACCACTCCGCATCGCGTTTGGTGACCGCGCGCGCTCTCAGCGATTTGTATTCCCGGGCGCCGTAGACATTTTTCCCCGCCCTCACCACCGAAAGCAGTTTGCGTGCGGAAGGCAGTGCCAGCATGATCAGGGCGATGACGCTGAGCGCGAAAGGCTTGCCGGCCATGACCTGTCCGCTGGCAATCAGGAGAAGGGAGAGCACGGCAAGATTCCACGTCGGCTCCAGCAGCTCCGGCGGCTGGCGCGTGCGGATGTGCCAGCTCCGCAGCAAGCCTGCCGCGCCGTTCAATAACGGCTGATCGATGTAACGATTGATCCAGTCCATGCAGATGCCCCGCCCCGATTGTCTGAGGAGGGTCCCGAACACCACGGAATTGGGTCATCATCGTGGCAAGCGGCCGCAATATCGACCGAAGCCGGCCCTTCGCCGATACGAATCAGCTGCGGTTAGCCCAACTCCTGCGCAACTTCCCAGACATGGCCCGAGGGATCGGCAAAGGCCGCCGTGCGGCGCCCCCATGGGCGATCGACCGGGCCGTTGAGCAGCTTTACCCCAAGCTTGCGCAGTTCGGCGCAGACCGCATCGACGTCATCGACCTTGATCGTCAGCAGAACGCGCACGCCGGAAGCGGGCGCTGCCACCGCCGATGGCTCGACCAGTTGAGGCGCTTGCGTGGCCTCCAGCAGATTGACCATCACCCCCGCGAATTTCAGGACGGAGCTGACCGCATCCTGATAGACGGCCTCGCAGGCAAAGACCTTTTGATAGAATGACTTCGCATCGTCGATATTATCGACGAACAACGTGATGACCTCGATCCCGTTCAGCTGCATGGGCAATTCTCCTCCGTTGCTCCAACCGTTCGACCGATATCGCGATCGGTCTCTGCTGGTCGGTTCGACCCTGACGGTTTCGACATGCCGCTTCAAAAAAACAGCCGTCAGCTCCGCAGGCCAGGCGCCTCGTGGCCGGTTCGCGCTACATACTCGGTGTAGCCGCCGCCATACTGGTGGATGCCCTCGGGCGTCAGCTCCAGCACGCGGTTGGAGAGTGCGGCCAGGAAATGTCGGTCGTGCGAGACGAAGAGCATGGTGCCCTCATATTGCGACAGCGCCTTGATGAGCATCTCCTTGGTGTCGAGGTCGAGATGGTTTGTCGGCTCGTCGAGCACCAGCAGGTTCGGCGGATCGAACAGCATCATTGCCATGACCAGCCGGGCCTTCTCGCCGCCGGACAGCACTCGGCACCTTTTCTCGACATCGTCGCCGGAAAAGCCGAAACATCCGGCCAGTGCGCGCAGAGGCCCCTGCCCCGCCTGGGGAAAGCGGTCTTCCAGCGATTGGAAGATGGTGCGCTCGCCGTCGAGAATATCCATGGCGTGCTGGGCGAAGTAACCCATCTTGACGCTGGCCCCGAGAGCGACATTGCCCTGGTCGGGCGCGGTAGTGCCTGTCACGAGCTTCAGCAGCGTCGACTTGCCGGCGCCGTTGATTCCCATGATGCACCAGCGCTCCCTGCGCCGCACCATGAAATCGAGCCCCTCATAGATGCTTCGGCTGCCGTATTTCTTGTGGACGTTCTTCAGACTGACCACATCCTCGCCCGAGCGCGGGGCCGGCTGAAACTCGAAAGCGACCGACTGACGGCGTTTGGGCGGCTCCACCCGATCAATCTTCTCCAGCTTCTTCACGCGGCTCTGCACCTGCGAGGCATGCGAGGCGCGCGCCTTGAAACGCTCGATGAACTTGATTTCCTTGGCGAGCATTGCCTGTTGGCGCTCGAACTGGGCCTGTTGCTGCTTTTCGTTCTGCGCCCGCTGCTGCTCGTAAAACTCGTAGTCACCGGAATAGGTCGTGAGCGCGCCGCCGTCGATCTCGAGGATCTTGTTGACGATGCGGTTCATGAACTCGCGATCGTGCGACGTCATCAGCAGCGCGCCCTCATAACCCTTCAGGAACTCTTCGAGCCAGATCAGGCTTTCGAGATCCAAATGGTTGCTCGGTTCGTCGAGCAGCATGACGTCGGGGCGCATGAGCAGGATGCGGGCGAGAGCCACGCGCATCTTCCAGCCGCCCGACAGCGCACCGACATCGCCGTCCATCATCTCCTGGCTGAAGCTCAAACCGGCGAGCACTTCGCGGGCGCGGCCATCGAGCGCATAGCCGTCCAGCTCTTCGTAACGCGCCTGCACCTCGCCGTAGCGCTCGATGATCTCCTCCATGTCGCCGGCCCTTTCGGGGTCGGCCATGGCGGCCTCGAGTTCCCGCAGCTCGGCGGCGACGATGCTGACGGGGCCGGCGCCGTTCATCACCTCGGCAACGGCGCTGTGGCCAGCCATCTCGCCGACATCCTGGTTGAAGTAGCCGATGGTGACGCCCTTCTCGCAGGAGACTTGGCCTTCGTCGGGCTGCTCTTCGCCGTTGATCATCCGGAAGATCGTCGTCTTGCCGGCGCCGTTCGGACCGACGAGACCGATCTTCTCGCCTCTGTTGAGCGCTGCCGAGGCCTCGATGAAGAGGATGCGATGGCTGAGCTGTTTGCTGATATTTTCGATACGAATCATGATGCGTGCGCGGGCCTGGGAAGAAATTTTGGCGCCCTTATGCCACGCGAGGCAGCGGCAGGATAGCCCGTTTTCCGTCCCGAAAAGCGTGCGCGGTTTTCGGGACGCGATAAGGCCGTGCTTCTTGATTTCGATCCGGATTGGATAATATCGTGGCTTACGCCAAAGGGAATCCCTGCCAATGAGCGTTCGTCCGCCGCAGTCCTTCAGATCATCCCAGCAGGATAAAAACGGTTTCAATGTCCTCGAATACGAGCTGATGTCGGAACGCGCCGATTCACTTGGCCGTCACGGGCTGAAGGTCGAAGCGGCCCTCGCCGCCCTGAAATCCTGGTCTGCCGACCGACAGAGCGCCGAAGAGCGTGAGAGGCTTCTCAATGATGCCTCCGACGCCGTCTGGGCGTTCTTCATCCAGCGGGAGATCTGCGGCTTGCGCAACAACCGTGACGCCATCCAGCGCTACGGCATTCCGAACGAAGTGATTGCGAGATTGGGCGCGGTACGAAAGTAACGGCTGACGCGCATCTTTCACCTACCGATAGAAATCGCGGTGCCGGCAGCTATGCTTGGTGCCGAACCAATGCGAAAGGGAATTGCGATGCCAAGTTCAATCCGGATCGGAAATCAGGATCTCACCAGCGACGTCTCTTCCCTCGGCGCCGAGATGCAGACGCTCGACACCAGCGACGGACGCTCCTGGCTTTGGACGGGCGACGCCGCTTTCTGGACCGGGCGCTCGCCGATCCTGTTTCCGATCGTCGGCAAGGCCCCCGACGACAAGATCGCGATCGACGGCACTGTCTATCCGATGGCCCAGCATGGTTTTGCCCGCCGGAGCGAATTTACACTCGCGGCTTCCACCGCGACGATGTGCCGATACGAGCTGACCGCCTCCGAGGCCACCCGGGCGGTCTATCCGTTCGATTTCCTGCTCGCCGTGGAGCATGCGGTGGAAGGCCGCGCGCTGACCGTCAGCGCTGAGGTGACCAACCGCGATCAAAAGACGATGCCCTTCGGGCTCGGCTTTCACTCGGCCTTCGCCTGGCCGCTGCCCGGTGCTTCCGGACGCGCCCACAGCATCACGCTCGACAATCAGGGCGAGCCCGAGCTCGTGCGGCTGGCGGGCGGCCTTATCAACCCCGCAGCGCTGCCCTCGCCGTTTCATGCTGGCCGGCTGGTGCTGGATCACGTGATGTTCGAGCAGGACGCGATGATCTTCCCCAAGGGTTCCGGCGGAGGGTTGCGCTATGGCGCCGAAGGCGGGCCGAGCCTGCGGTTCCGCTTCGAAAACCTGCCCAACCTTGCTCTCTGGACCAAGCCGGGGGCGCCCTTCCTCTGCGTCGAGCCGTGGCATGGGACCGCTGCACAAGCCGGGGCTTCGAGCGAGCTGTCGGAGCGGCCCTCGACCACGCTGCTCGCGCCGGGTGCGGTGGCGCGCTTCGCCTTCACTGTCGAGATCGGGCAATAGGCTTTCACGGGTGAAGCCCTCCTTCGCATGACGTGCAAAGGGGGGCTTTTCTTCAGAGGGTTCTTCCTGCGGCGTCTACCGGCCTTCAATGGGCGCCCGCACCGCCGCCGGCCTGCGGCTTTTTGGTGAGAAGCAGGGCAATCGCCGCCAATGCAAGCACCACGCCGATGACGGCGAAAGTGTCGCTGAAGCCCAGGATCAATGCCTGACGCTTGACGATCTGACCCATCGCGACGATTGCCTTTTGCGATGCGACAGCCGGATCGGTGACCCCGTGCTGGATGAAGTAGCCGGTAAGCTTGGCCAGGCGATCGCGAACTTCGTCACGGGTCAGCGTGATCGACTGGCCGATGATATTCGAGTGGAACTGCTCTCGCTTCGTCAGGATGGTGCCGAGCGACGCCGTACCGACCGCGCCGCCGAGATTGCGCAGCATATTGGTGAGGCCCGAGGCGGCGGCGGCATCGGCAGGAGCAATGCCGGCCGTGGTAATAGCTGTGATCGGCGTCAGCACCAGGGCCTGACCAATGGCACGCACGATGTTCGGGATCCAGAACTGGTCGCCGGCATTGTCAGCCGAAAGCGTGATGTTCATGAAGCAGCTGATCGCGAAGATCGAGATGCCGAGGAAGCCGATATGGCGGGCATCGAAACGCTTCATCAGAACCGGCACGAGCGGGATGAGCAAAAGCTGTGGCAAGCCGGTCCAGGCAAGCACGTTGCCGATCTGCTCGGCATTATAGCGCTGCACCTGGCCGAGATATTGCGGCAGGATATAGACCGTGCCGAAGAGGGCGACGCCGACCAGGACGTTGACCAGCACGCCGATGCCGAAATTGCGCTGTGTCAACAGGCGCAGCTTGACCAGCGGCTTCTTGACCGTCAATTCGATCCAGATGAAGGCGGCCAGAAAGACGAAGGCGACGATGCTGAGCTTGATGATGAAAGGCGAGGAGAACCAGTCGTCCTTGTTGCCTTCTTCCAGCACGGTCTGCAGTGCCGAGAGGCCGATCGCCATGGTGATGATGCCGGCCCAGTCGCCTTCCCTCAGAAGCTGAAGCTGCATCGGCTGCTTTTCCAGCGTCAGGGCGAGAGCCGCCGCCATGATGAGGCTCGGGATCGTGTTGATGAAGAAGATCGTCTGCCAGCCGTAATTCTCGGTCAGGTAGCCGCCGATCGTCGGGCCGATCGCCGGAGCGAAGGTGACCGACAGCGCAAAGATGGCAAGACCAAGCGGCTGCTGGTTCTTCGGCAGCTTGGTCAGCACCATGGTGAAGGCCATGGGAATCAGCACGCCGCCGGCAAAGCCCTGCAGGCCGCGCAGCAGGATCATCGTGCCGAGATCATGCGCGAAGGCACAGGCCATCGAAAAGAGCGGGAACAGGATGGAATTGACGAGGATATAACGGCGGAACGAGAAAACGTTGCTGAAATAAGCCGTCAGCGGAATGACGACGATCTCGCCGATCAGATAGGACGTCGAAATCCAAGCGCCGTTGTCGACACCCGTTCCGATGCCGCCCTCGATATCGAGGAGGGAGGCGTTGGTGATCTGGATGTTGAGGATCGCCATGAAGGCGCCGATCATGCCGGCGAGAACGGCGATCCAGTCTCTGGTGCTGGCCCCTACCCTTGGCTGCGGAACGGCGATGGCTGTTGCTGCGATTGTGGACATGACACGAACTCCTCATCCCCCGCCTAACTGCGGTCGTTCTTGGTGTCGATGCTCGGCTGGACGGACATGCCGGGGCGCAGATCGCCATTTGCGGCGGCGTCGCCGTCAAGTACGATCCTGACCGGAATGCGCTGGACGACCTTGGTGAAGTTGCCGGTGGCGTTATCGGGCGGCAGCAGCGCGAATTCCTGGCCGCTGGCGGGCGCAAGGCTGTCGACATGGCCGCGATAGACGCGGCCTGGGAACATATCGACTTCGATATCGACAGGCTGGCCAGCATGCACGTCGGTCAGCTGCGTCTCCTTGTAGTTGGCGACGATATAGGCAGCCGCCGTCGGCACAACAGCCATCAGCTGGGTGCCGGCCTGGACATATTGACCGACACGCAGCGTGCGGTTGCCGACCGTACCGTCGACGGGCGCAACGATCGTCGCATAGGAAAGGTTGAGCTCGGCCTGACGGGCAACGGCCTGATCACGGGCAAGTGTCGCCTTGGCCTGAGCAAGCTCGGCCTTCAAAAGATCGACCTGCTTGGTTGCGGCGTCGAGGGCAGCCGTGTCGCGCACGATTGTTGCCTGGGCGGCAGCGATGGCGGAAGCGGCCTGCTGTGCCGTCTGAACCGGCGCATAACCGTTGGTGGCAAGGTTGGTGTAACGCTTGTTGTTTTGCTCGGCGAAGGTCTCATTGGCCTTATCGACATCGAGCGTCGCGCGGGCGGCAGCGATGGTGGACTGCTGGATATCGAGCGAATCCTGCTTGGCATTGATGATGGCTTCGGCCGCGGCGACATCCGCCTTTGCCTGATCGAGCGCGGCGCGGAAATCGCGGTCGTCAATGCGGGCAAGGGGTTGACCCGCCTTGACCGTCTCGTTGTCCATCACAAGGACCTCGGCAAGATAACCCGAGACCTTCGGCGCGACCGTCGTGCTGTCGGCCTTTACGTAGGCATCGTCGGTCGAGATGTGGAAGCGGCCGACCGTCCAGTAATCGTGGCCGTAATAGGCGCCGGCGGCGATCAGCACGACGGCCGTAGCGCCGAGCAGCAATCCGCGACCGCGGCGCTTGCGAGCCGGAGGCTCCGAAACAACGGCAGGCTCGACAACGCGCGGTGCGTTGCCGGCCTCAAGGGTTGAGGGCGCGGCTTCCGCCGTCGTTTCCGTGGCAGGTGCGTTGTTATTCAGGGCTTGCAGCGTCTTAATCGACATCGTCTCTCTCCAGGTAGTGGAGGTCGCTGTCGCTATCGGCCGCGGCCTTCGAACAAAGTGAAATGCAAATTGGAAACTTGCTGTTTTCCAAAATATGTACTAGAAAATAGAAGTCAACAAGAATTTGGAAAATTGTCATGGTCCAAAATCACGAAATCGAGAAGAGGTCGCGAGGCCGACCCCAGGTCCGCTGCGACGACGATACGAAAAGCGTGATCATCGAGGCGGCCAACCGGCAATTCCACGACAACGGCTATGCCGCAGCAAGCATCGCTGCAATCGCCCAGGAAGCGGGTGTTTCGACCAAGACGCTCTACCGCCTGTTCCCGACGAAGGCCGATCTCTTTGCCGAGATGATCACGGAGCGGACGGGACGCTTCCTCACGGCGCTCGACCCCGGCACACTCGCCGCGGCGGATCTCAGGCAGGGGCTGGAGCGCATGCTGATGGCCTATGGCATGCTGACGCTCTCGCTGGATACGATCACCGTCACCCGCCTCGTCATCAGTGAGTCCGACCGGTTTCCGGAGATCGCCAATAGCTTCTATGAAAAGGCGATCGTCAGAACCAACAGGCTGATGGAGGATTGGCTTCGCAAGCAGATCGACCGTGGGCTGATTGCGCTCGACGATCCGCATGCGGCCTGCGGCATGCTGCGCGGCATGATGATCATGGAGCCCCAGCGCGCGGCGATGCTGCGCCAGGAAGCGCCGCCGAAGATCGATGCGATCGCGGCGCGGGCAAAAATGTGCGCCGATCTTTTCTTGAAAGGTTGTGCGCTCTGATGCAGCGCCCGGGCTCCAGAGCACGATGATCTGCTTACGGGCGACCCGCCAGCTGGGGCACGGGAAGAAGCTGCTCCGCAGCAGCCAGATCGTGCCGGACACAATCTCGCGGTCGGATAGCCGCAAGCCGTACCGTATCCGACACCTGCCGCCAATGCCGGCTTCCTTTTGCTGCGCTCGGACGGCCTGTGCGGGACGCGACTCCTATCCGCGCCTGCGCAACGATCGCTTTCAAAAGCGCACAGATATTACGTGATGCTACAGGCGCCACTAAGACCCACCTGCTAGTATTCCGGCTCCGAAAGCCTCCTCCTGAGCGATTGCTGGATGTGTGAATGGCAAAGCGTAGCGTGGCTCTTTTTCTTCTTCTGACGAGTTGCGGACATCCGAGCGGCGTGATGACGCCGGTTTCAATTTCATCGTCGACGCCGCCGACATCAAGGGTCGACATGCTGGTTGCGACCACCCGCGAGCCTTCGGGAAACCCGGCCACACTCTTCAACGGCGAGCGCAGTTCAAAGCCACATCTGACCCAGATCTCTGTTTCAATCCCGGCGAAGCGCGAAGCCGGCACGGTTCAGTGGCCTAAACGCCTTCCCCCCGATCCTGCCACCGACTTTGCCGTAACGAACGTTCAGCAGATCGACACCATCGCGCAAGGCCGCGTCTGGTTCCGGCAGCACGTGAACGGCGGGCACGCACTCGTCTTCATTCATGGCTTCAACAACACCTATGAGGATTCTGTCTTCCGGCTGGCGCAGATCGTGCACGACAGCAAGATGCAGGCGACGCCCCTCCTGTTCACCTGGCCGTCGCGAGCGGAAATCGTCGCCTACGAGTACGACAAGGAAAGTACGAACTATTCGCGCACGGCGCTGGAGCAGGCGCTTCGCACGTTGGCGGCCGATCCCAACGTCAAGGACATCACCGTCATGGCCCACTCGATGGGAACCTGGCTTGCCATGGAATCCCTGCGGCAGATGGGAATACGCGACGGCCACGTCAATTCGAAAATCCACAATGTTATCCTGGCCTCTCCCGACATCGACATTCAGGTCTTCGCCAAACAATTTGTGGAGATGGGCGAGCCGCGTCCGAAATTCACGATCTTTGTCTCCCAGGATGACAAGGCTCTCGCATTCTCCAGCTTCCTCACCGGGCGCGTATCCCGTCTGGGCGCGATCAATCCTGCTGAAGAGCCCTACACCTCGAAATTGGAAAAGGCCGGCATCACCGCCATCGACCTGACGAAGGTGAAGACCAACGACAAGCTCAATCACGGCAAATTTGCGGAAAGTCCCGAGATTGTCCAACTCATCGGCCAGCGCCTTATGACCGGCCAGACCCTTACCGATTCCAAGGTCACACTGGGTCAGGGCATTACGGCTGTCATCGGCGGAACGGCGGCAAATATCGGCACCGTAGCTGCCACCGCCGTCGCGGCGCCGGTTGCGATCATCGAGCAGCCCGTCACGCGGACGAGACCGCCACGATCCGCCAACGAGACGCTCGACGGCGACCTGAAACAACAGCCGCTGACGCAGTGAGGAGTTTCAGGTTGAAATGGCTTTTTTCCTTCACCGCCGTTTTTCTCTTCGCGCTGAGTGCTTTGGCGCAAACGCCGCCGGTGAGCCCTCAGCAGAAGATCGACGAACTCGTGCGCCTGCTGCAGGATCCCGAGGTGAAGGCCTGGCTTGACAGCCGCAAGCAGGAGAGCGGGTCCGTGCCATCCGTTTCACCGGCCGGCAATTCGGCCTTGGCCAGGTGGGAGGCCGGCGCGCGGGAGCGTGTGAACGCGATTCTGGCGGCGATCCCGGCGATCCCCACTGAGGTGTCGGCGGCGGCAACAAGAGCAAGGCGCGAGGCCGCCGGCAGAGGCTATGCGCCCGCATTCGTCATATTCGGCGGCCTGGTCGCCTTTGGTCTTGCCGCCGAGGCGGTGTATCGCAGGTTTGCCGCGCGTCGCGAGACATTGTTCGGTCGGCTTATCCCAATCGGCATATTCGCCGGCGCGATGGGCATCGTCTTTTTCGCGGTCGAATGGCCGCCGCTCGCGCGGGTGACGCTCCTTGCCTATCTCTCGGCGTTCATTCTGTTTCGATTGGCGGCGGCACTCCTGTCCGCGGCGGCGATGCGCTCGTCGCTGCGGATCAGGCTCTTGATCCTGTTCGGGCTCATCAGTTTTGCGATGGCGACAGCAGCCGTCGGCGAGCCGCTTGGCGTTTCCCCTGAAGTCAGCGACGCCATCAGCTACTGCTTCTCCGTGATTGGACTGCTTCTTGCCATCGAGGCCGTGTGGTCGATCTGGGAAGGAAGCCGCGCCCGGAAAGCGGCGATAACGGCCTTCCTCGTCGTCCTGTGGTTCGTCTGGTGCCTCAATATGAAGGGCCTGTTCTGGATCGGCATCTACGCGCTGGTATTGCCGGCGGTCCTGAATGCCGTCGGCCGCATGGCACTATCCCTCGCCAGCGATCCGGGCAGCCTGCGCGGTATCCTGGTCGCCCGCGGCGCGCGCGCCGCGGTTATCGCGCTCGCCGTGGGATGGCTGGCGCTCGTCTGGCATCTCAATCCGGATACGTTGGGTCAACGCGACCCGATGATCGCCGCTCTGTTTTACGGCGGCCTGAAGAGCGTCCTGATTCTCGTGGTCGCCGACCTTCTTTGGCAAGTGGCGCGGAACTGGATCGACCGAACTCTGCGCGTATCGACCAGCACGACATCACTTGCACCGGCCGACGCCGCCCGACGCGCGCGGTTTCGGACGCTTCTCCCTATCCTTCGCAATGCATTGGCCGTCGCTGTCGCGGTCATGGCGGGGTTGATCGTGCTCGCGCAAATGGGTGTGCAGATCGGACCGCTGATTGCGGGAGCGGGCATCTTCGGAGTCGCCATCGGTTTCGGCTCGCAGACTTTGGTCAAGGACGTCATCAACGGTGTCTTCTACATGCTCGACGACGCCTTCCGAGTGGGTGAATACATCCAGGCCAAGGACTACAAGGGGACGGTGGAGAGCTTCAGCCTCCGTTCGGTGCGTCTGCGCCATCATCGCGGCCCGGTGTTCACGGTGCCGTTCAGCGAGTTGGGTGCCGTCGAGAACATGAGCCGGGACTGGGTGATCGACAAGTTCAGGATCACCGTCGGGTTCGATACCGACATAGAAAAGGCGCGCAAGCTGACCAAGAAGGTCGGAGCCGATCTGATGGAAGATCCGGAACTCGGCCAGCACTTCATCGAGCCGCTGAAAATGAAGGGCGTCGAGCAGTTCGGCGACTACGGCATCGTGTTGAGCTTCGCCATGACCACGGTTCCGGGCATGCAGACCTATATCCGTCGTAAGGCCTATGCCAAAATTCGGGAGGTGTTCCTGGCAAACGGCATCGCATTCGCGCAGCCAACGGTGCAAGTCGGAGGCGACGACAAGGGCGGCGGCGGCGCGGCGGCCGCTCAAGCGATCCTTGCGCAGCAGGCGGCAAACGCGGCGACGCCGGCAAAGTGATCTGGCTGGCGAAGGCAGATTAAAGGCGCTAAGGTTTCAGATCATAGGCCTGCTGCGACGCACGAAGCTCCACCAGCGTCTTGCCGACACAGCTGCCCCCGCCAGCGCCGCCGATTGCCTTTGCCTTTCCATCGAGCGTGATCGTGCCGGCGATCCGGTCGGATGCGACATAGGTCGCCACGCCGTCGTGCGAGACACGCGATATGTAAAAGGCATGGTAGGTTTCGTTGTACTTGCAATGGATGACCAACGGAAACTGAGAGAAGGGATCGTCCTCAGCCTGGACGGCGTGCAGTTGAAAAACTGGCACCAGAGTCAGGGCGGCGACCAGGCTGGCAAGAACCCTTTTGGTCAACGCGATCGATTTTCGGCGGGTCATGGTTCAATCCCTCTATCGTGACCTGCAGCGCCGCGTGTGTCGTCAGACACGCAAAGGACGCTGTCACACTCTGCATTGCTAAATCGTCAGGGCGACGAGCGCATCGCGATCGAGAAGCCGAACAATCCGTTGTGATTTGCCGGCAAGACGAAGGATGCGTTTTTCCCGGAGCTTGGTAAAAGAGCGGGCAACTGTTTCCACCGTCAGCCCGAGATAGTCGGCAATATCGCTGCGAGACATCATCATATCGAATTCCGGATCCTCGGGATGGCGGTCGGCCATCTCCTGAACGAAGGCTGCAAGGCGCTTCAAGGCGCTTTGCTCGCTGATGATGAGTTGTTTGCATTGCGCCTTCGCCAGGTTCGTCAGGGCAATGCGCAAAAGATCGATTGGGACGGCTGCGTCCTGATTGGTGCGAAACGGCCTTACGCGCGATTCGCAGATGGCTTCTGCAAAATCGGTTCGGACATTCCCGTTTTCGAGCCCGAACCATTCGCCCTTGCTGCAGAAGGATAGGATATGCCGCTGGCCGTTCGACGTCAGGCGGTAAATCCGCACGGCGCCTGCTTCGACCTGGTAGATGGCAAGGGCGTATTCCCCTTCGCTGTAGATCGTTTCGTCGGCGCTGAGTTTGATCGATTGATCTTTGGCTGTCGCGGAAACCGTTCCATGGTGGTGGCCGGGAACCGTTGTGTATTTTCCGATCGCGTGATCCTGGAGCATGTGCGTCGTCCCCCATCCGCGTCCAGCATAAGCAATCGTTGCGTGCTTCGGTATTCGAGATACCCCTTACGTATTGCTACGGAAGCACTCGATCGCCGGCGGGTGTATAATGCTCTCACCCCTTGAGAGTGATACGGCGGTATCGCGGGAGGTCTAGATGGCACCGGAAGAGGGAGGGGACAGCCAGGCACGTCAAGACACCGAAAGCGTTCGCGCGCAGCTTGATCGTATACTCGCAAGTCCGGAATTTCTCGCGCCTGAACGCGGGCGCCGCTTCCTGCAATATATTGTGGAAGAGACGCTTGAAGGGCACGCCGGACAGCTCAAGGCCTTTACGATTGCACAGGCGGTGTTCGGCCGTGATGCCTCCTTCGATGCGCAGAACGATCCGGTTGTCCGTATCGAAGCGGGGCGCATCCGTCGCGCCCTTGAACGATACTATCTCGTCTGCGGAAGCAGTGACCCGATCCAAATCACCATTCCCAAAGGGGGCTATGCTCCGCATTTTTCGAGCGATGAAGACACCTCGACCGTCGAGGCCCCCGATACGCCAATTCAGGAGAACAAGCGCAGCCATCCCGGGCATGAGCGACCGATTCGATATCGCGATCTTCTCCTGCCGATCGGCATTCCCGCCCTCTTCGGCACAATGGCGGTACTCGCCCTCATCCGTCCGCTCGAATTCTACCTCTCACCGCCGGAAACGCCGCCGGCTGCCGCCTCGACGTTGAAGAGCAAAACCAGGATCGTTGTCGAACCCTTCGCGGCCCTCGGCGGCACTGCGCGCGGCGCAGATTTTGCCAAGGGGCTGGCCGATCAACTGATCGCCAAGCTCATGAAAGTGGACAACCTTGTCGTGCTTGCCCCCGATCGACCCAGCATGGAGTCGACCGGCTCGCTGTTCAGTCTGCAGGGAAGCACCCTTGTCGAGGGCACGGTTCTTCATCTGCATGTCCGCCTGATCAACGGCGCCGACGGCGCGGTCGTCTGGGCAAATCAATATGATCGCGCGCTGCGCGATCAAACCATTCTCGATGTCGAGGACGAAATTGCCGCTCAAATCATTATGGAAATTTCAAGCGACCACAAACTGGGCGGCGCAGGCCCGATTCCGTAGCCGCATCGCAAGCGATCGCGCTTCAGATCGCCGGCGGGACTGTCCATCCGGGATCGTTCGCGCCGTTATCCTCCCGATGGCAGGTCAACGGCCACCCCTGCGGCGCGCAGGCCCGCAAAGAACCTTTCCTGATCCGCCGGGCGCTGCAGGCGCAGCGAAATCTCCTGGCGGATGTTCGTCATCAATGCCGGCGCGTGGGACTGGAGCCAATTCTGCTCCAACTTGGCCTCGTCCATCTTCCCCGCGGCTCCGAGAATAGACAGCAAGGCAAGGTGACGCATGGGGTTGCAGTCGAGATCTGATATTCGCGACCATTGTTCCGCCGCTTCGATATCGCCCCTCATAAAGGCGCACATCGCCATGCCCGCCTCGTAATAGCCACGGGGGCCGGCATTTTTGTCAAGCGCCATCGATATCAACTCGCAGCCCGATTGCCATTTTCCCGACATCGCCAATCGTAAGCCGTACTCGCCAGCAACTTCCACATCGTCGGGATCTGCGGCATAGGCTGCCGTCCCGGCCGCCAGTGCCTTGTCGATATCTCCCCGGAAGAAGTTCACCAGCATAACGGCGCGAAGCACGCGGGGATTATCCGGCGCCAGCGATGCCGCTCGCTGTGCCGAAGCCGTTGCCAATTCGAGGGGCTCGGCCGAAGAGGGTGTGCCGAGCTTGTAGCGAAATCTAATTTCGTCAAGATAAACCAGAGACAAGAGCGCCCATGACGTCGCATCATCCGGGGTGCGCCGGAGTGCCTGTTGCAGGCACTCGCGCACTGCACCATGGCTTTGGACAGTCATCGCCTGGAGATAGCTATAATAGGCCGGAATACAGGCATGGGAATCCTGGTCTGCTTTCTGCGCCGGCTGCGCGATCATGGCTGTTTCGGCTTGAAAGATCGCGCCATGGGGCCGCGCTACCGCGCCGGTGATTTGCCGAGCAACGTTTGATTGAATCCAGAGCTTATTCTGAGCGCGAAGATCGGCATCGAAATTATTGGCCCAGATGACGGCCCCGTCCGCCCGACGCACCAGCCTGGCAACGGAGCGCAACCGGCTTCCGTCCGTCTGGACGTTGCCCTGAAGCGCGTAGTCGGCAGCAGTGGCACGATCACCCATCGGCGGATCGGCGACCACGACGATGTCATCGAGCTGGGCAAGCTGACCGATAAGATCGTCCCTCAGGCCGCGGGCGATATCCGAACTGGAATCGACGGAACTGCTCTCTGCAAAAACCTCGACAGCAACCGTCGGAAGGGAGGCTTTCGGCGGCAGCGGCCTGATCCGGGCACCTCCCGCCACAAGAAATGCCGATGCAAGGGCGAGAAGAAGAAGGATGGCCAGCAGACCGGTTCCGAGATGACGAGCGATCGGGGCCGGAGGGCTCGTCGCCTGAGGCGAATGACCTTGATCCTCGAATTCTTCGATCCGCGGATTTTCCGGGTCTTTTTCGGGCCGAACCGGCACCGACGCATCGCGGGTGTATTCGAAATGCGGCACATATCCGCCTTTCGGCACCGTAATAATCACGTCGTCCGCCTGGCCGGCGACGAGATAATAACGTTCGAGGGCCTTTCGTATTCGGCCTGCCTCGATCCTGACGACCGGATCATTCTGCGGGTCGAATGACGCTTCCCGACCAAAAACCATATTTGCGATGGTAAATGCCTTCAGGAAGCCTGATCGACCAGCGAGCGTCTCGCTGACGACAAATTCCAAAAAATTTCGCCCGCGCTTCGGCGCGTGAAACTCTTCACTTGCGAGAATTCGCTCGACTTGCCGGCAGATTTCCTCAGCCGTCGGTCCAAGACTGCTGAATACATCGATCTTTGTTGCGTTTCTCATGATCGCCCCTACGACTGATCACGCAATTATTTAAGCATCTTCTAAAGCATCATATCTCAGAGGCTTCCAGTTGCAAGCATCGCTTTTCAAATTATCGGGCGTAGGCTGGCCAGGGACTAGCCGGTAAGGTCCGCCCGGTTTCGGTCGACAGCTCGACCGCGTCGATGGCGATGGCCATGCGCATGAGCTCTGCAAGATTGCGAGCTCCCATTTTGGCCATGACGTTGGCGCGATGGACCTCCACCGTGCGCGAGCTGATGCCGAGATGATAGGCGATCATCTTGTTCTGCAAACCATCGAGCACGCCGTTCAGAACCTGATGTTCGCGGTCCGTGAGTTGACGAACTCGTGCCGCGACGCTTTCGGAATCGGCGATTGCGCTGCCTGGCCGCCTTTGTCCCATTGCCAGATTGATCGCCGCGATCAATGCTTCCTCCCTGAGGGGCTTTTCCAGGAAATCCGACGCTCCCGCCTTCATTGCCTGAACGGCTGCAGCGATATCGCCCTGGCCGGTAATGACGATCGCCGGAACGTCTGCGCTGAACCGGTGCAGACGGTGAAGCAATTCGATGCCGTTGACATCGGGCATGCGCAGATCCGTCACCAGGCAGTTTCTACCCGAAAGAGGCAGAATATCCAGGAATGCCTTTGCGCAGCTGTGCGCTCGCACGGCAAAACCTGCCGATACCAGCAAGAATGTCAAAGATCGTCTCAATACCTCCTCGTCATCGACGAGATGGATCGTAAGGTCGTTCGTCATCGATTTCGGTCTCCATCAGCGGAAGCGAGAACGAGAAGACTGAACCATTCTCTGTTCTTCTACGCGCACTTATGCGGCCTCCATGCGCCTCGATAATGCGCTTGGACAACGCCAAGCCCATACCAAGGCCATGCGGCTTGCCGGTCACGAAGGGACGAAACAACGACTCTTCCATCTCGGCTGCAATTCCGCAGCCATTGTCGGACACGTCAACAACGACATGCGAGGAATTGTCTACAGTTGTCCGGATCGCAATCGAGGGCTGCTCCACACACTCGGTCGCCTCCAGGGCGTTGCGAACGAGGTTCGTGAGCACCTGCACGATCTGAACGCGGTTTCCAAGGACAGTGTTCTGCGATGCTTCGAGCCGAAAGTCGGTGCGAAGGTCTTTTCGCCGCGCCCCGATGAGCGCGAGCCTTGTCGCCCTATGGATCAGCTCGTGCATCGCCTCCGGTTTCCTCTCGGAAGCGCCACGCTCTACGAATTCTCTGACGTTCTGGACGATACTTCCTGCCCAGAGCGCCTGCTGCGTAATTTCCAGCAGCGCTTCGCGAAGCTGTTCACCGCGCCGGCGACGATTGCCCATGACAAGGCGCCCGCACCCCTCGGAATAGGCTGCGATAGACGACAGTGGCTGGGAAAGTTCATGGGCAAGTGTAGACGCCATCTCGCCCAGTTCAGTCATTCTTGCAAGGCGGGCAATCTCATGCTGCAGCTCCTGAACTTGCTGCAAAGTCTCGCGTTCGGTTCGAAAGTCCTCAAAAATCGCCGCAGTGAAGACGCCTTTTTCATCATGCTTCCTGATAATGGTAAGGGCGGTCGGAAATTGAACTCCGCTCTTGGTGATCGCCAGACCAGCACGCACCGCCCCGTGGTCTGCCCAGCGCCCATTCAATTGAACATTCGGTGTCGCATGCCAGATGAAGCCGATCTTTCGGCCCATCAATTCGCGCTCTTCATAACCGAACATGGCGACCGCAGCCTTGTTGCAGGCTGAAATTCTATGGCGGTCATCGATAAAAAACACCGCGTCCGGCATGTGTTCGTGGAGTTGCCGGATCCAGTCCATCCGCAGCCCACCATTTCCTTCGCGCAAAGCGCACGCCGGCTCGTGAGACACCGCCTGCGGCGTTTCGGATGGGACTTGTCCTGCCACGACTGCGACGGCGGAACCGGCTTCGGCGACGACACGCGGCGCCTCCATCTTGATGGACATGATGGTCTCCTCCGTCCCTTGAGAAGTCTTGGCCCACGGACCGTCTTTTGTCCTCCAGAATGACTGCACAATACCACCGTTGGGCGGCTAATCCGTGTAGTATCGCGTAGCCTCTATTGGTCTTCCCTAGCGAACCTTTCGGCGCAAACCCATGGCGGGCGTTGATCCGGCTCAATGCCTCTGCCTCATTGTTCCACTATGGTGAGAAACAAAGGGCAAGTGGCCGTTTAAGGGAGCTAAAAGATTGAGACGCCCCCGTCACCCGTGGACGGGGGAGCCGCAAGGAATATCGGCGACCGATTGATGGCCATAGCTCGTCGGATCTATTTCCGCAGACAAGACCCACAAGTTCCGGCTGATCGCCGGACAGGCGAAACATGCCGGATAGACGAGTGGCGTGCCGGAATGACCACCTCATGTCCGGTTGACCTGGTGGATCGTCGGGAGGGTTTGGTGATGTGGCGATTGCCAGTCGAAGCTCCGTTCGAACAGGATATAGAGCTCGCCGTCATCGACGACGAAGGCGTCCATGCCCTGGTTTTCCCGTGCCAGCGTCTACCCGATGGCTGGATCAATGCGGTGACCGGCGACACGCTCGACATTCATCCTACCCATTGGCGCCTATGGCAAATCCATCGACGCGATGGTTCAGGTCTTCAATGAACTCCCGCCCATGGCTGGCGGAAGGGCAGCAACATACTGCTCCGTGGATTGTCTGCGATCAATGACACGACCGATCTGGCCGAAATAGTCTGGTTTTCGAAGAACGGCCGGCGCGGCCGCGATCCGGAAAGCTGGAAGGAGGACCACATGCGTGGTTTCGGGGTTCACTCGGAGATCGGGAAATTGAGAACCGTCATGGTTTGCAGGCCGTCTCTGGCTCATCAGCGCCTGACGCCTGCCAACTGCCATGATCTGCTTTTTGACGATGTCCTATGGGTACATGAGGCTCAGAAAGATCACTTTGATTTTGTGCTGAAGATGCAGGAACGGGGCGTTGAAGTTCTCGAGCTCCACGACTTGCTTGGCCAGGCGCTTGCCAACAAACAGGCGCGCGATTTCATATTGGACCGGCGCATCACCCCGAATGTGCTCGGCTCGCAGATCGCCGAGGCGATGCGACCGTGGCTTGACGAAATGCCGCCCGCGCAGCTTGCCGCATTCATGATCGGCGGCATTGCAATCTCCGACCTGCCTGAGGTCAAGGCGAAGTCGCTGATGCTCAGCGCCTTGCCGGAAACGGATTTCGTCATCCCGCCGATTCCGAACACGCTATTCCAGCGCGACCCCTCTTGCTGGATTTACGGCGGCGTGACCTGCAACCCGATGTTCTGGCCGGCAAGACGCGCGGAAACGCTGATCCAGCGTGCGATCTACAAGTTTCATCCAATCTTCCTCGGCGGCGATTTCCAGATCTGGTGGGGCGATTCAGACCATCAGTTCGCCAATGCGTCGATGGAGGGAGGCGACGTCATGCCGATCGGCAACGGCACGGTCCTAATCGGCATGGGCGAGCGTACGACCTATCAGGCCGTCGGCCAGGTCGCGCAGGCGCTATTCAGGAACAAGGCCGCAAAGAGGGTGATCGGCTGCCTGATGCCGAAGAGCCGTGCGGCAATGCATCTGGACACCGTTTTCAGCTTTTGCGATCGCGATGTCGTCACGCTGTTTGCCGAGGTCGTCGATCAGATCCGCTGCTACAGCATGTATCCGAAAGACGACGACGGCACATTCGAGATCCATCCCGAAAGCCAGCCGATGCTCGATGTCGTCGCCGAAGCACTCGATCTGCCGCTATTACGTACGGTCGAAACAGGCGGCAATTCCTATCAGGCCGAACGCGAGCAATGGGACGACGGCAACAATGTCGTCGCGCTCGAGCCCGGCGTCGTCGTCGCCTACGACCGCAACACCTACACGAATACGCTGCTGCGCAAGGCGGGGATCGAGGTCATCACCATTCGCGGCTCCGAACTCGGACGCGGCCGTGGTGGCGGACATTGCATGACATGCCCCATCTGGCGCGACCCTGCTTACTGACGTTTCCATCCACGAACCGGACCGACGGAGCAAGACAATGAGCTTCAATCTGCGCAATCGCTCACTTCTGACCGTGCAGGATTACACCCCGCGGGAGTTCCGCTATCTCCTCGATCTCGCCCGCGATCTGAAACGGGCCAAATATGCCCGCACCGAGCAGGAGCACCTAAAAGGCAAGGAAATCTGCCTCATCTTCGAGAAAACCTCGACGAGAACGAGATGCGCCTTCGAGGTCGCCTGCTCGGACCAGGGCGCCAACGTCACCTATCTCGACCCGTCAGGCTCGCAGATCGGGCATAAGGAATCCTTCAAGGATACGGCGCGGGTGCTCGGCCGTATGTATGATGCGATCGAATATCGCGGCTCCGCGCAGAAGGGCGTTGAGACGCTGGCACGTTACGCCGGAGTGCCCGTCTATAACGGCCTGACGGATGAATATCATCCCACACAGATGATTGCCGACGTCATGACCATGCGTGAACACAGCGATAAGCCGATCACCGCCATCAAATATGCCTATGTCGGGGACACGCGCTCGAATATGGGGCATTCACTGCTGATCGTCGGCTGCCTGCTCGGCATGGATGTGCGCATCTGCGGCCCGAGATCGCTGTGGCCGTCTGAGGAATACATGAAGATCGCCAAGGATCTGCAGAAGGCCTCGGGCGCACGCCTGCTGGTCACCGAGGATCCCAAAGAAGCCGTCAAAGACGTCGATTTCATCCACACGGATGTCTGGGTTTCGATGGGCGAGCCAAAAGATGTCTGGCGTGAACGCATCAAGCTGCTCACCCCCTACCAGGTCAATCAGGACCTGATGAAAGCGACCGGTAATCCGCAGACCAAGTTCATGCATTGCCTGCCGGCGTTCCACGATACCGAAACCACGCTTGGCAAGCAGATCGCCGAAGACTACGGCATGGCGAACGGCCTCGAAGTCACGAACGACGTCTTCGAGTCCGAGGCCAATGTCGCCTTCGAGCAGGCGGAAAACCGCCTGCATACGATCAAAGCCCTGCTTGTGGCTACCTTGGGAGATTGACATGCGTGTCGTCATTGCGCTGGGCGGCAATGCGCTTCTTCGGCGCGGGGAGCCTATGACTGCCGATACACAGAGGCGAAATGCGCGCACCGCAGCCCGGGCGATCGCGCCCCTGGCCGCTGAACACGAGCTGGTCATAACACACGGCAACGGGCCGCAGGTCGGGCTGCTTGCGCTGCAGGGGGCGGCCTACAAGCCCGAGGAAGCCTATCCGCTCGATGTTCTCGGCGCCGAGACCGAGGGCATGATCGGTTACATGCTGGAGCAGGAGCTCGGCAATCTCCTGCCGTTCGAGCAGCCTTTGGCCACGCTGCTGACCATGGTGGAGGTCGATGCGGCCGATCCGGGCTTCCAGAACCCCACAAAGTTCGTCGGCCCCGTCTATGAGAAGGCCGAGGCTGACCGGATCGCCAAGGAAAAGGGCTGGGGGTTCAAGCAGGATGGCGAAAAATGGCGGCGTGTCGTCGCCTCGCCGGCGCCCAAACGCATTTTCGAGATCCGTCCGGTCCGCTGGCTGCTGGAACAGCGCACCATCGTCATCTGTGCGGGCGGCGGCGGCATTCCGACAATGTACGAAAAGGGCAGCGACCGGAAGCTGATCGGTGTCGAAGCCGTGATCGACAAGGACCTATGCTCGGAGCTTCTGGCCCGCGAGCTTTATGCCGATCTCCTGATCATGGCGACCGATGCCGAGGCCGTCTGCACCGACTGGGGCAAGCCGTCCCAGAAGGCGATCCATCAGGCCCGTCCCGACGACTTCAAGCAGTTTTCCTTCCCGGCCGGGTCGATGGGCCCGAAGGTCGATGCCGCCTGCCATTTTGCGCGGGCCAGCGGCAAGACCGCGGCCATCGGAGCCCTCGCCGACATCGCGGGGTTGGTGCGCGGCGAACGCGGAACGATCATCAGTGAAAATTTTGCCGGCCTGAGCTGGCACACCTAGAGCAATTCCAGGAAAAGTGCGAAGCGGTTTTCCGTCCGGAATTGCGTCAAAAAAAGAGGTTAGAGCGGTTCTGCGTTTCCGTGAAAAGGTGAACCGCTCTAACCGTCCGATCCTGACCCTTCAAGCAAACTTATCCTGAGGCGGCAGCGGGCGCGGTACCGCGCTCGCTGCTGCCGTCTCCTTGTCTGTGGCGCCAGCTGCATTTCGTTTTTGCCAGACATAGACCGGGATGCCGAGCATCAAGAGTACGAGACCATAGAGCACCGGTTCGGCACCGGAGCCGTAGAGGGTGAAGATTGCAAAGACGAAGGCGATGATCTCGATTGCGCTCACCCGCGGCATTCGCCCATGGGCGACACCCGCAATGAGGCTTCTGGCAAGCGAGCAGAAGGCATAGGGAATGACGGCGGCCATGGTGCTCAACCCGACCATGAGCCGGTAGACGGCCGCGAAACCTTCGGAGCCGATCGCCTGGACGAGCACCAAAAGCGTTGCGAACGTGGCTGAGACGATCATGCCCCATGCCGGCACGCCGCGCGGGGAGAGTCTCGCAAAAAGCGGCGGAAACAGCCCGTCCCGGGCAGCCGCCATCGGAACCTGCCCCATCAGCAAGGTCCAGCCATTGAGAGCGCCGATCGAGGAGAGCAGCACAGCAACCGAGATCGCCAGCTCGCCGGGCCGTCCCCACATGACCCCCGCGGCCTGGGAGAATGGCGCAACCGAACGAACGAGCTGTTCGCGCGGCAGGAGGCCCATCACGACAATAGTGCCCAGGAGATAGAGGGCCGCGGCGATCGAGATGCCAAGCACGGTCGAACGGGGGATGGTCCGTTCGGCATTCTCGACATCGCCTGCAGGCACGGTCGCCGATTCCAGTCCTAGATAGGCGAACATCGTCAGTGGCGCCAGAGTTGCTACCGACTGCAACAGCGATTGTCCGCTCGGATTGAATTCGGAGAAATGCGAGGTGTCGATGAAGAGAAGGCCGATGATGGCGACGGCGCCGAAGGGAAGCAGCTTGGCATAGGTGGTGACCTGCGCAAAGACGCCCGCCGCATGAACGCCGCGGAGATTGACGAGCACGATCGCCCAGATCACGCCAAGCGTCAGCACGGTCGCGGCGAAGCGGTTGGCGAGAGCGGGGAAGAGATCGACCATTACGCCGGCAAAGGCAATGGCGATGACCGGCAGCGACGTCCAGATGGAAATCCAGTAGCCCCAGGCAATCAGGAAGCCGGCGAAATCGCCATAGGCGAGCCTCGTATAGGCATAGGGGCCGCCGACAGCGGGCACGAGGCGCGCCAGGCGCGCAAAGGTGAGGCCGAGGCAGATCGCGCCGGCGCCCATGATGATCCAGACGATAATTGCGAGGTTGCCATAGGGCGCGACCGCGGCCGGCGAAAGATAAAAGCCCGACCCGACCATGTTTCCCACCACGATGGCGGTGCAGGCAGCAAGTCCCAGGCTCTTGCCATTTGGCGACGTTGTCATGGTCCCCTCCCCGAAAACATCCTTTCCGACGCCGATATCGTCTCGGACATCTGTTCCCGGAGGCAATCTTCCTCCCAAAGAATAGACGCCGCAATCCGGTTCAATGCGTAGTGGGTGACCCTGTTGGGATGGCCTGGATTAAAGAGCTGAAGCATGATGTCGCTCGAAAGCCGCTCCCGCTTTTCCGCATCGTGCTTCAGCTCACGTCCAGCAGACGCGAGGCGATTGATCGTACTCAATGCTTGGCTTCGGTGCCTGAGCTATCTTCCGCAAATGAACATCATTTAGTTCTCGGGAGTTAGAGCGATGAAGATGGCCATGATCATTGGACTTGCCGTATTGACTGCCGCCACCGGAATTGCCCCGGTCGAGGCCCAGCAGACCCGACGCGAATATCGGAGAATGAACTGGAGTGAGAATCTGCCCGAGGCGGTGCGAACTTATCACGACAGACGATTCACGATCGTTAGCTACAGGATGGCAGAATTTTCGGAGACCGGCTCACACCCCAAACAGGGAAGTGAAGAACACGTCAAAGCCCTCAGAGACGCAGTTCGCGCGAACAAATGGCTTACAGCCCAACTCAAGGCCAAGAAGCTTACCGCGAACGACATCGAATGGGTCTCGCGGGCACGCAACGGCAACATGACCTTCTATACAAAATGAGCGGCATCTGTTCCGGGTAAATTTCAGGCTGGGCAGCTCTGCGCGGCCTTGCCTGCTCGTCCACCGGATGACCGGCCGGCTGCCATAGCGCGACTGCGGCCGGCAACGGATAAAAGCAAAACCACCCCGTTTCACACCTCGTCTCCCCTTCACGATCAGCATAAAACGATTGGAACGAAGGGTGTCGGAGGCGGGGGCAATGAGGTTAGACGAGCAGGGATTTCTCAGAATCTCGATCGCGGCGACGGTTGTGGTCGCTACACTCGGCGTGGTTTTCGGCATTCTTTCCGGATCGTTCTCCATCGCTTTCGACGGCGTTTATTCGCTGGCCGATGCGGCGATGACCGGGCTAGCGCTCTGGGTTTCCAGCCTGATCATACAATCGACGCAGAGCGACGCACGGTCGGGCAGAATCCGAAACCGCTTTACCATGGGCTTCTGGCATCTGGAGCCCATCGTGCTGATGCTCAATGGCTGCCTGCTGATGACGGTCGCCGTCTATGCGCTGATCAGCGCGGTCATTAGCATCCTGAGCGGTGGCCACGAACTGCAATTCGGCATGGCGGTCGCCTATTCCGCGGCGACCCTGCTTGTCTGCGCCGCTATGGCTTTCCTTGGCATTAGGCTGAACGCCAGCATCAAATCCGATTTCATCTCGCTGGACATCAAGGCCTGGATCATGTCCGGCGGCATCGCGTTAGCGCTGCTGATTGCATTTCTGATCGGCATGGCCGTGCAGGCGACGCCGGTCGCATGGGTCGCCAGCTATATGGACCCCGCGGTTCTGGCGCTGGTCTGCCTGGTCATGATCCCGCTTCCGATCGGCACCGTCTGGAGGGCGTTGAGCGAGATCCTGCTGATCGCCCCTGTCGACCTTCAGGAGCATGTCGACCGCGTCGCCTCGGAAACGGTTCGCCGCCTCGGCTTCCTTTCGCACCGCGCCTATGTCGCCCGGGTCGGTCGCGCAATGCAGATCGAACTCTACTTCATCGTGCCGGAAGGACTTCCGGCAAAGACTGTAGAGGAATGGGACGCACTCCGCGACGAGATAGGGGCCGCGATCGGAGACGAGAGCGCCAATCGCTGGCTGACGATTGCCTTCACGGCCGATGCGGAATGGGCCGAATAGGCCGGCATCAGCGTTCCACCGATATCGAAATGCTTTGCCTCACGTTGATTGCAATCAACGACGGTGCACCACCCGTCATGTACGATCCCTCCAGCTGAGATGCGCATCGCTGCAGAGCGGTCACGGCCTTTGGCCCTCGGTTTCCGGAGGAACGCATGGAATTCCAGAAGGCATTTCCGATAGCCGTTATCGACGAGGACTTTGATGGCAAGAGCGCTGCCGGACGCGGCATGCGCGATCTGGCGGCCGCAATCGAAAAGGAAGGCTTCCGGATCGTCTCCGGCGTTTCCTACGAGGATGCGCGGCGCCTCGTGCATATCTTCAACACCGAATCCTGCTGGCTGGTTTCCGTCGACGGGACCGAGGACAAGACCACGCGCTGGCAGCTATTGGGAGAGGTGCTGGCCGCAAAGCGGCAGAGGAACGACCGCCTGCCGATTTTCCTCTTTGGCGATGATACGACCGCGGAAGACGTCCCCGCCGGGGTGCTGCGCCACGCCAACGCCTTCTTTCGGCTGTTCGAGGATACGGCGGAATTCATGGCGCGCGCCATAGCGCAGGCTGCCCGCAACTATCTCGACCAGCTGCCGCCGCCGATGTTCAAGGCGCTGATGGACTACACGCTCGAGGGCGCCTATTCCTGGCATACGCCCGGCCACGGCGGCGGTGTCGCTTTCCGCAAGAGCCCCGTCGGCCAGCTCTTCTATACTTTCTTCGGTGAAAACACGCTGCGATCCGATATCTCCGTATCGGTCGGCAGCGTCGGTTCGCTGCTGGATCATGTCGGGCCGATCGCCGAGGGCGAGCGCAATGCCGCACGCATCTTTGGCACGGACGAGACCCTGTTTGTGGTCGGCGGCACGTCGACGGCAAACAAGATCGTATGGCATGGCATGGTCGGGCGCGGCGATCTGGTGCTGTGCGACCGCAACTGCCACAAGTCCATCCTGCACTCGCTGATCATGACGGGCGCAACACCCATCTATCTCACGCCGTCGCGCAACGGGCTCGGCATCATTGGCCCGATCTCGAAGGACCAGTTCACGCCCGAGGCAATCGCGCAGAAGATTTCCGCGAGCCCCTTTGCCGGGCAGACGAGCGGCAAGGTCCGGCTGATGGTCATCACCAATTCGACCTATGACGGCCTCTGCTACAATGTCGATGCGATCAAGGCATCGCTCGGCGACGCAGTCGAGGTGCTGCATTTCGACGAGGCCTGGTACGCATATGCCAATTTCCATGAATTCTACGATGGCTTCCACGGCATCTCGTCGAACCTGCCCACCCGATCGCAGAACGCCATCACCTTTGCCACGCACTCGACGCACAAGCTGCTCGCCGCTCTTTCGCAGGCCTCGATGATCCATATCCAGCATGCCAAGAACAAGCGTCTCGACGTCACCCGCTTCAACGAAGCCTTCATGATGCACACCTCGACCTCGCCGCAATACGGCATCATTGCCTCCTGCGATGTCGCAGCCGCAATGATGGAGCAGCCTGCCGGGCGCGCGTTGGTGCAGGAGACGATCGACGAGGCGATCAGCTTCCGCCGGGCGATGAACACGATGAGGCAACAGACGGATGGCAGCTGGTGGTTCGATGTCTGGGAGCCGGCGGTTGCCGAGCAGACGCCGAGCGATACCCATGCCGACTGGGTTCTGAAGCCTGATGATGCCTGGCATGGATTTACCGCCCTTGCCGAAAACCACGTCATGGTCGACCCGATCAAGGTCACCATCCTGTCGCCGGGCCTCTCGGCAAGCGGCGTCATGGACGAGCATGGCATACCGGCCGCCGTCATTACCAAGTTCCTGTCGTCGCGACGCATCGAGATTGAAAAGACCGGCCTCTATTCCTTTCTGGTGCTTTTCTCGATGGGCATTACCCGCGGCAAATGGAGCACGCTCGTCACCGAACTCCTCAACTTCAAAGATCTCTATGACGCCAATGCGCCTTTGACCCGAGCGCTGCCGGCGCTCGCCGCTGGACATCCGGAAGCCTATGCCGGCATGGGGCTGAAAGATCTCTGCGAACAGATTCATTCGATCTATCGCAAGGACGATGTGCCGAAGGCACAGCGCGAGATGTACACGGTCTTACCCGAAATGGCGCTGCGTCCGGCAGATGCCTACGACAGGCTGGTCAAGGGCCGGATCGAGAGTGTCGAGATCGACAATCTCATGGACCGCATCCTTGCCGTGATGATCGTACCCTATCCGCCGGGAATTCCGCTGATCATGCCGGGCGAGCGGATTACCCAGTCGACGAAGTCCATTCAGGACTATCTGCTGTACGCCCGTGATTTCGACCGGAAGTTCCCCGGTTTCGAGACCGACATCCACGGCCTTCGCTTCGCGCCCGGTGACGGCGGTCGCCGCTATCTTGTCGATTGCATTGCAGGGGAGGAGCAGGAATGATCCCGCGCGATGTAAAATCTCCGACGGTCGCCATACCGTTTCACAAGATGCTGAAGATCGTGGCCGTCATCGACCGTGATAATTCTCAGGCCCAGGAACTGGTGGCACAGATTACCGCCCAGGGTTTCCATGTAGAACTACGCAACGACTATTCCGCTGATGCATCTGAGGATGCTGACGTCGGCGCCTACATCGGATCGGTCGAGGGCGGCAAGCTGCCGGCGGCGCGCAGCTTCCTTCGATCCGTGAGAGATATCGGTTTTCGCACGCCAATTTGGGCAATGGCGGATACGCTGACGATTGCGGATATGGATGTCGTCGAGATGGCCGGCGAGGTGGATGGCTTCGTCTATCTCGGCCAGCAGACGCCGACCTTCTATGCCAAGCAGATCGTGTCCAGTGCGATCAATTACGGCAAGTCTTTGCTGCCACCCTTCTTCGGCGGCATGATGGCCTATGACGGCGAGGCGAATATCGCCTTCGATTGCCCGGGGCATCAGGGCGGCCAGTTCTATCGGAAGTCGCCGGCCGGCCAGCTCTTCTTCAAATATTTCGGAGAGAGCATTTTCCGCAACGATCTCTGCAATGCCGATGTCGATCTCGGCGACCTCCTCATCCATGAAGGCCCTGCCGTCGAGGCACAGAAGCAGGCGGCGCGCATCTTCGGTGCGGATCGCACCTATTTCATTCTCAACGGCACGAGCACCTCCAACAAGGTGGTCGCCAATGCGGTGCTGCGAAGCGGCGATCTCGTGCTTTTCGATCGCAACAATCACAAATCCCTGCATCAGGGCGCGCTCGTGCAGGCTGGCGCCATCCCAATCTATCTGCCGACGGCCCGCAATTCCTTCGGCATGATCGGGGCTGTCGACTGGGCAGCCTGGGACGAGGCTTGGTTGCGGCAAAAGATAGAGGAACATCCGCTCATCACCGATAAGAGCCGCGCGAGCGCTGAAAGGCCTTTCCGCCTGGCCTGCATCCAGCTCGCGACCTATGACGGCACGATCTACAATGTGCGACAGGTGATGGAGAAGATCGGCCATCTCTGCGACTATGTGCTCTGGGACGAGGCCTGGATCGGCTACAACGCCTTCCATCCGCTCTTCCAGGGCCACAGCCCAATGCGGCTGAAAGACCTGCGGGCGGATATGCCGGGACTGTTCTCAACGCAGTCCGTGCACAAGCAGGGCGCCGGTTTCTCCCAGGCTTCGCAGATCCACAAACGCGACGAACATATCAAGGGCCAGCGCCGGTTCGTCGAACACAAGCGCTTCAATGAATCGCTGCTGATGCATGTTTCGACCTCTCCCTTCTATCCGCTCTTCGCCTCGCTTGACGTCAACGCCAAGGTGCACGAGGGCCAGGCGGGTGAGATGCTCTGGGACCGCTGCATCGAGCTTGGGATCGAAGTTCGCAAGAAGCTGCGCGGTTTCGTTGAGCACTACGAAACCAAGGCCGCAGGCGCAGAAGAGAAATGGTTCTTCGATCCTTTCGTGCCGGACAAGGTCACCATTTCGGGCTCAAAACATACCAACGACCTTGAAGCCGTGCGGTGGGAGGATGTGTCCACGGACGTGCTCAAGCGCGAGCAGCAATGCTGGCGGTTCGATCCGCAGGCAAAGTGGCACGGCTTTGCCGGATATGCGCCTGAATATACGATGGTCGATCCCAACAAGCTTACGCTGCTGACACCCGGCATCGACCGCAAGACCGGCGAATATCGCGAGTTCGGCATTCCGGCGACTGTGGTCGCCAACTATCTGCGCGAACAGCGGGTCGTGCCGGAAAAATGCGATCTCAACAGTCTTCTCTTCCTGCTGACACCGGCGGAGGACGAGAGCAAGCTGAACACGCTCGTCGCCAAGCTGGTCAAGTTCAAGAATCTCTGGGATCGCGACGCACCGCTGCAGGAGGTGCTGCCGACCGTCTTTGCGGCCAATCGAGAGCGCTATGCCGGCTATACGGTCCGCCAGGTCTGCCGCGAGATGCATTCCTTCTATCGCGAGGCGGGCGTCAAAGAGCTGCAGCGTCTCTGCTTCCGCTCCGAAAGTTTTCCGGAACCGGCTATCGCTCCCAAGCAGGCCTATGAAGCGCTGGTCGCCAACGATGTCGACTATGTGCCGCTGACGCAGGCTGCCGGCCGCATTTCGGCAACGCTGGCGCTGATCTATCCGCCAGGGATCGGCGTGATCGTTCCCGGCGAGCGCTGGGACGACAGGGCGCGCCCGATGCGGGACTATTTCCTGGCTTTCGAAGAGTCTTTCAACCGATTTCCGGGGTTCAATTACGAAGTCCAGGGCGTGTTCCAGGAAAGGATCGGCGGGCGGATCAAATTCCACACATATGTCGTGCGCGAGTAGACGCAGGGAGGGTTTCGTCATGACCGACAACACAATGCATCTCGCGGCCGAGGCCACGACCAAGAAAAAGATGAACCTGATGCAGCTCACCTTCATCGTTGCCGTCAACATGATGGGGTCGGGCATTATCATGCTGCCCGCCAACATGGCCCAGGTCGGCGCGATCTCGCTGCTTTCCTGGCTCGTGACCGCTATCGGTTCGATGGCGATCGCTTATGGCTTCGCCCAGGCCGGGCTGTTCAACCAGCGTCCCGGCGGCATGTCCGCCTATGCGGAGGATGCCCACGGGAAAGACGGCTACTTCATGGTGTTCTTCCTGTATTTTCTTTCACTTGCCGTCGGCAATGTCGCGATCGGCATCTCGGCCGTAGGCTATCTGGCCGGATTTTTTCCTATACTGACGTCCACGCCCATCATGACATGCGTGGCGCTGATCATCCTCCTATGGCTGACCACGGCTGCCAATTTCGGCGGGCCGCGCATTACCGGGCGTATCGGCTCGATTACGGTCTGGGGCGTCATCCTTCCGGTCGGGCTGCTGTCGATCATCGGCTGGCTCTGGTTCAGTTCAAGCACATTCGGCGCTGCCTGGAATCCGAAAGGCCTGACGCTTGCGCAAGGCATGGGATCGAGCATTTCGCTGACGCTTTGGGCCTTCCTCGGCATGGAGTCCGCCGCGCAGAATTCCGATGCCGTCGAGAATCCCAAGCGTGACGTACCGCTCGCCTGCATGTTCGGCACGCTGGGCGCCGCCGTCATCTATATTCTGTCGACGACGGTCATCCAGGGCATCGTGCCAAATGCCGATCTCGCCACCTCCACAGGGCCGTTCGCACTGGCCTATGCCACGATGTTCAATTCGACGATCGGTTCGATCGTCATGGCGCTGGCGGTGCTTGCCTGCCTCGGCTCTTTGCTGGGCTGGCAGTTCACGATCGCCCAGACGGCCAAGACTGCTGCGGAAGAGAGGATGTTTCCATCGATATTTTCACGGGTTAACGAGATGGGTGCACCTGTCAGCGGCATGATCATTCTCGGCATCGTGCAGACCTGTCTCGCCCTGATGACCATCTCACCGACGCTCAGCGAGCAGTTCTCCGCTCTCGTCAATCTCGCCGTCGTGACGAATGTGCTGCCTTATATCATCGCGCTTTCAGCGCTGTTCGTCATGATGAAGGCTGCCGGTGTGCCCCAGGCGAAATACAGGCTGAACGCCGTCATCGCCCTGGTCGGCATGGCTTACAGCGTTTTCGCCATCTATGCCTCCGGCAAGGATGCGGTACTCGGCGGCATGATCGTCACAGGGATCGGTTTCATCATTTACGGACTTATCGCCCCGCGTTTCGCCAGCGGCGTGAACCAGGCGCCGGCCGAATAGCACAGGGAGGACCCAAACATGTCAGGGAGAAATGATCGCTGGGGGGCGATTGCCGCCTCTGTCCTCGCCGTGATGGCCGCCTCGGCCGTCGCACCGCCCGCGCATGCACAGACGCTCGAGCGCGTCAGGACGACCACCGCGCTGAAATTCGGCTACGACCCCGACGCGAGGCCTTTTTCATTCGATGCCCAGCAGGGCAGACCCGACGGTTATGCGGTTGCCCTCTGCGACCGGATCGCCGACAGCCTGAGGGCGCAGCTGAACCTGTCGAAGCTCGACGTGGAATGGGTTTCCCTTTCAGGCGACGCCAAGCTGCGTGCCATACAGGACGGCACGGTGGACCTTGTCTGCGGGGCAGAGCCGGTGACGCTCAGTCGCAGGCAGCAGGTCTCATTCTCGCTGCCGATCTTCCCGAGCGGCACCGGGGCGCTGCTCAATGCGAGTGCTCCGCTGGCGCTGCGCGAGGTTCTGCAATATGGCGAGCCATCGAGCCGGCCCGTCTGGCGCGGCGCGCCGGCCCGCACGATCCTTGAGCACAAGACATTCTCCTCGATAGCCGGAACGACAAGCGAAGGCTGGCTGTCCGACAGGATCAAGACCTTTCAGCTCGCGGCAACAGCGACGCCCGTGAGCAACTATCAACAGGGGATCGAACGTGTCCTGGACGGCCGTTCGGCGGTGCTCTTCGGCGACATGCCACTTCTGATGGATGCCGCCGCTCGCAGCGACAGCTCCGGCAATCTCATCATCCTCGAGCGTCATTTCACCTACGAGCCGCTCGGCCTCGAGCTGGCGCGCGGGGACGAGGATTTTCGCCTCGCTGTCGATCGCGCACTGAGCCAGACCTATGCAGCACAGAATTTCCGGGCGTTTTTTACAACATGGTTTGGGCAACCTGACGACGCAGTCGTGACCTTCTTCCGGCAGACGGCCCTTCCGGAATGAGGCCACGAGCAGAGTAGAAAAGACCGAGCAAGACAGGGATCATCGGCGTCGGCCAGGAGAGAGCGGCAACAGATCATCGCCATCCAGGTGATCAGACGGGAGTGAAAGTTGAGCCTCCTTTTTAAAGAGATTCGCGATAGCCCCATGCTCTGGCTGCTGGCCGCCGTGCCGATGGTGTTCGCAGCTGCGGCGCTCTTCCCCGAGGCCCATACGGCGCTTTTCGTCCTGTCGGTGCTGGCCATCGTCCCGTTGGCCGGCCTGCTCAGTCATGCGACCGAATCCGTTGCCGCCAAGACGGGTGACGCCGCGGGTGGGCTGTTGAATGCGACCCTTGGCAATCTTACCGAACTGGTTATCGCGCTGGCTGCCCTGCAGGCCGGCGAATATACGCTGGTGAAGGCATCCATCGCCGGAGCGATCGTTACCAACACGCTGTTCATGCTGGGTGCTTCGTTTCTGCTCGGCGGGCTCAAATACCACATTCAGGAGTTCAACCGGGCCAGTGCGCGTATTCAATCCGGCCTGCTTTTCCTGGCCACAGTCGCGCTGCTGATGCCTTCGGCGCTTGGCGAATTGGACACGGCATCGGTCGCGCCAGTCACTCAAACGCTCAGTCTCAGCCTCGCTGCCTTGCTGATCGTCGGGTACGGGCTTGGGCTGTTGTTCACGCTTCGGACGCATCGGGAATTTTTTTCTTCAACGGAACATGCCGAGGCCGGCGAAGCGCCGTGGCCGATTGGTCTTGCTCTTTGCACACTTGCCGGCGTCACCGTACTCGTGGCCCTGGTGAGCGAGATTTTCGTCGAGTCCGTGCAGGAAGCGGCCGAAGCCTTCGGAATGACCCCCGCCTTTGTCGGTTTCATCGTCGTCGCATTGGTCGGCGGCGCAGCCGAAATGGCCTCGGCGTTTTCAGGCGCGCGCAAGAACCGGCTGGATCTGAGCGTGGGCATCGCGCTCGGGAGCGCTTCCCAGATTGCCTTGTTCGTTGCGCCCGTTCTGGTCTTGATGAGTTATTTCATCGGTCCGTCACCGATGGATCTGCAATTCTGGCCAGGTGCCGTGACGATGATGTTTCTTGCGACGGTGACTGCGATGTTCGTCACCAACAGCGGGCGATCCGCATGGTTTGTCGGCGTGCTCGTGCTGATGGTGTATATGATTTTCGCCATAACACTGTACGTCCTGCCGCCGGCAGTACGATGAGGTCCCGCGTTCCCAGACGGGCGCGATTGGGCGGCGGACATCATACCCGGCAGATGAGAAGGCTGTTCTTCATTGCACTCGCAGAGCAGCTTCGTGTCATCTGGCCGATCCTTTCCGGCATCGTGTCGATCATGGTCGCATCCGGACTTGCAATTTGGCGGATCGAGAATTGGCGGATCGATGAAGCGCTTTATTTTACCTTCGTGACGGGACTGACCATCGGCTACGGCGACTTCACGCCCAAACATGTTTCGGCCCGAATACTGGCTTTGGTCATCGGTTTTGCAGGGATCGTGCTGACCGGCGTCATTGCAGCCGTCACAGTAAAGGCCCTGAGCGTGACGGACCGAGACGACAGCTAGACCTCGCCAGATTGCCGGCGCCACGTGGCTCTCGTTTCCAAATTCGTACATTTTATTTGTGATCTCGGGGAACGATCCGATATCTTGGTGACTTCGTAATCCATTGCAGGGGTGTGTTGAATGCGGAGCTGATCCATGAGCAAAGAACGTGGCCGCAGAAAACTAATGTTGCGACTCCCCGATATCCGGCATCTTCTGGAGAGCTTGACCAGTGAAGCGCTCGCGGAGATGTTTGAATCCTACGATCTTGCCGTCGATGCACTGGAGCGGTTCCGAAGTAGGAGCCCGAGGGACGAGAAGCTGATCATCGAATATGAACAGCTCTGCCACGAAATAGAGCAGGAGGTCGTCGTCTACTGCAAGAACCGGTGAGTCCCGCCAGCGCCGCTGGCGATCTATCCCAGAGGGGATCTCGCCTGCCTCGACGGGGCCGTCATTGCGGGTGTTCGATGCGTTCCGATTGAGCATCGAATCTCGCGGGGCGGCTATTTTCCGATCCAGTCGAACCCGAAGGCCAGGCCCAGGCTTTCAGCAGTTCGTAGAAGACGCCGAGAACGACCGGCCCCAAAAACAGCCCCAGCAGGCCTTGTGACAAGGTGCCGCCGATGACGCCGATCAGTATCACCGGCATTGGAGTGGAGAGGCCGCGCGCCATCAAGATCGGTTTCAGTATGTTATCGACGATCATGATGGGGATCGCCACGACGGTGAAAGCCAAGGCGATCCATGTCGGCCAGGAGAACCACGCCCAAACGATGACCGGCAAAAGAATAAGCGCAGGCCCGAGCTGCATCAGGCACAGGGCGAACACAAGAAAGGTCAAAGGCCCGCCCGCCGGAACACCAAAAAGGGTAAAACACAGCCCGCATAACAGCGCTTGCAGGAAGGCAACGCCAATGACGCCCCGCGATACATTGCGCACCGTAGCTCCCGCCAGCCGGGCAAAGCCGACGCCCTTTTCACCGGCGATCCGGCTTGCCAGCACCTGTATGGTTGCAGCCAGGCGTGCTGACCGCGTGAGCAATACGCCCGAAAGAATGATCGAAACGACAAAGCTCAAAACGCCGCCGCCGATCAAGGCAAGCTTCGTGACGATAACGCCCGTCACTTCACGAATGGGCGCCTGAAACTTGACGATGGTAGCGGCCAGATCGCCTGCAATCTTATTCCACGCGTCGTGGATCCGCTCGCCGACGACAGGCCATTCGCGAATGGCGGCCGGCGCTGAAGGGAGCGTGAAGTTCCCCGTCCGTAACTTGTCGATCAACACCTGCGCGGTGTCGGCAAAATTCACCGCAACGAGGGCCAGGGGCGCAATGATCAGGACGAGACAAAAGACGACGATAATTGCGGCCGCGATGACGGGCCTGTTCCCGATCAGCCTGGAAAGCGCCTCGAATATCGGGAAAAGGGCGACCGCAAGGATGGCCGACCAGATGACGATCAGCGCAAAGGGAGCAATCAGAACGACGGTCCAGTAGGCAAAAAGCCCGACAATGCCCAATCGGACAAGGTCGCTTATTCTCGCCTCTATCGAAATCTGCCCTGACCCGGCTCCCTGCGCCGCCGTATCGCCTGTATTCTCCATCGTTGCGTCCCGTCCGCCATGTTCTAGAGCGGTTCAGCTTTTCGCGGAAACGCAGAACCGCTCTAACCTTTTGTTCTGACGCAATTCCCGGCAAAAGCGCTTCGCGCTTTGCCTGGAATTGCTCCAGGCTGAGGTCGTCTTATGACGTCGTATCCGGCACAACATGGCGGATGCTACGGTCCTCCATGAAATCCGCCGGCCGCTTCTGACGTTTGCCGAGATCGGGTGCTTCAAACTTCACACGCTCATAAGGGATTGATTGCAGGATGTGCGAGATGCAATTGACCCGGGCACGCTTCTTGTCGTCCGAGGGCACAACCCACCACGGCGCATGGTTGCTGTCGGTCATCCGCAGCATCTCGTCATAGACACGCGTGTAGTCCCACCAGCGCTGATAGGATTCAACATCCATAGGGCTGAGTTTCCACTGTCGCGTCGGGTCGTCGATCCGGCGCCTGAAACGGCGTTCCTGCTCTTCCTCGCTGACCGTCAGGAAGTATTTCAGCAGAACGACGCCGCTTTCGACGATCGCAGCCTCGAAGCGGGGCGCCAATTCAAGAAAGCGCTGCGCCTTCTTTTCGCTGCAGAATCCCATGACACGATCGACGCCGGCGCGGTTGTACCAACTACGGTCGAATATGACGATTTCGCCAGCGGCCGGCATATGAGCGATATAACGCTGCATGTAGATCTGAGATTTCTCGCGGTCGGTGGGCGCCGGCAATGCCACGACGCGAAAGACCCGTGGACTGACCTTTTCCGTTATACGCTTGATCATGCCGCCTTTGCCGGCGGCATCCCGCCCCTCGAAGACGATGACGACTCTCGCACCGGATTTCTTGATCCAGGCTTGCAAATGAGCCAACTCGACCTGCAGGCGCTCGATCTCCTTGTCATAATCCCATGATTTCTTTTTCTTCTTATCCTTTCCGACGCGGCCTGCCTCTCCATCCGTCTTTGCGGGCTCGTAATTCTCGTCCATTTCTCTCTCCCTTGCGCGAACATATCCTAGCCTGCCGAGGCGGTGCTGCCGGCCTCGCCGACACGTCCGATCAGCGCTTGCAACGCCTCTTCCCTGCCGTTGAAAAGATTGTGGGCGCCGATCGCTTCGACGACCCCCGCGCGCTCGAGGATGCCGCGGCTTTGTTCGCTGAGGTCGGTCATTGCAAAGACGATATTTCGCTTCGCCAGGATCTCGGCCACGGCATCGAGCGCGGCTGCGCCGGTGCTGTCGATATGCGTGACGGCGCTGGCATCGAGTACGAGGCATCTGGTTTCGGCAGGAAGTCCCTTCGCTACCGATGTCAACCGCATGCGCACGTAATCGGCGTTGTAAAACAGAATGCTGCCTTGGATGGCGAAGACGGCGGCCCCCTCGATGGGGTGAGCTTCCGGAAAACGGGCGAGATCGAAAAAGCCGTGCCGCCCATCGATACGGCCAAGAAGACCGTCGCGGGGAAACATCGTCTGACGCAAGAGATAGACGAGCGTTGCCGCAACCGCGACGATGACGCCGTTGAGAACACCGAAGCTGATTGCGCCCCACATGGCGATCAGCGCAAAAATGAATTCCATGCGGCTGATGCGCCAGATTTTTTTCAATTCGTGAATATCGATGAGGCTGATCGCCGCCGTTGCGAGGATTGCGGCGAGCGCGGGAATGGGGAGTATCCGCAGCGCACTGTGAAGGAAAACGAGCGCTGCGATCAGCGTCGCGGCCGACACTAGCCCTGCGACCTGAGAGACGCCGCCCGTCGACAGATTTATCGCGGTTCGAGAATCCGAGACGCTGACGGGAAACGAGCCGAACAGGCCGGGCGCGATATTGGCCGCACCAAGTCCGATCAATTCCTGATTGGCGTCGACCTCCTCTCCGGTTCGTGACCCGAAGCTTCTTGCCGCGACGATGCCGGCGCCAAAGCTGACGAGAAAGATCGCGGCCGAACCGAGTACGATCTTGTCGAGAGGCATCTGATGCAATGCAGGCAGGGATAGGCGCGGCAGTCCGCTTGGGATATCGCCGACAACTGCAATGCCCCGGCCTTGGAAGTCGAAGATCGCCGAAAGGACGACCGAGAGGACAACCACCAGGACAGGGCCCGGAACTCTGAACCGGAAGGCTCGGACGATCCATAACAGGGCGAACATGAAGAGGCCGAGAACGAGCGAAGGCCAGTGGATCAGGCTACTCTTGGCGAGCATTTCGACGAGCGGCGGGATCAGTCCTTCCGATTCGATCTTCACTCCGGTGAAGCGACCGATTTGTCCAACAAGGATCGAGAGCGATACGCCAGCGAAGAAACCCACCAGAATGGGACGGGACAGAAAGCTCGCGAGAACGCCGAGCCTCAGCAATTTCGCCGCAATGCAAAAGACACCGACGCCAAGCGCAAGGGCCGACGCGATAGCGACCCTGTCGGTACCTGCCGTCGTGGGTTCGGCCGCGATGATGGCACCCATGGCGGCCGCCAGGACGGTCATGGTCGCGGCGTCTGGCCCGACGACCAAAAGCCGGGAAGGACCAAAGATCGCATAGGCGATCGGGGCAATGATGCTGGCATAGATGCCGGTCTCCGGCGGCAGGCCGGCGATGGCGGGATAGGCGATGGCGCTCGGCAAGCCGACTGCGGCGATCGACAGTCCGGCCGGAATGTCACTGCGGAGCCAGTCTTTGTTGAAGCCGGCCAAGCCCCGCAACATCGGAAGACTCCCTATCACCGCTGGCTCCTTATCCTTTGCCGCTGGCGCGCATCAATGTTCGAGGAACACGTAGTTCATCCAGCTGCTCATGCGCAGCAGCACCTTGCGCAGGACGGCGACATGGTGCCAATGATGGGTGTAGACTGCGACCTCCGCGACCACGCCGCCCGGCAGTTGATAATCATCGGTGTTTTCGAGCAGCTCGATCCGAGCCAGCGTTTGTCCGGGCGATAGGCGCTCGGGCGATTGCGGGTCGATCAGCGCGCCGCTCGGCTGCAGCTGGCCCTGGGCCATCACATCGATGACCTCTTGCACCCGCGCCTTAAATATCTTGCCGGGCACGGCTTTGAAGGCGACCTCCGCCTCGTCGCCGACGTGGACGCGCTGCAGCGAATTCTGGATGAAGGCTGCCCCCAGCATCCGGTCCTGACTGTCGATGAAGACCATGACCGGCCGCAGCGGAAGGGGATTGGCCATCATTCCAGGGCGGAGGAAGACCTGCGTGACGTAGCCGTCAGACGGCGCCCGCACCACCGTCTGATCAAGCTCGTATTCGGCATTGTTCAGCTCCGCCTGCAGCCTTGCAACCGTCGGGTTCGTTCCGTTGATGTCAGACTCGTAGGCGAGCCTTGCCTGCGCGGCTTGTGCGCGGGCGGTGTCGACCGTAGCTTCCGACGTCAGATAGATGCCGCGCCGGTTTTCCACCTCGAGTTCGGAAAAGACGGCACCCTTGCCGCTCGACTTTGCATTTTCGTTCGATTGCTGGAATTTCTCGAAGGCCTGCTGGGACCTGTCCCTTGAGGCTTCGGCGCCCGTGACCGCCGCATTGGCTGCATCCAAGGCCGCTTTCAATTGCAGAACCGACTGCTCGGCTTCGGCGAGCGCGGCTTTCTTCTGATCAACCGTGAACTGATAGGGCCGGGGATCGATGCGAAAGAGGATGTCGCCCTTCTTCAGGGGCGCATTCGGTGTCACCGGCACCTCGACGACCTGTCCTCCGACGACGGGAATAACGGGAGCCGAAGTGAAATAAATGCGCCCGTCGCTCGAATACGGATGATTGTAGCTCATCAAAAGCAGCAGGGTGGAGATGAGGAAGATCCCGCCGAGGACGGCCGTCGCGAGCGTCCACTGGTTCACCGGAATCCTGAACACTTTGAAGATCGTCCAGCAGATCGCGGCATAGGTCAGTACGAGGAGCAGATCCATCAGGCGGTCTCCTTCTCCGGCGTTTGCGCCTCAAGCTCGGCGATCCGGGCATGGAGACGAGCAATTTCCGCATTCGCTTCGGCTTCCGCCGATAGTTTTCCGTCTTGACGGATACCCCAGCCGCGGTCTTCACGGTAAAGCGTCGCCCAGATGAATAGGAACGGCCAGATCGCATGAAGCGTGAAGAGGCTGACCCATCCAGCGACATGGATGGCATCCTGATGGGGGTGATTGCGCGCCTTGGCGATCAGATGCGGAATGTCGTGAATGGCAATCACGGCATAGAAAAGGGTGACCACGACAAAGGCCAATACCCCCAAGGCAAAATAGTCGAGAAACACGACCCCTCCCTTCCGGCTTGGCTTACCCGAGCCGTCGATCGCAAAGCGAAGGTGGAATAGTAGGCCCGTTTCGGTGCAAAGGCCCGTAGCATCGCGTAATCTCTATCGGGGCGTTCGCGGACGATCCGCCCGGGGGATTTGTCGGCGTGGAAGGAAACGAGCGAGATCGGCGAGGCGAATCCCGTTTGCCGTCTCGTATCGCGCATGGGATGCGTCTTCAGAGGCCGAGCACCGTAGGATCGCGTATTTTACGTCTCCAGACGGTCCGCCTGTTATATAGTTTCCGCACTGCTTAGTGCAGTTTCGTCGGCGGGGGCGGAGATGGCGTCGGGAGAAAGTAGTTCGACATATTTGTCCGCTCTTGAAACGGCAGAGGATTATTTTCCCGACCAGGCGAGGCTGGTGCAGCGGCTTTTCTACGTCGATGAGGCTTTTCACAGCATGTGCGAGGATCTCGCTGCCGCGGCGCAGGCTTTGGCGCATGTCGAACAGTTGCCCGACACGTTGAGAGAAGCGCGGCGGCTCGAATATGCAGGCCTGGTCGATGCCTTGTTGAAAGAGATGAGGGAGGCGATTTCACAATCTAAAATTGTAATGCTCCGGCGGTCACCCGCCATCGGCCCGAAATCTCCGTGAACGCATCCGTCATTCAACTGATTCTAGGGAGGTCCATGTGCGATGAAAGCAATTTCCCGCAAACTGCTTGGTGGGTTGTCCGCTCTGGCGATCATTGCGCTGCAGCCAGCCTTTCCCATACGAGCACAGGCCCCTGCGCCGGCTGCGGCGCCCACCCAGCCGAGCCCAGAACAGCCTGCGGCTGCCCTTCTTTCGGAGGATGAACTCGAGGTGCTGGTGGCGCGGATCGCGCTTTATCCGGACGAACTGGTCGCGGCGATTTCGGCCGCCTCCCTCTTTCCCGTGCAAATCATCGAAGCGCAGCGCTTCCTGGAAGCGAAAAAGAAAAATGCCGATCTCAAGCCCAAAAGCGATTGGGACGGCAGCGTCGTTTCGCTGCTCAACTACCCTGACATCGTCAAGATGATGAGCGAGGATCTCGATTGGACTCAATCACTCGCCGATGCACTCGCCAATCAGCAGAAGGACGTGCTGATTGCCATCCAGCAGCTTCGTGACGAGGCGGTGGCAAAGAACATCATCAAGACGGACGACAAGGTGACGGTCGTCACCGAAAACGACAACGTCATTATCCGGCCGACCAACCCCGAGAAGATCTATATCCCGCAATATCCGCCGGAAATGCTTTATGAACCAGACTATGCCGCGGCGCCGATTTCCTATTATCCCGATTCTTACGACAGCTACTACTATCCGGGCGCCACGTTCTTTGCCGGCGCGGTCACCGGGCTTGCCTGGGCCGCCGTCGTCAATTGGGACGACTGGGGCGTATGGGGCGGTCGCTGGGGCGGCGGCGATATCGACATCGATTGCAACAATTGCCTGAATAATCGTAACTTCAACGGAAAAATGAAGTGGAACGACGTCGACTGGGCGAATGTCGACCGCAGTAAGCTGAGCATCGGCAAGGACCAGCTTGCCAAGCTGGACCGGTCGGCGATCAAATCGGGGCTTCAGGCCGACAATCGCAATCAACTGCGCAACAAGGCCGCAGATATCCAGGCGGGTCAAAGGCCGGGCAATCGCGGGACGGCCGCTCGTGCGGACGATATCCGAAAAAACACGGCGCAAGGGCTGAAGGCCAAACCGCAGGCGAACAGGCCGACGGCCGCCAATCGTCAGAACTTATCCCGGCCAGAAACCCGTCCTCAAAATTCGGCTAATCGCCCCGCACAGAGATCCGTCAACAAACCCAGCAAACCGCAAATGGCCGCCCGGCCAGACAATCGCGGACGCCAGTCGAGCGCACTTGGCAATGTGCAGTCCGGCCGCCAGCAGAACGTCGCCTCGAAACGAGGCGCGCAAAGCATGGGCGCCCGCCCGGCGGCCCGTCCCCAGCATCACTCGCGCCCGATGCCGTCCCGCGGTGGTGGCGGCGGCCGCGGTGGCGGTGGCGGCCGTGGCGGCGGCGGGCGGCGATGACACCCCTTACGAGCCCATGGAGTTACATCATGAGACATCAATCGATGGTAGTCCCGCTCATGCTTGCAGCAGCGCTTTGCACGATGCCGACGACGCCGGCGCTTTCGCAGGTGCAGACGGATCTCGCCGAATACAAGGCGGCAACGCCCGCACCGAAATTCGACAGCCCGTCTCTTGCACTCGACCGGCTGAAGTCGGTGCTCGGTTCCAACAATATCGGGGATCTTGGGGATCTGCTCGGCCTGAACGCAGACAGGCTGCGCTCGAGCAACGAGGCTATGATCGCTTATGGATTGATCCGGGAAGGCGCCGAGCGACAACTGACCTTGAAAGACGTCGAAGGTGCCAAGATCGTCGTGATCGGCAATCGCCTCTGGCCTCTGCCGTTTCCGCTGACTAAGGACAAGGACGGGAAGTGGTCCTTCGACACGCAGCGCGGCCTCCAGGAGATCATCAATCGGCGCATCGGCGAAAACGAACTCGCGACGATCGACACGATGCATGAATATGTGGCAGCGCAGTATCAATATGCGTCCGAAGATCGCGATGGTGACGGTATTTATGAGTTCGCCAAAAAGTTGATCAGCAGTCCGGGCAAGCTGGACGGCCTCTATTGGGACCAGAACGTCTATGCGGAGGAAAGCCCGGCAAGCGCGCTGGTCGAGACGGCCGCCTTCGGCGCCGCCAAACGCGGGGAAGGTTATTTCGGATACCGCTATCGCATTTTGACCGCCCAGGGCGACAACGTGCTGGGCGGCAAACAGAGCTACGTCATCAATGGTTATATGACCGGTGGCTTTGCGCTCATCGCCTGGCCGGTCAAATATCGGGTAACCGGCGTGCAGACCTTTGTCGTCAACGGGATGAGCGCGATCTATCAACGCGATTTGGGGCCACAAACGGAACAGCGCGCCGCCGCAATCAAGGAATTCAATCCGGACGCCAATTGGACTATTGTAAGCGAATAGGGTCTTACAGCGTAGCGCCGTCGTCGGCCGCCGCATGTACCCAGGGGCGGCTGCATGATGCAACCGCCATGGCGCGATTGGAATAGCGTTTGTTGCCCGTGACTTCCCGCCCTAGCCATTGCGGTAGGGGCGGCAGGTCATATTCGCTCGCTATTTCAATGTCCGCGAGCGTCAATCCTTCATAGGCTCCGGCAAAGACGTCTACATCCCATTTTCTGCCCTCGTGCAGTACCCGGTAGCGGGTTTTTTCAATGACATGGCCGGTCGCATGGAGAAGCAGATCCCGTGCCTCCTCGACAGGAATCTCGTATTCATATTCGTCCTTGGCGAGCCCCACTGTGCGGAATTTGATCGTCAGGCAAGCAGAACGGCCGTCAATCAGGCGAACGCGTACGGAGTTCTCATCGCGAGACAGATAAGCCTGCTGCAGGACATGCGAAGCGCCGGCAACTCTCGTTACGCACGAGGAACTTGCGCTCGATCTCGATCGCTTTCAAGTTGATCGCCTCTACATGCTGCTGCCGGTCACTCGACAGGCGGCTCCCAAGTGAGGAAGAAACCGACGTCTCCGGGCATGCCGTCCGGGAAGTTGATGATCATGGCCTTCAGCCCATAACCCTGCGGTTTGGCAACTTCCTCGAAGAGCTCGAGGAGTTCCTTTGCCTTTCCCTGCAGCGTCTTCTGCCATCCGGACAGATTGTTGTTGATGGCCCGGCCGCTGTCCGTGCAGAACGTCGACGGAAAGCTGTAGATCAGCGCCTCGTATTTGCCGTCTGCGGCTGCTTTCATGACCAGCCGCTTGATGACGGCGCGTTCTGTTTCGCCAATCTGCTTGCGAAAGAAATCCTCGACAAACTCGGCGTGTTTCTTTGCTTCACGCGCCTTGATCTTTTCGCTGCGCTCCATCTCGAGAAGCTGAAGCTCCAGAGCGCGTTTGCGCAGTTCCTCTGCGCTTGTCATGGGTTGGGGTGTAGAGGTCTCAGGTGATGTCATCGCAGGCTCCTCCAGAATACACGGCGATGATAGAGCGCGCTTGGAGGCTAAGGCAGTAAAATACATGTCGACGCTGGTAGAATACGGTATCCTACGCGTGCATTTCGTAAACTGTGACTTACGTCCATCATTTGGCTATTCACGGGCTTCGTTCAGTATTGGTTAGGTTATTCGGCTGGGCGGCATTGCCGTCACGCTGGACGGGGACTATTCTCTAGGGCTGCGTGCTGCTGGTTGTTCGCAATCGGAGTCTGGGGGGACCGATGACGAGTGCAGGCATAAACAGGGTCACCACCTCACAGGAGGAGGTGCAGCAGCAACTCGAGCGCATTCTTTCCAGCCGGGAGTTCCGCCTTCCCGAACGGGCAAGGAGGTTCCTTGAATTCGTGGTCACGGAAACGCTTGAGGGCCGTCGCGACTACCTGAAGGCCTTTACCATCGCACAGGCCGTTTTTGGCAGAGACGCGAACTTCGATGCCCAGCAGGATCCCTGCGTTCGCATCGAAGCTGGTCGGCTGAGACGGGAACTGGAACACTACTACCTGACCGCCGGCGATGCGGACCGGATCATCATCACCATCCCCAAGGGCGGCTACGCGCCGGTCTTCGATGTCGTCAGCGGTGCTGAACCCACTGATAGATCGGCGCTTGAGAAGTCCGATCGGCCCGGCTCGTCAGGCGACGATAACGGCCAGATCACTACGGCCGCGGATACGATCGGCCGGGAACAGGCGGACCGGCGCTTCTGGCCCGGCAGATATTGGCTTCTTGCAGCGGGCGCGGTGATTGTCCTGGCCTCGGCAGCGGCTCTCCTTCGGCAGGTCGGATTGCCGAGCGCGGAACGCGAAACGACATCAGGAGCCGATAATCGCCCCACCATTATCGTCGAGCGTTTTGAAAGCGTCTCTGACGGGAGCCTTGCCTCCGACATCTCTCGCGGCATGACCGACGACATCATCGAGAAGCTGGTGCGCTTCAATGATATCGTTGTCGTCACCGACATGCCGCGGAATAAATACGGCGAAGCCTCGTCACGGCCGCTCTACGCCCTCCAGGGAAGTGTGCGGATCGAAGGCAGCAAGCTGCGCTCGACAGCCAGACTCGTGCGGCGGGCGGATGCCGCCGTCATCTGGGCAAGCGATTATGATGCTGACATGAAGGTGCAAGGCATCCCGAAAACGCAAGCAAGCCTTGCCGGGGATATCGCGACGGCGGTCGCGCGTCCATTCGGCGTGATGTTCCAGACCGATACCGCGGCCATCGCCGGAAGCGCGGACGCTCTTTCATGCGTTCTGTCCTACTACAGCTACCGCAGCGAAATGACCATGCAGGCTCACGAGGTGGCAAAATCCTGCCTGCAGCAGGCCGTGAAAAAAATGCCGGCCGATTCCAATATCGTGGCCCTTCTTTCGTTGATCCATCTCGACGAGTTCCGCTTTTCATACCAACTTCACTCGAAATCGACGGCCGCCACGCTCAGCCTGGCGAAGGAACTTGCCGAGCAAGCCGTGCGACTCGACCCGAGGAATGCACGCGCGCTTCAGGCACTGATGCTTGCAAACTTTTTCGACAATGATCCAGCCGGGGCCCTCAGTGCCGGCGCCGCCGCCTATGCCAGCAATCCCAACGATACCGAGGTGGCGGGTGAATACGGCCTGCGCCTGTCAATGTCGGGGAAATGGGATCAAGGCTGCACACTGATTTCAGAGGCAGTCGGCAAGAATGCCGGACCACGCGGATATTACGAGGTCGGAATGGCGCTCTGCGCCTTCATGCGGGGTGATACGCAGGCTGCGGAACTGTGGTCGCGCATGTCGGATCTCAATTACAATCCGATGCATCGTCTCGTATTGCTCTCCATTCTCGGCACGCTTGGAAAAAAGCAGGAAGCAGCGGAACAGCTTGATTGGATCAGGCGCGAGGCACCCGCATTGATGCCAAACATCAGGCAGGAGGTTGCCAGGCGGCTGGCTCGGACCGAAGATCAAAAGCGTTTTCTTTCGGGAATAGAAGCCGCTGGCCTTTCTGTGCAATAGGGCAAAGGTCCGAAGGAGGTGTCGTTTGGGGAAACTTGTCCGCTTTCAGCCTGCATCAATCGATCGAGCAGGCCTATTCTTGTATCCTCCTTACACTCACCAATCACGGCCCGCCCTCCCACAACATCATGTTCCTAAGCTCGCTCGCCGAGGAGCATGACCGACGGCTGATCGAGGCCTTTCCTCGCAACCAGCACAGAGAACGCGCCTAACTCAAAACGCTAACAGATCGAACTGATGCGTCATACGGTATCCCGGCTTCATTACCGGGAACCTAGCCGATCCCTTATCCGTTAGATAGGCAGGAAAGCACGGGTGTTCCTCCTGTGCGATCCGTCTTTACCAAAGAACTTGCCCCGTTTCGGCGGGGCCTTTTTTGAGCGCTCGGGAAGTATGCAATCGGTCAGTTAATTTTCAGCCAATGCCTCACCCAAGCCACAGCGCCATCGCTGGCATAGGCGACAACCTCGCCAATAGTGAGGCCGGCGAAGGCTATGAGACCTGAGATGCCGCAGCCCGGCGCCTTCCTGTGGCCCCAAGCGCTGCTTCACTGCCTGGTGGTTTTCCTCGCAGCGGAAACATACCTCGACATATTTGCAGAGAGAAGTGTCTTGCGGCATTGCAATAGTTGATAACGCACTGCAATATAACTGTCACAAATCTGTGCAGTTGGGGCGCCGTACGATGAGGATTTGCATCTACAAGTCGGAAAGAGCACCTGAGCTTACCCTCTTGCTGAGAGAAGGCTTGCCTGTCCCGTTCGATACAACGATAGACAAATGGACCAAAATCAAGGTCGTCACCGACAGGGAAATGAGAGCAGACCTTCTGATTCAAATGGGCGGCGCGGGGTATGCGTTAGTTCGACTTGGCGGGATGAGACAACATTAGGCGATAGCACCGCCTTGTGCCGCGTTGTCACGACAAGACCGTCGCATCGCGTGGATTTTTCTGCTTGGAAAGACATGCGCTTGGCGCTCACGACCCGACCGGCGGCCACATTGCGCGCCTCGGACTGAAAGCTGCCTCGTTGACTTAGGGGTATTGAAGGATGCGAACCGCCGATCACGCTCAAATGCTTCGGCGAGATTCACAACGCGCCCTGCGGTGACGGAACACCGACGCGAATGGCCCGCGAGAAATTCGGCGAAACACCGTCGTCGTGCGCCCTTGCAGCGATGTGTGCGGCGGACCGCAATTGGGACAGGGGAACCGAGGTATCCAGCGCGCCCCGGTCATAGGCGTATTCCGGCAGGTATCCGTTCACGATAAGGCGCCAGTCCGTCGGTACGGCGTCGCCTGCGACGCGCATCATCTTGACGATGGTCGTCGTGCAGTTGGTCGTCAGCGAATTGTAGAAGGCGGGCGTGGCCGCGAGGGTGTTTGCGTCGGAAACGTATTCGCGCAGAAGAAGCCTCGCAGCCCCCGGCGACGCCCTCAGGCGATAGATCTGGACGTCCTCACCACGAAAATTGGAGCGGAGACCGATCACATCCCTTTCGTCTGCGGCAAGGATGACCAGGGGACTGCTTTTGAAGAGGTCTGCCAGCGGTGAGAACGAACCTCCGGAAAGGCGACGCACTTCGATGGACCACGCCAGATAGCGGCCGTCGTCGAAGCCGAAGCTCATGATGACATGCGCGATGGTCGGACCTGACCAATACGACATGAACATGTCGACGCTCTTCAGCTTGTTCAGGTCGTAACTGCGTGTCGTCCATCGTTCCGTAAAGTCGGTGGTGCTGCGCCACTGGAAATCGCGGACATTTGTCAGCGTCAACAGCTCACCGTCGAATTCGCCGGTGACCTGACGAGCGACGTCCGGAGCCCACGCGCCATTTGCCGGCGGTTCGATCGTACTCCACCAGACGAGGACAAGGACGAACGCGGCCGCAAACGCGAGGACTGCACGAAAGCGCCTTCTGTCAAGGAGAGCCACGATGACCCAGGCGCCAAAAAGCCCGAACAAGATGGCGCTGGCGTGCCTGCCAACCTCGGGCAACGGCAAGCGGTACCAAAGCGCGAGCGACGACCAGGCCGATGCAAAGGCGACAAGCAACACCAGCGCTGCAATGATGATCGCACGGACCGGTCGAACCATTTTTTGCTTTTCCAAACGAGTTTGAAGCATCCGTCCTGATCATGGACCCTATCGGTTTCCGGACTCGAAGCCCAGAACCTAGACGGCCGGCAGGAATGGTCTCGATATCGAGCGGGGAATTCTCGAAACCTGCGGGTGGCTTGACTGCGGTCATTCAGCGAAAATCACCGCGGGCGACACTCTCAGCCGCTGCAACTACTTCGTCGTCCTGACCGCGTTTCATCGCGTCGATACCCGTCCGGCCATCCAAAGCCCCGTGCGGCGTGACAAGGAACCGGTAAACCGCCCATGCACCGCCCAGAACCTCATGCAATTTCGGAAGCGCAGGATAGGGCCGACCGTCCCGATCGAGTTGCCATAACGGAAAACGGAAGCCTCGTTTGGCGCCGTCGAGACCGAGAACCTGCCCGTTCTGGCGCTTTGTGTTGACGGTGACGCGCGAAACGCCGAGCAGGTCCGCGAACGCTTCCGCGCTGAGCATATCGTCCTCCGCGAGAATTTCCGCCGCGCGACGCCTGCCACGTTCCCGTGCGGCGACCAACGCTGCCTGGAGTTCGTCATCCAGCTCTGGCACCTCTTCTACCGGAAACACATCCTGATGAGGCAGCGGCTCTTCTTCAACGACTGAAATCGTCTGCGCTCCGACCAGCGGATCCACGACGACGCGGAAACTGACCTGATGGCCGGCTTCTCGGCTCAGCTTAACCGCCTTGGCGTATTGTCTGATCAGCGCCTTCTCGAAATCGGCTTTCCGTGGCAGTTTCATCGAGAGCGCAATGTTGGGAGAATCGTTTCGGGGTTCGTTGGCGAGAGTTTTCGTAGCGGGCATGGTCTTCGGCCTCCTGCGCTATAACCTAGGCAGGATACGACAGTTCGTCAAGTTTGTTAAGTTCGTAAATCACCTCTTTCGGCCTGCCGCAGCTCAGGAAAATGGACGAGGCCTTTGGCGATCGCGCCTATGTATCGCTCCGCCGGTGACGACGGCGATGCCGTAACTGTTAGCGTGGCCGGCAGGGACGGTCGGAAGAGGCGATGGAGCGGGCGAAGGCCGTGATGATTGCGTTGACCGCGTTCGGGAGGCGAAGCGGCGGGCCGTTGCGACGCTCCAGCATTATCCAAGCGATGCGAAGTTTGGAGCAATCCGCTTGTGATGGCGGTAACTCATATACGCAAATTTGTCCTTCGAAGCGGCCCACGCGTGGACTAACCGCATAATCTCGCCCGCGGTCACGAGCCGCGCCGAATCCGACCGCGCCACGTCACTTTTCGCAGAGCCGTCGGCCGCCGGAATATGGCTGATAGGTACAATCGGACGGCCGGAAGGAACGGTAACTGCGCGAGCAGGCGGTGATATTACAGGACTGTGGCACGCCCTGACCATCGCTTGCCGCTCCTGTCGATCGCACTCCATCCAGGGTAGGTTCGGCCGTCGCCTGCCGTATGAAGTCACGCCAAATATGCGCTGGCAAGGCGCCGCCCGTCACCCCCTTCATCGGTGCGTCGTCATCGTTGCCAACCCAGACACCGACGACCAGCGATTCCGTGAAGCCGACGAACCAGGCATCGCGATTGTTCTGGCTGGTGCCGGTCTTGCCGGCTGCGAACGAGCCAGGGTCTGCTTCACGCCCAGTGCCGCGCTCGACCACCAACTGCAGGAGCCCGAGGAGATCGGATTGGTAGGGCGAAAGATCGACATTCGGCTTTGATTGTAAGCCAACTCGAAACACGTTGGGCTGCCCTGCCGCTTGAAATTCGATGATGCCCCAGGGTTTAACAGGTGCCCTGCCGAGTTGGACAGACGCATAGGCGCTTGTGAGGTTAAGCAGATTTACTTCGGATGTCCCAAGCGCCAAAGACGGGGTGCTGACGAGAGGCGCATCGATGCCCAGTTCACGCGCTGCAGCGATCACATTGTCCAAACCAACCTCTTCGGCAAGCGCCACTGAAGCGGCATTGAGTGATCGCGCGAACGCCTCGGCAAGCGTAACCCAACCTCGATAATTGCCACTGGAATTTTCTGGCGACCAGCCATTGATGTCAATTGGCGCATCCAGAACCTGGTCAGACAAGGTGAGCCCAGCCTTTAATGCTGCGTAATAGACGAACAGCTTGAAGGTGGAACCCGGCTGGCGCATCGCAGTGACGGCGCGGTTGAACTGGCTTGCCTTGTAGTCGCGCCCGCCAACCATCGCGACGACCGCGCCATCGGGCGTCATCGCAACCAACGCGGCCTGCGATGCTCCGACTGTCTTTCCTTCACCGTCCAAGGCTCCTTTCACGACCCGTTCGGCGATTTGCTGCAATTGCGGCACCAGCGTGGTTCGCACCGTCGTCGAACCTGGCGAGGAACCGGCGATTTCGCTCGCTTGCGGCGAAATCCAGTCCGCAAACCAGCTTCCCGAGCGCGGCGTTGGCGTCGTTGGATGCAGCTTGGTAAAGCTCGCCTTGGCCTCCGCCGCCTCTGGCGCGGTGATCTTTTCATTTGTTGCCATCGCGTCGAGAACGACTGTGGTGCGCTGCCGGGCGCCTTCGAAATTGTCGATAGGATTCCATTGACTTGGCGCCCGCAGCAACCCCGCCAGCATCGCCGACTCCGGCAGGTTAAGGGCGCTGATATCCTTGTTGAAATAGATTCGCGCGGCGGCAGGCATGCCAGTGGCCCCCGCGCCAAGATAGACGCTGTTGAGATAGCGCGTCAGGATTTCCCTCTTGCCGAGCTTCCACTCCAGCCAGACTGCGATCACAACCTCCTGTATCTTTCGCTTTATCGTTCGATCGCTGTCGAGGTATTGCAGCTTGATGAGTTGCTGGGTGATCGTGCTGCCACCCTCCACCACTGAGCCAGCCTCCAAATTCCGGAGAAACGCCCTCCCGATCCCTCGTGGATCGACGCCGAAATGACTCATGAACCGGCGGTCCTCAATTGAAAGGACGGCATCGATCAGATGGGGCGGGAACTGGTCGTATTGCGCATATGGCCCTTGATAAGGTCCCTGCCTTACCAGCGGCGCACCGTCAGCGGTTTCCAGAACAACGATAGGCTTCAACGTCCCGTGACGGATCTCGCTCCACGGCACGTCTTTTAGTGCCCACACCAGCACGCTGCATGCGAGAAAGCTGACAAGCAAGGCCGCCCCCACAGCGAATTTCCACCAGTTCGCCGGAAGCCATCGGCGCCGGCGACTTTCGCGCGGCTTGGTACGCCGATCACGAATGCCGCGCCCGACTTTGATCGCAGCAGTCGTCATCCATTTGGTGGGAGCTGATATGTTTTCCAGCCGCATCAACCTCCTTAGCTTCGTTCTCAAAAACGAAGCCATCGTCTTGGTCTTTGCCAATGCAGAACTTGCATGCAAATCGTGGCGCAGCGCACGTAGTAGATTGCTCGCGGCCTGTCGAGTTTGGAAGAAGGGTCCGTGGGGGAATTGCGGGCTGTCGGTCTGGGTGGTTTCCGGCGAATCCGAGGCGGTCACTTGAGTTGCCGTATCCGCGGGCTGATTGCGACCCGTGCTCGAGTTGTCAACGCTTTCGCCTGAGGATTTGGGAGGATTAGGCATGGGCTACCGCTAGAAGGCCAAAGTAAACGTGAACTTATAGCCGGGCGATGCTGAGGGTTCTATCGTAAAAGATTCCAATGGCTCCGAGGAGTTTTCCCTGTGGCGATAAGTGCGGGATTGCAGGAATGCCAAGGCGCCCATAGCCAGCAGCGATAGAAGCTGCCGGCATCCCTATCCCCGCCGAATTGGAACACCTTTTCTAAGCCGGCCGAAGAAGGTTTTGGAGGGCCTGGGCGCCCAGGCATCGAAATGACCGATTCAAATAGAGGGAGGCTGGTCCAGCCCCCAAATTCCATCGTGACGGATGATGACGCTTTGATCCGGCTGCTAATCTGACAAGCCCAGCTTAATGGTCTGCAGGACGCCCTGTAACTCTAGTGGTGTTTGAGGTGGCGGCCGCCCAACGCACAGGAGATTTCAATGCTTGGGGTTCAGCAAGTGCTCGCTGAGCGGCCCACCGAATAATACAAACTATTTATCGAAACACTGCTCAATTTGTATTTTCGAGCGAAATCAAATAATGAACTCTTTAGTTGTAAAGAAAATCTGTGGACACAGAACTCTAAAAAGTAGTATTTATTGAAAAGATACAGAGGATGCACAAAGTATCCTTGCAACACCATGACTCGTTATGCCTATAAAACACCCCATTTCTTGATCCCCGCTCTGACGGGGTTTTCTTTACAGGCATCGTTATTTGATTGTACCGGGAACCTGGCCGATCCCTTATCCGTTAGATAGGTAGGAAAGCACGGGTGTTCCTCCTGTGCGATCCGTCTTTACCAAACTTGCCCCGTCTCGGCGGGGCCTGGCCTGCTGCCGGTTTATCGGACAGGAGATTAAGCTAATCCCACCTTGGTTTCAAAGTCATTTGGGCTGAGATACCCCAGTGTCGAGTGGCGACGTTTCGGGTTGTAGAAGCGCTCGATGTAATCGAACACGTCCGCTCTGGCGTCGTTCCTCGTGCGATATACCTTGCGTGCCGTTCTCTCCGTTTTCAGTGATGAGAAGAAGCTCTCCATTGCTGCGTTGTCCCAGACATTTCCGGAACGGCTCATCGAACAGGTGATGCCGTGGTCGCCCATGAGGCGCTGGAACTGCTCGCTCGTATATTGGCTACCCTGATCGAAATGGTGCAGCAGCGCGTCCGGTTTTCCTCGACGCCAGATCGCCATGATCAGTGCATCGGTGACGAGTTGGGCCGTCATGTTGGCATTCATCGACCAGCCAACGACACGGCGTGAGAACAGGTCGATGACTGCTGCGACATACAACCAGCCCTCTGCGGTCCAGATATAGGTGAAGTCAGCCACCCACTTCTGGTTCGGACGGTCCGCTACGAACTGGCGGTCGAGGACGTTCGGCATGATGACGGCACGGTCACCGGCATCCTTTGGCAAGCCACGCCGTCTTGGCCTGGCCCTGAGCGCATTCAAGCGCATCAGCCGCTCTATACGATGGAGGCCGCAGGATAACCCCTCTTCCAGCACATCGTGCCAGACCCGTCGAGCACCATAAGTGCGGTCGCTCGACTTGAAGCTCTGCGTGATCTTGTCCAGCAAGAGCTCATCATAGCGGGCGTGTTCGCTCGGAGAACGATTGAGCCAGGCGTGAAAGCCTGATCGGGAAACTCCCAGCGCTTCGCAGAGCCATGCCACCGGCCAGATCGAACGGTGCTTTGCAATGAACGCGAACTTCATATCGCGTCCCTGGCAAAGTAGGCAGCGGCCTTTTTTAGGATATCGCGCTCCGCCTTCAGCTTGGCGACTTCACGACGGAGCCGCTCGATCTCAAGCTGCTCCGGCTTCATATGCCCTTTTCCAGGAAACGACTGGCTGGGATCGTCGCCGTATTCACGAACCCATTTGCGCAAGACATTCTCGTGGACATCAAGATCACGAGCCGCCTGCGCAACAGTGACCCCACGTTCCCTGACAAGCTTCACAGCCTCAAGCTTGTACTCGCGGCTGAATATTCGTCTTTGCATTCATGCTCTCCGGTTTCAGGAGGAACACCTTAACTCGATGTCCATGAAACCGGCAGCAGGCCAGCCTTTTTGAACGCTCGGGAAGCATCCGATCGGTCAGTTGATTTTCAGACAGTGCCTCACCCAAGCCACAGCGCGATCGCTCGAGGCCCTGCTCCGTCGGCAAGGTCAAAAATAGCTGTACTGTCCTGAACCTTGCCCGCGCCGATATCTCGAGTATTGGGTAGGAACGCCCTATGACCGGCCGTGCCAATTAAGTGTGATGCTGATCTACAGTGGAGGTGCTACTGTATGTCAGAGCGTCCGTGGTTTGTGTTGACGACGTTCCTGCCGAGTGATGGCTCGCTGCGCGAGTTTTCGGCCCATGAGGGCCATTTCCATGTCAAAAGAAGAACCGGTTGTCCATCTTGAAGCGGCAAGCACGCTTGCCGTGTGGTCTTATCGAACGAACCGCTGCTTTTCCTGTCCGCGGACCAGAAGGTTATTGCAGCCAGCACGTCCTTCTGCCGGACCTTCGAGATAGATCCTGCGACAATTCCCGGCAGAGCGCTCAGCGAGCTCGGAAACGGCGAATGGGCAATGCCAAAACTCGCTTCGCTGCTGAAAGCGACAGCGTCCCGTAGTGCAAGGATCGAGGCTTACGAAATCGACCTCAAACGTGGAATCGGCGGGCTACGAGGCGCTCGAGGCGAGCAATGCCGACGAGGCAATCCGCATCCTGGAATCGAGAGCCGACATCGACCTGGTGTTCACCGACGTGCAGATGCCCGGAACGATGGACGGCATCAAGCTATCCCACTACATCCGCAATCGATGGCCGCCGGTGAAGTTGATCGCTGCTTCAGGCATGGCAATACTCGAAGAGAGCAGCCTCCCCGAGGGAAGCCGGTTCTTTTCAAAGCCCTACAGCAATCATACGATCGCAGACGCAATGGCAGGCATGCTTTCGGGCAACTTTAGGATTCCTACCGCATAAGGAGCCGCCTCAGCGCCGAAGCTGGCTTGCAGCTTGAAACATTGGCTTCGGGCGGAACTGGAGTTCGAGCTTCCATGCCGTCACGCGGCTACCACCTGGATTTGATAGACCAGTCGCCGGGTTGGCGGCTGCCCGTTCTCTTCCAGCGTCGCCGCGGTGCCCGCAGCGCTCCGGCGCCAGTTCACACATAGCTTGACCGGTCAACGGGGCAGCCGTTGGGGATTAGCAAAGCGTAGACCTGAAGGGCGGAAACCGGGACCGACTGCCCTCCGGCAAGCCGTTCCGCTTAGCAGCCCGCGGTGCCCCTCCCAATGGCATATTGTCCAGCCATTCCTTCCCAGCGAAAGAGGACGCAAATCCCGGCCTTTACGTCGGTTTTCGACGGTGGGCCGAGCAAGGCGTCTGGTCGCTCTCCTTGAGACACTCGTGGAGCTTGGCTTAACCGACAACTGACGACATATGATCGACAGCACGATCATCCGGACCCCCGCCCGGTTCCGTTGGCAGCAGTCGTGACTACGAAGTCGCCCGATACCTTCGACGACATCCTCAGCTCGGCGGCGCGCCAAGCGCATGAAGGATGCCACGGAGTTCGGCGAGACCGCGCATGCGGCCGATGGCCGGGTAGCCCGGGGTCACCGTCTTGTCGAGATCGTCGAGCATGCGATGGCCGTGGTCGGAGCGGAAGACGATCGTGTCTTCAGCGCTGCGGCGGCGGTCTTCGGCAACCAGTTCGCGGAGAACCGCGACCATGTCGGCATCGCCCTCTAGATGTGCGCTTTCGTGGAAGGTTCGGCCGTCGCCCTCGCGGGTCGTGGCACGCAAATGGGCGAAATGGATCCGCGAGGCGAAGCGCCGGGCGATCGCCGGCAGATCGTTGTCGGCGCGCACGCCGAGGCTGCCGGTGCAGTAACACATGCCGTTGGCGGCCGAAGGCACGGCGTCGAAGAGTGCGGCATAATCCTCGCCCGTCGAGGCGATGCGCGGCAATCCGAACAGCGAGCGCGGCGGGTCGTCGGGATGCAGCGTCAGCTTGACGCCGCGCGCTTCGGCAGCCGGCGTCACCGCCTCGAGGAATTCGACCAAGTGCCGGCGCAGCCGTGTGGCATCGATGCCGCTGTAGGCGACCAGCTTCTCCCGGAAGGCCGGAATGGTCAAAGGCTCGGTGGTCGAACCCGGCAGAGCCGAGGTAATAATGCGGGTGATATCGGCAATCTCGTCGTCCGACATGGCTTCATAGACGACGCGCGCCCGTTTGCGGTCTTCATCGGAATAGTGGTGTGCGGCATCCGGCCGCTCCAGAATGAAGAGATCGAAGGCAGCGAAACGCTCGTGATCGAAACGCATGGCGGTGGCGCCGGTCGGCGTCACGAAATCGAGGTCGGTGCGGGTCCAGTCCACAACGGGCATGAAATTATAGCAGACGATCGGAATGCCGCAGGCGGCCACCGCTTCGAGGCTGGCGATCCACGCCTCGATTTCGGCCTTCGCCTCCCCGCCCTTGCGCTTGACGGCATCGGGGATCGGGATGCTTTCGACGACCGACCAGATGAGCGGCGACCGATCGGCAGGCGTCGTCTCGATCAGTGACTGCCGTTCGCGCACTTCCCTTTCCGTCCAGGCCCTGCCGATCGGCACCTGATGCAGCGAAGAGACGATATTGGTCGCGCCGGTCTGGCGAACCTCGTCCAGCGTCACAGGCGCTTCCGGCCCAAACCATCTCCAACCCTGCCGCATTCTTCTTCCTTCCCTTGCCTATTCGTTTCGCGTTGTCTGCCGTCAGCAGAAATAATCGGGATAGCGCGAGCGCAGCTCGTCGACATCTGGAATGACGGCGCTTAGGTGGTGAATCATCGCGGCACGTGCTGCCGTGGCATCGTGGGCGGCGAGCGCGTCGCGGATGACCATGTGTTCATGCACCACCTTGTCCGCGCGCCCGAGCACCGGCAGCGTCAGCCGCCGCGCCCGGTCGATCTGTATCTTCACCGTTTTCAGGATCGCCCAGATGCCGGGATAACCTGATATCTGTGCGATCGCCTCATGGAAGGCCTCGTCCTCCTCATGGAAGCTCGAGGCGTTGCCGCCCGCAGCATACCACTGCTGGCGGGCGATGATGGCGTCGAGGCGAGCGATATCAGCTGCGGTAGCGGTCAGGGCCGCGGTTTCGATAGTCGCGCCTTCAAGCGCCTTGCGCACCACCACCGCCTCGGGGATCGCCGAGACCCGCACGCGCGACACGATGGTACCCGACTGCGGATAGATATCAACCAACCCGCCTTCGGAAAGCCTGAGCAAAGCCTCGCGCACCGGCGTGCGGCTGACCCCGAAATCTTCGGCGATCCGCTTTTCCTGCAACATCATGCCGGGCGGCATCCTGAGAGAGACGATGTCGGCATGCAGGCGCTCGTAGATGGCGCCAGCCGTGGTGACACGGCGCAGCCTTCCGACGGCTTCCTGCGACGCCGGATGGACGAAGACTTCTGTTTCTGATGTCTGTCGCATGGCGATACCGGGCGCTGACGTTATGGCATACTAGTATATCAATAGTTTTCAGCTGCCAAGTCGTGCTGCAGAGGAGTGGCTCTCCAACAGCCTATGACGGCTCCCAGGGGAATGTCTTGGAACTTCGATCAGCCGAGTTGGTTGTATCCTTACCAAGGAGACGGTTATGAAAACCCAAGTGCGACGCAAGACAAACGGAAAGGCGTCAACGACGCACGGCCAAAAGATTCATCCGCGGTGGAGGCGGCTAAGCAAAAATCGACCCTGCGGGCCGCAGTCGGAAACGGCAGGTCGCCGGCATCCATTCGCGAGGAGGAAATCCGGAAAAGGGCATATTTCCTTTGGGAGAAGGAGGGTCGGCCGCAGGGAAGGCATGGACATCACTGGAAGTTGGCCGAACACGAACTCGAGAGCGAAGCCAGCAACCCTCCCAACCTAGAAGCACTGAGAGAGGCTTCGCGCCAATTTGCCGATGCATTTCTCGTCAAGACGGATATGGAGGATGCAGATCAACGCGGAGCCTCCCCCGGCACGCGCGAACAGGATTGAACTGCCGCCTCGAGCCAATCTCAGAAAGGTTCCGACATGGCTGACAAACGAAACTTAAACGCCGGTTTCACAGGAACACCCGCCGAGCAACCGGAAGGTTTGGCCAAGGCCGCGCAGTCCGCAGCCACTGAGGTGAAGCGCGAGATCTACGCAGTCGCCTCTGGCGCCAGAGACCATCCGCACACAGCAGGCGCGCTGATGCTCGGCACCAGTATTCTGGCATTCGGGCTCGGCTATCTCATCGGCCGGTCAGCGCAGGAGCGCTCGCCCCGCACCTATTGGTGATAGCGATCCTCCCAAATCGCCGACGTGACGCCCCTCCCCTGCCGCACATTCGTCGCCAACTCGCTTGACGGCTGGCGCAACCAAAGGGCCTGCTTGCATCGATCAAAGGCGGCCTATATACACCGGCGATAATCTCCACAGTGGTATCGCCGATGTTGAAAATGTTTTCGGCGGCAAGGAAATATATCCCTCGCCGGATCAAATATCTGTTGCGAAAGCCCACGCCGCCGGCCACTGCTGCGCCATTTGCCGGCCCTGTCGTGGTGGTGGGATCCGCGCCGAAATCCCACAAGCCGATTGGCCTAGACGCGACCTATCGCATCATCTCCGTCAACGCCTCGCAGCTTGCTCTTCAATCCTGGGACATCGACGCGCCCGATATCACACTGATGGGCTATAATGAGATCGAAGGCACCAATACGAGTGCGGTCGAAGTGAGACGCGTTCTTGCCGGGAAGCGCACGGGCGCCCTCTATGTCCTCGCCTGGCGGCATGGCCGCGAGCGCCTGGAAGCAGGCCTCAAGGCCATTGGTTATGGCTGCAATGAGGCCCACATCGTCGATCGCTATCAACGGATCGCGTTGCTGCACAAGGTCAGCGGACGCCTGAACCTTGAACTCGACGCCGAGACAAAGTGTTCAAACGGCATCATCGCGGTGCTCTTTGCTCTCTACAATGGCGCGACGGCTGTGATCATATCCGGCATCAATCCCCATTCGGCTGGCCACGTTTACAATGGCGTCAATCTGGCCCGCAAACACGTCCGCATGGATGCTGAAACGCTGGCACGGCTCGTCAGTCTCGGTTATCCCATCTACACGGCCGACCCGCAGGTCTCGGAAGAGATCGGCCTGCCGCTCTGGCAGGGCGATGACCATGTCGATTCAAAAACGAAGATAGCTTCTGAACGCGTTCGGACGTAAATTTCAAACCAGGGCCGCACCTCAAACGTGTTTTCTGACAAACCGGCCTTGCCGTCGCATTTGTCTCGCCACCCGCGTCATTAATTGGAACAAGTTCATCCGGGCATCTGGTTGCCGGAATGCGACACCGGGTAAAAGCCATGGATTGCGCCCTCATTCGCAGCTTGACAGAGGGGGTCTCGATCCTTAGCGAGGCAGCATTGACGCGGTCAGGACCGGCAAAGTGAAATACTTCAATCAACTCATGATAGCAGCGCTCTATCCCGGGAATGGGGCAAGGAATGCACTCGATCGAAATAACGGCATTTCGGTCTTTCTCTTTGCCATACTGCCGGGCCTTTCGCCGAACGGGAATTCCATCATCCTCACCGTGTCGATGGTGTGGGCTATATTCTGTCTGGCGACGCGCCGCTTTCCCCTGAACCTGTCGAAATCCGACCGGCTGGTCGCCATCGGCATGTCGATCTACCCGTTGGTGATGATTGCCGGCATATTCATCAATCCGCAGCCCTTCGAAGGGCTAGGCTGGATTATACGGCTCCTGCCGTTCTTTTCGGTTTGGCTGATATTGCCGCGGATGCGTCAATCTCCCAATGGCCGCCTCGTGCCGCTCTTCATCCTCGGGGCAGGCATCGGCATGATCGCCACCTTCGTTTTGAGCCTCTGGCAGGTGCAATTCGGTTTTGACAGGGCTGAAGCAGGCACGACGAACGCCGCCTTGTTGGGCATCATCGGTGTGCTCTTTGGCGGCATTGCGCTTCTCAACCTTCAGTCTCCCAGAAAGACCGAGCAAAGAATAGCGGTGCTTGGATATGCCGCAGGCCTAGGCTGCGTTCTGCTTTCCGGAACGCGATCGGCCTGGCTGGTCATCCCGGTACATGCCGTCATCTTTCTCTGGTATTTCAGCAGACATCGTTTCCACTTCAGCTTGCGCAGCCTGGCCATCACGGGCTCCTTATTGTTGTTTGGACTTCTTGCTCTGAGCAGCGCCCAGATCCTCAATCGCATTCAAACATTTCAAGAAAATGTGGCCGCGCTCGACCGCAGCGATGGCGATGTTACATCGCTCAGCGCCCGGCTCACCCTGTACAAAGCCGCTTTGTCGGCAATCAATAAGGACCCTTTTACCGGCTACGGTCCACAAAACAGGATGAGTACGGTTCTGGCAGAGGTTCCTGAAGAGATAAGACAGCAGGTCGCTTTCACGCACGTTCACAATGGTTTTCTGACCGCGGGAATCGACGCCGGCGTCTTCGGCATGGCGGCACTTTCGCTTATGCTCCTGACGCCGCTGATTGGCGCGTGGAGAAAGGAACCGGGACCTGGCCGGGATATGGCCATTGCGCTCGCTCTCCTGCTGGCTACCAGCTATGTCATAACGGGCAGTTTTGGTATCATGTTCGGCCAGAAGGCGTTGGACCCGATCTTCGCCTTCATCGTCGCCTTGATCTGCGCGGACCGAGGCGATACGCGCTTCGTCCCCGTCGTACAGAGCTGAGCTCCCAGCAGCCTGAGAGCATCTCCGTTGTTGCTGAGGGCGGAAGTGCCTTCACTCTTTCGCTTTCAAGCATTCCTAGCGCAAACGGCATGCAGACTTTTGCGCGACATGCTTTAGCTGGCGACCGATGTCCCCATAGCCGATGTATAGGTTTCAGCACCGCCGGTAAAAGCCAGATCCGAAACCTCACCCGTTGACGAGTAGCCGGAGACGAGTTCCGCCAACATCGCACGTGCCCCGATCATGTCATTGCGATCCAATACCGCCGTGAGCGAGGTGAGCTTTTTCGAAAGCTCAGGCCAGAGCAGGAAATCCTCGCGCGCCTTCATGATCCGGGGATGTTCGGTCCCCGTTGGATTATCCCCGATTAGAAGTTCCTCATAGAGCTTCTCGCCCGGCCGGAGACCGGTAACGGACAGCTCGATATCCCCTTCGGGGTTGTCCTCGTCGCGGACGGTCAGCCCGGAAAGCTCTACCATCTTGCGGGCGAGATCTGCGATGCGAACAGGTTCGCCCATGTCGAGCAGGAAAACATCTCCGCCCTCGGCCATGGCGCCCGCCTGAATGACGAGCTGCGAGGCCTCCGAAATCGTCATGAAATAGCGGGTAATCTCTGGATGTGTCAGCGTAACGGGACCACCGTCTCTGATCTGCTGCCTGAATAGTGGCACGACGGATCCGGAGGAGCCGAGGACGTTTCCAAAGCGAACCATGGAGAAATTCGTTCGCACGCCGTCGACGACCGGCTCCGCCGCAAGCGCCTGTAGGACCATCTCCGCCAATCTCTTGCTGGCGCCCATCACATTTGTTGGGCGCACGGCCTTGTCCGTGCTGATCAGCACGAAATTCGAGACGCCGCATCTATTCGCCGCCCGTGCCGCGATCAACGTGCCGATGACATTGTTTTTGATACCTTCCACGGCATTGTGCTCGACAAGGGGCACATGCTTATAGGCGGCGGCGTGATAGAGCGTCTGCGGTCGCCAGCTCTGCATGATGTGCTCCATGCGATCCTGATCGCGAACCGAACAGAGAATCGGAACGATCTCCGGACCCGTTTGCTTGTATAGCTCGGCCAGCTTCAGCAATTCAGCATGGATATTGTAAAGCGCAAACTCGTTCTGATCGATGAGGATCAGACTGGAAGGCGCATTGCGCAGGACCTGGCGGCACAATTCACCGCCGATCGAGCCGCCCGCACCGGTGACCATCACCACCTTGTTGCGCATCGCTTTGTCGAGCAACTCCTGGCGCGGCGCAACCGCCTCTCTCCCGAGCAAATCTTCGATCTCCAGTTCACGGATGTCGGAGACTGCGACGCGCCCTTGAGCCAGGGCCGTCAGATCCGGCAGCGTGCGAACATTTACCCTGGCCTTGCGAATACGCTCCAGGATTTCATTGCGGCGCTGCCGAGATGCGGAGGGGAGAGCAAGAAGCACGTTATGCACGCCAAGCGCTTCGGCGAGCACCGGAAGGTCCGACGGGTCGTAGATTGGCAAACCGCCCATGATGCCGCCCTTGAGGCGCGGATCATCGTCCAGGTAACCGACGACATTCAATTCAGCACTGTTCGTCAAGGCGCCTGCGAGCTGCCGCCCGGCGTTGCCTGCTCCGTAGATCAGCATCTTGGCGAGCGTATTCTTATGAAGGATACGCTGGTAGGTATCCCCAAGCCAATAACGGATACCGACCCTCGACAGGCCGATCGCGATCAACAACAGGAAGGGCTGGAGAATGCCGACGGTTCTAGGGACGCCCGGGACGCTGAGTGCCGTAAATATCGTCATGAAAGCGACGCCATAGATCGCAATGGCCTTCAGGACGGCAATGAACGCAGCCAAACCGGCATAACGGAAGATTGCCCGATACATGCCCATCACGATGAAGATGGGAAGCGCCATGCACAAAGAGACGAAGACGGGCAGCCACTGCACCCCGCTCAGCATCGTCCATTCGTTGAGACGGAAGCAATAGGCCAGCCAGATCGTCAGAACGCAAAAGCTGGCATCCACCAGCAAAGCCAGAGCGCGTTTGGCAGCACGCGGCATCGCCAGCAGAGGGCCGACGAGCGCCTGCATCGGCTTTAGAAACCATCCTGAGCGCAGCGTCTCAGTGGGCGTATTTTCAGGCATTGCTTACCAGCGTCTCGTGGACCAATTAGACAACCACGTTCTTGTCATTTTCTGCAATGAGCGCAACTGAAATAATCGGAAAGCGCAGTCTTCCGCACCGATTATCTATCAGAAGTAGGCAAACTAATGCGTTATTCCCTTTCGGCGGATCACCTTGCCGGCGGTCAAAAACAGGATGCGCATGTCGAAGCCGAATGAACGCCGGTTGAGATATTCGACATCGAGTTTCACCTTCTCGGGAATCGGCAATTCGTCACGCCCGTTGATCTGCGCCCACCCCGTCAATCCAGGCAGGAGCCTGTCGACGCCGTGGGCCGTTCGCATCTCTATAAGATCATACTGATTGTAGAGCGCCGGCCGTGGTCCGACAAAACTCATCTTCCCCCCAAGAATGCACCAGAGCTGCGGCAGCTCGTCGAGGCTGGATTTGCGTAAAAACGAGCCGATGGGCGTCAAGAACAGATCAGGATTTTCGAGCAGATGCGTGGCAACAGTCGGCGTGTCGATGCGCATGCTGCGAAATTTCGGCATCAGGAAAATCTGATTGAAACGCCCGACACGTTTTGACCAATAAAGGATCGGTCCCGGCGACGTAAGGCGAACACAAAGGGCGACGATAAGGCTTGGAATAAGCAGTATCAGCGACGCTATCACTGCCAGGAAAATATCCACCGCTCGTTTCAACCCCATACTCCCCAGCTCTGCCATTGTCTTGCCACTCGCGACTACCCTGCCGTATCGTCAAAAAGCGTTTTCGCGTCAACTATACGATCTCATGGAGTTCACAACGCCGATCGACGGAGCATTCCCGAGTGCCGTCGCTACCTTTTGAACCCAAGTCAAAGTGATTGAAGACAATGCATGTTCGAAAGGCAGTGTCCGCCGATGCACAGGAGCTATCCAGCCTCCTGAACGAAATCATCTTGGCGGGCGGAACAACCGCACTCGAAACTCCGCTTTCGGCTGCGGAGTTTGCGGATTGGTTTATTGACGGCGAATTTCCCCTTGTGTGTCATGTCGCGGAGCATGATCGGATGCTTGTCGGATTTCAGTCGCTGAGCTCATACGGCGATCCGCCGAGAGGCTATGCGGATATCGCGACATTTGCCCGCCTGACTCCCAAGTTTCCCGGTGTCGGCCGCGCCCTTTTTCCTGCAACACGAGCAGCGGCTGAAGAACTTGGGCTCGAATTCATCAATGCGACCATTCGTGCCGACAATGTCAGCGGCCTCGCCTACTACGCAAAGATGGGCTTTGAGCCCTATGACAGACTTGTCCAGGTTCCGCTCCTCGATGGAACTCCCGTCGATAGGATCAAGAGGCGCTTCAAAGTCAGTGTCTCGCCCCACACATAACCTTGCCATTGGCGGTACGTGGGGCAAAATCGGTGGCAGCGTTTTCGGTAAGCGAGCATAGAAGTGTGCATAACCCGGCGTTATGCAATTTTTGCATTTATTTGGTGCAATTCATATATCTTGACAATCTAAAGATGAGGCCGCAAGCTTGCGCGATGGCGAGTCTGCCTTAACGTTCTGCCGAAGAATCCGGCGATATCCGGTCGAGCCCCGGCTTAGATGTGTAAAGCGCTCCCCAGCGCCTTCAGCGCCGCCTCCATCACCGCTTCGCTGCGGGTCGGATGCGCGTAGATAGTGCCGGCGATGTCTTCCAGGCGTGCGCCCATCTCGATGGCCAGCGCAAAGGCGGCCGAGAGTTCGGAGACACCGGCCCCGACCGCCTGCAGGCCGAGCACGAGATTGGTGTCGGCGCGGGCCACAACGCGCACGAAGCCCTCATCGGACAGCATCGTCATCGCCCGTCCGTTAGCACTAAAGGGAAATTGGCCGGTGCGGATTTCATAGCCCTGGGCCTGGGCTTCCGCCGGCGAGAGACCGGCGCTGACGATTTCGGGGTCGGTGAAGCAAATGGCGGGAATGCACCGCTTGTCCCAGGCCCGCTTCTTGCCCGCAATGATTTCCGCCACCATCTCCCCTTGCGCCATGGCACGATGGGCAAGCATCGGCTCACCGGTCACGTCGCCGATCGCATAAATGCCGCGCATCGAGGTGCGGCACCGATCGTCGATCCTGAGATAGGGACCGGCGCGATCAAGATCGAGCTCTTCGAGGCCGGAGCCCGCCGTCCTCGGGCGGCGGCCGACGGTGACGAGGATTCGGTCTGCAGGCAGGGTCTGTTGCCGGCCATCTGATGTTTCGATAATCAATGCCTCGCCATTGTCGGCAAGGCCGATCGCCTTCGCACTTGTCAGAACCCTGATACCGCTTTCGGTGAGTTTGCGCATGACGGGACGCACCAGCTCGGCATCATAGAGCGGCAACACCTGCGGCGTCGCCTCGACGACCGTCACCTCCGAGCCCATCTTGGAAAAAGCCGTTCCGAGCTCCAATCCGATGTAACCGCCGCCGACCACGACGAGCTTTTTCGGCAGCTCCGTCAGTGACAGCGCCTCCGTCGAGGAAATGACGCGGCCGCCAAAGGGCAGGTTGGCAAGCTCGACGGGATCGGAGCCGGTCGCGATCACCACGGTCTCGGCGCGGATGATCTGCTGGCCGGTTTCGGTCTCCACTTCCACCGTCTTGCCGTCGCGGAAGTGGGCGCGGCCGTGAACGATCTTGACCCGTGCCTTCTGCAGCAGTCCCGAGACGCCGCCTGTGAGCCGTCCAACGATGCCGTCCTTCCAGGCGATCGTCCTTGCGAGATCGATCGAAGCCCCTTGGACGCGAATGCCCATTGGGTTCTTGCCGGCGAGCATTTTTTGCGTGGCGTCGAATTCCTCGGCGGCATGGATCAGCGCCTTGGAGGGAATGCAGCCGACCGTCAGGCAGGTGCCGCCCGGCTTGCCGGCCTCGACAATGACGGTATCGATGCCGAGCTGGCCGGCGCGGATGGCGCAGACATAGCCGCCCGGACCGGCGCCGATGACGAGGAGCTTGCAGACAATCTCTTTCATGGATCAGCCTTCGATGAAAATGAGTGCCGGCGTTTCGAGCAGCGTGCGGATGCGCTGCACGAAGGTTGCCGCATCCCAGCCGTCGATGATGCGATGGTCGAAGCTGGAGGAGAGGTTCATTATCTTGCGTGGCACGAACTGCGCGCCGTCCCAGACCGGCCGCGTGGCGATCTTGTTAACGCCAATGATCGCCACTTCAGGGTGATTGATGACAGGTGTCGAGGCGATGCCGCCGAGAGCGCCCAGCGAGCTGATGGTGATCGTGGAGCCGGAAAGCTCGTCGCGCGTCGCAGTCCCCGAGCGCGCCGCTTCCGCCAGCCGGCTCATCTCCGCCGCGCAATCCCAGATGCCGCGCGCTTCCGCGTGTCGCACGACAGGCACGGTTAGGCCGGCCGGCGTCTGCGTGGCGATGCCGATGTGCACAGCGCTATGGCGAGTGATGATGCCGGCGTCGTCGTCGAAGGTGGCGTTGACCTCCGGCTGCTCGGATATCGCCTTGACCAGCGCCCGCATCAAAAAGGGCAGAACGGTCAGCTTCGGGTGACCCGCCCGGCGGTCGCCGTTCATGGTGGCGCGCAGCTCCTCGAGCGCCGTCATATCGACTTCCTCCACATAGGTGATGTGGGGGATGCGCGAAGTAGACAGGACCATCTTCTCGGCGATGCGCCGGCGCAGGCCTGTCAGCTTGATCTCCTCGGTCGCGGTCTTCCTGGCAAAGCCGTTCTTCACCGCTGCAGGGGCGGTCCCGCTCCCCTGGGCGAGGAACTGCTCGACATCCTCGCGCAGGATCCGCCCGGCCGGTCCGCTCCCCTGCAATTGCCTGAGATCGACGCCGCTTTCCCTGGCGAAGAGCCGGACGGAGGGAGCGGCAAGCGGCTTTTCCGCCGGCGCGGCCGCCGGCGCCGGCGCCACGGGCGCCGGCGCTGCCGGGGCAGGCTTCGCAATCTCCGTTTTGGCCGTTTCGGCAATCGGCGTCTGCGAGATCTGCACTGGCGGAGCCTCGCCGACATCTCCCGCCGTCTCGATCCGCACCAGCGGCGCCTTGACCGCGATGCGATCTCCGACCTCGCCGGCAAGCCAGATGACGGTGCCGTTGACGGGAGAGGGAATTTCCACCGTTGCCTTGTCGGTCATGACGGCGGCGATCACCATGTCCTCGCGGACCGGATCTCCGGTCTTCACGTGCCATTCCACAAGCTCGGCCTCGGCAACCCCTTCCCCGACATCTGGCATCTTGATGATGAATTCGCCCACGGCTTAGGCCTCCATGACTTCGGCAAGCGCCCGCCCGACCCGGCCGGGACCGGGGAAATAGTCCCACTCCTGCGCATGCGGATAGGGCGTATCCCAGCCGGCAACGCGCACGACCGGCGCCTCGAGATGATAGAAGCAATGTTCCTGCACCAGCGCCACAACCTCGGCGCCGAAGCCTGAGGTCAGCGTCGCCTCATGCACGACGACGCAACGTCCTGTTTTCGAGACCGACTGGACGATCGTATCGAGATCGAGCGGCAAAAGGCTTCTGAGATCTATCACCTCGGCATCGATGCCGGCATCCTCGGCCGCGGCAAGCGCCACATGCACCATCGTGCCATAGGCGACCACCGTCACCGCCGAGCCGGCGCGCCGCACCTCGGCCTTGCCGATCGGGATCGTGTAATGGCCATCAGGCACCTCACCGAGATCATGCTTCGACCAGGGCGTCACCGGCCGCTCGTGATGGCCGTCGAATGGGCCGTTGTAGAGCCGTTTCGGCTCCAGGAACATGACGGGATCCGGGTCCTCGATCGCCGCGATCAGCAGGCCCTTGGCGTCATAGGGATTGGACGGCACGATGACCTTCAGCCCGCAGACATGGGTAAAGAGCGCTTCCGGGCTCTGGCTATGTGTCTGGCCGCCGAAGATGCCGCCGCCTGTGGGCATCCGCACGACGATCGGGCAGGTGAAATCGCCGTTGGAACGGTAGCGGATGCGCGCCGCCTCCTGCGTCAGCTGGTCATAAGCCGGGTACATGTAGTCAGCGAACTGGATTTCGACGCAGGGCTTCAGCCCGTAGGCCGCCATGCCGATCGCCGTGCCGACGATGCCGGATTCGCTGATCGGCGTATCGAAGCAGCGCGTCCTGCCGTATTTCGCCTGCAGGCCCTGCGTGCTGCGGAAGACGCCGCCGAAATAGCCGACATCCTCGCCGAAGACCACGACATTGTCGTCCCTTGCCATCGAGACGTCCATGGCGCTGCGCACGGCCTCGATCATTGTCATTCTGGTCATGTCAGTACCCCGCCTTCTGCCGCTGACGGCGGATATGCGGCGGCATCTCGGCATAGACGCCCTCGAAAATGTCGCGCACCGAAGGCCTGCCGCCGGCATGCAGCGTGCCATGCGTTTCTGCCTGGCGTTGCGCCTCGATCACTTCGTCCATGATTTCGGCTTCGGCCTGCACGTACCGCTCTTCCGACCATGCGCCCTTGACGATCAAATGTTTCTTCAGCCGCAACACGGGATCGCCGAGCGGCCAGGCTTCCGATTCCGTCTTCGGCCGGTAGGCACTCGGATCGTCGGAGGTCGAATGCGCGCCGACACGATAGGTCACATATTCGATCAGCGTCGGGCCGAGATTGCGCCGCGCGCGCTCGGCCGCCCAGCGGGCAACGGCATGGACGGCGAGATAGTCGTTTCCGTCGACCCGCAGCGCCGGAATGCCGAAGCCGAGGCCGCGGGCGGCAAAGGTGCCGGAGCCGCCACGGGCGATGCCCTGGAAGGTGGAGATCGCCCATTGGTTATTGACGATGTTGAGGATGACCGGCGCCTTATAGGTCGAGGCGAAGACGAGCGCCGAATGGAAATCCGATTCCGCCGTCGATCCATCGCCGATCCAGGCCGCGGCAATCCGGCTGTCGTTCTTGATCGCCGAGGCCATCGCCCAGCCGACGGCCTGCACATATTGGGTGGCGAGATTGCCCGAAATCGTAAAGAAACCGTGCTCCTTGGAAGAATACATGATCGGCAGCTGCCGCCCACGCAGGGGATCGCTCTCATTCGAGTAGATCTGGTTCATCATCTCGACCATCGGATAGTCGTCGGCAATCAGCAGGCCCGCCTGGCGATAGGTCGGAAAATTCATGTCTCCCTTGTTGAGCGCCTTGCGGAAGGCGCAGCTGACGGCCTCTTCGCCGAGATGCTGCATGTAGAAGGAGGTCTTGCCTTGTCGCTGCGCCATCAGCATACGGGCATCGAAAGCGCGCAGCTTCATCATGTTTCGCAGCCCGGTCAAAAGCTCTTCATCGGAGAGGGAGCCCGCCCAGGGGCCGACGGCCTCGCCGTCACGGTTCAGCACGCGGATGATCGAATAGGCGAGATCACGGATGTCCTCGGATGCAACATCCACCTCCGGCCGTGGCACGGAACCGGCCTTGGCGATCTTGACGTTGGAAAAATCCGGCTGGCCGCCTGGGCGGACGGCGGGTTCGGGGACGTGCAGGCTCAAACGAGCGGATTCCACCATGTCGTTTTTTTCCTCCCTTTGCCGGCCCTGCCCCTCTCCCCGGAAGCGGGCCGGATGTCATTCTTATAGATTGCGGGCTCATAGATTGCGGGCGATCACCATGCGCTGCACGTCGCTCGTTCCCTCATAGATCTGGCAGATGCGCACATCGCGGTAGATGCGCTCGACAGAATAGTCGGCGGTGTAGCCATAGCCTCCGTGGATCTGGATCGCATCGGAGCAGACGCGCTCGGCCATCTCGGAAGCGAAGAGCTTTGCCATCGAAGCTTCCGACAGGCAGGGAAGCTCCGCTTCCCGGAGAGAGGCGGCGTGAAACACGAGCTGCCGCGCCGCCTCGATCCGCACCGCCATGTCGGCAAGGCGGAAGGCAACCGCCTGATGCTCGATGATCGGCTTGCCGAAAGCCGTACGCTCCCTGGCGTAATCGCGCGCCGCCTCGAAGGCCGCCCGCGCCATGCCGACCGCCTGGGCGGCAATGCCGATCCGCCCGCCTTCGAGATTGGCGAGCGCGATGCGATAACCTTCACCTTCAGACCCGAGCCTCAGCTCGACGGGAACGCTCATGCTGTTGAAGGCGATCTGGCAGGTGTCGGAGGAATGCAGGCCAAGCTTCTCCTCGACGCGGATCACTTCGTAGCCCGGGGTGTCCGTCGGCACGATGAAGGCGGTGATCCCCTTTTTGCCGGCGCCCGGATCGGTGACGGCGAAGACGATCATGATATCGCCGTTCTTCCCCGAGGTGATGAATTGTTTGGAGCCGTCGAGCACATAGTGGTCGCCATCACGCCGCGCCCGGGTCTTGAGGTTCGAGGCATCGGAACCGGCCTGCGGCTCGGTGAGCGCAAAGCCGCCGATCCATTCGCCGCTTGCCAGTTTCGGCAGGAAGCGCTGCCGCTGCTCCTCAGTGCCGAATTTCAGGATCGGCACGCAGCCGACCGAGCTATGCACACTCATGATCGTCGAGCATGGTCCGTCGCCTGCGGCGATCTCTTCCAGCGCGGCGGCATAGGCGATCACGCCGGTATCCGACCCGCCATAGGCTTCCGGCACCAGCATGCCGAGCAGGCCTAACTCGCCCATCTCCTTCAGTTCCTCGCGCGGGAAGAGATGCTCCCGGTCGCGCTTGGCCGCACCCGGCGCCAGCCGGTCGCGGGCAAAGTCACGGGCGAGATCTGAGATTTGCTGCTGGAGTTCGGAAAGGATCATCTGTTCCCCCTCCCCGCTAGTGCCGCTCGATGGCGACTGCCGTCGCCTCGCCGCCGCCGATACAGAGCGCGGCCATGCCGCGCTTCAGGTCGTAGCGCTCCAGCGCCGCAAGCAGCGTCACCAGAATGCGGGCTCCGGAAGCGCCTATGGGATGGCCGAGCGCGCAGGCGCCGCCATGCACATTGACCTTTTCATGCGGCAGTTTGAGATCGCGCATCGCCGCCATGGCGACGACGGCGAAGGCCTCGTTGATTTCGAAGAGATCGACCTCCGAGAGCGCCAGGCCGGTACGATCGGACAGTTTCTGCAATGCGCCGATCGGCGCGGTGGCAAAAAGATTAGGCGCCTGCGAATGGGTAGCATGGCCAAGGATCGTGGCATGCGGCTTGAGGCCGCGATGCTCCGCCTCGGAGCGGCGCATCAGCACCAGGGCTGCCGCGCCATCGGAAATCGAACTGGAATTGGCGGCCGTCACCGTGCCGCCATCACGGAAGGCGGGCTTCAGCGTCGGGATCTTGTCGAGCTTCGCCTTGCCCGGCTGTTCGTCGCGGCTCACCACCTGCTCTGACTTGCCCGACTTCACCGTGACCGGCACGATCTCGCTGTCGAACCAGCCTTCGGCAATCGCCTTCTGCGCCCGCGTCAGCGAGGCGATGGCGTAGGCATCCTGCGCCTCGCGCGTGAACTGATAGGCCTCAGCGCAATCCTCCGCGAAGCTGCCCATCAAGCGCCCCTTGTCATAAGCATCCTCCAGCCCGTCGAGGAACATGTGATCCACGACACGCCCATGGCCGAGCCTGTAGCCGCCACGGGCCCTGTCAAGGAGATAGGGCGCATTCGTCATGCTTTCCATGCCACCCGCGACGGCGATCGAGGCGCTGCCGGCGGCGATCGCGTCATGCGTCATCATGACCGCCTTCATGCCCGAACCGCACATCTTGTTGACGGTGCTCGCCGCGGTCGCGAAGGGCAGGCCGGCATGGATCGTCGCCTGGCGCGCCGGCGCTTGCCCCTGGCCCGCCGGCAGCACGCAACCGAAGACGACCTCCTCGACTGCCTCGGCCGCGATGTGGCTGCGCTCAAGCGCCGCGCGGATCGCCGTTGCTCCGAGCTCCGGCGCCGTCGCCTCCTTCAGCTCTCCCTGAAAGCTGCCGATCGGGGTGCGCGCTGCACCGACGATGACGATGGGATCCTGCAAAACCATCTTTCCTCCTTGGGGCGACGCGTTCAGCGCGCGCCCATCCGCAATGCGCCGTCGAGGCGGATGACCTCGCCGTTCAGCATGTTGTTTTCACAGATATGGCGCACCAACCCTGCAAATTCCGCCGGCCGGCCGAGCCGCGGCGGAAAGGGCACGCTCTGGCCGAGTGCGGCCTGAACCTCGGCCGGCATGCCTGTCATCATCGGCGTCTCGAAAATACCGGGCGCGATCGCGACGACACGAATGCCATGACGGGCGAGCTCGCGGGCGATCGGCAGGGTCATCGCCGCCACCCCGCCCTTGGAAGCGGCATAGGCCGCCTGGCCGATCTGACCATCGAAGGCTGCGACCGACGCAGTATTGACGATCACGCCGCGTTCGCCTTCGCCATCCGGCTCCGAATTCTGGATCGCGGCGGCGGCAAGCCGGATCACGTTGAACGTGCCGATGAGATTGATGCCGATGGTGCGCGCAAAACTTTCCAGCCGATGCGGCCCGTCGCGACCGATCACCTTTTCGGCCGGTGCCACGCCGGCGCAATTCACCAAGCCGCGTAAGTCCCCGAAAGCTTCGAGGGCTGCAGCGATCACCGCGGCTCCTTCCTCGCCATCCGTCACGTCAGCCTTGACGAAACGGGCATCGCTCCCGAATTCCCGGACGATTTCCTGACCGGCTTCCACGTTGAGGTCGGCGACAGTTACCCGCCCGCCGGCTTCCACAAGCATACGCACTGTGGCCGCGCCAAGGCCGGAGCCGCCGCCGGTGACGATGAAGCTTGCACCTCGGATCAGCATGAATCTTCCTCCCTGCCGGCTACGTCCTCCTCCAAGCGCAGCCGGCAGGCACGATTCTATTCGCTCCCCCTATTGCAAGCGATGACAGAACTGCTCCATTATTTCGGCCAGTTTTGCCATAGCGGGGTTGAGATGGCCGAGATCGAGCGGCGGATGATCGCGCCTGCTTTCGTGGAGGAGGCGCTCGACAGCCTGCGGCGGCTCGGGAAACCGACGGCGCCGGTCCTCGACCGAGCCGGCCTGTCCTTCGTCGATCAGCCGGTTTCGGCGGAAACCTATGGGGCGCTCTGGCTGGCAATTGCCGCCGAACTCGACGACGAATTCTTCGGCATGGGCGCACGGCCGATGCGCAGCGGCAGCTTCACGCTGCTCTGCCATTGCGTGCTGCACGCGCCGACGCTGGGTCATGCGCTACGCAGGGCGCTGCGCTTCCTCGATGTCATGCTCGACGATCCCCGCGGGCGGCTCGTCATCCGCGATGGTCTGGCCGAGATCGAACTCCGGGATGCCGGCGACCCGCGTTCGGCCTTCGCCTACCGCACCTATTGGATCATCCTGCACGGCATCACCTGCTGGCTGGTCGGCCGGCGCATTCCGATCCGCCTCGTCGATTTCCGCTGTACGGAGCCGAAACAAGGCGCCGACTACCGGCTCTTCTTCGGCGCGCCTGTGCGCTTTTCGCAACCGATCAGCCGGCTCGGCTTCGACAGCACCATGCTCGACCTGCCGATTACGCGCAGCGAACAGGCGCTCAAACAGTTCCTGCGCGGCGCTCCCGCCAATATTTTGGTGCGCTATCGCTATGATGCCGGCATCGCCGCGGCCGTCCGCCGGCGCTTGAGCCAGGCAACGCCTGCTGCCTGGCGGAGCTTCGCCGAAATCGCTGCAGACATGCGCATGCCGCCCTCAACGCTGCGCCACCGCCTGCGCGACGAGGGACAAAGCTATGCTGCCATCAAAGACGACATCCGCCGGGACCTCGCCGTCGATCTGCTACTGGGCACACCGAAGACCATCGGCGAGATCGCCGTGCAGCTCGGTTATTCCGAACCCAGCGCGTTCTTTCGTGCTTTCCGAAAATGGATGGGCAAGAGCCCCGAGACTTTTCGGCGAGAGGAAGCGGGGGAACAGGCATGAGGTCAGTCGAACCGCTTAACCCGACTTGATTGGCCTCGCACTTTCGCGAACATCGCGGCAATCTTCATCATGAAGGATTTGCTGAAGCGACCGAGAACTTCCTGATGAGGCTCGATGTACCAGGAGTGCTCGACGATATCGTAATTATATTCATCTACGACGATCCAACTCTGTTGGAGATCGCCGAGACCAGCCCGCCGACGCTCGATGTCGGGAATTTCCAAGGTAACCCTCCCCATCTGCGGCGGCTGCGTGGTGATTGCCAGAAGGACGAGGTGCGTATTTCCATCGCTCGCGCTACGGATTGCAACGACAACACAGACCGGCCGCTGTTTTCATCCTTCGGTCTCGCCACGCTGCTGTTGCCACGCCCAGAGATAGGGATAGGTTATTATCTCACCGGGACGAAACTCATGGTTCATCGTCATAGCCTTCGCCGCGTGCCAATCGCTCGATTGCCTCGCCAAACAGTTCGGCATGCTCGTCCGGCATCTCCGAGATGATGTGGGCACGGCGCGGGTCGCTGCCACTCCGGATGCGCTCATAGTGCTCGTAACTCATCAGCACGAAACGCGGCTTGTTGTGGCGAGTAAGAACGACCGGCTCGCGGCTCGCGGCATCGGTGACATCGCCGACCTGTTTGTTGAGATCACCTGTCGTGAATTGTCGCATCGATAATATCTCCATTCGATTTCCATATATTCCATGTTTTCCATATTTTCAAGAAAATGGCATCCGAGCAAATGTGAGCGCACTTGCCGGCATCGTTCAACGGCACTTTGAACCCGACGCAACCCGCGCTACATATTCTATCGGGAGGAGTGCCATGTTTGATTTTTCGCTCGGCGAAACCGCGGACGCGATCCGCGAAACGACGGCGCGACTTGCCGCCGATCATATTGCTCCGCTCGCTGCGGAGATCGACGACAGCAACACGTTTCCGCGCCGGCTCTGGCCCGAGATGGGGGCGCTCGGCCTGCATGGCATCACCGTCGAGGAAGAATTCGGCGGCGCCGGTCTCGGTTATCTCGAACATGTCATCGCCATGGAAGAGGTCTCGCGTGCCTCGGCCTCAGTAGGCCTGAGCTATGGCGCTCATTCCAATCTCTGCGTCAACCAGATCCGCCGCTGGGCCTCGCCGGAGCAGAAACATCGATATCTGCCGAAGCTGATCTCCGGTGAACATGTCGGCTCGCTCGCCATGTCAGAAGTAGGTTCCGGTTCCGATGTCGTTTCCATGCAGCTGCGTGCCGAGCGAAAGGGCGATCGCTATATCCTGAACGGCACCAAGTTCTGGATCACCAATGCGCCGCATGCCGATGTGCTGGTCGTCTATGCCAAGACCGATCCGGCAGCCGGCCCGAAAGGCATTTCCGCGCTCATCATCGAAAAGGGCCTGCCCGGTTTCAGCGTCTCGAAAAAACTTTCCAAGCTCGGCATGCGCGGCAGCGATACAGCCGAACTGGTGTTCCAGGATTGCGAAGCGCCGGCCGAGGCGCTGATGGGCCGGGAGGGAGAAGGCGTGAAGATCCTGATGTCCGGTCTCGATTACGAGCGAACTGTGCTTGCCGGCGGTCCGCTCGGCATCATGCAGGCCTGCCTCGATGTCGTGCTGCCCTATGTGCGGGAGCGCAAGCAATTCGGTAAACCGATCGGCGATTTCCAGCTGATGCAGGCCAAGATCGCCGACATGTATGTCGCGCTGAATTCTGCGCGCGCCTATGTCTATTCCGTCGCACGCTCCTGCGACGCCGGCCGTACGACGCGCACGGATGCCGCTGCCGCCATCCTCTTTGCCAGCGAGAATGCCGTAAAGGTCTCGCTGGAGGCGATCCAGGCGCTCGGCGGCGCAGGCTACACCAAGGAATGGCCGGTCGAGCGCTTCCTGCGTGACGCCAAGCTTTATGATATCGGCGCCGGCACAAACGAGATCCGCCGCTACCTGATCGGCCGGGAGCTTATCGCATCATGACGGTGATTTCCTCGGCGATCGATCGCGACAGCGAGACTTTCAAAGCCAATGCCATCAAGAACAGGGCGCTCATCGATGAACTCTACGAGCGCTCGGCGAAGACTCGCGAAGGCGGCTCGCAAGCGGCCCGCGAACGTCACGCCGGCAAGGGCAAGCTCCTGCCGCGCGACCGTATCCAGCTCCTACTCGATGCCGGCAGCCCTTTCCTGGAGATCGGCGCGCTGGCGGCCAATGGCATGTATGGCGATGAAGCACCGGGTGCCGGCATCATATCAGGCATCGGGCGCGTGTCCGGCCGCGAGGTGATGATCGTCGCCAATGATGCGACGGTGAAGGGCGGCGCCTATTACCCGCTGACGGTGAAAAAACATCTGCGGGCGCAGGAGATCGCCCTGCAGAACCGGCTGCCCTGCCTCTATCTCGTCGACAGCGGCGGCGCCAATCTTCCGCATCAGGCCGAGGTTTTTCCCGACCGCGACCATTTCGGCGCGATCTTCTATAATCAGGCGCAGATGTCGGCCGAGGGAATCCCACAGATCGCCTGCGTCATGGGAAGCTGCACCGCTGGCGGCGCCTATGTACCCGCCATGTCGGACGAAACGGTGATCGTGCGCAATCAGGGTACGATCTTCCTCGCCGGCCCGCCGCTGGTGAAGGCCGCGACCGGCGAGATCATCTCGGCCGAGGAACTCGGCGGCGCCGAAACCCATGGCCGTCGCTCCGGCGTCGTCGATCACGTGGCGGAAAATGACGAACACGCGCTGCTTCTGATGCGCGATATCGTCGCCAGCCTCAACAGCGTGAAATCCGTCGATATCGACATCCAGGCTCCGCGTCCGCCGAAGCTCAACGCCGAGGACCTTCACGGCATCATTCCCGATGACGTGCGCTCGCCCTATGACGTACGCGAAGTCATCGGCCGGATTGTCGATGGCTCGGAACTGCATGAGTTCAAGCCGCTCTACGGCACCACGCTGGTCTGCGGCTTCGCCCGCATCTGGGGAATGCCCGTCGCCGTCATCGCCAATAACGGCGTGCTTTTTTCCGAAAGCGCGCTGAAGGGCGCGCATTTCATCGAACTCGCCTGCCAGCGCCGTGTGCCGCTGCTCTTTCTGCAAAACATTTCCGGCTTCATGGTCGGCGGCCGTTATGAGGCCGGGGGCATCGCCAAGGATGGGGCAAAGCTGGTGACGGCGGTTGCGACCGCTACCGTGCCGAAGGTCACCGTCATCATCGGCGGCAGCTTCGGCGCCGGCAATTACGGCATGTGCGGCCGCGCCTATCGCCCGCGCTTCCTCTTCACCTGGCCGAACAGCCGCATCAGCGTGATGGGCGGCGAACAGGCGGCCTCGGTGCTCGCCACCATCCGCCGCGACGCGATGGAGGCGCGCGGAGAGAATTGGCCCCTTGAAGAGGAAGAGGCCTTCAAGGCGCCGATCCGCGCCGGATACGAGGCCGAGGGCAATCCCTATCATGCCACCGCTCGCCTTTGGGATGACGGCATCATCGATCCGCGCCAGACCCGCGATGTGCTGGGCCTTGCCTTTTCCGCCTGCCTGAATGCGCCGATCCCGAAAGGGCCGCGCTTCGGCCTGTTCAGGATGTGAGCGGCGATGATGGAAAGCCTTCTCATTGCCAACAGGGGCGAAATCGCCCGCCGCATCATCCGCACGGCCAAGATGCTCGGCATCCGCACCATCGCCGTCTATTCCGAGGCCGACGCCGGCCTGCCGTTCGTCAGGGAAGCGGACGAGGCAATCGCCATCGGCCCGGCTCCGGCGCGCGAGAGCTATCTTTCAGAGGCACGCATCCTGCAAGCCGCCCGGAAAACCGGCGCCGCCGCGATCCATCCCGGTTACGGCTTCCTCTCGGAAAATGCCGAATTTGCCGAGGCGGTGGAGAAAGCCGGCATCATCTGGGTCGGCGCGCCCCCGGCGGCCATCCGGGCGATGGGGCTCAAGGACGCCGCGAAGGAGCTGATGCAGGCAGCCGGCGTGCCTGTTACCCCTGGTTACCTCGGACCGGACCAGAGCGAAGAGAGGCTGACGGCGGAAGCCGAAGCCACCGGTTATCCCGTGCTCATCAAGGCCGTCGCCGGCGGCGGCGGCAAGGGAATGCGCCGCGTCGACCGCGCTCAGGATTTCGCTGAACATCTTGCCGCCTGCCGGCGTGAGGCGGCTGCCTCCTTCGGCGACGACCGCGTGCTGATCGAGCGCTACATCAGCAATCCGCGCCATATCGAGGTGCAGGTTTTTGCCGACAAACACGGGAACTGCGTTCATCTCTTCGAACGCGATTGTTCGCTGCAACGCCGCCACCAGAAGGTTATCGAGGAGGCCCCTGCCCCCGGCCTCGATGCCGCCACACGCGCGGCGATCTGCCATGCGGCAGTGAAGGCCGCAAGAGCGGTGAATTATGTCGGCGCCGGCACCATTGAGTTCATCGCCGATGCTTCCGCCGGCCTGCATCCCGACCGTATCTGGTTCATGGAGATGAACACACGCCTGCAGGTGGAACACCCCGTCACCGAGACGATTACCGGCGAGGATCTGGTGCTTTGGCAGCTCAAGGTCGCGGCCGGCGAGCCACTGCCGAAGATGCAAAATGAGATCGTCAGGAACGGCTGGGCGTTCGAAGCCCGGCTCTATGCCGAAAATCCGGCCGCCGGATATCTGCCGTCGACCGGACGGCTCGAACATTTGAAGCTGCCGCAAAGGGTCCGCGTCGATAGCGGCGTCGAACAGGGCGATGAGATCACTGCCTTCTATGATCCGATGATCGCCAAGATCATTGCGCATGGGCCGAACCGCGAGGCTGCACTTTCAAAGCTCGCGGCCGCCTGCGCCGGGATCGAGGTCTGGCCGGTTAGGTCCAATGCCGGTCTTCTCGCCCGTATTGCCGTCGAGCCGGACTTTCGCGCGGCTCGGATCGATACCGGCTTCCTCGACCGCCACGGTGAAAGCCTTGCAGCAAAGGAGCCTGACGAGACGGTCATCGACAGAGCGGCCACTGCGCTTTCGATGGGCGCGGATGATGATCCCTGGTCGGCGCTGCGCGGTTTTCGTATCGCCGGGCCAAACGACAACCGAATGCGCGTGCGCATCGACGGTCACCTCTACTGGGGACGCGCACGCCCGGACCTTGAGCCAAATGCCGTCGAGATGGACGAAACAACGGTGCTTTTCGACGCCGGCAACGCTTGGCCGATCGGCCTGCCTGCTGCGAGCGAGGTCGAGGCGAACCATGGCCCGGGCGATGGCGCGATCCTGTCGCCCATGCCCGGCCTCGTCATTTCGGTGGATGTCGCCGAAGGCGATCGCGTTGCCAAAGGAGACCGTCTGCTGACGGTTGAGGCGATGAAGATGGAACATACGCTACGCGCACCCTTCGACGGCACCGTCGGAAAGCTGCAGGCTTCCACTGGCATCAGGGTTTCGGAAAACCAGCTGGTCGTCACCGTGGTGAAGGAGGAGGATTGATGGCAGGCCGTTATTTCGACGAGTGGGTGGTCGGCGACCGCATCGTCCACGAGATCCGTCGCACGGTCACCGAGACCGACAACCTGCTCTTCACGACGCTCTCCCACAATCCGCAGCCGCTGCATCTCGATGCCGATTATGCAGCCGGCACCGAATTCGGCCGCATCGTCGTCAACGGCACCTTCACCTTTGCGCTCACCGTCGGCCTCTCGGTTGGCGACACCACGCTCGGCACGCTCGTCGCCAATCTCGGCTATGACAAGGTGACGATGCCGAAGCCAGTCTTCCTCGGCGATACGCTAAGGGTGGAAACGGAGGTGACGGAACTGCGCCGCTCGAACTCCCGCCCCGATGCCGGCATCGTCACCTTCCGGCATCTGACGCTTAACCAGCGCGATGAGATCGTCTGCCAGTGCCTGCGCACGGCCATTCTGAAGGTGAAACCGTCATGAGGCTGCGCTCGCTGCTCTTCGTGCCCGGCGACCGGCCGGAGCGTTTCGAAAAGGCGCTCGCCTCAGGCGCCGATGCCGCCATTCTCGATCTCGAAGATTCGGTCGCGCCCGCCAACAAGCCGCGAGCCCGCGAGGCCGTGCACGATTTCGTCCTCGCTCATGCCGGCGCAACCCCTCTCCTTGTCCGCATCAACCCCCTCACCTCCCCGGAATTCCAGAATGACCTTGCTGCTCTGAGCGGCCTTCATCCTTTCGCAATCATGCTGCCGAAAGCCGAGGGGGCGGCTTCCGTGCTGAAGCTCGCAGGCTCTCTTGCATCTGAAATCCCCATCTTGCCGATTGCGACCGAGACACCATCGGCGATCTTCGAGATTGGCAGCTACCGGGATGTCGCAACCAACCTCTGCGGCCTGACCTGGGGTGCTGAGGATCTGCCCGCCGCAATGGGTGCCGCGACCGCGCGCAGGACGGATGGCCGTTACACGCCGCCTTACGAACTTGCTCGCTCGCTCACGTTATTCGGGGCGCATGCCGCCGCCGTCCCGGCCATCGAAACCGTCTATCCCGATTTCCATGATCTCAACGGTCTCAGGGCCTATGTTGGCCGCGCCCGGCGCGACGGCTTTTCCGGCATGATGGCCATCCACCCCAGCCAGGTCGAAACGATCAACCACGCCTTCACGCCCGATGCATCCGAGATCGCCTGGGCCGAGAAAGTCGCCGGCGCCTTTGCTGCCAGGCCGGACGCGGGCGTCATCCAGCTTGACGGGCGTATGCTTGATCTGCCGCATCTCAAGCTCGCGCTCCGCATTCTGGAGACATCAGGACGATAGTCCGCAATCCGCTCGCTTAACCGCCCAGCCGATCAGCCCGACTTCGCCTTTCGCTCGGGAGCTTTATGCCCTTGACCCGTGAGGTAACCGGCACCGACGGCGACGTAGAGATCCACATAATCCTTGGCGACCTGCTGCACGGTGGCTGCAAGGCTTGCCTGGGCATCGGAGACTGAACGCTGTGCGTCCAGGACATCGAGCAGCGACGAGGCGCCATCCTTGTAGCTCGTGGTCGAAAGAGCGAGCGATTCCTGTGCCGTCTGCACCTGCCTGCGCAGCGGTTCCAGCGTCTGCGTGTCGCGGCGAACCGCAGAGAGCGCGTTTTCGACCTCTTCGACCCCGTTCAGCACCGCCGCTTTCCACGCGAGATATTGGGTCCTGGCATCGGATTTCTCGATATCAACATTCGCGCGCAATTTTCCGCCGTCGAAGATCGGCAGGTTGAGTGTCGGCCCGAAGGACCAACTGGTGAGGCTCGAGCCGCTGGCACCCGATGATTTGACCCAGCTCGGCGAGATCGAACCGGAGAGCGAGATCGACGGATAAAGCTGGGCTTCGGCAGTACCGATATCGGCGACGGCCGCCGCCAGCTTGCGTTCGGCCTTTCTTATATCAGGACGTTTGCGAATGAGATCAGCCGGAATGCCGGCGCGAATGTCGCCGTGGAAAACCGGCTGGCCGGCGCTTTTCTGCAGCTCGTCCATCAGCGAGGCCGCCGGCATCCCAAGCAGCGTGGCAATGTGATGGGCCGATTCGGTGAAGCTCTGTTCGAGGCCGGGAATGTCGGACTTTGTCGACTGTACCAGGCCCTCGGCCTGAACGACGTCGAGGCGGGAGGCCGCACCTGCCTTGAGCTGCAGCTGCGTGAGTTCGTAAGTTTGCTGGCGGGATTTCAAGCTCGCCTGTGAAAGCGCGATGCGCTCCTGATAGTAGCGGGCGTCGATATAGCTCTCGACCAGGTCTTTCAGGAAGGTGAGCTTTGCATTGTCGGCCGTCGCATAGGCGGCCCCCAGCGAGGCGATGGCGCTCTCCTTCGAGCGACGGTACTGGCCGAAGAGGTCGAGCAGCCAGGAAAGGCTGGCCCCGCCGGCCGTCGTGTTGGTGGTGCCGACCGTCGTGCGGAGCCGCCCCTTCTCGCCGGATACCGTGTGCGATGCATCGACACTGAGGCTCGGCAGAGCGCCGGCGCCGGCAACCGTGACATTGGCGGAAGCCGAGTTGATGCTCTCGAGCGCCTGCAGCACATCGAGGTTCTCGCGGAGGCCATGGGCCACCAGGCCGTCGAGCCGCTTGTCGCGATAGGCCGTCCACCACTCAGCCGTCGCGACATTGCCGTTGCTCTTGCTGCCACCCTCTGCGAATTTGGCGGGGAGCGGCATCTCAGGGGGAACATGATCCGGCCCGCTGACGCAGCCTGCGAGCAGCAGCGTGAGGGCGGATGCGGCGTAGCGGAGCGATGATAGTCTTGTAGAGAGCGACGGATACACTGGCGAGCTTCCTGAACCGGGATCGTGGGTCAGGCTTAGCGAGGCCAGCGTTAACAGCGGTTAAGAAACTGTAAAGTTAGGTAAAATCGCGAGGGTCAGCCGAACCAGGAGACGTCGGCCGCCGCGGAAGCTCAATTGTGATGGCCAGTCCGCCGCCGTCAGGCAAGGATGCATGCACCCGCCCGCCATGGCGCTCGACGGCCTGCCGGGTGATGGCGAGACCCAGGCCGTATCCGCCTCTCGGCACGGCCTCTTTCCCGCGTGAGAACGGCTGGAAGATGCGCTCGAGTTCGTCGCGCCTGACGCCCGGCCCCTGATCGGTGACGCAGATTTTGAGGCGCTCGGCCGCCGCCTCGCAAGACACGGATATGCCCGAATGTTCGGCCGTGTACTTGACGGCGTTGCGCACGACGTTTTCGAGCGCCCGGTAGATCAGCTCGCCTTCGACCTCGGCGCGGAAGGCGCCGTCGACGCTTGTTGTAATCGAGACATCCCGCGTCTGGGCTTCGAATGCCGCGTCGCCGAGGATTTCGTTCAGCAGTTCGATGACATCCAGAGCCTGGGTTTTCAGCGGCAGGCCGGATCCCGCGGTCAGCCTGGCGAGCGTCAGAACTTCGCCGACCAGCGCATCGAGCCGTTCGACCTCCCGGTCCATGCGATCCAGCATGGCGCCAAGCTTCGCCGGGCTCTGCCGGAGCACACCGACAGCGGCCTGCAGGCGGGACAAGGGCGAGCGCAATTCATGGGAGACGTCGTGGAACAGCCTCTGCTGCGCATTCTGAAGCTCCTGAAGCCGCGCGGCGGTGGAATCGAAGTCATGCGCAAGTGCGGTGACCTCGTCCCTGCGGCCGGCCATCTGGTCGCCGATACGAACGTCGAAGCGGCCATGGGCAAGCGCGCTCAGGCCATCGCGAAGGTGCACGACAGGGCGAATGAGGTATCCGGCGAGTGCGGCCGCAGCAACCGTGCTCGCAATGAAGATCGAAAGCCAGGGCACCAGCAAAGCCAGGTTGTCCACGACGTTGAGAAGAAAGCTGCCTTGCGGCGTCACCGAAATCCGGTAGCAAGTTCCGTCCTTCAGGATCGATTTCGTCTCTGCCGTGCTCTCGTCCGCGCACGCAAGCGACTCCGTGCTTTTCGAAAGCCTCAGGCCGAGCGGCACCGTCTCCTCGCTTGTGCGGATGAAGCGCGCGGCGGCGTCCTCGCCATCCCTTGCAAGCACATTCGCCGTCAGCGTCAGAATGATCGCCCGCTCCTGGTATTCCCGATCGCGGCCGGGGGGCGGAATTTGAAAGAGGTTGACGATCGCGATGATGACAGCGAGCGTCGTTGCCAGCGTCAGCCAGATCGTCGCGAAGAACTTCCAGAAAAGCCTAGGCATGGTCAGTCCACGAGAAGTTGATAGCCCTGGCCGCGAACGGACTGGATCCAGGATTGCCCGTCCTCCCTCTGGCCGAGCTTCTGGCGAACGCTGCTGATATGGACGTCGATACGGCGATCGAACGGGGTCAGCGGCTTACCGAAGGCGCGCTTCGAAATCTCCTGCTTCGACACAAGCTGGCCGGCGCTGCGGGCAAGCACCTCGAGCAGGCTGAACTCGGTGCCGGTCAGGTCAAGGCTTTCTCCGCGCCATTCGGCGATCCTGCTGCCCGGGTGGATCACGAGCTGTCCCGCCCTTACGGTATCGGTGGACGCGCCGGTCGCCGGCTGACCGGCGCGGCGCAGGATGGCGCGCAGCCTCGCAGCCAGTTCGCCCGGCGAACACGGCTTCGGCACATAGTCGTCGGCGCCGAGATTGAGACCCGATATCCTGTCCACGTCATCGCCCCTTGCGGTCAGCATCAGCACGGGAACCTGGCTGAGCTTCCGGATCCTCTGCAGGACTTCGATCCCGTTCATCCGGGGCATCATGATGTCGAGCACGATAATATCGACCGTATTGCCGGCGGCAGCCGCAATGGCGGCGCGGCCGTCCGTATCCGTTACGACGTCATATCCTTCTTCGACCAGATATTCCTGCAGAAGCGTCGTCAGCTCGGCATCGTCGTCGATGAGGAGAACCTTGTTCATTCACTTCGTCCGTCATTAATCCCGTCAAGCCATACAGCACAAACACCGTCGTGGGAGCGAGTTTTACCTAACTTAACACTCACTTGACCGCACTTAACGTTCGTTCCGTTACTTATCCTGCCATGACATAGACGCGCGCCGAGGCGGTTGCCGCGCATGAGCAACAATCATCCGTCGAGTTGGCGCGGATCGGTCAAAGGCAGCGATGTCTTTGACCACAAGGAGTGCATCGTTGAGAAAACCGTCTGGAATATTCGCCACCGCCGTTGTTGCCGCGGCGCTTTTGTTTCCGCTGCGCAGTGCTGCGGCGGATCAAGCCGCTGCGCCGGCCCTCACCGTGTCGCTGGTGACGCCGGCTGAGCGGGACTGGCCGGAAACCGTTCCCGCAAGCGGCTGGCTGAAGCCCTGGCAGGAAGCCATTATCGCTTCCGAGACGAGTGGCCTGCGCATAACCGAAATCGTGGCCGATGTCGGCTCCGTGGTCAAGAAAGGGCAGACCCTGGTCCGACTGTCGCAGGACAGCGTACGGGCCGACCTTCGCAAGCAGGAGGCGGCCATCGCGACCGCCAATGCGACACTCGCAAAGGCGAAGGCCAATGCGGATCGGGCACGCCAGCTTCAGCCCTCGGGCGCCCTCTCGGATGAGAAGATCGTCGAATATTTCGCCGACGAACAGACGGCGACAGCAAGTCTTACCTCTGAAAAGGCGGCACTCGACAGCCAGAAGATCAAGCTCGACCAGACGACGGTCACGGCCGTCGACGACGGTCTGATCACCTCGCGCTCGGCCGAGCTCGGCGCGGTCGTCTCCTCCGGCACCGAGCTGTTTCGTATGGTCCGCCAGCAGCGGGTCGAATGGCAGGCGGAGGTTTCCGCCCGCTACCTCTCGCGCATCTCGGAAGGATTGAGCGTCGACATCGACGGGCCGGACGGGCGCCGCATTCAGGGCAAGGTGAGGCTCGTCGGACCTTCGGTCGACACCAATACGAGCCGAGCGATCGTCTATGTCGCGCTTCCCCAGGACGTTCACCCGCGCACCGGCCTTTACGTGACCGGCACGATCGAACTCAGGACCACGCCGGCGCTGACGGTTCCGGAGACGGCGATCGTGTTCCGCGACGGGATCAACTACGTCTTTGCGGCCGACGAGGACAAGCGGGTAAGACGGGTGCGGGTGGAGACCGGCCGCCGCAACGACGGCGAGGTCGAAATCGTCTCGGGCATCGATAAGTCGGCGCGCGTGGTGACGTCGGGCGGAGCATTTCTGTCGGACAACGATCTCGTGAAGATTGCGGGAGAAGGCTGATGAACTTTTCCGCATTTTCGATCCGCAATCCCGTCCCGGCGATCCTGCTCTTTGCGATGCTTGCCGTCGGCGGTTTGCTGGCGTTCAAACACCTGTCGATCCAGAATTTTCCCGATATGGACCTCCCGACCATCAAAGTGACCGCGACGCTCGACGGCGCCGCGCCGTCGCAGCTGGAGACGGAGGTCGCCCGCACGATCGAGGACAATCTTGCTTCGCTCAGCTATCTCGATCACATCACCACGACGATCACCGACGGCACGGTGTCGATCAGCGTCTCCTTCAAACTGGAGAAGGACAGCGAAACCGCCTTGAACGAAGTCCGCAATGCCGTGGACAGCGCCAAGGCCGATCTGCCGGCGCAGATGCAGACGCCTGGAGTCACCAAGGTTACCGTGCAGAATTCGGCGCTGGTCACCTATGCCGTCCAGTCTTCCACCCTCAATGAAACCGAGCTCTCCTGGTTCGTCGACAACGATCTGACGAAGGCGCTTCTGTCGGTGCCGGGCGTCGGACAGGTCAACCGCATCGGCGGTGTCGACCGCGAGGTCCACGTCGATCTCGATCCGACGACGATGGCCGCATTCGGCGTCACGGCGACCACTGTGTCGGCGCAATTGAAGTCGGTTCAGGCCGATACGTCGGGCGGCCTCGGAGAAATCGGTGGCACGCGCCAGACATTGCGCACGCTCGGCGCGGTTGCCTCGGTCGATGCCCTGAAGGAACTGCGAATTCCCCTCGCAAACGGGCAGCAGGTTCGCCTCGACGACGTCGCATCCGTCACCGACAGCTTCGCGGAGCGGTCTTCGATGGCCTATCTCGACGGCAAACCGGTGATCGCGGTCGAAATCAAGCGCTCGAACGGGTTTTCGGACAGCGGCGTTGCGGCCGATGTCGATACGGCGATGAAACAGTTCGCAGCCAAGCATTCCAACGTGCAAATCGAGGAAGCCTACAGCACGATCGGGCCGATTATCGACAACTACGATGGCTCGATGCACATGCTATACGAAGGGGCGATCCTGGCGATCGTCGTCGTCTGGCTCTTCCTTCGGGATTGGCGTGCGACGATCCTGTCGGCGGTGGCGCTGCCATTGTCTGTCATACCGACCTTCCTTGTCATGTATCTGGCCGGTTTCAGCCTGAATATCGTTACCCTGCTCGCGCTGTCGCTCGTCGTCGGCATCCTCGTTGACGACGCCATCGTGGAAGTCGAGAACATCGCCCGCCACCTGCAGATGGGCAAACGGCCGATCGACGCCGCTCTGGAGGCGGCCGACGAGATCGGACTGGCCGTCATCGCAACCACCTTCACGCTCGTCGCCGTCTTCCTGCCGACGGCCTTCATGAGCGGCATACCGGGACTGATATTCCGCCAGTTCGGTATTACCGCCGCCGTTGCCGTCCTCGTCTCGCTCGTCGTCGCACGGCTGCTGACGCCGATGATGGCAGCCTATTTCATGAAGGCCCATCCGAAAGAGGAAAAGGACGGCCGCATCATGCGCGCCTATATGGCAATCGTGAAAGCCGCCATGAACCACAGGAAGACCGCGGTGGCCGTGACCGCCGTCGTCGTCGCGCTTTCGCTCGCCACCATCCCGCTCCTGAAATCCGGCTTCCTGCCCGCTTCCGACGACGCGCGAGCCCAGATCACGCTCACCATGCAGCCGGGCGCCACCATCGAGCAGACGGATGCCGCGACCAGGCAGGCCGCCGATATCGTCGGCAAGCTCCAGGACGTGACGCATGTCTTTTCCGCGGTCGGTTCCGCATCCCAGGGCGGCGGCCCCGACTCGAGCACGACGAGCAGCGTCGGATCCGCGACGATCGTCGCCGTGCTGTCGCCTATCGGCGAGCGCGACCGCAAGCAATCGGAAATCGAAAACGACATCCGGCAGGCTCTCTCGGTTCTATCAGGCGTGCGGGTCGCGGTCGGCGGCGGCGGCAACGGTACGAAGCTGGAGATCACCCTTGCCAGCGACGACGCCAACGCACTCGACAGCGCCAGCACGGCGCTCGAAGAACAGCTCCGCACGGTGCAGGGTATCGGCGCGGTGACGTCGACCGCGGCCAGGCAGGCGCCGGAGATCCAGATCACGCCCGACTTCGCGCGCGCAGCGGCGCTCGGAGTGACGTCGAGCGCCATCGCCGAGGTAGTGCGCGTGGCAACGAATGGGGAATATTCCGCCGATCTTCCAAAGCTCAACCTGCCGCAACGCCAGGTCCCGATCGTCGTCCGCTTCAGCCCCGAGACACGCACGAAGCTCGACGACATCAAGAACATGCGGGTTGTGGGAACGAACGGCAATGTCGATCTCGGGTCGATCGCCGATATCCGGATCGGCGGCAGCCCCTCCGAGATCGACCGCATCGATCGGATGCGCAACGTCACCGTGTCGGTTGAACTCAACGGCCGCATCCTGGGCGACGTCAACCGCGAAGCGCAGGCGCTGCCGGCGCTCCGGCATCTGCCGTCGGGCGTCACACTTGTCGAACAGGGCGAACTTCAGCGCAGTTCGGAACTGTTCCAGAGCTTTGGCCTGGCGATGGCGATCGGGGTGTTCTGCATCTATGCGATCCTCGTCCTGCTCTTCCACGACTTCCTGCAGCCGTTCACGCTTCTGATGGCTCTGCCGCTCTCGCTCGGTGGCGCACTGCTGCCGCTGGTGTTGACCGGAACCAGCTTCTCAATGTCGGCCGTCATCGGGCTGCTTATGCTCATGGGCGTGGTGACGAAGAACTCGATTCTTCTCATCGAATACGCGATCATGTCACGCCACCAGGGCATGCCTCGGTTCGATGCCCTGGTGGATGCCTGCCACAAGCGCGCGCGACCGATCATCATGACGACCATCGCCATGGCATCCGGCATGCTGCCGGTCGCCCTCAGCCTGACCGGCGGCGATTCCAGCTTCCGGCAGCCGATGGCGATCGTGGTGATCGGCGGCGTGATGATGTCGACGCTGCTCAGCCTCATCGTCATCCCTGTCATCTTCACCTTTGTCGACGACCTCAACGAGACGCTCAAGCGCCTTGTGCGCCCGACCGGGCCTGATACCGCCGACTCGGAACCGCAGGCATCCAACGATCGCGCGGCGATCACTTTCAAGCCCGAACTTTCGAAGCGAGGGCAAGGTCAGAGATGACTGCCCTCGCCGGGTTATTGGCCAGAAGGTCCCGCGCCCGGCACGCGACGCCTGGCGATCGTCAACCTCTTCGGTCGAGTTCCTCTCCCCCGGAACAAGGCCGCGGGACGTATTCCCCCGCAGGCGGCGTCAGCCGCCTGCGCGTCCTGCTGTCTGAGATAGTCCGGTTTTCGTAATCGACCGACACGTCGCCGACGAATTGAAGACAACCGCCATCCTTGGGAATCAGCAGGTTTAGCGGCCATGCTTGGCACGCCAGGCGGCGAAATCCTCGAGGTTGTGGGGCTGCGTCGCCGGATAGAGGCCGATGATCGATTGGCCGGCCAGCACCCGTTCTGTGACGAAATCCTCGTAGGCCGTCATTTCCACGGCTTCGTCGGCAATCTCGTCGGCGAGTTCGGCCGGAATGACGATCACGGCTTCATCGTCGCCCACCATGATATCGCCGGGCCACACCGCCACATCGCCGCAGCCGATCGGCACATTGATGTCCAGCGCCTGATGCAGCGTCAGATTAGTCGGTGACGACGGGCGGTTGTGATAGGCGGGGATCGCCAGCCCGGCAATTTCGGGACTGTCGCGAAACCCGCCGTCGGTGACGACGCCGGCGACACCTCGCACCATCAGCCGCGTCACCAGAATGGAGCCGGCGGATGCGGCGCGCGGATTTTTGCGGCTGTCCATCACCAGCACGGCCCCGGGCGGGCAGCTTTCGACGCAAGCGCGCTGCGGATGCTCGGGATTGCGGAAAACCTCGAGCTTGTTCAGGTCTTCGCGCGCCGGAATGTAGCGCAGCGTATAGGCCGGGCCGACCATGTTCCGACCTTTCCCGGCGACAGGCTGCACATCCTGAATGGTCTGGTTGCGCAGGCCGCGCTTGAACAGCGCCGTGCTGATGGTGGCGACGCTGACCCGCATCAGCTTTTCGCGCGTGCCGTCCGAAAGTGTCGTCATCCCTGCATGTCCTCCTAGAAAATATCGGGTTCTCCCGCTGCCGGACCGAATTCGGGCAGCAGGTAGTCGAAATCGCAGCCCTTGTCGGCCTGGCTGACATGGGCGGCATACATCCAGCCATATCCGCGACCGAACCGATCGACGGGCTTCATCCAGGCGGCACGACGCCGGGCCAATTCCCCCTCGTCGATCAGCATGTCCAGCCGGCGGTTGGGAATATCGATGCTGATCGTGTCGCCGTTGCGCAGCAAGGCGAGCGGGCCGCCGACATGGGCCTCCGGCGCCACATGCAGAACGCAAGCGCCGTAGCTGGTGCCGCTCATGCGCGCATCCGAGAGCCGCAGCATATCGCGATAGCCCTGCTTCAGCAGCGCCTTCGGCATCGGCAGCATGCCCCATTCCGGCATGCCGGGACCGCCGAGCGGCCCGGCATTGCGCAGCACCATCACGTGATCGGGCGTCACATCAAGCGTTTCGTCCTCGACGGCCGCCTTCATTTGAGGGTAGCTGTCGAAAACCAGAGCGGGGCCTTGATGGACATGGAAGCGCGGGTCGCAGGCCGCTGGTTTGATCACCGCGCCACCGGGCGCCAGATTGCCCTTGAGCACGGCAAGCGATCCCTCCGAATAGATCGGGTTGGAAAGCGGCCGGATCACATCGTCGTTGTAGACTTTCGCGCCGGCCAGCGCCGCGCCCAGGGTTTCGCCCGAAACCGTCATCGCGCCAAGATCCAGCCGCTCGCGAAGCTGCGACATCAGTGCCAGCAGACCGCCCGCATAGTAAAAGTCTTCCATCAGATAGGTGTTTCCGGAAGGGCGGATATTGGCGATGACAGGCGTGGTGCGGCCGAGCGCGTCGAGATCGTCGAGCGTCAGCGCGACCCCTGCCCTGCGCGCCATCGCCAGGAGATGGATGACCGCGTTGGTCGAACAGCCGGTCGCCATCGCGACAGTCGCCGCATTGCGCACGGCCGCCGGCGTCACGATCCGGTCCGGCGTCAGATCTTCCCAGACCATTTCCACGATCCGCCGGCCTGAATGGGCCGACATGCGGATATGATTGGCATCAGGCGCCGGTATGGATGAGACACCGGTCAGCGTCAGGCCCATCGCGTCGGCGATCGCGGTCATCGTCGAGGCGGTGCCCATCGTCATGCAATGGCCGTAGGAGCGGGCAATGCCGGCCTCGATGCCGGCCCATTCTTTGTCCGATATCGTTCCGGCCCGCCGCTCATCCCAATATTTCCAGGCGTCCGATCCCGATCCGAGCTGCTGGCCGGCATAATTGCCGCGCAGCATCGGCCCCGCCGGCAGGTAGATCATCGGCATCCCGGCGCTGAGTGCGCCCATGATCAGGCCCGGCGTGGTCTTGTCGCATCCGCCCATCAGCACCACGCCGTCAACGGGGTGGGCGCGGATCTGTTCTTCGGTCTCCATCGCCAGAAGGTTGCGGTAGAGCATGGTCGTCGGCTTCATGAAGTTCTCTGAAAGCGCCAGCGCCGGCATTTCCACCGGAAAGCCGCCGGCCTGCAGCACCCCGCGCTTCACGTCTTCGACGCGATGCTTGAAATGGGCGTGGCAAGGATTGAGATCCGACCAGGTGGACAGGATGCCGATCAGCGGCTTGCCGGCCCAATCGCCGGCGTCGTAACCCATCTGCATCAGGCGCGAGCGGTGGCCGAAGCCGCGCAGATCTTCGGATGCGAACCAGCGGGCCGACCGCAGCTCACCTGGTGTCTTGACCGCTTTCACAGACATGCCGACATGCCTCCATTCCTATACAATATGCAACTATTGACACGACGCGAAGCGTCCGAAGCCGGAAAGATATAGGTGCTCATCAATTCCTCAAGCCTGCCCCGCCCGCCGCAGGGACCGGAGAGTCCATGCATTGCAGCGCTCGACCCATGCCAACCACTCTTGGACATTATGACAGCGGCTCCATCGCTTCGAAAGCTGGCAAGGCGCCGCTGGCATAGCCAATCGTCCCGAGCGAACCGATGGCGATCCGGCCGTCGCGGATCGACAGGAGCGGCCCATCCGGGCCTTGCTCATAGAGATCCGGATGGGCCGCGGCAAAGCGCGCTTTCTCCGCCAATGGCGCGCCCTGCATGCCAGCCACATAGTGATGGCCGTTGCGCTCGACATGGGAAAGGCCGAGGAGAGACACCAGCGCCAGATCCTGCTGCACGGCAAGTCCTGCCTGGCAGGTCAGGTCTTCGCCGGAGAGGAACAACCCCAGCACGCTTCCTGTCCTGATCCGGATCGCCTTCATGAGCGAGCGGTAAATGCCCTTGCAGGTTTTCGAAGAGACGCCGATATAGCCGAGCCCGCGGACCCGGGCGAAGGCGCCGTCGCCGTCGTCGCTTTCATCGATCAGGAAGGGCAGTTGCGCCGCGAGATCCCCGAGCGGCGTTTCCATGGTGATCTCGCGCGAGAACGGCTGTTCGACGAAGGCAATGGCGGCGCGCAGCCGCGCCAGGTGAGGCACGGCCTCGATCCGCGCCAGCAAGGCGGCAAGCTGTTCGGCGGTGGTGAATTGTTCGTTGCCGTCGACCGTCACCCGGTAATCGGGCACGCGGTCGAGCACGGCGGCGATTCGTCTGAGGCGGTCGAGATCGGCATCGATCACGCCTGAAAGCTTGATCTTGAACCAATGGTTGCCATAACGCGTTATCACCGCCTCGAGGCTCTGCGGCAGGCCATCGTCGATGGGTTCGGCGATATCGTTCTCGGTGATCGGATCGAGAAGCCCAATCGTATGCCGGGCCGAGATCGAGCCGGCGGGGCGAAGGCCGGCAAGCACCGCCGCCGCTGCATCGGCATCGATATCCCCAGGCAGCATATGGCCGCCGATGCCGATGATATTACGGCGCACTGCATCGAAAAACGAAATGCCGGCCATACGGCAATAGGCATCCAGCGCCGCGCGGGCGATGAGCGAAGGGCCGAACCCGGCGGCCAATGGATTTCCCGGCAGGCGGCGCACGGTTTCGATCTCGTTGACGCGTGCGGCGGTAAACAATGTCGTCGGGTGAGATGTTTCGAGCGACGCAGCGGCAGCGGCGCGGATCGAGGCGCGCAGCTGATCGACATTTTGCGCCGGCGTGAAGGCCGGGTTCTTGTCGAACCATTTCGGCACCATCATTTCGGCGGCTGCGCCGATGGCGGTTCGCCCCTCTTCATCCTCGACGCGGACCTTCAGGAAGGCCTGCGGCGCCTTTTCGAGGGTGGCAGCGCCGAAACGGAACGGCAGGCGCAGCCTGATATCACGCTCGAAGGCGTCGACTTCGATGATTCTGATGCGCCGCGCCGTCACGGAACCTCCAGTGCTTCTGTCCATGCTCATGCCATGCGGTCGAGCATGGCGCGGGTGACCTCGTGGTGGAGCGGCTCCCGGCGAAGAAGCCTTCCGATCTCATCCACCATGGCCTGCCCCTGGGCGAAATGCGCCTCTTCGGTGTGACCTGCGGCATGCGGCGAAATGGTGACATTCGCAAGCATGGGATCGCGGAAGGGACTGTCCGGCGGCAGCGGCTCGTTGTCGAAGACATCAAGAGCGGCCACGATACGGCCGGCCCGAATCTCGGCGAGCAGTGCCGCTTGATCGACCAACTCCGCACGCGCCGTGTTGATGAACAGCGCGCCGGGGCGCAGCAGCGCCAGTTCGCGGGCGCCGATCATGCGGCGGGTCTCGGGCAGAACGGGCGCATGCAGGGAAATCACGTCGCTTTGAGCCAGCGCATCGTCCAGCGCGGCGCTGACAACGCCGAGCGCGGCAGCCTCAGTCTCGTCCAGATAGGGATCGAAGACCAGGACGCGGCAGCCGAAAGGAACAAGCAGGCGCATCACCGCCCGGCCGACATAGCCGGCACCGACGATGCCGACGGTTCTCGCGCCAAGCAATCTCTGCGGTACGGCGGCGCGGACGTCGAGCCATTCGCCGCCGTTGCGCAGGCGATGATGCAGCCGATCAATGCCGCGCATGGCAAGCAGCGCTTCGGCGACGACGAACTCGGCCACCGAGGCGGCGATTTTCGAAGCGGCATGGCTGACGCGAAGGCCATCGTCGAACAGGCGCGCCGGTATGAGCGTGCGGACGCTGCCTGCTGAATGGGCGACAAGGGCAAGCCGAGGATGGCGCTGGCGCGCGGCGGCATCAAAGGGCGGCGTGCCCCATCCGGTAAGGCAGGCCGTGGCGCCTTGCAGCAGGCGATCAACATCGCTTGCGTCGATTGTCGCGCCGGCCGGCCAGCGCACATCGCCAAGGGTATTCAACTGGGCAATCGCCGTATCGTCGAGCATCATGCGACGTGTTTTTTCGGTCAAAAGAACGGAGATGACGGGAGCTTGTTTACGCATGGTTTTGCTCTTTCGCTGCGGCGACCAGGCGCCTGAGATGGGCGAGATCGGCGCGGGCCTTGCCGAGCGCCTGCTCGCGGGGGACCCGGTATTGGGAATGAACCGAGAGCACACCGGCAAATCCGGTGGCGACCAGATGCGGGACGATTTCGTTCCAGGGCACCATGCCCTCGTCGAGCCCATACCAATCCGAATGCCATGCGCGTTGGCCGTCGGCGCCGTAAGCGCCGGGAAACCAGCCGCCATTCTTGACGCCTATGCAGCAGAACCACGGATCGAGAAGGTCGAGGCTCAGACGCCAATCCTCGCTGCCCTCGCGAACGATCTGATTGGCCGGATCGGGATAGGCACCGATCCTGACGGGATCGCGGCCGGTGAGCAATTGCCTCGCCAGCGCGCCGGAGCTGTGCAGGGTCCCGCCGTGAAGCTGGATGGTCAGCTTGACACCGAAACGTTCGGCAAGGCGTTCGAAGCCATCAAGGTCACGCCGGGCTTCATCGACCTGCAGCTTCCAGCGGCGCGACGGATCATAGCGCCAGAAGCCAAGCCTGACCTGCCCGATGCCGGCCTCGCCGCAGCAGCCGACAAGCCGTGACGTGGAGTCGTCGGGCCGCGTGGAATCGATCGTCGCCATTGGCGTGCGCACCCCCGCCTCGGCAAAGAGCTTTGCGGCCTTGACGATTTCCTCGGGTCTCTCAGGCGAGACGGCGTGTCCCTCGCGGATGAGAAGATCGGCGCAGTCGAAGCCCAAAGCGACCGTCATCTCTGCCGCTCTTTCGAGTGACAAGCCCTCAAGGGTCTTGGTGAAATAGGCGATATCCATGGCTCAGATCCGGAAGATGCTGTTCATGAGGCAGAGACACAAAGCTCGCTGCGGCGGCCGAATGCATCGCGGGCGCAGACCGCGTAACGCACACCCTGAGGCGGCGACATGTGCAGGAATGCCGTCGAGATCAGCGGTGCCGTGCTGACTTTTTCAAAGGCCTTGCCGTCGGCGCTGGCCAGGACATCGTAGAAGATGGCAGGGCCGGCATCGCCGGCGGCCCAGAACAGCATGCGTTCTTCCCGGCCGCCGAGACCAAGGTAACGGTCGACGACAAGGCCGGTCGGTGTCGCCGGGGCCGCGCCGGTGTCGGGAACGATAAGCACCTGCGTCAGCGACGGCAACGGCACATCCAGGTCGACGCTGAGCCGGCCTTCCTCACACGCGACGACACTGATTGGATGCAGCAAGGCGGGTTCCTGCGCATGGCGCAGCTCGGCGAATTGCGCTTCGGTCGGTTCGGATGGCGCGCCGACCGGTTCGAAGGGCCCGCGCGGATTGCTTTCGTCGCGCTGGGCCTCCCAGACCTCCATCGGATTGGTGAATTCCTCGTCGATGCGCAGCAGGCAAAGCGCGTGGCGGCCGGGAACCAACCCGCTCACCTCGAGGCGAACGGCGGTCCGGCCAGAACGGTTGATGGCATCGACGCTGTGGATGAGGCTGATGGAAACGCCGCCGCCCGGCAGTCGCGTCGGCAGGATCGCCAGGCCATCCTGATCGGGAGCAAGCGGCGGTTCGGCCGTCACCTTGCAAACGGTATCGCCGAGCGTTGCCAGCAGTTCCATCGATGTGAGGCCGGGCTTCTTGACGATGTCGAAGGGCGGTGCCTGATCGACATCCGTGACCAGCCGGTTCAGATCGGTCTTGTGCTCCCACTGCGCCTTGGTGAAATTGCGCGAACCGAAATAGGCAAAGATCGTGCGCTGACCCCAACCGCCGATAAAGGCGTGGTCATTGCTGAGGAAGGTGAAATCCGCCGCCTTCGGTGCGATGATGCGCCGGTCGTGCTGTTCGATGATCCGGGCGATAATCCCGGCATAATAGGCCTTGCCGTGCCAGCTGTGATGATCGCTCCAGCCGAGCTGCGGATCGCATTCGTCGTTGACGATGGGGAGGCCGGCAAGCCGTGGGTGATGTTCCGTGAGATAGTCGACGACGAGAAGCGTGCGGTCGACGATGGCATTGGTTTTTGGAGTCAGGTCTTCCTTGCTGCCGTTGACGGCTTTTTCGTGGATCGAGATGTAGTCAAGGCGCGGCGGCCCGTCACTGGTCAGGCAGCTCGTGCCGCTGTCGCAATGGGCCATGAGGGCGCGGAAGATCGGTGACAGGGTGCGGGCGGTACCGGGTCCGCCCATCGGCAGGTTGGGATCGATGGCGTCTAGTCCCGCGACGCAGGCATCGTAATAGTTGGTGTAACCCTTGATCCCGTAGGTCCACCAGCCGGAGTCGGCCTCGTTGGTTGTTTCGAAATACCACGTGCGCAGTTCGTCCATGCCGTAACGCGCGCCATAGCGGTCCACTGTTGCCGTCACGAGATCCCGCCAGCGCCTGACCTGATCCATGTCCTCGTAATCGGTGAAGAGACCTGACGGGTTGCCCATCAGCTCGAAGAACGGCTTCAGGCGATGTTCGATCATCACGTCGAGCGCGCGGTCGAGCAGAGACCAGTCATAGCCGGTCCCGCCGGTCGCGCGCAGCAGATTGCAGAGGTAGTGCACACGCAAATACCGGATACCCTCGTTCGGCAGACCGCCGATATAGGCAAGCATCTGGCGCATCTCAGGCTCGAGCAGCAGTTCGGCCGGCGAAAAGCCGGTGCCGCGCCAGAACCGGTTGAACGGGCGGACCGCTTCACCGGCATCGACGCTGATTCGCGTACGTTCACGCATGGTCGTTTCTCCTTGGACGGAAGGTTGCCAGTTCCGCAATGCGGCAGAAGCCTGATCATTTGAACTTGTCGCGCATCGCATCGATGCCGGGGATGGTTTTGGTCAGATGCTGATGGGCGGGATCGAAGCGCTGGATCAGACCGCGGCGATGCTTGCCGACGAGAATGGTGAAGATATAACCGCGATGCCCCGGCGAGGTGGCCGTCGGGTGGTAACCCCGGTCGAGCAGGAAGGTGTCGCCGTGGCGGGTCATCAGGATCTTGACCGGGCCGTCCTCGTCATAGGTGATCTGGCTGCCGAAGCCGGTCTCGGGCTGGAAGCGATAGTGATAGAGCTCCTCGTGCCGGGTCTCGGCATCGCCGTCTTCGGTGTCGTGCTTGTGCGGGGGATAGCCGGACCAGCAGCCCTCGCCGGCATAGAGTTCGCTGACCAGGAGATTGCCGCAGCGTCCGTTCTGTCGCTGGCCGAGCAGGTGGACAATCCGCCGCTGGCTGTGTGTGTCCAGCGAGCCGACATTGACCGCGTCGACCTCGGCGGGCGTGACCCGGAACGGGGCGTAACGCGTGTCGCAGAGGCCGCCGGCAATAGCAACTTCCGCAGGTCCGCCGTGAGCCGATATCCGGACTTTGGCGCCGACCGGCGCGTAAACCGAGTCCGCATCGCCTCCCCAGATATCGGCTCGCCGGCCCACAGCTTCGAACAAGATGTCATCCACCTCGATATCCACCCGACCCGACAGCACGACATAGAGGCTTTCATGCGTGAGCAATCGCCGGGTGTCCTGCTCGTTGGAGGCAAGCATGACGAGATCGAAGTAAATGAGATCGAGCGTCTTGGAGGAGGTATCCACAATAGGACGCTGCTCGGAGCGTGGAATGAAATCGGGCATCAATTGAACTCCGGAATGGTACGGTCGGCAAAGGGATTGAGGCTCAAAGCTTCGGCGTGATGGCAGGCGACTGCGTGCCCGTCAGCTGTGACAGTGCGCAAGGCCGGCACCTCCTGCCTGCAAAGCTCGGTGGCGTGGCGGCAGCGCGGATGAAATGCGCAGCCGGGCGGCGGATGGGCGGGATCGGCGACCTCGCCCCCCAGCCGAATGCGCTGGCCGTGGCGGCGCATCCTCGGATCGGCGATCGGCACTGCAGAGAGCAGCGCTTCGGTGTAGGGGTGGAGCGGGCGCGAGAAGATCTGCTCGGTCGGAGCCTTTTCGACGACCCGGCCGACATACATGACGGCGATATTGTCGGAGATGTGCCGGACGACCGAGAGATCGTGGGCGACAAAGAGATAGGTCAACCCGAACTGCTCCTGCAGGTCCTGCAGCAAGTTGATGGTCTGCGCCTGCACGCTGACGTCGAGCGCCGAGACGGCCTCGTCGGCAATGACGAGGCGCGGATTGGACGCAAGCGCCCGGGCGATGCCGATGCGCTGGCGCTCACCGCCGGAGAAAGCGTGGGGATAGCGGCGCATATATTCGGGCCGCAAGCCGACGCTCCGCATGAGATCGGCGACCCGGTGCTCGAGTTCCCGGCCCTTGACGATGCCGTTGACGCTGAGGACCTCGCCGATGATGTCGATCACGGGAAGGCGCGGATTGAGCGAGGATTGCGGGTCCTGGAACACGATGCGCAGGTCGCGGTGGATTTCCTTGAGGGCAGGACCCGACAGCCCAGCGAGATCGACCGTGCCGCCGCTGCGGTCGCGATAGCGGATTTCCCCGCCTGTGGGCCGATAGATGCGCAGGACGGTGCGGGCAAGCGTCGACTTGCCGCAACCGGATTCGCCGACGATGCCAAGCGTCTCGCCGTCCTCGACGCGAAGCGAAACGCCGTCGACCGCCTTGACGTGCCCGACCACGTGCCGGAACGCGCCCTTGCGAATGGGGAAATGCATCCTGAGGTCGTTGAGTTCGAGCAGCGGGCTGCGTGGTGTCGCGGGACCGGCCATCATCGTCCTCCTTCGTAAAGCAGACAGCTGGCGACGTGCCCGTCGCCAATGACGACGGATTGAGGGTCATTCCGGTCGCAAAGACCCGCCCTCGCCTGCTTGCATCGGGGATGGAAGCTGCAGCCTTCAGGCCGGGCGAAACGCGAAGGCACCATGCCGTCGATGACCGCGAGCCGTTCGCTGGGTTGCCCATGCATGCGCGGCACCGACTGCAGCAGCGCCTTGGTGTAGGGATGGGCCGGCGCGTGGAAGATCGTGTCGACGTCGCCCGCCTCCACGACCCGGCCGACATACATGACGACGACCTCGTCGGCGATCTCGGCGACGACGCCGAGATCATGGGTGACGAACAGCACCGAGAGCCCGAATTCGGCCTGCAGCGAGGCCAGGAGATCGAGGATGTTGGCCTGGGTGGTGACATCGAGCGCCGTGGTTGGCTCGTCGGCGATCAGCAGCTTCGGGCGACAGGCGAGCGCCAGCGCAATGCAGACGCGCTGGCGCATGCCGCCGGAAAACTGGAATGCGTAACTTTCCATGCGCTCGGCCGGCCGGGGAATGCCGACCAGAGCCAGGGTCTCGATCGCATGCTCGCGCGCCTCCTTGCGGCCCATCTTCAGATGCAGGCGGATCACTTCCACCATCTGGTTGCCGATCGTATGGACGGGCGAAAGGGCGGCCATCGGCTCCTGGCTGATCAGGCCGATCTGAGCGCCGCGGATCGCCCGCATGTCACGGCCGCGCGGATCGAGCGCCGCGAGATCGACGGCGGGTGCGTCCGGATCGGGCCGGTAGCGGATCGCGCCCGAGACGATGCGGCCGCCACGCGGAACCTGATTGAGGATCGAGCGGCCGGTGATGCTCTTGCCCGAACCGGATTCGCCGACAACGCAGACCGTCTTGCCGCGCGGGACGGTGAAGGAGACGCCGTCGACCGCCCTGATCGTGCCCAAACCGCCGAAGAAGTGGGTCCTGAGATCGTCGACCTCGATCAGCGGGTCGCGATCGGCGCGCCGCCCGCCGGCGGCGGCGAAATTGGAGTCAGTATTCATAGGGATCTGCAGCATCGCGTAATCCATCACCAAGGAAATTGAGGGCGAGCACCGTGACGATCACCGCGATGCCGGGAAGAAACAGCCAGGGTGCGCTTGAGACCGCGAGGATGTTCTGCGCTTCCTGCAGCAGCACGCCCCAGCTGACGACAGGCGGACGCAGGCCGATGCCGAGGAAGGAGAGCGCGGTTTCGGCCAGGATCATCGTCGGGATGGCGAGCGTCACCGAGGCGATGATGTGGCTCATGAAGGACGGAACCATGTGCCGCCAGATGATGCGCATCCGGGAGCAACCATCGAGACCAGCGGCGAGGACGAAATCCTCGGTTTTCAGCGACAGGAAGCGGCCGCGCACCACACGCGCGAGATCGGTCCAGCCGATCAGCGACAGGATGACCGTGATCCAGAGATAGACCAGGACCGGATCGGCGCTGATCGGGACGGCGGCCGCGAGGCCCATCCACAGCGGGATGGTCGGGATCGAGTTGATAAGCTCGATGCAGCGCTGGATCACATCGTCCACCCAGCCGCCATAGAGGCCGGAGATACCGCCCAGGATGATGCCGAGGACGAGGCTGATCGCGACGCCGATGAGGCCCACGGACATTGAAACGCGGGTGCCGTGGACCGTCCGGCTGAAGACGTCGCGGCCCAACCGGTCGGCGCCGAACAGGTAGAATGGTTTGCCGGGCTCGGTCGGGCCTATCAGGTGCCGATCAATATTGAACAGCCCCCAGAGCCGATAGGGTTCGCCTTTCACGAAGAAGCCGACAGAAATGACGATGGCCGGATCGGGCGCGTAATCGCGGCTGAGCGCGATCGGATCGACCTTCATCGAATAGCCGTTGACGTAAAGCGGATGAAATCCGCCCGCCGCATCGTAGCCGGCGAATCTGAGCTGCTGGGGCGGCGCATAGGTGTAGCGGGAATCGTAGGTCTGCGACGAAACCGGGGCGAGGACGTCGGCGAATAGGGCGACCAGGTAGATCAGGAAGATGACGATGCCTGCGGCGAGCGCCAGCCGATGACGGCAGAAGCGCCACCAGATGAGCTTCCATTGTCCGGCCAGGGCGTCAGCGTTTTGGACGGGTTCAGGCGACAGCGCGATGGCTTGATCTGTCATTTTGTATGTCCTTCATCCGTTGCGAATGCGGGGATCGAGCCAGGCGAGCAGCAGATCCGAGATCAGCGTGCCGATGAGGGTCAGCATGCTCATCAGCAGGATGAAGGTGCCGGCCAGATACATGTCCTGGGCAAACAGCGCATTGAGCAGAAGCGGCCCTGTGATCGGCAGGCTGAGGACGATCGAAACCACCACCGAGCCCGAGACGAGGTGCGGCAGCACCCAGCCGACTGTGGAGACGAAGGGGTTGAGCGCCACGCGCACCGGATATTTCAGCAGCAGCCGGATTTCGCTCAAACCCCGGGCGCGCGCCATATCGACATAGGGCTTGTTGAGCTCGTCGAGCAGGTTGGCGCGCATGATGCGGATCAGCGCCGCGGTGGCGCCGGTGCCGAGCACGACGACCGGTATCCACATATGGGAGATGAGATCGCCGAGCTTGGCCCAGCTCCAGGCGGCGTTGATGTAGGTGGGCGAAAACAACCCGCCGACGCTTTGGCCAAAATACTGCGACGAGACGAACATCAGCACGAGCGCCAGCAGGAAGTTCGGGATGGCGAGGCCGAGAAAGCCGAAGAAGGTGGCGACGTAATCGCCCACCGAATATTGCCGCACAGCCGAGTAAATGCCGATCGGAAAGGCCACCGCCCAAACGAACAGCAGCGTGGTGACCGAGACCACCATCGTCATGCCCATGCGCGCCCAGATCAGCTCGCTGACCGGCTTGTTCCAATCGAGGGACTGGCCGAAATCGCCGCGCAGCAGGATGCCGCTGATCCATTTCCAGTATTGGACCGCCCAAGGCTGATCGAGGCCATAGCGTTCGCGCAGGCCGGCGATCACACCGGGGTCGATCGTTTCGTTCTGGGAGGCCAGACGCGCGGTCATCGCCGTCAGGAAGTCGCCGGGCGGCAGCTGGATGATGATGAAGGTCACGACCGAGATCGCGAACATCATCGGGATCATGTAGAGCAGACGTCTGATGACGAAGCCGGCCATGTTCAAGCTCCTTCAACCGGCGATCGCCGATCGGATTGGGATTGGGCGGGGCTGGTGGTGGAATGGCGCCCGCGGACGCCATTCCCGCCGATCATTTGTCTTTATTGTTGGTAGTAGAAGGTCTCCGGCTTTGCCGGTCCCGGCGTCATGTAGAACGACGTGCTGGGGATGACCTTCGGGACATTGCGCATATTGGTCTTGACGATGCCGACGCGATCCGGCTCCAGGTTGGTGCCGATGACGTAGAATTCGTCACGGGTGATCGCCAGCAGTTCTTTCATCGCGGCCAGCTGCTTTTCAAGAGTCGGGGCTTCCTGCACCTGCCGGTAGAGATCCATCTGCTTCTTGGCAGCGGGGCTCGGCTCCTCAGCGTTCGGATCCTTGGGGTTCTGGTAATAGAGGCCCCAGGCCGTCGCGAAGCTCGACTCGTATTCGTGCGGGAAATACCATTTGGGATCGAGCAGGCCGAGGAAGTCGTAGCCGCCGCCGCCAACCCATCCAAGGCCGTCATTCTCATTGTTCTGCAGGCGGGAGAAGATCAGCGAACGTTCGGCCGGGCGGGGCTGCATGTCGATGCCGACGGCCCGCCAGTAGCGCTGGATCATCTCGAGGGCGTCGATCTGGATCGGGCTTCCCGTCAAGGCGTCGATCGCAAAGGTGATCCGCTTGCCGTCCTGGCCGAGGCGATAGCCTTCGGCGTCATGTTTGGTCAGGCCTGCCTTGTCGAGATACTGATTGGCGAGATCGACATTATATTCCAGATACTGCGTCGCCATTTTCTCGTCGTAGAGTGCACTGCCTTCGCGGGGTGCGGCCTGATAGGGTTTGGCTTGTCCGGCATAGATCAGCTGGTTGAGCTCTTCGCGGTTGATGGCGTAGCTGAGGCCGATGCGGAAATCCTTGTTGGAAAAGACGGCGCGCAAGGCCGGATTCTTATGGGTCTGGTTGAGGGTGATCAGCAGGGCATTCGACCATGCCGGCCGGGCGACGAAGAGGCCGTAGCCGCCCTTTTGCTGGTTCTGCACGATCACGGTGCGGGCATCCGTCGTCTCGATGAAGCGGTTCTGCATGTCGATTTCGCCGCTGATCGCCTTCAGGATGATCGCCTGGGTATCCTGCATCACGTCGATGGTGATGCGATCGAAGTAGGGAAGCTGGTTTCCGGCCGTATCCACCTTGGCGTAATATGGATTGCGTTCGGCAACGACCTGGGTGGTGCCGTTATAGGGTGCCGTCAGCACCCAGGCATCGAGCGTCGGACGACCGAGATCGCGCCAGCGGCCGGGAAAGCCGATCTTGTTGTTGAAGAGCTGAACCCAGTCGGTTGCCCCCGCCGCCTTCACCAGGGCGTCGATGCCGTCGGGATTGAAATCCTTGTGGAACTGCTTGAGGTAGTGCGCCGGCGCGGCGGCCAGGATATCGGAGCCGCGCACGGTTGCCATATTCATCAGGAAGAGGCCGTTCGGCGCGGCAAACTTGAAGACGACCTTGTCGTCGGCGAGTTTCTCGACCTTGACGGTCTCTCCGCCCGCGGTCAGCCAGTCGGGTGCGGCCGGCGTGATCTTGGTGTTGCGCAGCACGTTCTCGTTCCACCACACCAGATCGTCGGCGGTGAAGGGCTCGTCGTCCGACCAGCGCGTGCCTGCACGCAGGGTGAAGGTATATTCGGTGGCGTTGTCATTGACCTCGACGCTCTTGGCGATATCGGGGATCACCTCGGTCCATTCCGGGTTCCAGCGGACCAGCCTGGTATAGCCGATCGAACGCTCGATCTCGCTGTCGCCGCCGCCAAAGGTGGCCGTGCGCCAGGTGCCGCCATAGGTACCTACCGATTCCAGCGGCGTGAGCACCAGCGGCTCCTTGGGCAATCGCTGGTCGACCGGCGGCAGCTTGCCGGAATCAACGAGCGCCTTGAGTTCCGGCGCCTCTTGAAAGCCGAAGGCGGCGCCCGCCCAACTGGAACCAATGAGGATCGCCGCGGCAATGGTCGAAACGACCTGCCGTCGTAGAATTCTGACGTGCTGCATTCTCTCCTCCCAACGATCGCGTTCTAGGTTATCGTTAACGTATTCTCCTCTTTCCATTACGTTATCGTTACCGTTAAATCGTGTCAAAGAGTTTTTTGTTGTCGTACTCAGAGTCCGGAACTGCCTTGGCTTTCCCGGAAATTATGTTAGTTATCGTTATCTCAAATTCCTACTATCCAAAGAGACATCCCAGTTGAGCCGCCCCAAAGAGCCAGAATCCAAAATAACCATCGCCGATGTCGCCCGCGCCGCAGGCGTGTCACCGATGACGGTGTCGCGCGTACTCAACGACCAGGGCGGCGCCAGCGCGGAGACCACTCAGCGCATTATCCTGGCAGCCAACGAACTCAATTACCGGCCCAATCCCTTTGCGCGCGGATTGCGCTCCGATCGATCGAAGACCATCGGCCTTCTCGTTCCCGACATCACCAACCCGTTCTTTCCCGAGGTCATCCGGGGGGCCGAGGATGCGGCGACTGCCGCCGGTTACAACCTGCTGCTCTCCAATGTCGTCGAAAACAGCAAGCGCGAGGGCGAGCTCATCGAAGCGCTGCTGCGCCATCGGGTCGACGGGATTATCGTCTGCAGCGCGCGGCTGCCGGATGCCGCTCTGCACAAGGCGCTCGCGCCTCACCGCGCCGTTGTGCTGATCAACCGCGAGGCCCCTACCGAGATCGCGGGAACGATCCTCACGGACTACGAGACCGGAGCCTCACGCGCCATCGATCACCTGGTCGAGCGCGGGCGCCGCAAGATCGCGATCGTCGCGGGACCACGCAGTTCGTTCGGCGGCAAGAGCCGTCTCGTCGGTGTCCGCAAGACGCTGGCGGCCCACGGGCTCAAGGCGGAAGGCATCGTCTATTGCGATCCGACCGCGGCGGGCGGACAGACGGCGGCAGCACAATTGCTAGCGGAAGCGCCCGGCATCGACGCCCTCGTATGCTACAACGACCTCAATGCGATCGGCGCCATGAAGGCCTGCCGGGCTGCCGGCATTTCGATCCCCGAGCAGATTGCCCTGATCGGTTTCGACGACATTCCGACGGCCGAACTGCTGTCTCCGGCGCTCACCACTTTGCGGGTGCAGAAGCGGGAAATGGGTGAGGAAGCCGTGCGCCTGCTGCTCAGCCGCATCGCCACCAAGAACCGCCAGCACGGCATCGTCATCGTACCCGAGCTCATTGTCCGCGAAACGACCTGAACTCCAATCCCAATAGGAGGAATATCCATGGATGCCGATAATCTGCAGTCACTGGCCTTGCCTGAGGAGAAGAAGGCCTGGTTCGTCCACGACCGGTTCGGCATGTTCGTGCATTGGGGGCTCTATGCCCTGCCGGCCCGTCATGAATGGGTCAAGAGCCGTGAAGAACTGAACGATGCCGACTACCAGAAATATTTCGATCACTTCGACCCCGATCTCTACGATCCCAGAGAATGGGCGAGACGCGCGAAGGCTGCCGGCATGAAATATGTGGTGCTGACGACCAAGCACCATGAAGGCTTCTGCCTCTGGGACACCAAGGCGACCGATTTCAAGGTGACCAACACGCCTTACGGAAAAGATCTGCTGCGCCCCTTTGTCGATGCCTTTCGCGCGGAGGGCCTGAGGATCGGCTTCTACTACTCGCTGATCGACTGGCATCATCCCGACTTCACCGTCGATCCGCGCCACCCGCAGCGCAATCATCCCGATGCGATGAAGATCAACGAAGGCCGCGACATCAAGCGCTATGCCGCCTTCATGCGCGAGCAGGTGCGCGAGTTGCTGACCGAGTTCGGCCAGATCGACATCATGTGGTTCGATTTCAGCTATCCGCAGTGGAAACTCGGAGAACTGGTCGGCAAGGGCCATCGGGACTGGGAAAGCGAGAAACTCGTGCGCCTGGTGCGCGAGCTTGCCCCCGATATCATCATCAACAACCGGCTCGATCTCGCCGGCCTGCAGCCCGACATCGTCACGCCGGAGCAATATATGCCGCGCGCCTGGCCGAAACGCGACGGCAGGCGCGTCGTCTGGGAGGCCTGCCATACGCTCAGCGGCTCCTGGGGTTATCACCGCGATGAGGATACCTGGAAAAGTGCCGAGCAACTGGTACAGATGCTGATTGGCACCGTCGCCATGGGCGGCAACCTCCTGATGAACGTTGGGCCGACGGCTCGCGGCACGCTCGATCACCGTGCGATATCAGCTCTTGCCACGTATGAGGAATGGATGGCAGTGCACGAGCGCAGCATCGTCGGCTGCACTCAGTCCGACTTTACCGCCCCGCCCGATTGCCGGCTGACCCAGAATGGCGACCGCCTCTACATCCACCTCTTCAACTGGCCCTATCGCCATCTGCATTTCGATGCGCTGGCGGGGAAGATCGAATATGCGCAATTCCTGCATGATGGCAGCGAGGTCACCTGGCTGCGCCCGTCCAGCAACACATTGTGGGTGAACACCCAGTTCCCCGTCGCCGAAGACGAGCTGACATTCGTCCTGCCGGTGCGCCGGCCCAAGGTCGTGGTCCCGGTCATCGAGGTCAAGCTCAAGGCCGCGAGCGCGGCCGGCCTTCAGGATTGAGATGCAGCGAAAGCGATGAATCGGTCCGATTTTGAGAACGTGATCGAGCTACTGGGATGAAAGGCTCACGGCGCGGCGGCCCGAGATCGAGGCCGTCGTTCGGGGCTCAGATGTCATCGCTCGCGAGACTGGCAACACCTTTGCGGTTGAGCTCGGCGAAAGCCCGATGGAATTTCGCGCCAGAATTGGCTAGCAATGACCACCCGAATAAATTGCAGCGAGATCCCCAGACATATCGGAGCGACGATCATGGTGAGCACGACGCCGACTATCGCATATGGAAAGCATACCGACCTACAGATTGCCGCTTTGGGCGAGACGGGATTCAAGTCCGATCCAGTAAAACGCTTTGACGACTTTGAGAAAAGTGGCAGGCTTGCGGGCCTGCATGGGGTCGTAGCCCTTCGCGGCGGCCGTATCGTCTTCGAGCGGTATTTCGACGGCAACGACATGACGTGGGGGCGGCCGCTCGGGAATGTCAGATTCGGGCCGGACACGCTCCACGATATCAGATCCGTCACCAAAAGCATCGTCGGTCTGCTCTATGGCATCGCACTTGAAGAGGGTCGCGTGCCGGCGCTTGATGAACCGATCATCGAGCAGTTTCCCGAATACTCCGATCTTGCCAGCGACCCGCAGCGCAGACGATTGACCATCCGACATGCGTTGACGATGACGCTTGCCATGGAGTGGAACGAAAATGCGCCCTATACTGATGCGGCCAACAGCGAGATCGCCATGGAACAGGCGCAGGATCGCTATCGCTTCATCCTCGACCGCCCGATCCTTGCGGAGCCCGGACGCGGATGGATCTACAGTGGCGGGGCTGTTGCACTGCTTGGCAAGATCATTGAGCAAGGCACCGATCAATCCTTGCCGGAATTCGCAAGCGAAAAGCTGTTCTCCCCTCTCGGGATCGACACCATCGAGTGGATCCGTGGCCAAGACGGCAAGGCATCGGCCGCATCGGGGCTGCGGATGGCGCCACGCTCGCTGGCTCGAATTGGGCAGATGATATTGGACGGTGGCAGATCGGACGGTCGTTCCGTCGTTCCCAAATCCTGGCTGGACCAGAGTTTCCAGCCCGCCGCGATGGTCGATATCGGCTGGCCGGGAATGCATTACGGCTACCTGTGGTATGTGGGTGAGGAAGCCATCACGGATAGGACTGGGACCTATGGCGAGCGCTTCATCGCCGCAATTGGAAATGGCGGGCAGCGGCTGTTTGTTTTCCCGCGCTTTGACTTCGTCCTTGCCATTGCCACCGGCAATTACGATTCTCCCGACCAGTGGAGAGCCCCTGCCGCATTGTTGTACGAGGTGTTTCTGCCCAGCCTGACGGCCACCTGAAAAACCGGCTCGGCCTGAGCGGGCGGGAGACGGCGCCGTTCAGGAGAACGGCTCGGTCGGTCCCGCCGCCGGATTGGTGAACCAGCGCGGGCCTTCGGCAGTCATGGTGATATGGTCCTCCAGCCGGATCCCGAATTTTTCGGGAAAGACGATCATCGGTTCGTTGGAAAAGCACATGCCGGCGGCAAGAGGCGTATCGTTGCCGCGAACGATATAGGGCTCTTCATGGATCTCCAGCCCGAGGCCATGACCGGCACGATGCGGCAGTCCCGGCAGGCGGTAATCGGGGCCGAGGGAGTGCCGGGCAAGCACCTTGCGGGCGGCATCGTCGAGGATTGAGCAGGCCACGCCGATCCGGGCTGCGTCGAAAACGGCCTGCTGCGCCTCGCGTTCGATCCACCAGGCGCGCTCGAAGGCGCTGTCGCCGCCCTCCAGCATATAAGTCCTGGTGATATCGGAATGATAACCGTCGATCCGGCAGCCGGTATCGACCAGAATGACGTCGCCCTGGCCAAGGACCTGATCGCCGTCGGCGCCATGCGGGAGCGAGGTCGCCGCGCCGAAGGAGACGATTGCGAATGTCGACCCGTCGTCGGCGCCGGCCTGGCGATGCCGGCGATCGATGAAATCGACCACCTCGGATGCCCTCACGCCCGGCTTCATCAGCGCATGCACCTGCCTGTGGACATCGAGCGTCAGGTTCATCGCATATTGGATGAGCGCGATCTCCGCATCCGATTTAATACGACGCAGGCCGCGGATCAGCCGCCCGCCATTAGAAAGCCTTTCGGCGCCCATCGCCGCTGCCAATGCGTGATAGAAGAAAAGCGGCAGACCGTCGTCGAGCGCAAGCCGCCCGCCCCGGCCGACAAGCCGGGAGATGAGGGCAGCACTGCTCTCTTCCTCTTCCCAGACCAGGATTTCGCCGGGCAGATGCGGCAGGGTTTCGACGCGGCTGCGTTCGAATCCCGGAACGATGTAGGAGACTGCCGTGGGAGTCACCAGCGCGCCGAGGAATCTTTCGCTCGGATGCCAGACGAGACCAGTGAAATAGCGCAGGCTCTCGGTCGGCCCGAGAAGCACGCCGGCGAGCCCTTCGGCTTCGATCCCTTGCCGGAGTTTCGACAGACGGACCTGCCGTTCTTCCTCGGTGATGCGGGGTACAGGGTGCTGCCACGACATGTCGTTTTCCTGTTTTTTCTCAGCTTGATTCAGCGGTTTTGCGATATGTCGATCGCCACCGGCCGGTCGAGGTCGCGGGCGAGATAGTCCTGAATCTGACGGACGATCTGCGCGGCGTGCGCAATTGCCAGCCGGTCGGCGCGCTCGGCGTCGCCGGCCTCGATGGCGGCGATGATTTCCTCATGTTCATCGACATATTGGCGCGGCAGCCGGTCGTCGAAGGTCGCATAGTAGAGGCGAAGGATGCGCCGGCCTTCGTCGAGCAGCTTGGCGAAGAAGGTCGTGTAATAGGAATTGCCGGCAAGCTCGGCAATCGCCACGTGGAATTCGCGGTTCGCCTCGATCATCGCATAGGGGTCGCGCGCGGCAACGGCGTCGGCGAAGTCTTTCTGGTGTCGGCGGATGGTCCTCATGATGTCACCATTTCGCCGCTCTGCCGCCCCGCGCGTCGTGACGCGGTACATCAGCGTCAGCGCTTCGAAATAGGTGGGCAGGCCTGCGAAATCGATCGGCGCAACGATCGTGTTCCGGTTCGGCAGCGTCGTGACTAGCCCGTCGGCGGCAAGCCGCAACAGCGCCTCGCGAATGGGTGTCCTCGACATCCCGAAGCGCTCGGACAGCCGGACCTCGTCGAGCGGGCTGCCGGGTTCCAGCGCCATCGACAGGATTTCCCGACGCAGCGTCACATAGACGCTCTGCGTGCCCGAGCCGCGCACCCGTATATGTTCCGCGTCATTCTGCATTCCGTCCGTCCTCTTTCATGAAAGCCTTGTATTGCGTTTCTGCCGTTTCCCGCAACGGCGTCCATGGGTTCCCGAATTATTCGAGATCAGGACGATTGAGTCTTGTCGACAGTTTGTATATAACGAAATCAATCTTAACGGAGTTTCGATCGATGACAACAGGATGGAAGGGCGTATTTCCCGCCGTAACGACGCAATTCAACGAAGATCTTTCCGTGGATCTGTCCGCGACCCAGCGTGTCCAGGACGCACTCGTCAACGACGGCGTCAACGGGCTGATCGTCATGGGCACGTGCGGCGAAAACAATTCGCTCGATCCCGATGAGAAACGCACGATCCTCAAAGCCGCCGTCGAGGTCGTCAACGGCCGTGTTCCCGTTGTGACAGGCGTGTCCGAATTCGACACGCGCCGTGCCGTCGCCTATGCCCGCGATGCCGAAAAGCTTGGCGCCGACGGGCTGATGCTGCTGCCGGCCATGGTCTATGTGCCGAAGCCGCAAGAACTGATCGCGCATTTCCGAACCGTCGCCGAAGCGACCTCGCTGCCGATCATGCTCTACAACAACCCGCCGGCTTACCGCGTCAATATCGGCGCCGATGTGCTGAAGGTGCTGGCAGACGTGCCGAATATCAAGGCGGTCAAGGAAAGCGCGCCGGATCCGCGCCGCTTCACCGATCTCATCAATGAATTCGGCGATCGCTTCGATATTTTCGCCGGCCTCGACGACGTTGCGCTAGAGGGCCTGATGCTCGGCGCCAAGGGCTGGGTCTCCGGCCTCACCAGCGCCTTCCCCGAGGAATCCGTGCAACTCGTTGCGGCCGCCGATCGCGGCGATTGGGAAGAGGCCCGCAGGATCTATCGCTGGTTCATGCCGCTTCTGCATCTCGATGCCGAACATGACCTCGTTCAGTCGATCAAGCTCGCCGAGCAGATCATGGGCCGCGGCTCCGAACGCGTCCGCCTGCCGCGCCTGCCGCTTTCGGGCGCCCGCCGCGCCGAAGTCACGGCAATGGTCGAAAAAGCCGCCGCGACGCGCCCCTCGAAGGCCCGTCAGGCGGCCTGAGACAAAGAGGCCGGCAAGCGCTCATAGCCGCTGCCGGCCTTTCCATACCTCGCGCTAGGCGCCCGAAGCGCCGGCGGAACGGCTTAGGCTGTTGCGGCTGATCAGTGACGGTATCTGGAAAATATGCTCGGCACTGGTGCGGCCTTCTATCCTGGAAATCAGGGTTCGGGTGGCGACCTGGCCGAGTTCCCTGCCCGACTGATCGATGCTGGCGAGATTGACGAGGCCAAGGGCCGCGGTCGACGAATTGTCGTATCCGATGACGGCGAGGTCTTCGGGCACGCGCACGCCCATCTCCATGGCCAGGCTTAGAAGAGTGATCGCGTCGAGATCGCTCCAGCAGAACACCGCGCGCGGCCTGTCTTTCCTTGACAGGAACTTTCGCATCGCCTCTTCCCGCTTGGGCGAGGCGATAGGGATTTTTCCGATCGGCGCGGAGGAGCCGAACCCGCCGCGCTGCATCGCCCGGCGGAACCCGATCTCACGCTGGCGGACGACTGAAACTGCGTGCCCCTCGCGCTCGCCGAGGCTCAGCATTTCGATATCGCAATAGCCTTCAGCGAGAAGCGCTTCGACCGCGATCTCCGCCCCGCGCTGATCGTCGGCATTAACGGTGTCGAAGGCCGTTGCGGCGGCATCATGGTAACCGACCGCGACAATCGGGATCTGGACCGCGAATTTTGCGATGATCTCAGAGGGCAGGCGTGGCGCAACGAGGATAAGGCCGTCCATCTTGTAGTCGATCATCGACTCGATCAAAGACGTCTCCAGCTGCACGCGCGCATCGCTGACGCCGATCATCGCCTGGTAATGCGAAGGCGCCAGCACAGCGTTGACGCCGGCAATCACCTCGGGAAGGAAGGGATTACGGATGTCGATCAGGAGCACACCGATGGTGAAACTCCGGCCGCGCAGTCCACGCGCGGCCCGTGAGGGGCGATATCCGAGCGCGTCGATGGCATCGGTCACCTTTGCCCGCAACCCTTCGCTGACGCCGTAGGCGTTTCGCATCACCTTGGAAACCGCGGCGACCGATACGCCTGCGTGGGTTGCCACTGTCCGGATCGTCACGCGATCGTTTCGTTGCAGTTTTTGTTTGTCTTCGATCGACATGAAATCTCTGGGCTTACAGCGGGCCGTCAACAATTGCCCGCAGAACCACCATGGCAGACCGGCGACGAAATTTCTATTGCACATCCGAAAAAAATGTAGAACGTTATATGGAGAACGTTCTACATTTTGTCGGGAGGACTTGATGAACTTTCAGCCGGCAGCCATCAGCGGCAATCTCGTCTCGCGTGCCTGGTCCGGGGATATGGTCGCGCCACTCTCGGATGGCGGCCAGGGAACGGCCGCAAGCTTCATCGCTAAAAGCTTCGAGCATGATGGCGCGGGACATCCGGTCGAACTCTTCATCTCCGCTCTCGGCCTCTACCGCTGCTTCATCAACGGCACCCGCGTCGGCGAGGATCTGCTGACTCCAGGCTGGACGAACTACGACGATCGCATTGCCTATCAGCGATACGACGTCTCGAACTTGCTGAAGCCCGGCCTGAACCGTATCGAGATCTGGATTGCCGACGGATGGTACCGGTCGCCTCTGATGTGGGGCGCCAAGGCTATTCCCAATTGCTGGGGCGACAGGATCGGCGCCATCGCCGATCTGGTCGGTCCCAGCGGTATCATTCTTTCTACCGATACGACGTGGCGCAGCGGCCTCCTGCCGATCCTGAAGTCGGGGATCTATTTCGGCGAGGTCTACGATGCCCGTCAGGAAAATCTTGTCGAGACCCATGGCACGGAGAGATTGCCATTCGACAGAACGCTGCTCGTCGCGCATGAAACCCCGGCTGTGCGGGAATTGCAGCCGCTCGCCCCAGTCGAAAGCTGGACCGATGATAACGGCAGGACTGTCTATGATTTCGGCCAGAATGCCGGCGGCTATGTCAGATACACGGTGCGCGGGGCTGCCGGCGCCGAAGTGCGGGTGGAGCATTCGGAAGTCCTCGGCCCCGACCGACATTTCGACAATCGCAATTATCGCACGGCCGTGGCGCAGACCGTCTATACGCTGCGCGGAGAGGGCGACGAGAGCTATTCGCCGCATTTCACTTTCCAGGGCTTCCGCTATACCAGGGTGACCATCACCGGCGATGCAAAGATCCTGGCGATCGCCTCCATCCCGATCTCGTCGGTACCGGAGCCTGCCGGCGGCTTCACCACAGGCAATGCGCTCGTCAATCGCCTCGTCCAGAATACCATCTGGTCGCAGCGCGCCAATTTCGTCGAAGTGCCTACAGATTGCCCGCAGCGCGACGAACGCCTGGGCTGGACCGGCGATGCCCAGGTATTTGCCGCAACAGCATGCTGGCTGAGTGATAGCCAGTCCTTCCTCCGGAAATATCTGCGCGACGTGATGGCCGACCAGCGCGAGGACGGCGCCGTCTCGCATTTTTCGCCGGACCCGACGCGCCTGCATCCTGCCGACTTCCCAGGTTATGCCGGCTCGACCGGCTGGGGTGATGCGATCGTCGTCATCCCCTGGGTTCTCTACACCCATTATGGCGATCGGGCGGTTCTTTCGGAGTGCCTGGATTCCATGGTGCGCTGGGTCGATTTCGTCTGGTCGATCTCAGATGGTCCGCTGGTGCGCCCGCCGTCGCGCTGGGGCGACCGCGGCTTCACCTTCGGCGACTGGCTGCAGCCGGTCGGCGACAATAGGAAGCCGCGACCGACGATTGCCGACGACTGCGCAGCCACCCTCTACCATTTCATCTCGACCGACCGTCTGGCAAAGATCGCAGCCGTTCTTGGCGAGCGGGCGCTCGAAGATGAGATGAAACGCCGCGCCGGAGAGATCCGGCTGGCATTTGCGAACGAGTTCATCACGCCATCGGGACGCCTTGCCCACAACGACCAGACCTCCTATGCGCTGGCTTTCCTCCATGACCTGATACCGGCGGAACATCACGAGGCGGCCCGACAGCATTTCAGGCAGGTGATCATCGATGCCGACTACAAGATCGGCACCGGCTTCATTGGGACGCCGGCCCTCTTGCCGGCCCTGACGAAGCTCGGAATGGACGATCTCGCCGAAAAAGTCTTCCTGCAGGAGGATGTGCCGGGCTGGCTCTATCAGGTCTCGAAGGGGGCGACGACGATCTGGGAGCGCTGGGATTCCATGGCGCCCGACGGCACCATCTACGAACCCGAGATGAACAGCTACAACCACTATGCCTATGGCGCCGTCTGCCAATGGCTGTTCGAATCCGTCGCCGGAATTTCGCCGAGCCCGGAGGCACCGGGCTTTGCCGAGGTGATCGTCGATCCCGCGCCGATTCCGTCCCTCTCGCCGGTTTCAGCCCATCATGACGTGAACCAGGGACGCATCGAAGCCGGCTGGCAGTGCGACGGCAACCAGATCACCTATGTGCTGACGCTTCCGGAAGGCTGCATCGGCCGCTTCCGGCCCGGAAACCGGCACCGGAACCCGTCGCTCAACGGAGAGCCTGTCATCGGGGAAGCCATCATCCCCCCGGGAACGCACAAGCTGGTCTTTTCCCTATCCAATTCTTGAGGAGCATACACGTCACACCGTTCAGAGGAGGAACGTCATGACACATCGGATAAAGCTCATTCTTGCCGGCACGTCCGCGCTTTTGGCACTGGTCGCGGCCGGCCCGTCGCATGCGGAAGTCACGCTGTCGTTCCTGATCGACAACAATCCCGACACGGTCGCGGCTGCCGAGGCACTGGTTGCCGCTTATCAGGCCAAGGCGCCCGACGTGACGATCGAAATCGAGCAGCGGCCCGGCGGCGGCGAGGGCGACAACATCATCAAGACGCGACTGGCGACCGGGGAAATGTCCGATGTATTCCTTTATAATTCCGGTTCGCTGCTGCAGGCGCTGAAACCCGCCCAGACGCTCGTCGATCTGAGTGGTCTCTCGTCGCAGGCGAAGGTGGACGACGGTTTCAAGTCAGTCGTCCGCGCCGATGGCAAGCTCTACGGCGTTCCCTTCGGCACGGCGATGGCGGGCGGGATCCTCTATAACAGGAAAATCTATCAGGACCTCGGCCTCTCCGTACCGAAGACATGGGCGGAGTTCATGGCGAACAATGCGAAGGTCAAGACATCAGGCAAGGTCGCCGTGGCGCAGACCTATCGCGATACCTGGACCTCGCAGCTGTTCGTTCTGGCCGACTATTACAACCTGCATGCCGCCGTGCCGAATTTCGCAGCCGACTATACCGCCAATAAGGCGAAATATGCAGAGACGCCTGCGGCGATGAAGGGCTTCGAGCGGTTGAAGGATGTACACGATGCCGGCCTGATGAACGAAGATTTTGGCGCGGCAAGCTACGATGACGGCCTGAGATTGGTGGCGACCGGCGAGGCAGCGCATTATCCGATGCTGAGCTTTGCCGTCGGCGCGCTCAAGCAGAATTATCCCGAAAACCTCGCCGACGTCGGCTTCTTCGCGCAGCCGTCCGACGATGCTGGGACCAATGGCCTGACGGTCTGGATGCCGCCGGCCCTCTATATTCCCGCGACCAGCCAGCACGCTGAGGAAGCGCGGAAATTCGTGGATTTCGCCGGAAGCGTCGAGGCTTGCAAGCTCATGGTGGAAACCAACGCCGTTCAGGGGCCTTCGCTGATTGATGGCTGCGACCTGCCGGCCGACATACCGCCTGCAATAAAGGACATGCTCCCCTATTTCGAAGCCAAGGACAAGACGACACCGGCACTGGAATTCGTTTCGCCGATCAAGGGACCGTCGCTCGAGCAGATCACCGTCGAAGTCGGCTCGGGTATTCGCCAGCCGGCCGATGCAGCGAAACTCTATGACGATGATGTGCGCAAGCAGGCCAAGCAACTCGGGCTGCCCAACTGGTAGCGGTCTTTCGGGTCAATCGACCTCGCTCCTGATGGAGCGAGGCTCCACCCGATCGAAGAGGTAGACATGATCGAGACACGCCCCCGCTCGCGCAAATCGCCCTACCCGCTGTGGTTTTTCATTCCGGCCGCCATCATCTACGGCGTGCTGTTTCTTGTTCCCACGGTCTCATCTCTCTGGTTCAGCCTGACGCGCTGGGATCTTTCGACGGCCGAATTCATCGGGCTCGAGAATTTCCAGCAATTCTTTTCAGAGCCGTTCCTGATCAAGGGGCTCGTCAACACGCTGATCTACGCCGTGACGACATCGGGCCTGAAGACGGTCTGCGGGCTGCTGCTGGCCGTGCTGCTCACCAGCAATATATTTGCCCGTGGTTTTCTGCGAACGCTGGTCTTCTTCCCCGTGCTGGTCTCGACGATCGGCATCGGCATCACCTTCGCCGTCATGATGCATCCGACCAAGGGCATCATCAATGTCACGCTGGAGGCGCTCGGCATTCCCGGGCCGGGATGGCTGACCAATCCGGCGCTCGCGCTGTTTTCGGTGGCCCTCGTCGATGTCTGGAAAGGTGTGGGGCTTGCCACGTTGATCTTCATCGCCGGTCTCGCTGCAATCAGCCCCGATTATTACGAGGCGGCGAGGATCGATGGCGCCACCCGGCTCCAGCAATTCTTCCGGATCACCCTGCCGCTCGTGCGTCCCGCCACCGTCATCGTGGTGACCTTGTCGCTGATCGGCGGGCTTCGTTCCTTCGACCTGATATGGGCCATGACCCGGGGCGGACCTGGTTTTTCCTCCGACGTGATCGCCTCGGTCATCTACAAGCAGTACCAGGCGGGTTTCTATGGTCTGTCGACGGCCGGAAACGTCATCCTGTTTGCGCTGATCGCGGTGATCATCCTGCCATTCACCCTATGGTTCAACCGGCGCGAGGTCGAGGCATGAGAAGCGTCCGCCCTTATGTGACGGGGGCGATAGCCCTTGCCGTCGCCACCATCATCTTCGTCATGCCTTTTGCTTTCGTCGCGCTCCAGGCGGTCAAATCAAAGTCCGAAGCGTCCCGTCTCGACTTCGAATTGCCGGAGCACTGGCTGTTCTGGGATAATCTCGTCGCCGTCTTCAAGGCGCGCGACTACCAGCTCGTGCTTGCCTATTTCAACTCCACCCTGATCACGGTTGCCTCCGTGACAATCCTCATCCTGCTGTCGGCGATGGTCGGATACGTCATGCAGCGCCGCAAGACCGCCTGGAACAGGGTGGCCTTCATTGCACTTTTCATGGGCCTGATGATGCCGCCGGCCGTCGTGCCCACCATCGGCCTCTTGCAGGAGATCGGCCTCTTCAAGACCATGACGGGCATGATCCTGATCCAAGTCGCCTACAATCTCTCCTTTTCGATATTACTCTACCGCTCGTTCATCTCGACCATCCCGCGCGATCTCGATGAAGCGGCGCTGATCGACGGCGCCAAACCCCGGCAGATCTTCTTCAGGGTGGTGCTGCCGCTTCTGAAGCCGGTGACCGTCACCAATATCGTCGTGCAATCGATCGCGATCTTCAACGATTTCACCAACCCGCTCTACTACCTGCCCGGCAAGGAGAATGTGACGGTGCAGCTGACGCTCTATAATTTCCAGAGCATGTATACGAGCCAGTACAATCTCCTCTTCATGAACATCCTCCTCGTGACGATCCCGCCGCTGATCGTCTTCATCTTCTTCAACCGCCAGATCGTCGCGGGCATGACGTCAGGCGGAGTCAAAGGGTAGTAGGAATGGCCGAACTCACTCTCAAACAGGTTCGCAAGAACTTCGGCGCCCTTGAGGTCATCAAAGGTATCGATCTCGACGTTTCTTCCGGCGAATTCGTCGTTTTCGTCGGCCCGTCGGGCTGCGGAAAGTCGACGCTGCTGCGCATCATCGCCGGCCTCGAGGAAACGACGTCGGGCGCGCTGACCATCGGCGGCAAGGACGTGACCTACGCCGAACCCTCTGAGCGCGGCATCGCCATGGTCTTCCAGAGCTACGCGCTCTATCCGCACATGACCGTTGCAGAAAATATCGGCTTCGGGCTCTCGCTCGCGCGCCGCCCGAAAGCAGAGATCGCGGCCAAGGTCGCGGCGGCGGCCGAAACGCTGCAACTCACCCATCTGCTGGAAAGAAAGCCGAAAGCACTCTCCGGCGGCCAGCGACAGCGCGTCGCCATCGGCAGGGCCATCGTTCGCAATCCCAAGGTCTTCCTGTTCGACGAGCCGCTCTCCAACCTCGATGCCTCGCTCCGAGCCCAGATGCGCCTGGAGATATCAGAGCTCCACGCACGGCTGAAGGCGACGATGATCTACGTCACCCACGATCAGGTCGAAGCCATGACGATGGCAGACAAGATCGTCGTCCTGAACGGCGGCGCGGTCGAACAGATCGGCAGTCCGATGGAACTCTACCGCAATCCCGCAACCCCCTTCGTCGCCGGCTTCATCGGCGGCCCGAAGATGAACCTCTACGGCGGCGATACGGCCCGGCGAAAGAACTGCACCACCTACGGCATCCGCCCGGAACACATCAGGCTTTCGGACGGCGCCGGGCAGTGGCAGGGAAAGATCCGGCATGTGGAGCGGTTGGGCGCCGACGCGATCCTCTATCTCGACGTTCCCGACCTCGGCGAGATGGTCGTGCGCGCCGAAGGCGAGACGCCGTTTGCGCCTGGCATGACAGTCTGGGCAAATCCGGTCGAGGGAGCGGAGCACCGGTTCTGAGGCTAACATCATGGCTTCGTCAGTCGATGTTTTCCTACGCCGCCATTAATCACGCCAATCTTGAAAATCTGCAATCAATGATTAATATGCAGTCATTGATGAATGGAGATAGAGATGGCAAGCATGACGATCCGCAATCTCGATGACGGGCTGAAGCAACGGCTGCGCATGAGGGCCGCAACGCATGGCCGCTCCATGGAGGATGAAGCGCGGGATATCCTGCGTGCGGCCCTTGCGACCAACGAACCGCCGGCGCGCAATCTCGCGGATGCCATCCGAGCGCGCCTGCTCTCGGTTGGCGGCGTTGAACTTGATATCCCGCCGCGTGAGCCGATCCGCGAGCCACCGGACTTCGCGGCGTGATCGTTCTCGATACCAATGTCATTTCGGAGTTGCTGACGCCTGTCCCGAATACATCAGTGCTCAATTGGCTCGCCGCGCAGCATCCTCCGTCAATTTTCACGACAGCAGTCACTGAGGCGGAGATCCTCTATGGCCTGCGCCTCCTGCCCGAGGGACGCCGCCGGCGTGATCTCGAAGCGGCAATCCTCCCGATCTTCAGCGAGGATATCGGCGGGCGCGTATTGCCGTTTGATCGTGACGCCTCAAATGTCTATGCCATGATCGCCAGCGACCGCCGCAGAGCGGGTCGGCCGATCAGCCAGTTCGATGCCCAGATCGCCGCCATCGCGATTTCGCGCGGGGCTTCGCTCGCGACGCGCAACGTCTCCGATTTCACAGGCATTGACCTCGAAATTATCAATCCGTGGAAAGACAGATAGAGGCGCGGGCAGCCGGCGCGTTGCAAATCTGGGCAGAATTGCGTCGGAACAGCCAATAACTCCGACTTGTGAAACATCACGCGATGGAATCGCCGCCGCCTGATCGATTCAGCATATTCATTGGACGCGGGCAGCACTCGCATAGGATTCTTGGGTCTGACCCAAGCGACCCATCCGACATTGCTTTTTCGTATAAACCCCGCGCAGAATATGGCGCGCTTCTATCTGCTGACGGTCGAACCGACCCTGTTCGGCGGCGGTTCGCTCATGCGTTGCTGGGGACGGATCGGAACCAAAGGGCAGCTGAAGATCGACCTGTTCGACACGGTTGTCGAAGCCAGTGAGGCTGCCGGGAAGCTGTTGCACGACAAGCTCAAACGCGGATACAGCCGGAATGAAGAAAATTCCCGTGAACCCGGCTCAAAACCGATCGGGACGCAAAGGCGCTAATCCGCGCCAGCTCTCAATGGCGGTGCATCGCCGGCCAAGGAGAGAAGCGGCTCGTAATCGGCTTCGGAAAGCACCGCAAAATCGACGAGACCCAGAGTGCCGAGCGTCGCGGCCAGCGATGGCTCCTTGATGGCGGCATGAAGTGCACTACGCAGCAGAAGGACTCTCTCGTCCGATGCGTCGCCGGAGGTGATGAACGGCAGACCCGGACCTCTCGGCGTCTCGGCAATGATGCGGATATCCTGGAGAAGGTCGGGATCGAAGCGGAGAATATTGGCATAGGTGACGCAATCGATCGCCGCACTATCCGCCCTGCCTTCCGCCACAGCGGCGATGCTGCCGCCATGGCTGCCGGTTTCGATGATCCGGCCGAAGAAGCGGCCATTGCGGGCAAGCGGCGCGACGGCGGCGCGAAAGAAATTGCTGCCGGAATTGCTCTCGGGGCTGTTGATCGCAGCCGTCGTGCCACGCAAGTCCTCCGGCGACCGAAGGGGGGAATCCTTGCGGGCGATAATGAAGCTGCACATCGACGGGCCGTCGCAGCCGGGATGGTCATAAACCGGCGTCGCCACCAGGCGGACCTTGCCGCGCAGGTTCTTCACATAGGGATAGCCGCATGTCTGCGAGAGAAGAAGATCGGGCCGCAGCCAGGCCTCATCGTAGGGAATGCTCTGATCGCGCGTCTCGGGCAAGTCCTCGAGACCGGCCTGCGCGAGGGTGCGGCGGAGAAACGACCAGAGTTCTGCTGTCGCATCCTCGAGCGGCTGGGATGTGACATACATGGCGATGCTGACGAGATGCATTCCGGTCTTTCCTTGCGGCGAAAGCGCAAGCATCGACCAAGTCAGGCGATGCCGCCCAAGCACACATATTTGAGTTCGGTATATTCGTCCAACCCGTGCCTGGATCCTTCGCGGCCGAGGCCCGACATCTTCACGCCGCCGAACGGCGCCTCGGCGGTGGAGACGAGACCGGTATTGACACCGACCATCCCATATTCGAGCGCCTCGGCGACGCGGAATACCCGCGACAGATCACGGGCGTAAAAATACGAGGCCAGCCCGAATTCGGTATCGTTTGCCTGCTCGATCACATCCTGCTCGTCGCGGAAACGAAAGAGCGGCGCAAGAGGCCCGAAGGTTTCCTCGCGAGCGACCTGCATGCTCCCGTCGACGTCGCGCAGAATGGTCGGCTCGAAGAACAGGCCGCCGAGCGCGTGGCGTTTGCCGCCCGAAACGAGGCTGGCACCCTTCGACACGGCATCGCGAATATGGGTCTCGATCTTGGCGACGGCATTCTCGTCGATGAGCGGGCCGAGCACGACGTCGCGCTCCAGGCCGTTGCCGACCTTCAATGCCGCAACGGCCGTCGCGAGCTTGGCGGCGAAGGCTTCGTAGACGCCGCCCTGGACATAGATCCGGTTTGCGCAGACGCAGGTCTGGCCGTTGTTGCGGAACTTGGCGATGATTGCGCCTTCGACCGCAGCATCGAGATCCGCATCGTCAAACACGATGAAGGGTGCATTGCCGCCAAGCTCGAGGCCGAGCTTTTTGATCGTCGGCGCACATTGCCGGTAGAGCAGCTCGCCTGTGCGGGTGGAGCCGGTAAACGTCAGGACCCTGATGTCGCGGCTTGCGGTCAATACTCCGCCGATTGCCGCTGCGTCACCGGTCACGATGCTGAGGAGGCCTGGCGGCAAGCCGGCGCGCTCCGCGAGAACGGCAAGCGCGATGGCCGAGAACGGCGTCTGCGGCGCGGGCTTGAGAACGACGGCACAGCCGGCGGCAAGTGCCGGTCCGACCTTGCGCGTCATCATCGCATTCGGAAAATTCCACGGCGTGATGGCCGCCACCACTCCTGCGGGCTGACGCAGGACGAGGATGCGCTTGTCCGGCTGATGTCCCGGGATGATCTCGCCATTGATGCGCCTCGCTTCTTCGGCGAACCATTCGATGAAACTGGCACCATAGGTGATCTCCCCCTTGGCCTCGCCCAAGGGTTTTCCCTGCTCCAGCGTCAGGATCATCGCCAGATCGTCGCGGTTTTCGATCATCAGGCGGTGCCACGCCTTGAGAACGGATGCGCGTTCGCCGGCAGTCTTCTTCGCCCAAAGCTTCTGGGCAATGACGGCCGCTTTGATGGCATCCACCGTCTCCGCGGCTCCGAGATCGGGGACCGCGCCCAGCGCCTCGCCCGTCGCCGGGTTGCGGATCGTCGTCGCCTGCCGGCCTTCCGCTTCGATCCAGCGATCGGCGACCGGGCATGCCTGACGGAACAGCGAGGGATCAACGAGCTTCATGTGCCAACTTTCAGCAGAACACGTGCGCCGCACCAGGATCGAACTCCAGATGCACGGTATCTCCGCGGCTGAGACCGGTGATCGCCTCATGACCAAACGGCAGGCGAACCGCGAGCGCCTCGCCCGCCGCCGTTTCGGTCGCGACATGGATATTGTTGCCGAGGAAGGTGATGTCGCTGACCGTGGCGGCAAGACCCGTTCCCGCCGGAGCGCGCGACAGCCGAATGCGCTCCGGCCGCAGCATCAGGGCTGCCCTTGTGCCCGAGGCGCCTTTTCCGTGCACCGGGATGCGGTTGAAGACGGTCCCGCCACCGAGCGAAATGGTGGCCTGCCCATCGGACGACGACAGCAGGTCGCAGGAAATGAAGTCGCTGTCCCCGATGAATTCCGCAACGAAACGGGTCTTGGGATTGGCATAGAGTTCGGGGCCGGTTCCGATCTGGTCGATGATGCCCTTCGAAAAGACCGCGATGCGGTCGGAGAGCCGCAAGGCTTCCTCCTGATCGTGCGTGACGTAGAGGATCGTCACTTCGGTCTGTTGGTGGATCCGGCGGATCTCGTGCTGGATTTCCTCGCGCAGCTTCTTGTCGAGCGCCGACAGCGGCTCGTCCATCAGCAGCACCGGCGGATCATAGGCAAGGGCCCTGGCGAGGGCGACGCGCTGCTGCTGACCGCCGGACATCTGTGCCGGTTTGCGATCCTCGAAGCCTTCCAGCCGGACGAGGCGCAGCATCTCCTTCACCTTGCTGTCGATCTCGGCCTTGGACTTGCGCCTGACCTTCAGCGGAAATGCGATGTTTTCGCCCACCGTCAGATGCGGAAACAGGGTGTAACGCTGGAACACCATGCCGATGTTGCGCTTGTGCGACGGCGTGGCGAGCAGGGTCTTGCCCTCCAGCGCAATGTCGCCTTTCGTCGGGTTGTCAAATCCCGCCAGGATGTAGAGCGTCGTGCTCTTGCCGGATCCGGAGGGTCCGAGAAAGGTGAGGAACTCACCACGCCTGACGTCGAGAGTGACATCGTGCACGGCGACGACAGGGCCGTATTCCTTGCGTATACCGCGGATCTGAAGGAATGGTTCGTTCATTGTTTCAGTACCTTACGCACGACGGCAACAAGGGCCATCAAGATGATCGTCAAAAGGATGAGAAGGGTCGACGCTGCAGCGACGACAGGCGTCAGGTCTTGCCGGAGCGTCGCCCATACCTTCACGGGCAGCGTCTGCAGGGTTGGGCTGGACATGAAGATCGCCACCACCACCTCGTCCCAGGATGTGAGGAACGAGAAGACGGCTGCCGAAAACAGCCCATGGCTGATCGCAGGAAGCGTGATCCTGATCTTTGCCTCCAGCGGCGAGGCGCCACAGAGCACCGCCGCATCCTCGATCGACTTGTCGAAACCCTCCAGCGCGCTCGATATCGACAGGATCGAGAAAGGTAGCGCGAGGACGAGATGCGAAATGACGAAACCCGTCAGCGTCCCACCAAGGCCGATCCTCAAGAAAAAGGCGTAGAGAGCAACCGCGAGAACCACGACCGGAAGGATCATCGGCGTGAGGAACAGCGCTTTCAGCGCATCGCGAAAGACGAACGAGCCGCGCACCAGCCCGAAGGACGTCACGAGCCCGAGCAGCACCGACAGGACGGTGACGATGACGGCGATCTTGAAGCTCGTCAGAGCCGATTCCAGCCAGCGCGGATCGGCGAAGAGCTCGCCATACCATTGAAGCGTCCAGCCCGGCGGCGGAAAGATCAGCCACTGCGAGGAACCGAAGGACAGCGCCGCGATGAAGAGGATCGGCAGCAGCAGGAAGGCGGCGGTCAGAAGCGTTATCGCGAGAAGCACGTATTTCCACCAGCCGAGACGGTCGAAATTGAGCAACATGTCAACGTCCTCCCGGGTTCTGGCTGCCGAAGAAACGCAGCTGCACGGCATAAAGCGACAGGGTCACGACGAGAAGAACCAGTGCCGCAGCACCGCCCATTCCCCAATTGACCAGCGACTGCACGAATTGCGCGATCAGCTCTGCGAGCATCATGTTGGCGGTGCCGCCGAGAAGCGACGGCGTGACGAAATAGCCGAGCGACATGACGAAGACCATGAGGGCGCCGGCCGCCATGCCGGGTGTTGCCAGCGGCAGGAGAACGCGCGTCAGACACTGCCACCGGTTGGCGCCGCAAAGGGCGGCCGCCTGCAGGATCGACGGGTCGATCTTCCTGATGACGCCGTAGAGCGGCAGGATGATGAAGGGCAGCATGATATAGGTCATGCCGATCGTCACCCCGGTCAGATTGTTGACGAGGGCCAGCGGTTTGTCGATCAGGCCCATTCCGATCAGCATCTTGTTGATGAGCCCCGTGCGCTGTAGAAGTACCATCCAGGCATAGGTGCGGGCGAGCAGGTTGGTCCACATCGACAGAAGCAGGATCGCAAAGATCACCGAGGTCAGCCGTCCGGGCATGATTGCCAGCGCCCAGGCAACGGGAAAACCGATCAGCAGCGAAATCACCGTGACGAGGCCCGAGACGATGAAGGTGTTGGCGAAAATCTTCAGATAGGTCGCAGACCCGATCAGCTGCGCATAATTGCCGAGGCCCGGCACCGGCTCCAGCACGCTTCGCAACAGCAGTATCGCCACCGGCACGATGAAAAAGATGCCGACGAAGGCGAAAGCCGGAGCGACCGCGCCAAAACCTGTTGCCCTGCGCACCTTTGGCAAAGGCGCAATTATGCCGGAGGCATCGCTATACGTCGACATGACAGTCCTTCCCACCCGTCAATTTCCGCGGGGCGCGCGCCGAATACAACCGATTGGCACCGGCGCGCCGCGGGGGCACGGCGACCTTCGCCGTGCCCGTTCATCTCAAGTTTCAGCCTATTTCGCCTGCCAGGCGTACCACTTCTCGCCGATGGCATCGCGGTTCTCTGCCCAATAGTTCATATCGGCATTCACCTGGCTTGCCGTCTGCTGGTCCGGCAGGGTCTTGGCCGTCTCCGGGTCCATCAGCTTGGCCGAGTCGAGATTGATCGGCGCGTAGCCGGTGGCTTTTGCGAGGGCCGCCTGCGGTTCAGCCGAGGTCGCCAGCGCGATGAACTTCATCGCAGCCTCGGCGTTCGGCGAGCCCTTCGGCACGACGAGCGCATCGGCAGCGGTGATGTTCTGTTCCCAGGAAGTTTCAACCTTGATGCCGGTCGCTGCAAGCGCCGTCATGCGGCCATTCCAGACACTGCCGAAGGGAGCCTCGGCGGAAGCCAGAAGCTGCTGCGACTGCGCGCCGCCCGACCACCAGATGATGTCGGATTTGATCGTATCGAGCTTCTTGAAGGCACGATCGAGATCAAGCGGATAAAGCTTGTCGGCAGGCACGCCGTCGGCAAGCAGTGCCGCTTCAATCACGCCGGGAGCCGACCACTTGTAGAATGTGCGCTTTCCCGGAAACTTGGCCGTATCGAACAGATCGGCCCATGTCTTCGGGCAGGCGCTGACGGCATCGGCATTGCAACCGATCACGAAGGAATAATAGAAACTGCCGACCGAATAGTCGGTGACGAAGCGCGGATCGAGCTTGGATTTGTCGATGACCGAGAAATCGAGCTTCTCGAGCTGGCCGTTCTTGCCGGCCTGGGCGGCATAATCGCCTTCGACGTCGACAACATCCCAGCTGACCTGACCGGCTTCGACCATCGCCTTGAGCTTGCCGTAGTCGGTCGGCCCGTCCTGGACGACGGTGACGCCGGTCTTCTCGGTGAACGGACTTGCCCATGCAGCCTTCTGCGCGTCCTGGGTCGTTCCTCCCCAGCTCGAAAAGACGAGGTTTTCAGCCTGTGCCGGCGCGGACACAGCCACAAATGCGGCGACCGCCGCGAAAGCAAATGTTGTTTTCATGTTCCCTTATCCTTGTTCTGTTTGCCTACGGGTATGCCTTATGCCGTCAGTGCGCCTCGCTCCTGGGAGAAAAGTTGGCTGGCTTCATAATCTTGTTTTCCGCCACCTCGATCAGATCGCGGATCTTGGGCAGGAAAGCCTGCCATCGGGGGTCGGCCATGAGCCTCTGGCGCCTCGCCTCCCGGTCGTCCAGGCTCGTAAAGGCCCAGATGTGGACGATCTCGTTGATCGTTCCGATTTCCGAGAAGAAGTAGCCGACGAGCGTGCCGAGATGGCTCTTCTGGATCTCGATCCCTTCTTCCTCGACGACCTTGAGATATTGCGGGATGGCGCCATTCTTCAGCCGATAGGTCCGGATTTCGTAAAACATCGGCGCTATCTCATCACGAAGGGATCGGGGATCGGATCATCCGACGTCCTGAGCCAGATCGTCTTGGTGCGGGTATAGTCGAGGGCCGCGGCCATGCCGCCTTCCCTGCCATGGCCCGACAAGCCGAAACCGCCGAAGGGCGCAATCGGCGACACCGCGCGGTAGGTGTTGACCCAGACGATGCCGGCGCGAATGCCCTTCATCAGCCGGTGCGCCCGGGTCAGGTTCTGGGTAAAGAGGCCGGAGGCAAGGCCATAGCGGGTATTGTTGGCAAGCATCAGCGCCTCGGTCTCGGTCTCGAATGAGACAACGGACAGGACTGGCCCGAAGAATTCCTCGATCAGCGAGGGTGAATCGACATCGTCGCAGTCCAGGATCGTCGGCGGGAAATAAAAGCCTTCGCCATCGATCTTGCTGCCACCGGTGACAAGGCGGGCGCCACTTTCGATCGACCTGGCGACAAGCGCGCCGATATTGTCCTGTTGGCGCTTGGTGGCAAGCGGGCCGACTTCGGTCGCCATATCGAGCGGCGCGCCGATCCGGATCGCCTGCGCCTTCTCACGCAGCAAGGCGACGAATTTGTCCTTGACGCTGCGTTCGACGATCAGCCGCGATCCGGCAACGCAGCTTTGTCCCGTCGCGGCGAAGATGCCGGCGACCTGGGCGTTGGCGGCACTTTCGAGATCCGCGTCGGCAAACACGATGAACGGCGACTTGCCACCGAGTTCGAGCGAGGTGGAGGCGAGGTTTTCGGCCGAGTTGCGAACGACGTGCCGAGCGGTTTCGGGACCGCCGGTGAAGGCGACATGTGCGACCTTTGGATGGCGGCCGAGGGCCGCGCCGCAGGAGCCGCCGAAGCCCGTGATGATGTTGACGACGCCTGCGGGAAAGCCGGCCTGATGGACGAGACGCGCAAATTCGAGAAGCGGCGCTGGCCCGTCTTCCGAGGCCTTGACCACCATCGTGCAGCCGGCAGCGAGCGCCGGGCCGATCTTGACCGCCGACAGGAAGAGCTGGCTGTTCCACGGCACGACCATGGCGACGACGCCGATCGGCTCGCGGCGAAGCCAGACATCCATGTCAGGCTTGTCGATTGGCAGGTAGGAGCCTTCGATCTTGTCGGCGATGCCGGCATAGTAACGATAATATTCGGCGACATAGGCGATCTGCGCGGATGTTTCGCGGATGATCTTGCCGGTGTCCTGCGTCTCCAGCTCAGCCAGGATCTGCGCATTGGCGGCAACAAGATCGGCGAGCTTGTAAAGCAGCTTGCCGCGTTGCGTGGCTGTCATTTTCGACCAGGGGCCATCGTAGAGCGCCCTGTCGGCAGCGTTCACGGCTCGGTCGACATCAGCCTCGCGCGCTTCCGGCATATCAGCCCAGATGGCGCCAGTGGCCGGATCGATGCTGGGATAACGGGCCTCGCCGTCCGAGAATTCGCCGTCGATGTAATGCTGGAAACGCCGCATGGCCCTACTCCTGAAATGCTGGCATGACCTCGGCGATGAAGCGTTCGAGCGACGCCTTCTTGCGCTCGAATCTCATGCCGGTGTCGATCCAGAAGGAATACTCGTCGTAACCGAGTGCTTCATAGGTCTTGAGCCGGTCGATGACGGTCCGTGCGTCTCCAACGACGTTGTTGGTGCGCATGACCTGATCCGAAAGCATGGCGTTCGACCTGATCTGGTCGTCCGGAATCCGCTCGATCAGGCCTTGGGTAACCGGCTTCTCATTTTTGAACCAAGCGAAGAAATAGTTGTAGTAAACGCTGAGTTCGTGCGCGGCCTGGGCGACATCTTCTTCTGACGAGCCGACATAGGTGTGGCGCAGCAGCATGATCTTCGGCCGCTCGATCTCAGGATTCTTGGCGCAGGCATCGTTGAAGCGGTCCATCAGTGACTGAACCTCGTCATCGCCCTGCCAGAGCGGCGTGACTTGAACATTGCAGCCGTTGGCGACGGCGAATTCGTGCGAGTTGGGATCGCGCGCCGCGACCCAGATCGGCGGGTTCGGCTGCTGCAACGGCTTCGGGGCGGAGGTGGTCGCGGGGAACTTGAAGAATTCGCCGTCATGGGCGTAGTCACCGTTCCAGATTCCTTTGATTGCCGGGATGAGCTCGCGCATGCGCTGACCGGCGCCCCAGGCATCGAGACCCGGGAGCAGGCGCTCGTATTCGAAGGAATAGGCGCCGCGCGCAATGCCGATATCGAGCCTGCCGTCGCAGATGATGTCGGTCATAGCCGCTTCGCCGGCAAGCTTGATCGGATGCCAGAAGGGAGCGATCACCGTTCCCGTGCCGAGCCGTGCCTGCGATGTGCGGCGCGCGAGATCGGCGATGGTGACGAACGGGTTGGGTGCGATGGTGAAATCCATGCCATGGTGCTCACCCGTCCAGATCGCATGCATGCCACCCTTATCGGCAATCTCACAGAGCGCGACGAATTCCTCGTAAAGGCTCTTGTGGCTCTGGCTGGCATCGAGCCGTTCCATATGGACGAAGAGGGAGAACTTCATGCTTTTGCGCCCTTGGCTGGAATGGGATGAACTTTGCCGCCGGTCTCGTCACCGAAATAGACGCCGAAATTGCCGATCGAGCTTTCCATCGCGAAGCGATTGACGATGTCGGCGGTCGAGCTGGTCTTGAACTGCGCGCCAGATAGAGCATCGGGCTTCAGGAACCTGCCGCTCGCTGGCTCCCCATCGCCTGCGACAGCGTGGTAGACGATGTGCTGCTTGCCGTCGCTCTTGCCCTCGTAAACCGAATAGAGAAAGCCGATGCTGACCTTCAGCCCGGTTGATGTCTCCAGGTATTTTTCCAGCATCTCCGTCGGGTTGCCGTCATGGGCGTCAATGCTTGGGAGAAACAGAACGTCATCGCCGAGCAGCAGAACCTCTCCGCGCCGTTCGACGACGGCGGCAAGTTCCAGATTGCCTTCGCTCGCCGCGGAAACCGCCTTGCTGGCGAGCGTCGGCGTGAAATAGCCGCCACGGGCATAGCCGAGACCATTGCGGCCGCTATTGTCGAAGGATTCGATCCGTCCCATCAGGATGACGTGGTCGCCGGCCTCGATGACCTCTTCCATCGCGCATTCGAACCATGCCGCCACGTTCGAGAAGACCGGGCAGCCTGCTGATCCCTTCGACCACTCGACCGCCGCAAACCTGTCTTCGACCGGCCGCGCAAAGGTATTCGACACGTCCTTCTGCGTTTCCGACAGCACGTTGATCGCGAAATGCTGCGCGCCGGTCATGGTCGCGAAATTGCGCGACGTCTTGGCGAGGCAAACAAGGAGCAAGGGCGGATTGAGCGAGACTGACGTGAAGGAATTCGCCGTGAACCCGATCGGATTTCCATCCCTGTCGCAGGCGGTGACGACGGTCACGCCTGTGGGAAAAGCCCCGAATGCATCGCGCAATGCCCTTGGATCGGCAGTCTGGATTGTCATCGTTCATCCTCCCCCAACGACAGCCACTCAGCGAGTAGCGAATTTACGATTTCAGGCGCGGTGAGGTTCACCATATGACGATGACCCTCCACGATGCGGACCCTGCCTTTCGGCGCAAGCGCCGCCATTTGCGTCGCCATCAAGGGCGTCGAGTTCGGATCATCGGATCCCGTCAGGAACAGGGCTGGACCTTGAACGTCTTTCCAGCCATCGGCATAGGTCTCGTCTCCCCCGGCGAAGGCGGCGTAAGCCACAGCATAACCCTCGGGATCGACGAGGTTGAGCCATTTCCGCGTCAGTTCGCGAGCGGCGTTGCTGCCCGGATCGTCGCCGAACCAGCGCGCCAGTGGACCTTCCTTATCCACGCCCGCTACAGGAATGGCCGCGGCCCGCGCAAGCACCGCAGCCTTTGCTTCCGGGTCGCGCCTAAAGACCCCGTTGAGGTAGGCGACACGCTTGATGCGTTGACCGAACGTCGCCGCCGCCCCTCCCGACACCAGCGCGCCCATGGAGTGCCCGGCGACATTCGTCGCTTCGATTTCCATCTCGTCGAGAAATCGGCCGAACCAGGCGACGAATTCCTCGAGGCGGCTGCCCACCGGCAGCTTTGCACTCTCGCCGTGGCCCGGCATGTCGACGGCGATGACGCGCTTTCCGCCGGAAAGCGATGCGATCTGCGGCGCCCAGGCTTCGAGCCGCATGCCGACGCCATGGATCAGAACCAGCGGCTCGCCGTCGCCGGCCTCGTGATAGGCCGTTCCGCCCGCCGTCTTCTTTCGAGGCAAGGAACCGGCGTCCTTCGCTGCAGCGGCGCCTGAGATCGATCCGGCTGTCAGCATGTCAACGCCCACCCTTTCAAACGCCCGCAGGATTGGCGACGTCCTGCCCCAGGTCCTTCAGATCCTGGTAGCGGTCGCCGATGCGGTGATGGGGACGCCCGCCCACCGACGCGCCCAGAGCCACGACGATCTCGTCTGCGGCGGGCGCGTCGGGGATCGACGTCTGGATGGTCAGGTAGTGCGAGCGGCGGCCTTCATCATTCTTGTCCATCAGCGGGATCATGATCGGCGCATTGGCAGGGCCGCGCGTGTTGCAGAAGGCGAGATAGGACTTTGCGCCCACGGCCTGGCGATAGAAATTGCCGAAGCGCAGGGTGTGGATGAGCGCCGATGCATGCTCGATCTCGCCATTCAGGCCGACGACAGCAGCCTTTCCATATCCCTCGACAGCCTCGCCGGAGCCGACCGCCTCGATGATCATCTTGGTGAGCAATTCGCCGAGAATAGGAGCGGCCGCATGGATTTCCGGCTTGAGGTCTTCGACGAAGCCGCGTCCCGCCCAGGGATTGTTCACGACCGCAAAGGCGGAGAACAGCTTCAGCGGCACCGCCGCAGCCTTGCCGCCCTCGATCAGCGTCGTTTCGATCTGCAGTCCCGTCTTGCGAATTTGAATGGCCATCGAATACCTCATTTCTCATTTTGGTATTATGGTATGCCATAATATGACGCTGTCAAGTTCGTTTCTACGAAGCCGGGGATTTAAGCATCAATCCAGAAATAGCCTTTACAAAACAGTAATTTATAACTGCTGATGCGCTCATCAGCATCTATCGCTGCGGATCTTGCCCTGGCGAAAATCTCCAAGACGGCAGGCGAGCACTCATAGGCTCCCCGGAGAGAACTTCTTCATTCAGCTTGCGTTGTCAGCTGACACAGCCGCGAAGATCCCAGCTCATGCAATGCCACCTCACATATTATTTAATATGGCATACCATCACATTGAGCAAAGTTGGGTGTCAAGCCGGGAGTGCGCACTCCCCGGAATCGCGCGATCGATGTTTACTGGCTGCCGCCGATGGCTGCGGCGGGCGGTCGGCCTATTCGGCGGACGTCTTGGCGGATAGCACCGCTTCGGCAATCGCGCAGGCGGCGGCGACATGGTCCATCGCGGCCTGATAGGCCCCATCGCCATCACCGCGGCGGATGGCATCAACGATCTTCGACATCTGCGCCGGTCCTTCGATGCCTCGCCGCTCCGTCTTGATCGTCATCGAGCGCAGGTGGTTTATGCGCACGGTGAGGAGATTGACGACGCCCCAGGCGACATGCCTGTCGACCATCGTGAACAGCGTCTGATAGAAGGAAGTGGTGTTCGCGAGCACAGCCGTCATATCATTGTCGCGATAGCTGTTGCGGATCCCGGTCAGGGATTCTTCCAGCGCGGCGACGATCTCTGGACTGCTGCGCTCCGCGCATAGCCGCGCTGCCATACCCTCGAGCGCGCCGCGGATCTCATAGATCTGTTTGGCTTCGTCGATGTCGAGCTGGGCAACGATCGGCCCCTTGTTCGGCAGATTGGCGACGAGCCCTTCCGATTCCAGGTGCCTTAGAACCTCACGCACGACGGTCCGGCTGACGCCGAGCTGGGCACAGAGGTCGCGTTCGACAAGGCGGTCACCGGGACGGAAATAGCCGTTCACAATGGCTTCGCGGACCTTGTCAAGCGCCAATTCCCGCAATGTCTTTGCAGGACGCTCGACCCTGATTGTTGCGTCCTTCAGAGCACCGCTCATTCTGCACCTCAGAGTTGGACTGACTTCGCGCTCAAATTCCCGCACGGCAGCCGAATTCGAAAACCGTATTATGGCGTACCAGATACTGTAGCTGTCGCCGGCCGGCAATTCAACCGCACCATAGCGATCGGGGATTGTCAGCCTATGCTTCGGCACTCGGCCGTTTCGCGACGATCTCTTCGACCACGGCCTTCGCCTGCACCCGAATGTCGGGAACGGCCGTGATCTCCCAGAATTGGCCCGCGGTCAAGGCGCCGACCGAAAACAGCCGGGCGGGCGAGATCCGCGATGGCGCCGTCACCTCGGAAGCGGCATCCACCTGGATCCCGAGGCCGAGAGGATCAGGGGCGATCAGTTGAAACCGGCTCATTTCCTTCAAAAGCGGTGAATGGCTGATCCCGGCACGCTCCATTCCCGTGCAGTTGACGAGCCAATCCGCCCTGATCTCGGCGATGTCCCCTGTCCCTCTGATCCTGTATCCGGCAAGGAGCCTGTCCTCCTCGGCCCCGAGCGATTTCAGGAAGCCTGCATGGAAACGGACGGTTCCCTCCGAGACCAGTTTCTCGAACGTACCGAACACGTCGGGCGCGACCCGGTGACGATGGATGTTCCACCAGGGGAGTGCATGCCTGAGGAAGCGTGCCCGCTCCTTGCTGGAAAGACGCTGCCAGAGAGCCTGCGTGACGGGCCTCAGGCCGTCCATTACGCTTCGCCAGTCGTCGACCGCCCTGCTCTTTTCCCGTAGGCTCTTCAATATGCCGCTGATCGTACCCGGAAGCGCCTGGACATCGATCGGAAGCGGCGGCAGCGGCTTCCTGGCATGTCCGAGCGGCGCGAGCCCGCGGCGTGAAAGCACGTCGATCCTGCCATTGTGGCCGTGAGCGCGAAGTGCCAGAACCTGGTCGATCATCGTCAGCCCGGAGCCGAGGATACAGACGGCATCGGACGATGCGACGCGCCTCAGCCAAGAGAGCCGCCACGGGTTCTCGACGATCCGCGATCTCAGCGACAGCGGGACCCCAGCCGGGTTGACCGGGAGGTTGGCGTTGCCGACGCCAAGGCAGAGCACCACGTTCTTCCCGGCGATCTCGTCGCCATTGCCGAGGTGAAAGGCCAGCGTGCTGCTATAACGTTCGACACATCCCGTCGCCTTGGCCCTGATGAAATCGACCCGGCAGCGGCCGTCCCGCTTTCGAAGCAGCCGCGCAAGCGTATCCCTGACATAGAGACCGTAGTCGCTGCGCGATGCGAAATCGCCTGCCTGCATCAGGCGTCCATGGCGTTTCAGCCAGTCGACGAAGTCGTCGGGATGATGCGGCAACAGGCTCATGCGGCCCGCGGGCACGTTAAGGCGATGGAGATAGAGTTCCGTCCGATAGGCCGTCCCGCGGCCGAAGCCGGGATCGTCGCCAACGACGGCAATCTTCGCCGAGGCGGGAAGCTGCTCGATGAGATTGCAGGTCACGGCTATGGCCGAAAAACCGGAACCGACCACGATAACATCATATATCACCGCATTCTCCCTGAAGCTCCGTACGCCCTAGCTCTCGTCGCTCACGCGTCCTTGGGATCGCGCAAGTGGCAGAATCACGAAAACAAATGTCTTCATAGTCTATAAATATAGTTTGTTATTTCTCCCGCTAGCCCATTCTCAACCATTACCCTTTTGAGGGTGAGATTAAGGGGGCCGGGTGGCCCTCAAACAAAGGGGCTCAAGATGAATTTCAAAAATTTGGTTGCCGCCATCGCTATCGGCGTCGGCACTCTCGCAGCGGCTGTTGTCGCCGAAGCGGCGGACAAGAAAGTCGTCGTCGGCTATCAAACCGATGCCCTGCCGTCCTCAGTGGCAATCGCCAATGGCGAATTCGCCAAGTCGACGGGATACGACATCGACTTCCGCAGGTTCAATTCGGGCGCCGAGATCTTTGCGGCCATTGCCTCGGGCGATGTCCAGGTCGGCTATGTCGGCTCCAGCCCGTTTGCGGCCGCGGTATCACGCGGGCTTGAGGTCAAGGCCTTCTACCTCGCCTCCATCTCGGGCATCGACGAGGCTCTCGTCGTCCGCAACGGTTCCGGCATCGAAAGCGTGAATGACCTGAAGGGCAAGAAGCTTGCCGCCGCGCCTGTTTCCACGGACCACTATCAGCTCCTGGCGCTGATCAAATCGCTGGGCCTGACCGAAAAGGACGTTCAGGTCTTCGCAATCCCTCAGCCCGAGATCGTCGCAAGCTATAATCGCGGCGATATCGACGGCGGCTTCGTCTGGGATCCGGCGCTGACCGAACTCAAGAAGAACGGAAAGGTTCTCGTCACCTCGAAGGATGTGGCAGACAAGGGTGCGCCGACCTTCTCGGCCTGGGTGGCGACCTCGAAGTTTGCCGCCGACAACCCGCAATTTCTCAAGAGCTTCGCCGCGGTCATCAACAAATACTACACGTCCTTCGCCTCGGACAAGGCCGCCTGGGGTCCCGACAGCGACAACGCCAAGTCGCTCGCCAAGCTTCTCGGCGGAACGCCCGACCAGCAGGCATCGGCCCTGAAGAACCTCACGCTTCTGACGCCTGAGGTCCAGGCATCGGATGCCTGGCTCGGCGGCGGCGAAAAGGCAGGTGCCGGCAGGATCCTCAAGGACACGGCATCCTTCCTGAAGGAACAGGGCAAGGTTTCCGACGTGCTGGCCAACTACGGTGCCTTCGTCACCGCCGACGCGCTCACCGGCGTCAGCAACTGATCCTCCCCGACGTCGGCCCGGCTTGCCGCGCCGGCGTCAAACAGCGAGCGGCCACATGCTTAAAGTCGATCACGCCAGCGTCTTCTTCTCAGCCCGCGACGGACGGACCGTCCACGCGCTCGATCGCGTCTCTTTCGATATTCCCGAACGAGGCTTCGTCGTCGCGCTGGGAGCGTCGGGATGCGGCAAATCAACCCTTCTCAATGCGATTGCCGGATTTCTTCCGCTTTCGGACGGCCGGATAACGCTCGATGGTCGCGCGGTCGAACGACCAGGCGCGGATCGTGGCGTCGTCTTTCAGAAGGACTCGCTGCTGCCCTGGAAATCCGTGGTCGACAATGTCGCGCTCGGTTTGAAATTCGCGGGCGTAAACCCGAAGGAGCGGCAAGCGCACGCGCTGGAGCTTCTCAGGCTCGTCGGACTCGACGAATTCGCCGGCGCCTTTCCCTACGAGCTGTCGGGCGGCATGCGGCAGCGTGTCGGCATCGCGCGCGCTCTGGCGACAAATCCAGACATCCTGCTGATGGACGAGCCATTCGGCGCGCTCGACAGCCTGACGCGCGAGCAGATGCAGGAACTGCTGGTTTCCATCTGGGACAAGACGGCAAAGAAGGTTTTCTTCATTACACATTCGATCGAAGAGGCATTGTTCCTGGGCACGCAGGTCCTGGTCATGTCACCGCGGCCGGGGCGCGTCGTCGCGCGCTTCGACCTCGATTTCATCAGCCGCTTCGCCGAAACCGGCGATGCCCGATCCATCAAGGCGTCGCCACAATTTGCCGAGCTGCGCGAGGAAATACGCGCCATTCTCCACAGCACCGAAGACTTGAGGAGCGCCGCATGAGCGATATAGTACAGGCCACACCGATTGTGGCCGATACGGCGGACCGCCAGGTCAAGCTGGTGAAAATGGCAAGCTTCGGCGCCGGCGAGAAGTCGACGGTGGCGATCAGCGTCGCCACTGCCTTGGCCCTATTGCTGTTGTGGTGGCTCGTATCGGCGCTCGGCGTCGTTCCACACCTCTTCCTGCCGCGCCCGGACGAGGTGCTGAAGCAGATCGGCGTCATCTATCGCGACGGCTACGCCGGGGCGTCGCTGTCCGAGCATGTCTTTGCGAGCCTGTTCCGCATCGTGGTCGCGGCCCTCATCGCCGTCTCCGCCGGCATTCCGCTGGGTTTGCTGATGGGCCTGAACCGCTGGGCAAAAGGCGTCCTCGACGCGCCGATCGAGTTCTACTGGCCGCTTCCGCCGCTCTCCTACCTGCCGCTGATGATCATCTGGCTCGGCATCGGCGAGACATCGAAGATCACGTTGCTGGTGCTTGCGATGTTCGCGCCGATCTGCCTCTCGGCCCAGGCCGGCGTTCGTTCGCTGCCGATCGAGCGCGTCAATGCCGCCCGTTCGCTGGGCGCGAGCCGGCTGCAGCTCTTCCTGGATATCGTCCTGCCCTCCGCCCTGCCCGAGATCCTCACCGGCATCCGGATTGCGCTCGGGGTCGGCTGGGGCACGCTGGTTGCCGCCGAATTGATCGCTTCCACGCGCGGGATCGGTTTCATGATCATGTCTGCGTCGCAGTTCCTGGCAACCGACGTCGTCTTCGTCGGCATCGGCATCATCGCCATCTGCGCCTTCACCTTCTCGGCGGCCATTCGTTTCCTGGAGGCATTCCTCGTGCCGTGGAAGGGCAAGATTTGACGCGTAGCGGCGATCGCGGATATCCGCCGCGTGTCAATGCACCGTAAATCTGGCCGCCTCGGCTTGGCGCCGTTGCAGGGTGCGGATCAGCATTGCGGCTTCCCTGACGATCCCCGAAAATGTCGCATCGTCGGCATCGGCGATCCTTCCCGTCATGTCACGGATGATCGTCGTCAAATGGATGATCGCGCTGCGGCTTTGCGCATCTTCGGGTCCGAATTCAGTATTGGCCATGGCGAGCAGCGCCTGCACCAAACGATCCATGGTCTGCCGGCGCCTGCTTCTCGGGTCGGCGTTCGGATCTTCGCTGAGGCGCAGGAGGTCGGCTACGATGTCGGACATTCCGGCCCCATTCACAACGCAAAAGCGGGCGGCATCGAAACGAACCGCTTTCGAGCGCCCGGACGCGTCTTCAATGCGTCCAGCAAGCGGTAGCCATTGCGCCAACGGCCGAAGCCGCTGGCAATATTGATATGCCCGGCAAGGCCGATATTCCTGGTCTCGGCGTTCCATAGGCCGCCGAACAGGGTCAACCGATCGACCGTCATGTACGCATCGTTCATGCTGCCGACGACGATGCTCGGAAAAGGCAGGGGCGCCGTCGGCATGGCGCCAAACGAGATATGCCCCGGATGCAGGATTTCCGTGGCGGGCAGATCGCATGGAGCAACGAGCAATGCCCCTTTGACGCGACGCGCGGCATTCCGTCCCGCCAGCCGGGCGGCCAGCAGGCACCCGAGACTGTGGGCCACCAGATAGGCCTCGCCGGCCTCTTCAAGCGCACCCTCCAGCCGCGGCAACCAGCTGTCGAGGTTCGGATGGTCCCAATCGTCCTGGACGACGCAACGGCTGTCCGGATGATCCTGCAGCCAATGTCGCTGCCAATGCCCTTCTCCCGAGCCGAACAGTCCGGGAAGGATAAGGATGTGGCTCATCGGATCAGCCCGATCACTAGGGCGAACAGGAATGTGAAAGAGCCGGTGATCGTGCAGATTCCGGCCGCATGCCTGATCTGCGACATGAGGCCGGTGGAAGCCCTTCTTGCACCGCGCCGGCCGAGGCCGGTCTCAACGACGATTGCCATCACGCCACCTCCTCAATACCAAAGTCCGGGAATCGCGCCCCAATAATGGAGTTCGTATTCGCGCGCGGACCAGTCACGTTCGTCCCGCGCGAATGATCCATTCACAGGCTCGCGCACCTTCACCGCAAGGAGGAGGCCGATCACGAGTTTCAGCCAGACGTGAAATTCAAGCTTCATGCGAACCTCCTGTCAGGGACCGATAGTTTTCTGTTAAGAAATCAGCGAATGACGTCTCGCATTGGCAAGAAGATCGCGAAGCGATGCCTCTGGCCCATAGAGCATCAGCAGGCGATTTTCCTCGCGTTTGGCGAGGCGATATCGTCGGGCGAATTCGAAGACGCTCCACAATTGATCGCTGGCCGCCGGCCTTTCCGCATCAATGTTCGTTGCTTCCTGAGATCGAGCCATGGCGACGATCCTCATTCGGCAGCCGCCAGCGCCGGGTTTGCGCCCGGGAAGAAGGCTCTCAATTCGCCGATCACTTCACTGATGCGGCTCGAAAGCGGTTCGGATGCAACCGCATAATCCTGGAAGTCACGATCGGACGCATAAACAGCGGTTGGCAGCGTGTGAGCCATGAAAAACCCGAACAGCGGCCGAAGCTGGTGCTCGACCATCAAGGCATGTCGGTCACCGCCGCCTGTCGCCGTGATGATGATCGGCTTGCCTCGAAGCTCATGCGGATCGATCAGGTCGATCAGGTGCTTGAAAAGACCGGGATAGGAACCCTTGTAGGTCGGCGAGCCGATGATCAGGGCGTCGGCCTGCACGATCTCGCCGACGACACGCCTGGCCTGCTCGTCGAGGTCCTTGCGCCATAAGGCGCTGCCCAGCGACGGACCGAAATCGTGCAGATCATAGGTCTTGCTGGCAAAGCCGTATCGGATGCTTGCGCGTTCGGCGACGTGGCGCACAAGCGCCAATGTTTTCGAAGGACGGTTGAAGCTGCCAGCAATGCCGACGAGTTTGAAACCTGACATGGTTTTTCCTCTCTTTGGATTGCTCAACTATTGTCTACACAATTGATAGATTAAAGGAACGTAAGTCTCTCCTTGCTGGCGTCGTTGAAAAAAACGTTCGCCACCACTTCGGCACGCATAAGCTGCGCTTCGTGTCGCAATTTCGGGAAACATCGATTTTCAGCCGAGCAGTTCGCAACCTGCCGGCTTTTCGACCTGCGGGTGATCGTCAATCGCTTCGGCAAAGACCGCAATCAGAACGACGCTCTACCGCATGAGATCTGGTCAGTGGGTGGACAGTGACGCTGCCCTCAGACGCGTATCCTTCGGGCATTCGCCGAACGCACTGAAAAGGCTCTAAAACCATTCTGCAACGCACGAAGCGAGACCCCGACGGCCTCTGCAACCATTGTGATCGTGAACGGTTCGCTGATGTTTGCGTGCATGTAGTCGATAGCGCGCCGAACATGCCAAGGGGCGATTGCCGATACTTTTTGTCCCAAATACTCAGTAAAAGATGCTGGGTAAACCGGAGGATAAGGTCCGACATCGCTTCGCTCAGCAAGGAAAGACCGACAGGCGATGACAGGAGAGGACCGTTGTTGCGCATGCCCTGCATGATTGTCCCCACCAGGTTGCCAATGATCTGACCCGCTGGACTTGTGAGATCGAGAACCGGTTCAAGATCAAGCGACTCCAGAACTGGTTTCTCCAAAAGGGCCGAAATCGTGCGTTCACGATGCTCCAATCGAGACACAGAATCGTGCCTTTTCGTTGAACCTCGGCGCCCACGAAAAAGTTCGATCCTTCGTCAACGGCTGCGCTCCGATGAGCCCATAACTCGTCGAATATGAATGAACCATCGACTCGAAGTCGTTTCCTTGATGAGTCGGAGAAAAACGGAACACAAGACGTCTGACGACTTATGAAGTCAGATGCTGCTGTCGTCATTGCACTGCGATCACATTGGTAAAATCCGCAGCGGCGAAACCGGTTTTGGCTTCTATTAGACAAACGTCTTTGCAGCTGGCACGGCTGGCGGGCACTATCCCGTCCCCGCCAGCCTGACCAAATGGCTTTGCCGCAAGGGTGAATATTATTGGTATAAGATTTCCGGTTCAGGGGTCGGATTGGACGACACGCTCTGCTTTTTTCGCCCTCAGAAATATATACTTCTTATAGATTTAGCGGGAGTTTTTCATGCCATTGCAGACGGCTGATGTCATCGATTTCCAGGCTTACCGGCAGTCGCGCAGCAAACATGCTGATGTGGTTCAAGCGACCGCACCGGTATCATTTGCAATGCAGCCAGTCCTGATGTGGGTGCCGTATTGGGGTTTCGTCCCCGTCATGGCAATGGGCACTCCGGGATATGGGGTCTGATCAAGCGCTTCTCTCGGACGGCGAAGCCAGAGATACCGCCGAGGAGATCACGGTTCAAACAGGACAAAATTTGCGGCGCATCCGTACCCGGCGCGGCTATTCCCTGGACAGGCTGGCAAAGATCGCCGGCGTGAGCCGTGCGATGCTCGGCCAGATCGAGACGGGCAAAAGCAGCCCGACATTAAGCATTCTCTCGAAGATCGCGCTTGCTCTAGGCATTCCCTGCGCCGCTCTGATCGCCGAACGCGGCGAGAGCCCGGTCATCGCCGTGCCCAGGGCAAGATCGAAAATTCTCTCCTCCTCCGAGGGGCGCTTTCGGACACGGGCTCTTTTCCCCTTCGAAGGCGAGCGGAAGGTGGAATTCTACGAGCTCAGGATCGCTCCGCACCATACCGAAAACGCCGACGCCCATCAGCACGGAACGGTTGAGAATCTGGTCGTTGCTCAAGGCACCGTCGAAATCATCGCCGGCAAGCAATCGCCGCATATCCTGGGTGAAGGCGACGCCATCATCTTCGACGCAGATGTACCCCATATCTATCGCAACATGACGGGAACGGAAGCGATCCTCTACCTGGTGACGACCTATCTCGAAGACGTTCGCGCATGACGCAAAAGAGCCCCCGTCTCCGGAGGCTCTCGATCGTTTCCCTGAGGGACGATGGCTCAGGCGGCCATCATGCAGCACATCATCATGCCGCCGCAGTTCATCATGACGGGCATGCCGCCCGACATCATCGACATCATGCGCTTGCAGCACTCCATGAACATTTCGTTGTTCATGCCTTCCATCGGCTTCATTTCACAGATCATGCCCTCGGCGGTCATGGTGCACTTCATGGAGCCCATCATCATCATTGGCATGGAGGCCATCATCGGCATCATTGCACCCGACATCATGGGCATGCCACCCATCATCGGCATCATTCCGCCCATCATCGGGTTCATCATGGCGGGCATCATGTTGTTCATCATCGGCATCATGTTCATGGCGGGGTTCATCATCTCTCTCCGGCAGTGGCGTTTCGCGTTTTAATGAGCAGGGAGATAAAAGAACTAATTGCAGCAAACAATGTAAAAAAATCTTCCCATATCTTTTCCTCCAATAGAATGGAGCGGTTTCGATGGGATTGCACAAACTTGCCAAAATAACGGAATTCCGTCCGCTATCATCGATCAAGCGGAGCGGCGCTTGCTTCGCCGACGTTCGGGAACGGCAATTCGACTCAGCTCCTGCAAAAGCACAAACGCCGTCGCGCCGGGCGCGACTGACAACGGCATTGGCGGCCTGAGTCGGTGACCTTCGGGTGCCTGACGCCGCACCCGTCACGAATGACGGGGATGCTTCGGATCGTCGTGCGGCTTCAGGAAAAACCGGCGGACAATGTCCCAATAGCCGTCATAGACAAGCCCGCCATTCGAACAGACGAGCGTTTCGCGATTTTGGCGATAGACCGTGGGAAGGCGATACCACGAGATGCCCGGCCGGCGATGATGGAGAACATGCAGGTTGTTGTAGAGGAACAGCAAGCCGAAGAAATGGCTGTTTTCGACGATAGCGGTGCGCTCCTCGTGGCTCTCGGCATATCTGTGCTCGGCATAGGATCTGAGCCGCGTCATCGCCGCGCCGGTGTAGACGAAAGCAAGGTAAAGCCACAGCGGCACGCCGCAGACGAGCGTCGCCCAGAATAGAACGGCGGCGACACCGATGCCGTGTGCTGCCCATATCCGCCGTCTTCCCGGTTCGTTCGTCCAGATCAACCGCCATTCCTGCCCAAGGAAACTCAAAATCATAACCGCGGGACCGATGGTCAAACGACCGAACAGGGTGGTGTTCCATCGCGCCAGCAGCCTGCCGGTCGCGCCGAGCTGCTCCCAGGCAGCCTTGGTGAAATAGGACGATTCAGGATCCTCGATGGGATCGGTCAGAAATTCGTCGCGATGATGCTCCAGATGGCTGTCCTTATAGATCGGATAAGGCAGCCACAGCGACAGCGGTATCGATCCGATCGCATCGTTTAGCCATCGGATTCCTGTGGGGTGGCCGTGAATAACCTCGTGCTGAAGCGATCCGTGCCAGGCGATCAGCCAGCCTCCAACAATGATCGCCACGATCGGGGATAATGATTGCCACCACCCGGTGAGCGCAAAAAATCCCCCATGGATGACGAATGCGAGAATGATGGTCGGCCATTCCGTCGGGCGCGTGGGAATAATGGTCCCGGCGGTCTGCGAAGTCTTTTCGGGCATGCGTGTGATTTCCTGATCAATCACACCAATCTATCGCATGGCATCGGCAGTAGAGAATAATACCTATCTATTTTATAGACTTATGTGAAAAAATCCGCCTCAACCCTGGCTGGATTCCTCGATCCAGACCTAGGGCCTGTCGCCGCGAAGATGACGTTCGAGGAAGGGCAGGTTGTCCTGTCCCCAATAGAGTTCGCCGTCGTGGACATAGGTGGGAAAGCCGAAGACGCCGCTGTCGCGCGCGCGCGCGCGGTCGGCCGACCATTTGTTCTGGACATCGTCATCAGCCTGCCGCCGGAGCAGTGCCGCGCCATCGAACCCTGCTGCGGTCACGATCGCCTCGCGCACGTCGGACCTGCCGATGTCCTTCGCCTCGCTCCAGAAGGCATGCTGCAGGGCGCGGGCAACGCCGATCCAATCCTGGCCGTCGAGATAGGCTGCAATGACGAAGAGAGATGCCCGCGTCGGATCGCTCAACTCCGGGCGATGTTCGAGCCACAGCTCCTTGCCGCGCACCCGCGCCCAGCGTTTGAGATCCCGTGTCCAATAGGCACGCCGGATCTCGGGGCGATTGCGCGAGAAGATACCGCCATTTTCTTCGACCACCGTCGTCAGATAGGGCGTGATGGCAACCTCGTTCTTTGCCGCAAGTTCGGTAAAGGCGTCGAAGCCGATGTAAGACCAGGGCGAGCCGATCGAAAAGAAATAGTCTACCGATTTGGTCACTGTTGCATATTCCCTGAGAGATGATGGTTCTGGCGCCGAATGGATGTGGCTGAGGGCATTCAGGAGGCGGCACGAACGTCGGATTGCCCTTTCCATCCAAGCTCCGGTGCGATCCGCGTCACGAAATCGTGGAGAATCTGGCGGTACTCCTCGTGCTCGAACTCGTAAGGGAGCTCCAGCCTCAGCTCGCTGACCTCGGGCAGGATCGGATCGGCGAAAAGCCGCCCCAGGATCTCATCCGACGTGCCGACGATATCGCGGGCGAACAAGGTGCGCCGCTCGCCCTGCGGCGAAAGCGTCCGCTCATGGCGGCCATCGGCATAGTCGCGATAGCGGCGGCGCGTTGGGGCATCGGCGCTGTCGAAGGGCACGATGACGCGGCCGAGCGCGACCCGGCGCTGCGTTTTGGCGGCGCGAAAGGTTTCGATCAGCCTGGATTGCGCGGTGAAGAAATCATCCGTCCCCTCCCCCGTTATCACATTCCCGGTCAACAGGTTGAAGCCGTTGCGGCCGGCCCATTCAGCCGAGCGCTGCGATCCGCCGCCATACCAGATCCGGTCGATCAGGCCTTTGGCATAAGGCTGCAGGCGCGGTCGCTGCGGACCGAAAGGCGTCTTGATGAAGGTCTGTTCGTCTCCGAGATAGGTGCCGCGCAGATTATCGGCAAAGCGCAGCACGCGCTCATGCGAGAAGTCGTAGCCCGTCCAGTCGCCGTCGAAGACGAGCGGCGCGATCAGGTCGGCATGCAGCGGCCGGCCGGCGCTGACGCCGATATTCAGGCGCCCACGCGAGAGAACATCGACCGTGGCGAGGTCTTCGGCGAGCCGATAGGGGCTTTCATAGCCGATCGGAATGACCGCAGTTCCAAGCTCGATCCGGCTGGTACGCTGCGTCGCCGCCGCCAGGAAGGCGCTCGCGGAAGAGATCCCGGGCTCCAGGTGCCGCTGGCGGACCCAGGCGCTGTCGAAACCCAGATCTTCGCCATATTGCAGCTGCTGGAGTGTCTGCTCCAGTCCCGACAACGGATCGTCGTCGGGATAGTTGCCGGGGGTAAGGAAGCCGATATGGCTGATGGATATGTTGCCCACTCGTGCCATCCGACGATCAGTATTTCGGCAGGCCGGGCGGGTTGGTCTCGGATGCCGGCAAGGCTTCCTCTGAAAGATGCCAGTGGTCGAGGATCTTTGCGTAGGTGCCGTCCTTAATCAGGCCATTGGTGGCGATGGTCAGCGCATCGGCCAGCCCGCTTCCCTTGCGGGTGGTGATCGCGACATCAGAGCGATCCGGCCAGCCGGCGCTCAGCGTGCCGACGCGCTTGATGTTCTTGTCGCGCGCGGCGATGAAGACGAGCTGCGCATGCGGCTGGACGATGACATCGGCCCGGCCGGAACGCAGCGCGAGAAGGCTCGCTGCCTCGTCGTCGTAATATTGTAGTTCGATCGGCTTCAGGCCGGCCGCGACATCTTCCTCGCTCCACTTCACCAGGATACGCTCCTGGTTGGTGCCGGCGCCGACAATGATCCTGAGGCCTGCAGCGTCCCTGGGCTCCTTGATCGAGGCCATGGGACTGTCGGATTTCACGAAGATACCGTGCAGGCCCTGGCGGTAGGTGGAGAAATCGAACTTCTCCTTGCGCTGCTCGGTGACGCCGACATTGGAGATGACGGCATCGTACTTGCCCGAGGTCAGGCCGAGCGGCCAGTCGATCCAGGCGACGGGCACAATCTCCAGGGTCAGGCCGAGGCTGTCGGCAATGGCGTAGGCATAGTCGGGATCGGCCCCGACTACGGTCTTGGCGTCGGTTGCATAGGTGGCAAGCGGCGGGCCGCCGGGGCTGACGGCGATAGTGAACTTGCCTGGCGTAACGAACTTGAATTCTCTAGGGATCGCGGCGACGGCCGCATCGTTCTTGACGGCATGAAGCCGACCCGGCTGCTGCGGGCTGAGGTCGAATTCATCGGCGGCCTGGGCTGCCCCAAGGCCGGTCAAAACAGCTATCAATGCTGCGAGGAAGAAGGTGCGGATATCGGGAAAGGTCACGTTCGACATATCTCCGTTTGCATGAAAGTCGGGGACGGACCGGCCCACCCGCCGGTCCGCCAAGTGAACGTTACGAACCGCTCTTCGGCAGGCCGGGCGGATTGGTCTGGGCCTTGTCGATCGCCTCAGGCCCGAGGTTCCAGGTATCGAGGATCTTCCTGTAGGCGCCGCTGGCGATCAGGTCGTTGACGACATCGGTCACCGGCGCCGCCAGGCCGCTGCCCTTGCGTGTGGTGACGGCAATCTCGGCCGTGATCGGCCAGCCGCCGCTGACGGTGCCGACGAGCTTGGTCTTGCCGTTTATCCCCGCCGAATAGGCCTGCGTCGCGTTCACGCTGAAGACGGCGTCGGCCCTGCCGGACTGGACGGAAAGATCCTTGACCGCGCCGTCGTCGTAATATTGCACCTCGATCGGCTTGAGGCCGGCCGCGACGTTCTGTCGGTCCCATTCCAACAGGATCTTCTCCTGGTTGGTGCCGGCATCCGTGATGACTTTCAGGCCGGCAATATCCTTCGGCTGTTTAATCGAGGTGATTGGATTGTCGACCTTGACGTAGAAGCCGAGCTCATCCTTGCGGTAGGTCGAGAAATCGAACTTTTCCTTGCGCTCTTCCGTGACCGTCACGTTCGAAATCACCGCATCGAACTTTCCGGATGTGAGCCCCAGCGGCCAATCCGCCCATGCGACAGAAACGAGATTGAGTTTCAGGCCCAGGCTGTCGGCGATCGCCTGCGCGAGATCGACGTCATAACCGATGACGGTCTTGGAATCGGAGGCGTAATCATGCAGCGGCAGATTGCCGCTCGAGCTGATGCCGACGGTGAAGACGCCGTTTTCAACGAACTTGAAGTCCTTGACCTCGGCGATGCGCTTCTCGTTCTTTTCCACCCGTAGCCGGTTCGGCTGCTCGGGGCTGAGATCGAACTTCTGCTGTGCCTGAGCCGATCCGAAACCGAGTGCGGCAATGGTGACCGCTCCTGCTATGACTAGCTTTGTTCTATCTGCAAATGTCATGTCCCGTCTCCATTTCATCTTTAGGTTGTTGTTATTGTCAGTCGACCGGAGCAGCCCGTCGCGGCCCGGCATTTCGCCAGCGCTGTCAGGCGCTAGAGAACCTTGGCGAGGAACTCCCGTGTGCGGGGATGTTCCGCTTGCGTGAAGATGCGGGCCGGCGGGCCAGCCTCCAGAATGCGGCCGCTTTCCATGAAGACGACGGTGTCGGCGACCTCACGGGCAAAGCCGATTTCATGGGTGACGATGACGAGCGTCGTGCCGGTGCGGGCAAGCTCTTTGATGACATCGAGCACTTCGCCGACCAGCTCCGGATCGAGCGCCGAAGTCGGCTCGTCGAAGAGCAGCACTTTCGGGCGGAGCGCCAGCGCGCGGGCGATCGCCACACGCTGCTGCTGGCCGCCGGAGAGCTGGCGCGGATAGGCGTTGATCTTGTCGCTGAGGCCGATGCGAGCCAACAGCTCCTGCGCCAGTTGCACCGCTTCCTCGCGGCGGATGCCGCGCACCTGGATCGGTGCCTCGATGAGGTTTTCGAGCACGGTCAGATGCGGGAAGAGATTGAAGCTCTGGAAGACCATGCCGATATCGGCGCGGCGCTTGAGAATATCCTTCTCCTTGAGCTCGTAGAGCGTATCTCCCTTCCTGCTGTAGCCGACGAAATCACCGTCGACGGAGATGAAGCCCTCCTCGAGACGCTCCAGATGATTGATGGCGCGCAGCAACGTCGATTTGCCGGAGCCGGATGGACCCAGGATGGCCGTGACGCTGCCTGCCGGCAGATTGAGTTCGACGTCGTCGAGCACCTTCAGCGAGCCGAAGCTTTTGGAGATACCGTGGATGCGCACCGCACCGCCCGCGGCTCGCAGCGTCGACGCATCCTGGAAACCGATCTTGCGCACGCTGTCGGTCGCCGTGTCGAACGCAGGCAGCGGACGACGGAAGCGTTCCAGGAATGCCTGGAAGGGCAGCGGCGTTGGGTTGCGAACGGCGCCCCTGGAGAAATAGCGCTCGATATAGTGCTGGGCGATCGACAGCACCGTCATAATGATCAGATACCAGACGGTCGCAACTATCAGCAGCGGAATGACTTCGAGATTGCGGCGGTAGATCACCTGGACCGTATAGAAGAGTTCCGGCAGCGCCAGCACGTAGACCATGGACGTGCTTTTCGCCAGGCCGATCAGTTCGTTGAAGCCGGTCGGCAGGATGGAGCGCATGGCCTGCGGCAGCACGATGCGGAAAGCCTGGCGACGCCGCGGCAGGCCGAGTGCGGCCGCCGCTTCCAGTTGCCCGTGATCGACTGACAGAATGCCGCCGCGCACGATCTCGGCGAAGAAGGCGGATTGGTTGAGCGTGAGGCCGAGGAAGGCCGCGGCGAAGGGCGTCAGCAACTGCACGGTAGGATAGTCGAGCAAGACCGTATCGGTGAAAGGAACGCCGATTCTGATCGTCTCGTAGAGATAGCCGAGATTGTTCAGTATCAAGAGCAGCACGATCATGGGGATCGAGCGCAACAGCCAGATATAACCCCAAGAGAGACCGGAAAGCAGCGGCGACTTGGAAACGCGGGCAAGCGCCAGAGCCGTGCCGAGAATGGAACCGGATATGGCGGCGAGCACCGTCAAGAGCAACGTCCGACCGAGGCCGACCAGCACCGGCTCGGCAAAGAACCATTCAGCAAAGACGTTCCAACCCCAGCGCGGGTTGGTGAAGGTGGAATAGAGCACGGCGACGATGACGAGGGCGGCGAAGATCGTGCCCGCCACCCGCTCGGGATGGCGCGCCGGCACGATGCGGTAGCGGGAATAATCCTGCCTTGGTTCTGCCGTCCTGCTGCCGGGCTCGATACCCGCGAAATCCGTCGTCAGTGCCATTGCCTTTTCCCTCTTATGATTGTCGGCCTTTGCCGTTTTCAGTGACTTGCGCCCGCCACGCGCAGGCGCGGCTCCGCCTCTTCGAGAAGAGGCTGCGCGAGATGGGTGATGTCCTTCTCGAAGGGCAGGCTCTTGTAGATCTCGGGATCGACCGACGTGTCGAAGAGAGCGGTGTAGCCATAGTTCACATAGAGGCCGACGGCCTCGGGCTGGCGAAAGCCGGTCGTCAGATAGATGCGGGCATAACCCTGGCGGGCGGCCTGGGCCTCCAGTTCCACCAGCACCTTGCGGGCAAGGCCCTGGCGGCGCAGATCGGAGCGCGTCCAGATGCGTTTGAACTCGGCCGTGCGCTCGGCATAGTGCTTGAACGCGCCGCCGCCGATGGTTTCGCCATCGCGGATCAACAGGAGAAAATTGCCGTAGGGCGGTGCGAAGGCTTCGGGGGGATAGCGGTTGAGTTCGGCGGCCGCACCTTCGGCATTGAAATAGGTGCCGTAGCGGCTGTCATATTCGTAGATCAATTCATCGATCAGCGGCTTGGCGCGCGGGTCGAGAGGGCTGGTATAGAGAAAGGTATCGCTCATATCGTTCATCACCCGTTGTCATCAGTGAGGAAGGTTTCGGCGAGCCGCACCCAGTAGCGGGCGGCAGGCGCGATGATCGCGTCGTTGAAATTATAATGCGCGCTGTGGAGTGGAGCGCTGTCGCCATTCCCCACGAAGAGATAGCTGCCTGGATTCGCCTGCAGCATGAAGGCGAAGTCCTCACTCGCCGTTCTCGGCCGGAAATCCTTCTCGATCGCGGCGAGACCGAGCGCGTCATATGCGACATCGCGGGCGAAGGCGGTTTCTTTGGCGTGATTGACGAGCGCTGGAAAGCCGAGACGGTAATTCACATCGGCCTCTGCGCCGAAGCTTTCGGCCTGGGCGCGAGCAAGGGCTGGAATGCGCTCCTGCAACAGCTGGCGGACCGTCTCGCTGAAGGCCCGCATGGTGAGCTTCATCTCGACGCTTTCCGGGATGACGTTGGAGGCGGAACCGGCATGAATCGAACCGACGGTGGCGACCGCCATGTCCTGCGGATCGACATTGCGCGAGACGACGCTCTGCAGGGCGGTGATGAAAGAGGCGGAGGCGAGCACGGGATCAACGGCGCGGTGCGGCTCGGCCCCATGGCCGCCCTTGCCGACGATCTTGATGACCGCCTGATCGACCGATGCCATGGCAGGACCGGTGACGAAGCCGAATTGACCCGCCGGCACACCCGGCCAGTTATGCAGCCCGAAGACCGCATCGACTGGGAAACGTTCGAACAGGCCTTCCGAGATCATCTTGCGGGCGCCGGCACCGATCTCTTCCGCAGGCTGGAAGATCAGCCGCAGCGTGCCGCTGAAATTGCCGCTCTCGGCGAGATAACGGGCGGCGGCGAGCAGGATCGATGTATGCCCGTCATGGCCGCAGGCATGCATGACCCCGGGATTGCTGCTGGCATAGGCAAGCTCCGTGGCCTCCTCGATCGGCAGGGCGTCCATGTCGGCGCGAATGCCGATCCGTTTCTCGCCCGCACCGCGCCTGAGGGTGGCGACGACGCCGGTTCCGGCGATGCCCGTCGCCACCTCGTAGCCCCAGGAGGAAAGCCGGGATGCCACGAGCTTGCTGGTCCTCAACTCCTGGAATGCAAGCTCCGGATATTGGTGCAGGTCGTGGCGAAGCGCGATGATCTCGTCGAGATAACCGGCGATGCCCTTCTCGACCGGATCGTTGCTGCGCGGGTTCTGAGCGATGAGGTCCATGACGGTTCGCCGGCGCTCAGGCGCCGACGGCCTTTCCGTGCTCGACCTGATCAGCACCGGCCGCATAGCGGCTTTCGCGGAAGGGTAGGCCCAGATGATCCCGCAGCGTCTCGCCCTTCAGAACCGGATCGAAGTAACCGCGTTCGGTGAGGATCGGCAGAACGTATCTGGCGAAATCGTCGAAGCCCTCGGCGATGACGGGAAAGCCGAGGATGAAGCCGTCGGCGGCCCCATGGTCGACCCAGCGGATGATTTCGTCGGCGACGTGCGCGGCGGTGCCGATGAAGGCGGTGCGCGGCGTTGCGGAATCGAGCGCGACCTGGCGGAGCGTCAGGCCCTTTTCGCGCGCCGTCCTTTTGATGCGGTCTGTGGTGGCGCGGAAATTGTTCCTGCCGATATCGCCGAGGTCCGGGAACGGCTCATCGAGCGGGTAAACGCTGAAATCGTGATGATCGAAGAAACGGCCGAGATAGAGCAACGCCTCCTCAATAGTGACGAGGTTGCGGATCGCCTGGTACTTGGCTTCCGCTTCGTCAGGCGTTGCCCCGACGATCGGTCCGATACCCGGGTAAATACCGACTTCCGCAGCACTTCGGCCCTGCGCAATCACGCTGTCCTTGAGCTGCCGGTAAAAGGCCTGCGCCTCTTCGAAAGGCCCGCCATTGGTGAAGACGGCATCAGCATGCTTGCCGGCGAGCCGGATACCGGAATCCGAGGCGCCGGCCTGGAAAACGACCGGTTGGCCTTGCTTCGAACGGCCGATGTTGAGCGGGCCCTCGATGCGGAAGAACCGGCCTTTGTGGTTGAGACGATGCATCTTCGTCTTGTCGACAAAGACGCCTGTCTCGCGGTTGCGGATAAAGGCGTTATCGTCCCAGGAATCCCAGAGACCCTTGATCGCATCGATATAGTCCTCGGCGATCTCGTAGCGCAGCTCGTGCTCCGGATGCTCGCGGCTGTAGTTGCGCCCCGATCCCTCGAGCGGCGAGGTCACCGCGTTCCACCCTGCCCTGCCGCCGCTGATGAGGTCGATCGAGGCGAACTGGCGGGCGATGGTGAAGGGATCGCTGTAGGAGGTCGAGACTGTACCGACGAGGCCGATCTTCGAGGTAGAGGCGGCGAGCGCCGACAGAATGGCGATCGGCTCGAATCGGTTGAGGAAATGCGGGATCGACTGCTCGTTGATATAAAGCCCATCGGCGACGAAGGCGAAAGCGATGCCGGCCTCCTCAGCCTTACGCGCGGTCTTGACGAAGAAATCGAAATTGACGCTGGCATCGGCCGGTCCGCTCGGATGTTTCCAGGCATTCATGTGGCCACCGGGACCCTGCAACATGATGCCGAACGTGACGTGTTTCTGAGCCATGGGATCAATCCTCCTTGGAAACGGTCAGGCGACGAGGGAAAGCCGCTCCTTGGCGAGCAGCTCGATGGAGGCAAGGCGCTCGGCGATCGAAAGCGCTGGCGTGTCGAGCACAAACTCCTTGACGCCGTAGCGGCCGTGAAGTTCGTCCAGCTCCTTGCGGATCTGCTCGGCCGTGCCGTGCAGCACGTTCGGCACCTTTTCCTCGATGCGGTAATCGGTGACGCCGGCCTGCCGGGCGAATTCGGCCGCCTGCTCCTCGCTGCCGACATTGACGGTCTGGCCGTTCGGCAGGAATACCTTGACAAGGCGCAGCCTGCCGACACGCTCGCGGGCATAGTCCTCGCTTTCCGCGGCAAAGGCGGCTAGCGCCAGGATCGGACGCTTTCCGCCGGAAGCGTGCTCATAGGCCTCGAAGCTCCTGCGCAGATTGTCCGGATCACCGTTCAGGTGACCGGCGAAGACAAGCTCCCAGCCTTTCTCGGCGGCGAGTTCGGCGCTTTCGACGCTGGCGCCGAGCAGGAAACGTTCGGGAGGCGTCGGCGGGAAAGGTGTCGCCTGCGCGCCATCGTATTTCGGATCGGCGGCGAGATATGTGTTGAGATCGGAAAGCTGACTTGCAAAATCCGGCTTTCTGGACGGATCGACGGCTAGTTGAAGGGCGCGCGTCGACAGCGGAAAGCCACCCGGCGCCTTGCCGACACCGAGATCGACCCGGCCGGGTGCCAGCGAAGCCAGAAGATTGAAGGTCTCGGCAACCTTGTAGGCGCTGTAATGCTGCAGCATCACGCCGCCGGAGCCGATGCGGATCCTCGAAGTCCTGGCGAGAAGGTAGGCTATCAACGCTTCCGGCGCGGAACTCGCCAGATTGGACATGTTATGATGCTCGGCGACCCAGAAACGGTGATAACCGAGTTCCTCGGCCCGGGCGGCGATCTTTACCGTCGCCCGTAGCGCATCCGCGGCGGTGAGCCCCTCTTCGATCGGGCTTTTGTCGAGAAGGCTGAGGAGATAGGACATGATACCACGATCCGATCACTGGTTGCAAAGTTTAGTCTATAAAATCAGTAGACAAACTTTATTATAAGAAATCCCATTCTCTTTGGGGCCGGCGGAGTGAAAAAAAGCATCCACTCCCCCGAGGGGATAATCGACCGCTGGGAATGCGCCGCCGCGGTGTCCAAAAGTGTCTTTAAATTGACCATTTAATGATCAACATTCTGGTCGAAAGGGAGTGAGCAGATGAAGCTGTCAGAACAGGTCAAGCCGATCAGCTATCTCAAGGCGCACTCGCCGAGATCATCAGGACACTGAAGGATAATCCTCAGCCTGTTGTCATTACGCTGCACGGAGAGGCGAAAGCCATCCTTCAAGACGTCGGCCAATATGAAGAAACGCAGGAAACGCTAGCGCTTCTGAAGGTGCTCGCGCTCACCAACCGTCAGGTTGACGAAGGCAAGCTGCGCCCAGCAACGGAGTCCTTCGCGCGCATCCGCAAACGTCTGGCCGACAGCCAACCCTGATGTCATATCGTGTTCTGTTCGCCGAGGACGCGGAACGCGATGTTGAGGATCTCTATCGCTTTATCGCTCACCGTGACGGTGCCGAAACTGCAGAGCGCATCCTGACGGAAATCGAGCGCGCCTCTACCGATCTCGAAGAATTCCCCGCCCGCGGAAATAAGGAGCTCGCGAGCATCGGCATCTCCGAATATAGGGAACTGCACCATAAACCCTGGCGCATGATTTATCGCATCATGGGCACCGATGTCGTCGTCTATTGCGTGATCGACGGACGCCGCGACGTGCAGGCTTTCCTGGAGCGAAGGCTGATCCGCTGAGGTTCGGCATATCGTTCTTCGCCAGGTCCGACATGTGGCTTGCCCGATCCCCTGCCCTCAAAAAACCGCTGGCCATTCCTCGGACCTGGCCATAAACGCCCACACGGAGACCTGACGCCTACCCCGCCTTTCGGCCGGCCGGCGCGTTTGCCCGCAGCAGCGCCATGAACATCGGGCCGATCGCGAATTCTCCCTTCTCGCTTCGCCGCGTCAGGTCGCGAAGATTGCCGCCGGCCGAATTGATGTGACCGCCGCGCTCCAGGATGCATGCATCACCGTTGCGGCGTTTTCCGCGCCCATCACATTTGCCGCCTCCTCATAGGCTGACGGGCTCACGCCCAGCATCGATCGAACCGTGATGGCTGCGGTAATCAGGTCGCGCCAAGCAACGGCGCCAGCGAAAAGGTGAAGGCTTCCTCCACCTCCCCTGCCCTGTCTCTGCGCACATAGCGCTTACCGTTGGGGCTATCCTTACGCAGCAGAAGACCTGCTTCGACCAGCGCTGCGAGATGCCGCCGGACGGTCTGCTCGGCCATGCCGTGCGTTCTCAAGGAAAGCTGGATATTCGTCAGGCCATTTTCCTGGGCCAGCTCGTTCTTCGGATAAAAACTCAGCAGTGCATTGAGCACGGCAAGCGCACAATCGGTGATGCCGAGCAACGGCTTTGCTTCGCACAACGCGCGAAACAATTTCCATTTATCGGCCGATTGATCCGGCTTGATTTCACCTGCCATGACCTGGCTTGCGAGCATGCCAAGTGTCATCGACCGCCGCCCGGTTCGGTGCCTTTTTCTTTTGCGCGTTATCTCCTATCCGAATTGTCAGCTGACAACCGGTCTAACTGCCTCATTTTCCTCTTCGAACTCGGCGGCGAGGCCTGCCAACCGCTGAGCCAGGAATTCCGAAAACGCCGCCGATTTGACGGTGATGCGAAAGGTTTTGCCGGAGCGGGACACCGAAGCAAGCGGCGCCCCCGCTTGGGTCCGCAGCGTCTGCTCGGCCCGCTGCGGTGCGCTCTTCTCTTCCAGCGCCTTCCAGACGGCGTCGAAACGACCGTTAGTCTCTAACGCCTCGAAACCGCCGGCACGAATTGCCGCCTGCGCCTTTTTCGACCCGCCCGTTTCCCTGAATTTTTCAGAAAACGCCAGCCAGCGCGGGCGCCCAACCTTGGGGGCCGGCCCCACGGCAAGAATGATCTCTGGATCGATCGTCTGCGCCACCTGCAGCAGCCTCGAGGTTTCCGGCTTATCGGTCGCCAGCGCCTTGGCAATCATGTCTCGGCTAAAGCCATGTTCATCCATGCGCCGCGCAAACAGCGCCCGTTCGATAAAGCTCAAGTCAACGCGGGGACCGTTTTCCTGACCCTGCGCGAGGATCAGTTCCTCATCCGTGAGCTTGCGCACGACGGCCTTGACCGCAACCCCGATCTCGGCGGCCGCGCGAAGTCGCCTGTGTCCATAAGCCGCCTGGTAATGCCCGGCCTTTACAGGATCCGGCCGCACCAGGATCGGGACCTGCTGTCCGCTTTCGCGAATTGACTGCTTCAACCGCTCGAATTCGGGATCTTGATCGACCGGAATGCGGTCGCGGATAAAGGACATTTCGACGGTGGCCGGATCGATCTCCAGCACCTTGTCGCCGGAGGCCAGCGATTCACGAAGCGCCTTGGCGGCGGCCGCTTCCTCGCCCAGCCGCCCTAGCGACAGGTTCATCGCCTTGACCGCACCCGAGGGCCGATGCGCCGGCTGCGCGCTTGGTGCTTCGGGCCGCGCCGGCTCTACGGAGCCGACCATACTCTTCAGGATATCGCGACCTTTTGGGCTCATGTCCGGCTCCATGCACTGCGAATGAGTTGCTCGACCTCGGCATTGACGCTGTCGACGGATTCGACACCGCGGTCATAGGTCTGGCGATGCATCGTCTCGCGCCCCGCCTCGTAGATCGTCTGCTTGGACAGGCCCGCATCCGAGACCGCAGTCGACTTGACCATCATCGAGGTCAAGACGCGCTCGCCGAACAGACTGCGCAGGAAGGCGACGATCTGTGCCTGCGGACCGTCATTGGCCTCGTAGCGGGTGATGAGATAGCGCATCCAGTCATAATCAAGATTGCCGCCCGCCTGCTTGACGACGGCCAGAAGGTCGGAGGTCATCGTCAGGAACTGGTTCATCGACGCCACGTCGAGCATCTGCGGATGAACGGTGATGAGAACGGAGGTGGCGGCACAGAGCGCAGACAGCGTGAGGAAGCCGAGGGTAGGCGGGCAATCGATGATGACGACGTCATAGCTCTGCTCCAGCGAATGCAGCGCATTGCCGACCCGCATGAAGAACATGTCCTTGTCGTCGCGGTTGGTGTCTGCCAGCGCCTTTGGAGTATCGTGTTCGAACTCGTGCAGTTCGAGATTGCCGGGGATGAGATCGAGCCCGGGGAAATAGGTCTGGCGGACGATGTCGGCAACGTCAAGGCGCGTCTCGTCATATTTGATGGCTCCGTAAAGCGTCTCGTTTTCGCCCACGTCGAATTCGGGCTGATATCCAAGCATCGCCGACATCGATGCCTGGGGATCGAGGTCGACGGCAAGCACACGGTAGCCGCGCAGCGCCAGGAACTGCGCCAGGTGGATGGATGTCGTCGTCTTGCCGGAGCCGCCCTTGAAATTGGTAACGGCGATCACCTGGAGATGATCGCCGGGCCGGCGCATCGGCAGATATGAGGGTTTGGTGCGCCCGAGATGCTGGCGCATCGCATGGATTTCCTCGAGCGAGAACACCCGGCGGCCCGTCGCCGTCTTTTCAGGATTGATGCTTTCCACCTGGGCGGCGAGATGACGAACATAGCTGTCTGTGACGCCGAGCAGCTTGGCAGCCTCAATGCTGCTAAACCGCCGCAGCGACTTGCGGGCGTCGGGCGAAAACAGCCGCTCGAACAGCACCTGCAACTGGCTGCTGAGAATCGTCGAGTCCTGCGCGATCGTCTCGTCGATCGAGACTCGACTCGCTCTCTTGGCTTTCTCAACAATCGCGGCCTTGATCGGCATTCACGCAAATCCTGATAAATCGGGTAATTTTGCGCAAATGATCGTGAGTCTCGCGATTCCGTCAAGCGATTTCTTGGTTAGCCAATCCATAACAAACCGGATTCGGCGAAGAAATCATGTGGAATTCAGGAATCTTAGCTCGTTGTCAGCTGACAACGGCGACCATACCTCACGTCATCGAAGCCAGCTAGCGGATAACGGCCCCATTTCGACAAGCTCGATGCCGCTGCCGACTCGGCCGGAGAGGGGTCCCGTCGCAGACCGCAACAGGCAATCCCCGCTTCTCATTTATAGGCAGACGGACGGTACAGGCTCTCGGCTTCCAGCCCACGCGCGGGCTCGCCGCCGGAGGGTTTGTCGTTTGCGTCGTGGGGTTCAGGATCGCGTCGTGACGGAGCAAGGCCGAGCATCTGTTCGAGACGGCCGGCATTGAGCGGAGCGCTTATTCCCTTGAAGTTCATGACTCATCTTTCGTCTGCGCATGACTTGCGTGAGGCTGCGAAGATAAACGCAATTTGAGCCTGCCGAGAACCGCCCGCCGGCGTTATCACCATCTTTTCGATGGGGGCAGAAGAGATGAGGGGAGGGGAGGGAGTTTCCTCTATAACGGCTAAGCAATGGAAACGCCGTTGCCATATCAAAGGTTAAAAACTGGGAGACGCTTCTAGGCGAATCGAGCCCTGAGGAATATGTAGGACGGCAATCACCGGGTGCCGTCGATCAACTGCCGGTGACGTTTATTCCCCAAATAGTGATCCTTCTCTATCGGAACTTATCCGCCGCTTCACTTCCGTCTGTGGAATTCTTTCTTGTTTACCTCCTGTTTACCATAAGACGCCCAGCGCGCCTCGGCATCGCGCAAGAGTAAGCGGGGCTGATTTGGTGGCCATGCCGACACAATCAGCATGTCTCACACCGAGCTGGGTGCTCGAAGGGCCGAGAGCGTTCAGGCGCGTGCTGCAACCAGGGAGGCGAGGGGTGCAACAGCATGATCTTCGTCACTGATACCCAGCCGATCGCCAAGATAGTGCCAGAACGACAGGCCGAGCTTTTGGCAGGTCTTCAGGGGGAATGCCTCAATCCACGTCTGAGCGTTTATAATAAGCGGGCGTAAGCGGCTATCGCGCCTTCGTTTCCTCGCGATTGGTGAAGTGGGCATTGCCCAAGCCCGTGCCGATGGTCAGCACCGCCCATTTCGAGACGTCTTTCATGAAAGGGATCTGTGACAATCCCTGCACGACGGCATCGTTGTGCATCATCACGAATGTGCTGTGGTCGCCGATCTCCGGAATGGCCTTCATCAACGCCGCGGGAAGGTTGAAACGATCGCTTTCCCAGTTCCCACCCGGCAGGTTCTGTCCGCCGCGTTCGATCGAGCCATCGGCTTTGATAATGCCTGGACAAGCGATCCCGATGATGGGAGCGGGTTTCAGACTGGCCTTTTCAGCCTTGTCGATCAGGTCCCGCAGCATTGCCGCCAGCTTCTCTATCGTCGCGCTGCGGCTTGGTTCGTCATCGGCATGGCGCCAGATCGCCGATTCCCAAACACTCGCATCGGCAAAATTCGGCGCCTTTTCCTTTCCGAATTCAACGATGCCGGCCCGGGCGTTCGTGCCGCCGATATCGACGGCAAGCATGGCCTCATAACCCTTGAACATCCAGGGCGGCATCAGGTGGACAGAGCCTACCAGCCCCGCTTCGTCGGGATGGTGAGCGATCGGTACAATTTCGATATTGTTGCCAGCCGCCTTGAGAAGAACCATGGTCCTGGCGATTGCCAGCTCCCCGAAGCGGCTTTGCCTGAAGCCGCCGCCAACCACGATACGCTCCGTCTTGGACCAGCGCTCGTCTTTGAGGAACTCCCCAATCACCTCGGCAAAGTCCTGCGAGAAGTCCTCCACCGCGCCCATAACAAGCGCGGCAGCTTCCATATCGTCTCCATTGAGCAGAGCCTCGATCTTTTTCTTGGAAAGCTTAGCCGTCGCAACCTTGCCGATCGGGTCATCTCCAAACTTGCGGACGCGTTTTCTCCAATCGTCGAGCTTCCGCAGGAAGGTCTTCTTGTTGGCGTTGTCGCCAACGAAACCGTTCTTGTCACGCAGCTCATTATTGTAGTCGTCGATCGTCACCAGCGGCAAAACCGTCGCGCCATGCGCCAACGGAGCATTGACCTCGTCACGGTGCTTGGAACTGCTTTTGGCCATCGATGTACTTTCTGCGGTGTGAGTGCTCGAACCGGGCCAGATAGAACGCGGACTTGCCTTTGGATGTTCCGGCGGCTCACGGTCATCTTGTCCTCGCCGCCCGGCGACCTAGCTTCAAAGATTGCAGAGTTTGGAGAATGCCGTGCAGGACGACGCCGCTACCCAGGAAATGCTTTCATTGGTCTTGGAAGAGCCGGACCGCTGGGCGATGTTTCTCGACATCGACGGGACGCTGCTCAATCTTGCACCCACGCCGGATGCGATCGAGGTTCCCGAAGCGCTGCCCGGACAGCTTCATCGCCTGTCGAACAAGCTCGGAGGCGCCTTGGCGCTGGTCACCGGACGGTCGCTTGCCTATGCCGACACCTTGTTCAAGCCCTTTGCATTTCCGACGGCAGGCCTTCACGGCGCGGAGATCCGAAGTGCTGCCGGACTGCACACGCTCGAGGCGACGCCCGAGTTTCAGGCGTTAAAACATGCGCTGACGGCCGAAGCCGAGCACTACCCTGGGGTCTTGATCGAAGACAAGGGCGCTGCCGTTGCGGCCCATTACCGGCTTGCGCCCGAATATGAAAAGGTCCTCGAAGAGCGCATGCATTACTATGCCGAGATCGCCGGATCGAACTGGGCATTGCAACTCGGCAAGATGGTGTTCGAGCTACGCCCGGCCCGGTCGAGCAAAGGCGACGCGCTGGAGCGGTTCTTCCAGTCCGATCCCTTCAAGAATCGTTATCCCATTACCATCGGCGACGACCTGACCGACGAGTCGATGTTTGCGACCGCCAATGCCCGCGGCGGCGTTTCCATACGTGTCGGCGCGATCGGCGCCCCGAGCTGCGCCACGAGCAGGCTGTCTTCGGCCGCGCTGGTCAGAAACGTCATTGCAGCCTTGGCCGCCTGACGCGCGTCCTCCCGCGCGATGTCTGGCGGCGGATGCTGTCGTCTTTCCACCGTCCGCACGGCGTCAACTGTCAAAAAAGTATCGGTTTGGACGGGGAATCGTGGTGGCGGGCATGAAACAAGCCCACTACACTCCCCACAACAATAAGCCAAAACGGGAATTTGGCGGGCGGGCTTGGAACCGCCCTCGGAGGAGGAACAATGGAACCTGACTTGGAAGTCGTTCAGATCAGGCCCGGCGAATCGTTCGCAACGAAGGCGCATGGCTATCCCTACCATACGGTCCGCTGGCATTTTCACCCCGAATACGAACTTCATCTCGTCGTCGCGACGACGGGACGGTATTTCGTCGGCGACTTCATCGGCGAGTTCGAACCCGGCAATCTCGTGCTTGCCGGCCCCAATCTTCCGCACAACTGGATTAGCGATGTCCCGAAGGGATCGAGCATCCCGCTTCGATGCCAGCTCATCCAGTTCAGCGAGAATTTCATCAGCGACACGATGAAGGTGCTGGCCGAGCTCGGCCCGTTCGAACAGGTTCTCGAAGCCTCCCGTCGCGGCGTGCTCTTCGGCACTGACACCAGCCGGCAGGTTGCGCCGCTGATGAACGAGGTGCAGCAGGCCCAGGGCGTGCGGCGCATCGAGCTCTTCATGATGATGATCGGCCTGCTCAGCCGGGCAGGGGATGCGCAGCTTCTCGCCAGCCCGAGCTATCTGCCCGATCCCTCGGGCTACATGTCGGCCGGCATCAACAAGGCGCTCGCTTATATCCGGGAAAACCTGACGAAATCCTTCGACGAAGCCGATCTCGCGGCGATTGCAGGACAATCCACAGGCGCCTTTTCGCGCGGCTTCCGCCGCCATACCGGCATGTCGCTCGTGCAATATGTCAAACGCCTGCGCATCAATCTCGCCTGCCAGATCCTGATGAGCGACGACCACGCATCGATCACCGATATCTGCTTCGAGGTCGGCTTCAACAACCTGTCCAACTTCAACCGGCAATTTCTCGCGGAGAAAGGCATGACACCGTCCCGCTTCCGCCGATTGTTGGGTGACAACATCGACGTGGCGAAGGCGGCCTAAGCAAGCCGAACGAACAGGAATTCAAGGACACGAAGCAACAATACGCCTGAGCCGGCGATAGGGAGGACAAGGAGGAGGAACGAAAACGACACTGACTTTGAACGTGAGCGCGCAACAAGCGGCTCGCGAGAGGAGACGCTTGTCCTCAAAAAACGCAAACGGCCGGACAGGCGCACCCGTTCATTCAGCTGAACGGCCACAGCAGAACACTGCATCACGAAGCTACACGATTTTTTCCAACGGGAGGAGATGAAAATGATGAAGTTCTCGACAAAGACGGCAGGCGCCGCGGCACTTGTCCTGTCCCTGCTGGGCGGCACGTCCGCCTTTGCACAAAGCGCCGTTGCTGATGCAACGGTCGCATTCCTCATGCCCGATCAAGGCTCGACGCGTTACGAAGAACATGACCATCCCGGTTTCGTCGCGGAAATGAAGAAGCTCTGCGCATCGTGCAAGGTCATCTATCAGAATGCCGATGCCGACATCGCCAAACAGCAGCAGCAGTTCAATTCGGCAATTACCCAGGGTGCGAAAGTCATCGTGCTCGATCCGGTGGATTCGGCGGCGGCCGCGTCTCTCGTCCAGCTCGCTCAGAGCCAGGGCGTCAAGGTTATCGCCTATGATCGTCCGATCCCGAAAGGCAAGGCAGATTTCTATGTCTCCTTCGACAACAAAGCGATCGGCAAGGCGATCGCGGAATCGCTCGTCCAGCATCTGAAGGCTGAGAAGGTGCCGGCCGATGGCGGCGGGATCCTGCAGATCAACGGTTCACCGACCGATGCGGCCGCCGGCCTAATCAAGGACGGCATTCACGAAGGCCTGGCGAGCGGCGGATACAAGACGCTTGCCGAGTTCGACACGCCGAACTGGCAGCCGGCGAACGCCCAGCAATGGGCAGCCGGCCAGATCACGCGCTTCAGCAAGCAGATCGTCGGTGTTGTCGCCGCCAACGACGGCACCGGTGGCGGCGCCATCGCAGCCTTCAAGGCGGCGGGTGTCGATCCCGTGCCGCCGGTGACTGGCAACGATGCCACGATCGCAGCACTGCAGCTCATCATATCAGGGGATCAGTACAATACGATCTCCAAGCCGAGCGAAATCGTTGCCGCCGCCGCTGCCGACGTTGCAGTGAAGCTGCTCGCGGGAGAAACGATCAAGGCCGAGATGACCCTCTACGACACGCCCGCGCAACTCTTCGTGCCCGCCGTCGTCACTGCCGAAAACCTCAAGGCCGAGATCATCGACAAGAAGATCAACACTGCCGAGGAGCTGTGCACCGGCCGTTACGCCGACGGCTGCAAGACGCTCGGCATCCTCAAGTAGTCCGCAAGGGAAGGCGCGGCCGGTCACCGGTCGCGCTTCCGTTTTTCGCTTTTTCCGAAAGGCCAGGCGATGTCTGAAACCTCTCATCTTCTTGACCCCTTCCGTCAGCCTGTCCTCAGCCTGCACGGCATATCAAAGAACTTCGGGGCGGTGTCGGCGCTCACCGATATCGAGCTCGATGTGCATGCCGGCGAGGTCGTGGCGCTCGTGGGCGACAACGGCGCCGGCAAATCGACACTGGTCAAGATCCTGGCCGGCGTGCATCAGCCGACCTCCGGCACGATCCTTTTCGAAGGAAAGCCGGCGAACCTGTCGAGCCCCAGTGCTGCGCTCGATCTCGGTATCGCAACCGTCTTTCAGGATTTGGCACTCTGCGAAAATCTCGACGTCGTCGCCAACATCTTTCTCGGCAAGGAGCTCAATCCCTTCCAGCTCGATGAGGTCGCCATGGAGATCCGCGCCTGGAAGCTGCTGAGCGAGCTTTCCGCGCGAATCCCGAGCGTGCGCGAGCCCGTCGCCTCGCTTTCCGGCGGGCAGCGTCAGACGGTGGCGATCGCCAGGTCGCTGCTGCTCGAGCCGAAATTGATCATGCTCGATGAACCCACGGCAGCGCTGGGCGTCGCCCAGACCGCCGAAGTGCTGGATCTGATCGAGCGTGTGCGCGAGCGCGGCCTCGGCGTTATCATGATCAGCCATAATATGGAGGATGTGCGCGCCGTTGCCGACCGCATCGTCGTCCTGCGGCTCGGACGCAACAACGGCACCTTCATGCCCGATGCATCCAACGAAGAGCTCGTCAGCGCGATCACCGGCGCATCCAACAATTCCGTCTCCCGCCGCGCCATGCGCCGCAAGGCGCAAAGCCGAGAGAATGAGGAGGGCAGGCCATGATGAAGACCATGCAGAATGAACCGGCATCACCCGCGCTCCTCGACCGGCGTGACGAAAGAGTCCTCCATGACGACAGCCTCGCCGGGTGGGTCCGCGCCTTCTGGGACCGCATCCGCTCCGGCGACCTCGGCTCGCTGCCTGTGATCGTCGGTCTGGCGATCATCTGGACGGTGTTCCAGGCGCTCAATCCGGTGTTTCTCTCCAGCGCCAACCTCGTCAACATGCTGTTCGACTGCTCGACGGTCGGCGTCATCTCGCTCGGAATCGTCTGCATCCTGATGGTCGGCGAGATCGACCTTTCCGTCGGCTCCGTCAGCGGCTTCGCCTCGGCGCTGGTCGGCGTCTTCTGGATCAACCAGGGCTGGCCGGTGGTGCTTGCCATCTTCGCCGCCATGGCCGTCGGCGCCTTGATCGGCTCGCTCTATGCCTTCCTCTTCAACCGCTTCGGCATGCCGAGCTTCGTCTCCACCCTGTCGGGACTTCTCGCCGTTCTCGGCCTGCAGCTCTATATCCTCGGATCGACCGGTTCGATCAATCTGACCTACGGCTCCTGGCTCGTAAATTTCGGGCAGATCATGGTCATGCCGGACCCTGTCGCCTATGCCCTGGTGGCGTTTGCCGGCATTACCATCTTTTTCTCCAGCTACCGAACGGCGGCGCGTCGGCGGGCTGCCGGCCTCTCGTCGAAATCGGTCGGCGGACTGCTTCTGCGTGCCGTCATCATCACCGTCGCGCTGGAGGCGGTGGCGTTTTATCTCAACCAGTCGCGCGGCGTTCCCTGGATGTTCGGCCTTTTCGTCGGGCTCGTCGCCGCGATGAACTATGCGCTGACGCGCACGAAATGGGGACGCTCGATGCATGCCGTCGGCGGCAACCGGGAGGCGGCCCGCCGCTCGGGCATCAACGTGTCGCGCATTTATGCGAGCGCCTTCGTCATGTGCGCCCTGCTTGCGGCGACCGGCGGTGTGCTTTCGGCTGCTCGGCTCGCCACTGCAAGCCAGCAGGCCGGTACGGGCGACGTCAATCTCAATGCCATCGCCGCGGCGGTTATCGGCGGCACGAGCCTGTTCGGCGGGCGCGGCAGCGCCTATTCGGCCCTTCTCGGCATCATCGTCATTCAGTCGATTGCCAGCGGGCTGACGCTTCTCGATCTGTCATCATCGCTTCGATACATGATTACCGGCGCCGTTCTTGCCGTCGCCGTCATCGTCGACTCGCTGGCACGCCGATCGCGGATCTCGCTCGGCAGGGCCTAAACCATAGAAAAGCAGAGGAAGAAAATGGGACAGGATCTGTCTGGAAAAGTCGCGGCTGTCACCGGAGCGGCGTCAGGTATCGGCCTGGAATGCGCCAAAGCCTTGCTTGCTGCCGGCGCCCGGGTCGTGCTGGTCGACCGCAACGAAGAAGGCTTGAAGGAAATCTGCGCGACGCTCGGGGCCAATGCCATTCCGCTGGTCATCGATCTCACCGACCCGAAAAGCGTGGCGCGAATGATGCCTGAGATTCTGGACAAGGCAGGCCAGCTCGACATCTTCCACGCCAATGCCGGCTCCTATGTCGGCGGCGAGGTGCTCGACGGCGATCCCGACGCCTGGGACAGGATGCTCAACCTGAACATCAATGCCGCATTCCGTTCGGTGCACGCGGTCCTGCCGCACATGGTGGAACGCAAGACCGGGGATATCATCCTGACGAGCTCTGTGGCCGGCATGGTTCCTGTCGTCTGGGAGCCGATCTACACAGCCTCCAAACATGCGGTGCAGGCTTTCGTCCATACGCTGAGGCGGCAGGTGGCAAAACATGGATTGCGCGTCGGCGCCATCGCGCCCGGCCCCGTCGTGACGGCCCTTCTCAGCGATTGGCCACAGGAGAAGCTGGATGAGGCGCTTGCTGCAGGTGGCCTGATGGAGCCGAAGGAAGTGGCCGAAGCGGTGCTCTTCATGCTGACGCGCCCACGCAACGTCACGATCCGCGATCTCGTCATCCTGCCGCAAAGCACAGACATCTGACGAACAAACGCTCTGGAGGAAACGGACATGATCTTCGACAGATTTCGCCTCGACGGACAAGTGGCGCTGGTGACGGGCGGCACGCGCGGCATCGGGCTTGCCATTGCCGAGGCGCTCGGCGAAGCGGGTGCCAAGGTCGTCATCACGGGACGAACGCGCAATGGAGCGGCGGAAGACCGGCTTTCCGAGGCCGGTATCGATTGCGATTTCATCGCCGCCGACCTCATGAAGGAAAGCGCCGCCGACGAACTCGTCACCGAAGCCCTTTCGCGGGGGGGCCGGCTCGACATCCTCGTCAACAATGCCGGCATCGCCGTTCATGGCGACAGCGGCGAATTTTCCGATGCGATCTGGCGCGAGATCATGACCGTCAACGTCGATGCCGTCTTCCGCGCCTGCCGCGCAGCACTCGCCCCCATGCGGCGCCAGGGCGGCGGTGTCATCCTGAACATCGGCTCGATGTCGGGCATCGTTTCCAACATTCCGCAGAACCAGGTCGCCTATAACACCTCGAAGGCGGCGGTTCACATGATGACGAAGAGCCTGGCAAGCGAGGTTGCCGCTGAAAATATCCGCGTCAACGCCATCGCTCCCGGCTATATCGAAACCGATCTGTCGCGCGGCGGCATTGAAAATCCCGACTGGTTTCCGACCTGGCGCAGCATGACCCCGATGGGGCGCGTCGGGCAGCCGGAAGAGGTAGCGAGTGCTGCCTTGTTCCTCTGCTCGGCGGCGGCAAGCTACGTCACCGGCGAAGTGTTGGTCATCGATGGCGGTTATACGACGCGGTGACACGCGGGTACCAGCTATCGTCTTCCACTTGCGCATGGGCGGCACATGCTCACGCCAGGCAATCGAGCATCCATTGAACACCAAAGCGATCGGTGAACTTGCCGTAATAGCTTCCCCATGGCTGCACCGCGAGCGGTGTCGTTATCTCGCCGCCTTCGGCCAAGTGCGCGAAAAGCCTGTCGGTGCTGTCACGGTCATCCATGATCAGCATATGGGCGGAGCCGCGCATCGGCTCGGCATCGTGATTGTCCGAGGCGAAGAAGAGAATACCAGGTCCTTCGAAGCGGGCATGCATCACCTTGCCCTGCATGGCTTCGCTGGCAACGGGCATTCCGTCTGCGCCGTGCCGCTTCAATTCCGTGACACGGCCAAGCCCGCATTTGGCATAGAAGGCAAGAGCCTCCTCGCAGCCGGTGGAAAAGAAGAGATAGTTGGCAAGCTGCATGGCTTGGCTCCGTCGTAGCGCCGGACCGCGACTCATTGCTGTCGCCGGCCCGGTCTTGCATCAGGTCCGAGATTTCCGCGCGTGCGCCCCGATCGTTACGAGACGGCAACCGCACCCTGGATGGCGCCAACAAGCTCGGCGTTGTTATAGCTGCGGCCGGCGATACCCCAGGCCCCCTCAGGCGCATAGACGATGTTGGACCATATGTGTTCGCGTTTGAGCCGGCCCTCCGCGGCCCGTTCGAGGACATCTGTTGCTTTTTCAAAGAAGGCCTGTTTTGCTTCAGCGCTCGCCAGCGCAATCTCGGGCAGCCTGAGTTCGATGAACGCTGCGGCGACCGGCTTTCCCCCGGCAAGCATATGTTCACGCGGCAGCACATTGATGGTGCCGATGATATTGGCCGTCATGAAAGCATTGCCGGTCAAATCGGCGGCATCAAGCAACGCGTCCGTCAGTCCGGCAAAGGCTAGGGCCTGTGCCTGCTGCGAAAGCAGGCCTTCCGGTACCGTAAGTGTGATGGGCATCGCATGTCTCCCTGTTTCGGATCGTGACCGTTTCTGATATATACCGATCACTCTTTATGCATACACACCGATCGCTCTCTTAGCAAGGCATAAAGAGCGATCACTCCAAATGAGGTATTCATGCGTTACAGTGCCGAACACAAACAAGAGACCCGAACGCGAGTGATCGCGGCGGCGGGACAGGTTTTCAGAAAGGAAGGCTACGGCGGCGCCGGTATTGATGCATTGACCAAGGCGGCGGGCGTGACCAACGGCGCCTTCTACGGACACTTCAAGTCGAAGGGCGAAGCCTTCCGCACGGCCGTGCTGACGGGTCTCGAAGAGCTGCGGCAGGGAATTTCGGCGCTGAAAATCAACCAACCGAAAGACTGGCTGACGACGTTCGTCGGCTACTATCTCGGCTATAAAAGAACCTGCGAACTGGGTGAGAGCTGCGCTCTGCCGAGCCTTTCCCCCGATGTGATGCGCGCGGACGATGAAACGCGAAGCGCCTATACGGTAGAGATCAAACGCCTCGTCGAGGAAGTCGCAACCGGCCTGCAGGAGCGTACGATAGAGGAGCAATCCGAAACACAGCGGGAGGATCGAGCGATCCTGCTACTCGCCATGCTGAGCGGCGGCGTTACCCTCGCGCGCGCCGTTTCCGACCCGGTACTCTCCGAACGCATCGCGGATGTTATCGGACAGGCTACCTTGACAGCGATGGAGCCCAAAAATTGATCCGCTTGCCTTGATGTCGATGCTCAGGACAGGGTGCCGCAGGCGCTCTGGTAATCGGCAAGGACGCGATCGACCGCTGAGATCAGGATAGTCTCGGGATCGCCGGCTTCAGCCGCCGAAATCTGCGGCAGAAATTGGTGAAGCAGCGTTTCCGGGATTGTCTTGCCACGCAGCGCGCCGAGCATGGTCTCGAAAGCCCGGTCGGCTTCGGGCCTGTTCCAGTAATAGCGGATGCGGTCGCTGTAGCTATAGTGTCGTTGCAGGCGCAGGGCCGTGGCGTCGCCGTGATAGTGGGCCTGCCAGTCGCCGGGTGCGGCCAGCATCACCGCCTCCATTGCGGCCGCCAGAGGCCTGTCGCCGTAACCGGGAACCATCTCGGAGGCGATCATATCGAGCGCATAGGCTGCCTCGCGCAGCGCAAAGGTCAGGCCGGGACCAACCTTCAGGATTGGAAAGCCGTCTTTCACAAGTCCGGTAAGCGCAGCGCGCGTCTGGTAGTCCGTGGAATGGGCTTCGAAAACGAATTGCGGCTCCTCGTCAAGAAGCGCGGTCAACTCAGTTGCAAGCTCGGGTCTGTAATCGATGACGTTTTCGCTGCCGAACTCGACGCCCGGCTGAACGACGAAGGCGATGACGCGCGAAAAGGCGTCCTCGAATCCTGCCCGTGAAAAGATTTCGCGATGAATGGCGATTGTCGCCCGGGCGGCTTCAGGCGCGGTCGGTCGGAGTTCTTCCAGCGCATGGTCGGCGCCGCCCGGCACCGGAACCTCGGTGCCGAGAATATAGAGTGGCAGCGGCGCGCCGATCGCCTTCGCCGCCCTTTCGCTGACCTCGGCAAGTCGTGCGGCACGCTCGGCGGTCGTCCTGTCGTCGAGAGCGACCGGCTCGCCGGCGCAGCCCATCGAGGCATCGAGGTGGATCTTGCTGAATCCCGCTTTGACATAGGCCTCGACCATAGCTTCGGCTTTCTCAAGCGCCGCCTCCGGCGCTTCCTTCCGCCACGGATTGGGGCCGAGGTGATCGCCGCCGAAGATCATCTGCGAGCGATCGAGCCCTTCCTCGGCGGCCACGCGCTCGACGAAGCGGATGAAAGCCTCGGGCGTCATGCCGGTATAGCCGCCGAGATGGTTGACCTGGTTGCAGGTCGCCTCGATCAGCACCGGTCCGCCTTCCCGAACCGCCCGCCGGATGGCGGCCCTGAGGACGAGGGGATGGGCGGAGCAGACTGACGTAATGCCGAAGGGCGCTCCTTCGCGCCGCGCGGCGGCAAGACGGGTCAATATCTGATCCATCGACTATCTCCTCGGGGTTTCGGCGATGAAGGCCGCCAGTTCGACAAGGGTCGAGACGCCTTCCATCGGGCCGAGCCGGGTCACGTTCCGGGCCCCGGCGGCATTGGCATGAAGGAGCGCGGCATCCGGTGTCATGCCCTTGCGGCGGCAGGTGAGATAGGCCGCGCCGAAACTGTCCCCAGCGCCGGTCGGGTCGATCTCGTCGACAGCGAAGGCGGCGCAATCGACGCGCTGACGGTCACGGCCGAAGAAAGACGCACCCTGTTCGCCTCGCTTCAGGACGATCTCGCCTATGCCGCTCTCCAGGAGGCTGGCAACAGCCGCCACCTCGTCGTTCAGCCCGGCGGCGGTGAAAAGCTCCTCGCCGGAGGGCAGCAGCAGATCCGCTGCGCCGAGAACCTGATTGAAGCTGTCCAGAGCGCCGTCGTCCGTCAGCAACTCCTTACGGAGATTGGGATCGAAGGAGATCGATCCGCCACGGGCACGCACCGTTTCGATGGCATAAAGGATCACCTCGCGGGCGCCGGGAATGGAAAGGGCTGTTCCCATGACGTGCACATGCCCGGCTCGCCCGATAAGGTCTTTGGCCGCGGGCGTCAGGCCTACCTGGCCGGCAGCGGATCTGGCGATGTTGAAGACGAAGTCGCGAGCACCATCCGGCCGGTAGCGGACGAAGGCGCTGCCCGTCGGCCAGTCCTCGCTCACGGCGATGGCGGAGACGTCGACGCCGTCCTGCCGCAGGCGATCGACGTTCAGCCGGCCGAAATCGTCATTGCCGACGCTGGCGACGATGCCGGCCGCACCGCCCATGCGGGCGACCTGATCGATAAAAATAGCCGGCGCTCCACTGGGATAAGGTCCGGTCAGGGCCTGCGGCTCGCGGAACCCGGCTCCCACCGTCGTCGCCATGATCTCTACCAGGATCTCACCGACCGTGACCGTTGGGCCAAGCGCTTCCGGCGCAAGTGCCCTCAGAGGGAATGGCATCTGCAATCTCCTTTATGCGAAAAGCGTCCTCCGCACTCCGCACAGTTCATAAAACGCGACTTTCTCCGGCCGTACCTTGCCTGCCGAAACCAGTCAAGAATAATTTTACGCGTGATAATTTTATGTTGCATCGCGGCGCCGATCTTCACGTTGCACCGCATCGCAATATCAACGTTATTGGCAAGGCAAGTGCATCAAACTTGCAATTACGACAGGAAAGCTGTCCAAATCGGTCGTGAAAACGTCCTTGACAAACTTCGTCGGGATGACAGATAAAAGTTTACGCATGTAATTTTATGCGTGAACATCCGTAAAGGAGGAGCGGAGACCATGAGCAAGATCATTTGCATTCTGTCTGCGTCCGTCGCCTGCCTCGCATTGGCGGCCGGAATGGCGGACGCCGAGGAGCTGACGATCGCCACTGTCAACAATGGCGACATGATCATCATGCAAAAATTGTCGCCGGAATGGGAAAAGGAGACCGGCAACAAGGTGAACTGGGTGGTGCTGGAAGAAAACGTCCTGCGCCAGAAGGTCACGACCGACATCGCGACGAAGAGCGGCCAATACGACATCATCACCATCGGCGGTTATGAAGCGCCGATCTGGGGCAAGCAGGGTTGGCTGGCTCCCGTCGGCGACCTCGGCGCCGATTATGACTATGATGACCTGCTCGCCCCGATCAAGGCCGGGCTGACCGTCGACGGCAAGCTCTACGCGGTGCCCTTCTATACCGAAAGCTCATTCACGCTTTACCGCAAGGACCTCTTCGATGCGGCCGGCATCAAGATGCCCGACGAACCGACCTATGACCAGATCAAGGAATATGCGGCCAAGCTGACAGACAAGGCGAAGGAACAATACGGCATCTGCCTGCGCGGCAAACCGGGCTGGGGCGAGAACATGGCTTTCCTGGGAACCATGATCAACGCCTATGGTGGGCGCTGGTTCGACATGGACTGGAAGCCGCAGATCAATTCCGAGCCCTGGAAGAAGGCGATCACCGACTATGTCGCCCTGATGACCAAATATGGTCCTCCCGGCGCGACTGCCAACGGCTTCAACGAAAACCAGGCGCTGTTTTCAACCGGCCATTGCGCGATGTGGATCGATGCGACGTCGGCCGCCGGCCGCGTCTACGATCCGAAACAGAGCAAGGTCGCCGACAAGATCGCCTTTACCCGCGCACCCATTGCCGTCACGGCAAACGGATCGAGTTGGTCTTGGTCCTGGAACCTGGCAATTCCGGCCACGTCGAAGAAGCTCGACGCCGCCAAATCCTTCCTGAAATGGGCGACCTCAAAGGACTACGTCAAGAAGGTTGGTGAGACGGAGGGATGGGTGGCCGTGCCGCCCGGCACGCGCAAGTCGACCTACGCGCTTCCGGAATATCAGAAGGCCGCCCCCTTTGCCGATACCGTGCTGAAGGCCATCCTTTCCGCCGACCCGGCAAAGCCGACCAAGGATCCGGTTCCCTACACCGGCGTCCAGTTCGTCGCCATTCCTGAGTTCCAGGGCATCGGCACGCTCGTCGGCCAGCAGGTCGCCGCCGCCTTGTCCGGCCAGCAAACGGTCGCTGCCGCCCTCGACAGCGCCCAGAAGCAGGTCGAACGCGACATGAAGAAGGCGGGTTACCCGAAATAAATCCTGATCCTCGCGGTTTTCCGCGAGTTCCTCCCGGGAAGGTTCCGGCAGCGGCGCTGCCGGAACCTTCTGATTGGAGCGACCCGTCATCATTGACGCATTTCCGGCTTCTTCGCCTGATGAATTGGAGAAAGACATGAGACTGAAAGACAAGGTCGCCCTGATCACCGGCGGTGCGCGCGGCATTGGTCTCGGCTTTGCCGAAGCCTTCGTCAAGGAAGGCGCCAAGGTCGTCATCGCCGATATCGACATCGAAAGGGCAACGAGATCCGCTGCAGCAATCGGCCCCGCCGCAAAGGCGATGAAGCTCGATGTCACCGATCTCTCGGCCATCGACACTCTCGTCAAGGCGGTCGACGATGAGTTCGGCGGTATCGACATCCTCATCAACAATGCCGCCATCTTCGACATGGCGCCTGTCAACGAGATCACCGAGGAAAGTTACGACCGGGTCTTCTCCATCAACCTGAAGGGCCCGCTCTTCATGATGAAGGCCGCCTCGAATGTCATGATCAAGCGGGGCAGGGGCGGCAAGATCATCAACATGGCAAGCCAGGCCGGTCGTCGCGGCGAGGCGCTGGTGCTGCTCTACTGCGCCTCCAAGGCGGCCATCATCTCGGCGACGCAGTCGGCGGCGCTCGCGCTCGTCAAATACGGCATCAACGTCAATGCGATCGCACCGGGCGTCGTGGACGGCGAGCATTGGGATGTCGTCGATGCCCATTTTGCCAAATGGGAAGGCTTGAAGCCGGGCGAGAAGAAGGCCGCCGTCGCCAAATCCGTCCCGATCGGCCGTTTCGCCACGCCTGACGACCTCAAGGGTCTGGCCGTCTTCCTCGCTTCCGCCGACAGCGACTACATCCTCGCCCAGACCTATAATGTCGACGGCGGCAACTGGATGAGCTGACCGCAGCCGCAAACATGAAGCCAGGAGCCAGAGGGATGGAAGCCATCTGCTATAGCGAAAAGGGCGTCGCGGTTACCAAGACGCTGCCGGTACCGGAGGTCAGGCCCGGCCATGCGCTTGTGCGCGTACGCGCGGCCGGCCTTTGTCATACCGATATCGACGTCCTGCATGGCCGCTATGGCGAAGGCCGTTTTCCGCTGGTTCCGTGCCATGAATTTGCCGGCGTGGTCGAGGCCGTCGCGGGCGATGTCTCCGGCCTTGCCGTCGGCGCCAAGGTCGTCGCCGACCCCAATCTTCCCTGCGGAGAATGCCGAGCCTGCCGCAAGGGGTTAAGCAATCTCTGCCGTGATCTGAAGGCCTATGGCGTGACGGAGAACGGCGGGTTTGCCGAATACAGCCTGGTCAGGACCGATCATCTGCATGAGATCGGCGATCTCGACTTCAACCTCGCCGCACTTGCCGAGCCGCTTGCCTGCGTCTTGAACGGCCTCGGCAGCGCCGGCCTGCGGGCCGGTCCGGCTGGAACGGAGAATGCATTGGTCTTCGGCGCCGGGCCGATCGGGCTGCTGCTTGCGCTTTCCCTGAAAGCCGAAGGCGTTCCGTCGGTGACGGTTGCCGACATCAACGAGGGCCGCCTTGCCTTTGCCGAAAAGCTGGGGCTGGAGACGGCCGTCTCGGGATCTCAGGCGCTTGCCGCCCGCCACCATGACTTCGATTTCGTCGCCGATGCGACCGGCATCGCCCGCGTCGTCGAAAGCATGATCGATTTTGTCACCGACGGCGGCACGGTTCTCGTCTTCGGCGTCTGCGCGCCCGATCAGCGCATTTCCATCGCGCCCTTCGAGATCTTCCGGCGCCAGATCCGTTTTGCCGGGTCCCATTCGCTGAACCGCAACATTCCCGAGGCCCTCGCAATCCTGAAAAGAGACAAAGGCGCGATGGCCGCGCTGGTTTCCCATCGCCTGCCGCTCGGCGAGGTCTTGCCTTTCATCATCACGAAGTCCGCCGATCCCGCAACGATGAAGGTACAGTTCTCCATCGACTAGATCGACCTCATCGTCATCGTAGCCGAACGACAACCGCTTTTCGTTCGGCGATGAGTCATCTAGAAACCGTCAGGAGCGACCGATCAGGAGATCAGATGGTGGGAAAGACGATCAAAACCATGGAGGACTTTTCGGAGTTCGTCGGTCTGTCGCGTCCCACCGTCTCCAAATATTTCAGCGATCCAATGTCGGTGCGCCAGAAGACGCGGGAAACGATCGAGCAGGCCCTGAAGAAATCGGGGTTCCGGCCCAATATGTTCGCCGTCAACCTCAATCGACGGCGCAGCAACATTCTCGGCGTCATCATTCCCAATTCCACCGATCCCTTCTACATGGCGCTCACCCGCCGCATCGAGATGATTGCCAACGAGACGGGGTTCCTGGCCTTCGTCCTGTCATCGGACGGGAAGGCGGAGATGGAAGACCGGGCGATCAAGACGCTGAAATCCATGAATGTCGCCGGCGCGATCATCGCCCCGCTCGGTGTGGAATCCCACCATGCGACGCTCGATGAACTCGGCCGCAGCGTGCCCCTCATCTACGTGGACTCGCCACTCGACGAGACATCCTCCTTCGTCGGCACCAACAATCGCCAGAGCTTCAATCTGATCGTCGACTATCTCTGCCGCTCGGGCGAACCGCCCTGCTATTTCGGCATGCCGCATGTCAACACCAACGCCTTGACGCGCCAGACGGCCTATGTGGAGGCGATGGAGCAGTTCCGGATGGTGCCTGAGATTGTCGGGCTTACCGACAGCAAGACCTGGGATTTCGAGCGTTTCGGCTTCGAGGAAGCGACCCGCATCCTCACCTCGGGCGAAGGTTTCCCGACGCGCACCGTGCTTTGCGCCAACGACCGCGTCGCTTTCGGCGTCATCGCCGCCGCCTATCAGCAGGGACTCAAGGTCGGCCACGGCGCCAATTATGATCTGCGCGTTGCCGGACATGACGACCATCCTCTGTCCCGCTACGCCTGCCCCCCGATTACGACGGTCGCACAGAACTATAACGAGATCGGCCGGCTGGCGATCGAGCTGCTGCTCGGCAGGCTCGGCGAGGGCACAGGGGCGGTCGCGCCGGCGGACCGCATTCTTCTCAATGCCGAATTGATGCTGCGGACCTCGGCGTGATATGGCGCCTCAGGCGCGGGGCAGGCCGGTCGGCCGCATGTGCTTCCTCAGCGCCGCGATCCTGAAAATGGCGTTTGCCGCGCCATAACCGCGGTAACCGCGCCGCTCGACGATCTCGAAGAACAGGCCCTCGCCATAGGTCGGGCTGTAGAGCTGGAAATATTCGCCGTAATCGTCGCGATCGTAGAGGATGTTGTTGGCCTTGAGGCGATCGGCAAATTCGGCATCGAGGCCGAAGCGAGCTTCGAGATCGTCATAATAATTCGGTGAAATCGCAAGCGAGACGAAACCGTTTGCCGCAAGCGCGGCGGCGGTCGCAAAAATGTCGTCAGTCCTGAAGGCGAGATGCTGGATGCCGGAGCCGAAGGTTTCGGCGATAAAGCGGCCGGCCAGCGTGTTGCGGTTTTCCGCGCCGTTCATCGTGATGCGCAGAGACCCTTCCGCATTCTCGACCACCTGGCTACGGACGATGCCGGAGGGATCGACGATATCGACCATGGGCGTCTTCTCCGCCTCGACGAGCGACGTATAAAACAACAGCCAGGTCAGAAGCTCCTCGTATTTCATCGTTTGCGCCATATGGTCGATCGATTGCAGCCCAGCCGGCTGCGGAGGGATATCGTCCTCGATCGCATCGAACTCGATCTCCCAGATGCGGCCGAGCTCGGTCTTGCGGTCGAGGAAATAAAGGACGCCGCCACCGACGCCGCGAACGGCCGGCATCTCGATCTCGCCGGCATCGAGCGATTGCGCGAACCGTTCCGCCCCGAGCGCGACGGCGCGCTGCAACGCAGCCTTGGCATCATCAACCATCAGGCCGGCGGCATAGGCCGAGGTGCCGTGAACGGCATAGGAGGCACTGGCAAAGCCCTTCTGCTCGGTATTGACGACGAGATTGATGGCGCCCTGGCGAAAGACGGTGACGCGCTTGGTTTTATGCCTGGCCGCCTTGCGGAAACCGAGGCTGGCAAACAGCGCCTCGAGCGCGGGCGCCTCGTCCTCATCCGCGGTGAATTCGACGAAGGCGATGCCCTCGACGGCAGCGCGCGGCGGCATGGCCGGCACCGGCAGCGCGCTCTCCGGCTGCTGCCGCTTCACCTGGTCGCCGAGATAGATCAGAGAGCGGCGGCCGTCGACGGCGATCGCGCTCGGCGAACCGCCGCGAAACTGGTCGTTGAAAATCTCCAACGACAGATAGCCGTCATAACCGGTTGCGGCGACGGCCTTCATGAAATCGAGCACCGGCAGGTCGCCTTCGCCCGGCATGTTGCGGAAGTGCCGGCTCCAGTAGAGCAGATCCATGTCGAAGAGCGGCGCATCGGCGAGCTGAATGATGAAGATCTTCTCCTTCGGGATCGAGCGGATCGAGTTGACGTCGATCTTGCGCGACAGCGTATGAAAGCTGTCGAGGATCAGGCCGATATTCGGATGATCGGCCCGCCGGACGATTTCCCAGGCGTCGCGATGGTCCTGGATGTGGCGGCCCCAGGCGAGCGCCTCGTAACCGACGCGCAAGCCGCGCTTGGCGGCGCGCTCACCGAGCTCATGGAAGTCCGCCGCCGCCCGGTCGAGACCGCCGAGGGCAGCCGGCGAAACGTTCGAGCAGACGAGCACGAGATCGGTGCCCATCTCCTGCATGAGGTCGAACTTGCGCTCCGCTCGGTCGAAAGTGCGGCCGCGCAGCGGCTCCGGCATGCCTTCGAAATCGCGGAACGGCTGAAAGAGCGTGATCTCCATTCCGAGATCGCGCACCATGCGGCCGACTTCCCCAGGGCTCTCGTCGAAGATCAGGAAATCGTTCTCGAAAATCTCCACCCCGTCGAAACCTGCCTTGGCGATCGCCTCAAGCTTGTCACGCAGGTCGCCGCTCAATGAAACGGTCGCAATCGATGTCTTCATCGGAGTGGTCCTCGCAATAGGCGTTACGCCGTCATGGTCTTGAAATGCGCAAGCATGCGACCGACATCGGGCTCCCTGCCGGTGATCAGGCGAAAGGCGCCGAGCACAACCATGCCCGCGAGCAGCTGGGCGATCGTCACCTTCAGCACGAAGAAATAAAAACGATGATACGGGTCATGCGCTCCTCCCAAAGCGTGGCCTTGCCCTTGCCGGCTGACCGTCGTCAGACACGCGAATGCGCGTCATAACCGAGATATTGCCGTCGCGATTGACTCCTCCGCTGTTCGCTCTTTCAGAATGTACTAACTAGTTCGTATGTCAAGCAACATCTGTTGAAACATGCCGCCAACGTGAATAAGACTGACGGGCAAGGAGGCAGTTACCTTTTGGGAGGCTCCGCCTCAGCCCCGCGCGGATAGGGCGGGCAGCGTGATCTCGAATTCGGCGCCGGCGCCTGCCGTCTGCAGCAAGCGGATCGTGCCGCCGTGGGAACTCAGCATGGCGCGGACGATGCCGAGCCCCATGCCGGTGCCGCCCTGCTCGCGGCGGGTCGAGAAGAACGGCTGGAAGACGCGCTCGCAGTTTGCCTCGGAAATGCCGCTGCCGTCGTCGCGGACAAGAATGACGGCTGTTCGGGCACTGGCCGACACTGTGAGTTCCAGGAGCGTGGCGCCGTGCTGCAAGGCGTTTTCGGCAAGATTGGTAAAGACGATGCCGGCTGCTTCCTGGGGAAGAGCAACTGACAATCCAGTATCGCCTGCGCCTGAGATCCTGAGGGCAGGGAATTGTCCGCGCAGCAAGGATATGATGTCTGCGACGCTGATCTGGCCCTCGGTCAAAGGCGTTTCGGCTTGCGCAAGCTCCCTCAGCCGCTGCAGCAATGCATCCAGCCGGACTGCGTCGGCGACGATGTTGTCGAGAAAATGCAGCCGCTGCGCTTTCGTCATCTGCTGCTCGCCGTCATCGTCGCGTAAAAGCTCTGCCGCACCCCGGATGGCCGTCAGCGGCGATTTCAGCTCATGAGAGACATGGGCGGCAAAGGAGCGGACATATTCCGTGCGATCGACCAGTTTCCCGGCGAGATCGAGGAAGCTTTGCGACAGCACCGCGATCTCACGCGTTCCATGACTTTCGAGCGGCCGGATTGCAGCCTTGCCGCCGCGGGCGATCTCGTCCGCGCGGGCGATCAAGGCGTCGATAGGCCCGGTAATCGTGCGCGTCAGCACATAGGCAACGGCGAGCGTCAACAGGAGGACGACGACGAGGGCGCCGATTTCCGTCGGCGCCATTCCGCTCGAACTCGCCTCGGCGGTGCGAAACCAGATGACGATCAGGATCGGCAGCATCATGACGGTCAAAAGCACGGCAAAGACGATCAGCGCCAGCGTCGGCCGCCACTTCGTGCGGACTTTCGGCGCCGGCATCAGACCTTCCTTCCGATTTCGCCGCCGAGCTTGAAGCCGATGCCGTGAACGGTTGCGATGACCCCCGAGCCGCCAGCGGCCCCGAACTTGGCCCTGATGTTGCGGATATGGCTGTCGATCGTCCGGTCGGAGACATAGGTGTTCGGGCCATAGGCCGCTTCCATCAGTTGTTCGCGGCTGAAGACCATGTCCCGGTGTGACAGCAATGCATCCAGGATGGCAAATTCGAGCGCCGTCATCGCGATGGCGCTCTCGCCTAATGTGACCGTCCTGCCGCGGCGGTCCAAACTGAGTTCGCCGGCAACCAGAGCGGCATGGCGTCTGTCAGGGCCTGCTTCACTGCCGCTGCGCTTCAGGATCGCCTTCACCCGGGCGACGAGTTCGCGCGGGCTGAAAGGTTTGGTGACATAGTCGTCTCCGCCGATTTCGAGGCCCAACACCCTGTCGATCTCCTCGTCGCGCGCCGAAAGAAACAGGATCGGAAGGCCCGAAGTCTTGCGGATCTGGCGGCAGACTTCCAGACCGTCCATGTCGGGCATGCCGATATCGAGAATGATGAGATCAATGTTGCCGCGTCGGAAGGCCGCCATCGCCTCGATGCCGTTGCGGGCTGCCGTCGATGCCATGCCGGCGCGTTCGAGGGCGAAGCAGATCACATCGCGAATGTGAGGTTCGTCATCGACGACGAGAATGCGGGGCGCCATCCACCAGTCCTGCGTTGTTTGTCGGACCTGTTGTTATCGTTCTCGTTCTATCTTGCAATGGGAGAAAGGAGATAGCTGTCCAGTCGCGCAGACCGGAAAGTCCAGCTCCGCCAGTCGCGCCGGCGCATCTCAAAATTCCTGGCGAGGTAGTACCGAACTGTCACCGCTTGGGTCCTCTGGTCCATCAGATGATCCGGCAGCTTGAGGAGATAGAGATCGAGTGCGGGAATGGCGGAAGGGCCGAGTGAGGAGAGATAATCGATATCAAGCGGCTGGCCTTCGAAGCTGATCTCCCGGCTGTGGGTGACATTGAAGCGGGCGCTGAAAGCGGGGAAATCGATGAAGGCGCTGATGTAGAGAACGGCGATGAGGGAAGCGAGGTTGGTGGCGATCAGCCATTCGTTGGATCGGTTCAGCAGAATGCGCAGCAGCATCAAGGCAAGGCCGATGGCGACGATGCCCATCCAGAGACCAGCGGCAACACGCAGTTCCGTCAGCGAATAGGCCTCGACGTAAAGCTCGAGCCGCAGCATCGAAGACAGGCAGAGAAGGATGTTCTGGCCGATCCATGCGTAGACAAGGCCGCGGATCAGGGGGCTTTTATCGCCGGGGCCATCGGGCCGCATGGCGAGGAGGACGAAACCGGCGGCAAGAAGCGCTGTCGCAATCAGCGGATAGGCGCCGCGATGAGCATATTCGGCATGGCTCATGTGATCGGGCAAATCGGCGCCGCCCCAGAGATAGACGAGATCGAGAAGCGTCTGCACGGCAAAGAGCGCATTGAAGAGAAGCAGCGACCGCAGCAGCGAGGCGTGGCCGAGCGGTGCATTTTTGGTCGGCACGATATGGAGCGCTCTGCTGGCTTGCGACCTCGCAGTGCGGCGTGCCAGCCGCGGCCGGAGCATCGCCCAGACGACCGCTGATATCACCACCCAGAAGCCGATCCGCCAGGGATCAAGAAACTGCAGCAGAAGGTCAAAACGGATACTGCGCAGCGTGACCTCGATGAGCGGATTCGCCGCCGCAAAAAGAAGCAGGAAGACCGATGCGAGAATGAGCGGCATCACGCAGAGGCCGATGCTTCTGCGGATTTCGGCTGAAGACGAATGTTTGGCCCGTGTCGCAAAATATCTCTTGCTGTCCTCGACAAGCCGGAATGGAATGACGACAGCGAAACGAAGAAACACAGAAGGCAGCTCGGTTAGGCTGCGCGGTACAAGTCTGGCGCAGGTGAGAGCAACTGACATCAGGGCGCAGAGGCAAAGAACAAAGCCCATGGGCGACGATGTTTCCAGCAGAGGCGCCGACGCCAGGATCGAAAAGCCGAGGAGAAGAGCCGCCGTTAAAGGCGAGAGGCTCTTCATGGCCGGGAACAGAATGCAGGCGCAGATGGCGAGCGCAAAGAGAAAAAGATTTATCCCGGGTTCCTGGCCAAAGATCAGAAAATCCGCCAGCGCCACGATGCCAAGCAGCACGGGAATTCGGCCGGGATTGCGTCTGATGGGCATCGGCGATGTCAAGGTGTCGGTTGTGTCCATTGCTGGTCCTCTCGTAAATGCCGCCGTTCCATCACGATGCGCATGCTTGCGGAGATCCCCTCGGAAAAGGCCCCCCGAGGCTGGCGCGTCTCTATCAGCCACCACCCGTCCTTGCGGAGGCGATCCGGCACAGCGGAGGGTGTGATGCGGGGCGGGGTGTCGTTCTTGCTCATGACAGGAAAATGCCCCGCCGGATTGCAGATTTTGTGCAGAAGGTGAGGAGCAATTCAGGAAAATCGCGCTGGCCTGCCAGGTCATTTAGGAAGTGCGAAGACGGCGTCGTCTACATCCCTCACGACAGGTTTTTCTTTTCCGCTTGACGGCGCCGGCGCGCGGAGGAGGTCGTAGAAATCGGTCTTTCTTAACGCGGATGGTATCCACAACTGGAAACTCCGCACTAGGTTCAGCCTGGACCCGTCAAATTCGCCGCGGCGGGCTCTTAGGCCACGGTCAACGAGACAACGGGGCAGACATCTGCCTTCACAATCCAGGTACTCCAAGGAGTTTCTCCCAATGCCGGACACCTCTCAAGCGCCGAAGACATTCCCAGCTCCCAAGGATCAACGCCTCCGGGATCTCGCCGACTGCATCCGTTTCCTCTCCATGGACGCGGTTCAACAGGCAAAGAGCGGTCACCCCGGCATGCCGATGGGTATGGCTGACATCGCGGCGGTTCTCTTTTCCGAGTTTCTGAAGTTCGATGCGGGCGATCCCCATTGGTTCGACCGCGATCGTTTCGTCATTTCCAACGGCCATGGCTCGATGTTGCTCTACAGCCTGCTCTATTTGACGGGCTACAAGGACATGACGATCGACGAGATCAAACGCTTCCGCCAGATCGACAGCCGCACCGCCGGTCACCCCGAATATCGTCACGCCACGGGCATCGAAACGACGACCGGCCCGCTGGGGCAGGGGATCGCAAACTCCGTTGGTCTGGCGCTCGGCGAGCGGATCATGAACGCCTCGTTCGGCGACAATCTGGTCAACCACCACACCTATGTCTTCCTGGGCGACGGCTGCCTGATGGAAGGCATCAGCCACGAGGCGATATCCCTTGCCGGACATCTGAAGCTCGGCAAGCTCATCGCCTTCTGGGACGACAACTCGATCTCGATCGACGGCGCGACAAGTCTTGCCGAATCCGATGACCATCCGGCACGTTTCCGCGCGGCGAACTGGCACGTCCAGCAGATCGATGGGCACGATACCGATGCGATCCGCGCTGCGATCATCGAGGCGCAGAAGGTGACGGATCGGCCGTCGATGATTGCCTGCAAAACCATCATCGGCTTCGGTTTCCCCACAAGGGCGGGAACGCAGAAGGCCCATAGCGACGCGCCCGGAGAGGACGAGATCGCCGGCGCCCGCAAGATCCTCGGCTGGACATCGCCTCCCTTCGAAATACCGCAAACGCTTCTGAGCGATTGGCGGAAGATCGGCGCCAAAGGCGAGTCGGCGCGGATGGCCTGGGCGATCCGTCTCCAGACCGCTTCGCCGGAGAAGCGAGACGATTTTCAACGACGGATGAAGGGAGAGCTTCCGTCCGGCTGGCGCGCCGCCATCGCTGCGGCAAAGCAGGAACTCTTAGGCTCCGAAAAGGACCTCGCCACCCGACAGGCGAGCGGCATCGTGCTCAACCATCTCTTCGATGCGATCCCTGAGCTGCTTGGCGGGTCGGCGGATCTGACGCCCTCGAACAACACCAAGGCCAAGAACCAGGTCGAGATCAAGCCTGGGGAATATGGTGGCTCCTATATTCACTATGGCGTCCGCGAGCACGGCATGGCGGCGGCGATGAACGGCTTGGCGCTGCATGGGGGGCTTGTTCCCTATGGCGGGACGTTCCTGACCTTTTCCGACTATTGCCGCCCGGCGATCCGGCTCGCAACGATCATGGAGGTCCGTTCGATTTTCGTGATGACGCATGACTCGATCGGATTGGGCGAGGACGGGCCTACACACCAGCCGATCGAACACCTGAGTGCACTGCGCGCCATTCCTCGCCTCGCCGTCTATCGTCCGGGCGACCCGATCGAAACGGCCGAGTGCTGGGAGGCGATCATGGATACGCCGCGGCAGGCGGCGCTGATTGCCCTGTCTCGCCAGCCGATGCCGCTTTTACGCCGCGACCCGACGGACGAGAACCGCTCGGCAAGGGGAGCCTACGTCCTTCAGGAAGCCGAAGGCGGCGAGCGGCAGCTGACGATTCTTGCCTCCGGCTCGGAACTGCATCTGGCGGTTGAAGCCCGCTCGGTGCTGCAGAACGAGGGGATCCGCACTGCCGTGATTTCGATGCCGTGCAGGCTGCTGTTCGAGAAGCAGGATGCCGCCTACAAGAGATCGGTGTTGGGTGAGACGCGAGCGAGAGTCGCCGTCGAAGCTGCCGTGCAGGATTCCTGGGACCGTTATCTCGGTGTGGACGGCGTGTTTGTCGGCATGCATGAATTCGGAGCATCCGGCAAAATCGACGACGTTTACAACAAGTTCGATATCACGACAGACGCCGTGATACGCGCTGGACGCGAAGCGACCGGAAAACAATCCTAGCGATCCAAAGCAGGCAACCAGGCCGAGCGCCGATTACCTAAATCTTGGCGCTCGCTTGGCGTTGTGGAGCAGTTCGCAGGCGGTCGCGAATGGCCCGAAAAGTTTGAGCAGCAGCGCTTGTTCCTCTGCGTCTATACGGTGACGAGCGCAGAACTCCGTTACGGACCAGACTTTTGTCAGATCGTCTGTTTCGATTTGTTTGGGTTCGATGTGTTCGGTCAACGGCGTCTCCTCCAAATGCCAAGACTACGCCCCCATGGCATTTATAAGAATTAGCTAAAAAATGCTATTTGCACAACCGAAGAAAGACGTCGTCACTCCGCTGCAACGGGGATACCGGACTATTGGATGGCACGGATGCTGTCAGGCTTTGTCGATCATCGCCACGCGCAAGATATGGTTCATGCGGTCTTGCCAGCCCGGGCCATCGGCCTGGAAATAGGCGAGCACGTCGCTGTCGAGCTTCAGCGAGACGAGTTCCTTTGCGTTGGGCAACACCGGCCGTTCGACGGCAGCGGGCACGGCGATCTTCTTCGCCGGTTTGAACAGTGCTTCCGCAGCGTCAAGTGGATTGAGCGGCCGGCGCGGTGGTCGGGACATAGACATCTCCAAAGGCGGGGTGTTGTCGCCACATTGTATCGCGTTGGTGCGTGAATACCGGTTGCTTCGTCTCCGTCGAAACACCCCAAGCATTCGCGGCTTATGGGTTGCGTCAGGCATCCTATGAGGATTCGAACGGTTTAGCCATCGCTGCAAGCTGTCCGGCTAGGGGTTTTACTTCCGCTCAGATGTAACCGCACCTTGCCGCGCCTTGCATCAAGACACGCGCACATATGAAAACGCCCGCCGATTATGCGGCGGGCGTCGTTTGTTCATGAACTCAGCCGCTGTTTAAACGAGGTGAGCGTCGGTGCCGGTGATGTTGAGCGTCAGGACGCCGACATCCGTGTGGCCTTCGCCGTCGGAGATCTTGTAGTACTGGACGTTTTCCGTGACCTGCTGGCCGGCAGTCAGGTCTTCCGTCAGCGTGTAGGTGAATTCACCATTCGGCTTGACGTGGAAGATGCCATGGTCGCCAGCGATGTCGGTAACGGCGTCGAGGCCGCTCTTGGCGCTGACGTTCGTGCCGTCGAACTGACGGAGGAAGAGCTTGCCGTTGTCGCCCTTAATGTCGTTGCTGAGAACGTTGCCACCCATGACGTCGCCTTCGGAGAAGCTGAAGTGGTCATCGACAGCCACCGGCTTGACCTGGGTTACGCCCTTGATGTTCAGGGAGAACACGCCGACGTCGGTGTGGCCGGCGCCGTCGGAGATCTTGTAGGTGACACGTTCGGTCAGCGTTTCACCGTTGGTGAAGCCGATCTTGGCAGCGTCGCTGAGAACGTAGGTATAGCTGCCGTCCGGCTTGACGAAGAAGGTGCCGAAGTCGCCATGGATCTCGGTGACCTGGCTGTTGCCCTGCTTGGCACCAACGCTTTCGCCGTCGAAGGCGCGCAGGTACAGGTGGCCGTTGTCGGAAGAATCGTTGGAAAGCAGATTTCCGGAAATTACGTCAGTTTCGTTAAATGTTGCACTATCATCAGTTGCGTGTATCGGCGAAGCCATTGCTCTCTCCTAAAATTGTTTATCGACGGGTCAATTTTGACCTTAGCGAGCGGCTCCTTTAACAACTGATTAATACTATAAGTCAATAACCTATTTACCAGAAGGTTAATTTCGCCGCCGATTTTCCCGTTGCTTCATTTCCGATGGAATAATTCCATTTTCACGCAAATTTGAAGAAAAATTGGCGAACTAATACGCGGATAACTTGAGTAAAATGCTAGAGACGGATACCTCCGGTGGAGTTTTGTGACGCAACGGGTTCGCCCGTTGCAATCGCGGTCTCCGAGACTTATTTTACAGCTGCGACCGATCGAAGCGGGACCGAAGCCGTATGGCTTGTAGGCGACACGCTTGCGCATCGCGCCATACGCTGCGCGATAAGCAATCCCACACACAAGCGATAACCCGGCCATGGCCGGCGAAGGATTTTTTTGAACGACCCAAAAAAAGTCACCGCGGTTGCGGCGGCCAAACCGCGTGAAGGTGACGAGTTCGCCGCCCCGCCGGGAGCTGGACGCCGTCTCCCTGCCTTCTCACCTGGCGCGAATTGCAGGCGCTGATTGTCGAGCAGCTCGGCTGAACGGCGATCATCACACCACCACTCAATAAGGAGAACTTGAAATGCAGGTACTCGTCAGAGACAACAACGTCGATCAGGCCCTCAGGGTTTTGAAAAAGAAAATGCAGCGCGAAGGCCTTTCCGCGAAATGAAGGAACGGCGCGCCTACGAGAAACCATCCGAACGTCGCGTCAGGGAAAAGGCGCAGGCGATCAGCCGGCAGCGCAAGGCTGCCCGCAAGAAGATGCAGCGCGAGGGCCTGCCTGCCGGGAGCAAGCGCACGGCTGCCCGCTAGCCGCTCCTGCCTGGGAGGCCTCCCAGGCCTCGGTGGTTATATCCGGAAAGGACAGACAATGGACGAACTGAACAGCCTCACCGTCTCGGAGGAACGCCTGGAAGATTGCCGCGATGTCGTGGAGCCGGATCTGCAGGATCTGATCCAACGCGCCCTGACATCCGGCTTTTCCCGGGAAGAGATCCTCATCGCGGTCAGCGAACTGGTCGCCGAAGACTTCGCAGTGGTCATGAAAACCCCGAGCGTCCATTGAGGGCGACCATGAGAAGATCAGGGGATCATGGCGACAACGCCGGGGTCAAGCTCTGACGCCGCTCAGCGCTGGCTGGCCGATGCCTTGACGAAATCGATGAACGCCCGCAGCGGCGCGGGGACCAGGCGCCGTCCGGGATAATAGAGGAACGGACCGGAAAAACGCTGCCACCATGGTTCGAGGATCGGCTCGAGGGCGCCGCTGTCGAGATGCGGGCGCAGCCAGTCCTCGAAAACGTGGATAATCCCCGTACCCGATATCGCAGCGTCCACCTTAAGATCGGTCGCCCCGCCGATCCTGACGATCAGGGGGCCGCTCGGCTCGACCCGAACCACCTCGCCGTCTCGCTCGAATTCCCAGGGCGTCGTCAGCGCGCCGCTGGCAAATCGGCCGAGCAGACAGGCATGGCCGAGCAATTCGCTCGGGTGCCGCGGCCGGCCATGACGATCGAGATAGTCGGGGGACGCCGCAGTGGCAAAGCGCTGCACGCGTGGGCCGATCGGCACGGCGATCATATCCTGCTCCAGCCGCTCATCATAACGGATGCCGGCGTCACAGCCGGCGGCGAGCACGTCGATGAAGCTCTCTTCGGCGACCACCTCCAGCCGAATGTCGGGATAGGCGGCGAGAAATGGCGGAACGATGGCGGGCAACACCAGCCGCGCCGCGCTGACCGGCACATTGAGCCGCAATGAACCGGCCGGCCTGTCGCGAAAACCGTTGACGACATCGAGGGCGGACTCCACTTCCGACAATGCGGGACCGAGCCGCTCCAGCAAACCCTTGCCCGCCTCTGTCGGAACGACGCTGCGCGTCGTGCGGTTGAGCAACCTGACGCCGAGTTGAGCCTCCAGCCGACGAACCGCCTCGCTGAGGAAGGAGGCGCTGCCGCCGCTGGCACGCGCGCCCTCACGAAAACCGCCGGCCTGTGCCACGGCCACGAAGGCATTCAAATCACTCAAGTCGACTTTCATTGTTCGCGATCCCGCACAGCCCGTACGGATTGTACCCAGTTTTCACGCGGCCGGACAACGCCTAACTTCGTGTCATCTCTTGAAAGGAGTTCGATCATGTCCACAATCGATCAGTCCGGCACATTCACCATCGGCGACCGTCGCGTCAAACGGCTTGGCTACGGCGCCATGCAGCTTGCGGGTCCAGGCGTGTTCGGTCCGCCCAGGGATCATGACGCCGCCTTGGCGGTGTTGCGCGAAGCCGTTGCTTCAGGCGTCAATCACATCGATACCAGCGACTTCTACGGCCCCCACGTCACCAACCGGATCATCCGCGAAGCGCTGCACCCTTATCGCGACGATCTCGTCATCGTCACCAAGATCGGCGCGCGGCGCGGGACGGATGGATCATGGATTCCGGCCTTCTCTCGCGAAGAGCTGACGCAGGCGGTACACGACAACCTCCGCAATCTCGGCCTGGATGTGCTCGACGTGGTCAACCTCAGAATCACGTTCGACCTGCATGGCCCCGCCGAAGGATCTATAGAGGAGCCCCTGGCGGTGCTTGCCGATCTTCAGCGACAAGGTCTCGTCCGTCAGGTGGGCTTAAGCAACGCCACATCGAAACAGGTCGCCGAAGGCCGCGGGATCACCGAGATCGTCTGCGTGCAGAACCAGTACAATCTCGCGCATCGGGCCGACGATGCCCTCATCGACGAGCTTGCGGGCAAGGGCATCGCTTATGTACCGTTCTTTCCGCTCGGCGGCTTTACCCCGCTGCAATCGTCCACGCTCTCCAACGTCGCCGCACGCCTTGGCGCCACGCCCATGCAGGTTGCGCTCGCCTGGCTGCTGCGCCGTGCGCCGAACATACTGCTGATCCCCGGCACCTCCTCCGTCGGCCATCTCAGGGAAAACCTCGCCGCCGCCGGACTGATGCTGCCGGATGATGCTGTCCAGGAACTGAACAGCATGGCGAAGACCGCCGTCTGACGCCATTGGAGGGTCGCGGGTGATCCGGTCGCTTACGCCATGCCTTCGCGCATGGCGTAAGCGCAGTGCCGTATCCGGCTGCGAAAACCCGTTGGGGCTATGCCTCAATAGCGCTCGGGAACGTATAGTTCCGGCGGCACTGGCGCCCTGATGTAATCGGCATGGCGAACGCGATCCGGCAACTCAATATCCTGCTTCGGGACATCCTCGTAAGGAATCTGCTCGAGCAGATGGGCGATGCAGTTCAGCCGGGCCCGCTTCTTGTCTACGGCCTGGACCACCCACCAGGGCGCTTCCTTGGTGTGCGTGCGCGCCAGCATTTCTTCCTTGGCCTTGGTATATTCTTCCCAGTGGACACGGCTTTCCATATCCATCGGCGAAAGCTTCCACTGCTTCAGCGGATCGTGGATGCGCATTTTGAAGCGAAATTCCTGCTCCTCGTCGGTGATCGAAAACCAGTATTTGATCAGCACGATCCCGGAACGGACGAGCATCCGCTCGAATTCCGGCACAGAGCGGAAGAACTCCTCGAGTTCGTCCGGGGTGCAGAAACCCATGACACGCTCGACGCCGGCGCGGTTGTACCAGCTGCGGTCGAAGAGCACCATTTCGCCGGCAGTCGGAAGATGCGGGACATAGCGCTGAAAATACCATTGATGGCGTTCCCGCTCGGTCGGCGCGGGCAGCGCGACCGTGCGGCAGACGCGCGGATTGAGCCTTTGGGTAACACGCTTGATCGCGCCGCCTTTGCCGGCAGAGTCCCGGCCTTCGAAAAGCACGACCACCTTCAGCTGCTTGTGCTGAACCCAGTCCTGCAAACGCACCAGCTCGTGCTGCAGCCGGAAGAGTTCCCGGAAATAGATCTTCCGCTCGAGTGTCTGCTCGGCCGGCTCCGACATTCCTTCGGCGACCAGATCGTCCAGTCGGTCCTCCTCCATCTGCATTTCCAGCTCCTCATCGAAGCTGTCGGCGATTTCGGCCTTTATCCGGCTAAGCTGGTCCTGATGTGTTTGAGACATGGCCTGTTCCTTTTTGCTTTTTTGACAGGAGCATGTCAGTGCGAAGTTTGTGTGACAGTTCTGACAACCGTCCACCGAGATGGCCCGACCCCAGCCACCGAAGCGCGTCTACAGCTGCCCCGCCCGGTACTGATCGACAAGGTTCCGGCATGCGCGGATCGTCAGGGCCATGACGGTGAGCGTCGTGCCGGCGATACCGCTGCCGGGAAAGGCGCTGGCATCGGTGACGATGAGGTTCGGCGCATCCCAGACCTGGTTGTAAGAGTTGAGCACCGCGGCCTCCGGGGTTTGGCCCATGCGCGCGCCGCCCGTCTCGTGAATTGCCGCGCCCATGCACATGGTCTTGCGGAACCATTTGCGGAACATGAAACGGCTGAAGGCATCGGCGTCGGGGAAGGCACCCTTGCCCATCTCCTTGAGGCCTGTGGGCGAGCCGATGAATTCGAGGTCGCCGCCAACTTCCCTGACCATGGCGATGAGCGTCTCCTCCTGACGGCTGAGCAGCGCCCGTTCCTCCTCCTGCATGACGCAGCGGATATGCGGCACGGGAATGTTCCAGGCATCCCTGCGCCTGGCATCGAGGGTGATGCGATTGTCGGCGTAGGGCAGCATTCGGCCAAAGCCGAAGAAGGCGAGACGCGCATCGGTGTGCTCCGAGACCGGCGCGCGACCGACGCTGCCCTGGTAATCGAAATCGCCGCGGGCAACGTCACCTTCGCCGAAGCGGGGAATGAAGATCCCGCCTGACGGATTGTAGAATGGGTCGGTTGGTGCGGAATCGTCGTGCGCCCAACCTTTGGCTTTGGAAAAGGAGCCGAAGGCGAGGCAGGGAAGCTGGTCCATGAAATAGCGGCCGAGAGCGCCCGAGCTGTTGCCGAGCCCATCGGGATGTTTCGCCGAAGCCGAATTCAGGAGCAGCCGCACGCTCTCGATCGGCGAGGCCGAGAGCACCACTGTCGCGGCGTGGGCGGTCGATACCTCGCCGGTGTTGCGATCGATGAACTCAGCGCCGGTGGCGCGGCCGGTTTTCTCGTCCGTGGTGATGCCGCGAACGACGGCATCGTAACGGATCGTCAGCCGGCCGCTGGCCTTTGCTTCGCGCAGTGGCCGCGGCATGCGGTCGGCGTCGGGCGCGATATAGCGCCACGAGATGACGTGCCGCTCCGGCCAGCGGCTTTCGACCGCCTGCTTGAAGGTCTGTTCGGCGGGCGTCAGGCTTGCCGGCTTCGCATAGACGCCGTCCGGCAGGGTCGGCACGTTGTCCTTATTGCCGTAAAGCCCGAGATAGGCCTCCACCTCGTCGTAGAAAGGCGCCAGCTCGTCATAGGAGACCGGCCAGTCGACGCCCTTTCCGGCGCGTGTGTGGATCTTGAAATCGTCGTCGGTCCAGCGCAGCAGCACCCGCCCGAAACTGTGGAGGCGCCCGCCGCCCTGGCGGCCGCGGATCCAGAGGAAGGGTTCGCCCTTCGGCGTCGTATAGGGGTTCTTGCGATCGTTGACGAAGAAATGGCTGAAGCGTTCGGTGAAAAACGCCGCGCGCGCCTGGATCGGCTGGCCCTTGAGGGTCGCGCGCGCGCGCTCCCAGATATTGATGCTGCTTGCCGGCGCCTTCTTGCGCGCCGGGTCGAAATCCCCAGGCCCGACGGCGGGACCCGCCTCGAGCAGCAGCACCGACAGCCCTTGCGCCGTCAGTTCTTTTACCGCGAAGGAACCCGCCGCGCCGGAGCCGATCACCAGCGCATCATAGACGATCTCAGGCATGTCTTTTCAAATCCTGTCCTGGAGCAATCCTCAAAACGACGCGAAGCGCGTGCGGAATTGCGGGAAAACAAAGGGATGGCGCGTCACAGCCGCGATCCGTCGGCGCCGAAGAGGGAGGCCTTGGCGATATCGAGCCCGGGAGCCACGGCATCGCCGGGCTCGAGTGTGACGTCGCCCATCAGCCGGAGCGAGAGGCTCTGGTCCGCCCAGTCGAACCAGACGACGGCATCCGAACCCATCGGCTCGACAACGGAAACGCGGCCCAGAATGGTGGGCAGGCCGCTTTCGGCGCCGTCGAGCACAAGATGCTCAGGGCGAAAGCCGAGTGTAGCCGGTCCTTCAGCTACGGCTGCGCGGAAGGAGTAGTCGGAGAGATCGATGGTCAGCCCCTTGCTCCTGAAGACTAGCGGCCCGTCGCCGCGCTCGATCCGGCCCTCGACGAAATTCATCGCCGGAGCGCCGATGAAACCGGCAACGAAGAGATTGGCCGGGCGGCGGTAAATCTCGGCCGGGGAGGAGAGCTGTTGGATCACGCCGTCGCGCATGATGGCGATACGATCGGCAAGGGTGAGGGCCTCGACCTGATCGTGGGTCACGTAGATCATCGTATTGCCGAGGCGCTGGTGCAGCTTCTTGATCTCGACGCGCAGTTCGTTGCGCAGTTTGGCGTCGAGGTTCGACAGCGGTTCGTCGAAGAGGAAGACATCGACTTCACGCACCAGCGCCCGGCCGATGGCGACGCGCTGGCGCTGGCCGCCCGACAGTTCGGCAGGGCGCCGGTCGAGCAGCTTGTCGAGATGGAGAAGGGCGGCGGTGCGGGCGACGCGTGCCTCGATCTCGTCCTTCGGCAGGCCGGCGACGCGCAGGCCGAAGGAAAGGTTCTTGCGCACCGACATGCGGGGATAGAGCGCGTAGGACTGGAAGACCATGCCGATGCCGCGGTCTTTCGGCTCCTCCCAGCTGACATTCTTGCCCGAGATCCAGACTTCGCCTGATGTAATGTCCTGCAGGCCGGCAATGGCGTTCAGAAGCGTGGACTTGCCGCAGCCGGAAGGCCCAAGCAATACCAGGAACTCGCGCGGCGCGATGTCGATGGACATCTTCTCGATCACCGTGTGATCGCCATAGGCGATCTTCAGGTCCTTGACGGAGACGGCAGATTGCATGGAAGCGTTACCCCTTGACTGCGCCGGCCGCGATGCCGCGCACGAACCAGCGGCCGGACAGGAAATAGATGGCGAGCGGAACGATGGCGGTCAGGATGGTCGCCGCCATGTTCACATTGTAGGTCCGCTCGCCCATCGTGGTGTTGACGATATTGTTGAGCTGCACGGTCATCGGCAGGTTGTCGCGCCCGGCGAAGACGAGACCGAGCAGGAAATCGTTCCAGATGCCGGTGAATTGTAGCATGGAGACGACCACGACCATCGGCACGGCGATCGGCAGCATGATCTCGAAAAAGATGCGCCAGAAGCCCGCACCGTCGACGCGTGCCGCCTTGCAGAGTTCCTCCGGGACGCTGACGAAATAGTTGCGGAAGAGCAGCGTCACCAGCGGCAGGCCGAAGATGACGTGGACGAGAATGATGCCGGCGAGCGAATTGTAGAGATCGATATTCGCCATCGCCCGGACCATCGGATAGAGGAAGATCTGGTAGGGGATGAGGCCGCCGGCCATCAGCAGACCGAAGAGCAGGTTTGCCCCGCGCGGGCGCCAGAGCGACAGTGCATAGCCGTTGACGGCGCCGATGAAGACCGAGAGCGCCACCGAGGGAAGGGTGATTGCCACCGAATTCCAGAAGCCGCTGCGAATACCGACGCAGACTGTTCCCATGCAGGCGCCCGACCATGCGGTCATCCAGGCGGAAAAATCGAGCCTGGCCGGCAGGGCGAATATCTCTCCGAGCCGGATTTCGTCCATGGACTTCAGCGAAGTGACGACCATGGTGTAGAGCGGCAAAAGGAAGAACAGCGCTGCGACAACAAGGAAGGTATAGAGACCAATGCGCCCGGCGGTGATCTGTACCGGCTTCGGGCCGTTTGGATGAGGATCGGCCATTACGCGGCTCCCTTCGCTTTGCCGCGCATGTGCATCGCGTAGCGGAACGGGGCGACGGCGATAATCACGCCGAGGACGAGCACCGTCGCGCCGGCTGTCGCAAGGCCGAGGTTCTGGCGCCCGAACAGATTGTCCATGATGAATTTCGCCGGCACTTCCGTTGCATTGCCGGGGCCGCCATTGGTCATGGCGACGACGATGTCATAGGTCTTGATCACACCCATGGCGAGCAGCATGCCGGCGGCGGCCAGCGCCGGCCCGAGCTGCGGCAGGATGATCGAGACGTAGATGCGCCAGACGGGAATGCCGTCGATCCGCGCCGCCTTCCATTGCTCGGCCTCGATGCCGCGCATGCCGGCGAGCGCAATGACCATGACAAGCCCCGCGCCCTGCCAGACGCCAGCGAGCACCAGCGCATAGATCGCCATGTCGCGATTGACGACCCAATCGAGGACGAAGCTTTCCCAGCCAAGCGACCGCACGCTTGCCTGAATGCCGAGTGTGGGATTGAGCATCCATTGCCAGATCAGCCCCGTCACCACGAAGGACATGGCATAGGGATAAAGGAATATGGTCCTGAAGGCGCTTTCGAAACGGATCTTGCGGTCCAGTGCTGCGGCCAGCAGGAAGCCGAGCAGCAGGCAGCCCGCGACGTAAAGGACGCCGAAGATCAGCACGTTTTGCAGCGAGGCCAGCCATTTGGCGGAAGAGAAGAGCTTCGAATACTGCGCAAAGCCGACATAGATCGAAGATGGAAACAGCGTCGAATTGGTGAACGACAGCCGGATCGACCAGGCCATGGTGCCGATAAAGACTGCGACCGCGACAAACCATGTCGGCAGCAGCGCGATGGTGGCGGAAAGATTGGCTTTGCGTTTGATGGACATCGGCCAGCTCGTTGACGGGAAAACGGGGCACAGGCTGCCATGCAAGGTGACGGCCCGGCAGCCGTGGCGTCGGGATCAACCCGACGCCACGGGCACGATCCTACTCGAAGATGGCGAAGAAGTTCTTGGCCGCAGCGCCTGCGTCGTCCGAACCGCCGCTCCAGTATTCGTCGACGAAATCGTCGAGCGCGCCGACCTGCTGGGGCGTTAGCACGATCGCCTGGTCCGGCACGATGGCGTCGGCACTCATCAGTTCGGCGCCCTTCTGGGCACAGGTATCCAGTTTAGACTTGTCAACATCGGAGCGCATCGGCACCGAGCCCTTCTTGAGGGCGAATTCAACCTGGACTGTCGGGTCCATGACGACTTCGGCGAGCAGTTTCTGCGCCTTGTCGGTCGCAGCATTGCCCGTTTTGGGGAACCAGAGGGAGTCGGCGATATAGACCATGCCCTTCGATTCCGGTGCGATCATGCAGCCGTAATCCTTGCCCGGCACCTTGCCGGCAACGGTGAACTCGCCCTTTGCCCAGTCGCCCATGAACTGCACGCCGGCCTTGGCGGTGATCAGCATGGCGGTCGCGTCGTTCCAGTTGCGGCCGGCAGCGCCGGCATCGACATAGCCGCGCAGCTTGCCGAGGATTGCGAGCGTCTTCTTCGCGCCCTCGACGGATGCCTCGCTCTTGTCCTTGTCGGCATAGATCTTCAGGAAGCCGTCGATCCCGACCTGCGAGAGCAGGATCATGTTGAAGACCTTGGTCTGCTGCCAGGGCTGACCACCCCAGGCGACCGGGACGACGCCGGCAGCCTTCAGCTTATCGAGATCGGCGAAGAACTCGTCCCAGGTCTTGGGCTCCTGCGAAATACCGGCCTTATCGAAGGCCTCCTTGGAATAGAAGACCCAGCTTTCGCCATGGGCTCCGGTGGGCGCCAGATAGACCTTGCCGTCATAGGAAATGAGATCCTGGATCGATTTCGGCAGGGCGTCGGCCCATTTACCGGCGGCGGCCACGTCATCGATCGGATTGAACAGGCCCTGGCTGACGAAATCGGCGGCTGCGAGGCCAATGACGCCCTGCTTGGCGCCGGGCGCGTCACCCGCGACGATACGGTTCTGGAAAGCGGCATCGGCTGCGCCGAAACCAGCGATCGAGGAATCTTTCCAGACGCCGCCGCGCTTTTCGAATTCCGTCTTGATGACGTTCAGGGCCGCCGCCTCGCCGCCCGACGTCCAGGACGACATGATCTCGATCGTCGGCTTGTCCTCGGCATGCGCCGAGGCGAAAAAACCGGCAAGTGCCACGCCGGCAAGAAAGAGCTTCATCATGGTCTTCATAGATCCACCTCTTGAAAATGCCCTCTTTGCGGGGCGTTTGTTGTCTTGGAATTGTTGTCAGCGATAGATCGGCAGGAGCGCCTGCCGGACGAGCGTAAGCCCGTTGGCGATGTCGCGGACGGGATCGGGCGCGGCATCGAGTTCGAGGATCGCCCAGCCTTCATAGGCCCGGTCGCGCAGCAGCCGGATCCAGGCCGGCCAGTCGACCCGTCCGAGGCCGAAACTGCAGAAGTAGGGCTGGTGGCTTTCGTGGATGTGTCTGTCGATCGGCGTGTCGACCGGCATCGGGCCGATCGCATCCTTCCAGTGGGCGATGATCATGCGTTCGTGATGGCGATCGACGAGCTGGACGGGATCGGAGCCGGCAACGATGATATGGGCCGTATCAGGGCACATATGCACATAGGCCGGATCGGTGAGCATCATCATCAGGTCGACGTCGCGCGCACTGGCAAAGATCGAGTGCGCCTCAGTGTGCAGTGCAAGCCGCACGCCCCTGGCAAAAAGGATCGCACCGAGCCGGTTGAGGAAGTCGGCAATCACTTTGGCGCGGTCGAAATCGTGGAACTGCACCGGCTGGGCGCCGAGCGTCTGGCGTAAGGGCCCGCCGATCACCATGATGTCGCTGCCGCAGGCCTTCAGGAAATCGGCATAGCGCTCCGCCTTGTCGATCAGCGCACGCTGGGCCTCGGGGTCGGCAAAGTCGCCGGCCGCTTCGAGCTCGGCGAAGAAGCCGCTGCACAGAGTCAGGCCGCGCCTTGCCAGCTCGGCCCCGAAGGCGTCGACGGAACCATAGGTCTTGATGGCGTCCTGCCAGTTGAAGGGAGAGAAGGTCAGCTCGACGCCGGTGACGCCGGAGGCCTGGACGCTGTCGAGTATCTTGTCCCAGAAGGCTCGCGGCTCGCCGCGCGCATGGTCGACGATCGCTTCATGGCTGTCGACGCCCCAGAAACCGGGATGGAAGAATGTCACGAGATCGACGCCGAAGCGCAGCCTGTCGCCAGTAGCCATAACCTATCCATTTCCTAAGGCATGGCCTACCCGCGTGCGGAAGGATGTTCCGCATCCAATAAGCCATGGATTTTCAACGCATTAAGGATTGGCAATCGTTTGCCATGACCAAATGATAATCAAGCTGGTTTTTTAAGCAAGCGATTTTTGGCAAACGTTTGCTATAAATCGTCGCCTGCCTTAAAGTTGCAAATCGAAGCATCCGGAAGAGAGAAGCAAAAGTGAACAAAAACAAGGATGTGGCCGGAGAGGAGCAATCGGGCGCGTTGATGGCCGATGTTGCGCGGCTCGCCGGCGTGGCGATCTCGACGGTCAGCCGGGCGCTTGCCAATCCCGGGCGGGTCAACGAAAAGACCCGCGCCAAGATCAATGCGGCAGCGAGACAGCTCGGCTATACGCCGAATGCCATGGCGCGCGGTCTGAGAGTTGGCAAATCCAACATCGTCATGATCATCCTGCCGGGATCGCTTTATTACGGTGTCTCCCAGATTATTCCGCAGGTTCTGCAGAGCATCAACAAGTCGCTCATTCAGGGCGGCTACAACCTGATGATCGCCAACCTCGACCGCGACGAGATTTCCGAACGGCATATTCTCGACCTCGCCTTCGGCGGCAGCGTGCGAGGGGCCATCATCCTGTCGTCGAAGCTTCCTGAAGTGGACGGACGCTCGCTTGCCGGTTCCGGCCTGCCGATCGTTTCAATGCTGCTCGACATGAGCGATGCGGGCCTGCAGAGCGTCGTGACCAACGACCGTGAGGCGGTGCGCGATGTCACGGCCGAACTCATCCGGCTGGGCCACCGACGGTTCTTCTATCTGGCAGGGCCTGAAGACAATTATCACGATGTCGAACGTTATGCCGGCGTGCTCGAGGCGCTCGGGGCGGCGGGATTGTCCGAGGAGCTGGTGCATCGTTCGGGCGGTCAGCTCGATTATCAACACGGCTTCGACATAGGCGTTCAGGCAGCGGATGATTTCGTGCAGCTGACCGAGAAGCCGACGGCAGTCATCGCCACCAGCGACGACATGGCCATCTCATTTGTCAGCCGGATCCAGCGTACGGGCTTGAGCATTCCCGATGATCTCTCGGTCGTCTCCTTCGACGGCTCGCCCGTCTGCGAATTCTCCTCCCCGCCGCTCTCGACGATCGAGCAGCCGGTGGAAGAGATGGGACGCGCGGCGGTCGATCTCCTGCTCGATGCCATTGACCAGCGGCAAAAAGCGGGGAAAGTCCGCACCGTTATCCGCAGCAAGCTTATTCTGCGGGAGAGCGTCGCTCCTCCGAGGAGCTGACGGAGCCGGCCCCTCCGCGGAACGTCGATGGCGATGTCTCGATGAGGCTTGATGCCGAAACGGGAACCCTTGAGCAGATCTTGCTCTCGGCCGAAGCCTGGGCGAGAGAAGCACGCGCGATGGGAGGCGCTGTTTCCAAAAACGCTTTGCTCTTCGATGGATTCTATTTCGTCTAGCCGGGCTGGCTGCCATCAAGAACGTCAAGCGACAGGTCCCCATAGGGCGCGGATTGCGCTCCATCAAAACTTCGTCTGACCCCATCAGTCGACACGTCGTGCTACGAAAATCACAACACCGGGCGATCTGAAACTTCGGCTATGCGCGGTGGAATTTTGAAATTCCGAGCACGCACATGGACCTCTCGAAGATCAAGACGCTGATCGACTTTGTCGGACGATCGAACATTACCGAGCTGACTGTGACGGAAAAGGACGTGACGGTTCGGATTTTCCGAACCGCGACGGGGCAGGAGGCTGTCGCCGAACTCGAGCAAAGGCCGAGATCAATCGTCGATGCGCCTTCGAGCGGCGAGAAACCGTCCCATGTAGTGAAGGCGCCCGTCTTCGGCGTTCTGCACAGGGCCCCGGCGCCCGGGGAGCCGCCATTCGTCGCAATCGGCGACGCTGTTGAGGAGGGGCAGACGCTTTTTATCATCGAAGCGATGAAGGTCTTCAACACGATCGCCGCGCCGCTGTCCGGGTGCATCACGCGCCTGACCGAAATCGACGGCGGCGAGGTCGAGACCGGCGAGCTGCTGGCGGAGATTGCCTGATGCCGGAAATGCCCGAACAATCCGCAACTGCCGGACGCCGCTTCGATACGGTCCTCATCGCCAACCGTGGCGAGATCGCAGCCCGGATAGAGCGCGCCTGTCGCGAGCTCGGCCTGAAGACGGTCGCCATCTGCTCCGAGGCGGACAGGGACGCGCCCTACGGCAGCACCGCCGACAGCTTTCTCTGCATCGGCCCGTCAAGTGCAGCCAGGAGCTATCTCAATCAGGATGCCATTCTTCTCGCGGCACGTCTGACCGGCGCAGGCGCCATCCATCCCGGCTATGGCTTTCTGTCGGAAAACGCAGCCTTCGCCGACGCCGTCGAAAAGGCGGGGCTGATCTTCATTGGCCCGAGTGCCTCGTCGATTGCGACGATGGGCGACAAGATCTCGGCGAAGCGGGCGATGATGGCCGCCGGCGTCCCATGCGTTCCCGGCCCGGACACCTCGCTGCCCGACGATCCCACATCGGTCGAACGCATCGCGCTGGAGATCGGATATCCCGTCATCATCAAGGCGGCCGGTGGCGGTGGCGGACGCGGCATGCGTGTCGTGCCGAAGTCCGATCAACTGCATGAGGCGATCGCGCTGACGCGGGAAGAGGCGCGCAAGGCCTTCGGTTCCCCCTCGCTCTACATGGAGAAATTCCTCCAGCATCCGCGCCACATCGAGATGCAGGTTGTTTGCGACGATCACGGCAACGCCGTGTGGCTGGGGCACCGGGACTGCTCGATGCAGCGCCGCCATCAGAAGGTGGTGGAGGAGGCGCCCGCACCTGGGATCGCAGCCGATATCATCCAGCCGGTTGGCGAGGCCTGCGTGCAGGCCTGCCTCCAGATCGGCTATCGCGGCGTCGGAACCTTCGAATTCCTCTATGAGGACGGGGCTTTCTATTTCATCGAAATGAACACGCGCCTTCAGGTCGAACATCCCGTCACCGAGGTGACGAGCGGGCTCGACATCGTCCAGGCACAGATAGAGGCGGCCCAAGGTCACGTTCTCAATCTCACCCAAGGCGATGTGACGTGCAAAGGCCATTCTTTCGAATGCCGCATCAACGCCGAGGATCCGGACACCTTCCTGCCGTCGGCTGGCGTCATCACCCATCTGGTTTTGCCCCAGGGGCCGGGCATTCGGGTCGATACCCATATTCATACCGGCTACACGGTCTCGCCCTATTACGACTCGCTGATCGCCAAGCTGATCGTGCATGCGCCGACGCGGGCGGAAGCGATGGCGAGAATGTGCGACGCGCTTGCCGGCACGGAGATCGAGGGAATCGCCACCAATATTCCCTTCCTGCGCTCCCTGTTCGAGGACCACGCATTCGCGCGCGGCGAGACCGACATCCACTATCTCGAACACTGGCTGAAGCTGCGGAGGGCGGCATGAGCGCGATCGATTTCAGCGATCCGGCAACCATCGCCTTCCTCACCGACGCGCTGACGACCGCAGGCGTGCACGGGCTCGAAATCTCCCGTCCGGACGGACAGCTTCGTATCGTCGTCGCCGGAAAAGATGGCGCCCGGCTCAGCTCGACCGGAGCGCCGCCACGCGCGCCCAGTTCCGCAACGGCCGTCGTGAAGGCGCCGATGGCAGGCCGCTTCTATGTCGAGCATCCAGGCTCCGCCACGCCCCAGAAGCTGCCGCGCTCCGTATCCGACGCGGACGTCGTCGGTTTCGTCGGGGTAGGGCATGTCCTGCTTCCCCTTCGCGCCAGCCGTTCCGGTGTTTTGATCCGGCTGCTCGCCGAGCCCGGCGCCCTGGTCGGCTTCGGTGATCCCCTGTTCGAAATCGAGCTTCAGCCATGATCGTCACGACGAACAGACGCGCATCCCAACGCGAGATCGTTCCAGCCACCAATAGCCAGGCTCGCGTTTCCTCGATCGGCGCCAGATCCTTCCTGCTCGAGGCGCCAGGCGATTTCGATCTTGCCGCGCAGCGGCGGATCTGGGCCCTGTCCCAGACGGTGAAGGGCTGGCCGGACCTTGCTGAAAACATCCCCGGCATGACCAACCTGCTGGTGATCTTCAAGGAGACGCCTGAAGATCCCGATGCGGTGGTCGCCCGGCTGCTGGAGGCGTGGGAGAATGCGCGCAGTATGGATCTCAAGGGCAAGACGATCGAGATCGCCGTCCATTACGGCGGCGACCATGCGATGGATCTTCCAGCCCTTTGCGATCTTTCGGGCTTAAGCGATCGCGAGGTCATCCGTATCCACCACGAAGCGACCTACCGCGTCTTCGCCTTGGGCAGCGCTCCCGGTTTCGGCTATCTGCACGGTCTCGATCCGCGCATCTACATGCCGCGGAAGACCGTGCCTTCGCTGAAGATGCCGAAGGGTTGCGTGACGATCGGCGGCATGCAGACCGGCGTCGCCATGCTCACAGGCCCCAACGGCTGGAATTCCATCGGCTTTGCGACCCTTGAGATGTTCGACCCCACCTTGCCGAGCCCCGCCATGATGGCGCCGGGAGATACGGTGCGGTTCCTGCCGGCGAGGATCGAGCTATGATCGAGATTTTGGAAAGTGGCCCGTTCAACACGGTGCAGGATCTTGGACGCCCCGGCTACCGCGATATCGGCGTATCGGCGAGCGGCGCGATGGATCCGCTTGCGGTCCGGATCGGCAATATTCTCGTCAGCAATGACGAAAATGCGGCCGTGATAGAGGTGCAGACCTTCCCGTTCAGCCTGTGTTTCGAGCAGCGAATCGTCTTTGCCGTCACCGGCGCCGACGGCAATCCTCATCTGGACGGATCGGAACTCCTTCCCTGGTGTGCCTATCTCGCGGAACCGGGACAGGTTCTCGAATTGAGGCAACCTCCGCAGCTTGCGCGTGCCTATATCTCGCTCGGAGGCGGGCTGGATATTCCCGTTGTCATGGGTTCGCGAAGCACGTCGCTCCGCGGCGGCTTCGGGGGCAATGCCGGCCGGCCTCTGGCGAAGGGCGATCGGATCGCGGTCGGCGAGGACGCGGAGATCGCCATGCTGCCGGCCCAGGGTCTTGCCGTCGTCGAACCGGCCGTAGCGTTGCGTGATGTCTTCTCCGCTTCCGTCGACGGCACGCTGCCGATCCGGGCCCTGCCAGCCGGCGAGCACGATCTTTTCGCCGGAGATAGCGAAGATTTCTGGAGCCAGACCTGGAGGATTTCCTCCCGCAGCGACCGCACGGGCTATCGCCTCTCCGGCGAACCGATCACGCCGACGGCGTCGATCGAGATGCGTTCCCACGGCGTCGTACCCGGCGTGATCCAGGTTCCGCCCGGCGGCGAGCCGATCGTGCAGATGAGCGATGCGAACACCGCCGGCGGATATCCGAAGATCGCCGGCGTCATCGAGTGCGACCTGTGGCGGCTCGGGCAGGCCCGCATCGGCGCCCGCCTCAGCTTCGTTCGCTCGACCCATGCCGAAGCGCGCGCCGTGGAACAGGCTGTCGCCCGCTATGTCGACGACGTCAGGCAGACATGCCGGATGGTCAAGCGCGCCTTGAAGGCGATGGCCTGATGCGGGACGCCGACATCCATGAAAACAAGGCGACGGCCGTCAAAAGGAGGAACCGATGAAGATCGATCTGAATTCCGACATGGGCGAAGGATTTGGTCCCTACCGGCTGTGCGACGACGAAGCGATGATGAAACTGGTCTCGTCGGCCAACATAGCTTGCGGCTTCCATGGCGGCGACCCCGAGACGATGGGGCGCATGGTCCGGCTCGCGAAGCTGAACGGCGTCGGTATCGGCGCGCATCCTGGCTTGCCCGACAGGCTGGGATTCGGCCGGCGCGAAATACCGTTTTCGGCGGACGAGCTTCGCCAGCAGATGCTTTATCAACTCGGCGCCCTGATGGCGATCGCCCGGAGCGAGGGGGTTACTGTCTCCCATATCAGCTTCCATGCGGCCATGGGCAATATGGTCAACCGCGATCCTGTCGTCGCCGACCTGATGATGGATGCGATCGCCGCCGTGGATACCAATCTTGTCATCTTCGTCACGTCAGGCAGCGAGATCCAACAGGCCGCCAGACGCGCGCGCTTGAAAACGTTGGCGCTCTTCCTTGCCGACCGGGCCTATGACGCCGAGGGCGGACTTGTCGCGCGCGGGCTCCCCGGCGCGGTCATTAAAGACGAAGCTTCGGTGCGCACGCGTGTGCGGCAATTCCTGCTCGACGGAACCGTCCAGACTATCGACGGCGCCGTGATCGCGATGCCGGCCCGCTCCATTCTCGTCCATAGCGATACGCCCGGCGCCCTGGAGCTTGCCGGCATCGTGCGCGCCGAAATCGAAGCTACAGGCGCGACGCTCGCGCCTGCCGCTGGACTCGCCGACTGACGCAATCCTGATCGCTTGCGGGCGGTCTCTCGTTTCAATCTCCCATCGAAGGACCAAGTCCGATGTCCGTCATCGCAGACCGCCTGAAAAACGTTTCCATATCCGCATCCGCCGCCATGACCCAGCGCGCCCGGGAACTGGCCGCACGAGGGATCAAGGTCGTCAGCCTCTCGTCCGGCGAGCCGGACTTCCCCACCCCGACGCACGCGATCGAGGCAGCCCATGCTGCAGCTCTTGCGGGTGACACGAAATATCCGCCGATGGACGGCACACCGGCGCTCAAGTCCGCCATCATCAGGAAGTTCAAACGGGACAACAATCTCGACTACGATGCCAGCCAGATCGTCGTGTCGGGCGGCGGCAAGCAGGTGATCTTCAATGCCATGCTGGCAACCTGCAATCCGGGTGACGAGGTCGTCATTCCCACCCCCTCCTGGGTCAGCTATGCCGACATCGTCAAATTCGCCGGCGGCGTCCCGGTCGCAGTCCCCTGCCACGAACAGGCCGGCTTCAAGCTGCGTCCGGAAGATCTGGAGGCAGCGATCACGCCGCGCACCAAATGGCTCTTCCTGAATTTCCCGAACAATCCGACCGGTGCCGCCTGCTCGCGGGTGGAGATGGCCGCCATCGCCGAGGTCATGCTGCGCCATCCCGATATCTGGATCATGACCGACGACATCTACGAACACCTGGTCTATGACGACTTCCAGTTCTGCACGATCGCCGAAGTCGAGCCGAGACTCTATGACCGCGTCCTGACGATGAACGGCGTCTCCAAGGCTTACGCGATGACCGGATGGCGGCTCGGCTTCTGCGCCGGGCCGAAGGACCTGATCTCCGCCATCAGCAATGTCAACGGCCAGAATGGCGGCGGCATTGCGACGCTCACCCAGGCTGCGGCGACCGCGGCCCTGGACGGTCCTCAGGATCTTTTGAAGGAGCGCGCCGCGATCTACAAAAAGAGACGCGACTTCGTCCTCGACAAGTTGTCCGAGGTGGAAGGGCTGCGTTGCCACAGACCCGAGGGCGCCTTCTACATCTACCCCAATATCTCGGGGCTGATCGGCAAGACCAGCAAGGGTGGGCGAAAGATCGAGACCGATGTCGATTTCGTCATGGCGCTGGTCGAGGAGCATCATGTCGCGACCGTGCAGGGAGCGGCTTACGGAATGAGCCCCTTCTTCCGCATTTCCTACGCGACCAGCATGGAGAAACTCGACGAAGGCTGCGCGCGCATAGCCCAGTTCTGCCGGGACATGCGCTGACCGCCGACGTGCGTTAGGCTTTCAGCCGCGCCGTCAGGCCGAGAAGGATGTCGCGGACGGCGAGAGCCGGTTCCGACAGGGGATTCTGGTCGGAAACGCAAAGCGACAGGGTTTCCTCGATCCGTGGTGAGACGAGGCGGCAGATCAGCGGCTCGCTCGATTCCGATACGATGCGATCGGCAATGGCTTTTGGCATAATCGTCGCACCGAGGCCGCTGCCCACCGCGCGGGCCAGCGTGCGGACGATTTCGACCTCGGCGACGACCTTCAGATTGGTGCGGGTGCGCGTGAAGGCGGTATCGACCGCTCGCCGGACGAAGTTATAGGCCGGTGGCAACAGCATCGGAATCCCGTCGAGAGCGCTGACCGGAACAGGCTTCTCACCCGCTTCGATGGCAAAGTCGCGATGGGCGACCAGGAAAAACTCTTCACTCAGGATCGGCTCGAACCGGACACCCTTGATCGGGCCGGTTCCATGGAGAAGGGCCATCTCCAGCCGGCCATTCATGATCATCTGGCTATAGGTCTGCCCGACGCTTTCGGTCAGGTGCAGCAGGATGCCGGGATGCAGCTTCCTGGTTTCCGCCAGGAGTTCGACCGAGAGCGTGGCCGCACTGCTGAACGGCACGAGGCCGACGGACACGCGCCCGGCAAGCGAATTGCCGGCCGCGGATGCATCCGCTTGCGCCTGTTCCATCTGCCGCAGGATAATCTGCGCATGGCGATACACAGCATGTCCCGCATCGGTCATGCTGACGCCTTGCTGGCTGCGGATCAGCAGCTTGTGGCCGAAATGCTCCTCCAGTGCTGCAAGCTGCTGGCTGAGGGCCGGCTGGGCGATGTGCAAAAGGTCCGCCGCCCGCGTGATGCTGCCGCTGTCGACGATCACGATGAAAGATTTGAGGCGTCTGATGTCCATGAGGATCGGGGTACCGTTCTGATCTGCGCGGGTCACATGTTTGCAGACGTGCATGGCTTTTGCAACGCGGCGCGGATGCCGCGAGGCGATGCTGACATCGCCTGCTTCTGTTCTTCCGCCGCGGCCCCGGCTCCATAACCGTTGCTTATTGCTCCAGAGATAATCGGTCTTAGGCAAGGGATGAAAGCTTCGCTACTGTCTCGATCAACAACAAGGGAACGACAATGCCATTCTCCGACTACAAGACCGCACTGGTGACCGGCGCCTCTTCCGGTATCGGCGCAGCCGTGGTTGAGCGGCTCCGCCGGGAGAACATCGAGGTCCATGCCGTTGCCCGTAGCGCAGATGCCCTGCAGCAGCTGGCAGCACGGACGGGCTGCATCGCCCATGTCGTCGATGTGACCGACCGTCAGGCAATAGCCGAGCTCACCCGTCGGGTGGAGTTCGATATTCTCGTCAACAATGCCGGCGTCGACCGGCCGAAGAAGTTCCTGGAAGCCGATGAGGCCGATATCGATCTCCTCGTCGACGTCAATCTCCGCGCGGTCCTGCATATCTGCCGCCTTGTCGTGCCTGGCATGGTGGCGCGCGATCGCGGGCACGTCATCAATATTTCTTCGATCGCCGGCGCTTATAATTTCGGTGGCAACTCGTCCTATCACGCCACCAAGGCAGGGGTGAGCATGCTGTCCAACCAGCTGCGCATCGACGCTTTCGGCAAGCGGGTACGGGTGACCGAAATCTGCCCCGGCCGGGTCGCCACCGACATTTTCAATCACGTCCATGGCGATGATCCCAGCGTCCGCGAACGATTCATCGACGGCTTCGAATTACCGCAGGCGGCCGATATCGCCGATGCGATTGCCTTCGCCATCGCAGCTCCCGTCGCCGTCAACATCGGACACATGGAGATCACGCCCACGCTGCAGGTCATGGGCGGCCTGCAGACGGCGAAGCCCGCGGCCAAGACGGATCCATCCGGGGAGCCAAAGCCGTGAGTGGTTTCGACCTTTCGGCAATCCTCGGAAATCCGGAATATGCCGCGATGCTGCTGCATGGCATCGAGATGACCTTCATCATCTATGCCGGGTCCTGGTCGCTGGCGATGGCGTTGGCGATGCTGCTGCTCGCCTTGCGTCTGTCACCCTTTCGCTTCGGCGATCCGTTGGTCGCTGCTTACGTATCCTACCACCGGAATGTTCCCACCCTGGTTCAGCTGATGCTGTGGTATTTCGGGATTTTCACCCTGATGCCGAGCGGGCTGGCGACTTGGCTTGCAGTCCACAATGCGGAGGCCATCTTCGCCGTCATCGGGCTCGGGCTCTGCCAGGCGGCCTATTTCAGCGAAGATCTTCGTTCCGGCGTGCGCTCGGTCAGTCCCGGCCAAATGCAGGCGGCCCGGGCCCTCGGCCACGGTTATGTCTCGGCGATGCGCTTCGTCATCATGCCGCAGGGCGTGCGCAACGCGCTGCCGCCGCTCATCAATCACAGCGTTTCCCTGTTCAAGAACAGCAGTCTCGCCGTTGTCATCGGCGCCTCGGAGCTGACGCATGCCGTCAAGGAAATCGAGAACCTCAGCTTCAGGACCTTCGAGATCTACCTGATCGGCACGGTTCTCTATCTCTTCTTCTCGCTCGTGATCATGAGCATCGGCGCCTATCTCTCGATGCGCACCGATCCTGCCCGGAGTGCGCGCGCATGATCCACGACATGATCGCCATCGTCCGAGATTACTGGCTGCTGCTGCTGATCGGCCAATATCCGAACGGCCCGCTTGGCGGGCTCGCCAATACGCTGATCCTTTCGGCGCTCAGCATCGCTCTCGCCTTTCCGGCCAGCATTCTGTTCGCATTGGCGCGGCTCTCCAAATTGCGTCTGCTGCGCTGGCCGGTGACGGCGCTGGTTTATTTCACCAGGGGCGTACCGCTCCTGATGCTCATCCTGTGGAGCTATTTCCTCGTCCCGCTCATGACTGGCGCCGACGTGCCGAGCTTCCTCACCATGCTGACGACACTCGTGGTCTACCAGAGCGCGTTCCTGAGCGAAGTCGTGCGCGCCGGCATCGTGGCGCTCGGACCGGGCCAGATGGATGCGGCGCGGGCGCTCGGCCACGGCTATTTCGGGGCGATGCGCTTCGTCATCCTGCCGCAGGCGCTCTACAACATGATCCCGAGCATCCTCTCCACCTTCGTCTCGACGATCAAGGACACGACGCTCGGCTATGTGATCAACGTGCCGGACCTCACCTTTGCGGCAAGCCAGGTCAACAACCAGCTCCTGACGCAGCCTTTCCAGGTCTTCCTCATTCTGGCGATCGTATATTTCGCCATCTGCTGGACGCTCACCTACTTCGCGAACCGCCTCGAGCGGCGCATCACGCGGCGGCGCGCGGGACTTGCCAGCTTTCCCGCCGCCGCCCCGATCACGCCGTCGAAAATTGTATCGGAGCAGCTATGACCATGTCGGTATCAGCACAGGAACCGCAGACGATCCGGCTTTCGCAGGTCTGCAAGAGCTACGGCGACTATCCGGTCCTGAAGGACATCGATGCGCAGGTGGCGCGCGGCGAAGTCGTGGTCATCTGCGGTCCATCAGGTTCGGGAAAATCCACGCTGATCCGGACGATCAATCGCCTGGAAGAGATCAACAGCGGATCGATCACGCTCGACGGACAAAACATCCACACCTCGATGCGGGCAAAGGAACTCAATGCGATGCGCAGCCGGATCGGCTTCGTATTTCAGAACTTCAACCTGTTTCCGCATCTTTCGGTCGCCGAAAACGTGTCGATGTCGCCGATCCGGGTGAAAGGCGTGGCGCCCGACCTCGCGCACGAAAAAGCCATCAAGCTTCTCGATCGGGTCGGGCTCGCCGACAAGGCGCGAGCCTATCCCGGCCAGCTCTCCGGCGGCCAGCAGCAGCGGGTGGCGATCGCCCGCGCCCTCGCCATGGAACCGCCGGTCATGCTGTTCGACGAACCGACCAGCGCGCTCGATCCCGAAATGGTCGGCGAGGTGCTCGCCGTCATGAAGAGCCTGGCGTCCGAAGGCATGACCATGCTCTGCGTCACCCACGAAATGGGCTTCGCGCGCGACGTCGCGGACCGGATCTGGTTCATCGATGCCGGTCAGATCATCGAAATGGCGACCCCCGAGGAGTTCTTCAGCAATCCGACCCATCCCCGGGCTCAGCGCTTCCTCGCTGATCTCAGGCATTGATACCAATCACCAAAAACAAAGGAGAACAGCAATGAACTGGAAATGCCTAAGCCTCACTGTCGCATTTGCCGGCATGGCGGCCGCCTTGCCCGCAAAAGCCGATCAGCTCGATACCATCATGTCGGCGAAGACCCTGCGTTGCGCGACGTTCGCCGATGTTCCTCCCTTCGCCTCGCCGGATCCGAAAACCCGCGAAATGGCCGGTTTCGACGTCGATCTCTGCGGCGCCATCGCCAAGGAATTGGGCGTCAAGGCTGAAATCAAGCCGGTTTCGGTCGAAGCGCGTGTGCCGGAGGTCAAGCTCGGCCGGGTCGACATCACCGTCGCCAACCTTGCCTATACGCTCAGCCGCGCCGAGCAGATCCAGTTCAGCGATCCCTATTATCTCGCCAAGGAAATGCTGATCGTGCCGGCGGACGATGCCGGCAAGAAGAAGGCCGATTACGAAGGTCAGCGCATCGCTTCGACCAAGGGCTCGACTTCGGAAATGTCGATCAAGCTCAACAAGTCCGATCCGCTGACATTCCAGGATACGGCTTCCGCCTATCTCGCCGTCCAGCAGGGCAAGGCGCGCGGCATGGTGGCCAACACCATGACGACGACCAAGTTCGTCAATGAATCGAAGAGCAAGGGCAAAGAAATGCGGATGATCGAGGAACCGATGCTGTTCCAGCCGATCGGTATCGGCATGGCCAAGGATCAGCCGGTATTGACCGCCAAGATCAACGAAATCCTGCACAAGCTCGATGAATCGGGCGAAATCAACAAAATCTGGGACAAGTGGCTCGGCCCGAATACAGAATACAAGATGACGCGCACTGACAAGGTCGTACCGCTCTCGCAGCTGAAGTTCGATCCGATTCCGTAAGCCGACCGGCCTCGGCGTCGTCCGATGGCAATCTCCCAAGCGAATTCGGACGGCGGGATATGCCCGCCGTCTGCCAACGATGTGAGGCATCCATGATCCATATTAAAGATATCGCAGAACGGCCTGGCAAAGCCGACATCGACGCCCTTTCCAAGTTTTCACCCGCAACGATTCATGAAGCCCAAGGGCGCCGCGGAGCGCTTTCTTCCCGCCTCAAGCCGGTGGACTACCGCATGAAACTGTGCGGTCCTGCGTTTACGGTCAAATGCGCGCCGCGCGACAACATCATGCTGCAGCTTGCCATCAACTACGCAAAGCCAGGCGACATCATTGTCGTTTCGGCGGGCGAGTACGAGGAGGCCGGCTCCTTCGGCGATGTCCTTGCCAATGCCTGCCTTGCAAAGGGCATCGGCGGCCTCGTGACAGATACGGGCGTGCGCGACACGCTTCAGCTGAGGGAACTTGGTTTCCCGGTCTTCTCGCTCAGCGTCTGCATCAAGGGAACGGTGAAAGAAACCATTGCCGCAGTGAACGATCCGATCATCGTTGGTGGCGAAACCATCAATCCCGGCGACATCATCGTCGGAGACGCCGACGGACTGGTGGTGGTGCGCAGGCAGGAAGCGCAGGAAGCCGCAAGGCTCTCGCAGGCCCGCGAAGATGCCGAAGCCGGTTATATCGCGGCGTACAAGCGGGGCAAATCGGTCATCGAGGTCAGCAATCTGGAACCGGTGCTGAAAGCCAAGGGCCTCGTCGTCGAAATCTGACGCGATACCGCAATAGCTATCAGCCCTGCCACTTCAAAGGGGGCGGCTGGCCTTTTCGGCCAGCCGCCTTATGCAAACCGGGCGGCTCAAACGCTTTCGGGCGTAATCGTTTCGAAGGGAACCACGCGCTGAAGGATAGTCGGGCTGTCGCGATGTTCCAACGCTGCGATCATCGTGGCGATCAATTCGTCTGATATCTGATCCAAGGGATGGCACAATGCCGCCATGATCAGGCCTTCGGTCAAGCCCTTGCGCGTTTCCGGGCCGATGTCGCGGCAGACGACCCTGACCTTATCTCGCTTTTCGGCAGGCGCTTCGCGAAGAGCGCGCAGCACGCCGGAAATCCCCCCTCCGACAATGAAAATGCCTCTGAGGTCATCGAGTTCGGAAAGCAGTTGGCTGACGATCCGGTAGGCTTCCTCCGGCTCCTCATGTGTCGGCCGGCTGTCATCCACCTGAAGATGGGGCGCATGCTCCCGCATATAAGATCGAAAGCTCGCATCGGAGACATCCTGGCACTGATAGCGATGATTGCCGATGAAGACGGCGATCCGGCCGGGCATCGGCGTGGTCTGAGCGAGAAACCATGCGGCGGTGCGCCCGAGTTTCCAATTGTCGGTGCCAACGAAGCCGGCGCGATCCCGGGCGGACTGATCGGTTATGTAGGCGACAACCGGCTTTCCTCTCTCCTTGAGCGATTGGATGGTCTGCCCGATCAACGGGTGATCGCCCGCAATGACAGCAACTGCATCACAGCGTTTGCCAAGCGCTTCGAGACGATCTGCAATATTTTGTGGCTCGAGGACATCGACAAAATCGACCACAGCCACGACTTTTTCGTGCTGGCGTCTCGCGGCCGCCTCCGTGATCTTGGAGCCAAACAGCCGGTAGAGCTCACGGCTCGACTGCTGGAGAAGAAAGCCGAAACGATAGTTCGGCAGGAGCCGCTGTCTGCGGTCCTCGATCACGCCGCGCCCATAAAATCCAATCTCTTCCGCGGCATTTTGCACCCTCTCGATCGTTTCCGCACGCACTGCGCCGGTACCTCCGAGGATGCGGTTGACCGTGGCGATACTGACGCCGGACGCCTGGGCAAGATCGGCAATGGTCGGTCTCTTCATGATATATTTCATTCCATTTCCGGATGAAATGAAATGATACATTAATTTCATCTAAACGCAATAGGCATTCCATTTATAGAGGGCAGTTGATACAAATATTCCAGCGAGTTGGGAGCCTTGCTTTGAGGAATTGTTACTCTCGACCGCCTTTTTGGGAGGAAATCACATGAGTTTTTCAATGAGCGCCGTACGCGGGCTGCTGGCTGGCGCTGTTTTCGTTCTTGGCGCTTCTTCTGTCATGGCCGCGAATATTGCTGTTGTCGGCGGCAAGACCGACGACGAATTCTGGAGCCGTATCAAGAAGGGCGTTGATGACGCCCGGCTCGTCGTCGAGAAGAATGGCGGCTCCGTCAGCTATCTGCAGCTGCAGACCTACGACAATCTCGGGCCTGACGCCGCCCAGCTCGTCCGCACGGCCATCAGCCAGGGCGTGACCGGCATCGTGGTGCCCGACTGGGTGCCCGAGGCCGAGGACGAAGCCATCAAGGCTGCGGTCGCCGCGGGCATCAAAGTCATCCTGATGAATGCCGGCAACATCGACAAAGCTCGCGAGCTTGGCGCGATCAACTATGTCGGGTCGGATGAATACACGGCCGGCAAGGCAGGCGGCGAATATTTCGCGTCCAAGGGTGCGAAAAATGTCATTTGCGTCAATACGCTCCCGGGTGCGGCAAACCAGGAGGCCCGTTGCAAGGGTGTCATCGACGGCATCACCGGAAAGGGCGGCACTGGCAAGCAGCTGCCATTGCCGGCGACCAGCTTCGGCGATCAGACGGCAATCGCCGAGGCCGTCAAGGCGACACTGCTCCAGGACGACACCATCGACGGCGTCCTCAATGTTGGGGCTTCGGACGCTGATGCGGCTGCAAGCGGGATCGCTCAAGCGAACAAAGTCGGCAAGGTCGCGCATGGCACCTTCGACCTGAATGCCTCGGGGCTTGCCCGCATCAAAGACGGTTCGCAAACCTTTGCAATCGACCAGCAGCCTTACCTGCAGTCGCTGCTGGGGGTTTCGCTTCTCGCCTCGCATATCGACTACGGCACCAACCTGCCGACCGCACCGGTGCTGACCGGCCCGGGCATCGTCGATGCGGCGAACATCGACGCCACCCTAGCCGGCGTCAAGGAAGGCGCTCGCTGATCGTTCGAAACGGGTTCCGGTCCGCGGAAAAATACGCGGGTCGAAGTCTATCGAGCGTGCGGCCCGCCGCGTCCGCGCGCCTGGAGATTCACGCCCAAACTGGGGTAGGCATATGAACAATCTTTCATTCAGCAACCTGTTGCGCCGTCCCGAGGCGGGTGCATTCCTCGGACTTGTCGGCGTCCTCGTGTTCTTCGTCGTATTCGGCAGCACCAAGTTCCTGGAGCCCGCCGGCGCCGCAAGCTGGCTCAACGTCGCCGCCAATCTCGGCATTATCGCTCTTCCCATCGGACTTTTGATGATCGCAGGCGATCTCGACATTTCGATTGGCGCGATGATCCCGGCCGGCTCCATGACGGTCGCGGTCCTCTCGGGCTACTACGATCTTCCCATATGGGTCGGAATGCTCGGTGCGCTTGCCTTCGGCCTCATCGTCGGGCTGGTCAACGGCTACCTCGTCGTGCACACGGCCGTGCCTTCGCTGATCGTAACGCTCGGCACCCTCTTTGCTGTACAGGGCCTGATGCTTGGCACCTCGGTTCTCGTAACCGGCACCACGAGCGTGGCGCTGACTGCCGACCCCTGGGCAAAGTTCCTTTTCGGGCAGTTCCTGGCCGGATCGTTTCAGGTGATCATTCTGTGGTGGGTGGCCATCACCGCGATCTTCATCTTCTTCATTCACTTCTCGCCTTACGGGAACTGGATTTTCGCGATGGGCGGAGACAAGGTCAGTGCCCGCAACGCCGGCATTCCGACAACCCGTCTGACGATGGTCCTCTTCGTCCTCTCGGCGATGAGCGCGTCCTTCGTCGGCATGTGTCAGGCCATCCTGTTCAATTCCGCGCAGGTTTCGGGCGGAATGACATTCATCTTCAACTCGATCATCTCGGTCGTCGTCGGAGGTGTGCTGCTGACCGGAGGGTTCGGGTCGGTGATCGGGATCTTCTTCGGCACAATCACCTTCGCCGTCGTCAACCAAGGCATCTATTTCACGACCTTCGACCGCAACTGGTCGAGCCTGATCATCGGCGTGATGCTGCTCGTGGCCGTCCTCATGAACAATACGTTCCGCCAGATGGCGCTGACCTATTCACCCAAGAAGAAGAAGTGAGAGCTGAGACATGGCTGGCCCAATTCTTGAACTTGAAAACGTCAACAAGTCCTTCGGCCCGATCGATGTGCTCTACGACATCACATTGAGCGTTCATCCCGGTGAAGTACTTTGCCTGCTGGGTGACAACGGTGCGGGAAAGTCCACCCTGATCAAGACCTTTGCCGGTGTCTACAAGCCGACGAGCGGCACGGTGAAGTTCGAAGGTCGGCCCATCGTCTTCCAGAATCCGCGCGAAGCCGCAGACCTCGGCATCGCAACGGTCCATCAGTTCGGCGGCACCTTTCCGCTGATGAGCATTGGCCGTTCGTTCTTCGTGGGGCGGGAGCTGACCAAGGGCTTCGGCCCATTCAAAATCTACGACCGCAAAGCCGCAAATGAAATCGCGGTCAAGGCCGTGCGCGAGTTCGGCATCACCCGCATCGACGATGGCGATCGCCTGATCGGCGGTCTGTCGGGCGGGGAGCGGCAATCCCTAGCAATCGCCCGAGCCGTCCACTTCGGCGCCCGGGTGCTGATCCTCGACGAGCCAACCGCCGCTCTCGGCGTCAAGGAGGCGGCGCATGTGCTGCGTATCGTCCTGGAAGCGCGCCGTCGCGGCCTCGCAGTCATCTTCATCACCCACAACGTCATTCACGCCATGACGGTGGGAGACCACTTCGCGGTGCTCATCAAGGGTGCAAAGGCGGCCGATTTCCGCAAGGGCGAAAAGACGCGCGAAGAGATTACCGACCTGATGGCAGGAGGCGAGGCCATGGCCGAACTCGAAGCCGAAATCGAAGCGTACTCGACGGCGCATAGAGGACATCCCCCGCCGGTCTGACCGACCGCTGCCGCGGATGAACTCCAGAAACTCTAAAAAGCTCGCCCACCCCGGCGGGATGGCCCAGCACAATCATCGGACGGGTAACAGCCATGAAAATTGCAATCGACCCCTTTATGCATCGCCACCTCTCACTCGAAGAATTGCCCTCGAAAGTGGCTGAACTCGGATACGAGTGGATAGAGCTCAGCCCGAGGGCCGATTTTCTCGAGTGGTTCAAGGCGCCGCGTGTGTTTCCGGCCCGCGCCAAGGCATTCAAGAAAGCGCTCTCCGATGCCAATGTCGGCATTGCCTCGATCCTGCCGATGTATCGGTGGGCCTCGAACGATGAAAATGAGCGACAAGCTGCCGTCAAGCACTGGAAGCGCGCCATAGAGATCAGTGTCGAACTCGGCGTCGACACGATGAACTCGGAATTCGGCCGCGGACCCCATCCGGACAAGGGTTCGTGCTACTGCTGCCATACCGGTTCAATGATCGAGGCCTGCGAAGACGCCTGGTGGCGTTCGATGGAAGAGTTGGTGCCTGTCTTTGAAAAGGAAGGCATAAACCTGCACGTCGAGCCGCATCCCGAGGATTGGTGCGAAACCCTGCAGCCAGCGCTCGATATCATCAGGACGGTCAACTCGAAGAACGTCAAGTTCCTCTATTGCGCGCCGCATACTTTCTATTTTGGCGATGACACCAAAGCGATGCTCCGGGAAGCAAAGGACGTGCTCGCCCATGTCCATGTCGGCGACACCTTCAATCACAAGGCCTCTTCGGGGCTCCGCTACATCCTCAACCCTCCGGGCACGCAGGCCAGGGTGCATCAGCACCTGAACATCGGCCAGGGCGAGGTTCCCTGGGAAGACTTCTTCGGCACGCTGGCGGAGATCGGGTTCGACGGCATCATGACCGCATGCGTTTTCGCCTGGGAGGACAAGGCCGACCACTCCGGCAAGTTCATGCGCGCCGAAATGCAGCGCTACGTCGACAAGTACTGGACCGCGAAATAACGCGCGATGTCCCTCTAGCGGTTGGCGGTGCAGCCAAGCGATTGGCGCGAGCGACCGCGACCGGGTTCTGCCCGGAACGCTTAAACATCACAGACATCAATTCTTGGAAGGACAGAAGATGATCAACGGAGAAAGATCCATCGAGCGCCCGCTGCGCTGGGGCATGGTCGGCGGCGGCCGTACCGGACAGGTTGGCTACAAGCACAGAACCGGCGCCCAGCGGGACGGCACCTACCGGCTCGTCTGCGGCGCCTTCGACCTCGACGCCGAGCGCGGACGCGACTTCGGCACGAAGATCGGCGTCGCAGCCGACAGGTGCTATGGCGACTTTAAGGAGCTGATCGCCAAGGAGGCCGGGCGCGAGGACGGTGTCGAGGTCGTGTCGATCGCCACGCCGAACTTCACCCATTACGAGATCACCAAGGCGTGCCTCGAAGCCGGCCTTCACGTCATTTGCGAAAAGCCGCTATTCTTCACCGTTGCCGAATGCGAGGAGGTCGCGAGACTCGCCGAAGAGAAGGGCCTGATCGTCGGCGTCACCTACGGCTTTACCGGCCATCCGCTGGTTCATCAGATGGCGGCGATGGTCAAGAAGGGCATGCTCGGCGATATAAGAATCGTCGACATGCAATATACCCACGGCTTCAACGCGGGCGACGATGTCGGTGCCGGCGAAGCCGTGAAGTGGCGCACCAATCCCAAGACCGCCGGCCCGACCTTCGTTCTCGGCGATATCGGCACACACCTCTACTACCTCTCCGAAGTGGTGCTGCCGCATATCAAGATCGAAAAACTGCTCTGCGATCGCAAGGCCTTCATTCCGACCCGTGCGCCGCTGGAAGACCACGCGACCGTTCTCATGCATTACGACAACGGCGCCCGCGGCCGTCTTTGGGTGTCCTCGGTGAATGCCGGCAATATGGGTTCGCAGCGCTACCGTTTCGTCGGCTCCAAGGCCTCCATCGAATGGTCCGATTCCCATCCCGACCAGCTGATTTACGAAGTGCAGGGCGAACCGAACCGCACCCTGCACCACGGCATGCCCTACCTCGAAGAGGAAAGCCTCGCCTGCGATCGCATGGGCGCGCTGCACACCGAGGGCCTCGGCGACAGCTGGGCGAACATCTACCTCTGGATCGCCCAGTCGATCGATGCAAAACGCCGCGGCGACGAGGCCTTCCTCAGAGACCATCACTACCCCGGCATTCAAGCCGGCACCGAAGGCGTGCGCTGGCTGGAAAACTGCGTCCTCTCGGCAGACGCGGGTTCGGCCTGGGTCGAGTTCAACTGATCCACCGGGGGGCGCGCCGGATCTCCTCCATCCTCCTCCCGGGCGCGTCCCCAACCCCTCTTTTGGAAAGACAATGACATGAAACTATCGATCTGCACCGATGTGATGGGTGACCTTTCCTTCACCGACATGCTCGACAAATGCGTCAAACTTGGCGTCGAGGGTATCGAGATGACCGGCGGCGGTTGGTCTCGTGCACCGCATTTCCGCGCCGACGAGCTGCTGGCCGACAAGGGTCTCTTGAAGACGAAGCTCAAGGAAATTGAAGCGCGGGGCCTGGAAATCGCCGCGCTCAATTGCTCGGCCAACCCGCTCGATCCGGGTGACATGGGCAAGCGCCACCGCAAGGAGATGGAACAGACGATCCGTCTCGCCGGTGAAATCGGTGTGAAGACCATCGTCACGATGTCCGGATTGCCGGAAGCAGCACCCGGCGACATGGTTCCGAACTGGCTCGTCTACACCAAGAGCTGGCCGGAGGAGATGCCCGAGCGTGATCGCTATCAGTGGGAGGACCGCGCATTCCCGCTCTGGCATGAGCTCGTGAAGCTTGCCAAGGAAGTGGGCGTCGAGAAATATGCGCTGGAAAACTTCTCGGCAATGCTCGTCTGGAACCCCGAGACTCTGTTCCGTCTGCGCAACGAGGTCGGCTCGACTGTCGGCATGAACCTCGACCCCAGCCACCTGTTCTGGAAGGGTGCCGACCCGATCGCTTCCGCCCGGGCGCTGGGCGGTGCGATCCATCATTGCCACGGCAAGGACACGCGCATCGAGCGCGGGCTTGCCGATGTCAACGGTCTGCTTGAACTGAAGGACGTAACTGACGTCGCCAACCGCAGCTGGAACTACGTTGCCGTCGGCGCTGGCCATGACCTGCAGTGGTGGAAGGAGTTTTTCTCTGTGGTTCGCATGGTTGGCTACAACGATTGGGTCAGTCTCGAGATGGAAGACTTCACCATGTCGACCGAGGCGGGCATCCAGTCCTCCATCGACGCGCTGCAGGCAACGATCAGCCGCTGACGGAGCGAGTGGGGCGTGCTTGTGCGGAAAGATCGATCTGGACACTATTATGGACGCGTGTTCTATAAAGCGGACAGATTTGAGGGGAGCACGCCATGCATCTTTCCATGTGGACTTACCCCTGGGACATTCAGGACCAGGGGCTCGACGCCTTTGCCGCCGAGCTTCGCGGACGGGCGGGCCTTAACACGGTCAGCTTGGCGACGTCCTATCACGCCGGCCGTTTCCTTCAGCCGCGGAGCCCGCAGCAGAAAGCCTATTTTCCCGAGGACGGGACGGTCTATTTCCGGCCGGATGAAATCCTGTGGAAGGACAAGGTGATCAGGCCGTTGATGGCCCGAAATGTGGCCGAGCGCGGCGACATGCTGGATGCGCTCGTCGAAGGGCGCGAGAAGACCGGCCTCAAAATTTCCTGCTGGACGGTCTGCCTGCACAACAGCCGTCTCGGCATGCTGCATCCCGATCACGTGACGCGGAACGCCTTCGGCAATCCGAACTATTACAATCTTTGCCCCTCAAGCCCTGAGGCGAGGGACTATGTCGTCACCCTCGTGCGCGACATCACAACCAACTATCGGCCTGATATGGTGGAGCTCGAAAGCCCGAATTTCATGGGCTTCGCGCACGAGTACCATCACGAAAAGGACGGTGTCGGGCTGAATGCCGAAGACAATTTCCTGCTGTCGCTCTGCTTCTGCGACCATTGCACGGCACGCGCCGGAAAGGCCGGCGTGCCGGTCGAGGGCGCGCGCCGAACGGTGGCGCGCTTCATCGCGGAACTCTGCGAACGCGCCGTGCCGGATCGGCAATTCCCGGACTTCCCGGCAGCCGGCATCGATGCCTACCGCGACCATTCCGACCTGCATGCCTACCTTGCCTGGCGCAGCGAGCCGGTGACCAGTCTGATCGGCGAAATCAAGGCGGCGGCCGATCCCGCAAGCCGCATCGTGCTCATCGATCTGAAGGACGGCTGGCTCGGCGGCGTCGATCTGGCAGCGGTCGGCAGGCTCTGCGACGGGGCGATCCTCTGCTGCTACGATATGGAGCCGGATGCCGTCGGCGATGTCATTCGCACCGGCCGGGCGGCGATCGGGCCGGAAAAGTTCCTCGGGGTGGGTCTGCGTGTCTTCTATCCGGAGGTCGACGGGCCGGCGATCCTGGCGGCACGCGCCAAGGCCGCCGTCGATGCCGGCGCTGATGGCGTCAACTTCTACAATTACGGCCTGATACCGGCAAAGCGCCTCGACTGGGTCAAGGCGGCGGTCCACACAATCGCTTGAGCAGATCAGCGCTCTCAGGAGGCGATTGGTTCAGCGACCTGGATCAGGCAGTCGCCGGCCTGGCTGTCGCAATGCAGCCTGTGGGAAATGACGATGCCGCTCTCGGCAAAGCGCAGCTCTTCTTCCGGTTGCTCCAGGCATTCCAGGTCATGGTACCATCCGGCGAGATCGCCGGCGGAAACGGATGCGCCGAGGGCTGCGGCGGGCTCGAACCAGCCTCTTCGGTTCGCATAGATGCCCTGGCTGTGACGAGACAGCGAAAGCAGCTGCAACGGTCCGGGCTCGGCGAGCGGTAGGCGCGACAGGACCGGGCGTCCGACGATGCCGAGCGCAACGAGCAGCCGATCGATCGCTGCTGCCGTGAAGGCCATCGTCTCGGGCGTCACCGTTCCGCCGCCGCCGAACTCGCCCGAAAGACCGATGATTCCCGACCGCCGGGCAGCACCCATCGATGTCGGCGCCGCCGGTCCATTGTCGGCGATGAAGGCATGCGACGCACCGAGCGCGCGCACCAGCGAGACGGACCGCTCGAAGCGGGCCGCATCGGCCTGCCGTTCGATCAGCGTGCAGGGCAGGTGCGCCATCGACGTGCCGCCCGAATGCAGGTCGAGCACAACGTCATGGCGTGGAAAGAGTTCATGTTCGAGGAAATGCGCCATGCGCGCCGTCGGCGACCCTGTGGGATCGCCGGGAAAGGCGCGGTTGAGGTTGCCGCCGTCAAAGGGCGAGCAGCGCTTGGCCGCCATTGCCGCCGGCAGGTTTGCCATCGGCAGGATGGTGACCGCGCCGCGGATTTCCTCAACCTTGAGCAACCGCATCAGCCGCCCGAGCTGGAGTTCGCCCTCATATTCATCGCCATGGTTGCCCGCCATCAGCAGCAGGGACGGTCCCTCGCCATTCCTGAGGCGAAGGATCGGAATACGGATCTGATAATAGGGCGAACGGTCGATCGAATAGGGAATCGCGAGGTGGCCGGCCTGCCGGCCCTCACGCGAAAAGTCGATCGGATTGACGAGACCGCTATGCATGATGTCTCCAGTGCGGGCGGTTGCGATGCCGTTACCTACGCATCGTGCTTTCCGAAAATCGAATCCGATTTTCGGGCCGATACGCTAGAGCGCGGCGACCGCGGTCATTTCGACGCGCAGATCAGGATCGGCGAGACGAGCTTCGGTGCAGGCGCGGGCAGGCGGATTTTCGATGTCGATCCAGCTGTCATAGACGCTGTTCATCGCCTCGAAATCGACGATTGCCGGCAGGAAGACGTTGACAGCGATAAGGCGCGAGCGGTCAGTACCGGCTTCTTTCAAGAGAGCGTCGATCTTGCCAAGCACGTCGCGGGTCTGGTCCTCGATGCCGGCCTTGCGATTTTCCGCAACCTGGCCGGCAATGTAGACGAGCCCGCCATAGCTGACGGCCTGGCTCATACGGGAACCTTTCTGGTAACGCTGGATCATGCAGCTTTTCCTTTTCTTGCTTTTGGAGGAAGAGTTCAGCCGAAGCTGGTCAGATAGGCCACCGTCACCGAATGATCGGGATCGAGGCCATAGAGAATTGCGTGCCGGTCAAGGCAGGTGCAGGGATGCGAGATACCGAATTCGATAACGTCGCCGACCAACACGTCGCTATCATCGGCAAGCGCCAGGAAGGCGTGCTGATCGTTGAGGCGCAGAACTTTTGCACTTTCGAGATCGGCAAGACGGGCGCCATTGCGATAGACCGCCAAGGGCCGCGGCATCCCCTGGTCCATCGCCACATCACGCATGCCCATTCCTGAGATCGCGAGCTGCGGCTCCGGCCGGGACAACACCTCGGCCCAGACCCGCAGCGCGGGGCGGAAACCCGCAGCCGCGGAAATCATCTCGCCGCCGATGCGCAAGCCGCCGCGCGCATTGAGGCCGGCAAGGCCGCGTTCGTAGATGCCATGATCGTGGAAGAAGATCGCGCCGCTGCGCAACACGAGCCTGCAGGCGGGATCGGCCGCGACGACGGCTGAAAGCCGCGCGACCACAATATCGAAGAACACCGACCCGCCTGATGTAACGAGGAGCGGGCGCTGATTGCCGATGCGGGCGCGCAGCTTCGGCAGGAAATCTGATGTCATCGCCATCAGCGCGTCGATCCGCAGCATCGTCTCTTCCGGATCGGCAGTCGCGGCCGCGCCCTCATAGGCGGCGATGCCGGTCAGCCGGAAGGCCGGTGTCTCCATGGCGAGGATCGTGTCGAGAAGCTTTGCTGCGGCATCAGCGCTGCGGATACCGGCGCGACCGGCGCCGAACTCTACCATCAGCCCGAGAGGCGGCAGATCTGCACGCCCCTGCCATGCGGAGGAGAGAGCCTCGAGCAACGCCATCGAATCCACGAAGACATGCAATTCCGCATCGGGATATTGGCCAAGCAGGGCGGCAAGCCGGCGGGCGGCGGCGGCCCCGCCGATCTCGTTGGCGAGGATCAGCCGGCGCTGTCCCGCCTTGAGCAGGACCGCAGCCTGGCGAATGTCGGCGACCGTCATGCCCCAAGCGCCGGCTGCAACAAGCGTATCCGCCAGGACCGTCGACATCGGCGTCTTGGCGTGTGGAGCGATTTCGGCGCCGTGACTTTTGACATAGATCATCATCAGTTCGGCATTGTCGGCGAAGGCCTGCCGGTCGAGCGAGATCAGCGGCAGGGCCATCCTGCCGTCATAAGGTTTCCATCCCTGCTTGCCGATGGCAGCAAGCGAGAGCGGCGGATGGCCCGGTGGAAAGCCGCGCACCCGCTCGTCGATCAGCACGTTTTCCGTCGTGGTATGAAGGTCAGACATGGCAGCCCCAGATATCGGCCGGTTCGGCGATGCCGAGGCGATAGGTGTCGTTGGCGGTGGCAAAGAACAAAGCGCGCTGTTCGTCGTAAGACAGCTGCGAGGCGACGATGCGGAAAACCTGATAGACCTCGTCGAAAGAGGCATGCAGGCCGGCGACCGGAAAGTCGCTCGCGAACATCGAACGGTCAGGACCGAAACAATCGAGGCAATGCTCGATCACCGGCCGCAGGCTTTCGAGCGTCCATTGGTTGTCATAGGCGACGAGGTCGGAAATCTTCAGACGCACATTCTGCTCGTTGCCGAGCGCCCGCAGGCCGCGGCGCCAGAGCGCCATGCCGTCCTCGGTCCTGTCGGCGGGACTGCCGCCGTGATTGAGCACGAAAAGCGTTAGCGGGAAGGCACGTACCAGCTCCAGTGCCTCGCCCATCTGCCAGGGATAGAGCATCAGGTCGAAGACCAGCCCGAGGCGCGTCACCTCGGCAAGCCCCGCCCGCCAGGCGGGATCGCTCATGCGATTGGCGCGCGGCGCAAAACTCTTCGCCGCTTCAGGATGCCAGCTCAGAATATCGCGGATGCCGACGACGTTGGGGTTTTCCGCTTCCGCCTCGAGCAGGCGCATGGCGTCCGGCCCGTCGAGGGGAACGCGCGCGATATAACGGTGCGCCACCCCGGACGTGCGGTCGAGCCCGTCCAGCCAGCGGCTTTCCTCCAGCGGATGCTCGTCGGACCAGCCGGCCTCGACATGGACGGTCGCAACCACGTTCTGGTGTGCGGCATCGGCACGATAATCCCCGATGCCGTAGTCGCACAGGATCGGCGCCAGGCTGCCGAAAACTATCTCTTCACCAGCCGCCCGCGCCTTCTGCAGCCAGGGATGACGCTGCAGGCTGAGATCCCAGAGATGGTGATGTGGGTCGATCACCGGCCCGTCATAGGCTTGCGTCATCGGCGCGCCTCGCGGCCGGAAATAAGCAGAAGCGCGAGGATCAGCGTGCCGAACATGATCGACCGCCAGCCGGGCGAGGCGTTGACGACGGTGATCAGCGCAGTCGTCGTGACGAGCAGGATTGCTCCCGGAATGGTTCCGGCATAGGTGCCACGCCCACCCAAAATCGACGTGCCGCCGAGCACCACCGCGGCGATCGACGTCAGCAGGTAGGGATCGCCGATGCCGACATAGCCTTGCCGGTTCATGCCGAGCACGAGAATGCCGGCGAGCCCTGCGAAAAAGCCCGAAAGCGTATGGACGATCAGCGTGTTGCGCGTGACGCTGACGGCGGAAAGGCGGGCAGCCAGCGGATTCGCTCCGAGTGCAAGGAAACGGGCGCCGATCGGCATGCGATGAACGAGCAGCAGGACGACAACCGAGACGACAAGCCACAATACGATGCCCGAGGGAATGCCGAGCGGCCGCGCCTGCCCGAGCAGGATGACCGCCGGATTGCTGACGGTGACGGCACTGCCGCCCGCAATGATAACGAGCAGGCCCTGCAGGAAGGTCGCCATCGCAAGCGTCATGATGATCGGTGGCACGCGAAGATAGCCAGCACCGGCCCCGTTCATCAGGCCGATAGCCGTGGCGACGCCAAGGGCTGCCACGATGCCGGCGAGGCCGGTCGGGTCCCAGGCAGGTGAAATCAACGGCAGCAGGATTGCCGTGACCGTGATGACAGCGCCGACGGAAAGATCGATGCCGCCCATCTGGATGACGAGCGTCTGACCGGCAGCAACGATGCCGATCACCGCAGCAAGTTCGATCAGATATCGCAGGTGTCCATAGGCGCCGAAACCGTGCAGCGTGAAGCTCGCAACGATCCAGACGAACGCGACCAGAAGGAAGGTCAGGAGCGGCGGATTGCGGAACGCGGATCTGATGATGTTCATCGCCTTGCCCTCCATGTGCCAAGAAGCTCGGGCACGGCGACCGCGCCGACGATGATCAACCCTTGAGCGATATATTGCGCAACCGGCGGGAAGCCGAGGAAGAACATGACGTTGATCATGACCGAGAGCAGCAGGCTGCCGCAGATCGCGCCGCGCATCGTGCCTTTGCCGCCGAGGAAGCCGACGCCGCCGAGCACGGCGGCGGCGATCGAGTTCAGCGTGAAGGGCGTGCCGATGACGGGATCGCCCGACCCGGTCTGGGCGGCGACGAAGAGACCGGTCAGGGCGGCGAGAAGACCGGACAGCGCGAAGGCTGCGACCTTCACACGTTCAACTGGGACGCCGGAACGGAATGCGCCGACCGGATTGTCGCCCGCCGCGTAGATCCCGAGGCCGAGAGGCGTTGCGAGAAAGACCTTCCAGAGTACCAGGATGACGACGAGCAGCAGGAAGGCGACCGGCGTGTGGCCGGCCAGCGTGGTCGACAGCCAGTCGGGAATGAACCCGCCCGGCCGCGGCAGCAGGATGAGGGCGACCCCGCCGATGATGAAGGAGCCGGCAAGCGTGACGATGATTGCGGGCAACCGCAGATACGTGACGATGGCGCCGATGACCGCGCCGATGGCAAGGCCGACAAGCGCGACCGCGAGAATGCCGCCCGGTACGCCGAGCGTCCCTTCCATCGTCGTTGCGGCGATCACGGCTCCGAGGCTGACCAGCGGTCCGATCGCCAGCGTGATGCCGCCGTTTAGCATGAGCAGCGCCTGCGCCATGGTGACGAGCGCGAGCGGGAACCAGTTCTGCGTGAACTTGGAGAAGCCGCCGATGGAAAGGATGCCGGGAAAGAGCACGGCGTAGAGGATGAGAAAGGCGGCAACGACAAGGTAGAGGCCGCCGAGGCCGCGGTTGCGGCGAAGCTGGACAGAGCCGTAGAGCCGGGATGACGAACTTGTGCTCATGCTGCGGCTCCCTGTGGTGCGGCCGAGATGCCCATGGCCGCGCCGACGATCGCCCCTTCGCTGATTTCATCGTGCGATAGCGCCGCCGCGACGCGCCCCTCGCGCAGAACGACGATGCGGTCGCAGAGATGCACGAGCTCCGGCGTATCGGAACTTGCCAGAATGACGAGCCGTCCTTCGGCCGCGAAGGCGCGCAACATGAGATAGATCTCCCGCTTGGTCTCGATGTCGACGCCACGCGTCGGATCGTTGAGCAGCAGGACGGAGGGATCGAGCGGCAGCCATTTGGCGAGCGCCACCTTCTGCTGGTTGCCGCCGGAAAGCGCCTGCACCGGGCGTGCCGTATCGCCTTTGATCGTCAGGCGGCGCGCGAGATCGGCGACTAGGCCGGTTTCCGCCGGCCGGTCGCGTAAGCCGTTGCGGGTGAGCCGCCCAAGCGAGGGCAAGATGAGATTGGAGGCAATGGAGTGGGGCAGCACCAGCCCTTCATGCTTGCGGTCAGCCGGAACATAGACGATGCCCGCCGCATTCGCCTCGCCGACATCAGCGGGCAGGGCGAGTTTGCCGGATACTTCCGCGCGAGCGGCCGAGGCTGGAATCGCGCCATAGAGACCAAGTAGTAGGTCTTCCTGCCCCTGTCCCACCAGTCCGCCGATGCCGACGATCTCGCCGGCGCATGCGGAAAAGCCGATGTCGTGCACCATGCCGGCGGAGAAGCCCTCGACGCTGATGCGTATTTCGCCGGGTCTAGCGGCAGCGCGCGGTGGGAACAGGTCGCCAGTCTCGCGGCCAACCATGAGGCGCACCAGGCCTTCGCCGTCGATGCCGGACAGCGACTGGTCGGCGGTGACCAAGCCGTCCTTCAGCACCGTGACATGCGAGCAGAGCGCCTGCACTTCGTTGAGGCGGTGGGAAATATAGAGAAGTGCCGTGCCACGCTTTCTTAGCGTCTCGATCAGCCGGGCAAGGATGCCGGCTTCGTGCGCGGAGAGCGACGAGGTCGGCTCGTCCAGAATGAGCACGCGCGGCTTGCGGAACAGTGCCTTGGCGATCTCCACCATCTGACGGCGGCCGAGCGCAAGATCGGCGAGCGGCATGTCGAGCGGCTCGGTGAGCCCGACCAAGTCGCAGACCTCTTGCACGCCGCGGTGGAGCGCTCGGTAATCGATGAGCCCGAACCGGCGCGGAAAGGCACCGAGCCCGATGTTTTCGGCGATCGAGAGACTGGCCGTCAGGCTCAACTCCTGCTGCACCACGGCAATGCCGGCCGCGCGCGCAGCTGCCGGGCTGAAACGTCCGACCGGCTTGCCGTCGACCAGGATGGAACCGCTGTCGGGCTGGAGGGCGCCCGACAGGAGGTTGATCAATGTGGATTTGCCTGCGCCGTTTTCGCCGAGCAGGGCGTGAACCCTGCCCGGCAGAAGGGCGATATCGACGCCCTTCAAAACGGGATTGCCGAAAAATCCCTTGAACACCTGCCGGGCTTCCAGCAGGGGTCGTTCTTCCGTCATGACGGCTTCCCTCAACCCGAGTTACTTGGGCGGATTATTTGAGCGGATTACTTGGCGAGCAGCTTGTCGAAGAGCGCCTTGTCATAGTCCGAGTAGATATAGCCGTCAGCGGGGAACTTGTCGGCACGTGCGAGATAGCTGCCGATCGTGCTGTCGTCGATGACGGGCAGCGGCACCTTGACGAAGGCCGGGACGTCCTTGCCTTGGAGCGCCTGCACGGCGGTGTAGACGGAAAGCGCGCCGAGCCAGTTGGGCTGCATGGTCGCCCAGCCCTTCAGGCCCTTCTCCTTCCAGAGCTCCAGGAACTGCCGGGCATTTTCGCCCGTCGTCGGCACCTGTTCACGACCCTGGCGCTCGAAGGCCATGACGGAGCCGGCCGACAGTGCACCGCCGAGCGACAGCACCCCGTCGATTTCGGGATTGGCGAAGAGCAGGCTGGTCATCGCTTCCTGCGCCGGCGCGACGTTATATTCCGTGTTGGTCTCGGTGATCACCTGGAGGCCCGGATTGGCATCGAGGACCGGCTGGGCGCCCTTGCGGCGATCATCGCTCACCGAAATGCCGGCCGGGCCGTTCATGATGATGATCTTGCCCTTGCCGCCGAGCTGGCTGACCATCCATTTGGCAGCGGTCGCGCCCCATTCATTGGAATCGGTGTTGATCTTGGCGGTCACCTTGTCGGTGTTGACAAGGCTGTCGAAGTTGACGACGGCGATGCCCTTGTCGCAGGCATCTGAGATGACGCGGTCGAGCGCATTGGAGGAACCGGCGATTACGACAATGGCGTCGACATTTGCGTCGATCATCGACTGGATATGCTGGATCTGCGTCTGGGCGTTGCCCTGCGCGTCCGTGATCATCAGGTCCTTTACAAGTCCGTCTTTCTTCAGTTCGTCCACTTCGGCCTTGATGGTGCCTTCGGTCTGCTTCATCCAGGTCGGCACCGAATAGATGTTTGCCCAGCCGATCGTGTAGGGCGCCTTCCTGTCACCCTTGATGCAATTGGCTGCGGCGGACGCCGTGCCGGCCGAAAAGGCGAGAAGTGCCGCAGCGGCGGCAGCGCCCGCGAGGAGGCGGCAGCGCAGCGAGGCAGAAATGCTGTTTTCAAGATGCTTCATGTCGATCCCCTTTTTTGTGCGGCAGCGCTATCGGCTTGCCATCTCCCATTTGTCCAGTATAATGTACATGTGATCTATATACCGGACGCGGCGATCTTATGCCGTTTTTTCCGCCTCGCAAGAGGGGTTGAAAAATTTCGTTCGCGAGGAATGACAGGATCGGTTGACAGATGCGGCGGAGGGTTTGAAAAGCTTGGCCCGACAAAAACAAGGATCGATGGCAATGGACGCAATTCAGGACGAAGCAGTCGGCAAACGCGCCCGCGGGCTCGACCGAGCCTTCGAAATCCTCGATTTCCTGCGCCAGAAACGCCAGGCCTTGAAGCCGAACGAAATCGCTGCGCAGATCGGCGCGCCGCGCTCGTCGGTCTACGAACTCGTCAATCTGCTCCTCAGCAACGGCATTCTCGAATTCACCGGCGGCGAGGGGCGTGTCTATCTCGGCCGCAAGCTCTATTTCCTGGGTGCCGCCTACGAGAACCATTTCGACTTCACCCGCGAATGCGAGGCGGCGCTGGAACAGCTTGCCGACGAGACCCGGGAGACGGCGCAGTTCTGCATGCTCGATGGCAACAGATATACGGTCGTGCGCATGCGCGAAGGCGCGCGGCCATTCCGCATTTCGACGGATGTCGGCCAATCGGTGCCGATCCCGTGGACGGCATCGGGCCGCCTGCTCGTCGCGCATCTGTCGGACCAGGACATCCTGAACTTCATTCCGTCGCAGGATTTCCGCCTGCCGAATGGCGAATGGCTCGACCCGCAAACCTTCATCGCCGAAGTGCGCCAGGCCGAGCGTGAAGGCCTCTTCACCTTCAACAGCATTGTTGACAGCTTCACGCACTGTTTTGCCGTACCGGTGCGGGACGAGGAAGGCCATGCAGCCGCAACGCTCTGCCTCGTCACGCCCCGCGACGACGGCATTGCGAACCGGGACCGCTATCTCGACTGCCTGAAAAAGGCCGCCACCGGTCTGGGCCACGCCCCGGCACGATCAAAAAGAGGCTGACGCTCCGAGCGCAACAGACCTTGATAGGGCTCATCCGTAAACCGGCCCTTTTCCGCATGTTTCTTAAATTGCGTCACACAAGCATGGCCACCTGGCCGCGCTTGCAGGATGCCGCGTGTCTGCCGTCCACGATCGCGAGACCTCAAGGACCGGCCGCGGGATCGCATATTCCGGGCTGCCTCGATCGTTGATTTCGAGTTTCAAGCTTATCCCGCAAATCTATTCACTCTGCCTCCGAAACTATGAAATTAAGTTTCTCTATAAAATCTATGGGAAACGTATTTTAGTCACCGACAGCCAAATTAAACCTTGGCTTTGGAGAAGAGCGGCTGTCGAGGGCAAACGGAGAGGACGCGAGATGACACGGAAAATCAGGCTTGGAGCATTTCTTCCCGGTGGCGGACAGCATGTTGCTTCATGGCGGCATCCCGACCAGCCAGTCGACGGCGCGACCAGCTTCGAGTTTCACAAACAGCTCGCCCTGACTGCCGAGCGCGGCCTCTTCGATGCCTATTTCCTGGCCGACGGATTGGCTGTCGGCTTCGGCGGGGCGCGTGAAGGCGGCAATGCCCGCGTGGCCGGCTTCGAACCCGTGACATTGTTCTCCGCCCTTGCGCCTCTAACCACCCACCTCGGCTTCATCGCGACGTCCTCGACCACCTATGAGGAGCCATATACGACCGCTCGCAAGTTCGCCTCGCTGGATCTGATCTCCGAGGGCCGGGCCGGCTGGAACGTCGTGACCACGACGGGCGACCTCACGGCGCAGAACTTCAACCGCGAAACGCAGCTCCCGCATGCCGAGCGATATCGCCGCGCCGCCGAGCATGTCGAAGTCGTCCGCAAACTCTGGGAAAGCTTCGAGGACGACGCGTTCATCCGCAACAAGGAATCCGGCGTGTTCTTCGACCCGACGAAGCTGCACGATACCGACCACCGTGGCGAGCATTTCAGCGTGCGTGGTCCGCTCAACGTCTCGCGCTCGCCCCAGGGGCATCCCGTTATCGTCCAGGCCGGGCAGTCCGACGACGGGCGCGGGCTTGCCGCAGCGACGGCCGAAGTCATCTTCACCGCTCACCAGCACATCGAAACCGCCCAGGAATTCTACCGGGACATCAAGGCACGCGCCCGCGGCCTCGGCCGGAACCCCGACCATATCCTCGTCATGCCCGGCGTATCCGCCTTCGTCGGCAGGACCGAGGCGGAAGCGCGCGAGAAATACGAGCGTCTGACCTCGCTCATCGTCGAAGAGGACGGGATCGGCCTGCTTAACGGCCTGACCGGCGGCACACTCGACCTGCACGGTTACGATCTCGACGGGCCGCTTCCGCCCGCGCCGCCGACGGAAGGCATGAAGAGCCGCCAGGCACTCATCCGCCAGATCGCCGACGAAAACAATTTCACCATCCGCCAGCTCTATCAGTGGATCGCATCCGCCCGCGGGCACTACACCATCGTCGGAACCGCCGAACAAATCGCCGATACGCTGCAGACATGGTTCGAGAACGAAGCGGCCGACGGTTTCAACATTCTTCCGCCCTGGCTACCGACGGCGCTCGACGACTTCGTCGACCTGGTCATCCCGGAACTGCAGCGCCGCGGCCTGTTCCGCACGGCTTACGAGGGCAAGACGCTCCGGGAAAACCTCGGCCTGCCTTTCCCGACCAACCGATGGGCTGCAGGGCGTGCAACTCTCCAGGCAGCAGAGTGAGGAGTGGACCATGGCCTATGAAATCAACCAGGCTCTTCCCGCAAGCTTCGGCGGCCTGAAAAGCCGAGAAAGCAATATTTCCGGTCTCGGATCCCACGTGCGCCGGGTGCTTGCATCGTTTTTGCCGCGCTACGGCCTGCTCATCGCCTTCCTCGTGCTCTGGCAGGTGTCGAGCACCAGGGGCTGGGTCAATCCCGCCGTCTTCCCGCCCTTGAACGTGATCCTCTCGGCTCTTTGGACCAATCTCGCCAACGGCGCGCTGCTCGATGACATCGCCATCAGTCTGCAACGCGCGGGAACCGCCTTTGCCTTCTCCGTCGTGATGGGCATTCCGCTCGGACTGTTCATGGGCCAGTTTCGCATGGTCGAGCAGGCGCTCGATCCGATCCTGCAGCTCTTCCGCCAGACCTCGGCGCTGGCGCTGTATCCCGTCTTCATCCTCCTGCTCGGCCTCGGCGAAACATCCAAGATCTTCGTGATCTTCTGGGCGACGCTGTTTCCGGTCCTGCTCTCCACGATTAGCGGCGTCAAGGAGGTGGACAAGAAGCTCATCGAGATGGCGCGGACCTATGGCGCCGGACCGCTGACCATCTTCCGCCGCGTCATCCTGCCGGCCTCCGTGCCTGCGATCTTCGTCGGCCTGCGCCTTTCGGCCACGACAGCGCTTCTCCTGCTGATCGCCGCCGAGATGATCGGCGCCAACAAGGGCATCGGCTTCCAGGTCATGAACGCCCAGTACAATTTCCAGATCCCGCTGATGTTTGCGGCGATCCTTCTGCTCGCCTTTCTCGGCCTTGCGGCGAATGCCCTGCTCGTTCTTCTGCAGCGCCGCCTCTGCCGCTGGTCTCAGCCGAGCGCCTGACCCGTTTTACCGATTTTCTCTTTCCGAAAGGACACCCCGATGACATTCCATCCCCGCAACCTTCTGCTGCCGGCCGTGATCGCTCTCGGCCTTGCCGCGCCGGCCGCCGCCGCCGACACGGTGAAGTTGCGCTACCTCGCCAGCCAGGGCGGCCTTGCCGCCCACGAACTCGCCGCCGAACTCGGCTATTTCGACGGCACGGGCATCACGCTCGAGAATGTCGGTTATGCCCAGGGTGGGCCGGCCTCCCTCATCGCTCTGGCATCCGGCGATGTCGAGATCGGCAGCGCTGCCACCTCCGCCGTCCTGAATTCGATCATCGGCGGCAACGACTTCGTCGCCGCCTACCCGTCGAACGGTATCAATGACGAGGTGCAGTCGACGTTCTACGTGCTGGAAGACAGCCCGATCAAAAGCATCAAGGACATCGTCGGCAAGAGCATCGCGGTCAACACGCTTGGCGCGCATCTCGACTACACCATCCGTGAGGCCTTGCATTCCGCCGGCCTGCCGACGGACGCAGCCAATCAGATCGTCGTTCCCGGGCCGCAGCTCGAACAGGTGCTGCGCTCCAAGCAGGTCGATATTGCCGCCTTCGGCTATTGGCAGACGACTTTCGAGGGTGCGGCACTGAAGAACGGCGGCCTACGTGCGGTTTTCGACGATACCGACGTGCTCGGAGACATCGCCGGGGGCTTCGTGGTCCTGCGTCGCGATTTCATTCAGCAACATCCGGAAGCCTCGAAGATTTTCGTCGAGCAGTCGGCCCGCGCCCTCGACTATGCCCGCGAGCATCCTGAGGAAACCAAGAAGATCCTGGCCAAGGCGCTGGCAGAACGCGGTGAGAACCCTGATATCGCGCAGTATTTCCGCGGCTATGGCGTACGCGCCGGAGGCCTGCCGGTCGAGCACGACATCCAGTTCTGGATCGATGTCCTGGTTCGCGAAGGCAAGCTGAAGCAAGGCCAGCTGGCGGCCAAGGACATTCTCTTTACGGCCGACGCCAAGCCGGCAAGCAACTGAGGAAGCGTGATGAGCATCGCTGAAGACACGCGCCGCGGGGAGGTGACGATCCGTCGCCTCTCCAAATCCTACAAGCTGAACGGGACACCCCTGCAGGTTCTCAGGGATATCAATCTCCACGTCCGCTCCGGCGAAAGCCTCGCCATCGTCGGCGCGAGCGGCTCGGGCAAGACCACACTGCTTAGGGTTCTGGCCGGGCTCGAGGAGTCCGATAGCGGAGAGGTGCTCGTCGACGGCAAGGCGATACGAGGCGTCGGCGCAGAGCGCGCCGTCATCTTCCAGGAGCCGCGGCTGCTTCCCTGGCTGACAGTGCTCGATAATGTGGCCTTCGGGCTGGAAACGAGGGGTCTTTCCCGCGAGCAGGCGCGGAGCCGAGCAAGCCACTACGTCAAGCTTGTCGGCCTGCAGCAATTCGAAGCGGCCTATCCCCGGCAATTGTCAGGCGGCATGGCGCAGCGCGTCGGCATCGCCCGAGCGCTCGCCGTCCAGCCGGAGATCCTGCTGCTCGACGAACCGCTCGGCGCGCTCGATGCGATGACCAAGATCGGCATGCAGCAGGAACTCGCCCGCATCTGGCGAGATGAGGACGTGACGACCATCCTTGTCACGCACGATCTCGAAGAGGCGATCTATCTCGCCGATCGGATTCTCATCCTGCCCAGGGAAAAGGGAGGCGAGCCGCGCCTGATCGAAATCGATCTGCCCCGCCCGCGTGACCGCAGTGCCCCGGAATTCGTCCGGCACCGTGAGGAATTGCTGAACCTCTTCGGGCTGCATTGAAGTCTGTTGTCGGGGCGCTTTTACCGCCCGCTGGCTTCAGTCCGTTTAACCGGGGGTTCGCTCTATCCAGAGATCGACGAGTTCGATGCCCAAGCCCTCGAAATCCCTGGTGTTACGCGTCACCAGGATGAGATCGTAAGCAATCGCGGTAGCCGCGATGAGGCCGTCCATTGACGACAGGCCACGGCCACTCCGCTTTGCAAGGCCCATGAGGTCGCCCCAGGCCAGGGCAACCGGTTCGTCCACCGGAATGATACGATGCTCGAAGCGTTGCGTCAGATCTTGGGCAAGCCATTCGGCCAGTGCGTCGCGTTTTCGTCCCTTGTCCATCAGGGCAACGCCGCGCCTGATCTCTGCGATCGAAACGATGCTGATGAACGAGCGATCCTCGTCGAGCCTGTCCAGCCATTCCAAGACGCGCACGCTAGGGTTCGGCTTCGTCACCTCGGACAGGATATTGGTGTCCAGTAGAAGCCTCACAGTGCCGGATCACGCGGTTCGTCACGTTGACGCTCGAGGTCCAGATCGGCGCCGCGTAACGGCGATTCCATCAGAAATTCGGCAAGCGTTCCCTTGCGCGCGGTCTTCCTTTGCCATTCGTCTGCAGAAACGACAACAACGCTCGGCTTGCCATTTCGCGTGATTGTCTGGGGCGCGGATTGCGCGCGTTCGATGACCTCGGAAAGCTTGGCCTTTGCACTGGCAACAGTCCAGCTTTCATTGTCTTGCGGTGACGGCTGCATCGCTCATCTCCTGACCAGAATGACCATAGTGACTATATAAGCCGAGATCGGGTGAACTGCAAGCCGAGCGGATTGCGTCGCAGGGTTCAGTTTACAAGCGTCGCGATACTCGGCCACCAATTGCGGGGAAGGCGGCGATCACGGCCTGCCTCTTACCCCCGCGGTCAGATAAGGCCGCCGATCCAGTTCCGCGGATCGGTAGGAACTGCGCAGCCGCAGCAGGTCTTTGCGGGCGATCAAGCCACACAGCTTGCCCGAGCCGGGATCGACGATCGGAATACGCCCGTTGCCCGTCGAGAGCATAAGGTCGGCAATGAAGGCGACCGTATCATCAGGGTGTCCCACGGGAACGGAATCGTCCGTGACGTTTTCTGCAAGCGTCTGGGTGACGAGGTCCGATTTCCCCTGCCAGAGAAGGGCATCCGCCCTCGAGACGATCCCGGACAGCCTGCCCATCGCATCGACCACCGGATAGATCCGGTGCGTTTTCTGCGGAGAGGCGAAGAAATCGCACGCCTCTCCCACCGTCATGGTGCCGGGAAGCGTATCGACATCGCTGATCATGATCTCCCTTGCCCGCGACAGTTCGAACGGGTCGACGCCATATTCGCGGGTGATGTGCTGTCCGCGGCGAGCGATCTTCTCGGTCAGGATCGAGCGGCGCAGCAGAAGCACCGTGACGGCATAGGCCGTAACCGTTGCGGCAAGCAGGGGAACGAGCGTGCTGATGTCGCCGGTGATCTCCATGGCAAAGAAGGTTCCCGTCAGCGGCGCGCGCATGGTTCCACCCATCATGGCCGCCATTCCGACCAGCGCCCAGAAACCGGGATCATTGCCCGGCATGACGATCCCGACTAGCCATCCGAGAGCGCCGCCGAAGATGAGGAGGGGAGCAAGCACGCCGCCCGAGGTGCCGGACGACAGGGCAAATAGCCAGATGACCATCTTCACCAGCAGGATCGACATGACAGCCGGTGCGAGCAGCCGGTTGTTGAGCAGACCGTCGATGATGTCGTAGCCGACGCCCATTGCCCGCGGTTCGATCAGGCCGCCGAGGCCGATGACGAGGCCGCCGAGCATGGGCCACCACATCCAGTGGATCGGCAATGCCTCGAACAGGTCCTCGATCTTGTAGAGCAGTGTCGTCAGCAGTCCCGATTGCAGGCCTGAGATGATGCCCATCGCCGCGCAGGCGAAAATCCCCCACCAAGGCAGAGCCACCTGGAAATGGGCCGGAAACAGCGGCCCGGCGCCGAACAGCAGCGGACGCCAGCAGATCGACACGCAGGCTGCGACGGCGACGGGAATGAAGCTGCGCGGCTTCCATTCGAACAGCAGCAGTTCGACCGCCAGCATGACCGCGGCGATCGGCGAACCGAAAATCGCCGTCATGCCCGCAGCGGCGCCGGCGACGAGCAGCGTCTTCCGCTCGGCCGCGCTCATGTGAAAGAACTGCGCGAAAAGCGATCCGATCGCGCCGCCCGTCATGATGATCGGTCCTTCGGCGCCGAACGGGCCGCCGGTTCCGATGGAGATCGCCGACGACAACGGCTTGAGCACCGCAACTTTCGGCGACATCCGGCTACCGCCGATCAGGATGGCCTCGATCGCCTCGGGAATGCCGTGGCCACGGATCTTCTCCGATCCGAAGCGGGCCATCAACCCGATGACGAGCCCACCGAGCGGCGGGACCAGCACCACCCACAGCGACCGCGGCACGCCAGCCAGAGAGGCGGGCTGAATGCCGATCTCTCCGAACCAGATGGCATTCGTCACGAGCGCGATAAGGCTGACGAGGCACGAGGCGGCAAAGGCGCCAGCTGTGCCGACGATGATCGACATTCCGGCCAGCAGGAGGACCCGCCTGTCGGTGGTGAAATCTCCGGCCTCGCGCCGGGAAAGACCACCCGTGAAATCGTGCGGCCGGTTGCTGGGTTGATGCTGCGCCATGGAAGCCTCTGCTACGCGGAAGTGGGTACGTTTACGCCGCTAAATATATCGTGATACGATATAAATCAATGGATGAAAGTGCGGCGGTGAAAATGTCTCAGAAGGCGCTTCACTTGACCGGTCGGCGGCGGCCCATCTATTCGAGATCGGGGAACAGTTTGCGCTCTATGAACCGCGGCCGATCGCGTCGATTGCGGCACTTCGTCCAAGCGGCAGAGGAGACTGAGTTTGAAGAAGACCGTGCCGCCGCTGAGACAGGAGGATTACGAGGCTCTCGCCGACCTCCGATTCGCGCTTCGCCAGTTCATGGACTTCAGCGCCTCCGCCGCGCAGGCGGAAGGACTGCCCGTCCAGCAGCATCAGGCGCTGCTCGCGATCAAGGGACAACGCGGCGATGCCATGACGATCGGCATGTTGGCCGAGCGGCTCATCATCGCGCCCCATACGGCGACCGAACTCGTCGGGCGGTTGTCGGATGCCGGACTGGTTGAACGCCATGCCGATCCGGTCGACAGACGCCGCCAGACGATTCTCTTGACCGAGAAGGCGGACGAACTCCTGACGAGACTGAGCGCCGTTCATCTCTCGGAAATCAGGGTGATGGCCCCAAAGCTGATCGAGCTTCTCCTCGAACTTCAGAAATCGGCCCACAAAGCGGAATAGCGCACTCTTGCGCCACGCCGCAGGCAAGATCGGAGCGTGAAAAGTTGCGCCAGCGGCGGGCCGTCTGGCCCTCCGGCGTTCAGCCCAAGAGCGTGTTCCTCAAGCGATGAATATGGGCAGCCCCGATACCGCAGCAGCCGCCGATGATCGTCGCGCCGGCCCCGGCCCAGGAACAGGCAAAGCGCGAATAGGCATCGTCATTCAGGTCATCGCGGGTATCGTGCAGGCCTTCATTGGCGGCAGCCTCGCCTGTTTCCCCTTCGAAAGCATTGGCATAGACGCCGATTTCGATCTGAGCGTCCGCCTTCCGGAACACGCGGGCTGCGGTCTCCACGGCCGCGCGCATGACCTCGGGCTTGCTGCAGTTGAACAGGAACGCCTCGGCACCCGATGAAGCCGCCCATGACGCGGCGTCCTCGACGCTTTCGCCGGAGCGAAGCTTCGGCTCGCCGCCCCTTATGGCTGCCTCGTCATCCGCCAATGTGAAGGAAATCCAGAACGGCTTGCCTGATGCCACCACTGCCCTGCGCACTGCCTCGCCCTCGGCGATCAGGCTCAATGTTTCGCCGAGCCATATATCGACGAAAGGATCGAGGTTTTCGACGAGCACCTTGAGATAATCCTGCACCTGGGAAGGCTGAAAATTCTGCGGCTCGTAGGAGCCGAAGATCGGCGGCAGCGAACCGGCGACCACCACCTTTCGGTCGGCGACGGCATCGGCGGCTTCCCGCGCCAGGCGACCGGCAAGACGGATCAGTTCCGCGCCCTCCTGCTGGAATCGGTCCTCGCCGATGTGAAAGGGCACGAGCGCATAACTATTCGTCGTAATGACCTCAGAGCCGGCGGCGATGAATTCCTCGTGTACCCTACGCACGATATGCGGCGAATGCATCAGCGCCAATGCCGACCATTCCGGCTGTTTCAGTTCGGCCCCAAGCCGCAGAAGCTCGCGGCTCATGCCGCCATCGAGAATTCGCATCGTGCTCAAGAAGTGATCTCCATTCAGGCCGTCGCGCCGTCACCGGCAGCAGGCTTTTCAAAACAAAGTGGGCGAGGTGTGCGTGGTACGCTTCATCGCGTACAGGAATTCATGACCAGTCCTTTTTCCCACGCCTAGCGGCGAACCGGCACTTGCGCTTCGAGACCTCGAAAGACGCGGGCGATCACTGCGGTCAGGGCGAGATAGAAGAGGGTGACGACGATCAGCGGTTCATAGACGAGCAGCGTGTCTTGGCGAACCTTGTTTGCCACGGCGTAGAGATCCATCACCGTCACCGTGAAGGCGAGCGGCGTCGCCTTGAGCTGCATGACGATCTCTCCCGCAATAGTCGGCAGGGCGATGCGAATGGCGCGCGGCAGCCAGATGCGGCGGGTCAGCTTCCAGGGCGACAGGCCGAAGGCTCGGCCGGCTTCGAGTTCGCCTTTGGGAACGGCGAGCAGCGCGCCGCGCAGTACTTCCGCTTCGTAGGCCGCATAATTCAGTGTGAAGCTGACGGCGGCGAAGAAGAAGCCCTCGCGCAAGACAGGCCAGAACAGGCTCTGGCGGATACCGGGAACCATGGGCAACAGCGACCCGACCCCGTAATAGAGCAGCCACAGCTGGATCAGCAGCGGCGTGCCGCGGAAGAAGGTGCAGTAACCGCGAGCAAAGAGCCGCGTAAACCTGCCGCCGCTGACCTGCGCGAAGGCGAGACCGATCGCAAGGACGAAGCCGAACACCACGGAAATGACAAGCAGCGCAACGGTCTGCCAGGCCCCCGTCAGAAGAAGCGGCCAGTAAGAAGAGATCCAGGTGAAACTCATGGGCGCACTTTCTTCAGGCAAGGCGCGGCTGGCCGCGCCGCACCCGCCCTTCGATCAACTTGAAGGCGACGTTGGAAACCAACGTGATGACGAGATAGAGAAGGGCCGAAGCAAGGAAGAAGACGAAGTAGTGTTTGGTGCTCGCCCCGGCGAGACGGGTAGCGAGCGCCAGTTCCTGATAACCAACGACCGCAACCAGCGCGCTGTCCTTGGTGACCGACATCCACAGATTGGCAAGACCCGGCAGCGCATTTGGCAAAAGCGCCGGCAGCAGCACGCGGCGGAACCGCAGCATCGGCCCCATGCCAAAGGCTTTGGCCGCCTCGATCTGACCAACGGGAACGGCAAGGATCGCGCCGCGCAGCACCTCCGTCATATAGGCCCCCTGCACGAAACCCAGCACGGCGATGGCCGCGACGAAACCGTTCACATCGATCGGCGGCAGGTCCAACGCGGCCAGAAGCCGGTTGAGGCCATCGGTGCCGGCATAATAGAGCCCGACAATCAGGATCAACTCGGGAACGGCTCGGATCAGCGTCGTATAGAGATCGAGCAGAAGGCGGAGCGCTCGATTGCCCGAAAGCTTTCCAAGCGCGCCGGCCGTGCCGAGCAGAAGACCGATGGCGAAGGCGCAGGCCGAGATGGCGACTGTGGAGACCGCGCCCGTCAGCAGGACGCCACCCCATCCCGGAGGATAGGGAGACAGCAGTTCCAGAATGCCTTGTTGCGCAGTCGCCATCGTCAGGATTGCTTACTTCGCGCCGTAGATGTCGAAATCGAAGTATTTCTTGGTGATGGCGTCATATTTGCCGCTGGCGCGGACGGCAGCGATGGCCGCATTCAGTTTGGTTTTCAGCTCGGTATCTTCCTTGCGAAGGCCGCCCGAAACGCCGGCGCCGAGGATCTCCTTGTCGTCGGCGACGTCGCCCATCTTGGCGCAGCAATCCTTGCCGCCGTCGCTCTTCAGGAAAGCGTCGAGCGCCAGTGAATCGCCGAAGACATAATCGATGCGGCCGGAGGCGAGATCCTGGAAAGCCTCGTCGAGTGTCTGGTAGGTCTTCTCTTCTGCAGCCCCGGCGAAATACTTCTTGTAGTATTCCGACTGGATCGTCGACACCTGGATGCCGATGGTCTTGCCCTTCACATCCTCGGCAGTGGCGCCCGGCTTCTGATCCTTGGGACCGATCAAGGTGCTCGGCGTGTTGTAATATTTGTCGGTGAAATCGATCACCTTCGAGCGTTCGGCGGTATTCGACATCGATGACCAGATCACGTCGAACTTCTTGCTCTGGAGAGCCGGAATCAGACCATCCCAGGAGATATCGACGATCGAGCACTTCTCCTTCATCTCGTCGCAGACGGCGTTCATCAGGTCGATTTCCCATCCGTGCCATTCGCCGGATGCATCCTTGGCGAAGAAGGGCGGGTAAGATTCGTTCATGACGCCGAAGCGGACTTCGGCCTGTGCGGCGACCGCGGAAAGCGCAAGTGCCGCGCCGGCGAAAAGCATGGGGAGCAGTTTCATTCGCAGGATTCTCCTGGTTGGTGTTGTCGATGATGGCACGGTGGGCATCAGTGGGCGCTGAGACCGGTGAACTCCCGGCAGCGGGCGCTGACCGGCGATCCGAAGACTTGTTCCGGCGAGCCTTCCTCTTCGATCCGTCCCTGATGCAGGAAGAGAACACGGTTCGAGACATCGCGGGCGAAGCGCATCTCATGCGTGACGATCAGCATGGTCCGCCCTTCTTCCGCGAGATCGCGGATGACTTTGAGAACCTCGCCGACCAACTCCGGATCAAGCGCCGAAGTCGGCTCGTCGAACAGCATGACGGCAGGATCGACGCAAAGCGCCCTGGCAATTGCCGCGCGCTGCTGCTGGCCACCGGAGAGAAAGGCGGGATAGGCGTCACGCTTCTCAAAAAGCCCGACCTTGTGGAGCAGGGCCTCTGCCTTTTCGATCGCCTCGCGTCTGGGAATGCCCATGACATGCACCGGCGCCTCGATGACGTTTTCGAGCACCGTGCGATGTGCCCAGAGATTGAAGCTCTGAAAGACCATGCCGAGCCCGGTCCGCAGCCGTTCGATCTGCCGCCAGCTGCGTGGCTGCAGCCGCCCGCCGCGGCCGGCTTTCAGCGCGACCTCCTCACCGTTCACGGCAATGCGGCCGCGATCGGGCGTTTCCAGGAAATTGATGCATCTGAGGAAGGTGCTCTTGCCGGAGCCCGACGAACCGATAATGGAGATCACATCGGATTTGTGGGCCTGCGTAGAGATACCCTTGAGAACCTGTTGCGAGCCGAAGCTTTTATGGAGATCTTCGACGCGAAGAGCAGGAAAGGGTTGATCTGGCATGCATGGTTCCGGCTGAACTGAGTTTGAGAAGGATAATGATAAAATAACGCGGTTTTTTCGCGCAATTTTCATCCATTCTGCATATTTTGTGCAAAATAATCTTCTTCGTGCGGCGAATGCGGCAGAAAACGTGAAGCGCTGCGGCGAGAACTGGAGTGAACATGGAACAACTGGACCGTTTTGACCGTGACATTCTCGATATCGTTCAGCGCGACTGCCAGCTGAAGGCCGAAACGATAGCCGAACGGATCGGCCTGTCGGTTTCGGCTGTGCAGAGGCGGCTGAAGCGCCTGCGCGAGGAAGGGATCATCAAGGCGGAAGTCGCCGTCGTCGACCGGAAGGCGACCGGGACATCGATGGTATTCATCGTCGGCATGGAGATCGAACGGGACAATTACGACGCGCTGGCGAAGTTCCGCGTGTGGGCCGAGAAGCAGGACCATATCCAGCAGGTCTATTACGTCACCGGCGCCGTGGATCTGATCGCGATCGTCACCGCCCGCGACGTCGAGCATTATGACGACATCGCCGCCCTGATCATGGCCGACAATCCGCAGATCCGCCGCATGCACACAAATGTCGTGCTGCGGGACGTCAAGCTCGGGCTGTTCGTGCCGCTCGAATAGTGCTGGCGCGGCCGCGTTGGTCCGCCGCGCGGACAAGCCGCTGGACTCGCATTTGCCAAAGGGCATAATTCCGGGCACACATTCTCGGGAGGAATGATCGTTGACGCTCAGACACCAGATCATCGCATTGGCGATCGTTCCGCTCGTCATTTCGATCCTTGCCATCACCACCTTCATCACATGGCAATCGGCAAACCTTGCCAAGAACAGCATCGATACGTTCGAACAGAACATGCTGAAGACCAAGGAAGCCGAAATCCTCAATCTGACCAACCTTGCCCTGTCCGCCATCCAGACGATCTATGACAAGGCTGGTCCCGAAGACGAGGCCGCCAAACAGCAGGTGTCTGAGATTCTGACCTCGCTCGACTACGGCAAGGACGGATATTTCTTCGTCTACGACTACGACGGCAACAACATCGTCCATCCACGCCAGAGTTTTCGGCATGGGCACAATTGGCTGGACCTCACCGATCCGGATGGCGACAAGGTCATTGCCGAGCTGATCGCCACGGCAAAGGCCGGCGGGGGCCTGCATCAGTACAAATGGCAGAAACCATCGACCGGACAGATCGCCGACAAGCTCTCCTTCGTCGTCAGTCTCGACAAATGGCACTGGGTCGTGGGAACCGGCGTTTACCTGGACGATGTCTTTGCCCAGAGTGCGGCCGCCAATGCGGTGATGCGCGCCAACATAAGACGGACCTTCATCATCGTCGCGCTGATCGCCGTGCCTTCGGTGCTCGTCGTTTTCACGACCTGCATGCTCCTGACCTTCCACGAGCGCCGCATGGCCGATGGCCGGCTCAAGGCGCTGACGCAGCGGGTCATCGATACCCAGGAAGAAGAGCGCGCGCGGCTTGCCCGCGAGTTGCATGACGGCATTTCCCAGAATCTCGTCGGCGTGCGCTATGCCATGGATCTCGCCGGCCGCAAGGTCAGGACCAATGTCGACGATGCGGCCTTCACCATTGAGCGCGGCATCGAAGCGTTGAACGGCGCGATCAAGGAAATCCGCCGGCTGTCGCACGATCTACGCCCTCGCGTGCTCGACGACCTTGGCCTGACGGCGGCCCTCGAAGCACTATGCCATCACTTCGCCGAGCGGACCGGGATCGAGACGAAGATCGATGCTTCGGGCTTCACGGATACGCTGAAGGCCGAAGCCAACACCGCCCTCTATCGCGTCGCACAGGAAGCCTTCAACAATGTCGAGCGGCATTCTGGCGCCTCCCGGCTTGCAGTCAAACTCTGGAGCGACGGTGGCCGCGCCCGCATGACGATTTCCGACAACGGCAGCGGCTTCGATGAAAGCAAGGACGGCACATCCGGCAGGTCGGGCCTTGGCCTGCGCAACATGCAGGAGCGGATGGCCCACTTCCGGGGCCTGCTGCTCATCAACAGCAGCGAGGCCGGCACGACGCTGACCGCCATGATGCCGAAATCGGTCAATCTGCCCGCCGGCAAGCAGGCGGAAGCGGCATGAATGAACGCCCGAAAATCAGGGTACTGCTGATCGACAACCATCCGCTGGTGCTGGACGGCTTGAAGGCCGTGCTCGAGACATTCGACCATATCGAAGTCACTGGGACGGCGGGGCTGGCGCAAATCGGCCTCGACATCGCCCGGCAGATCCAGCCGCAGGTGGTGCTGATGGACATCAACATGCCGAAGCTGAGCGGCATCGACGCGATCGAACTGTTCAGGAACGAACTTCCGCAAACCCGCGTCGTGATGCTCTCCATGCATGACAGCCGCGAGTATATTTCCTCCTCCGTCATGCATGGCGCCGCAGGCTACGTCCTCAAGGACGTCTCGACTGACGAAATCGTCGCGGCCATCGAGACAGTGGCGGATGGCGGCACCTATTTCTCCTCGGGCGTCTTCGACGCGCTGATGGGCGAGCGTACCGAGGAGGGGAGCGATCCCCTGACGCCGCGCGAGCGCGACATCCTCGGGCTGATTGTTGCCGGCCGAAGCAACCGGGAGATCGCCGAGGTGCTCGGGATAACCTCCGCCACAGCGGAAACGCATCGCAAGAACCTCAAGAGAAAGCTCGGCATCGCCACCACGGCGGGCCTTATCCGCTATGCACTCGATCACGGCATCGTCTCGAAAGTCGAGAAAATCTAGCCTACCCACTTCTGGGTAGACCGCGGCATTTCGGCTCCGCGCCCATCTTGTGAGGACAAAATCAACGCCATAGGACTCCCCTCACGGCTGACCGAGCGTGAGCCGTTGGGAGGAACTCATATGCGTTACATCAGCTTCCGACTGTGCGGAAAACCTCGAGCGACCCGAACCGGGCCTGCCACCGCGGCCGGCTGACAGACCTGCCTTCCACGCCGACAACTGGAACATGGCGACCGCCGCCCGCGGCGCCTGAAAGGGATCCCGACATGGAAAAACCACGTAGCAAGGCAGCGCTCTGGCTGCTTGTCATTCCGTTTATAGGTCTGCTCTGGCCGCCATTCTACAATCTCCGCGAACCGGCGCTTTTCGGCTTTCCCTTCTTCTACTGGTATCAGCTTCTCTGGGTGCCGATCACGGCGACGCTGACCTGGATTGCCTATCGGAGCGTTCGCCATGACGACTGACATCAACGGCACGGCGCTTGCCGTCTTCATCTTCTTCTTCGCCCTCGTCACCGTCATGGGCTTCGTCGCAAGCCGCTGGCGCAAGCCGGAGACGCTGGCCCATATCGACGAATGGGGTCTCGGCGGACGCAACTTCGGCACCTGGATCACCTGGTTCCTCGTCGGCGGCGATTTCTACACCGCCTATACCGTGATCGCCGTCCCGGCGCTGGTCTATACCGTTGGGGCCTACGGCTTCTTCGCATTGCCCTATACCATCGTCGTTTATCCCTTCGTCTTCATGGTCATGCCGGTTCTGTGGAAACGCGCCAAGGATTTCGGTTATGTGACGGCCGCCGATGTCGTCCATGGTCAGTACGGATCGCGTGGTCTCGAACTCGCTGTCGCGGCAACCGGCGTCATCGCCACCATGCCTTACATCGCTCTCCAGCTCGTCGGCATGACGGCGGTCTTGAAGGCGCTCGGGCTGCACGGCGAATTGCCGCTTGCGATCGCCTTCATCGTGCTGGCGCTCTACACTTATTCCGCCGGCCTGCGCGCCCCGGCGCTGATCGCCTTCGTCAAGGACATCATGATCTATATCGTGGTGATCGCAGCCGTAGCACTCATTCCGTCGAAGCTCGGGGGCTATGCGAATGTCTTCGCCTCGGCCGATGCGGCGTTCCAGGTCAAAGGCTCCGGCAGCCTGCTGCTCGGCGGCAACCAGTATGTCGCCTATGCGACGCTCGCTCTCGGTTCGGCTCTTGCAGCCTTCATGTATCCGCATACGCTGACGGGCATCTTTGCCTCCAACAGCGGCAAAACGATCCGCAAGAATGCGATCATGCTGCCCGCCTATACGTTGCTGCTCGGCCTTCTGGCATTGCTCGGCTATATGGGACACGCCGCCAACCTGAAGCTCGACAGTGCGAACGATGTCGTTCCCACCCTGTTCAAGACGCTCTTCTCGGGCTGGTTCTCCGGCTTCGCCTTTGCAGCGATCGCCATCGGCGCGCTGGTGCCGGCGGCGGTGATGAGCATCGGTGCTGCCAATCTCTTCACCCGCAATTTCTGGAAAGCCTACGTCGATCCCAAAGTCAGCGATGCGGGCGAGGCCAAGGTCGCGAAGGTGACGTCGCTGGTGGTGAAGGTCGGCGCGCTTCTCGTGATCATCTTCCTGCCGACGCAGTTCGCACTCGACCTGCAGCTGCTCGGCGGCATCTGGATCCTGCAGACGCTTCCGGCCCTGGTCTTCGGCCTTTATACCAACTGGTTCCGTGCACCCGCTCTACTCGCCGGCTGGTTCGTGGGCTTCTGCGGCGGCACCTTCCTCGTCTGGGACGCCGGCTGGAAGCCTCTGCATCTGGTGAGCCTCGGCGGCGAACCCTTCACCGTCTACACCGGCCTGCTCGCGCTTGCCGCAAACATCGCCGTTGCGGTCGCAATCACCGCCGTGCTTCCGGCCAAGGCTCCGGCGCGGGCGTAAGATGACCTCAAAACGAAGGGCAGCAAACGCTGCCCTTCGTCACTTTACGCCTCAGTCGAGGCTGCAATCAGATCCGGCGATCAGAATTCTTCCCAATCGCCGGCCAATGCCGCATTGCCCTGGAACGACTTGCCCACCTTGGCAATCATCTGGCGAGCGGGCGACGCTACGGGCTGAGCATGCTGCGCCGCTGCAGCCGGCTGCGATGAGCGCTTGGATGCCACCGATCCTCCGATATTGAACTGACCCAGGAGTTGGAACAGCGCGTCCGCTTCCTTGGCGAGATTATGAGCGGCGGCTGTGGCTTCCTCCACCATGGCGGCGTTCTGCTGTGTGCCCTGGTCCATCTTGTTGACGGCGGTATTGATCTCTTTCAGCCCCGTTGCCTGCTCCTGCGAAGCGCCGACGATCGCCCCGACATTGCCGTCGACCTGCTGCACCTGTGCGGCAATCTCCTTCAGTGCCTTGCCGGTTTCGCCAACGAGGGCAACGCCGTTTTTCACATGGCCGTTCGAAGCGTTGATCAGTTCCTTGATCTCCTTCGCTGCCTTGGCGGACCGTTGCGCCAGTTCGCGCACTTCCTGGGCAACGACGGCAAAGCCCTTGCCGGCTTCACCGGCGCGGGCGGCTTCGACGCCGGCATTCAGCGCAAGCAGGTTGGTCTGGAAGGCGATCTCGTCGATGACGCCGATGATGCTTCCGATTTCAGTGGCGGAGGATTCGATCTTGCCCATGGCGTCGACCGCATCCCGAACGACGCTGCCCGAGCGCTCCGCGCTGTCTTTGGTCTTGCGCACGAGCTGCCCGGCTTCCTGGGCCTTGTTGCTCGAATCGGCGACGGTCGTCGTGATCTCTTCCAGCGCAGCGGCGGTTTCCTCGACGGATGCGGCCTGCTGTTCGGTCCGCTTGGCGAGATCGTCCGAGGCGGAGCGGATCTCCTGTGCGCCGGCGGCGATTGCGCTCGCGTTCTGGGAAACTCTCTGCATGGCGGCGCGGAGCTTTTCGACCACCACATTGAAGTCGGCCCGGAGCTTTTCCAGAGACGGGATGAACGGGGTATCGATCTGCTGCGTCAGGTCGCCGTCGGCCAGCGCCTGCAAGGCATTGCCCAGTTGGCCGACAGCCTTGTCGGTCTGCTCGGCAAGGGTACGACGTTCGTCGGCATCCTGCTCGAGCCGCTGCCGTTCCGTCACTGCCCGCTTGGCTTCCGCGTCTGCTTCCCGTTCCGCCTTCGCCGAAATTGCGTCGCGCAAGCCGGCCACGGCGCGCGCGAGCTTGCCGATCTCATCGCCCCGCGCTTCCAGACGACGATCACCGTCGAGATTTCCGTCCGCCATCGCCTTCAGCGAGAGCTGAAGTTTTGCCATCGGGCCGACGATCGTGCGGGATGTGATGGCTGCGGCAATGATGGAAAGAACAGCGGCAATCGCGAGTGCTGTCAGCGCAATCGGCTTGAAGCCGCTCGCCGCGCTTCGAACCTCGCCGCCGACCGATTTGTTCAGCGCTTCCTGGAAATCGATGAATTTGTTGATGGCGCCGAGCCAGGCAACGAAGGCCGGCCGAGCCTGTTCGAGCAGGATCTTGCGGGCTGCCTCGCCATCGCCCTTCTCCTGCAATGCGATGATCTGGGAAACCAGAGGATTGGTTTTCGCCTGTATGTCGGCGATCTCCTTCAGGATGGACTTTTCCTGATCCGTCGCACCTGCCGGAGATGCAACCATGTCGGCCATACGCTTTTCGTTCTCGGCGTAAGTTGCCGCCAGCTTTTCGATCAATGCCTCCGCGCTCTTGCGCTCATCCGCTGATGTCACGAGGGTCACGTCGCGAATGGCGATCGCGCGGTCGTGCACGCTGCCGCGATAGTTGATGGCAAAGCGCTGCTTCACGCTGTTGACGTCGTTGATCGTTTCAAGATTGCTGTTGATCTCAGCAACCTTCACCGCCGAATAGATGGTCAGGCCGGCCATCAGCAGAAGCAGGAAGCTGAAACCGAGGGTCAGGCGCACCCCGATCCCGAAACTCTTAATGCTCTTCATTATCGCTCTCCATCGCCTCGGCGTGGTTTGTTAAAGGTGTCTCGGCTGGCATGATCGCTCGTCACAACTCGTTGAGGTGTGGAGCTCGATCTGACCCCGGAATACGCCGACGTCGCTCGGCGCGCGCAACGAGGCGCGAAGCGCGCATCGAGGTAAAAAGATATCATGCGAGATGTCGGGGCCTGGCTGCCATCATGGCGCAGGTGACGATCCTGCGAAGGTCACTCCGATATCCTAAAAATTTAGGGGAATATATTTTAGAGAGTGTAAACGCAGACGGCAGAGGCATCATTGCGTCGCGCATTTCGTATATTTCGCCGGTATTTTTCGCGCAAGATGCACTATCCTGCACATCAGGAAGAATATGCCAAGTTGCTGGAGATAATTGGGATATCTCTTTTGTTGCAAACCGGACTCCTCAACTCTCTGCGCTCGACATGCGGACAATGATCTCCGCAATGACTTCGCCGATGCCGGACGATCACCTGACGGCTTTTCGCAAGCATCAGCCCCGGAGCAGCGGCAGCAGCTGATCGCCCTGCCGCTTGATCTCGGAGAGATAAGGCGTGTCGGACAGCACGAAGTGCGTAATGCCCAGATCCTCGTATTTACGCAGCGAGCCGGCGACATCAGCCGCCGAACCGACCAGCCACGTGGTGCCTGCGCCACCGCCGCCGTATTTGCCCGGCGCGGTATAGAGATTGTCGTCGAGCACGTCGCCGCGTTCATAAAGAGCCAGAAGCCGCTGCTGGCCGACGGCGAGCATACGCTGGTGATCATGCCAGCCAGCGCCTTTGCTCTTCGCCATCTCGGCAACCTTCGCCTCGGCGTCGGCCCAGGCCTGTTCCGTGGTGTCGCGAACCAGTGTCGTGATGCGCAGTCCGAATTCCAGCGGCGGAAGATCGCGGTCGAGTTCCCTGCTCAATGCTTTAAGCCGCTCTATCCGCTCGCGGACGCCGTCGAACGGCTCACCCCAGAAAAGCTGGACATCGGCCTCGGTCGCGGCCACCCGCTCGGCCGCCTCCGAGGCGCCGCCAAAATAGAATTTGGGGTGCCGTCGGTCGCCGCGGACCTCGATACGCGGCACCACGGTGGATTCGGCGACACCGAAATGATCGCCCGCCGAGGTCACGTTTTCTTCGGTCCACAGTCTGCGGACCAGATGCATGAACTCCCTGGTCCTGGCGTAGCGATCTGCCTGATCGCCCTCGCTGTCGCCATAGGCAGCCAGGTTGTCCTTGCCCGATACGATGTTGATCCGCACGCGGCCGCCGGTCAGGTGGTCGAGCGTCGCCGCCGCGGACGCGAAGTTCGCCGGCCGCCAATAACCCGGGCGGATCGCGATCAGCGGCTCGAAGGTGGTGGTTCGCGCAGCGAGCGAGGCGGCGACCGTGAACGTGTCGGGCCGGCCCCAACCGGTGCCGATGAGCGCGCCCTTCCAGCCATGCTCCTCCAGCGCCCGGGCGTGGCTGGTCAGCGTATCCAAGCTGTTGTGGTCCTCGACGGCGGAATCACCGCGATGGCCGGGCCTGACGTCGTTGGGAATATACCAGAGAAATTCGGAATGATTGCTCATGCGATGCTGCAGTTCTGTGGATTGGAAAGGGACCCGGGGTTAAGGCCGCCAGAGAGATCACACGGCCACTTGCGCCTCCGGGGCTGCTTCCAGATTGTGAATGACACCGAGACCAAGCAGACTGAACAACGCAATTTTTAATGCCTTTGCCAATGTCATCGTCGATCTTCCCGTTTCGGATTGCTGTTAGCAGGAACGATGCACGGTAAGATGAAATATAATACACTAAATCAATAGACTATTTAGTTTAATATTAGGCTCGCCGACGAAAAATTGTCCCCAAAAAGACGGCAATGGAAACTTCGCCATCCGTCGCGTCCCAGGGATAGCCAGTGCGCCAGGCAATGAGAAAAGCGCCTGGGATGGGCCATCCGCAGGCGCTTTGCAGCAATGATCTCTCCGAAGGCCGGACGGTTTTTGATCGCCCGCTATTGCCGAAGCCGGGATCGCCTGATGTCAGGCCGTGGCCGGCGGATATTCGTTGGCCGAGAAGACGTGATGATGCACCTTGCCGGTGAAGAGCTGCAGGAGTTGCCCGGTGACCTCACGGCTTTCGAAGCGCACATCGGAGCGAAGTGCTGCATTCACCGCCTCCATATCGGGATAACGAATGGCGAGCGCCATGGCGTAGACCGGGGCGCCTTCGTCACGTTCCATCCCGTCCAGCACCCGGACTTCCTCGGCGCCCGGGAATTTCGTCCACAGAGGGACGAGCCGCTGCCTGACAAAATCGCGGAACTCCTCTTCTCTGCCGGGATGGATTTCGCCTTCAAACAAAGCGTAACGAATGATCATAGGTTCTCTTTTCCCAAACTCGCCGGAGCCGGATCGATGGTGACGTGGTGCAGGGGAGGAGGGCGTATCAGTCGATACGCCCTTGGTCGAAGGGCTTATTTGCCCCAGATTTTCTTGTATTGGTCGCGATAGCCGTTATCGGGGTCGAAGCTGTTCTTCGGTCCTCCATCGAATTCGACGTTCTGGCTGGTCACCACATGCAGCGGCGACACATAGCCGGACCACGGAGCGCCCGCAAAAGCGCGGTTCAGTTCGTCGACGAGCTGCCAGCCCTGGAGATTGAGCGGTTCAGCGACGGTGACGGCCTGATACTGCTTGGCGCGGATACGCTGGTAGGCGCTCTCCGAACCGTCGCCGGCTGCGACGTTGACCGGCTTTCCGTCACCGGCAATGCCGGCGGAGGCAAGCGACGGCCCCATGAAGTCATAGTAGAGGTCGTTGATCGCCAGGGAATGCGTCCACTTCGCCCCATACTTCTGCAGAAGCGATGTGGTGAGCTGCGGCATGCGCTGGGAGGTTTCGGCAATCGGCGTGTCGACATATTCGAGCACCGTGCCGCCGAGATCCTCGATCTCCTTCTTCATGCGGTCGGCCTTGGCGATCGCGATCGCATAGGTAGAGTCGGTAAAGATGATGACGCCAGGCTTGCCGCCGGCATCGGCAAAGGCCCAGTCCGCCGCGGACTTCGACACTTCCATCGCATCGGTCGTGACGTTGGCGAAGACGCCGACGTCGGGAACGGGACCGACCGCCGAGGCGGCGTGCCAGGAAACCATCGGAATGCCGGCCGCCTTGGCTGCTTCCATTGCCGGCTTCTGCTCGACGGCGTCGAAGCCGTTGATGATGATGCCGTCTGGCTTCAGCGCCATCGCCTGGCCGAACGCCGCGGTGCGTCCGCCGATGGAACCGGCGCCGTCAAGCGCCTTCACCGTCCAGCCCAATGCGCCTGCCGCTTCCTGAACACCATTGACCACGCCGAGGATGCCGCCGTTCTTCATATCGGCGGCAAGGATGACGATGTTCTTGCCCGCAGCCCCCTTGGGGCCGGTCGTCGGGCCATCCCACGCACTCACCTTCGACGCGTATTTGTCCACCACGGCCTTGGCGTCGGCCATCGAGTCGGCCAATGCCGGCATGCTCAGCATAACGGCGACGGTTGCGACCGTTGCCTGCAATAACGCTCTGCGCTTCATGTTCACTCCTCCATTTTATTTGTTATGAAATGCCGGCGATCCGGCCTCATTTCGATGCGGGCGTGATCCTCCTCACGGCCCCGCGCTTGCGCTGGGCGTAACCTGCTATGCCGATGGCAATCAGCAGCGTCACGCCGTTGAACAGCGGTTCGACAAAGAACGATCCGCCGAATTGCTGAATTCCTGATATTCCGACCGCCAGGATGATGACGCCGATCAAAGTGCCCCAGACGTTCACCCGTCCCGGCTTGATCGTCGTCGACCCGAGGAAAGCACCGACAAGCGCCGGTAGGAGATATTCGAGGCCGACGCTCGCCTGGCCGATGCGCAGCTTCGAGGCGAGAAGAACGCCGGTCAGCGCCGCCAGCAGGCCCGAGGTGACGAAGGCGCCGATCACGAATTTGCGGACCGGAATGCCGTTGAGGGCGGCGGCCTTGGGATTGGCGCCGATCGCGTAGAGATAGCGGCCGATCGGCAGGTATTCGAGCACGATCCACATGCAGATCGCGATCAAGAGCACGTAAATGCCTGTAATCGGCAGGCCGAACAGCATGGTGCCGTTCAGCGCGTAGAAACCCTCAGGCAGGACGCCGACCACCTGCCGCCCGCCGGTGTGCCAGAGCGCAAGCGCGTAGAGGACGGTTCCCGTGCCGAGTGTGGCGATGAAGCTGTCGATCTTGGCAACCTCGACCAGCAGGCCGTTGATGAAGCCGGTGAAGACGCCGAGTGCGAGGACGATGAGGACGGCGACCGGCCAGGGCAGGCCATAGGCCGTCTGCAGGCTGATGGCGAGAATATGCCAGAGCACGATGCCGTAGCCGACGGTCAGGTCGATGCGACCCGATGCCATAGGGATCATCGCAGCCAGCGACAGAAGCGCGATGATCGCCTTGTCGGACACGATCGAGCGGACGTTCAACACGGTCGGGAACGTACCGGGCAGAAGGATCGAGAAGATCACGATCAGGCCGACGGTGAGGATCACCAGACCATAGACCGGGATCAGGCGTCCGATCTTCTGCCCTGTAGACAGGCCGGCCATTTCGCTCTTGGTCGGCTCCAGCGCCGTGGATTCAATGGATTGCATGGCTGTTCTCCCGATAGTTCAAGCGGCCTCCGATGCGGATGCGGCTGTGATAACCGCCTCCGTCGTCAGAGCGCTTCCAGTCAGTTCGCTGACGATTTTGCCGCGCGAGAAAACCAGCGCGCGGTGGCAGATATGGGCAATTTCCTCGAAATCCGTCGAGACGACGACAACCGCGAGGCCGGCCTCGAGCGCCTGGGTGATCAGACGGTAGATTTCTGCACGCGCGCCGATGTCGACGCCGGCGGTCGGATCTTCCGCGATCAGCAGCTTGCGGCCAGTCGCCAGCCAGCGGCCAACGACGACCTTCTGCTGATTACCTCCGGAGAGGGCCTCTACCGGCAGATCCGGGTCGTTCGGCCTGAGGCCGACGGAATGACCGATCTTATGAGCAAGGTCGGCTTCGCCGCGTGGCGACAGGAAGGACAAAAGCCCACGTCCGACGGCTCCCGGATTGAGGTAGGTGTTTTCCCGAATGGAAAGCGAGAGCGCCACGGATTCTTCCGTCCGGTCACGGGCGATTAGTCCGATCCCCGACGCCATGGCCCGCAGCGGGCTCGAAAGGTTAGGGGCCTCATCATGCAGCAGAACCGAGCCGTCGAAGGGCTCGCAGCCGAACAGTGCCCGGCCGATGCGTTCCTGACCGGCACCGCGCAATCCGGCCAGTCCCAGAAGTTCACCTTCGCGGATATCGAAGGATATCGGGCTCGTACCGGCGCAGACGAGATCGCGAACCTTAACGATCGCCTTGCCGGGCTTGATCTCGGTCTTCGAAAAGAGGCTGTCGCCGCTGCGGCCGATGATCATCGTGACGAGTTCGTCCGGGGTCGTCTCGCTGACGGGCTTCTGTCCCACCATGCAGCCGTCGCGCAGAACGGCGACCCGATCGGCGATCCGGAAAATCTCGTCGAGCCTGTGGGAGACGTAGATCATACCGACGCCGCGGTCCTTCAGCGGGCGGATCGCATTGAACAACCGGTCGACTTCATCGGCGGGAAGGCTCGCCGTCGGCTCGTCGAGCACAAGAACGTCGGCTTCGACGGCAAGTGCGCGAGCAATGGCGACAAGTGATTTTTCGGTGCGCGACAGGGCCGAGACCCGCGTGGTCGGATCGAAATCGCAGCCGACGAGCTTCAAGGCTTCCCGGGCGCGCGCCTGCGTCCTGTTCCAATCAATCAGGCCGCGACGCATCGAGAAGCCCTGCGACAGGCCCATATTCTCACCGACCGTCATCCACTCGATCAAACCAAGATCCTGATGGATGAAGGCAACCGGTTGCCGCTCGTTCGGCTTCGGGGGGCGATGATGGTAGCTCTGGCCGCGAAACAGGATGTCGCCGCTATCGGGCTTGTAGATGCCGGCAAGCGTCTTGATGAGCGTCGATTTGCCGGCGCCGTTCTCCCCGAGCAGCGCAAGAATTTCGCCCTCGCGCAAATCGATCGAGACGTCGCGCAGCGCCTGCGTGCCGCCGAAGCTCTTGGTGATCGACTGGAACTCCAGCAGTCTCTTGGCTTCCACTGTGGCTCCTCCCAAAGCTGCGGTTGTCATTGCTGTATGTTATCGATAACATTTATGGATGGTCAAGCGGAAAGATGGCGATCTCGAATTTCTCCAGAGATTGAGATCAATCGCCGCGGAGTCCGTCGAGAAGGCGCATCATCTCGGCCGAGTCCTTCGGCCCGAGACCGGCTGCGCAAAGCAGGCGGTGGATTTCGACCACTGCGCCCGTCATCGGCAATGGCGTCTTCGTCTTCAGCGCAAAGGCCTGAAGCGAATCCAGGTCCTTCAGCATGTTGTCGATCCTGCCGGTCGGCGAGAAATCCCGCGCGGCGAACTTCGCCATGAATTCCTGCATGATCCGGTTGTCCGCCCGGCCGCCGGCAAGGGCTCTCGGAATGGCTGCCGCATCGACGCCGCCGGCTTCCGCGAGCTTGACCGCCTCGGCGACGGCCTGAAACAGCACGGCGCAAAACAGCTGATTGATCAGCTTCGTAGTCTGCCCGGCGCCAGATGTGCCCATCAGCGTATAGTTGGCGGCAAGATGCCGCATCACCACACGCGCCCGCTCGAAATCCTCCAGGTTGCCGCCCGCCATGATCGTCAACCGTCCGCCGAGCGCGCCGGGCACGCCGCCGGAGAGCGGGCAATCCACCCATGCCATGCCCGTTTCCCGGCGCAGTCGCGCCGCCATCTCGGCCGTCTCGGCAGGATCGATGGACGACATGTCGATCAGCAGTTTGCCGGCATTCGCCGCCGCGGCGACACCCTTTTCACCGAAGACGACGGCGCGCACGATATTTGCGTGATTGAGGCTGAGCACGCAGAATTCCGAGGCCGAGACAGCATCCTCTACGGAGCTCGCTGCGCGGGCGCCCTTGGCCACCAAAGCCGCGACTTTTTCGGCATCGAGATCGAAAACGGAGACCTTGTGCCCGGTTTCGATCAATCGGGTGACGATCGCCGTTCCCATGATGCCGGCGCCGATGACGGCGACATCTGCTCTATAATCATCCTGCATGATAATCTCCTCCCTTGACGGCCATGCCGCTCAGTCCCTTGCAAGCCAGCGCCACAATATCATCCAAGGCATTGTCGATCGCCACCGTCACCACACCGGCTTCGCCGGTCGGCGGCTCCAGCGTCCGCAGCTGGCTGTCGAGCAGGGACGCCGGCATGAAATGGCCCTGGCGCGCCTGCATCCGTGACAGCAGCAGGTCGCGGGATCCCTCCAGGAAAACAAAGGCCAGGCGCCCGCCCGCCGCCTGCCGCAGCCTGTCTCGATAGCTTCTCTTCAGCGCCGAACAGGAAATCACCAATCCTTGCGATGCATCCTGTGAGGTTCTTATTTCCTCGCCGATCCGGTCGAGCCACGGTAGGCGGTCGTCATCGGCAAGCGGTATGCCCCGCGCCATCTTCTCAACGTTTTGAGCGGGATGGAGCCGATCGCCCTCCAGAAACGGTATGCCGTTTCGGGCAGCGAGCCGTTCTCCGACCGAGGATTTGCCGCAGCCGCTGACGCCCATGACAATGACGGCCAGAGGCGGTGCCTTCTTCGCGAAGCTCATCGTCCCACCTCTGTCAGAGGCAGGTCGTGATGCCGCCGTCGACATACAGCGTGTGCCCGTTGATGAAGGACGAACCGCGGCCCGACAGGAAAACGGCAGCCCCGACCAGTTCCTCGACATTGCCCCAGCGGCCGGCCGGGGTGCGCTTCTCCAGCCAGGACGAGAATTCGGGATTATCGACGAGCGCCTGGTTCAGCGGCGTCTTGAAATAGCCCGGCGCGATCGCATTGATCTGCAGGCCATGCTTGGCCCAGTCGGCACACATGCCGCGGGTCAGGTTCCGCACTGCGCCCTTGGTCGCCGTATAGGGAGCGATGCCGGGGCGCGCCAGTTCGCTTTGAACGGAGGCGATATTGATGATCTTGCCCTGGCCGCGGGCGATCATGCCCTGGGCCGCCGCTTGGCCGACGTAAAAGACGCTCGAAATATTGGTGGTCAGCAGCAATTCCCATTTGTCCGCCGGGAAGTGTTCCAGGGGCGTGCGAAATTGCATGCCGGCATTGTTGATCAGGATGTCGAGCGGCCCGATATCGGCTTCGATCGCCGCGATCCCCTGTGCGGCAGCGTCCTTGCTGGTCACGTCGAAGACGGCCGCATGGGCCGACAGGCCTTGATCCCGGAGGCTTTCGACCGCGCGCTGGACCGTTTCCGCCGTGCGGCCGTTGATGATGACCTCGGCTCCATACTGCGCCAGGCCCTCGGCCAACGCATAGCCGATCCCCTGGCTAGAGCCGGTGATGAGAGCCAACCGTCCGGTAAGATCAAACAGGTTCTTCATGCAAATCACTCCTCCAGTCTCGCTGCGGGTAACGGCTTGCGCCGTCACCCGGGTGAAACTTACTTGACATCCCTTTCCCGGATTATATGTTATCGATAACATAATCAACTGCCAAAATGCGGGATGGAGACGAAATGCCTGAGGTAGAAATCTTGATGGCCGGTGCGTATCCGGAATGGGACATGGTGGATCTGGAGGCGAATTATCGTGTCCACCGCCTGTGGGAAGCGGCGGATCGGCAGGAACTGATTTCAAAAGTCGGCGGCGATATCCGCGCCATTGCTACCCGTGGCGAACTCGGCGCTTCCGCCGATCTGATGAAGCGACTGCCGAAACTGGAGATCGTCTCCTGCTACGGCGTCGGCACCGACGCGATCGACCTGTCCTATGCCCGCGCCAACGGCATTCGCGTGACGAACACGCCCGACGTGCTCACCGAGGATGTCGCCGATATCGCCATCGGATTGCTGCTCGCCACGGCGCGACAGATCCCGCAGGGCGATGTTTTCGTCCGCACCGGCCAGTGGGGCAACGTTGCCATGCCACTGGTAACGCGGGTGTCCGGCAAGAAGGTGGGCATCGTCGGCATGGGACGGATCGGAAAGGCAATCGCCAGAAGGGCTGCCGCCTTCGGCTGCGACATTTCCTATTTTACCCGCAATGAACACAAGGACGTTGCCTACGCCTACCAGCCCGACCTCATAAAGCTTGCCGATTGGGCCGATTTTCTGGTCGTCATCGTCCCGGGAGGGGCAGCGACGACGAAGATCATCAATGCGCCAGTGCTCGACGCTCTCGGCCCCAACGGCATCCTGATCAATGTTTCGCGCGGGACGACCGTCGATGAGGAAGCGCTGATCGCAGCGCTCCAGGACCGCACCATTCAGGCCGCAGGCCTTGACGTCTTCCTGAACGAACCGAGGATCGACGCACGTTTCCTGGCGCTTGAGAATGTCGTGTTGCAGCCCCATCACGGCTCTGGCACTGTCGAAACGCGCAAGGCCATGGGCCAGTTGGTCAGAGACAATCTCGCTGCGCATTTTGCGGGTGGCCCGCTTCCAACTCCCGTCGTGTGAGGATCCCGATATGAAAGCCATCGTCATTCATGCGGCCAAAGATCTCAGGATCGAGGAGCGCGAACCGGAGATCGCGGGAGCCGGGCAGGTGGAGATCGCCATCGAAGCCGGCGGTATCTGCGGTTCCGACCTGCATTATTACAATCATGGCGGCTTCGGCACCGTTCGCCTGCGCGAACCGATGATCCTCGGCCATGAGATCGCCGGCACGATCAAGGCGCTGGGTGCCGGCGTCACAGACCTTGCCGTGGGGGATCGTGTCGCGGTTTCCCCGAGCAGGCCGTGCAACCATTGCCAATATTGCCTGAAGGGACAGCAGAACCACTGCCTCAACATGCGGTTTTACGGCAGCGCCATGCCAATGCCGCATATTCAGGGCGGCTTTCGCCAGCGCCTGGTGGCGGAGCGCTGGCAATGCCACAAGGTCGCCGACGGCATTTCCATTCACGAGGCCGCCTTCGCCGAACCTTTTGCCGTGACGCTGCATGCGGCAAACCGCGCCGGATCGCTGCTTGGCAAACGGGTGCTTGTCACCGGTTGCGGCCCCATCGGGATGCTGGCAATCGTTGCGGCGCGCGTTCTCGGCGCCCGCGAAATCGTGGCGACCGATGTGACCGACAGTGTTCTGGCCATTGCCCGCACCAGTGGCGCGGACCGAACGATCAACGTGGCAACGCATGCAGCCGACCTTGCCGCTTACAGCGCCGACAAGGGATATTTCGACGTCATGTTCGAGGCGTCAGGCAATGAGAGGGCCGTGCGCGCCGGCCTGGAAACACTGAAGCCTCGCGCCGTTCTCGTGCAGCTTGGCCTCGGCGGCGATGTCTCCATTCCGCAGAACATGATCGTTGCGAAAGAAATCGAGATGCGCGGGACTTTCCGTTTCCACGAGGAGTTTGGGCTCGCCGTCGAATTGATCAATGCGTGTCGCGTCGATTTGAAGCCTCTGCTGACGGGTGTTTTTGCCATCGACGAGGCCGTCGCTGCTTTCGAATTGGCGGGCGATCGCAGCAAGTCGATGAAAGTGCAGATCGCCTTCTGACCCAACCACGTGATTCCCTAAGTCGGAATCGCGTAGAGATAATATTATCGCCAATTCAAATTGTTGCAGCGCCGCGCGTCTGAAAAGACGTGCGGCGTGGTCGTGCTCACACTGTCGGCGCGCCGGCGCGATCGGTGCTTTCGCGCAAGACAACCCTATAGCTGGTCAATGTGATCTCGTCGCCGGTCGCCTCGCCGCTTTGCAGGGCGTGCAGCAGGCGAGCAGCCGCCTGGCGGCCGATGCCATAACAGTCCACATTGATGGTCGTGATGCGCGGATGACAGATGGATGAGATCTCATAGTCGCCGAAACCGGCAACGGCGATGTCCCGCGGAACCTTCATTCCCCTGCGCGTACATTCCATGATGGCGCCGAAAGCGGAAAGGTCGGAGACGCAGAGAACCACTTCCGTGTCCGGCCAGCGCTCCAGCAGGCTGACGATAGCCTGGCCGCCCTGCTCCATGGTGATGGGCGGGACGCCGAAGGAAATCATCCGCCCCGGTCCCAGGCCGAGTTCTTCGACAGTCTTCTGGAAACCGCTTCGCCGCTGGCTGCCGCGCGTATCGCGCGCCGTCGTTCCGCCGATATAGCCGAACTTCCGATATCCCTGGCTGGCAAGCGTGCGCACCAGCAAAGCCATCGCCTCGCTGTTGGAAAAGCCGACGACATGATTGATCGGGTCTTCCGGAAGTTCCCAGGTTTCGACAACGGGAATGCCGGCTTTTGCAAGCATCCGCCGCGCCCGCGCGGTATGTGAACCACCGGTCAGGATGATGCCTTCCGGGCGGCGGCGCAGCATCGCCTCGATCAGCTCTTCTTCCTTCTCCGCCGAATAGTCGGTATAGCCGAGAAGAAGCTGCAGACCGGTATTCTCCAGCGCATCGGTAATCCCTCGCGCTGTGTCGGAAAAATTTGAATTGTTGATGGACGGCACCAGCGCCGCGATGAAGCCGCTGCGCCGCGACGAAAGACTGCCGGCCGAAAGATCGAGCACATAGCCCAGCGCGTCGACGGCTTCCATGATGCGCTTGCGGGTCTCCTCGGAAACACTCGCATCCTGTCGAAAAGCGCGCGAAACGGTCATGGCCGATACGCCGACATATTTGGCGACCTCCGCCATCGTCAGCTTTTGAGCATCTCCCGGCTTGAGACGCTTGTCTTTCGGCTCATCCTCGTTTTTCACTGGTCTCCGCTTTCACAAAGCTTCAGAGTCGGGCAGTTCGAGACACGATAAAGTTATCGCTATCATCCTACAATCGATATTATTGCAGCCATACGTCGTTCCACAGCTTGAAAAGCCGAATTCGGGCGGGATTTCCGCAGGTGCGGACGCATCAACATCTGTACGAGACCTGAAAAACAAGACAAGATGATATCGATAACAATTTGAGATAGGAGGCATCATGTTCGGGGAAATCGAAGGTACGGGGTTCGAGGTTCTCGATCCGCGCTTTGAAAGCTGCTTCGTCGGCCATGCTCGTGTCGAACGGCTCTGGACCGGCGGCCGTTGGCTGGAGGGACCGGCGTGGTTTGCCGCGGGCCGTTATTTGGTTTTCTCCGATATCCCCAACAATCGGATGATGCGCTACGACGATACCAGCGGGCATACCTCCGTCTTCCGCTCGCCCAGCAACAACTCGAACGGCAACACCGTCGATAATCAGGGTCGGCTCCTCACCTGCGAGCATCTGACGCGCTGTGTCACGCGAACCGAATTCGACGGCAGGGTCAGCGTCCTGGCCAACCGGATCACGGGTAAGCGGTTCAATTCCCCAAACGATGTCACCGTCAAATCCGATGGCACGGTCTGGTTCACAGACCCGAGCTACGGCATCCTCCACGATTACGAGGGCGACTACGGAGAAGAGGAAATCGGCGGATGCCATGTTTACCGGCATGATCCGGCGACGGGCGCGACCGATCAGATGACATCCGACTTCGTCAAGCCGAACGGGCTGGCTTTCTCACCTGACGAGACAGTGCTCTACATCGCCGACACCGGCGCCTCGCACCTGCCGGGCGGTCCGCGTCATATAAGAAAATTCGCAGTGTCAAGCGATGGAAAGCTCACTGATCTCGGCGTTTTCGCCGAATGCACCGCCGGCTTTTTCGATGGCTTTCGCGTCGACCGGAAGGGAAGGATATGGGCGAGCGCCGGCGACGGCGTGCACGCCTATGATCCTGACGGCACTCTGCTCGGCAAGATCCATATTCCCGAGATCGTTTCCAATGTTGCTTTCGCAGGAGAGAAACTGAACCGTCTCTTCATCACTGCGACCACCTCTCTTTACGCTGTTTATCTCACGGCCAACGGATCGAGACTGGGTTAACGCCGAGGAGAGGCTCCCCTTTCAGAAAGCCTCTCTGTCACGAACCGACGATCCGATCAGCCTTCACCGTTGGCTGAGGCCGTCCGCCAGCCTGATGAGGCCGAGGAAGTCCGACCTGTAGCCGAAAGTATCAGTCCCCCGCGATGCCGCGGCGAGATCGGCAATTGCCTGATAGGAATAGGAATCAACGGCGGCGACGCGGCTCAGTTTCTGGCCGAAGGCGGCGACCGCTACCGAGAAACGGACATCCTGCGGCGCGGCATCAACGCTGGCGACCGCGTTGCTGTCACCGACGGGCGTGGTGATGAGAGCGCTCTTGTCTTCGCCCGGCCGCTTGTAGCGCATCTTGACGAAGGCAAGTTCGCCACGATGCGCGCTGTCCGATGTTTCGGCCGGCGCCTTCTCAGCCGGGCCGTAACGCAGGTCGTCATTCATGACCGCCGGGCTTCCCCTGGGCGTGATCTCGTAAATTGCCGTGACGCTGTGGCCTGAGCCGATATCGCCGGCATCGACGCGGTCATTGTTGAAATCCTCGCGGTTGAGCGCGCGCGTCTCGTAGCCGATCAACCGGTATTCGGCGATGCGTTCCGGATTGAACTCCACCTGGAATTTGACGTCCTTGGCGATCGGAAACAGCGTCGATCCGGCTTCTTCGACCAGCGCCTTCTGCGCCTCCGCCAGGGTGTCGATATAGGCGGCGCTGCCATTGCCGTTCTGCGCCAGCGTCTGCATCAGGGAATCGTTGAGATTGCCGCGCCCGAAGCCGAGAACGGTCAGGAAGATGCCGTCCTTGCGTTTCTCTTCGATAATCCGCTTCAAATCCTCGTCGCTCGACGGGCCGACGTTGAAGTCGCCATCGGTCGCCAGCATCACCCGGTTGACGCCGTCCTTGACGAAGGCTTGCTTGGCAAGATCATACGCCGCCTCTATGCCTTCGGCACCGCCGGTCGAGCCCCCCGCTTCAAGCCTGTCGATCGCAGACAGGATCTTCGATTTCTCCGCCACTCGGGTCGGCTCCAGCACCGTGCCGGCATTGCCGGCATAGGTGACGATCGAGACGGTATCGTCGGCCTTCAGCTTGTTCACGAGCAGGCGAAAAGCACTCTTGAGCAACGGCAGCTTGTCCGGCTCGTCCATCGAGCCCGACACGTCGATCAGGAACACCAGATTGGCATGGGGCGCCGTTGCCGGCGCGATGTCATAGCCTTTGATCGCCACATGCATCAATTCCGTGTCGTGATTCCACGGTGTCGGCATGACAGTCACCGTCGCCTTGAACGGCTGATTGGCATTCTCGGGACGAGGCCAGTCATAGGGGAAATAATTGATCATCTCCTCGACTCGAACCGATTGCGGATCGGGCATCGCCCCACCCGTCAGCGACCTGCGGACGAAGGAATAGGAGGCGCTGTCGACATCGGCGGAGAAGGTCGACACCGGATCGGTCGCAACGCTCTTGATCGGATTGGCCGCGGCATTGGCAAATCGCTCTCGGCCGGGATCGAGCTGGATCTGGACACGTCCCTCCGCCGGCGGCGCAGGCGAAGGGACGATGGCGGCCATCGGTTCGGTCAATAGCTGCCCCTCAACCGCTATGCCCGGAGCGGCCGGCGCAGCGCGCTTGGCTAGCCCGGCTGTCGCGGCGGAATCCTCCAATTTACTCTTGAGAGCATCGGGCTTTGCGGCCTGCTGCTCTTTGTCCTGTGAGGTTTGCCCATCAGTCGCGGCGGCCGATTGAGCCGGCCCGTCCTCTTCGGTCGCCGCCTCGGAAAGCTGAGGCGAGGCCGTGACGGGTTCTGCCGGTTTCGGCGCAATATTTTGCGAAATATTGTCCGTGATCTTTTCCTGATCGACGATCGGCAAGCCGCTACGGGTCAGCTCGATTGCGAGATAGCCGGCGGCGGGAATGACGAGCAGCGTCGCAAGGGCTGAACCGGCGAGAAATTTCTTGTTCATGGCAGGGCTCCATATCCAGTTGATGATGGAGCTTTGACGCCAGCCCTTCGCATTTCCTTGGGGCACCGCTGCATTATTTCCGGCGTCGTCGAAGGCCTGCATCGCCGCCGCAAGCGCACGCGCGCGTGCCTCCGGATCGGCCGCCGGCGGTGTGGTGCGGGAGAGCTTTTCGAGTTCCTTGTCCACGGTCATACCTCTTCCTGGCCGAGCATAGCCTTCAGCCTCTTGCGCGCCTCATGGACCTGCCAGGACACCGTCGTTTCCGAGCAGCCCATGACATCGGCGGCGGCGGCGTGGCTGAGGCCTTCGCCATAGACGAGCAACACCGCGTCGCATTGTCTTTCCGGCAAAGCACGCACAGCCGCCCATAATTCGCTCGAGACCTCGTCGTCATTTCCGAGTGGTCCATCCTGCTGCGGCTCGGCGGCATAGGCGCGGAAGGTCCGCTCCTCTCGCGCAAGCTTACGCCTGTGATCGCGGGCAGCGTTGAGCGTCAATGTGTAGAGCCATGTCCTGAAGCTGCTCGCGCCGCGAAAGCTGCGGATTGCCCCGCCGAGCTTGACGCAGACCTCCTGGGCGATGTCGTCGGCGTCGGTGGAACTGCCCGACCATCGCCACGCCGTCGCATGGACGAAATCATAATGACGCGAGACCAGTTGCCCGAAGGCCTCACGGTCACCGCGTTGCGCCCGTTCTATGAGCTCCGCGTCCAATGCGCACCTACCCCCAAGCTATCAAGCAAGATGCTATTTCGGGATTGAGACGTTTCTCCGATGGCTTTCCTTGGGTCGACGACCAAAAAATTATCAGTTCTTTTGAAAAATATACGGAGGCCCGAATTGCAGGTTCAAAATTATGGAGCGTCGCGACATCCACAGGTCGCTGGCGGACAGATTGCCTGCAACACAAGAGCGCATGATGAAAGCAGAGTCGGCCAGGGACATGGATCTGCATTGTCCCAAATCGAAAGGACCCTCCATGTCCGCTCCATCGCCTACCCCTACCGAAAAGGGCATCCTGCAGTTTCTCGAAATTTGCGATAGCTTCTATCCCGTCGATGCCGTCGAAGCGTCAGTCGAGCAGCAACGGCATTGGTACGACGCTCTTTGTGCACGGTTCGACCGGCCGCTGCCCCCTGACATGATCTTTGCCGACGGCATGGTCCAGCGCATACCGATCCGGCGTTACCGTCCCCGGAAGATCAGCACCCGTACCGTCCTTCTCTATCTTCATGGCGGCGGCTTTGTCGTCGGTTCGCTCGAGAGCCATCATGCCATCTGCGCCGAGATCGCCGATTTTGCCGGCGCGGAACTCGTTTCGGTCGATTATCGCCTCGCCCCTGAATATCGCTGGCCGGCACAGACGGATGACGGCTTCGCCGTGTTGAAGCATCTGCTTTCCGCCGACAACAAGGTCGTACTGATTGGCGACAGCGCCGGCGGCAATCTTGCGGCGGGCCTTGCCTTGCGTGCACGCGACGAGGAATTGCCCGGTATTGTCGGCCAGGTCTTGATCTATCCGGCGCTCGGCGGAGGCCTCGATACCGGCTCCTACGTCGAAATGGCCGAGGCACCTGGCCTGACGACGGCAGATGTCGCCTATTACCGCGAGATTGTTCAGGCCCCGGCGGACAACTCCATCGCCGCGCCGCTCAACGTATCGTCCGCTGCCGGGCTGCCGCCGGCCTTCATCACCGCCGCTTATTTCGACCCCCTTCGCGACGACAGCCGGCAATACGCCGCCCGCCTCGCCGACGCGGGCGTCGAAGTCTGGTTCCGGGAAGAGCCGCAGATGGTGCATGCCTGGTTGCGCGCCCGTCACATGAGCGACGGCGCGCGCGACGGCTTCCGCGCCGTCTGCGAGGCCGTCAGGCATTTTGCCGCGACTTGACGATCACATCAGATCGCGCGCGATCCGCTTTTCGGCAAAGACCTTTTCGAAGATCTGCACGTCGTCCTCAAAAGCGGTGACGACGGCGCTGATGATCCAATCGGTCCGGGTGCAGGCGATCTGCGCGGTCGCGACCGTGCGGACAAACCAGCCCGGGCGGCGCATGTCGCAGGTCCATGTCGACGTGCCCTTCATCGACAGCGGATCACCCGGCGAAATCGACCAGACTTCCTCGCGCAATTGACGGGTCGACAGCCCCGTCTCAGGGTGCTCGTAGAGCCCGGTATCCTCATGAATGCAATAATCGGTTCGATTGGCCGAGAGATCGCGGACGACCTGCCGTTTGGTCGCGGCGGCGACATGCTCGATGTATTTCGGCAGCGGATCGGGATTGGCCGGTTCCTCGATTTCGATCCGCTGGTGGTCGCCGAGCATCGGCAATCCCAGGCCGAGCGAGGCGATATCGATGTCGATCCCTTCGTCTTCAGGCGGCGGCAGGATCATCGGCCAATAAGCCGTCGAAAGCGAGAGACGGATGCGATGCCCCTTGCGGAAGCGATAGCCGCAGGCATCGAGCACGAGCCGGATCGATACATTCTCGCCTGGCACGAGCGGCATGGGATCGGCATTGCCGTCGCGGTGAGTGAGATTGACGACGCCGAAGGCGACGCGCGTCGCCGTGCCGTCGGGATGGATATCGACGAGCCGGGCGCAGAGATTGCCGCCCGTCGCCCGCGCGCGCAGCGCAAGCGTGAGCACGGGCCGGCCGAGATAATCGCAATCGGCGGAAAGCGGCACCGTATCGAAGACCAGCGAACCGGCATCGTCGGAGCGCTGATCGATTGCCATTTCGGCGTCGGGCTTCAGCGTAAAATATTCGCCCGAGGCCGTGCCGGTGTCGAGAGGGGAGCTGAGATAGACGGGATGCTCGGGCGCATGCGGGATCGGCATGCCTTCCGTCAGCTTGCCGAACTGCTCGACATAGAAACACTGCATCCGCGGAGGCGACCATTCATCTTTGGCGACCCAGAAGCCCGGATCGCTGTCGCGGCGCGGGGCAGGGCGGATGGCGTCGAGAATATAGGCGCGGGCCTGGGGCAGGTTGTCGATGCCGTTGTCCTCGCCACGCAGCCATTTGTTCCACCAGGCGATCGCTTCGCCATGGAAATCCGTGCGCGGCTTCGGCCAGGCAAAGTGCGGATATTTGTGCACCCAGGGGCCGATCAGCGCCTTTGCCTTGCCGCCTAGGCCCTCGACCGCCATCAGAGGCGTATTGCGATAGCCGTCCGCCCAGCCCGCAATGACCAACGTCGGGATTTCGACGCGGGAAAAATCCTCTGAGATCGAGCCGTGACGCCAGAAATCATCGCGTCGCTGGTGGCTCAGCCACTCTTCCATGAAGAAGGGTTCGCCTGCCAGTCGTTCCAGCCACATCTCCTTCCAGCGCTCACCAACAAGCGCAGGATCGGGCGGCCGCGACTGATAACCGAGCATCGTCGCCGCCCATGAAAGCTGGGCGGAGAGATGGCAGCCGTTCTTGTAATGGATATCGTCATTGTAGCGGTCGACGGTCGAGGCGATCGAAATGACGGCCTTCAGCGCCGGCGGACGGAGTGCTGCGACCTGAAGGCTGTTGAAGCCGCCCCAGGAGATGCCCATCATGCCGACCGAGCCGTTCGACCATGGCTGCGCGGCAATCCAGGCGATCAGCTCGCAGGCATCGGCAAGCTCGCGTTCGGTATATTCGCCGTCGATGACGCCGTCGGACTCTCCCGATCCGCGAATATCGATGCGAACGCCTGCAATGCCCGCCGCAGCAAACACCGGATAGGTCGATTCATCGCGTGGGCTCGTCCCGTCGCGCTTGCGGTAGGGCAGGAATTCGAAGACGGTGGGAACGGGATCTTTCTCCGCGCCGTCGGGCATCCAGATGCGCGCGGCTAGCCGCGTCCCATCCTTCAGCAGAATCCATTTATTCTCGATGGTGGTGAAGCCGCGCGAGGCCATGCTCATTCCTTGATGCACATTCAGTTGCCGGCGCTTTCCATGCGACGCGTGGCGAGCACGCGTTCCAGCCAGCCGATTTCCATTTCCGGCACGGATTTCAACAGCAGATCGGTGTAATCGTCAAAGGGCGGTGACAGCGCCTTCGATTTCGGACCGAACCGCACCAGCTTGCCACGATGCATCACCGCCACGCTGTCGGCAATCGCCCGGACGATCGCGATGTCGTGGGTGATGAAGACATAGGATAGCTGTTCTTCCTTTTGCAGGCGCAGGAGCAATTTGAGGATACCCTCTGCCACCAGCGGATCGAGCGCCGAGGTCGGCTCGTCGCAGAGGATGAGTTCGGGCTTGGCGGCCAGCGCTCTTGCGATCGCCACGCGCTGCTTCTGGCCGCCAGAGAGTTCGGCCGGATAGCGATCGACAAAGCCCTTGCCCATTTCGATCTGGTCGAGCAGTTCCTTGACCCTTGCCGTCTTCTCAGCGCCTCTCAGGCCATAATAGAAGGTCAGCGGGCGGCCGATGATGTCGCGGACCGTCTGTCGCGGGTTCATGGCGGTGTCGGCCATCTGGTAGATCAGCTGGATGCGCCTGAGATCAACGTTCGGCCGGTTCTTGAGATCGGGCATCAGCGGCTTGCCGTCGAAGACGATGCGCCCGCTGCTCGGCGGCAGGAGGCCGGTAATCGCGCGAGCCAAGCTCGATTTTCCGGAACCGGATTCGCCGACGACCGCAAGCGTCTGCCCCTTCGGCACATGCAGCGAGACATCGTGCAGCACCTTGAAGCCGTTGGAATATTCGGCGCTGACATTTTCCACCTTCAGGAGCGCCGTGGATTGGTCGGCGGCCTCCTCGCGATAGGCCTGCCTGACATTGACGAGGGCGCGGGTATAGTCTTCCCGTGGTGCCTCGATGATCTGCTGGACGCTGCCATATTCCACCTGTTTGCCGTAGCGCAGAACCATGATGTTATCCGAGATCTGGGCGACGACGGCGAGGTCATGGGTGATGTAGAGGGCAGCTGTGTGTGTTTCCTCGATGGCATGCTTGATCGCCGCCAGCACGTCGATCTGCGTGGTAACGTCAAGCGCCGTGGTCGGCTCGTCGAAGACGATGAGTTCGGGATTGGAGCAGAGCGCCATCGCCGTCATCGCCCGCTGCAGCTGGCCGCCGGAAACCTGGTGGGGAAAACGCTCGCCGAAGGTTTCGGGATTGGGCAGGCCGAGCACTCCGAACAGATAAAGCGCACGTTTGCGCGCCTCGTCCTTGCTCATCAGTCCGTGTTTGACGGACGCTTCGATCACCTGATCGCCGAGCCGATGCGCCGGATTGAAGGCGGCAGCGGCCGATTGCGCGACATAACAGACCCGGGCACCGCGAATCTTCCGGATGCCGTTTTTGCCGAGCGCCAGGATGTCGGCGCCGTCCAGCAGCACCTCGCCGCCGGTGATTTCGGCGCCACCCCGGCCATAGGCGAGTGCGGAAAGGCCGATCGTCGATTTGCCGGCGCCCGATTCCCCGATGAGGCCGAGAACCTTGCCCTTCTGCAGATCGAAGGAAACGCCGTCGACGATCGTGACCCGCTTCGGCGGTTCGCCCGGCGGATAGCTGGTCGCCTCGATCTTCAGATTGCGAACGGAAAGAAGCTCAGGCATCGCCGCGCCCTCCCTTGAGGCTGGATGTGCGTTTCAGGAGCCAGTCGACGACGAGGTTGACGCAGACGGCAAGGGCCGCGATCGCCGAGCCCGGCACCAGCGCTGCCGATATGCCGAAGATGATGCCGTCCTTGTTGTCCTTGACCATGCCGCCCCAATCGGCCGCCGGCGGCTGAATGCCGAGACCCAAGAAGGAAAGTGTGGAGAGGAACAGGATCGAGAAAGCGAAACGAAGCCCAAACTCGGCAAGCAGCGGCGAGAGCGTGTTCGGCAGGATTTCGCGGAAGATGATCCAGAGCTTGCCTTCGCCGCGCAGCTTCGCCGCCTCGACGAATTCCATCACCGCGACGTCGAGCGCCACGGCACGACCGAGGCGGTAGACGCGGGTCGAATCCAGGATCGCCATGACGAGGATCAGCACGATGATGTTTTGAGGCAGCACCGCAAGAACCACGAGCGCGAAGATCAGTGTCGGGATCGACATCATCAGATCGTTGAAGCGCGAAAAGACGGTGTCGATGAGGCCGCGTGAGACGGCGGCGGTGAAGCTCAAAATGACGCCGAGCGAGAAGGAGATGATGGTCGCAGCCGATGCGACCAGCAGTGTCGTGCGCGCGCCGTAGATCAGCCGCGAGAGGATGTCGCGGCCGAGATTGTCGAGGCCGAAGACGTAATTCGCGTCGGCAGGCGCCCAGACGTCGCCGACGACCTGGGTCTCGCCATAGGGCGCGATCCAGGGTGCGAAGAGGGCGCAGATGAAGGCGATGGCAATGCCGATGATGCCGATCCAGGCGGTGATGGGGATGTCTCGCAATCTCATCTTGGATGCCTCAGCCGGGGATTGGCGATGATCGCGAGGATATCGGCCGTCATGTTGAGGAAGATATAGACGGCGGCAAAGATCAGGCCGCAGGCCTGCACGACAGGCATGTCGCGCACGGTGACCGCATCGACCATATATTGGCCCATGCCGGGATAGACGAAGACGACCTCGACGACGACGACTCCGACCACGAGATAGGCGAGATTCAGTGCGACGACGTTGATGATCGGCGCGAGCGCATTGGGGGCGGCGTGCTTGACGATCGAACGGGAGGCGCTGAGGCCCTTCAGTTCCGCAGTCTCCATATAGGCCGAGGACATGACCGAAAGGATCGCCGCACGCGTCATGCGCATCATATGGGCGAGCACGACGAGCACGAGGGTCGCCGTCGGCAGCGCGATCGCCTTCAACCGCTCGACGAAGCCCATGCTGTCATAGACCGTCGCCGGGAAGGTCGCCATGCCGAACTTCACCGCGAAGAAGAGGATCAGCAGGTAGCCGATGAAGAATTCCGGCAGCGAGATCGCCGCAAGCGAGATCACGTTGATGATCTTGTCAGGCATGCGGTTGCGGAAATGCACCGACAGCATGCCGAGCCCGACGGCAAGCGGCACTGAAATCACCGCTGCGAAACCCGCGAGGAAGAGGGAGTTGCCGAGGCGCTTGCCGATCTGTTCGCTCACCGAATTCTTGCTGGCCCAAGAGGTGCCGAAATCACCCTGCACGGCGTTGCCGAGCCATTCGACGTAACGCGTCGTGACCGGGCGGTTCAGTCCGAGGTCCTGGCGAATATTGGCAACGGCCTGCGGCGTCGCCGACTGGCCGAGATAGGTGGTAGCAAAATCGCCGGGCAGGGCTTCCAGACCACCGAAAATCAGGATGGAAACAGCGAAAAGCAGGACGACGCTGAGCACGAAGCGCTCGAGGATAAGGGCAAGCAACGGAAAACGCTGCCGGAACTTTAGCCCAGGCAAGATGTCGCTCGGGGCAGGATTGGTCATGGCGAAGGCCTCGCGCTAAAACGTCGGGAGGACCGCGGGGTTTCATCCCACGGTCCCGGCTTCGTTGGAGATCAGAGGGGGCAAGCGCCCCCTCTTGCCATCAGGCGTCCAGCCAGACGCGGGTTGCGACGTAGCCGTTCGACATGTCGTTGCCGATATCGTGGACATAGCCCTTCACCTGCTTGGTGGAGGCGTTCACGAAGTCGTTGAACATCGGCAGGATCACGCCGCCCTCGTCTCGCACCGTCATCGCCATGGTGCGGTACATGTCCTTGCGCTTGGCTTCATCAAGCTCGGCGCGGGCCTGCAGCAGCAGCTTGTCGAAGTCAGGACGCTTGAAGCGGGTGTCGTTCCAGTCCGCCGTCGAGAGATAGGCGGTGGAATACATCTGATCCTGCGTCGGACGGCCACCCCAATAGGAGGTCGAGAAGGGCTGGACGTTCCAGACATTGGTCCAGTAGCCGTCGCCGGGCTCGCGCTTGACCTCGATCTCGATCCCGGCCTTCTTGCAGCTTTCCTGATAGAGGACGGCCGCATCGACGGCGCCGGGGAAGGCGACTTCCGACGTGCGCAGGAGGACCGAGCCGCTGTGGCCCGATTTCTTGTAGTGGAAGGCCGCCTTGTCGGGATCATAGACGCGCTGCTCGATGCCCTCGGGGAACAGTGCATAGGTGCTGTTGATCGGGAAGTCGTTGCCGACCTTGCCGTAGCCGCCGAGGATCTTCTGCACCATGGTCTCGCGATCCATGGCGTATTTGAGGGCCAGGCGCAGGTCGTTATTGTCGAACGGCGCCTTGTCGCAGTGCATGATGAAGACGTAGTGGCCGCGGCCGGCGGTCGAGAGGATCTCGACATTGGGTGCGCGTTTCAGCATGTTGACCGTCTTCGGGTCGACGCGGTTAATATAATGCACCTGGCCTGATGAAAGAGCCGCGATGCGGGCGGTGGCGTCGTTCATGCCGATGATCTCGATCGAATCGACATAACCGCGGTCGGTTCGCCAGTCGTCCTTGTTCTTCTCGAAGGTGGCGCGGACGCCAGGCTCGAAGCTCGTCATCTTGTAGGGGCCGGTGCCGATCGAGGCCAGAGGATCGTCGACGCCGCCATTCGGCTGGATGACCAGATGGTAGTCCGACAGCAGCAGCGGCATGTCGGCATTGCCCTCGCTGAGCGTCAGCACGAGATTGCCGCCGTCGGCCTTGATTTCCTTGATCGAGCCGAGGACACCGAGCGCGCCGGATTCCGACTTTTTATCGGTGTGGCGCTTCAGCGTCGCAACGACGTCATCGATCGTCATCTCCTTGCCGTTGTGGAACTTGACGCCTTTGCGGATCTTGAAGGTCCAGGTCGCCGCGTCCTTCGACGGTTCCCAGGATTCGGCAAGCGCCGGTACGGCAGCACCCGTCAGCGGATCGGATTCGACCAGCATGTCGCCCCAGCAGCGGCCGATGCAGAACATCACCTGCGACAGGAATTTCGCCGGATCGTTGGAATCGGTTGCAGCGCCTCCTTCGAGGCCGAGCTTCAGGTGGCCGCCGCGCTTCGGTTCGGCAGCTTCAGCGCTTTCGGTGAAGAGCTTGTCGGCGACGGCAAGTGTGATGCCCGCCGCCATGGCGCGTCCCATGAATTCGCGGCGGCTCAGTCCGCCTGCCGTGACGCGGCTTGCGAGATATTTGGTGTAGTCGTTCATTCCCCAGTTCCTTCTTTATGGTGCGTTGACAGAACTTCCGGGCAGATTCGCAGGCGGTTTCCTCTCCACCTCCGATGCCCGCATCATGCGGGAAAATGCTGCGGTTGCTGCCGCCTCCCTATCTTCCTTTCCAAATGGGGCTTCGCTTCTCGGCGAAGGCCCGTGCGCCTTCCAATTGGTCCTCGCTCGAATAGAGCATGTCGACCGTCGCAAACTGCCGCTTAGTGATCTTGTTCATGGCAGTCTGGAACGTCGAACCCTCCGCTTCGCGGACGATTTCCTTGATGGCCGCGTAGACGAGCGGCGGCCCGCTTTCGAGCAGGCGGGCAAGCTCCCACGCCCTTTCCATCAGCCAGTCTGCCGGCAGAACCTCGTTGACGAAACCCCAGCGATGCGCCTCGTGAACGTCGAGCCAGCGTCCCGTCAGAAGCATGTCCATGGCGATGTGATAGGGGATGCGCTTCGGCAGCTTGATCGAGGCGGCATCGGCAACCGTGCCCGAGCGGATTTCCGGCAGGGCGAAGGTCGCATGGTCGGCCGCGAGGATCAGATCGGCCGAAAGCGCGATCTCCAGTCCGCCGCCGCAACAGATGCCGTTAACCGCACAAATGACCGGCTTGTTGAGGTCGCGCAGCTCCTGCAGCCCGCCGAAGCCGCCGACACCGTAATCCCCGTCGACCGCATCGCCTGATGCCGCTGCCTTGAGGTCCCATCCGGCACAGAAAAACTTTTCGCCGCTGCCCGTCACGATGGCGACACGCAAGGCCGGATCGTCGCGGAAATCGCGGAAGATCAAGCCCATGGCACGGCTTGTGGCAAGGTCGATGGCATTCGCCTTCGGCCGGTCGATGACGACTTCGAGCACTCCGCCGTCCTGTCGTGTGCGAATCTGGTCGCTCAACCTATCCTACCTCCTCCGCCGTATGAGGGCATCAACCGCAGCGACACCGCGTCCCTCGGGAAGAACCATTAATGGATTAATGTCCAGTTCCTCCAGGTGTGCCGCGTTCATTACGACATAATCTGCCGCTGTTGCGATAGTGTCGATCATAGCCTCGAGATCGCCTCGCGGCCGCCCGCGATAGCCATAGATCAATTTTGCGATTTTGAGGCGCGCAATCGCCGTGTGAATATCTGCTTTCGTCGCCGGAAGCGGCAGGATGATGGAATCTTCCAGCAATTCGACGAAGATCCCACCCGCTCCAAGCATGAGCGACAATCCGAAGACGGGGTCGCGGGTAGCCCCGACAATGAGTTCGGCGACCGGCGCATCGACCATCCTCTCGACGAGATAACCGGCATCAGAGGCCATAGCCGCCGCCGCATTCGACACCGCCTCTGGATCTCTGAGGTTGAGCACGACGGCCCCGGCCTCGGTCTTATGCGCGATACCGAGACCCTTCAGCACGACGGGGAAACCGAGCCGTTCCGCCAGCTCGGCGGCTTCGCCAGGAGAAAAAGCCTGCAGCCCCCCGGGGATAGGGAGGCCGCAGGCGGCAAGCTCTATCTTCGCATCAGCTTCCGTCAGTGTCTCGATCTCGCCGTCCGCGGGGACGACGTTGAGCAAGGGCAGGGGAGGCGGACGATCCCAGGCCTCGCCAATCCCAGCGGCGACTTCGGCCGCGGTGATGGCTTCGTCGATACCCGAGAAGGCGACGATACCATTTGACATCAGGCGCTCGGCGACAGGCTCCGGCATGTTCTCAGGAAGGGTCGCGAGAAGCCCGGCCAGCGTACCCGTGGCGGAGGCTGCTGCGATAACCGCGTCCGCCGTCGTCATCCATTCGGATGCCTCACACCGGTCACTGCGGGGAAAATCGAGAACGACGAGATTGAGAGCGCAGCCACCCTCGAACATAGCACTGAAGGCCTCCGTCTGACGGGCGAGATCGCCCCAAACGAAGGTGTGGTAGTCGAGCGGATTGGCAAGCGCCACCATCTCGCCCAGGACCTCGCGCAGCCGCGGCAATTGCCGTGGCTGGAGGGCCGGGAATTCCACTTTGCGGCCGACTGCGGCATCCGCCATCAGCGAGGCCTCGCCGCCGGAGCAACTCATGGACGAGATCGAATGGTTTGCAAGCGGGCCGGCGATATGCAGGAGTTTCAACGTTTCGAGCAGCGCCGGCAGGCTTTGGACACGACCGAGACCGAGGCGCGCGAGCACGGCATCGGCAACCGCATCGCTGCCGGCAAGCGAGGCGGTATGCGAGACGGCCGCGTGTTTTGCCTGCTCCGACTTGCCGACTTTCAGGACGACGACGGGCTTCCTCGAGCGACGGGCAATGGCGGCAAGACGTTCGAGGGCGGCGAGATCACCGAACCCTTCGACATGAAGGCCGATGGCCGTCACACGCGGGTCGTCGATCAGCGCGCAGGCGACATCGGCAAGCGATGTCTGCGCCTGGTTGCCGGCAGTGACCACATAGGCGATCGGCAGCCCGCGGGTCTGCATGGTCAGGTTGATGGCGATATTGGAGGACTGCGTGAGGATCGCAACACCGCGTTTGACCCGCTGCATGCCGTGCTGATCGGGCCATAACAGAGCGCCGTCGAGACCGTTGATCAGCCCGTAGCAATTGGGTCCGAGGATCGGCATGTCGCCGGCGGCCTCAAGAAGAGCTTGCTGCAGCTCGGCGCCGTCGGCAAGTTCTGCCGTCGCCTCGCTGAAGCCCGATGCATAACAGACCGCCCCCCCGGCGCCAGCCCGCGAAAGGCCGCGCACGATGTCGACGGTGAGCACCCTGTTGACGCCGACAAAGGCGGCATCCGGTGCTGCGGGCAGATCGGAGAGGGAGCGACAGCAGCGCCGCCCGAGCACTTCGTCCAATTTGGGATGGACGGGCCAGATCTCGCCGGCAAAGCCCATGCGGTCGCACTGCTCGATCACCCTGCGCGCTTCGCGGCCGCCGAAGACGGCGATCGTTTGCGGTCTGAGCAGGCGGTCGAGCGGGCGAGATGTCATCGGCTCACGCTCCCAGGGGTCTGAGCAGGTCGCGGCTGATGATGTGCCGCTGGATTTCGGAGGTACCGTCCCAGATGCGCTCGACGCGCGCATCGCGCCAGAAGCGGGCGAGCGGAAGGTCGTCCATCAGTCCCATGCCGCCAAAGATCTGGATCGCCTCGTCGGTGACGCGTGCCAGCATTTCGGAGGCGTAGAGCTTGGCCGAAGCGATCTGCCGGTCTGCGGGGCGGCCGGCATCGACCTGCCAGGCGGCGGCAAGCGTCAGCCAATCGGCTGCGTCGATCTCGGTGATCATGTCGGCGAGCTTGAAAGACACACCCTGATTGGCGCCGATCGGCTTGCCGAATTGCTTGCGTTCGGCGGCATAGGGCAGGGCCAGGTCGAAGACACGCCGCGCCCGGCCGACACAGGTGGCGGCAACCGTCAACCGCGTGCCGTAAAGCCACTGATTGGCGATATCGAAGCCGCGATGCACCTCGCCCAGCACTTGGGCTTCGGGAATCCGGCAATCGGTGAAACTGAGGGTGCAGTTATGGTAGCCGCGATGCGAAACGGAATCATACCCCTTGAGAATTTCAAACCCCGGCGTGCCGCGATCCACCAGGAAGGCGGTGATCTTCTTCTTGATGCCTTTCGGCGTTTCCTCTTCACCCGTCGCGGCAAAGACGATGACGAAATCGGCGACATCGGCATGGGAGATGAAATGTTTCGTGCCGTTCAGGACAAAGTCGCCACCGTCGCGGCGGGCAGCACACTTCATGCCGCGCATATCGGAACCGGCGTCCGGTTCTGTAATCGCAAGCGCATCGATCTTCTCGCCGCGCACCGCAGGCAGGAGGTAGCGCTCGCGCTGCTCGCCCTCGCAGGCCATCAGAATGCCGGATGGCCGGCCGAAGAACACCGTCAGCCCCAGCGAGCCGCGCCCGAGTTCCCGCTCGACCAGCGTGAAGGTGGTATGGTCGAGACCGGCGCCGCCGACCTCCTCTGGGAAATTGCAGGCGTAAAAGCCGAGATCGATGCATTTGCGCTGGATTTCGCGCCCGAGCTCCGCCGGCACGATGCCGCTGCGCTCGACCTCGTTCTCATGCGGATAGATTTCGGTTTCGACGAAGGCGCGAACCGTCTCGACGATCATTTCCTGTTCTTCGCTGAGACCAAAATTCATGCCGATCCCCCTATCGCCTCTGACCGACGTGACGGCCGACGCCTTCGGGCGCCGCCAAAGTCGCATGTGCTTCCGCGATCGCCTTGACCTTGTCGAACACGGCGGCCGGCGCCGGCGTGGCCTTGCCGGCCTTGCTCTCGACATGCAGCAGCATGTGCTCGGCGGTGGCGAGAGTCTCGCCCGTCTCCGTGTCGCAAAGCGTGTGAAAGACGTGCAGTCGCTTTTCGTCGACACCAAGCACCTGGCAGGTCGAATGGATCGCCTGACCGAGCTTCGCCTCGCCGAGATGGCGGATGTGGGTTTCCACCGTGTAATAGCTTTGCCCCGCCTCGACATAGGCAAGGTCGACGCCGATGAGGCGCAGCAATGCGTCTGACGTATCGCCGAAGACCTGCAGGTAGCGGTGCTCGGTCATATGGCCGTTATAGTCGACCCAGGCCGGGCTGACCTCCGTCTCGACGAGCCTCAGCGGCTTCGACGGATCGAAAGACTTGGGTGTCCCGCCGCCTTGTGCCCAGAGCGATTGCTCGAAATCCTTCAACAGCTTGCCGGCACCCCAGCCCTTGCCGCCATGGCCGCCCTTGAGGGCCTGCAGAATACCGACGAGGTTTTCGTCGCGGATGCGTTCGAGTTCACGGAACGACAAGCCGGCTGCCTGCTCGTCGGATTGCCGGCCGATCTTTTCGATCAGCGCGTCGTCGAGATCGACCACATCGGTGAGCTTGGTCCAGGGCCAGGCGAGGCAAGGGCCGAACTGAGCGAGGAAGTGGCGCATCCCGGCCTCGCCGCCGGCGATGCGATAGGTCTGGAACAGGCCCATCTGGGCCCAGCGCAGGCCGAAGGAGTAGCGGATGACGTCATCGAGCGTCTCGACGGTGCAGATGTCGTCATGGATCAGCCACAGAGCCTCGCGCCACAGCGCTTCGAGCAGCCGGTCGCCGACGAAGGCCTCGATCTCCTTGGCGATATGGACGCCCTTCATGCCGATCGGCGCCAGCCTGTCCATCGCCGCTTCAATGGTCGCCGCCGAGGTCTTTTCGCCGCCGACGATTTCGACGAGCGGCAGCAAGTAGACGGGATTATAGGGATGGGCGACGAAGAGGCGCTCGGGATGTTTCATGTCCCGCTGCAGATCGGTCGGCAGCAGACCCGAGGTGGAAGAGCCGATCAGCGCATCAGGACGGGCCGCGGCATCAATTTGTGTCAGTACACCACGCTTGAGATCGAGCCGTTCCGGCACGCTTTCCTGGATCCAGTCGGCACCGGCGACGGCTTCCTCCAGCGTTTTGCAGAACCTCAGCCTGCCGCGCGGCGGCAGCGGTGCGCCGGTCAGCATGGCATAGGCTTTTTCGGCATTGGCAATCACTTCGCCGACGATGCGGCCCGCCTCCGGATGCGGATCGAACACGTCAACATCGATGCCGGCGAGCAGGAAACGGGCGATCCATCCGCCGCCGATGACGCCGCCGCCGATACAGGCTGCCTTGTTGATCCCTGTCATGCCGCCCTCAGCGCTTCGTCAGTTTGAGTTTCTTGCGAACGTCTTCCGGGCCGATGATCCGGGCGCCCATGCCTTCGACCACCTGCACCGCCTTTTCGACGAGCTGCGCATTGGTGGCGAGCTGGCCCTTGCCGACGAAAAGATTGTCTTCCAGGCCGACGCGGACGTTGCCGCCGGCCAGAACCGCTGCGGCGGGATAGGCCATGGCGTTGCGGCCGATCGAGAAGGCCGAGAAGGTCCAACTCTGCGGCACGTTGTTGACCATCGCCATGAAGGTATTGAGATCGTCGGGCGCGCCCCACGGAATGCCCATGCAGAGCTGGATCAGCACCGGGTCTTCGATCAGGCCTTCCTCGGCGAGCTGCTTGGCGAACCAGAGATGGCCGGTGTCGAAGGCCTCGATCTCGGGACGCACGCCGAGATCGGTCATCTTCTTCGCCATCGCCCGCAGCATGGCCGGGGTGTTGGTCATGACATAGTCGCCGAGGTTGAAGTTCATCGTGCCGCAGTCGAGCGTACAGATCTCAGGCAGGCATTCGGCGACATGGCTGACGCGCTCGGTGGCGCCCGCCATGTCAGTGCCCCTGGGATTGAGGGGAAGGGGACTTTCGACATCCCCGAAGATCAGGTCTCCGCCCATACCGGCGGTGAGATTGAGGACCACGTCGACATCCGCCGAGCGGATGCGGTCGGTGACTTCCTTGTAGAGATCGTTGCGGCGGCTGGCACTCCCTGTTTCCGGATCGCGGACATGGCAGTGAACGACCGCCGCACCGGCCTTTGCCGCATCGATCGCGGAATCGGCGATCTGCTTGGGAGTGATCGGCACGTGGCTGGATTTTGAGATCGTATCGCCGGCGCCGGTGACGGCACAGGTGATGAAAACATCGCGGTTCATCGCAAGAGGCATGTTTTTGTTCTCCCCGTCTTAACTAGCATTACGCGACAGGTTGGGCAGCGATGCTTTGCATTTTCAGAAGTTATCGATACATTATCAGAAATCTTGGGAGGTAACCTTGCTGCAGCGATCGACGGAACGGCTCGATATCGATCTTCTCGTCCTGCCGGACACGAACCTGATCCTGATCGCGTCGGTCATCGAACCGCTGCGTGGCGCCAACCGTATTTCGGGCAGCGAACTTTATCGCTGGCGGCTGCTGACGCCTGATGGAGCGCCGGTCCCGACCACCAGCAATATCGCCGTTCCCGTCGAGGGGATCTTCCGGGCGACGACCGAGGATCGGCCTCTGTTCGTGCTTGCCAGCTATAATTGGCGCGGAAGCGCCACGCCCGCACTCAAGATGCAGCTCTCCCAGGCCGCGCGCCACCGTACGGTGATCGCCGGCATCGAATCCGGGACATGGTTGCTTGCAGAGGCAAGCCTGCTCGATGGGCTGCCCGCCACCGTCCACTGGGAGGACTACGAGGATTTCGCGCTTGCCTATCCCGAGGTGCGGGCCGTCAAGGACCGTTTCGTCATCGACGGCAAGCGTCTGACGACATCGGGGTCGCTCCCGACCGTGGACCTGATGCTGGAGATAATCAGGCAGCGGCAGGGTTATTCGCTGGCGCTCGAGGTCAGCCGGCTGTTCCGCTACGAGCAGCCTTCCTTCCACGCCGACGAACCGCTTTCCGCAGCCTCGGCGGGACTGCGCATGCACGATCCGCGCGTGACGCAGGCGGTACGGCTGATGGAGGAGCATATCGAGCAGCCCCTGACCCTTGCACGGCTCGCCCGCAGGGTGGGCGTCAGCGCCCGGCATCTGCAGGATCTCTTCCAGCAGAGCATCGGCGCGCCGCCGCATGTGCATTATCTCGCCCTGCGCTTGAACACGGCGCGCCGCAAGGTGATCGAGACGACAGCCTCCTTCGCCGACATCGCGGCAGCGACCGGCTTCAATTCGGCTTCGGCCTTTGCGAGAAGCTACCGGGCGAGCTTTTCCGAGAGTCCATCCGAAACCAGGCGCCGTTTGCGCCGCCGCATCACACCATCGAAAGCGCCGGCATAGGCTGGAACGCCTCCCGCACCATTTCGGCAAGCTCGCGTATGGCCTCGCTGGAGCGATAGGTGCTCCGGCGAAGCACGACCTTCGAGGAATCGACCGGCGGAAAACCGTCTTCGGCGGTCAGTTCCCGACAGCCGGACGGAATGCTGCTGCGCGAAAGCGTGGTGACGGCAAGGCCGGCGATCACGGCGTTCTTCAGCCCCGAACCCGTATCGGCGATGAAAGCGATCCGGTAATTGCGGCCGATCTGCTCGAGCGACCGGAGCGCAAAATCGCGTGACCAAGTGGAGTTGCGATAGGTTGCAATGGGCAGGGGGTCCATATCATGCAGCCGGTGGACCATCGACGTGACCCAGACGGTCGGGTCGATGCACAGAACCTCGCCCTGCCTCTGGTCGCTCCAGTCGAACACGACGGCAAGATCGAGTTCGTCCCGCTCCAGGGCGGCAATGTTGCGGGATGTATAGTCGCAGGACACGGTGACCTCGACCGCCGGATGACGCACGGCGAAAGCCGCAAGGGCTGCCGGCAGCACCGTCTGGCTGTATTCCTCGGGAATTCCGATACGCACCGGCCCATCAAGCGGCTTGCTTCGGATCGTCGCGGCGGCCTCGTTCAGGAGATCGATGACCCTGCGGGCATAGGGCACGAGCTGTATGCCCTGGCGTGTGAGTAGCACGCCGCGGGCGCCGCGCTCGAACAGCGTTTCCCCGATCGCCGCCTCGAGCCTCTTGACTTGGGTGCTGACGGCCGATTGCGTCCGGCCGATGCGCTGGGCAGCCGCGGAGAAGTTCGACGTCTCGGCGACGACCAGAAAGGTTCTCAGGAGGTCGCTCTCGATCGGTTCGTGCATGGAAAGCCATAGAAAAAATCGATGATAGCCATCACTACTATTCGTTTGTCTAATGTCAATTCCCGGCGCAGAAATGATCCGCGTTCGACTTCCTTCTTTGAGAATATCTGCGTGACCATTGAAAATACGGCCAGACCACTCGCAGGCAGCGAGCACGAGAAGGGTGTGCTTCTCATCGTTGCCGCGACGCTTGCCTGGAGCGCCAGCGGCGTCTACTCGCGGCTCCTGACCACCGACGTATGGACGGCGATCGCCTGGCGGTCGTTGTTCGGCGGCTTGTTCCTGCTGATCCCCTGCCTTTTCCTCGAAGGGGGCATCTCGCGGCAACAATGGCGTTCCGTCTTTCATCCCACAGGTCTTGCGATGATCGCATGCCAGACTTTCAGTCAGGGATGCTTCATCGGTGCGCTCTACATGACCACCGTCGCCAACGTGGCGATGATCTATGCGACAACGCCGTTCATCGCGGCCTTGTTCGGCTGGCTCATCCTTCGGGAGAGGGTCGGCAGGCGGACGCTGATTGCCGGAGGCATCTCGCTCCTCGGCGTGGCCGTCATCGTCGCCTCCTCGATCGGCGGCGGCACGGGGTGGGGCGACGTGCTGGCACTCGGCATGACCGCGTCTTTCGCGCTCGTCATCATCATTCCGCGCATCAATCCCGGCGTGCCGAGCCTGCCGCCAACCGTCGTCAGCGCCTTCCTGACCCTCCTCATCTTCGCTCCGTTCGGCTCGGTCGGTTCGCTCGACCTGCACAACTGGATCGTCCTTGCCGCTTTCGGCGCGACCAATTTCTCGCTCGCGCTGGTGCTCTTCCTGGCGGGGGCGAAGCGGATGCCGCCGGCGGAAGCCGCATTGATCGGCACGATGGAAATCGTGCTCACGCCCTTCTGGGTCTGGCTGCTGTTTTCCGAACAACCGCCTGTCGCCACCTATTTCGGCGGGGTGATCATTCTCGGCGCCGTGTTCTGGCACACGGCCATGGACTTTAAGCGCGGGCAGCGGCAGCGTTCCTGAGGCGTCATCGCCTTGCAGGAAGATTATCCACGTCTTTGCCGACTGTCGTCTTTGAGTTGCGCCCTGTCGTTTTCATGAGCGCTGTTTTGCGCAAGGCGTGGTTTGCTGAAGGTGTTTAAGGCGGCAGAGGAACCGAGATCGACCGAAAGGAGGTTCTGGAGCCCGGAAACCAGCTCTTTGCGCAGCAGATCGACAGATTGCGGCAGGCGATCACGAGCCGAACAGGACAGGCTGAACCTTCAGCGTTCGCTCCTCCCTTCCATTCAATCCGTCTCCGCCTATTTGCAGAATTCGAGTATCGCCCGATGCGGCGATATGGACATGCCGGGCTGCAGAGGAGGCAGGCCGGAAGAAAAGCTTGCCGTCGGCTGCATTGGTTGCGGGTCGAGGTATTTCAAACGTGGGAGGAATCCATGAGCAAGAATAGAGGCGTCGTTTATCTCCGTCCGGGCAAGGTCGAGGTTCGCGACATCGACGACCCGAAGCTGGAAGCGCCCGATGGCCGCCGCATCGAGCACGGCGTCATTCTCAAGGTCATATCGACCAACATCTGCGGCTCCGACCAGCACATGGTCCGCGGCCGCACGACCGCGATGCCGGGCCTGGTCCTCGGTCATGAAATCACCGGCGAGATCATCGAGAAAGGCATCGATGTCGAGATGCTCGAAGTCGGCGATATCGTCTCGGTGCCCTTCAATGTTGCCTGCGGCCGTTGCCGCTGCTGCAAGTCCCAGGATACCGGCGTCTGCCTGACGGTGAACCCGGCTCGTGCCGGCGGCGCTTACGGCTATGTCGACATGGGCGGCTGGATCGGTGGACAGGCGCGTTACGTCACCATTCCCTACGCAGACTTCAACCTGCTGAAGATCCCGGATCGGGACAGGGCCATGGCGAAGATCCGCGATCTCACCATGCTCTCCGACATTCTGCCGACCGGCTTCCATGGCGCGGTGCGGGCGGGCGTCGGGGTCGGCTCAACCGTCTACGTCGCCGGCGCCGGCCCTGTCGGGCTTGCGGCTGCGGCTTCGGCTCGCATTCTCGGCGCTGCCGTCGTCATGATCGGCGATTTCAACAAGGACCGCCTGGCCCATGCCGCAAAGGTTGGCTTCGAAGCGATCGACCTGTCCAAGAGCGACCGCCTTGGCGACATGATCGCGCAGGTCGTCGGCACCAATGAAGTCGACAGCGCCATCGACGCCGTCGGCTTCGAGGCGCGCGGTCACTCGGGCGGGGAACAGCCGGCGATCGTGCTCAACCAGATGATGGAAATCACCCGCGCCGCCGGTTCGATCGGTATTCCCGGCCTCTACGTCACCGAGGATCCGGGCGCCGTCGACAACGCCGCCAAGCACGGCAATCTTTCGCTCCGCTTCGGCCTCGGCTGGGCCAAGGCCCAGTCCTTCCACACAGGCCAGACGCCGGTGCTGAAGTACAATCGTCAGCTCATGCAGGCGATCCTGCACGACCGGCTGCCGATCGCCGATATCGTCAACGCCAAGGTCATCCCGCTTGACGAAGCCGCTGAGGGCTACGAGAGCTTCGACCATGGAGCGGCGACGAAATTTGTCCTCGACCCGCATGGAGACGTCGCGAAAGCCGCCTGACGTCTAGGACCGAAACAGAGATGGCCGGCAAAGCCGGCCATCTTGCATCCATCACACATGGTCTGAGCTATTGGATGCTGAACGGGAAATACTTCGCGTTGATCATGTCGTAAGTCCCGTCTTCCTTGATCGTCTTCAAGGCTGCGTTCAGGCGCGCTAGACGTTCGCCGTCATCCGGACGCACAGCAATTCCGGCGCCTTCGCCAAAATAGGTCACATCGACCAGATCCGGTCCCTTGAACTCGCAGCACGTTCCCGCCTTCGTGTTGGCGATCCAGTCGTAGATGGCAAGCTTATCCTCGAGGATAATGTCGACTCTTCCGTCCGACAGCCCCTTGTACAATTCCGGCGATGACCGGAAAACCGTCTTCTTCATTTCGGGATAAAAGTGCTTGGCGTAGGATTCCTGCGCCGTCGACGACGTCACCCCGAGGTTTTTGCCGCTCAAGGCAGCGGGGCTGATATCGCTGATCGGCGAATCCTTGCGAGCGATGAATACCGTCGGACTGTTGTAGTATTTTTCAGTGAAGGCAACCTTTTGACGCCGCTCAAGGCTCATCGACATGGATGAGACGATCGCGTCGTATTTGCTGGCAATGAGATCCGGGATCATATCGTCCCACTTCTCGATGACGAACTGGCACTCGAACTTGCCAACTTCGCAGAGGGCGTTGGCGATGTCGATGTCGAAGCCCTGAAGCTTGTTGTTCGCATCGAGATAGTTGAAGGGCGGAAATGCGCCTTCAACGGCAATTCTCATGGGTGTCGGATCCTGCGCAGCCGCCGGGAGCGGCGAGGCCGCGGCCAAAAGGATCGCCACGCCGCCCGCCATCAGCGTTCCGCGCAATATGGATTGAATGGACATGCGCAGCATCGTCGGAAACTCCTTGGGGCGTCGTCGATCTCTGCCAATAGTGCGCCTTAGCTTTTAATTCTACGTGAACGCTTCCTTGTTACTGTCGGTGGACGACGCCCGCTTCTAGTGGTGTTCAGGGGTCTAGGCTTGCACATCGTTCGTCCTTCCAGTTCCAATACGTTTCAGCAATCCTGGATCGCTTCGGGCAGAATTCTCTTTCTCATCGCCGTCAGCGGGCTTGGCGCGATCGGGCTTGTCGTGCTGTCGGCGCTGTGGGCGGGAACCGAGAGCGACGCTGCGGCTCTCGATCGCCAGCGCCAGCTGGTCAATGCGCGCCTGCGGGAACAGGTCACTCAGGTAGCCCATGTCATTGGCCAGTTCGGCAATGGCTATCTCGCACGAGTCCATCCTGCCTCCCGTTCGGCCGGAGTTTCCTCCAGCCTCGACATGGTTTTGACGGCGGCGACGGGAAGCGCGATCAGCCAGACCGCAATGTCCGCCTTCGGCTACGACCAGGCTTTCGTCGTCGACGAGAAGGCCCAACTGCTGATGATGGCAGACGCCCAAACGGAGAAGCGTTTTCGCTGGATGAAGCCTCTCCTTTTGCCTCTCCTTCAGGATGCCCGCCTTGCCGCGAGCCCTGGCGCATCCAACGAACGACTGTCGTCGTCAATAGAAAGCCGCCGTGCGAGCGCAGCGCAGCCCAACCGTGCGCTGGCCAATCTGATGCGGCTGGAAGGTCGCCCGACGATCGTTGGGGTCGTGGCCATCGACGAAGCGCCTCAGGGACAGCAGCAGCCGGCGCGGCAATTCCTCATCGTCGTGCGGTTCATCGACGGCGCGGCACTGGACGAATTGAGCCGGCAGCAGGGCCTCAACGGCGCACGCTTCGCGCGCACGGCCGATGCTGACGAAAACGAGGTTGCGTTTCAGATCGACGCGACGGCAAACGGCGAACCGATCGGCTTCATCGTATGGCGGCCCGACCTTCCGGGTTCCAGGGTGATCGGCCGGCTGATGCCGGCGCTTTCGATTGCCGCCTTGGTGATCGCGGTCCTGTTCTCGTTCCTGCTCGTGCGTCTGCGCAGCAGTCTCGGCGATTTGAGGAAAAGCGAGCTGCATGCAAGGCAGCTTGCCCTGCATGATGTGCTGACCGGCCTTCCCAATCGCGCGCTGTTTGCGATGCGCTTCGACGAGTGCCTGGCCGATACGCAGAATTCGGTCGAACGCTTCGCCGTGGCGCTTCTCGACCTCGACCGATTCAAAGCCGTGAACGATACGTTCGGCCATGCCGCCGGCGATGAACTGATCAGGATGGCCGCCGAGCGGATCCGGTCGGTGCTTCGCCCCGATGACACGCTTGCCCGGCTCGGAGGGGATGAATTTGCCTTGCTTCTCCGGGATATCAGCGACGATCAAATTTTGCCGGCAATATGCGAAGCGATCGTTGCCGAACTCGGTAAACCCTTCCCGCTTCTGAAGGGTGAAGCAGTCGCGCAGGTCGGCGGCTCGATAGGCGTGACTGTCGTGCCGGACGCCGGGCGGAACGCCGATGACCTCATGCGCTACGCCGACGTCGCGCTTTACGAGGCAAAGGTCGGCGGAAGAGGTCAATGGCGCGCCTATTCGCCATCCATGGACGGCGGCAGGAACGCGCGCGACATTCTCAAAAACGAATTGCGGGAAGTTCTGGCCAAGGGCGCGGCCTCATCCAGCGGTGGCATGCAACCCGATCCGTGCGCAAGCAGGCCGGATTTCGGATCGCTCGAAGTCCATTATCAGGCGATACACCGCGCTGAGGAGGGATATCAGGCATCGGGTGCCGAAGCCCTGGTGCGCTGGCGTCACAGCCAACGCGGGCTGTTGACGCCTGCGAGCTTCATCGCCGTCGCCGAGGAGGGCGGCCTGATCGACGCGCTCGGTTTCTGGGTATTGCGAGAGGCCTGCACAGCCGCCTGCAACTGGCCTGAAAACAGCTTCGTTGCGGTCAACGTATCTCCCTCCCAGTTGAGGAGGCCAAAATTTGCCGAGGAAGTATTCGCCGTGCTTCAGGAGACCGGGCTGGCGCCGTCCCGGCTTGAACTCGAGCTCACCGAATCCTCGCTCATCGAGGATAACTCCGACGTTTATACGGTGTTGACATCGCTCCGCGGCCGCGGCGTTCAGATTTCACTCGACGATTTCGGAACCGGCTATTCGTGTCTCAGCCACCTGATGCGCTTCGATATCGACAGGATCAAGATCGATCGATCCTTCGTCTCGTTGCTCGGCACGAAGGCCAACGGGGCAGCCATCATCGGCGCCATTGTCGCGCTTAGCCGCAACCTCGGCATCTCGACGACGGCCGAAGGGGTCGAGACCGAATATCAACGCGACTTCCTGACCGCCCTCGGCTGCACCGACCTCCAGGGCTATTTCTTTTCCAAACCGGCCCCGCTTCGCGAACTCGATTGTTTCCGCCAGCCTGAGGACGCCGCCGGGCCGCGCACGATCGGTCCAATAGCCGTTGCGTGAAAGGCGTTGCCCTGCGAGATAAGACGCCGGGCCTGATATCATTGATTTTGGAGGAGAATATATTCCGTCGAGCCATTCGGTTGTTGCTGACCGTTGTCATCGTCCTGGCCGTGGTCATCGGCTTTCGCTGGTACCGCTATGTCACCAATGCGGAAAGCCCGTATGATGAAGTCGGCATCGAGTTGAACAGCCGAATGCCCGGCCCGATCAACAAATGGGGATGCGTCACACTGCACGCTACGTTCGGTGGCGCCTTGCCGCCCTATGGCTGCCAGGATAGCGCAGATGCCCGCAAGTGGCGGTAAGCCGCCCCGGCCGCCGCTGACGGAAAGACAAAATCGAGCATTTCAGGCAGGCCTGTCGGGTCGCATCGAACCATCGCGCATGTCGATCTGCGTTCATCACGTCCCTCTCGGTTCCAGGCTTGACATGGGCTCGACCGAGGACGTAGCCTCCGCAGCATTCACCAGGGGGGTCCCGGCAAGGGGCTGAGATACTGCTGGACAATACGGCTTTGCCTGTTGTGGCGCAGTGACCCGTTGAACCTGATCCAGTTCATACTGGCGTAGGGACGGTGCAAGCGCTCGAAAGGCATTGGATTCGTTTTCGAATCCGGGCTGGCGTCTTTTCATCATTCCGGCGTGAGGACTGGGTCTCCAAACCAAATTGGAGCCTCACCATGACAATTGTCGCCAAGAACCTTCACCCGACCGTCACGACCGGCCCTTTGCCGGCATCCCGCAAGATTTTCGTCCCAGGAGAACTGCACCCGGATATCCGCGTGCCGATGCGGCAGATCAGCCTCCATCCGACCTCAGGCGAACCGCCGGTGACGGTCTATGATTCCTCCGGCCCCTACACGATCGAAGGCGCCGATATAAGTATCGAGCAGGGTCTTGCCGCATTGCGCCGCGACTGGGTGCTCGCCCGCGGCGACGTCGAGCCCTATGAGGGCCGTCGCGTCCGCCCCGAGGACAACGGCTTTGCCAGCGGCGACCGGCTGACGCCGGAGTTTCCAACAAAACGTCAGCCGCTGCGGGCCAAGGACGGCAAGGCGGTCACGCAGCTTGCCTATGCGCGTGCCGGTATCGTCACGCCGGAGATGGAATTCATCGCCATCCGCGAAAACCTCGGCCGCAAAGCGCAGGCAGGCACGATGCTTCGCGATGGCGAGAGCTTCGGCGCCCATATTCCCGATCACGTGACGCCGGAATTTGTCCGCCAGGAAATAGCCGCCGGCCGTGCGATCATTCCCGCCAACATCAATCATCCGGAATCGGAACCGATGATCATCGGCCGGAATTTCCTGGTGAAGATCAATGCCAATATCGGCAACTCGGCCGTCACCTCGTCGATGGCGGAGGAGGTCGAGAAGATGGTCTGGGCCGCCCGCTGGGGCGCCGATACCGTCATGGATCTTTCAACCGGCCGCAACATCCACAATATCCGCGAATGGATCGTCCGCAATTCGCCGCTGCCGATCGGCACCGTGCCGCTTTACCAGGCGCTGGAAAAGGTCGAGGGCATCGCCGAGAGCCTCACCTGGGAAATCTATCGCGATACTCTGATCGAACAGGCCGAACAGGGTGTCGACTATTTCACCATCCATGCCGGCGTGCGGCTGCACTACATCCCGTTGACCGTCAACCGCGTCACAGGCATCGTCTCGCGCGGCGGCTCGATCATGGCGAAGTGGTGCCTGCATCATCACCGCGAGAGTTTCCTCTACGAGCATTTCGAGGAAATCTGCGATATCTGCCGGGCCTATGACGTCTCCTTCTCCCTCGGCGACGGCCTGCGCCCCGGCTCGATCGCCGACGCCAACGATGCGGCGCAATTTGCCGAACTCGAGACGCTGGGCGAGCTGACCAGGATCGCCTGGGCGAAAGACTGCCAGGTGATGATCGAAGGGCCCGGCCATGTGCCGATGCACAAGATCAAGGAGAACATGGACAAACAGCTCGCCGTCTGCGGCGAGGCGCCTTTCTACACGCTGGGACCGCTGACGACCGACATCGCGCCGGGCTACGATCACATCACCTCGGGGATCGGCGCGGCGATGATCGGCTGGTTCGGGACGGCCATGCTCTGCTATGTGACCCCGAAGGAGCATCTCGGCCTGCCGGATCGCAACGACGTCAAGACCGGCGTCATCACCTACAAGATCGCCGCCCATGCCGCCGATCTCGCCAAGGGCCATCCTGCCGCGCGCATTCGCGACGATGCGCTGTCGCGCGCCCGTTTCGAATTCCGCTGGGAAGATCAATTCAATCTTTCCCTCGATCCGGAGACAGCCCGCTCCTTCCACGACGAGACGCTTCCGAAGGAGGCACACAAAGTCGCCCATTTCTGTTCGATGTGCGGCCCGAAATTCTGCTCGATGCGCATATCGCACGATATCCGGTCGGAAGCGCAGAAGGAGGGTCTCGAAGCCATGGCCGCCCGTTACCGCGACGGCGGCGACCTCTATGTCGAGGTCTCTTCCATCGAAGCCCCGGGTGCTTGAGATGCGCGTCCTTGTCAAAGGGGCCGGCGTCGCCGGCCTCGTCGTGGCGCACGAACTGCATGCCCGTGGCGCCGAGGTAAAAGTCCTGGATCCGCACGCAAACTTCGATCGCGCCGCGTCCTGGCTGGCGGGTGGCATGCTGGCGCCCTGGTGTGAGCGGGAAAGCGCCGACGACGCTGTGCTCCGGCTCGGAGCACAGGCGGCCGATCGTTGGGATGCCATCCTGCCAGGACACGTCGCCCGCAATGGGACGCTGGTGGTCGCGCCGGCGCGCGACCAGGGGGAGCTGAAACGCTTTGCCGGCCGGACGAGCGGTTATCGATGGGTCGATGAGGAAGACATCGCAGCGCTGGAGCCGGTCCTTGCCGGGCGGTTCCGGCATGGCCTGTTTTTCGCGCAGGAAGCCCATCTGAATCCCAGGCATGCGCTGCGCGAATTGAAAGAAAAACTCACGGCGCTGGGCGTTGTTTTTGCAGCTGGCGATATCGAAGAAGACGGTTTCTCCGATATCGTCGATTGCACGGGTGCCGCGCGCATCGGGCAGGTTGGCGATCTGCGCGGCGTGAGGGGCGAGATGCTCTATCTGAGTACCGATGAAATAGAGCTTTCACGGCCCGTTCGCCTGCTTCATCCCCGCATCCCGGTCTATGTCGTGCCTCGCGGCGGCGGCCTCTTCATGGTCGGCGCCACCATGATCGAGACCGATTTCGACGGACCCATTACCGCACGCTCGCTGATGGAATTGCTGAACGCGGCGTACACGCTGCATCCGGCCTTTGCCGACGCTGCCCTCGTCGAAACCGGCGCCGGCATTCGTCCGGCTTTCCCCGACAATCTTCCGCGGGTCGTGCGGGAAGGCAATGCCGTCGTCCTCAACGGCCTTTATCGCCACGGTTTTCTCCTGGCGCCCGCAATGGCGGCACAAGCCGCAGATCTCGTCTTTTCCGGACGGACGAAGCAAAGGAGCTCCCAATGCGTCTGATCATCAATGGCGAACCTCAGACAACCGCCGCCACCACCCTTTCGCAGCTGTTGGCCGCACTCGACTATGAAGGCGAGTGGCTGGCAACCGCCGTCAACGGCGAACTCGTTCATCGCGAAGACCGTGAAGGTCACGCTCTGAACGACGATGACAGGATCGAAATCCTGACCCCGATGCAGGGAGGCTGACATGCTTGATCTTTACGAAACCCAGATCGGGTCGCGACTTCTTCTCGGCACTGCGCGTTATCCTTCGCCGGCCGTCCTTGCCGACGCCGTCAAGCGATCCGGGACAGAAATCGTCACCGTGTCGCTGCGGCGTGAAGCGGCCGGCGGGCGCAATGGCGGCGTATTTTTCGACATGATCCGCGCGCTCGGCGCGCGCGTGCTCCCCAACACTGCCGGCTGCCATGGCGTGTCCGAGGCGGTGCTGACGGCCAAGATGGCGCGCGAGGTGTTTCAGACCAACTGGATCAAGCTCGAGGTGATCGGCAATCACGACACGCTGCAGCCTGACGTTTTTGCGCTCGTGGAGGCCGCGCGGATCCTCTGCAGCGAAGGCTTCGAGGTTTTTCCCTATACGACGGACGATCTGGTGGTGGCCGAGCGCCTGCTGGAGGCGGGATGCAAGGTCCTGATGCCCTGGTGCGCACCGATCGGAACGGCGGCGGGGCCGCTCAACCTTTCCGCTCTTCGATCCATGCGCGCGCACTTTCCCGATGTGCCGCTGATCGTCGATGCGGGGATCGGCCGGCCCTCGCATGCAACGATCGTGATGGAGATGGGCTTTGATGCGGTCCTTCTCAACACAGCCGTTGCCGGCGCGGGCGATCCTGCCGCCATGGCGGAAGCCTTTGCCAAGGCGATCGGTGCCGGCAGGCAGGCATTCGGCGCCGGAATGCTGGAACCGCGTGACATGGCGGTTCCCTCCACACCCGTGATCGGAACGGCGGTCTTCGCGTGAGGCTCGATCCTTTCTATCTCATCGTCGACAGCGCCGCCTGGATCGAAAGACTGGTTCCGCTTGGTGTCAAACTCGTGCAACTGCGCATCAAGGAACGGTCGCTGCCTGACATACGCGCGGACATCCGGCGGGCAAAAGCAGTCTGCGAGGCGCATGGATGCCAGTTGATCGTCAATGACTACTGGCAGCTTGCCATCGAGGAAGGCTGCGACTTCGTCCATCTCGGCCAGGAGGATCTGGCTGTGGCCGATCTTGCCGCCATCCGTAAGGCCGGACTGAAATTAGGGCTTTCCACGCATGACGAGGCGGAATTGGCAATCGCGCTTGCGGCGCGCCCTGATTATATCGCACTCGGTCCGATCTACCCTACCATTCTCAAGGCCATGCCCTGGGCGCCGCAAGGTCTTGACCGCCTCCATAGCTGGAAAAGCCGCATCGGTTCGCTGCCGCTTGTCGCCATTGGCGGGTTGACCGTGGAACGTCTTGCCGGTGTGTTCGAAAATGGGGCTGACAGTGCTGCCGTCGTGACCGACATCACGCGCAATTCCGATCCCGAGCGACGAACCCTCGAATGGATTGCAGCGACCCGCGGATCGGGGACCAAGTGATCCGGATGAAGGTCGGGCGTGACATCTCGCAGATGTTCATCAGGAGATCTGCGAGATCGCGACGTTGTTGTCCCTATTCGATCGTTGCGAGTTCGATGCCGAGTGCGACGGTGCTGCCCGCCTCGACTTTCAGGCGAATGCGACCGGACTTCGGTGCGACAACCCGAGTTTCCATTTTCATCGCCTCAATCAATGCCACGACGTCGCCTTCCGCAACCTGCGCTCCGTCTTCCACGAGCCATCGCTGCAGCGTCCCGGGCATGGGCGCGGTCATCGCGCCTTCGCTTGCCGCTTGAGAAGGAGGCTTCGCTGCGGGAGCAGCGACGGCGCCAGAAAAGAGCGCAGCCGGAAGCCCCAGCACATGGCGCTTGCCGTCGATCTCGATGAAGCTGCGCAGAAGCTCGCCTTCGACCGGATCAACTCGAGGGGAGGGCTCCACGCCGCGAAATTCGGTCTCGATCCAATTGGTGAAGACGCGGAAACCGTCCTCACCGGTAAAATCGCGCTCGTTCACGACGGCACGTTGGAAAGGCAGTACGGAAGCGACCCCCTCGATCTGAAACTCCGCAAGCGCCCGGCGGGCGCGCACGAGCGCTTCCTCTCGGGTCGGCGCGGTGACGATGAGCTTCGCCATCATCGAGTCGTACAGCCCGGGAATTTCCGAACCGGTTTCGACGCCTGCGTCGAGGCGCACACCAGGCCCTGCCGGCGCGCGAAAGCGGGTGATCCGGCCCGGGGTCGGCAGAAATCCCCGCCCTGGATCCTCGGCGTTGATGCGAAATTCGAACGAGTGGCCGCGTGGTTGCGGCGTGTCGGTGAGGGAAAGCGGCAATCCATCGGCAATGCGCAACTGCTCGATAACGATGTCGACGCCGGTCGTCTCCTCCGTGACGGGATGTTCCACCTGAAGCCGCGTATTGACTTCGAGGAAGGATATGGCGCCTGCCTGCGACAGCAGGAATTCTACCGTTCCGGCCCCGGTATAGCCTGCCGCGGCGCAGATCGCGCGGGCAGCGTCGTGAATGCGGCTCCGCTGCTCGTCACTGATGAACGGAGCGGGAGCCTCTTCGACCAACTTCTGATTTCGTCTCTGCAGAGAGCAATCGCGCGTGCCGAGCACGACGGTGTTGCCGTGACTGTCGGCGATGATCTGCGCTTCGATGTGGCGCGGCCGATCGAGAAACTGTTCGGCATAACATTCGCCGCGGCCGAAGGCTTCCGTCGCCTCGCGGACCGCGGATTCGAAAAGCTCGCCGACCTCTTCGAGCCGCCGCGCAACCTTTATACCGCGCCCGCCGCCACCGAAGGCGGCCTTGATGGCAATCGGAAGCCCCACCTTCTTGGCGAATGCCACGGCATCGGCAGCGGTCTGCAGCGGACCGTCGGAACCTTTGACGAGAGGTGCTCCCACCTTCGCCGCGATCCGCCGGGCTTCCACCTTGTCGCCGAGCGCCGTGATCACGCCGGGGGAGGGGCCGACCCAGGTCAATCCCGCATCGATGACGGCTTGCGCAAATTCCGCACGCTCCGACAGGAAACCATAGCCGGGATGGACGGCGTCGGCCCCGGCACGGCGGGCGATGTCGAGGATCTTTACGATGTTGAGGTAAGTGTCGGCGGGCCGGCCCGCACCGAGCCCATAGGCTTCGTCGACCAGTTCCGCATGAAGCGCGTTGGCATCTGCCGCCGCATAGATCCCGACCGACGTGACGCCGTAGTCCCGCGCAGCCCGGGCGACGCGAATGGCGATTTCACCGCGATTGGCGATGAGCAGCTTTTTCATCGGATGGTTTCCTTCACCATCGGATCGAAAGGAGCAATGGGATTGAACCGGATGTTTGCGCCGATCGGCAGCTGGCCGGCGAGATCCAGGTGATGGGCCGCAATCACACCGATCACAGGATATCCCCCGGTCAGCGGGTGGTCCGCCAGGAATAAGACCGGCTGGCCGCTATGCGGGACCTGTATGGCGCCGAGAGCCGTGCCTTCCGAGGCAAGTTCGGCCGCGTCACGCCTTTCGAGAGGAATGGAACCCGACAGGCGCATGCCGACGCGGCTGGATTCCGCCGTAACCTGCCAACTCTGCGAAACGAGGGTCTCCAGCCCCTTATCTGTAAACCAGTCCGAGCGAGGGCCAAGGATGGTGTCGAGCGTCACGGTCTCGCCGCTGCGCGGAAGCGGCCACGGCAAGGGCCTGAAGGGGTCGACCGCCATCGATCGGCGCTCCGCGGGCACAAGAATATCGCCCGGCGCAATAGGCTCGGGGCCGACTTTTGCCAGCGTGTCGGTCGAGGTCGAACCGATGACGGCCGCCACCTGAAATCCGCCGCGCAAAGCCAGGTAACTCCTCATGCCTTCCGGCGGCAGGCCGATTCTCAGTTCGTCCCCCGCATCCAGCGCGAATGGTCTTCCCAAGGGGACAACAACGTCCCGGCGATCGCTGCGATGAATCGTCAACGGACAGGGCGCGCCGGTAACCGCCAAAGTCACCGGACGATCCGCCAGCAGCGAAAGGCCGCCGAACGTGATCTCGATCACGGTCGCATCGCGCGGGTTTCCGACACAGAGGTTGGCCTCCGACAAGGCAAAGCGATCCAGGGCCCCGGATTCGGAAATGCCCTGGTCTGCCCTGCCGGCCCGACCGAGGTCCTGGTACAATGCCGGTCGGTCCGATCGGGTAATAGTGAGGCCGCTCTCCGGCGGAGCCGGTGCCGTCGGCTTGGCCGATGCCATGCTGACCGGGGCGGACTGCTGCGCCGAAAGACGACGGAAGCGCACGCGGTCTCCGGGGGCCAGCAAAGCGGGCCGCTCCCGTTGGGTGTCCCACATGCGCCACGGAGTCGTCCCGAGAAGTTGCCAGCCGCCGGGACTATCGGACGGATAGATGCCGCCGAAGCGGCCGCCGATTGCGACTGAGCCCGCCGGGATCCGCACCCGCGGACTTTTCCGGCGAGGGACATCGAAGGCAGGATCGTCGCAGGTCATATAGGAAAAACCCGGAGCGAAACCGGTGAAGGCGACGGTGAAGATCGCCTCGCTATGCCGGCGTATGAGCTCCTCGACCGTCCAGCCGAGCAATCCGGCGACATCTCCTAAATCCTCTCCGTCATAAACCACGGGAATTTCGAAGAAGGAACCTTCGCGTGCCATGCGCACGGAGAGGTCCATTCCCGCGATCAGATCCGCCAGCTGCGCGCGGTCGGTTTCCAGAGGATCGAACCGAACCATGACGGTGCGCGCTGCCGGAATGAGTTCCTTCACGCCCGAAAGCCCTTTTTCCTGCAGCCTGTCGAACTGTGCTTGCGCCGTTTCGAGATCCGCAAGCTCGATCAGGAAACTGTCGCTGCCCGCAGGGAGGAACCGCAGCAGCTCACCCACGGACCGCACCGTCCGTCACGTCGGCGAAAGCGGCCAATCGGATGCCGCGGCCGGTAAAGACCTCTCGCAATCTTTGCGCCAACGCGACTGCCGTCGGAGTGTCACCGTGAACGCAGATCGTCTGCGCTTCGAGTTCGATATCGTCGCCGTCGATCGTCGCGATCCGGCCTTCGCCCACCAAACGCAGCATCCGTTCGGCGACCTGATCCGGATCGTGGATGACCGCGCCCGGCGCGCGGCGGCTGACGAGGGTGCCGTCGGCATTGTAGGCGCGATCGGCAAAGGCTTCGCAGACGACGGTCAGCCCGGCCGCGCGGGCCCGTTTGACGATGGGAGCACCGGCGAGCGCCATCAGAATGAGGGAGGGATCGATAGCCTTTATCCCTGCAATCACATCGCCCGCCTGGCGGGCGTCGTTCGAAATGGTGTTGTAGAGCGCCCCGTGCGGTTTGACATAGCGTACCTTCGTACCTGCCGCTTTCGCCAGGCCCTGAAGCGCGCCGATCTGGTAGATCGTATCACCGACCAGCTCTTCGCTCGACGGATCCATGTTGCGCCTGCCGAATCCAACGAGGTCCCGATATCCGACATGCGCCCCGACCATCACGCCCCGGGCCGCCGCCGCCCGCAGTACCTTCAGGATGCCGGCAGGGTCACCGGCATGGAAGCCGCAGGCAATATTCGCGCTCGTCACGATGTCGAGCATCGCGACATCGTCGCCCATGGGCCACGGACCAAAGCTTTCACCAAGATCGCTGTTGAGATCGACGGTCACCATATCATAGCCTGTTGATTGATAGCGTTGAGATTGTTGAATAACATATTCCAGATTGTTCAACAATATAAATTTGTCTATGATCGTCCGGGCAGGTCGTCGGAGTGAGCAATTTCATGGCTTTGGTGAATTTGGATGAGCAGACTGATCAGCCGCTTTCCGAAAAAGTGGCTTTACGAATCCGGGAAATGTTGATCCAGGGGCGCTTCACGCCAGGTGAAAAGCTCTCCGAACATCAGGTTGCCGGACAGTTCGGCATATCGCGCAATACCCTGCGGGAAGTCTTTCGGCTGCTGACCAGCCAAGGGCTGCTGACGCATATACCCAACCGCGGGGTCTTCGTCGTTTCACCCGATGAATCCGCTGTCATGGACATCTACCGCGTGCGATGGGTCATTCAAAAGGGAGCCATCCAGGCGGCAAGCCGCGGGCATCCGGCCCTGGCCAGGATGACAGCTCTTACGCAACAGGCAGATGCCGCCCGCTCCAGCAACGACTGGCAGCAGGTCGGGACGGTCAATATGGAGTTTCACCGCGCGATGGTGAGCCTGTGCGACAGTCCGCGGCTTTCACTGTGTTTCGATCTCGTTCTGGCCGAACTTCGGCTTGTCTTCGGCCTGCTGGAATACACGGGTCATCTCCACGAACCCTACATTGAGCTGAACACAAGCCTTCTGCAGTTGATCGAGGCGGAAAAGGCTGCGGAGGCCATCGATTTCCTCGAAGCCTATCTGCTCAAATCGGAAAGATCGGTTCTTGCCGCCATGCAGCGGAAGAAAGGATAATGGAGCCGCGGCGCCCGACATTCCCATAGTCCGTATTACGCCACACACATCGGCGGCCCGAATTTTACTGTTTTTCGCACCACAAAATCCAAGTCTCGCCTGAATTTCCTGTCGCTACTGCGCGGCGGCTACCACGATTATGAGCTTAACGATGCCGCGTTCGATTACCTGAAAGAACGCCGGTAACTGGAGCAGATCTGGAGGCACGGGGGATTCCGATTTCACTTCCTTTATGACGAAGCGCCGTCTCCCCCAGCCGGAGCATGCCGATACGCTGTCGCTGAAGGCGTTGCGCGAGCTCGTGACTGGTCTGGTGGAACGGGCTGATCGGGCAGAGATCCGGATTGAGGCGCTCGAGGCTGACAACCGAAAGCTTCGAGAAGAAAACGATCAGTTGAGGATCGAGAACACCCGGCTGAAGGTCGACAACCAGCTTCTGCGCGACGAGATTGCGCGACTTAAAAACCTGCCGCCACGCCCACCGTTCAGGCCATCGGGCATGGAACAGGCAACGAGTGACAAGGCGGTTGCCGGCAGCCGAAAGCCTGCGCGGCGTCGCGGGCCGAAGGGCGACACCAGGAGCGCCACGCGCGAAGAGGTGCTGCCTGCCAGAGCCCCACCTGGATCGCGGTTTAAAGGCTACAAGGATTGCGTGGTGCGGGATCTGGTCGTGCGGGCCGAAGTGGTGCGCTATCGCCGCGAATGCTGGCTGACACCGGAAGGACGCACGATCATTGCACCGCTGCCAGCAGGGATAAAGGGCGGCTACGGCGCCAGTCTGCGTCGCTTCTGCCTGATGCTTCATAGCCGTGGACAGGTGACAACGCAGCGACTGACGACCTTGCTGAACGATGTCGGTGTCGAGATTACAGCGTCATCGCTAGCGATGATCGCGACCAAACGCCAGGTCATCCGGTTTTTGGAAGACCGTCAGGTCGACCCCGCCCTTCTGGCGCGGTTGATGACACGCGAACCGCGGCGGTTTGCCAATCAGGTTCCGTTTCTCGAATATCTGGCCGCCAATGGTGTCGACATCTTCGACAAGGACATAGTCCGCCCGTTTGCCGAGGCCGGCATCAGGGGCGCCATCCGCCATCATGGTCTGGTCGGCAATGCGGTGATTGTCTCCGACGATGCCGGACAGTTCCGCGTCGGCACCCATGCGCTGTGCTGGGTCCACGCCGAACGGTTGCTGCACAAACTGATGCCGGCGACACCCGGCCAAGTACGGCATGTCGAAACCCTGCGGGATCTCATCTGGCGCTTTTACAAGGCCCTGAAAGCCTATCAGCGAAGACCTGATCCCCGTGCAGCCCGGGGCATTCAGGCCCGGTTCGATCGGATTTTTTCCATCCGCACCGGTTATGGCGATCTGGACAAACTGCTGTTTCGGCTGAGCCGCCGCAAGGAAGAACTGCTGCGGGTTCTGGAGCGGCCTGAAACCCCGCTCCACACCAATGCGTCGGAAAGAGATCTCCGCGGATTTGTCATCAAGCGAAAGATTTCCGGCGGCACGGTCAGTCGCAACGGTCGTCAGGCGCGTGACAGCATGCTCGGCCTGATGAAGACCTGCCAAAAGCTCGGCCTGTCGTTCTGCGCTGCCCCTGTAACTTATTGATTCATAATCAAGAAGCAGCCAAAAAGAAGCTATCTCGACTTTCATTTCCGTCACGGTTCGTTAACCATAACTACTCGTACCGTGGAGTCCGTCATCCCGTCCTTCCCTGATTGGCGAATTCGTGCAGCCAAGGGACCATCAACATCGGCCTGATGGTCGATCGGCACGGCGTGTCAGATCCCGCGCAGATAGCCGCCGGCGGAGTTGATATACCGCTGCCCTTTCAAGGACGCAGGCCATGACAGTGGCGGCATTTTCAGGTCCCGTGATCTCGCAGGCCTGTTCGTAAGCCGATGGGCTAACGCCGAGCATCGAGCGAACCAACACGACCGCCGCCATCAGATCGCGCCAAGTGCCGATCGAAGCCTGCGGACCACAGGCTGCGATCTCCGGGCAAGCCTGAAGCACCGGGCCCACCCAAGGGGAAATGATTTTAGCCCACCGTTGGCAGTGAGGGTAGAATGGCCCGGCGATGGTTCGCCCCCCCCCCCCGCTTCATCCGTCAACAGGCGCGCTATCGGTTCGGCCCGACCTGACGATCGATCCTCCACCGTTTGCCACGCACGTGCCGCGTGACGGCACCGAGCGCGCCGATCCCCCTATAGGTGAGATGCTGTTTTTCGTCATTATGGAGCGCTTCGACCTCAATGTTTACCGCGTTTACCGCAGTAAACTTTTGCGATCGTCCGTCAGGCCGGAAAGGGGTTTTCTACCCCCACCTACCAGCGCCTCGTCCTAGTTTACTGCAGTAATCTTCTCGATCATTTCCGCCCCAACCCTTGTAGGCAGGGCAATCAAGACCCTATCACGAGGTTGTCCAGTCTTTTTCAAAGGCCTGCACAGGTTGCCGCTGAGTCATCAAAGGGCGCAGCCCATACATTCGCTGACCGAATCGCAAGAGGTCAGCCGGCGTCACCGGCGTTCTAGCCGATCAGAATGTGTCGTAAAATATCGACCCCCAATTGACGTCTGGGGCATATGCAATGGAGGAGAGGGCGACGTCGCGACCGATCCCGACCGCGTATGGGCTCGTAGTTGCGCAGAGCAATTTCTTGGACGGGCCGCAACCCTCAAAGGAGCGCAGATATGCGCTTTTAGCTGATCCGCGCAGAAAACAATCGCACGTAGCATCTTTTCAAAGACCGTTATTCGTTGTCGGTCGAGCAATTCACCAAATGACTCGATCCGGAGCTTCACGCAGAGATTGCCCGGCTATTCTCCGAGAAGGGCGATCTCCGCCACGGAAAATCCTAGCGGTGCGTCGTGACTTTCAGCCTGCGCCATCGCCTTCACCAGCGCGATGATCGTTTCACGGATATTGCGGTCGGCAATCTTCAGAAAGGCGCGATTGAGCACCAAGCCCTCTTTCGTCCGTAGAAATTCCGCGACCGGATCTCCACTCATCGAGAGTTCCAGCCCGCGCGACGTCAACGGCTCGGAATCTCCCTGTTCGAAGAAAAAGCCCACTGACGTATGAAGCACATCTGCGATGCGCTGCAGACGGCTCGCGCCGATGCGGTTGACGCCCTTCTCATATTTCTGAACCTGCTGAAAGGTCACGCCGATCTGTTCGGCAAGCCTTTCCTGACTCATTCCGAGCAACTGCCGGCGCATTCTTATGCGCGCTCCGACATAGCCATCTATCGCATTCGGTGTCTTGACATTCATCGTGTTTTTTCAGCCTCAATCGCATTTTCCATCGGCGCAGCTCTATTATTCCCCGCGTCGATTTTCCATGATTGTTTTCACATAGCTTATTCAAGATGCGATGATCGCGACCGACTGTGGTATGAAAGCCCCCATCCGGGCGACAGGGACCCTGCATAATCCGCCGGCAGAACAGCAAATCGAACAAATGCCGTACCGATCCCGGGGAAACTGGGCTGTGATTGTCGCCAGCCTTGCGCTAAATGCACTTTAGCGACCGCCGCTCGACAAACTTCCCGGCCCCGATCGCCCCGAAAATCCATCGAAAAAGACGCGGCACGGCACCGACCATGCCTGTGTGCAGGAGGAGTATTCATGGCAACTGTTGCTGAGAGCGCGCCCCGTTTCGAAAAGGCAGCGATGTCCATCCTGATAGCGGTCAGCTTCTGCCACATGCTGAACGACATCATGCAGTCGCTGCTCGCGTCGCTCTACCCGCTATTCAAGGCGAATTACGATCTCGATTTCGTCCAGATCGGCCTCCTCACCATGACTTTCCAGGTCACGGCCTCGCTGCTGCAGCCGGTGGTCGGCATTGTCACCGACCGCTGGCCGATGCCCTATTCGCTGCCGGTCGGCATGGCGAGCACCTTTTGCGGCCTCGTCCTGCTCGGCAATGCCGGCAGTTTCGCCCTGCTGCTTTTCGCCGCAAGCCTGATCGGCTTCGGCTCGGCCGTCTTCCATCCCGAGTCCTCGCGCGTCGCGCGTATTGCCTCCGGCGGCCGCCATGGTTTCGCGCAGTCTTTCTTCCAGGTCGGCGGCAATGCAGGCCAGGCGATCGGCCCACTGCTTGCCGCCTTCATCGTGCTACCGCTCGGCCAGCACAGCGTCTCCTGGTTTGCCGTCATCGCCATGGTCGGCATGATCGTGCTGAGCTGGGTCGGCAACTGGTACATGAGCCACAGACGCCAGAACGCCGGCAGGCATGCGATCAGCCGTACCCTTCCGTTGCCGCAGAACCGGGTCGTCTGGGCGCTGCTGATCCTCGTGCTTTTGACGGCAACGAAGAATGTCTACATGGCGAGCGTGTCGAGCTATTTCACCTTCTGTGTCATCGACAAGTTCGCACTCAGCGTGCAGCAGGCGCAGTTGATGCTCTTCCTGTTCCTTGGCTCGGTTGCCGTCGGCACTTTCCTCGGCGGGCCGATCGGCGATCGCTTCGGCGCCCGTTTCGTCATCTGGTTCTCGATCCTCGGCGTCATTCCCTTCGCCCTCCTGCTTCCCTATGCGAACCTCTTCTGGACCGGTGTGCTCAGCATCGTCATCGGGCTGGTCTTCGCTTCAGCCTTCTCGGCGATCGTCGTCTTCGCCCAGGAACTGGTGCCGGGACGCGTCGGATTGATCGCCGGCGTCTTCTTCGGCTTCGCTTTCGGAGCAGGGGGGCTAGGGGCGGCACTGCTAGGAGATTTCGCCGATACCCACGGCATCGACTTCGTCTATCGCATCTGCTCCTACCTGCCGCTGCTCGGCCTGCTGACGATCTTCCTGCCACGCATCCCGGGGCAGAAGCCGGCCTGAAGGGTGTGGTCAGCACGGAATACCTCAGCCCAGGATTTTCCCGATATTCCACGCTAGGCCAGCCTTGACGTTTTGCACGGCCGACTGCGGTCAGTCGATATTAGGAACCCACCGTGCCTCAAAGTGTCCTCAACATAGGCCGGCATGCAGTGATCCGCGTTGGCCTCGCACTGTCTCGGATCCCAGAGCTGATGGGCGGCGAGTTTCAGCACCAGCGCCAGCGCCTGCGTCGCCCTCCAGGGCAGGAGGGCTCCGGTCGCGACTAAAGACCGGGCTTCGAGATGGTCGATGGCCGCTTGCCGCGGATCAACGTCGCCGAACAGATCGTCGGGCAGACCCCGCTGGCGCAGCAGGCCGAAGGGGCGTATCCCAACTTCGGCCGGGGAGCGTTTTATGACCTTGAGGCGAGACAAAGAATCACGCTCGCCTGCTACGGTTGATGACAATGTCTCGGCTATAATGCCAAGCAAAGATGAAAAGATCCGCGCCGCCCTGCTTTCACGAACAGGAGGTTCCGGTGCGGCGCCTCACTAACTCTCTCGCACCGCTGCGCCCACCATGGTCAGCAAACGGCGTGCGTCGACACGCTTGAAGTTAGGCGCGCCTAACTCGTTGGCGCCCACCACTTGTACGCTTCAAGGCACCCGTCCTACGTTAGCCTGCTCAATTTTCGCGCCCCTTCTTGGCATCAACTGTGAATGTTCAACCCATCTTAAACGACGACGGACAAACGGAAGTCGGATCCATGTTGCGCTCACCATCGAGACAGGCAAGTTAGGCGCACCTAACTTGCAATCGCAGAGCAAGTAAGGGGCCGCGCGCTCAGTTCGAACTTCGCCCTTCCGCAGTGCCCCATCAGAAACACCGCCGATACCGGCAGCGCTCGGAGTTGCGATGATCGTCGCGCCGACACCAATATGTCCAAAGCTCAGATATCTGAGTACGCATTGTTACGCTCACCAAACAACCTCGACACCGCGTCTCCCTGCCGATTTGACACACCGGCCAACTCCGCATTTCCAAATCGACGCGCGGACCCGGCTCGACACCGATGCACTAAACCCCTGAGGTACAATCACCCCGAGGAGAATTTCGCGAGGCTGGTCCCGGGACAACGGGAAACGCATCAAACGGCTAGGATCTGACGCCACGAGATAGAAACAATACGCGACTTAATCTCGGGGCAGGGTTAGGCGCGCCTAACTGCTCCCCCACTGTTCACCTTCAACTGCGCCATGACCATCGGCCCGAGTGAAAACTCTCCTCGTTCCCAGCGCCTCGTCAAGTCGCGCAGATAGCCACCAGGCGACGTGATAAAGTTCGCCCTCTCGAGAATACAGGCGATCGCGATTGCCGCATTTTCCGGTCCCATCACATCGCAAGCATCTTGATAGGCCGATGGGCTCACACCTAGCATCGATCTGACCACAACGGCAGCCGACATCAGATCACGCCAGCCTCCCACCGCAACGGCGTGTCCATAGTCGCAGATCTGCGGGCAAGCCTTCAGTACAACACTCAACGGGAAGGATGTAGTCGCCGGGCGCGGCGGTAAATCGGTTCCACCAGACTTTGCCCCCTGCTCTTTTCGAGAGCGAGGTTCAAGTTCATTGATGGATTCGGGTTTTGAATTCTGTATGTGGCGCTCATTACGAGCATCATTGGTGCTAATATTTTCGGTTTCTTCGTGACTATTCAGGCGGCTGAGTACTTCGGAGTAGAGGAGCTGCATTTCATCGAGCAGGTTATGCACGTCTGCCTGCGAAGGTGTCCGAGGGATGCGTGCTATCAAATTGAGATAGATGTCCTCGATCGTTTGCCAATCGCCCTCCGCGCCTTCCTCCATCGCCGCGCTAATCAGTTTCCGAACGTCCCTTCGGCATATTGTCAGTGTCTCCTTGGCTCTTCTGAACGCAACACGGGCAGCCACGACCTCCTGCGCCATCAGAGCAAGTTCCTCAGCCCGCGCCAGAAGCGGAGACAGGTCGAAGCCGAAGGCCGTTTCGATGTCGCCATCACGATCCTTCCGTGCAAATCTCTTTCCGTTGGCGCTGTCTTTTCGCACAATCAGACCTGCGTCGACGAGGATTGCGAGATGGCGCCGAAGCGTGGCTCCCGCAATGCCGTGGGCGCGCAGTGTCAGCTGGGCATTCGAAGGAAAGACGATCATCTGCCCATCCTGTCGCAATTCATTGGTCGGAAGGAAGGTTAGAAGCGCATCCAGGATGGCGACGCTGCGATCCTGAAGGCCAAGCGTTTCCCGGGCTTCAGCAACATCACGGAAGACTTTCCACTTCTCGACAGACTTACCAGGCTTGATCTCGTTCGCGGCCATCTGCCGCTTCACGAGGGCAAGCGTCATCGACCGCCGCCCAAACGGCGTCGTCACACTTCCCGTATGCATCGTCTTTCACCTTTCAGAAGGCAAAAGAAATCCGCTCACCAAAAACGGCGCCAAGACTCTTGACGAAGATTCATGGAAATGCGATTCTCTGTCTTGCTACAGAACAGATAAGGGCTTCCAGGACGGCGACGTTCAGGGGGCTCTTTTCTTTTGCGGGTTTCACTCCGTGGTTCGTTGATCCAGCGTGCTATTTCGCAGAGCGGTGCTCGCGATACAGTTCCTCAAGCTTCTCCAGGACGAGCGCGGCAAACTCAGGCGCTTCTTTCCGGTCGATGGCGATTTCCAGTTTTCCGTCCGTGTTCAGCACTTTCGCGAGGCGCTTTCCGTCGGCGGCGGTCCACACGTCAACAGCCACCGGAACTGCCCGCGGTTTCAAGTGCGCGACAACAGCCTTGAAGCGTGCCTCCGAGGGAAGGGACTTGACCGCCGCCGATTCGAGAAACAGCTTGGCCAAGTCGAGCGATCCGTCCTTGGCAAGCAGGTCTGCGAGCTCAACCCAACTCCGGCGCCCTACACCCGGGGCGGAACCGATTGCATTGATCAGATCCCGGGGGATCCTGACTACGACGGACAGCATGTAGGACAGATCGCTTTTATAGACAGACAGCGCTGACATGATGACGTCCCTGGAAAAGCGCTGCTGCAGATTATCGGCGAAGAGGGCCTTCTCGATATAGGTAAGATCCTCGCGCTCGTTGTTCTCCTGGCCCTGCGCCACAACGAGTTGCTCATCCGTCAAATCGCGAACGATTGCCTTGACCGGGCGTTTAAGCGCCTGAACGGCGCGAAGCCGACGGTGACCAAACGCCACTTGATAGCGGCCGGCCTGGTCTGGGTGAGGGCGGACAAGAATCGGCACCTGCTGGCCTTGTTCCTCAATCGAACTAATCAGCCCGTCGATATCGCCGGGCATGCGGTCTTGTACAAAGGAAGGCTCGACCTCGCTTGGGTCGATCTCGATCACTGTCTGGCCCTCTGCAAGTCGCCGTTCGATCTCATCTGCACGGGCCTGACGGGCCTTTTCCTCGCGGATGCTGGACCCGACCTGCTTGACCAACTTGTTGTCCGCCGAGGATTCGTCGGACTGCAGAGACGGCGAAAGCAGCGGACGACCCTGCGCCTTTGCCGGACGCGCTGCGTCGACCTGTACGAGGTTCAGAAGGTTCTTTCGGCTCATACGGCTCTCCCCCAGGATTTCTTGATCAGGGTCTCGATTTCCTCGTTGACGTTGTTCATCGCCTCGAGCGCACGGTCGTATGTGCTGCGCGTAAACTGACCCCTCTCGACCTCGTAAAGGGTCTGGTTGGTCAGTCCGGCATCAGAAACGGCCGTGGTCTTGAGCATTGGGAAATTTAGGACGTGGGAACCAAAGATCGAGCGCAAATACCCCACCATCTGGTTCTGCGGCCCATCGGCAGGCTCAAAGCGCGTAATCAGGTAGCGCATCCATGAAAAGTCGACATTTCCCCCTGCTGTGGCGACCTCCCGAAGAAGTTCAGCAACCATCGCCAGGAACTGGTTCATCGACATAACGTCCAGCATCTGGGGATGAACCGTCACGATCACCGACGTCGCTGCGGTGAGGGCGGACAGCGTGAGATAGCCAAGCTGCGGCGGGCAGTCGATGACGACCACATCGTAGTTGCTTTCGACCTCGTCCAAAACCTGGCGAACCCGGTCGAAGAACATCACATCGCCCACTTGGCGCTTCATCAACGCTCGCGGGGTATCGTGCTCGAATTCCATGAGTTCCAGATTGCCCGGGATTAGGTGAAGATCGGGAATGTATGTCGAGCGAATGATCTCTTGGATGGGCCGGCGCTCGTCATCATAGCGAATAGCGCCGTACATGGTTTCGTTGGAGCCTACATCGAGTTCGGGCTGGTTGCCGAAGAGCGCCGAAAGGCTGGCCTGAGGATCCAGATCGAGGGCAAGAACCCTGTACCCGCGCAATCCTAGATGCTGCGCCAGATGCGCTGCCGTTGTGGTTTTGCCGGAGCCACCCTTGAAGTTCATAACCGATATAACTTGCAGCGCTTCACCATCGCGCCGGTGCGGAAGATACCGCCTGTCGGCGCGGCCGACACGATCGAGATGCCTGCGGATTTTGTCGATGTCTTCGACCGAATAGGAGCGGCGACCGCCCGCCGTCGTGCTCACCTCGAGATCCTCGATGTCGTTTGACACCTGACGAAGGTAGACTTCCTTGACACCCACGAGCTTAGCAGCCTCTGATGGCTGGAAATGCCGAATCCCTTTTTCGGCAACCGGTGGGAAAGTGCTCAGGTGATGTGCTTGAAGCTGCGTTGCAAGCGCTGACGAGTGCCGTTCGATAAGTTCGACCAATGTCTCCTGTGCCGCCAATTTATTTCCAGCCGGTCGCTTCATTTTCAGCCCGATATTTCACAACAGCGCTTTGAGGCGGCCAAAACCGATTTACACCGCTGTTGCAATAAGCCCCGATTCTGGTGGGCGGGCAAGCTATTTATGGTAAAGGAATTCTTAACGAACCTGCTGGTCTTGAAGGAAAATCGCCGCTCTTTACCCCAAAACTTCCAAGCGAAACAAGCGTTTGACGTATTCGGGCGCACATACGAAGATCCTCGCAAAAAGCAGTTGATATTAGAGGCGAATGCCTCGTGTCCCTGCGTCGGTGCCTACTTTCGGATGAAGAACTAAGCGACTCAGTACAGTGGCATGTCCAGCCGAAAACATTATTCGACTTCAAAGGCACCGCGGATGGCGATATTGAGAAAACAAAAGATTACGAGAACAATCGCGCGGCGCGCCCAGGCCGTCGGGTAGCGCTGTTGTAATAGCTTGACGCCTGCTGCACTGATCGATGCCGAGATTGCTCCATTGCCTCTTAGAGCGGGACGCCACGGTTTGCCGCTTCCGTCAGATATCCCGACCGCAACCCCGTTCGCGGAAAATTCGCTCACCTCTAAACCAGCCGCTGCCACCCTCTGCTTGACGATATCGTTGACCGCTTTTGGGTCGAGCGCACGACGGGACACATCGCCCCAACGATCGATCGCACGGGATATGCTGCCGCTGTCGATCTTTGCACCCGTCAACCAGACGTTCAGCGCGTCCACCGGCCGGCCGGTCAGATAAGCGATTTCATCTTGGCCGGCGCCAGAATTCTTGGTGTGGCCGAGGTGGGTGGAAAGAGAGGGCAGGGACTTCCGTCCTCACCGCGGACCGGCGCCTCGATCGTCAACTGCTCCTTGCGCAGACCGGCCACCTCGCTGTGCCGGCGTCCACCGGAGGCTCGATCCCGAACGTCGCGCAGACTGTCGCTGCTGCAGGTTGCGAGCAGCCCGGCCAGCACCTCGCCTGTTACCGCCTTGGCGCTCTTGCGGCGATGTGGCCGTGCTACGGCGCGTACCGCCAGCCGGATCGCCGACACCCACGGCATCGACTTCGTCTATCACATCTGCTCCTACCTGCCGCTGCTCGGTCTCCTGACGGTCTTCCTGCCGCGCATCCCCAAGCAGAAATCGGCTTAGGTCGGTCGCCTGCAGATAATGCATGAGCCCGGATATCCCTCGGGAATTCCGGGCTCGACGCATTATGCGATTTCGCGCGTCGCTATCGCGACGGGCACGAACGTATTTTTCTTCTCATATGAGGAAGAGGGATCACCATTCCTTTAATCCACTATTTTTATAGATAATATTCATTGGAGAATGACATCGGTTTCGGCACGATATTGGAAGGAAATGGCATGTCTGCTCTCAAACTGGTCGGCCTCGCGGGTAGCTTTAACCGTCCCTCGAGGACCTTCGCGCTTATCGAAAATGTTGCTGGCCTCGCCGCTGAGAGATACGGCTTCGACAATACCCTCTACGACCTGACCGATGTCGGCCCCTCGCTTGGCCAGACGCTGCGCCGTGACGATCTCGACAGTCGTGCAAAGAAGGTCGTCGACGATATCGTCAATGCCGACGTGCTGGTCATCGGAGCGCCGACCTACAAGGGCAGCTATCCCGGTCTCTTCAAGCATCTGATCGACCTGATCGACCCACATGAACTACGCGCTAAACCGATCGTCATCACCGCGACAGGCGGCGGCGATCGGCATGCGCTGATGGTCGAGCATCAGCTCCGTCCGCTCTTCGGCTTTTTCATGTCTCACACACTGCCGACCGCCATCTACGCGTCCGACCGCGACTTCACCGATTACCGTGTCTCATCCGAACCGCTTTCCAAGCGGATCGGAGACGTCGTCAGCGAGATTTCGGCCTTCTTTCCCCTTCGCAATCAGGCACTTATCGCTGCCGAGTGAAGATTGCCGGAATGGTTCGAGACGGCGCCCCTGAGGCGCCGTCAGACTGCTGACAAACCCGTCGATTTTTTCGGCGGGTTTTGCTTTTTTGGCGATAGGATTCTTTGCCGGTCGTGTTGGCAGAGGGCGAAGAAGGAGGTTTCGGCTTACGCCGTGGCCGGTTTTGGTGCTTTTGTCAGGGCCATTGCGATCTTCTTGATGTTTTGGGCGGCCGCAGCCAACAG
>NZ_RJJT01000030.1 GCF_003938655.1 Rhizobium pisi
TGGGCGGCCGTTGTCGGCGCAATAAAGCCCCGCAACGCGATCGTGGATGAAGGAAAAGTCGATCACCGCGTCGATCTTGCGAAGCAGGTGATCCTTCGGCACCAGGCTATCGAGCGTCACCATCTCAGGAGCCGTCTGGGTGGGGGCAGGTTTCTTCAACATGTCCCAATGAATCATAAACCCCTGGACGGTGCCAGGGGTTTGTCAGCAGTCTGAGGCCCTCCGGAGAGGGCCTTTTCAAGGGGCGACGGGGCCGGAGGTCAGTGGCCGCCGCCACCTCCTCCCCCGCCTTGGGGCGCGGGTTTCTTGATCATGGCGACACCGAGGATCATCGCAACGAAAAGCGCGGTCAGAATCAGGAACACATCGCTGAAGGAGAGGATGACCGCCTGCCTGGTGGCAAGACCCACCATCTGCTTGATTGCGACCGAGGCCCCGTCCATGCCATAGGCGTTGAAATTGGCGGTCATGTTGTTCATCTGGTCGATCGCCGCCGGATGACCCCAGTCCATATTCTCCCGCAGCCGCTCGTAGTGCACGTCCTGCCGGTTGGTGAGCACGGTGTTGATGACGGCAAGGCCGACGGCGCCGCCGAGATTCCTTGTCAGGTTGAACAGACCGGACGCCCCGCGGATACGCGAGGGTGGCATCGTGCCGAGCGCGATGTTGTTGATCGGCACCATGCACATCATCAGGCCGAAACCGCGCAGGATCTGCGGGATGAAGAGCTCGTAGAAATCCCAATCCGCCGTCAGGTGCACCATGATGAACGTGCCGGCGGCGAAGCTGATGAAGCCGATTACCATCATCAGGCGCAGGTCCATCTTGGTCGACAGCCGCCCGGCAATCGGCGCGGTGAAGAACATCGCAAGCCCGGAGACGAACATCGTCTGGCCAATCATCAGCGAGTCATAGCCGCGGATACGCCCGAGATAGACCGGATAGATATAGGTGAGCCCATAGAGGCCGATGCCCATGACGAAGGAAAACACCGAACCGAAGGAGAAATTCCGGTTCGAGAATGCTCTGAGGTCGACGACGGGGAAATCCACCGTGAAGGCCCGATAGAAGAAGACGATGCCTGCAACACCGGAGGCCACGGCCGCGATGGTAATGGACTGGTCGTTGAACCAGTCGTTCGAATTGCCCTCTTCGAGCACATATTCCATCGCGCCGAGGAAGACGCCCATCGAGATCAGCCCCCACCAGTCGAACTTCTTGAAGAGCGACAGTTCAGGCTTGTCGAAATCGATAAAGTTCCAGGTGACGAGCGTTACGATGATACCGGGAACGATATTGACGAGGAACAGCCAGTGCCAGGAGAAGGCGTGGCTGAGATAGCCGCCGACCGTCGGGCCGATGGTCGGCGCCAGCGTCGCGATCAGGCCGATGATCGGCGAGACGATGCTGCGCTTCGACGGCGGAAAGATGGTGAAGGCAGCCGCGAAGACAGACGGGATCATGCCGCCACCTATGAAACCCTGGATGGCGCGGTAGACGATCATCTGGTCGATATTCGTCGCCGTCGCGGCGAGCGCGCTCGCCATGGTGAAGCCAGCGGCCGAGATCGCGAAGAGATAACGCGTCGAGATGATGCGGGCCAACGTGCCCGAAAGCGGGATCATGATCACTTCGGCGATCAGATAGGCCGTCTGCACCCAGCCGATCTCGTCGGAGCCGGCCGAAAGGCCGGCTTGGATTTCAGCCAGCGAGGCCGAGACGATCTGGATGTCGAGGATCGACATGAACATGCCGAGCACCATCGCGAAGAAAGCGATGAGCTTCTTCGGATCCATACGATCCGCGGCATGGGCAGGCGCTGCCGGAATCGTTCCTGCTGTTGCTGTCGCGCTCCCGGCCATCGGACCACCTCCGCCTTTTAAAGGCTACTTGTCCGGCGCCGTACGCGTATCAACGTCGACGACGACGCTGAGACCCGCGCGCAGGCGCCTGCTGTCGAGGACATCCTGCGGCAGAGCGATGCGCACCGGCACGCGCTGGATCACCTTGGTGAAGTTGCCCGTGGCATTTTCAGGCGGTAGCAGCGAAAAGACCGAACCGGACGCTGGCGAGATCGATTCGACGGTGCCGACGACAGGATGGTCGCTATAGGCATCGACGTGGACGTTGACCTTCGAGCCCGGAACGAGATGCTGGATCTGCGTTTCCTTGAAATTGGCGTCGATATAGAGTTCATGCACCGGAACGAGCGCCATCAGGCGCTGGCCGGGCGAGACGAGATCGCCTTCCTGAACCGAGCGGTTGCCGACAATGCCGTCATAAGGCGCCTTGAGCACGGTGAAGGAGAGATCGCGAGCGGCCTTGTCTCGGGAGATCTCCAGCGAACGGACCGAACCTTCGGCCTCCTTGCGCTGAGCTTCAAGGATGGCAATATTGGCCTGCGCAGCCACGATATTGGCATCGCCGCCGGCAAGATTGGCCTTGGCCTGATCGAGTGTAGTATTGGCATCATCGAGATCTGCGGTGGTGCCGACCGACTTTGCCTGCAGGTCGCTCTGGCGCTTCTGCTTGATTTCCGCGCCGCGAACCGTGGCTTCGAGGGCAGTCTTCTGGGCCTGCGCCTGCACGAGGCTGGCCTTGGCACCTTCGATCTGCGCATCGATACGGCCTAGCGAAAGCTGCTCGGTCGCGATCTGGGCATTCGCCTGATCGAGGGCATTCTGGTAGTCGCCGTTATCAAGGGTAGCGAGAACATCGCCTGCCTTGACTTCCTGGTTGGCAACAACATTCACCTTCGCGACATAGCCGGTAACCTTCGGCGAGATGGTCGCGATATCGCCTTCGATGTAGGCGTCGTCGGTCGACACCATGAACCGGCCGTTCGTCCACCATTCGTATCCATACCAGCCCCCGCCCGCGAGCAAGGCGAGCACGACGATCGGCAACACCGGGCTGCGGCGCTTCTTCGCAGCTGCAGGAGGAGCAACCGGAGCCTGGGCCGGCGCCGACTGCGCGGGAGCAGGCGGCTTTTCCAGGGCCTCCGCTGTCGGAGCCTCCGCAACGGCAGCGACCTCTACCTCTTCGGCTTCGGCGTTTTCGCTGACGATCCGCGCGACGTTGCTCTTCTGGTTGCTCGACATGGCCACTTTACCGATCTTGGAGTAAAATAATCGAACTGAACGGTTCGGTTCAGTTGACGTAAACCTGTTTTATCGTCATATCAAGATGTATAGAACCAATCGGTTCGATTTCTTTTAAAGAAAATGCCAAAACATGAAGACGGTTAAGGAGATATGACACTGAAACCCGACCATGCCGCAGCATTCAGCCCTCCTGCTGCAGGGGGGAGATTTGCCGCAGGCGAAGATCCGGCAAAGCGCCAGCAGATCCTCGCTGGCGCCAAGCGCGTCTTCATGAAGATGGGCTTCGACGCCGCCAGCATGAACGACGTGACGCGTGAGGCCGGAGTCTCCAAGGGAACCCTCTACGTCTATTTCACCAACAAGGAAGAGCTGTTTTCGGCGATGATCGAGGCCGAGCGCGCCACCTTCCTGGCGACCATGCGCACGGCGCTTGCCGAACACGACGATCCCGAAACCGGCCTGTACGAATTCGGCATCAGCTTCGTCACCCATATGACCGACGAAAAGGTCATCAGTGCGATGCGCACCGTTCTCGGTGTTCGCGATCGCATGCCGGTCCTCTGTCAGCGCTTCTTCAAGGGGCCGGAAAACCTGCGCACCGTCCTGCGCGACTTCCTGGAACGGCACATCGCCGACGGCGCACTTGAGATCGACGACATCGAATTGGCCGCCGGTCAGTTTCTCGATCTCGCCAGCGGCAGCTTCTTCAAGCTTCGCCTGTTTGGAAGCATGGAAGAGCCGCCGCCGCGCGACGAAATCGAGCGTGTCATCCGCGGCGCGATCCGGGTCTTCATGGCCGCCTACGGCGTGCGCCGGCACACGACCGCCTGACCTATATCCTTGACTACAGCCCTCCGCCGGCCAGAATCCCGCAATAGCGATCAAACCCGACTGCTGGTTTTTCTCTAAAGAGGAAAGCCGCAACCAAGGGAGTTGAGATGAGCGCCGTCGCACGGGCGATCTGGTTCATAGAGAGCCATTTCGAACATGATCTATCGCTGGAAGAGATATCCGAAGCCGCCGGATTGTCGCGTTACCATCTGTCGCGCGTCTTCGGGCTCGTCACCGGCCACTCGATCAGCGGCTATATCAGAGGGCGGCGCCTCAGCCGCGCCGTGCCCGCGCTCGTCGGCGGTTCGTCCACCATTCTCGAGGTTGCGCTTGCTGCGGGCTACGGCTCGCACGAGGCCTTCACCCGTGCCTTCCGCGACCAGTTCGGCATGACGCCGGATGCGGTGCGCAGACAGGGGCACGCCCGCAACCTTGTTTTACTGGAGCCGATCAGAATGGACCCCGCCCGCCTTAACGATCTCGAACCGCCCCGCTTCGAGACCCTTCAACCGATGCTCTTTGCCGGCCTGCAGGAGATCTACCCCTATGGCGGCAATGCCGCCATCCCTTCCCTCTGGCAGAAGTTCAACGCCCATTTCGGCCATATCCCAGGCCAGAAAGGCAATGTCGCCTACGGCATCTGTACGCATATCGACGGCGAAGCGGAAAAATTCCGCTATATGGCCGCGGCCGAAATCTCCGATGCCGGCGACCTGCCGCCGGATTTTGCGACGCTCAAGCTTCCGGGACAGCGTTACGTCGTCTTCATCCATCGCGGCCATGTTTCCGGCATTCCGCTTACCATGCATCGGATTTTCGACACATGGTGGCCGACCTCCGGCCTCGAGCATGGTGACACACCTGACATGTTCGAACGCTACGATGAGCGCTTCGATCCTTATACCGGCATGGGCGTCACCGAAATCTGGTTGCCGATCACGGCATGATGCCGAAAAGCGCGAGCGGTTTTCGGGCGACGTCATGCTCTAACTCTTTAATTTAGAACAGGATTCAAATTTAAGGCCGACCCGGCCTTAATCATCCTGTTCTAGGGAATAAAAGTTACATCGGTTTCGTATACCCCCTTGCGGCGCTTGTCGGGTAGGCAGGCGACATTACATTGCACGCGTCGTTTCATCATGTGACGCAAAGAGGGTATACGCTGATGCAGGAAATCATGACGCTCATTCAGGATCCGGCCGCCTGGGTGGCGCTCATCACGCTGGTGGTGATGGAAGTCGTTCTCGGTATCGACAACCTGATTTTCATTTCGATTCTGACGAACAAGCTGCCGCCTGAGCACCGCGAGAAGGCCCGCAAGATCGGTATCGGCCTCGCCCTCGTCATGCGCCTGGCTCTCCTCGGCACCGTCGCCTGGATCGTGCAGTTGACCGAACCGCTGTTCGAGGCCTTCGGTCACGGCTTCTCCTGGAAGGACCTGATCCTGATCGCCGGCGGCCTGTTCCTCGTCTGGAAGGCCACCAAGGAAATTCACCACAGCGTCGACCCCGTGGACCATCAGGAAGATTTCATCGCCACCTCGGCAACGACAGGCTTTGCATCGGCCATCGGCCAGATCCTGCTGCTCGACCTGGTCTTCTCCGTCGACAGCATCATCACCGCCGTCGGCATGACGCCGCATCTGCCGATCATGGTGGTCGCCGTCATCGCTGCCGTCACGGTCATGCTCGTTGCCGCGACCCCGCTTGCCAACTTCATCGAGAGGAACCCGACGATCGTCATGCTGGCGCTCGCCTTCCTGCTGATGATCGGCACGACACTGATCGCCGAAGGCATGGGCTTCCACGTGCCGAAGGGCTACGTCTATGCCGCCATGGCGTTCTCCGCGCTTGTCGAGGTGCTGAACATGTTCGCGCGCAATGCCCGCAAGCGCAAACGCGAGGGCGCGCATTGAGGCTGACGAGGGAGGGCCTGGCGTCACCGGCGCGCCCTCCCGCAGTGCCATGAAGCCTCTGCGGACGCGGTTTTTCTTGACGCGCCCGGTTGAATATGGCCTAAGGCCAGCCGAACGGACGATCGGCGGATGGTGCGGGCGAATGCCCTTTTTCGGTCGGTTTGCCGATGAAGATATCTGCATCCTTCCGGCCGAACGTCGCTTCCCAGCGAGAACCGTCCGGCATTCATTGACGGGCACATAAAATGACAGTTTCCGGCGTCCGCGTCCGCATCGCTCCCTCACCGACCGGCGAGCCGCATGTCGGCACTGCTTACATCGCTCTCTTCAACTATCTTTTCGCCAAGAAGCACGGCGGCGAGTTCATCCTGCGCATCGAAGATACCGATGCGACGCGCTCGACCCCGGAATTCGAGACGAAGGTGTTGGATGCACTGAAATGGTGCGGGCTGGACTGGAAGGAAGGCCCCGATATCGGCGGCCCCTACGGCCCCTATCGCCAGTCCGACCGCAAGGACATGTACCAGCCCTACGCACAGGAACTGCTGGACAAGGGCCATGCCTTCCGCTGTTTCTGCACGCCCGAGCGGCTGGAGCAGATGCGCGAAGGTCAGCGCGCCGCTGGCAAGCCGCCGAAATATGACGGTCTCTGCCTGAGCCTGACCGCCGAGGAAGTCACCTCGCGCATGGCGGCCGGCGAAACGACCGTGATCCGGATGAAGATCCCGACCGAAGGCTCGTGCGACTTTACGGACGGCGTCTACGGCGACGTTTCCATCCCGTGGGATTCCGTCGACATGCAGGTCCTCATCAAGGCCGACGGCATGCCGACCTATCACATGGCCAACGTCATCGACGACCATCTGATGAAGATCACACATGTCGCGCGTGGCGAGGAATGGCTGGCTTCGGTGCCGAAGCACATCCTGCTCTATCGCTATTTCGGCTGGGACCAGCCGGTCTTCATGCATCTGTCGCTTATGCGCAATGCCGACAAATCCAAGCTTTCGAAGCGCAAGAACCCGACCTCGATCTCCTACTATTCAGCGCTTGGCTACATCCCCGAAGCGCTGATGAATTTCCTCGGCCTGTTCTTCATCCAGATCGCCGAAGGCGAAGAGCTGTTGACGATGGACGAGCTCTCCGAGAAGTTCGATCCCGACAACCTTTCCAAGGCCGGCGCGATCTTCGACATCCAGAAGCTCGACTGGCTGAACGGCCGCTGGATCCGCGAGAAGCTCTCCGAAGAGGAATTCCAGGCGCGCGTGCTGACCTGGGCGATGGAAAACGATCGTCTGAAGGCTGGCCTGCGCCTGTCGCAGACGCGCATTTCCAAACTCGGCGAACTGCCCGATCTTGCCGGCTTCCTGCTGAAGTCCGATCTCGGCCTGCAGCCTTCCGATTTCGCCAAGATCAAATCGCCGCCGGAAGAGATCCTGGAGATCCTCAACACTGTCCAGCCGGATCTCGAAAAGATCCTGGAATGGAATGTCGAGACGATCGAGGCCGAGTTGCGCGCAATCGCCGACCGCATGGGCAAGAAGCTGAAGGTCGTGGTTTCGCCGCTCTTCGTGGCCGTTTCCGGCTCGTCGCGCTCGTTGCCGCTCTTCGATTCCATGGCGATCCTCGGCCGTTCCGTCGTGCGCCAGCGCCTGAAGCTCGCCGCGCAGGCCGTCGCCGCCCTCGTCGGCTCGAAGTAAGAACAGTCAGAGGATTTCGACAATGGCTGACAAGACCGAAAACACGCTCTCCTCCGACGCAACTGAGGTGCGGGCCCAGAAGCTGAAGCTGCTGCGCGAGCAGATCGGCGAAGTCTATCCGGCGCATTTCCACCGGACGCTGACCAATGCCGAATTGGCGGCTAAATACGAAGGGCTGGTACCCGACACCGAAACGCAGGACGTCGTCACTGTTGCGGGCCGCGTCTATTCCTCGCGCAACTCCGGCATGTTCATGGACATCCACGATGCGGGCGGCAAAATCCAGATCTTCAGTCACAAGGACACGACTCCGGAAGAAGCCCGCGCCCTGCTGCCGATGATCGATATCGGCGACATCATCGGCGTCACGGGCGTCGTGCGCCGCACCAAGCGCGGCGAACTGACGATCAACGCGCAGAAGATCGAAATGCTGACCAAGTCGCTGCTGCCGATGCCCGAGAAATGGCACGGCCTCTCTGACATCGAGCTGCGTTACCGCAAGCGCCATCTCGACATCATGACCAACGAGGATTCGAAGCTGCGCTTCCAGCAGCGTTCGAAGATCCTTTCGGGCATCCGCCGCTTCATGGAAGATGACGGCTTCATGGAAGTCGAGACGCCGATGCTGCATTCGGTCTATGGCGGCGCCACCGCCGAGCCGTTCAAGACGCATCACAATACGCTGAAGCTCGACATGTACCTGCGCATCGCGCCGGAATTGTTCCTGAAGCGCACCCTGGTTTCGGGACTGACCGACAAGGTGTTCGAGATCAACCGCAACTTCCGCAACGAAGGCGTCTCCACCCGGCACAATCCCGAATTCACGATGATGGAGTGCTACTGGGCCTATGCCGACTACGAGGACATCATGGATCTCGTCGAGCGGCTGTTCGAGAGCCTGGCGCTCTCAATCCACGGCACGACCGAATTCCCGTTCGGTGACAAGACCATGTCGTTCAAGGGACCGTTCAAGCGCGTGCCGATGCCCGATGCCGTCAAGGAAGTGACGGGCATCGACTTCCTGGCGATCAAAACCGACGAGGAAGCCCGCGCCGCAGCGAAGGCTGCCGGCTTCGCGGTCGAGAAGGATTGGACCTGGGGCGAATGCCTCGCCTTCATTTTCGAGGAAAAGGTCGAAGCCACGCTGATCCAGCCGTCCCACGTCACGCATTTCCCGAAGGACATCTCGCCCTTCGCCAAGGAAGTGCCGGGCGAGCCGCGCCTCGTCGAACGTTTCGAGACCTATTGCAACGCCTGGGAACTCGGCAACGCCTTCTCGGAGTTGAACGACCCAGAAGAGCAGCGCCGCCGCATGGTCGAGCAGCTCGAGCAGGCGCATGCCCGCGGCGAAAAAGAAAAGCAGCTGGACGAGGAATTCCTCGACGCGATCGACCAGGGCATGCCGCCCGCGGGTGGTCTCGGCATCGGCGTCGACCGCCTGATCATGCTGCTGACCAACGCACCGTCGATACGCGACGTCATCCTCTTCCCGGCCCGCCGCAACAAGGCCGACTGACAGGAAGAGACATTGAAAAACGAAGCGGAGTGCCGGTGGCCCTCCGCTTTTTTATGCCGTTTCAGTGGGTCTTCGGGGGTGGCTCTTCGGCCGGCTCCTCGGCGACCATATCAGCGCCGGCGCTTTCGGCGGCAGGTGCAGCTTCGCTCACGGTCGCCGGCGCGGCGCCATGTCCGCCGCCTGCTGGCTTCTTTTCCTTACCCTTCTCCTCGTTCTTGGTCGAAGCGACGGCAACAGGGTCGACGCAATCCTCCGGGTCTTTGAAACCCGCGCTGATCATTGCGATCTCGTCCGCCGGCAGGTCGATTCGCTCGCCGAAGAACAACCCGCTTTCATTGGCCTTGCCGTCGTAATAGCGCGCCGTATAGGGCTTGTCGTCAAGGCCGGGAACGGTCTTGTCGGGATGCGGGATATAGACAACATCGGCGCCGATCGCCCGGCCGCGAATATCTGCGCGCAGCGTCGGGCCATTCTCGTCGAGCACCACAACCTGCACCAGATCCGGCTTCTGCGCGGCATAGACGGCCTGAGCGACGCGAAGTGCGGTCTTGACGCGCGTCATCCCGTCGGTCGGCTCGGTCTTGATGTATTTCCGGACCCAGATGTGATCCTGCTTTTTGATCGTCACCAGATTGACGTCGCTGCATTCGAGGCCGTAGACGCCATCCGAGGAACCGATCAGCCGGCCCTTGCCGACATAGACCGCCGCGCCGCCGGAAACGCCCGCCAGAAGAGCGACTCCGCCGATGATGATTGTCAATTTCCGGGAGGGCCGGAATATGCGCAGTAAGGCCTTCACGCCAACTGCTCCGCCATCTGAAACTCCAACGCAGGACTGGTGCTGAGAACGCTAGAGAAATGACGTTTCGGAAAGTTTAAGTGGGCGTGCCAAGCCAGCCCCATTTTAGGAAAATACCAAAAAAGGTCCGCTTTTTTCGGCCGCTTGCCACGGCGCATTCTGCCATGCTCTAAACGTCCATGGCCTTCACCCTTCGCCAGATCCAATATTTTGTCGCCGTCGCCGAACAGGGTTCGGTGACACGGGCAGCACAGAACCTTTCGATCTCGCAATCCTCGGTGACTGAAGCGCTGAAGGAGCTCGAAACCGACCTTGGCGTCGAACTCTTCGAGCGCCATCCGCGCGGCCTGACGATCACCCACAATGGACACCAGTTCCTGCGCCACGCGACGAAGATTCTCGCCTCCGTTTCCGATGCGCGCACGAGCTTTTCCGGCCAGCAAAGCGCGCTTTCCGGCACATTGAACATTGGCGTCACATCGCTTGTCGCCGGCTATGTGCTTTCCGACCTCCTGGCGCGATACCGGCGCGCCTGCCCGGGCATCGACGTCAGCGCGATCGAGGATAATGGCGGTTACCTCGAACATCTCCTGGTCGGCGGCGAACTCGATGTCGCCGTTATGGTGATATCGAACCTGCGCGACCGCATGGCACTGCAGGCCGAAATCCTCGAAACCTCGCCCTATCGGCTGTGGCTGCCGATGGGCCATCCGCTGGTATCGGCCGATATCATCTCGGTTGCCGATATCGCCCGCGAACCGCTGATCATGCTGACGGTCGACGAAATCGAGGAGAACACCGGCAAGCTGCTTTCGGCACTTGGCGCCCGCCCGCATGTCGCCTTCCGCACCCGCTCGGTGGAAGCGGTGCGCAGCCTGGTTGCGACAGGAGCCGGCGTGGCGCTGCTTCCCGACCTCGTCTATCGGCCGTGGTCGCTGGAAGGCGACCGCATCGAGAGCCGCGACGTCTCCGGTTCGCTGCCGGTCGTCCAGGTAGGCATGGTCTGGCGCAAGGGCTCCAGCCTGCCCCAGGCGGCGCGCGATTTCGTCGGCATTGCCGAAAGCATGCGCTCCGGCCGTATCCGTTGATATCGGAATTTCCGATATCGCCCTTCTGATAAATGAATTTGCGAAAGCGGCCTTTTCGCGTCACCTTTTCATCCGGGAACGAACCGCCACAAAAGTGGCACCACTGGGAGACGGATGATGAGGAATCTCTTGAAATCCTGCACGGCAGCGCTCGCCTGCCTGGGCTTTGCGACGCAGGTGATCGCCGCAGAACCGCTCAAAGCGCTCGGCAAGGGTGAAGGCGCAGTCAGCATCGTCGCCTGGGCCGGCTATATCGAGCGCGGCGAAACCGACAAGAATTACGACTGGGTCACCGATTTCGAAAAGGAGACCGGCTGCAAGGTTTCCGTCAAGACCGCAGCCACCTCGGATGAAATGGTGTCGCTGATGAACGAGGGCGGCTTCGATCTCGTCACCGCATCCGGCGACGCCTCGCTGCGTCTCATCGCCGGCAAGCGTGTGCAACCGATCAACACCGATCTGATCCCGAGCTTCAAGAATGTCGACGAGCGCCTGCAGAAAGGCCCATGGTATACGGTCGGCGGCGTGCATTACGGCGTCCCCTATCTCTGGGGGCCGAATGTGTTGATGTACAATACTGACACCTTCAAGGACAAGGCGCCGACCAGTTGGAGCGTCGTCTTCGACGAGCAGACTCTTCCTGACGGCAAGTCCAACAAGGGCCGCGTCCAGGCCTATGACGGCGCTATCTACATCGCCGATGCCGCCATGTATCTGATGGCCCACAAGCCGGATCTCGGCATCAAGGACCCTTATGAACTGACCGAGGACCAGTACAAGGCCGCCCTCGACCTCTTGCGCGGCCAACGCAAACTCGTCTCACGCTACTGGCACGACGCGATGATCCAGATCGACGACTTCAAGAACGAAGGCGTCGTCGCTTCCGGTTCCTGGCCCTTCCAGGCGAACTTGCTGCAGGCCGACAAGCAAAAGATCGCCTCCACCTTCCCCGAGGAAGGGGTCACCGGTTGGGCCGACACGACAATGCTGCATGCCGACAGCGAACATCCGAACTGCGCCTATATGTGGATGGAGCATTCGCTGAAGGCCAAGGTCCAAGGTGATGCCGCCGCCTGGTTCGGCGCCGTGCCCTCCGTTCCCGCCGCCTGCAAGGGCAACGAACTGATGGGCGATACCGGCTGCGCCACCAACGGCTTCGATCACTTCGACAAGATCAAGTTCTGGAAAACCCCGGTCGCCAAATGCGCCACGCAGAGCGAATGCGTTCCGTACCATCGCTGGGTGTCGGACTATATTGGCGTGATCGGCGGGCGATAAGCCGCGATCTGTGTCGGTAAAATCCCCTCCCCAAACCCTCCCCACAAGGGGGAGGGACTCGGAGTGGCACCGCGAGTTCCTGCCGAAACGCCAAGGTATTTGCGAAGGGGTACGGCAGGTTAAACCCCTCCCCATTGTGGGGAGGGGTTTGGGGCGGGGTCTTCAATAGACAAGACCGACCCCTCTCTAAACACGCAAGACCTGGAGCCCTCAAATGACGTCAGCCGTCCGCTTCCAACAGGTATCGCGCCACTTCGGCCAGGTTCGCGCTGTCGACGGCGTCGATCTCGAAATCGCGCCCGGCGAATTCTTCGCCATGCTCGGGCCATCCGGCTCCGGCAAGACGACCTGCCTGAGATTGATAGCCGGCTTCGAGCAGCCGACCGCAGGCCATATCCAGATTTTCGGCGAGACGGCCGAGGGCATTCCGCCCTATCGCCGCAACGTCAACACCGTGTTCCAGGACTACGCGCTCTTCCCACATCTCAACATCCTCGACAACGTCGCCTATGGGCTGATGGTCAAGGGCGTCGGCAAGGCGGAGCGGATGAAGGCCGCGGGCGATGCTCTCGAGCTCGTCAAGCTGCCGGGCTACGGCGCCCGCCGCCCCGGCCAGCTGTCGGGCGGCCAGCGGCAGCGCGTGGCGCTCGCCCGCGCGCTGGTCAACAAGCCGAAGGTCCTGCTGCTCGACGAGCCGCTCGGCGCGCTGGACCTGAAGCTGCGCGAGCAGATGCAGGAGGAATTGAAGAGCCTGCAGCGCGCGCTCGGCATCACCTTCGTCTTCGTGACGCATGATCAGGGCGAGGCGCTGTCCATGGCCGATCGCGTCGCCGTCTTCAACAATGGCAACATCGTCCAGGAGGGCACGCCGCAGGATATCTACCGCTCCCCGAAGACCCGCTTCGTCGCCGATTTCGTCGGCTCGTCGAACGTGATCGCGCCGGATCTGATGGCATCGCTCGGTGGCGAGAAGCGCTGGGCAAGCCTCCGTCCCGAAGCGATCCGGCTGGCAAGCGACGGCGTCGAGGCGAAAGTCGAAAACGCAAGCTTCCTCGGCGCAGCCACGCGCCTCAGCGTCGATCTCAAGGGCAGCCGGTTGCATGTCATGCTGCCGGCCGGCGCGTCCGTGCCTGTGATCGGCGCCGGCATCCGCCTCGCCTGGCAGCCTGCCGATATCCACTATATGGACGACGCGGCATGACGGCGATCACCATGTCAGGCGGCAAGACATCGATCCTTCCGCGACGCGGCGGGTTCTTCGGCCTGATGTCAGATGCTTTCTGGCGACACCCGAAGCTGCTGCTTTTCGTGATGCTGACGCCGCCGCTGCTCTGGCTCGGCATCATCTATATCGGCTCGCTGATCGCTCTTCTGCTGCAGAGCTTCTTCTCGATCGACGATTTCTCAGGCCTGGTGAATTACGAATTCACGCTCGCGACCTATGCCCAGCTTCTCAGCCCGACGAATTTCGACATCATCATCCGCACCGTCATCATGGCGGCGCTGGTGACCGTCGCTGCCGCCCTGATCGCCTTCCCGATCGCCTATTATGCGGCGCGTTATGCGCAGGGCAGATGGAAGGCGCTCTTCTATCTCGGCGTCATGCTGCCGCTCTGGTCGAGCTATCTCGTCAAGATCTACGCCTGGAAGCTGATCCTCGCCAAGGAAGGCATCCTCACCTGGATCTTCGAAAAGCTCTCGCTCTCCTGGCTGCTCGACGGCATCCTGACCCTTCCCGTCATCGGCGGCAATTCGCTCTCGGTGAGCTATCTCGGCACCTTCATCGTCTTCGTCTATATCTGGCTGCCCTATATGATCCTGCCGACGCAGGCGGCGTTGGAGCGCGTGCCCGGCAACCTGATCGAGGCCTCCGCGGATCTCGGCGCCACGCCGCGCCAGACCTTCCGCACCGTGCTGCTGCCCTTGGCGCTCCCCGGCATCGTCGCCGGTTCGATCTTCACCTTCTCGCTGACACTGGGCGATTACATCATCCCGCAGATCATCGGCTCTTCCAGGCTCTTCATCGGTCAGGCCGTCTATGCCCAGCAGGGAACGGCCGGCAATGTGCCGCTCGCCGCCGCCTTCTCGGTCGTGCCGATCGTCATCATGGCGCTCTATCTCTGGATCGCCAAGAAACAGGGAGCCTTCGATGCGCTCTGACCAGAAGACGTCACCGCTTCCCCTGAAGATCGCCGCTGCGGGTGGCCTGCTCTTCCTGCATCTGCCGATCCTGCTGATCTTCGTCTATGCCTTCACGACAGAGGAGAAGAGCTATCAATGGCCCCCGCCCGGCCTGACGCTGCAATGGTTCACCATCGCCTGGAACCGGCCTGATGTCTGGTCGGCCCTCGGGCTCTCCGTGCAGGTTGCCGTCATCGCCACCGCGATCGCGCTGGTTCTCGGCACACTCTGCGCGGCAGCCGTCAGCCAGACGAAGTTCTTCGGCCGCGAGGCGATCTCGCTGCTCGTCATCCTGCCGATCGCGCTGCCCGGTATCATCACCGGCATTGCGCTGCGCTCCGCCTTCAGCCTGTTCGACATCCCGTTTTCGGTCTGGACCATCGTGCTCGGCCACGCCACTTTCTGCGTGGTCGTCGTCTATAACAATGCCGTCGCCCGCTTCCGCCGCACATCCGGCTCACTGATCGAGGCCTCGATGGATCTCGGCGCCGACGGCTTCCAGACCTTCCGCCATGTCATCCTGCCGAACATCGGCACTGCCCTGCTTGCCGGTGGCATGCTCGCTTTCGCGCTTTCCTTCGACGAAGTCATCGTCACCACCTTCACCGGCGGCCAGCAATCGACCTTGCCGATCTGGATGCTCGAAGAACTCATCCGCCCGCGCCAGCGCCCCGTCACCAACGTGGTCGCCATGGTCGTGGTGCTCGTCACCTTCCTGCCGATCCTGGCAGCCTATTACCTCACCCGCGACGGCGACCAGATCGCCGGCGCCGGCAAATAACAGGGAGAACATCATGGATACCCAAATGCTGATCGGTTCCCGCTTCGAAAAGGGCACGGAGACGGACGAACACATCCTGAACCCCAGAACGGGCGAGACGGTGATTGACCTTCCCGAAGCCTCGCTTTCCCAGGTCGACGCTGCCGTCGATGCCGCCGAAAAGGCCTTCGCAAGCTGGTCGCAGACAACGCCTTCCGAGCGTTCCGGCTATCTCCTGAAGATCGCCGATGCCATCGAAAGGGATGCCGCGGGTTTTGCCACGCTGGAGGCGCTGAATTGCGGCAAACCGATCAATTCAGTGCTGAACGACGAAATCCCGGCGATCGTTGATTGTTATCGCTTCTTTGCAGGCGCCGTGCGCAACTTGCACGGACCGGCCGCCGGCGAATACCTGCCCGGCCACACCTCGATGATCCGCCGCGATCCGATCGGCATCGTCGGCTCGATCGCGCCGTGGAACTATCCGCTGATGATGATGGCCTGGAAGCTGGCGCCGGCGATCGCCGGCGGCAACACCGTCGTCTTCAAACCTTCGGAGCAGACGCCGCTGACGGCGCTGAAGATGGCGAAACTGCTTTCCGAAATCCTTCCCGAAGGCGTTGTCAACGTCATCCTTGGCCGCGGTGAAAGCGTCGGCAACGCCCTCATCAACAATGCCAAGATCGGGATGATTTCGATCACCGGCGATATCGCCACCGGCAAGAAGGTGCTGCAGGCCGCCGCCAAGACGGTCAAGCGTACCCATCTCGAACTCGGCGGCAAAGCCCCCGTCATCGTTTTCGACGATGCCGATATCGACGCCGTCGTCGCCGGAATCCGCACTTTCGGCTATTACAATGCCGGCCAGGACTGCACCGCCGCCTGCCGCATCTATGCCGATGCCAAGGTCTACGACAATTTCGTCGCCGATCTCTCCTCGGCGGTCTCGAGCATCCGCTTCAATCAGGCCGACGATACCGAAAACGAGATCGGGCCGCTGATTTCCAAACGCCAGCGCGATCGCGTCGAAAGCTTCGTCGCTCGCGCATCCGAGCACAAGCACATGGAGATCACCACCGGTGGCAAGGTCTCCGGCGACAAAGGCTTCTACTTCACCCCGACCGTTATATCAGGCGCCCTTCAGGACGACGAGATCGTCCGCCGCGAAGTCTTTGGCCCGGTCGTGTCTGTCACTCGCTTTTCCCAAACCGATGATGCCATTGCCTGGGCAAACGACAGCGACTACGGCCTCGCCTCCTCCGTCTGGACCAAGGATATCGGCCGCGGCATGAAGACCGCCGCCCGCCTGCAATATGGCTGCACCTGGATCAACACGCATTTCATGCTCACCAACGAGATGCCGCATGGCGGTCTCAAACAGTCGGGCTACGGCAAGGACCTGTCGGTCTACGCGCTGGAGGACTACACCGCCGTCCGCCACGTGATGATCAATCACGGCTGATCAGCGGGAAAGGCAGGGTGTTGCTCATAATGCGCGCCCTGCCCTCTGCCGGCCTTTTATTGATCACGATCACTCGAAATAGGCTGAAATCGCGTGCTGATCCCGAAGAGCTGGCATGATGAGGAGCTTTCATCGATCGGCTAACCGATAACCCGTTGAAATAGATCGTGCCGGCTGTGAAAGCGCCGGAACAATTTGCCGGCTGCAGCGTCTTTCCCATGCAAACGCAAAGGATGACGCCATGCTGAAATGGGCTCTCATATTTTTCGTGATTTCGATCATCGCCGGCTTCTTCGGCTTTTCCGGCGTATCCGCAGCCACCGCAACGATCGCACGCGTTCTCTTCGGCATCGCGCTGGTAATCTTCCTGATCTTCCTGGTCCTCGCCCTGCTGGCCGGCCAGGCGATCCTCTGATCAGGCGCCGGGCTTCTTGAATACGGCGTAGCGTCGAAGTGAAGTTCGCTTGGCCGCGGTGCTACATCACTGCCCTCAGCCAGGCAGGTATGCCGCGCACTCGCCGTTTCAGCAGATTGTCGATCGAGATCGATCCCGCACCCGAGACCGCCAGCACGAACATGCCGCCGGCAATCGCCAGGTCCTTTTCGAAATGCAGCAACTCGTTCTGGCTGGCAAAATTGGTGTGGAAGAGAAAGGCCGTCGCCAGGCAAAATAGGCCTAATGCCACAGCGCCAATCCGGCTGAGAAAACCCGCTGCCACGGAAAAGCCGGCGCCGATCTGAAGGGTACTCACGCCAAGTGCCACGGGCGCCGATAAGCCGAGCGTTGCGAAAGTGTCGATGGTCGCTCCGATATCGGCCGCGAGTGTCGAACCTTCGTGCAGGAAGATCAGCGCCAGCAGAAGCCTGCCTAGGAGAAGAATGAGATCAGCCAATCGGGGCCGGCTTGGGGCGTTTTCCATCATATCCTCCGTTTACAGAGAGCAGGCGGTTCTGCCGCCTGCCCTAGCGTTCATATGGACGTCAATTTCCGTCCTTGGCCGCAATGGCCTTTTGCAGGTCTTCCAATTCCTCGCAGCCGCTTGGGCAAAGTTGCTTCAGCGATGCCACCTGCTCCTCGGCCTTCGCCATCTCGCCTGTTTCGACATAGAGTTCGCCGAGATATTCACGCGCTGCCTTGTGACCGGGCTGAAGCTCCAGCGCCTTGGTGTAATAAGTCAGCGACGTCTTGTAGTCGCCGGTCTTGCGCAGCGTATATCCCATCAGATTATAGACATCCGCCTGCTGGTTGTCTTCGGCAAGGCCGCGAAGCTCCACCAGAGCGCCGGCATAATCCTTGGCATCGATCTTGGCGCGTACCGACGTCAGGTCGGGAGCATCCGTCGATTGCATGTTGTCGACGGCAAAGGCAGGAAGCGCGGTCAACGCGGAAAAGCCGGCAAATATGGCGCAAAGCCAGACGAATGCGAGAATTGCATATTTCATCATGGTGGTCTCCTTTCAGGCCTGGATTGTCGGTGTGAAGCCATAGGCGCTTCCGTCCTTGACGAAAGTGCCCGAGCCGGGGAAGGGGAAGTGCGAGCCGCAGATCGCAATATTGTCGGCGATGACGCGGTCGATCAGGCGCCGGCGCGTGTCGATAGCCATCGGCCCATCCTGGTCGTAGCTGCCTTGCCATTCGGGATGCGGCGCAAGCAGGGCCGGCACATACATGATGTCGGCCGAGACGAGCAGTTGCTTGCTGCCCGAGGTGACGAGATAGGCGGAATGGCCGGGCGTATGGCCGGGCGCCGCGACAAGCTGCATGCCGGGGGCGACTTCCGCGCCATCGGCGACGGGCTTCCAGTTCTTCCATTTCGGAAAGACGTCGGCGATACGCTTGCCGGCTGGCTTGCGGCCTTCGGCAAGCTTCTCGACCCGGCCGGGCTCCGTCCACCAGTTGTACTCGACAGCGTTGACGATGAGTTCGGCGTTCGGGAAGACAGGATCGTTCGTTCCCTTTTCCATCAAGCCCCAGACGTGGTCCGGGTGGAAATGCGAGAGCATGATCGTGTCGATCTTCTTGTAGTCGATGCCGGCGGCCGCCATGTTCGCCGGCAGGTGCGTGGCATTCGCCTGCCACTGACCGACGCCCGAGCCGGCATCCATCATGATCAGGCGATCGCCGAGCTTCAGGACGACCACGGTCAGCGGGATCGGCATGAATTCGGTCGTCAGCCCCGCTTTGGAAAGCGCCTCCTTGGTGTCTTCGATCGAGGCGTTCTTGATGAAGGTCGGGTCATGCGGCTTTTTCCAGATGCCGTCGTAGATCGCTGTGACCTCGACATCCCCGACCTTGTATTTGTAGAAGCCGACCATCGGCTCCAGCGGCGTTGCGGCGAACGCCGGCATGACGAATTCGAGCTTCGACGACAGGCCGAAAGCGGCCGCTGCGGCAGCCGATCCCAGCACGGCGCGACGTGACATGGTAAACATGAATATGCCTCCTCTTGTTGATGGCATTTCCGGGTGGCGAAGACAGCGATTGCTCGGATGACCTCGCTGAAGAACTAGATCGCCGGCAGAGAGCGCTTATTCCCGATCCCTGGCGCTTTTCCTTCAAGCAATTGAAAATTCCTCATTATTTCCTTTGCATGCGACCAATATCCCGCTGCGTGCCAATAAATTGGCGTCGACATGGAATAAAACCGCGTGCCGACCGGTCTAGAGGCAAGGGACCGCATTGCAGACTGCGGGTCTCACGCCTAAATTCGGCTGCTGTTGAGGCAGGGAGGATCATGACAAGCGCTCAGATCGCCTATCCCGTCGGATCGAACGACTGGTTGCTGCCGGCCCGGTTGAGGTCGCAGATTCGCATTCGACCCTCGCTTCTGACCGTGCTTCTCGGCGGCGCGGCGCGGCTGTTCCACCTCATGGTCTCGGAAAAAACGAACAGCGATCGGGTCGCTCCTGCAGCCGATGCGACGGCGCAGGACGAGTTCATGCAGCGCTTTCAGCACATGATCGTTCCGCATCTTGACGCCGCCTATAATTTTGCCCGGTTCCTCAGCCGCGACGCCGATGCCGCGCAGGACATCGTCCAGGAAGCATTCCTGCGCGCCTACCGCAATTTCGAAACCTATCGTGGCGGCGACCCGCGCGCCTGGCTTTTTGCCATCGTCAGGAACTGCTGCCATGCCTGGCGTCAGCAGGATCGCCGCAAAGCGCGGTTCGAGCGGCATCTCGGCAATGACGGCGAGGACGATCTTGACGAAGGCGAAGAGTATCAGATCGCCTCGGAGGAAGATTCGCCGGAAACGGCGACGATCCGGCGAAGCGAGCAGCAGCGCGTGCGCGCTGTTATCAGCCGGCTTCCGGAAGCGATGCGGGAAATCCTCGTCTTGCGCGAACTTGAGGATCTTTCCTATCGGCAGATCGCCGAGATCATCGATGCGCCGATCGGCACCGTCATGTCGCGGCTTGCCAGGGCGCGGCGCGAATTTGGCGAAGCCTGGGATGCATGCAGCAAAGGCGGGACGGCGGGATGAGTGCTCAACAGAAAGGCTGCCCCGAATGGCGCGTCGTGCTGCACGGCTTTGTAGATGGCGAACTCGATTCCGTCCATGCGGCGCAATTCGAGGATCATCTTGCCACCTGCGCGAATTGCAGGGCTGAGATGGAAGGGGTCCGTGCCGTGAGAAAAATCATCGATCAGGATGGCGTCAAGTGGCGCCCCCCGGAGGCACTGCGTTCGCAAGTCCTGTCGATGCTGTCTTTCGAACAGATGGCAACGGCATCCAGCCTGCCGCGCCAGGCACCTGTCTGGCGCCGTGCGCTGGATTTCATAAGACAATGGAGCTTCGTGCCTTCGCTCGCGGTTCTGGCAACAGGCGCCTTCCTGTTCGCCAACGCACCGACGCAGACCCTGCTTTTGCAGGACCAGATCATGGCAAGCCATGTCAGGTCGATGATGGCCGATCATCTCACAGACGTGCTGACCTCAGATCAGCATACGGTAAAACCCTGGTTCAACGGCAAGATCGATTTTTCCCCACCGGTGAGCAATCTCGCCAAGGACGGCTTTCCGCTGGTCGGCGGGCGTGTTGACTATATCGGTGGCCGCGCCGTTGCGGCTCTCGTCTATCGACGCCACGGTCACGTCATCAACCTGTTCATATGGCCCTCGGCATCAGCCGCAGAGGTGACCACGGTGCATGACGGCTACAACATGATGCAATGGTCTGACGGCGGGCTCATATTCTGGGCGATTTCCGATGTCGCCTCAGGCGACCTCGCCGAGTTCGAGTCCTTCTTCAGGGCGGCGGCGAGAGCATGATGATCTAAAGCAGGCTCGCCCCGACGTTGATCGCAAGCGCCAGGATCGTTGTGTTGAACAGGAACGACAGCACGGCATGCAGCAGCGTCAGCTTGCGCATGCTGGTCGAGCTGACCGCGACATCCGCCGTCTGCGCTGCAACACCGATCGTGAAGGAGTAATAGAGGAAATCCCAATAGCCGGGCTCCGTGATCCCGTCGGGAAATTTGAGCCCGCCCTCCTCGTCTGCCCCGCCATAGAAATAATGGGCATAGTGGATGGTGAAGAGCGTGTGCAGGAAAATCCAGGAGATCAGGATCGTCAGAATCGCCGCACCTGCCCGCGCCAGCGCGACGTCAGGCGCCGCTTCCTTGATCGAATGAAGCTCGAGGCCGATGCCGGCGATGCTGGCAAGCGCTGCACCGATCGAAAGAGCCAGCAGAACCGTGTCGGAGAAGTCTAGATCCGCGGAGCGTTTCCGGATGCTTTCCACCGTCGCCCGCAGCATCTTGCGCCAACTCAGCGCGACAAAAACGCCCGCGCTGACATTCCAGCCGAACAGGATGTTGCCGGCGCTGACCTCACGCGAGGTCAGAAGCAGAAAGACCACCAGTCCGGCAAGAGCGGCGACGATGAAGCTCGCATGCTTGTAGGCAAATGCCGCAACCGAATTTGCCCGTTCTTCATCTGCCATATCGGTCTCCGATAGCATATGCCCTTGATAACAGCACGAAAAAGGCGCGCCTGCCAGCCGGCAGCCGCGCCTCTGATTGTATGCCGTGCCTATCAGGCGGCGGCGAGCTGCAGTTCTTTCTGCACCATGGTGCGCAACGTTCCCAGATCCTTGGCGAAGGCGCGGATACCTTCGGCGAGTTTTTCCGTCGCCATGGCGTCTTCGTTCATCATCCAGCGGAAGGTCTTCTCGTCGACCGAAACCTTCGGATCCGGCTTGCGGCTATCCGGTGAGAGCTTGCGCTCCAGCTTGCCTTCGTCCTTGGCGAGCTCGTCGAGCAGGTTCGGGCTGATGGTCAGGCGGTCGCAACCGGCAAGGGCTTCGATTTCGCCGGCGCTGCGGAAGGAGGCACCCATGACGATCGTCTTGATGTCATTAGCCTTGTAGTAGTTATAGATTTCACGGACGGAGATGACGCCCGGATCTTCCTCAGGGGTGAATTCCTTGCCCGTTGATTTCTTGTACCAGTCGAGGATGCGGCCGACGAAGGGCGAGATCAGGAACACCTTGGCATCGGCGCAGGCGATCGCCTGGGCCTTGCTGAAGAGAAGCGTCAGGTTGCAGTCGATGCCTTCCTTCTGCAGCACTTCCGCGGCGCGGATGCCTTCCCAGGTGGAAGCGAGCTTGATCAGGATGCGGTCCTGGCCGATGCCCCGATCCTTGTAGGCGGCGATGATCGCGCGCGCCTTGGCAAGCGAAGCCTCGGTATCGAAGGAAAGATCGGCGTCGACCTCGGTCGAGACGCGGCCCGGGACGAGCTTCACAAGTGCTGCGCCGACGGAGATGGCGAGGCGATCGGCAACCGCCGACGAAACGGCTTCGGGATTGCCGCCCTGCTTCTTGCCCCAGGCCACGGCTTCCTTGATGGCGTCGGCGAACATCGGCGTGCCGAGCGCCTTGAGCACGATGCTCGGGTTCGTCGTGCAATCCACAGGCTTCAGGCGGGCGACGGCTTCGATGTCGCCGGTATCGGCGACGACGGTGGTAATCTCGCGGAGTTGGTCAAGCTTGGATGTCATGGTCAATAATCCTTGTTGAATTTGGGATGCGGACCGGCGCGCGTTCCGCCCGGCGAAGAGGTGATCTAGGGACCGATGCCTTGCATGCTGCAGGTAAAGATACGCGCATCCGTCACGGATGATTCATAAACGTGGAGGACAGTGGCCATGTTCCGGCGAACAAGCGGCTGCCTGAACGCAAGCGGCGCCGCCTGCGGCTCAAAGGCCGGTCGTGACTTTCGGCATGCCCGCACTGTGTCCTCCTCGGACGGACAAGAACGACTTGTATCGTGAGGACTATCGCCGTTCGGCCAAGGAAAAGTCAAGGACATTTGTGCATTTCAATTGACATAAGTATCACACCCGTCATTATCCCGGCAACAAGCGCATCGTTGCGCTCCTTCACCCTGTGAGGGATCTAGGGCGGGAATCGTGCGGGAGGAGATGTGGTCAAGCTCAAACGCGGCACGCATACGGCCTATTCCGAGGCATCCTCGCTGCGGCTAAGGGCGGCATGGCTCTATTATAACGGGGGCCTGACCCAGAAGGACGTTGCCGAACAGCTCGGCATCAGCCGTACCACCGTCATCCGCCTGCTCGACGAGGCGATGAAACGCAGTGAAGTCCAGATCTGGATCAACGATTCGATCGGCGACTGCGTCGAGCTTTCGGTGAAGCTCGAGCGCGCCTACGGCCTCGAAGAGGCGATCGTCGTGCCGGCGCCAGTCAGCTGTGACGTCAATTCGCTGGCAAAAAATGTCGGCCTGGCGCTCGGCCAATTCCTCTCCGAGGCGATCCCCGACGATTACACCATCGGCGTCGGCTGGGGCCGCACCATGACGGCCTCGCTTGCAAGCTTCCGCCCGCCGCGCCGCGACAATTGCAAGATCGTCTCGCTGCTTGGCGGCATCGTCGCCGTCCACCAGACGAATCCGATCGACTATACCTGGCGGCTGGCAAACCAGCTCGGCGCCGAATGTTACATGTTCCTGGCGCCGCTTCTCGTCGATTCCATCGAGACCAAGCGCAATCTGATCGAGAAATGCGGGCTGGACACGATCTACCGGCTGGCGGAAAACCTCGATCTGGCGATCGTCAGTTGCGGCGATATCGGACCGCATTCGACTTCGCTATCCGAAGGCTGGATATCGAAGGCCGAGCTGCAGGAGTTGATCGATGCCGGCTGCGTCTGCGACACCATGTTCAACTTCCTCGACAAGGACGGCAATTCGGTCGATCACTCGATCAATCGGCGCGTTATGTCCGTCGATCTCGACACGCTGAAGGAGGCGAGGCACATCGTGCTTTCCTCCGGCGGTGCCCATCGCGCCGTCGCCATCCGCGCCACGATCAAACGCATCGGCTGCAACACGCTGATCACGGATGAAAGTGCTGCGCGAGCGTTGCTGGACCTGGCGGAGACATCTCCGCTTGCTTCTTCTCCCCAGCGAGAAGAAGTGCAGGAACGATAACAACGACCAGGAGCGAGCGGTCAGAGCGGCAAACGATGAACGACTTGCCGCTCTTCTCTCGATATGGCGAAAGGAAACCTATCAGGCGTGCCCCGACTCCCAGCCGAGCATGGCCCGCTTGCGGGTCAGGCCCCAATGGTATCCGGTCAACGCTCCGTTCTTGCCGAGCGCGCGATGGCAGGGCACGACGAAGGAAATCGGGTTGGCGCCGACGGCAGCACCCACAGCGCGCATCGCGGTCGGTCGGCCGATATCCTTGGCGATATCGCTATAGGTCACGGCCTTGCCGAAGGGGATCTTCAGCAGGCTCTGCCAGACGCTGACCTGGAAATCCGTGCCGATCAGCACGACCCGCAACGGCTGGTCCGACGTCCAGCGACCCGGCTGGAAGATGCGCTCCGCATAGGGCGCCGTCGCCTGGCGGTCCTCGATATATTCCGCATTCGGCCAACGGCAGCTCATGTCCTCAAGACAGGCCTTCTCATCGCCGGCATCGCTGAAGGCAAGGCCTGCAAGGCCGCGATCAGTGACCATGACGAGTGCCGCTCCGAAGGGGCAGTTGTGAAACCCGTAGCGGATCGTCAGGCCGCCGCCCTTGGCCTTCCATTCCCCCGGAGACATTGCCTCATGCGTCACGAACAGGTCGTGCAAGCGGCTGGGGCCGGAAAGACCGACCTCGATGGAGGTTTCGAGCAGCGGCATCTCTTCCCTGCGCAGCAGCCGCTTCGCATGGTCGAGCGTGACAGCCTGCAGGAATGCCTTGGGCGAAAGGCCGGCCCAACGGGTAAAGGTCTTTTGAAGCTGCGTCGGCGACTGGTTCAGCCGCGCCGCGATCGCTTCCAGCGAGGGCTGGTCACGATATTCTTCGCTGATGAGTTCGATGACCTGGCGGACCGTATCGTAGTCCGGGCCATCCGGGGTGATATCTGTGTCGAGCTTGGCGATCATATTCATCGTTTTTCTCCTTTAGGCAGGAGATAATCAAGGGCAGTCCGCCAAACCACCCGATTCTTGCGCCCCCGATCGAAATGCAATGCCTCAAATCCGCTGCTTGACCGTGGCGAGCGCGCCCTTGAAGGCCTTGGCGAAACTTTCGCGATCATCGGGATTGAGAAAGGAGCCAATATCGGTGCGCCGCCCCTCGCCGAAAATATGCATGGAGAGAATGCCGATCTCCTGGTGCCGGCGTACGAGGAAGCGGGCCCAGAACGGATTGAAATGATGCTCAACCATCTGTCCCGACGGCGTGAACTTGCGCACCGAAACATCCGTGCGTGACACCGTCACCTCTTCGCGCGCCTTTCCCGAGCGATAGCTCAGCCAGAAGGCGCCGTAGAGCAGCGCGAAATCCAGTCCGAAGAAGAAGCCGATCGGCCAGGCGCCGGTGGCGACGAAGAACATGCCGTAGAGAAAACAGACGGCGCCGGAGAGGGCGAGCAATATCTTGAATCCCCTGCGTCCGAGCGAGCGGTGGGGGAAAAGCTCGGCTGCGAAAACAGGCTGCTCGTTGAAGCTGTCGGCGTTGCTTTCCTTCATGGCCGTTGAGTATAGATTCTCCATGGCGAATCCGAAACTCAAATCAATCAGCAAACCGTCGCAAAATTCGAATGTGATCGCCCGCCGCAAGCCGGCGGCCGCGGTGAAGACCGCCTATTCGCTGGCCGAGCGCGAGGAGATTTTCCATCGCTTTTCGGTGCAGCGGCCCGAACCGCGGGGTGAACTCGAGCACACCAACCCCTTCACCCTTGTCGTGGCGGTGGCGCTCTCCGCCCAGGCCACCGATGCCGGTGTCAACAAGGCGACGCGGGCGCTGTTCAAGGTCGCCGATACGCCGCAGAAAATGCTCGATCTCGGAGAAGAGAAGGTCCGCGATTACATCAAGACGATCGGCCTTTATCGCAACAAGGCAAAGAACGTCATCGCGCTGTCGCAGATGCTGGTCGACGAATTCGCGGGCGAAGTGCCGGAAACGCGCGAGGAACTGGTTCGCCTGCCGGGCGTCGGCCGCAAGACCGCCAACGTCGTGCTGTCCATGGCCTTCGGCCAGGCGACCATGGCCGTCGACACCCATATCTTCCGCATCGCCAATCGCATCAAGCTCGCGCCGGGCAAGACACCCGACGAGGTGGAAGAGCGACTGATGAAGGTCGTGCCGAAACATTACCTCTATCACGCCCATCACTGGCTGATCCTCCACGGCCGCTATACCTGCAAGGCACGGCGTCCGGAATGCGAACGTTGCGTCATCGCGGATATCTGCAAGTCTCCCGAAAAGAGCTGCGACATCCCGGCGCCGCTCGTCGAGCTACCGCCGCAGGTGATCGGTGAGGCCGTCGAGTAGGGCCGCAATCGCCTGCTCGTAATCCCGCCGCCCGCCCCCCGCTTCGATCGCGATCGCCGCGCGGTCGAAGGCTGCCGACAGCAGCGACGTCAGCGGGCCGAGCATAGCGCCGGCTTCCGGAAGCATGGCTGCAAGCCCTGTGCGCAACGTCGCTTCCGCATTCTCCGCATCGATCGTCGCAGCCGCTGATGGGCCGAGAACGGCAGGTGCCTCGATCAGCAACAGCCGTGTGCGCCCTTGCACCCTCATCGCATCGAAATAGGCCGAGGTACCGGCAATCAGTGCGGCACGCGGCGCATCGTGCGACGCCGAGCGCTCCTCGATCGCCTCGGTTACCCCTTGCGCCTCGCATTCGATAACCGCGCGAAAGAGTGCCTTCTTGTCTTCAAAATGATGATAGAGCGCCCCCCGCGTCACGCCCGCCGCCGCCACGATCTCCGGCGTCGACGTTTCGGCATAACCCTTCTCGACGAAAAGACACCGCCCGGCATCGATCAGCGCTTGTCTCGTCTGTTCCGTTCTCTCTCGATTGCTACGGCTCATGCATGTCTCTTTACATACAATCTGAATGTATGTTAACAGAAAAAACATACAGACTGCATGTAAATTGGAAGAGGAGGGAAACAGATGAAATCGACGAGCTATTATCCTGTCATCATGACCGGCGACGTTGGCGGCACCGCCGGCTTCTATTGCGCGCATTTCGGCTTCAAGGCGCTGTTCGAGAGCAATTGGTATGTTCATCTGCAATCGGCGGAGAAGGAGCATGTCGCGCTTGCCATCCTCGACGGCAGTCACGAGACCATCCCTGCCCTAGCCCGCGGCAAGGTCTCTGGCCTGCTCCTCAATTTCGAGGTCGCCGATGTCGATGCGATCTATGCGGCCTGCCGGAATGCCGGCCTGCCGATTTTGAGGGAGATCCTCGATGAGGATTTCGGCCAGCGGCATTTCATCACCGCCGACCCGAACGGTGTGCTGATCGATATCATCACGCCGATCCCGCCGACCGCCGAATTCGCCTCAATGTACGACGCTTCAGCCCTGCCCGGCTGAGCCTCAGGCGCGCAAACTGGCGTCGCGCGCCGAAATCAGCTTGTGCAGATGCACCATCATGCCGGCGGCAAAGAGCGGCGTCAGAAGATTGACGATGGGAATTGCCAGAAAGAGTGCGATCACCAGTCCGCCAAGAAAGACGGTGGGCGCATTCCTGGCCCGGAAGAGCCGCGCCTCGTCAGGCGCACGGAAGCGCATGGCGGCGAATTCGAAGAATTCACGCCCGAGTAGATAGCCATTCACCAGAAAGAATGCGACCAGGTTGATGCCGGGAATGAACAACAGCAGCAGCGCCACGATATTGCCGAGGATCACCACGCCGAGGAACTTGATCGAGCTTGCCATCGCCGGACCAAGCGGCATGGCGGTGCCCGGCGCGTCCTTGGGATAGTCGCGCTTTTCGATGACATCGGCGACATCATCGAGGAACAGGCCGGCGATCAGCGCAGTCACCGGCGAAAGCAAAAGCGCCAGCAGGAGCGCGAGACCGATGCCGGCAAGAATCGCGAAGACGAAGGCGAACCACCCCGCCCAATCCGGCAGGTCGGGAAAGAAACTCGTGAGCCAAGGGAAAAGGAAGGCCATGAAGGCTCCGCGCAGCGCGAACCAGAGGCCGACCAGCACGAGAATCGTCAGGCCGAGCACCTTCCAGAAGACAGACCGTGTCTCCGGCGCGAACAAATTGGCGAGGGAAAGTCGAGCGGCGTCAAGGATCATGTCTTCGGCGTCTCCGTTTGCGCGCAAAGATGTAGGAAAGGCAGACGCCACCGGCAAGAGAGAATAAAATTGCATGCTGTACTAGAAAACTTGTCGAAAAATAAATGCTAATATAATATTGTGAGATATCAGAATATGCATGGGCCTGAGAAGCAGCTTCCGTAATAGTTGCAAAGACAACGGGTCGCAACAGCGCGTCCGCGGAGCGCCTCTGAGGGAAGACGGGGGAGGCTGATGTGGAAGATTTTGTACACAAACTCAGGCAATACGTAAAAACCGGTACGCCAGCCGAGCGTCGTATCGCGAAATATTTCACCGAGCACCTGAACGACCTGCCGTTTGAGACAGCCGCGTCCGTCGCCGACAGGCTGGACCTTTCGCCGATGACCGTCGGACGCTTCCTGCGCGCGCTCGGTTATCAGGGGCTGGACAGCGTCAAGGTGGAAATCCGCGAGACGGTAACGACGTCGCCGGCGCAATTGCAGAGCGCCATGACCGAGCTGCATGAGGACGCCGCCGAGGGCAAACCGCTCGCCGTGCTGGTCGCCGAACAAATCCAGGCGCTCCATCACATCTACCATCTGACGGCGCAGCCGAACTGGGCCGAAGCCGTCGGCCTGATCAGCACGGCCCGGGAAGTGTCGATCGCTACCCATGCCAGGCTTTCAAGCCTGGCCAATCATTTCTGTCAGAGGCTGACGCAGGCCCGCGACGGCGTACGCACGCTCGACAGCGCCGACAACCGTTTCGCCGAACTCTTCGCTAGGCTGGCGGTCGACGATGCGCTGCTCGTCATCATCGACTGTCGCCGCTTCGCCAAGGCGCGCCTCCTTGCCCGGACAGCGCGGCGTTACGGCTACAAGGTCGTTCTCATTTCGCCACAGCAAGCGGACTGGATGGCCGACCAGTCGAACGTGATGCTGCCCCTGCCGGCCGCCCGCGCTCCCGATCTCGACAATCTTCCGCCGCTGATCGCACTGCTCGATTGCCTATCGGAATCCGTCATTCTCGAAGTCGGAGAGGAAGCCGCGCTCCGCCGCCGCCGCATGCTGGAATTTGCAACAGTCCTCGGCGAGACGGCGAACCACTAAGCAATTCTGCCAAGATGCGAGGGATAGAGTATTTCCGTGGTTCCAGGAAAAACGGAATGCTCTGACCGTTATTGCATCGCTTCCAGTTCGGCCCGATGCCGGTACATGGCAAGCAGACGGCGATAGTCGCGGTCGTAGAGCGCCTGCTTCGCCTTGTCGGGAAGCCGTTCGTCGCCGCCCGGATACATCGCCTCGCCGGCCGCTGCCAGATCCTTGTGCAGGCCGCAGGCGACGGATGCTGCGATCGCGGTGCCGAGCAGCACCGCTTCATTCATCTTCGGCACCACCACCTTGCAGCCGGTGGCGTCACAATAAAGCTCCATCAGCACCGGGTTCTTCACATGACCGCCGGCGATATGCAGCGTATCGGGCACGTAACCGTATTCCTTCATCGTCTCCAGGATGTGGCGGATCCCGAGCGCGATCGCCACCGCCGTGCGCCAATAAAGCGCGCAGAGGCTGTCGAAGGAAGCATCGAGCGTCAACCCGCTGACGACGCCGACGGCATGCGGATCGGCGAGCGGCGAGCGATTGCCGTGAAAATCCGGCAGCACGAAAATGCGCGCGCCGAAGTCGTCGCCTTCCTCTGCCCGCAATTCGGCGATGCGCGCCACGATCTTCTGATGCAGCGCCGCCGTCGGCTCGCCGCCGGCCGCATGCATGCGCACGATATGGTCAAGCAGCGCGCCGGTCGCAGATTGCCCGGCCTCCACTAGCCAGCATTGCGGGAAGACCGCCTCGTAATAAGGCCCCCACATGCCGTGGCTCGGCTTGCGCTCTTGTGAAAAAGCGACGATGCAGCTCGACGTGCCGGCGATCAGCGCCAGCTGGTGCTCGCGTTTCACAGGATCGGCGGCGTAACCGCCGAGCGAGCCGAGTGCGCCGGCATAAGCATCGATCATCCCGGCCGAAACATGGCAGTCCGTGGTCAGCCCAAGCGCCTCGGCCGCTTCCTGCGTCAGCCGTCCGACGCTCTCTCCGACAGGCGCGGTCTCTTCCGGCAGGTTCCCACGCGCCTGAAGGTCCTCAAGACCGATCCGCTCCAGGAAATCCTGCTGCCAGCCCTTTTCGAGATGGGCGAGATAGTTCCACTTTGCCGTCAGCGTGCAGCGTGAACGGGCAAGCGAGCCGGTCGATTTCCAGGTCATGAAATCGGCGAGGTCGAAGAAATAGCCGGCCTTTTCCCATGTGGCGGGCAGCTTCTTCTTCAGCCACATCAGCTTCGGCATCTCCATCTCCGGCGACATCACGTGGCCGGAATGTTCGAGCACCCTGTGCTCCGTCGCCGTGCAGAAATCGGCTTCCTTCAGAGCCCGGTGGTCGAGCCAGACGATCGTGTCGAAACGCCTCTCGCCGCCCGTGGAAACGCTGATCTGCCGGCCTTCGATATCGCGAACGACGAGCGAACAGGTGGCGTCAAAACCGATCGCTCCGACAGAGGCGGCGGCGATGCCCGATTGCTCCATCGCCCTGCGCACCGTTATGCAGACGGCCGACCAGATATCTTCGGAATCATGTTCGGCATGGTTCTCGCGCGGCCGGTTCATGACGATCGGCTGCTCGGCCTTGGCGAGCAGCCGGCCGCGTGCATTGAAGACGCCGGCGCGCGCGCTGCCCGTGCCGATATCCACCGCAACCACATGATCACCCATCAAGACTTGGTCCCGTGCAGCTTGTGTTTGCGGACAAGGTGTATCAAATCCGGCATGGCGTCAAACACCACTTCCGGCGAAAGCCGATCGAGTTCGGCGCGGTATCCGGCAAAGTTGGCGTGCGATCCGCCGGTGAAGGCAAAGACCGTCATGCCCGCCGCCTTGGCCGCCGCGACACCGGCCGGACTGTCCTCGACGACGACGCAGGATGCGGGCTCCACATGCATCTCACGCGCCGCATGCAGAAAGAGATCGGGCGCCGGTTTGCCGCGCTTGACCATCGTCGCGCTGAAGATGTCGGGCAACCTGTCGAGAAGTCCGGTGACGGAAAGCGACAGCCGGATCCGCTCCATCTGGCTGGATGAGGCGACGCAGCAGGGAATGCCGAGCCCATCGATGGTCGCAGCAATCCCCTCGATCGGCTTCAATTCGGTACGGAAGCGGGCATAGAGATCAGTACGGATGCGCTCGAGGAATTCCTCGCCGGCATGGACGTTGAATTCGACTTCGAGCGTATCGATGACGGTCGAAAGGCTGCGGCCGAGAAAGCGCTCGTAAGCCTGATCCTCGGTGATCGAGACGCCGAAATCATTCATCGCGCTGACGAGCACGCGGATCGAGATCGGTTCGCTGTCGACGAGCACGCCGTCGCAATCGAAGATGACCAGCCCTGGTTCACTATCAGCCATGAAAGACCCAACCTGAGTTCAATTCGGACGTGCAACGCCCCGCTTCGTCCGCAAGGCCGGATGGATGGCGGCAGCGCGCGCCGCCATCCGGAATTCCTACACTGCCAACTTACCGTCGAGATAGAGCTGCAGCGTCTCCCGCGTGCCCTTTTCCCACAGGCTATTGAGAGCATGTGCGAAACGCTTGCGGAAAAGTTCGGATTTCGCCACTTCGCCGAAAATATCGTCGAAGGCGAGAAAGGCCGACGGATCGTCCTTTGCCTTCAGGGCTGCCGCATGCAGGCGGTCGGCGCTCGCATCGTTGAAGACGATATCGTTGCCGCTGTCGGTCTTGCCGGCGAAATAACGGCACCAGAGCGCCGAAACCAATGCCAGGCCGACGACGTCCCTGCCCTGGCGGAGATTGTCGAGCGTCGAGGGCAGGATGAATTTCGGCTGGCGGTTCGAGCCGTCCTGCGCAAGCCGCGGAATGGTGTCGGCGATCTTCGGATTGAGCAGGCGATGTTCGATCAGAGCAAAATAATCGGTCAGCGACGTGTTCGGCACCGGCGGCACGATCGGAATGATCTCGTCTTTCTCGAGCTTGGCGAGGAAGGCGCGGATCAACGGGTCTTCCATGGAATCATGAACGAAGTGAATGTCCATCAGCGCCGCAGGATAGGCGATTGCGGCATGCCCGCCGTTCAGGATGCGGATCTTCATATGCTCGTAGGGCGTGACATCAGGAACAAAGGTCACGCCAACCTTTTCCAGCGCCGGGCGGCCCGCCGTGAACTTGTCTTCAAGCACCCATTGCTTGAATTCCTCGCAATAGACCGGCCAGTTGTCCTCGATCTGGAAATGCTCGTTGAGGAAATCGATCTCCCGCTGACCGGTCGCCGGCGTGATACGGTCGACCATCGCATTCGGGAAGGCGACATTCGCCCGGATCCATTCGGCAAGGGCAGGATCGGAAAGGGCCGCCGTGCCAACCACGGCATTGGCGGTGACGACGCCGTTATGGGGAATGTTGTCGCAGGACATCACTGTGAAGGGTCCGATGCCCCTATCCTTGCGCGCCTTCAGCCCGGCGACAACAAGGCCGAAGACTGTCTTCGGCGCGGAGGGGTTTTGTCCATCGGCAGCAATTGCCGGATGAGCCGGATTGAATGTGCCTGATGCATCGATGAAATAACCGCCCTCGGTGATGGTCATCGAAACGATGCGGATCTCGGGATCGGCAAGCCTGGCGATGATCGCGGCGGAATCGCCGACCGGAAGGATGTCGATCATCGGCGCGGTGACGCGCGCCGCGGTTCTGTTGTTGTCCTGTTCGACCACCGTCGTCAGAAAATCCTGGGCCGCGAGCTTTTCGCGCATGGCTGCATCCGACGGCAGCACGCCGGCGCCGACAATCGCCCAGTCGTGGTCGGTGCCCTGATTGAAGAGATCATCGAGGTAGATCGCCTGGTGGGCGCGATGGAAATTGCCGACGCCGAAGTGCACGATGCCGGCTTTCAGCGACGCCCTGTCATAACCAGGGATGGCGGCAGTGCGCGCCGCGTCGGAAAGCGTTGCCAGCGATAGTTTGCACGTCATGATTCAGTCCTCTTGAAGGTCTTGCCGAGACGGCCGGGCGCCATCGTCCGGCTCGCATGCCTGCCCCCCGGCGGCGCGCCTCAGATGGAGAGGCCGCCCTCGTTGAATTTGTGAATGCGCGAACGGTCCGGCGTCAGGTAGACGGTATCGCCGGCCTTTGCGGCGAAATCGCCGCTGCCGCGCGCCGTCACCATGCCGATGTCCTCGGCATCGATATGCAGGAAGGTGTCGGAGCCGAGATGTTCGGCGACCACGACCCTGCCCTTCCAGTCGCCGCTCTCCATCGACAGCAGCACATGCTCGGGGCGGATGCCAATGGTATGCGCGCCAAGCTGGGCCGCGTTCTGGCCCTTGATGAAATTCATCTTCGGCGAGCCGATGAAGCCCGCGACGAAAAGGTTGCGCGGGCGGCTGTAGAGCTCAAGCGGCGAGCCGACCTGTTCGATATTGCCCCTGTTCAGCACGACGATCTTGTCGGCCATGGTCATGGCCTCGACCTGATCGTGCGTGACGTAGACCATCGTCGTCTTCAGCTGCTGATGCAGTTCGCTGATTTCGAGGCGCATGTTGACGCGCAGCGCCGCATCGAGGTTCGACAGCGGCTCGTCGAACAGGAAGGCCGAAGGCTGTCGCACGATGGCGCGGCCGATCGCGACACGCTGGCGCTGACCGCCGGAAAGCTGGCGCGGTTTGCGCTCCAGATAGTCGGTCAGGTTGAGCACGCGGGCGGCATCCGTGACCTTGCGATCGATCTCCGCCTTGTCCACGCCCGCCATCTTCAGCGGGAAGGCGATGTTGTTGCGCACGCTCATATGCGGATAAAGCGCGTAGGACTGGAACACCATGGCAAGGCCACGCTCCGAGGGCGCCTTTTCGGTGGCGTCCCTGCCGTCGATGACGATCTTGCCGCCGGAAACATCCTCGAGACCGGCGATCAGCCTGAGCAGCGTGGACTTGCCGCAGCCCGACGGGCCGACGAAGACGACGAACTCGCCGTCCCTGATGTCGAGATCGATCGAAGGGATGACCTTGGCTTCGCCGAAGACCTTGGAAACCTTCTGAAGGGTAATGCTGCCCATGTTTCTCTCCCTTTTATCTTACTTCACCGCGCCGAAGGTCAGGCCGCGTACGAGTTGTTTCTGGCTGAACCAGCCGAGGATCAGGATCGGTGCGATCGCCATGGTCGAGGCCGCCGAGAGCTTGGCATAGAACAAGCCCTCGGGGCTCGAATAGGAGGCGATGAAGGCCGTCAACGGCGCCGCCTTCGAGGCGGTGAGGTTGAGCGTCCAGAAGGCCTCGTTCCAGGCAAGGATGATGTTCAGAAGCAACGTCGAGGCGATGCCCGGCACCGCCATCGGCGTCAGCACGTAGACGATTTCCTTCATCAGCGACGCCCCGTCCATGCGGGCCGCTTCGAGGATCTCGCCGGGAATTTCCTTGAAGTAGGTGTAGAGCATCCAGACGATGATCGGCAGGTTGATCAGCGTGAGCACGATCACCAGACCGATGCGCGTGTCGAGCAGGCCCGAATTGCGGAACAGCAGATAGATCGGGATCAGCGCGCCCACAGGCGGCATCATCTTGGTCGACAGCATCCACATCAGCACGTCCTTGGTCCGCTTGGTGGGCGCGAACGCCATCGCCCAGGCGGCCGGGATTGCGATGATCAGGCCGATCAGCGTCGAGCCGAAGGAAATGATCACCGAATTCATGAAGTGGCTGAGGTAGTTCGACCGGCTTTGCACCTCCGCATAGTTCTCCGTCGTCCAATGGAAGAACAGGAACTGCGGCGGCGAGGCGATGGCGTCCGCTTCCGACTTGAAGCTGGTCAGAAACGTCCAGAGGATCGGGAAGAAGATCAGGATGCCGAGCGCCCAGGCGATCGCGGTCATGATGACCTTGCGTTGGGTGGTGACCTTTCTAGCCATCTCAAGCCTCCAGATTCTTGCCGACGAGGCGGACGAGGAAGATCGCAACGATATTGGCGAGCACGACAGCGACGATACCGCCCGCCGAGGCTCCGCCGATATCGAACTGCAAGAGCGCCTGCGCATAGACGAGATAGGTAAGATTGGTGCTGTCGGTGCCCGGTCCGCCATTGGTGGTGACGAGGATCTCGGCAAAGACCGACAGCAGGAAGATCGTCTGGATCAGGATCACCACGGTGATGGCGCGCGCCATATGCGGCAGGATGATGTAGATGAATTTCGAGATGGCGCCCGCGCCGTCCATCTCGGCCGCCTCCTTCTGCTCCTCATCGAGCGATTGCAGCGCGGTCAGGAGGATGAGGGTGGCAAAGGGCAGCCACTGCCAGGCGACGATAAGAATGACGGAGAACAGCGGTGCGTTCGCCAGCCAGTCGATCGGCTGCAGGCCGAACGCCTTCGCAAGATGCGCGAAGAGGCCGTTGACCGGGTTCATGAACATGTTTTTCCAGACCAGTGCGGCGACCGTTGGCATGACGAAGAACGGCGCAATGACGAGGATGCGCACGATCCCCTGCCCGTACATCGGCTGGTCGAGCAAGAGCGCGAAGGCGATGCCGCCGACAACGGTGATGACAAGCACGCCGGCGACCAGCACCAGCGTATTGATCAACGCAGCGATGAAGGCCGGGTCGGAAAGGAAATATTCGTAGTTCAGCAGACCGACGAAGCTTTCCAAGCCGGGGCTGAGCAAATTGTAATTCAGTAGCGAGAAATAGATCGTCATCGCGAGCGGGACGATCATCCATGCAAAGAGGAGCAGCACGGAGGGTGCGATCATCAGACGCGCTGCGGAGCGAGTGTGTAACGTTGCCATGGCAATCACCGATCTGGTCTGAAGCCGGGGGCCGGTCGCGGGACGGTTTATCTGAAAAAGAGGCCGCCGATGCAGTTCGGGCAGTCGGCGGCCCAGAGGGGCGGATTGTCAAGTATCCGCCTCTTGCTCAGGAGGTTTTATTTAATGTAGCCGGCTTTGGTCATTTCGCGGGTTGCCAGCTGCTGTGCGCTCTTCAACGCTTGGTCGACCGAAATCTGGCCGGCAAGGGCTGCTGAGAACTGCTGGCCCACCGCCGTGCCGATGCCCTGGAATTCCGGGATCGCCACGAACTGGACGCCGACATAGGGGACCGGCTTGACGGTCGGCTTGGTCGGATCGGCCGAGTTGATCGAGTCGAGCGTCATCTTGGCGAAGGGAGCGGCCTTCTGGTAGTCCGCATTCGCGTAGAGCGAGGTGCGGGTGCCGGGAGGTGCGTTCAGCCAGCCTTCCTTCTCGGCGACGAGGTTGGTGTATTCCTTGCTCGTGGCCCAGGCGACGAACTTCTCAGCTGCCTCGACCTTCTGCGAACCCGCCGGAATGGCGAGGTTCCAGGCCCAGAGCCAGTTGCCGCGCTTGCCGAGGCCCTTGTCCGGGGCGAGCGCGAAGCCGACCTTGTCGGCGACCTGCGACTGCTTCGGGTCAGAGACGAAGGAGGCGGCAACCGTTGCGTCGATCCACATGCCGCACTTGCCGGTCTGGAAGAGCGCCAGGTTTTCGTTGAAGCCGTTCGACGAGGCGCCCGGAGGGCCGGCTTCCTTCATCAGGTTGACGTAGAAGTTCAGCGTGTCCTTCCACTCGGGCTGATCGAACTGCGGCTTCCACTTTTCATCGAACCAGCGCGCGCCGAAGGAGTTGGACATGGCCGTCAGGAAGGCCATGTTTTCGCCCCAGCCGGCCTTGCCGCGCAGGCAGATGCCGTAGATTTCCTTGTCCTTGTTGGTGACCTTCTTCGCAGCGTCTGCAATGAAGTCCCAGGTCGGCGCGTCGGGCATCTTCAGGCCGGCGGCGTCGAACAGGTCCTTGCGGTACATGACCATGGAGCTTTCGCCGTAGAACGGCGCTGCATAGAGCTTGCCGTCCTTGCTGATGCCGCTGCGGATAGCCGGCAACAGGTCATTCACGTCATAGGCGTCGCCGAGATTGTCGAGCGGCAGGAGCCAACCCTGCTTTGCCCAGATCGGAACTTCATAGGTGCCGATCGTCAGAACGTCGTACTGGCCGCCCTTGGTCGCGATGTCGGTCGTGACCTTCTGGCGCAGCACGTTTTCTTCGAGGGTTACCCATTCAACGTCGATGCCGGGATTCTTCGCTTTGAAGTCATCCGTCAGCTTCTGCATCCGGATCATGTCGCCGTTGTTCACGGTCGCGATTGTTAGCGTCTCGGCCGAAGCCATGCCGGCAAACGCCAATGCTGAGCAGGCGCCCAGCAGAAAAGTTCTCAATGTCATATCTTCCTCCCAGAAGACGAGATGTGAGCATTCGCTTTGCTCATGAGCAATTACTCACCAAATGGCAAAAAATGTCAATCGGCAATCGTTGCTGCGACGCCGAAGGCCATACTTATATCATTGATTCAGAAGGAGAATTTTTTGCTCAGTTCCTGAGCAAAAACTCAGCGGTGTCTTCATCGGTGATCAGAGAATTGATTTGCCGGCCAACAACGGCCGCCCTGATCGCCTTGTACTTCCGCTTGCCCTTGGCCAGTCCGATCACCGTCGACGACTCACGCGAGGGGATTGGCGCGGAGGCGACACGCTCGTTGATCGGGTTGTCGATCAGCTTGCCGTCGGCATCGAAGATCCAGCCGCAGATCTCGCCGGCGGCCCCTCCGCGCATGAGCTCCATCATCTCGTCCTTCTCGAGGAAACCGTCAACGCAAAGCGGGCCGTCGATGCCGAGCTCGCCGATGCCGACGAAGGTGACGTCGGCCTGCGCACTGATATCGAGAGTGGAGCGCACGAGTTGCTGGCCGTGCAGCAGTTCCCGCTCCTCGGCCGACGTGACGAGCACCGGCAGCGGCATCGGATAGTGCCGCGCCTTCACCGCATCCGCCATGCTGAAGATGACGTTGTAATAGGCGGCCGATCCGTCCGGCGCGATGTTGCCGGTGAGCGAAACGATGCGATGATTGGGACACTCGATTGCCGGAAGCTGGTCGACGGCAGCCTTCAATGTGCGGCCGGTCCCAACCGCAAGCACGATGGGTTCCGGCCGCTTCAGCCAGCGCTCGATCTCGGCTGCCCCCGCCTCGGCAATGCCGACTGTCGTGGAGGAGGAACCCGGATCGCTGGGGACCACCTCCACATATTTCAGTCCGAATTTCCGCCGCAGCTGATTGGCAAGCTCGAGGCACGCGGCGATCGGATGGTCGAGCCGCACCTTGATCAGACGCTCGGCGACCGCCAGCGACACCAGCCGCTGTGCGGATTGCCGCGAGATGCCCATCGAGGCGGCGATCTCGTCCTGCGTGCGCCCGGCGACGTAGTAAAGCCATCCGGCGCGTGCCGCATCGTCGAGCCGTCCAGGGGTCTCGGTTCTTTTTGCCATTGATGCCTACCGCGCAAAATGAGCCGGCCTTGCCGGCACTGAACATGATTTCGAGTCTTTATCGCGCCAGATCAAAACAAAATTCCAGAAAATGTCGAGCCTGTTGAACAAGACCTGCCGAATAACCGGGTTTACTCAGGCAAACCATTGCATGATGAGATAGATCCCCGTCTTTACGAGACCGTAAATCACGCCGCCGGCAACGACGAGCGAAACGGCGGTCATCAGGAAGCCGACGAGCGAAAACAGCCCGTCGCGACCCAATATGCCGAAAGCGAAGACCGAGATCGTGATCGCCGGCAGGATATTGCCGAGCGGAACCGGCAGCACCAGCACGATCGACAGGAGCAGGCATGAAAGACCGGCAAGATATTCCGCGGGCGGTTCGGCGAAGATCGCAAGCCTCGGCTGCAGCATACGCTCCGCCCAGGCGAGCCAGCGATGGATGCGCCCGACGATGGACTCGAAGTCCTCCCGCCGCATCGAACGCGCGGCAATCGTCTTCGGCAGCCAGGGTTTCAACCCAAAGGTCAGCTGCACCGCCAGGAAAACCAGCGGCGCGCCGAGCACCGCGGAAGTGCCGGGCGGAGTGGGAAAGGCGTTCGGCAGCGCGAAGATCAGCATCAGCGCGCTGATCGCCCTGTCGCCCATCGTCTGGAACAGGTCGCCGATCGAAATCCGCTCCCGGCTCTGGTCTGCGGCCAGCTGCCGCAGGACGGATGAGAGGCGACGGCCTTTGGGACGTGGTGGACGTGGTCTTCTGCGTCTTTGGGAATCGGTGTTTTCGATGGTCATGATGCCAATGATGATGAAAGTGCAGGCTTTAAATTTGGCGACGTAATATGCCAATTGAATGACTTATGGGATGGGAATAGCTGTCGGTCGCGATTTAGTCTCCACCATTCATCGTTTGCGCCGCAGCACATGGCAGCGACGGATTGAAGGCTTGTAATTCCCGGCCAACAGTGCGAGCAGACGCTGAAGACCAGGGAAACGGCAGATAGGCAATGATCATTTCATTCGACATTGGCGGCTCCGCCATCAAGGGCGGCATCGCCCGCTCCGAGACAGACATCGTTCCCCTCGGCCGCCACCCGACTCCGAAGGATGACTTCCCCGCTTTCGTCCAGGCCTTGCGCGGCATCATCGCCGAAACCGGAGAAGAGCCGAGCCGTATCGCCCTTTCCATCGCCGGCGTCGTCGATCCCGATACGCAGCGGCTGACCTGCGCCAACATTCCCTGCATCCACGGCCGCGCGCTCGCGGCCGACCTCGAAGCCGAACTCGGCCTGCCGGTGCTGATCGCCAACGATGCCGATTGTTTCGCCATGGCCGAAGCCGGCCTCGGCGCCGGTCGCGGCCACCGCATCGTCTTCGGCGCCATCCTCGGCACAGGCGTCGGCGGCGGACTGGTCGCTGACGGGCGCCTCGTCAACGAGGCCGGCGGCTTTGCCGGCGAATGGGGCCATGGCCCGATCATTGCATCCGCGGCCGGCAATCCGCCCGTCGCTATACCCGCCTATGCCTGCGGCTGCGGCCAGAAGGGCTGCGTCGACACTGTCGGCGGCGCCCGGGGCCTGGAGCGCCTGCACAAGACGCTGCACAATCTCGACCTTTCCAGCGAAGAAATCATCGGTCAGTGGCGGCATGGGGAGGAGAAGGCGACGCGTACGATCGACGTCTATGTCGATCTCGTCGCCTCGCCCTTGGCGCTGACGATCAACATCACCGGCGCGACCATCGTTCCGGTCGGCGGCGGGCTTTCCAATGTCGAGCCGCTGCTTGCCGAGCTCGATCATGCGGTTCGCGCCCGGATCCTGCGCAAGTTCGACCGCCCGCTGGTGGTGCCTAGCGAATGCCGCATCGAACCCGGCCTGATCGGCGCAGCACTGCTGGGGCTGAAAGCCGAAGCGGCTGCTTCCTAAAGTATCGGCCACATCCGCACGATCGCCGCGAACCGGTTCCAGTCTTTGCGTTCTAAAGGCGTCCATGCGGCTTCGGCGACGGCCGCAAGGCGCGGGAAGACCAGCCGGTTGAAATAGGCGTGCGAGACGAAATTCTCGGTCCAGATGCAGGCCTGGATGCCGCGCATCTTCTCCTGCAGCGCCTCCGGCAACTCCCCCTCTGCCTCGTAGGCGTAGGTCTGTTCCGGCGGAGCGTAGCCCGCCCAAGCCGCGCCGGGCTCGGCCCAGGCTTCGGCCTGCGCCATGTCGAGATAATAGGCCTGCCCCGGCGTCATCACCACGTCGTAGCCTTCCGCAGCCAGCTCGATGCCGACGGCAGGCTTTTCCCAGGCCATCAGCAGCGTGCCGTCGCGATCGACGCCGCCGCCGTGCGAGACCTCGTTCCAGCCGGCGAGCTTCTTGCCGCGTTCCGACAGCATGGCCTTGATCCGTTTCAGGAAATAGGATTGCAGCTCGGCGGTCCCGGCAAGTTTCTCCCGCTCCATCAGCGCCTTGCAGAGCGGCGAGGATAGCCAGGAGCCCTGCGCCACTTCATCGCCGCCGATATGGAGATATTCGCTGGGAAACAGCGTGACCATCTCGTCGAATACCTTGCCGAGGAATTCATAGGTGAATTCGACCGCCGGGTTGAGGGCGTTGTTGGGATAACCCTGCACCGAGCGGTAGCTGTCCGGTGCCTCCTGCCCGTCGACGAGTTCAGGCAGAGAGAGCAGCGTCGCAGTACTGTGGCCGGGAATATCAATCTCCGGCACCACCTCGACATGCAGAGAGGCGGCATGCGCAACGATCCGCCTGACGTCATCCTGCGTGTAGTGGCCGGAGCGCAGCTCCGCCCCGTCGCCGAGTTGCGGCATGAGCACTTCCTCCGGCCCGCGCCGCGCGCCGATCTCCGTCAGGGCGGGATAGGCCTTGATCTCCAGCCGCCAGGCTTCGTCGTCGGTCAGATGCCAGTGGAAGATGTTGAGCTTGTTCCAGGCGAGAATATCGATCAGCCGCATGACGTCGGCGGCCGGATAGAATTGCCTGGACACATCGAGATGGCAGCCGCGCCAGCCATATCGCGGCTGGTCGGCGATCGCGCCGAAACTGGGGAATTTGAAAATCTCCGGCTCCGCGCGGGCGCCGTGCAGCAGCTGCGCCAGGCTGATCAGTCCGTATTGCCGTCCTGCCGCATCCGCACTCGAAAGTACGACCTCATGGGCGGTGAAACGCAACTCGTAGGCAAATTCAGCAATCGACGATTCGGTAACGAAACGAATGGCCCGCCCACCCTTCACGGTGCTGAGCGAAAACGGCACGTTGTTGGCGGGATAGAGCCGCTGATAGAGCTCCAGAACCAGGCAGAGCGCCTTGATCGCGTCGGGCCGTGTCTTCGCCGCCGGATGGAGAACGATGGGCAGGTTCCCAGCTTTCATTCCAAGCGACAGCGGCCAGGGCAGCAGTGAATAAGGTTCCTCGACCCGGCCCGGCGGCAGAAGCGGCGGCGCCGCACCGCCCTCTCGGCCTTCAAGGATGAGATCGCCGAAAGCGACGGGAACATGGCGCCCGCCGCCAAGTGTCAGATACGCCGATTTGATGCCTGCTGTCACATGTTTGGGCTCTCTGGTCAGCCCCTCGACCGTAAACCGCCAGTGCCCGCCGGGCGGCACGCTCAACCCTTCGTGCGGCAGGAATTCATGGAAATGCGCGAGCTGCCGCTTCAGGCTGCCGCCATTGCAGAGATGTTTGTCGGCGACTCGCGTCTCGGAGGTATAGGCAAGCGAGAAGCCGGACAGTGGCTCGGTCGAAAGATTGAAGAGCGTGAAGGTCAAGCGCCCGAAACTGCCTTCGACAGGGTGCCAGCTTGTTTCCAGACGATATTCGGCCATAGTCGCGCCCTCCCCGTCAATGAACGGCCAGGATCGCGGCTTGTCTCCCGGCATGCTTTCGCAGCTTAGCTTTTTCGAAGTGGCAATGGAATCAGCAGCGACACGCTTTGACGGGAAGGGCCTACAGGGAAAACGGCGCGGCTTTCGCCGCGCCGCTCTCACTCAGCTGCCAACGCCGGCGGATGTCTGTCATCCGCCTCTTCCTGGAAGGCGTCGGCATCCACGCCTGGCTCGTCCTTTGCCTTCGGCTCCCGGCCGAAGAAAAGGGCGTAACCGGCGGGCAGAACCAGAATGGTGAGCACAGTCGCAACCAGGATGCCGCCCATCATCGCGTAGGCGAGCGGACCCCAGAAGACGCCGCGCGAGATCGGGATCAGCGCCAGCACGGCGGTCAGCGCCGTCAGCATGATCGGCCGGAAACGCCGCACGGCCGCGCCGACGATCGCCTCCTGCCGGTGCATGCCCGCCTTGATATCCTGGTCGATCTGATCGACCAGGATGATCGAGTTGCGCATGATGATGCCGAGCAACGCGATGACGCCGAGGATCGCCACGAAGCCAAAGGGCGCGCCGCTGATCAGCAATGCGGCCGCCGCACCGATGATACCAAGCGGTCCGGTCGCGAGCACCAGCATTGCCTTGCCGAAGTGCTGCAGCTGCACCATCAGCAGCACGACGATGACGGCGAGCATGATCGGCGCCTTGGCGGCGATCGACATCTGGCTTTCCGCCGCATCCTCGGCGCCGCCCTGGATCTCGACCTTGTAGCCGGCAGGCAGGCTGTCGCGCAGGTCCTTCATGTCGGCGTACATCTTCATGACAACGTCGTTCGGCTGCACGCCGTCCGGCAGTGTCGCGCGCACGGTGATCGTCGGCAGCCTGTTACGCCGCCATTCGATCCCCTGCTCCATGACCGGCACGACCTTGGCAACCTGCGAGACCGGAACGAAGCCGCCGAAATCCGTCGGCACATAGACGGAGTTGACTGCCGACAGCAGCGAGCGGCTGGCATCCGGCTCGCGGGCGACGATCGAAACCGTCTCCTCGCCGTCACGGAAATCGTCGAGCGGCGCGCCGGACATGGCGGTCTGCAGCATCTGGCGCACGCGCTGCGAGGTGACGCCAAGCGCCCGGGCGCGGTCCTGGTCGATCACCAGCTTCATTGCCGGCACCTGTTCCAGCCAGTCATCATGGATCGCGCCGAGCATCGGATTGGCCTCGAAGCGAGCCTTCACCTGATCCGCGATTTCACGTACTTCCTGGCGGTCAGGCCCCATGACGCGCATCTGCACCGGCCAGCCCGTCGGCGGGCCGAGGAAGAGGCGGTCGACCTTACCGCGGATTGTAGGGAAATCTTCCGCAAGAATCGTGCGCAGCTTGACGATCAGGCGTTCACGCGCCGGTTCGTCCTTGGCCATGACGAGAAGCTGGGCAAAGTTCGGATTGCGCAACTGCTGGTCGAGCGGCAGGAAGAAGCGCGGCGCGCCCTCGCCAATATAGGTGGCGATGAACTTCTTGTCGGGATCGTCCATCATCTTGGCTTCGAGCGCCTTTGCCTGGACTTCGACTTCCTTGATGCTCGTGCCCTCGGGCAGCCAGAGATCGACGAGGATTTCCGGCCGCGAGGATTGCGGGAAGAAATTCTGCGGAATGAACTGGAAGGCCCAGAGGCTGGTGACGAAGGTGCCGAGCGTCAGCAGCAGCACGATGACCCGGTGGCGAACCGCCCAGGCGACCGTACCGCGCAGCCGGCGGTAGAAGCCCGTGTCGAAGGCATCGCGATGCTCGCCGGCGTGGTGACGCTGCTTGAGGATCATATAGCCGAGCCACGGCGTGAAATAGACCGCGACGAACCACGAAGTCACAAGCGCGATGCCGACGACGTAGAACAGCGATCGGACGTATTCGCCGGCCGTCGATGCCGCAAAGCCGACGGGAATGAAGCCTGCCGTGGTGATCAGCGTGCCCGTGAGCATCGGAAAGGCGGTCGAGGAATAGGCGAAGCTCGCAGCATCGATCTTAACGAGCCCTTCCTCCAGCTTTCGCTCCATCATCTCGACGACGATCATCGCATCGTCGACGAGCAGGCCGAGCGCGATGATGAGGGCGCCGAGCGAAATGCGCTGCAGGTCGATGCCGAGTTCGTACATCAGCGCAAAGGTGGCGGCGAGCACCAGCGGAATAGCGATGGCGATGACGAGGCCCGAGCGCCAGCCGATCGACACAAACGAGACGATCAGCACGATGATCAGGGCTTCGCCGAGCGCGTGCATGAATTCGCTGACTGCATCTGTCACGACATCGGGTTGATTGGCGATCTGGTCGACGGCGGCGCCATAGGGCAGCGACTCTTCGAAGCGCTGATAGGTCGCCTCCACGCCCTTGCCGACATCGATCACGTTGAAGCCCTTGGCCATGACGACGCCGACCTGAACGCTTTCGTGACCGTTGAAACGGTACTTGCGCTGATAGGGATCTTCGAGCCCGGAACTGACGGTGGCGATATCGCCGAGACGGGTCACCTGGCCGCCGGCGCGAAGGCGCAGTTCGCGGATATCGGCCGCCTTCTTCACGTCGCCTTCAACCGATATGCGCACGGAGCGCAGGCCGGTATCGACCGAGCCGGCCGGATCGACATTGTTCTGGCCCTTGATGGCGTTCTGCAGGTCGAGGATCGTCAGGCCACGCTCCGCGAGCGCCTTGGACGAGACGTCGATATAGATCTTCTCAGGCTGGTCGCCGATGATGACCGCCTTCTCGACACCCGGCGTCGTCAGCAGCATGTCGCGCGCCTGGATCGCGAATTTCTTCAGCTCGGGATAGGAATAGCCATCGCCGCTGATCGAATGCAGCGTGATGAAGGTGTCGCCGAACTCGTCATTGAAATAGGGACCGAGCAGGCCCTGCGGCAGCTCATTGGAAATGTCGCCGACCTTCTTGCGAACCTGATAGAAGGCATCAGCCACCTGTTGCGAGTTCGTGTCGCCCTTGACCTGCAGCGTGATGATCGCGCTGCCCGCGCGCGTATAGGACTTGACCCAGTCGATATGCGGCGTTTCCTGCAGCTTGCGTTCAATCTTGTTGACGACCTGATCTTCCATTTCCTGGATGGAAGCGCCCGGCCAGATCGCCTGAACGACCATGACGCGGAAGGTGAATTCGGGGTCTTCGCGCTGGCCCATGCGCATCAGGCCGAGCACGCCGGTGATGATGATCAGCCCGAAGAGGAAGCGGGCGATGCTCGGATGCCCGATCGCCCAGCGCGACAGATTGAAGGGCCGCTTTTCAGTGGTGGTGGCGTCCATGGTCCTGTTCCCTTTTATCGCGCGATCAGCGGACGGTCTGGTCCGTGTCAACAAGGGCCGACTGCTGGTTCGGCACCTTCACCTTCAGGTTCTCGCTCATGAACTGCGTGCCGGCCGAAACCACGAGGTCGCCGGTGTCGAGACCCTCGGTCACATGCACGCCGTCGCCGGTGAAATCGGCGACCTTGATGTCGCGGCCATGCACGGTCGCCGTGTCGCGGTCGACGGTCCAGACCATCTGCTTGCCGTCCTTGTCAGCGAGCGCGCTGAGCGGGATCGAGACATAGCTGTTGCCGTTGCTGACGTCAGCCTCGATCGTCGCGGTCATGCCGAGCAGGATGCGCGGATCGTTCGGCAGGCTTACCCGAACCGCAAAAGTGCGTGACTGCTGGTCGGCGCTGCCGGAAACCTCGCGCACCTTGCCGTCGAGCACCAGCTTATCGTCGGCCCAGAAGCTTGCCTTGACCGTTTTGCCGGGCTTGAATTCGGCAATGTCGTTTTCCGGAACCGCGATCTGCACTTCCTTCTCGCCGTCGACAGCGACGGTGACGACGGCAGCGCCGGCGCCGACGACCTGGCCGGTATCGGCATTGATCGCCGTCACGATGCCGTTCTGACCGGCCTTGAGTTCGGTGTAGCTCACCTGGTTCTTCGCCTGGTCGAGTGCGGAGAGCGCGGCATCACGCTGCGAGATCGCCTGGTCATGGCTGAGCGAGGCCTGTTCGACCTGCGACTTCGGCGCGACGCTCTTGTCGAAAAGCTGTTCGGCGCGTCTGTTGGCGAGATCGGCGGTTTCGACGCCCCTTTCCGCCGAGGCGAGATTGGCGTCCGCCGTCTTGACCGCAAGCTGATAATCCGTGGCGTCGACCCGGGCGAGAACCTCACCCGGCGTCACCCGGTCGCCGATATCGACGAGGCGCTCGGTGATCTTGCCGGCGACGCGAAAGCCGAGGTTCATCTCCGTGCGCGCCTTGACCGAACCGGAATAATCGAGCTTGCGCGTGTCACCGGCCTTGGCGATCTCGACGACCTTCACGGGCCGTATGACTTGCTTGACCTCAGCTTTCTCTTCCGAGCAGGCGGAAAGGCTGATACCGACGGCGCCGACGAGCACGAGACCGGCGACGGACGGCATGCGATGGCTGAGGGTCTTGAGCGAAAACATCTTCCGCACTCCTGGATCGTTTCGGGGGTCGCGACGGCGGCTGCCGTCCATTATTTCTTCAGGGCTCTGATCACATAGTCGATCAGTTCGTCGACGCTTGCGCGGTTGGTTTTGGCAAGACATTGCGCCACCATCTGCGGGTGGCAGAGATTGATTGTCGCCGCGCCGAAGCAGCGTGAGGCAACGACCGGGTCCTGCTCGGCGAACTCGCCGGCGGCAATGCCTTCGGCGATGATTTCGGCGATCAGATCGTGGACGCGGTCGATATGTTTTTCGATGACGTGCCAGTCGCGCTCGATCGCGACGATGATCATCTCATGCACCTTCATCTCGTCGAGCATCAGATCCAGCGTCAACTGATGCTGGGTCTCGACATAGCGACGCAGCCGCTCGCTGGCGCTGACCGGCTGGTGGCGGATGTCGTAGGCGATTTGATAAGCGGTGGCGAGCATGCGCCCGCAGAGTGCCTGGTGAATTTCCACCTTGGAGGCGAAGAAGCGATAGATGTTGGCTGGCGACATGCCGAGATCGCGGGCGATGTCGGCCACCGTCGTCTTGCTGTAGCCGTAGTGACGGAACAGCCGCTCGGCCGCATCGAGAATGCGCGTGACATTCTCCTGCCGCGTGATGTCGAGCGTATTTTCCGTGATGTCGTCCATAGTTTCGATACCTCGAATTACGACTGACGATTTTTGAATTTCGTCAGTCGTAAAATATCAGGCATCATTTGTCAAGCTGCGGCAGCGCGACGCAGGCACGCCTGATCAATGCGCCGGCGGCCGCAGGCGCATTGATCAGGCGAATTTTCCGGAAAAATCGTCGAGCCGCTTAAAAAGTGCCGCGACGCGGAAGCGTGCGGCACCCCTGCGCGAATAGCGGAAATCAGGCGAGCTTGACGTCGAGCGTGATCGGGACGGCTGCGAGCGCCTTGGAAATCGGGCAGCCGGCTTTCGCCTTGTTGGCGAATTCGGTGAAGGTCGCCTCGTCGGCGCCGGGGATGCGGCCGGAGAGCGAGAGATGGATAGCGGTGATGGCAAAACCGCCCTCGACGCTTTCGAGCGTCACCTTGGCGGAGGTTTCCATGTGCTCGGCGGTAAAACCGGCTTCGCCGAGGATCAGCGAGAGCGCCATGGTGAAGCAGCCGGCATGGGCTGCGCCGATCAACTCTTCCGGATTGGTGCCGGGAACGCCTTCGAAGCGGCTCGCAAAACCATAGGGATAATCCTTCAGGGCGCCGCTCTGCGTCGAGATCAGGCCTTTGCCGTCCTTGAGGCCACCGGTCCAATGAGCCGAAGCCGTACGATTGATCTGCATTCCGTCCTCCTGTTTTCGATTTGAGCTTTCGAGGGACGGCGGAATGCCGCCCCATCCGGAAGAGGACTTCGAGGTCCCCACCGGCAATATAACGCTCTATCGGGCGAAGACGACATCTTCATAACCTAAATCATCGTACCAGCAGATTGCTCTCGTCAGGGGCCGGGCCTGGGCATCGGGCGCGCCAAGGAGGGCGACCGCTGGCGCAACCCGATCTGGCGCCATACCGACGGCAGCTTCGCCGAGTGGTGAGAGCGGAGGGTCGCTCAGGCGACCTTTTTCATTCGCCGTGTAGGATATGCGGTATTTCATCCGTCATAATGGAAGCTCAAAAAGGAGGTTTCACATGGCCAGAGCAGTTGCAATCATCATCGCCCGCATCATCTTCAGCTTCGTCTTCTTCATGGCCGCCGGCTTCAAGTTCGCCGATATCGGCGCGACCGCGGCCTATATCGCCGCTGCCGGCTTCCCCATGGCGACATTTCTCAGCTGGGTCGCAGCCTTCTTCGAGATCGCCCTGGCACTCGCGTTCATATCAGGGGCTTTCTTCACCGAAGCGAGCCTCTTGGCAGGCATCTATGTGATCTTCCTCGCCTTCTCCTTCCACGGCCCATCCCATTGGCAGCAGAACCAAGCCGAGTTCGGCTTCTTCATCGATCACTTCACCTTCCTTGCCGGCCTGCTCTTTGCCGCCGTCCACGGGCCGGAAAAATGGGCGCTGCGGCACAGCCTTATCAAATAGTCGGTCGGCCCTGCTGCGATAGAGCAAGGCCTGGGATCAGTTGTTCAGCCGCGCGCTGTCGAGCGTATAAAGCTCCCGCGCGCGCTGCACACCACGCAAAGCATAGCGCCCGACGCAAGCAAGCGATGCGCGCTGTTCCTCCGGTATCGCAGCCGCAAAATCGGAGGAGATCAGCAGGTTGAGATCGACGGAACGGCACATCGAGGCAATGCGGCTGACCTCGTTGACGGCAGGGCCGATGACCGTGAAATCAAGCCGGTCCTGGCTACCGATATTGCCGTAGAACACATCGCCGATATGCAGGCCGATATAGACATCGGTGGTTGGCCGGCCGTCGGCCTCACGTGCGGCGTTCAATACGCGGAGCTTTTCGCGCAGAAGCGCTTCGGCCTTGAGCGCTGCGCGGCAGGTCTCCGCCGGCACCTCGCCCTTGAAGATGGCGAGCACACCGTCGCCGATCAGCTTCAGCACATTGCCGCCCGCCTCATGGACCGCGGAAATCGCCACCTCGCTGTAATCGTTAAGCAGCGGGATGATTTCCTCCGGCGGCACGCGATCGGAAATCTTGGTGTAGTTCAAGAGATCGGAAAACCAGAGTGCCGCCGAAATCCGCTCCGATTTGCCGCGGCTGATCTTGCCTTCCATCACCTGGCGGGCCGCATCCTCTCCCAAATAGACTTCTGCGATGGTGCGGGCGATGCGTCCGAGCGCGATGCACTTGATTGCCAGCCCCAGTACCGGCACCAGCTTGCGCAGGATGGCGAGGTGATGATCGGAGAAACCCTCGGGATGCTTCGTAGAGAAATGCGAAAAGAAACAATCCATCTCGCCGATCGTGCCGGCTTCGGCGAAACGATGCATTATCGCCACGAAATCCGTGTGGCCGGCCGCAGCAATCGTATCGAGCAGGCTGAAATCGATCGGATCGCCGAACCCGATGCGGCGACGCACTTCTTTCTCGTTGCCTGACCAGAGATAATAGAAGGCTGAACGCTGCCAGTTCGCAGCCGCCTCTCCCGCACTCGACGGACCATATTCGAATTCCGTCTCGACCATCTCCTCGCTGTCCCAGCGGAAGGCGCGGCCTTCATGCACGGGATGCAGCGTATCCATCAGCGCCAGACCGCGATCGAGCGGCAGCCCGGCATTCCGGCAGGCCGCGCAGAAACCGGTCATCAGCTCGACTTCCGAAGCACCCTTCAGGCCCTGCTCCGTGACCCAGGCTGCGATAGTGCTAACGTCGCTGTAATCCATTTCGCTCACCTCATTCACGCCAGCTGTAGCTCGAATTCGCCATGGTAGGAAAGCCGATTGGCTCAATCGCCCGCGGGCATATTGTAGGGCGTAACGATTTCGACGGAAGAGAGCGAGTTCGAAACCGCTCGCCCTGATGCCGCAGTCCGGCTCATGATCGCCCGGAAGGCGGAACGCGCATCAGTTCTGAGATCGTGATGCAGCACGAAGCCGATCCGGCGCGCAGCAAGCAGGGCGCGATTGTCCGCATCCAGATCATGAGCGACGAAGACACGGACCGGACGCTTGGCCGCCTCGAAGACCGCCAGTACCGCCCGGTTGCCGCCACCGATCGAATAGACGGCGTTGATGGCGGGATCGGCCGCAAGCGCTGCCGCCGCGAGCGTCCCCGTCGCGGCATCAGTGCCGTGCCCCTCGCTGATTTCGGTGATGCCGATTTCGGGATAGTGCGCGCGAATGATCCGGCGGAAGCCGATTTCGCGCTCCTCCTCGCCGCGGAACCGGCCGCTCGACAGCGTTACCAGCACCTTGCCGCCATGATCTCCGAGGAATTCACCGATCAGATAGGCGGCGGTCTCCCCCGCCGCCCGGTTGTCGGCGCCGGCATAGGCGATGCGCGCCGAATTCGGCAGGTCTGTCACCAGCGTCACCACAGGAATGCCGGCCGCATCGGCCCGCGCAACCGCAGCCGCCACGTCGGCGACGTCAGGCGCCTTCAGCACGATGCCGTGCGTGCCCCGCAGCCGGATGCGGTCGAGAAGCTGAACCAGCTCAGCCGGCTTCATCACCTCGGCGAAATGGAACCGGCAGCGGAAGACACCGGGAAGGAAGGCCGCCATCTCCGCCTCGAAGGCGGCGCGCACCGCGTCGCTGAACCGCTGCGGCGTCTCCATGACGATATCGATCGCCAATATGCGCCCGCTGCCCATCGCACCGGCCTGCTGCTTCTCCAGTTCTGCGATCGCCGCCTTCACGCGCATCTCTGTCTGCTGGCGCACGCCTGCTCTGCCATTCAGCACCCGGTCGACAGTCGCGGTGCTGAGCCCGGCCTGAAAGGCGATGTCCTTGACGAGAAAGAGATGTGCCATGGCCTCAGCTTGATGGTTTTTTGATGGATTTCTGATCTATATCACCTGGCATCGCGGCGTATAGTGCCTCCATCGGAAAGAGGGAGGAGCCCGCTATGAAAACCGACAACCGGCAGAAACTGCGCGTCGACCGCGTCTGGCTGAGCGAGGAAGCCTGCGATCTCGACGATTTCCGCAGCCTTGCGGAAAAGACGACCGAGCTTGCCGATTACTCCTCGGCGTCCGCGGTCGAAAAAAACGTGCTCATCTATGACAGCCGCAAGGTGACGGCCACAGCCGCAACACGGGAAGGCCGCCGAGCCGTGCTCGCCGAGATTTGCGAGGCCTTCGGCGAAGGCCCTGGTGTCGTCGTGTTCAAGCGCGCTTTCGAGGATACCAGCATCATTGACCGCGCGAGCGCTATCTTCGATGCAATCATCGAGGAACAGCGCCGCACCTCGACCGGTGGCGGCGATCATTTCGCCAAGCCTGGCGCCAACGACCGCATCTGGAACTCGCTGGAGAAACATTGCCTCGCCGATCCTGCGAATTTCGCCGAGTATTACGGCAACGCCATAATCGCGCTGGCAAGCGAAGCCTGGCTCGGCCCGAGCTACCAGATGACGGCGCAGGTGAACCGCGTCAATCCGGGTGGCGCGGCGCAGTCCGCCCATCGCGATTACCATCTCGGCTTCCAATCTTCTGAGGTGATCGAACAGTTTCCGGCGCATGTGCACCGGCTTTCGCCGGTCCTGACGCTGCAGGGCGCGGTCGCTCATTGCGACATGCCTCTCGAAAGCGGCCCAACGCTCTTCCTGCCGCACAGCCAGACCTATGTGCCAGGTTATCTCGCGCTGAGGCGACAGGAGTTTAGGGATTATTTCGAGGCCAACCATATCCAGCTTCCGCTCGAAAAAGGCGACGTCGTCTTCTTCAATCCCGCGCTCTTCCACGCCGCTGGCACCAACCGCTCGGCCGACATCAAGCGCGTCGCCAACCTTTTGCAGGTCTCCTCCGCCTTCGGCCGGGCGATGGAAACCGTCAACCGAGAACGGATGAGCGCCAAGCTCTTTCCTGCCTTGAAGGCGTTGCAGGACCCGCTTTCACCTGATGAAATCGCCAACGCCGTCGCCGCCTGTGCCGAGGGCTATTCCTTCCCGACCAATCTCGACCGCGACCGGCCGCTCGGCGGACTCGCGCCGAAGACACAGGCGCAGCTGATGCATGAAGCGTTGCGGGAGGGCTGGAGCGACGAGGCATTTGAAACGGCGCTTGCCGAGCAGGCACGAAAGAAACTGAGCTAACTTGGAAGCTGGAGCCCCCTCATCCGCCCTACGGGCACCTTCTCCCCGGGGGGCGAAAGGGGAATCGAGGCGTCGCGGCACGTCCCTTCTACCCAGCGGGGAGAAGGTGCCGGCAGGCGGATGAGGGGGCCACACGGCACCAACCTAAAAGCCTCCCGCACCCACGGGAGGCCATTTGCACATCATCACGAAGGAGGAACCACATGAGCACGGACCACGGCCGCCTTGACGGCAAGATCGCCATCGTCACAGGCGGCACGCAAGGGTTGGGGGCCACCATTGCCCGCCTCTTCGCCGAACGCGGTGCGGAAGGCATCGTCATCTGCGGCCGCAACGAAGCCAAGGGCAAGGCGAAGGCCGCGGAGATTTCGACCGCGACCGGCACCAAGGTCACCTACGTCAAGGCCGATCTCGGCAAGGTCGAAGACGCGCAGAGTGTCGTGCGCGCCTGCGACGAGGCCTTCGGCCGCGTCGACGCACTGGTCAATGCCGCCGCCATCACCGATCGCGGTACGATCCTCGACACAAACCCGGAACTCTTCGACGCCATGTTCGCCGTCAATGTGCGTGCGCCGTTTTTCCTGATGCAGGAAGCGGTGAAGGTCATGCGCCGTGAAAGGATCGAGGGGACGATCGTCAATATCGGCTCGATGTCAGCCAAAGCAGGCCAGCCCTTTATCGCCGCTTATTGCGCCTCCAAGGGCGCATTGGAAACGCTGACGAAGAACACCGCCTATGCGCTGTTGCGCAACCGCATCCGCGTCAATGGCCTCAACATCGGCTGGATGGCGTCCGAAGGCGAGGACCGCATCCAGCGCGAATATCACGATGCACCCGCCGACTGGCTGGAGAAGGCGGCCGCCGGTCAACCCTTCGGCCGCCTCGTCGACCCGCATGAGGTGGCGCGCGCCTGCGCCTACCTGTCATCGGCCGAATCCGGCCTGATGACCGGCTCGGTCATCTGCTTCGACCAGTCGATCTGGGGCGCCTATGACGGCTCGCCGCATCCCGTCGCTGCCCTTTGAGAAAACCGGAGCCCGGTATTTCCATTGCCGGGCTCTGGCACCTCCCAGGATTTGCCGCTAGGAAAAGGCGGTAGCATTCAGGGAGGAAGCTGGCGTGGCCGACAATCCGCTTTATGACATTCGCGACGAACGCTTCGGTGCAATGGTCATCGGCAGCGCAGCGCTCGAGGAGCTTTATTCTGGCTGCCGCTGGACGGAAGGCCCGGTCTGGTTTTCCGACCTGAACTGCCTGCTCTGGAGCGATATCCCGAATGAACGCATCATGCGCTGGACACCGGATGGGACGGTCTCGGTCTTCCGCTCGCCCTCCAACTACGTCAACGGCAATACCCGCGACCGGCAGGGCCGGCTGGTTTCCTGCGAACATGGCGGCCGTCGCGTCACCCGCACTGAGACGGACGGCACCATTACCGTTCTGGCCGACAGCTACAAAGGCAAGCGGCTGAACTCGCCGAACGACGTCGTCGTGCACTCCGACGGCGGCGTCTGGTTCACCGACCCGACCTACGGTATCCTGTCGGATTACGAGGGCCACAAGGCCGAGCCCGAGCAGCCGACGCGCAACGTCTACCGCATCGACCCCGCAAGCGGCGCGATCGAGGCCGTGGTTGAGGACTTCATCCAGCCGAACGGCCTTGCCTTCTCGCCCGATGAGACGAAGCTCTACGTCGCTGATTCAGGCTCGGCAAAACACGAAGTGCCCTGCCACATCCGCGTTTTCGACGTGATCGACGGCCGGAGGCTTGCGAATAGCCGTTATTTCTGCGGCCTCGACGTCGGCCATCCCGACGGCTTCCGTTTCGATGTGCAAGGCAACCTCTGGACGAGCTCCAGCGACGGCGTGCATTGCTTTTCGCCGGAGGGAGAGTTGCTCGGCAAGATCAGGGTGCCGCAGACGGTGTCCAATCTCACCTTCGGCGGCCCCAAGAAGAACCGGCTCTTCATCACCGCGACGCGTTCGGTCTATTCGATTTATCTCAAGACGAACGGCGCGCAGTATCCGTAGATCAGGCCTTCGGCCTATCGGGGCGCCCATGCAGCGGCTCGGCGCGGTGCCAGTTCTCCAGGATGCGGCCGTCGGTATGTTTCTGCCGGGCCCAGCGGATGCCGTTCGAGATCACCTTGTGTACGGTCTTGTCGTGATAGATCGGATAGGTCTCGTGGCCGGGGCTGAAGAAGAAGATGCGCCCACGCCCGCGCTGGAAAGTGCAGCCGCTGCGGAAAACCTCGCCGCCGGAATACCAGGAAATGAACACCAGCTCGTCCGGCTGCGGAATATCGAAGGGCTCGCCGTACATTTCCGAGGCATTGACCTCGAAATAGGGCGGCAGGCCCTCGGCGATCGGATGCGAGGGATTGACCACCCAGACGCGCTCCAGATCGCCATCGGGGCTCTCGCGCCAGGAAAGGTTGGCATTGGTGCCCATCAGCCGGCGGAAGAGCTTGGAATGGTGGCCGGAATGCAGCACCAGCAGGCCCATGCCTTTCAGCACGCGCTGCTGCACGCGGTCAATCAGCCCGTCGCTGACCTCCTCATGCGCCATATGTCCCCACCAGAGCAGCACGTCGGTATCATCGAGCACACTGTCCGGCAGGCCTTCGTCGGGATCGTCAAGCGTGCCGCGCCGGATTTCGAAATCCGGATGGGCGATGCCGGCGGCGATCGCTCCGTCGATGCGATCGGGATAGATCTCCTGGACTTCCCTATGGAGCTGCTCGTGGCGTCCCTCGTTCCAGATGGTGACCTTGATTGTCATGGCATTCCTCGATGTTTGGGCAATGGCTCGGGTGTCAGGCGGTGACCGGACGGATCACCCGGCCGGCGGAATCGAACAGATGGCAGGCGGCGGGGTCGGCCGTCAGCGACACGCGGTCGCCCGGACGCACGGCGATATCGCCCTCGGCGCGCACGACGATCGGCTGCTCCTGCGAGCCGACGGTCATATAGGTCTCGACGCCGAGGCGCTCGACGATGACGACCTCGGCGGTGAAATTGCCCTGCCCTTCCGGCGCGATCTTCAGATGCTCCGGCCGGATGCCGAGCTTGGCCTCGCCCTGCGGCACCGCGCCGCTGGCATCGGCAAGATCGAGCGAAAGCCCGATCGGGCTGGCAAGATGCAGTGTGCCCGCCGAGGCCCGCGTCGCGGTAACCGGTATGACGTTCATCTTCGGCGAGCCGATGAAGGTCGCGACGAATTCATTGTCCGGCTGATGGTAGAGCGACATCGGTGCGCCCTCCTGTGCCACCACGCCCTTGTTCAACACGACGATGCGGTCGGCCATCGTCATCGCCTCCACCTGGTCGTGGGTGACGTAGACGACGGTCGCCTTCAGCTCGCGGTGCAGGCGCTGCAACTCGGCGCGCATCTGTACGCGCAGCGCCGAATCGAGGTTTGACAACGGCTCGTCGAACAGGATCAACGCTGGTTTCTTGATGATGGCCCGGCCGATCGCCACGCGCTGGCGCTGGCCGCCGGAAAGGGCGGCCGGGCGGCGGTCGAGGTAATCGGTGAGCTGCAAAATCTCCGCAACGCCTTCCACCTGCCGGCGGATTTCCGCCTCCGGCACTTTCTTCAGGCTAAGCGAGAAGCCGATATTTTCGGCGACGCTCATATGCGGATAGAGCGCATAGGACTGGAACACCATGGCGATGCCGCGTTTGTCGGGCGGCACATCGTTGATGCGCTTGCCGTTGAGGATAAGGTCACCCTCATCGATGCCTTCGAGACCGGCGATCATCCGCAGCAGCGTGGACTTGCCGCAGCCGGAGGGGCCGACGAAGACAGCGAATTCGCCGTCTTCGACAGTGATGTCGACGCCTTTGATGACCTCGAGCGCGCCGTAGAATTTGCGAACGTTTCGGAGATTGATCATCCGTTTCTCTTTCTTGATCTCAGCCCTTCACGCCGCCCGAGAATGTCTGGACGAGGAAGCGCCGCGCAAAACCGAAGGCGACGACGGCAGGCAGCAGGTAAATGAAGGCGAGCGCGGTCAGCAGGCCGTAGTCGATCTCGTTGATGCGCAGGAAGGCGCGAAAGAGACCGAGCGGCAGCGTCTGCAGCTCCGGCGAGGACAGGAAGATCAGCGGCAAGAGGAAATCACCCCAGGCCGACATGAAGGCGAACAGCCCGGCGGCGGCGAGCCCCGGCAGCGCCAGCGGAATCAGCACCCGGCGGATGCGCTGGATGAGCGTCGCCCCGTCCATCAGCGCCGCCTCTTCATAGTCCTTCGGCAGCCCGTCGAAGAAGGTCTTCATGATCCAGAGCGCCAGCGGCAATTGCATCGTCGCAAGCACCAGAATTAGGCCGAGATAACCGTCGATGAAGCCGGTCCAGCGCATGATGTCGCGGGCATAGCTGCCGAAGATCGGCCTCAGAACCGCCGCTTCGGCATTGTTCAGCGTCAGCAGGAATTTATAGAGCGGCACCACGAGCGCCGTCGGCGGCAGCACGCGGATGAGCAGGATCGCGTAGAGGAAGGGCAGCTTCCACCAGGCCCGCGTGCGCGACAGCGCATAACCGCCGAGCCCCGCAAGGACCATGACGAGCAGCGTGGCGCCGCCGACCACGAAGAGCGAGTTGAACAGCCACTTCGCACCGTCCTCCTTGGTGAAGACCCTGACATAGTTGGCGAAGGTCCATTCCTCCGGCCAATGCAGAAAAAGCTGCGCATTGCCGTCGAACGAGGCGAGCAGTACCCAGAAGAAAGGCACGGCACAGAAGATCGAGATCAGCGACAGCGTCGCATAGGCGATGAGGTCGGAGCGCACCTTGTTTGCGGTCTCGCTTGGGGAAACAACGGCCATGTCAGACCTCCACCTTCATCGCCCGGACATAGGCAATGCCCAATATCAGCGAGATGACGAGCGCGACGACAGCGACTGCAGCGCCATATCCGAGCTGGAACGCCGTGAAGGACTGGTTGTAGATATAGATGCTGACGACCTCCGTTGCCCCGCCCGGTCCGCCGCGCGTCAGCGCGTAGACTAGGCCGAAGACGGCGATGGTGGAGACGGCCGAGATCAGCATGTAGAGCAGGATCGTCGGCATCATCAGCGGCAGGGTGATGCGGCGGAACATCTGCGAGGGTGTCGCGCCGTCCATGCGCGCCGCCTCGTAGATCTCGGCCGGAATGGTGCTGAGGCCTGCCGTCAGCAGGATCATTGCTGTGGCGATGCCGCGCCAGGTATTGACGACGATGATCATCGACAGCGGGAAGACCTGCAGCCAGTCGGCCGGCGTGATGCCGAAAAAACTGACGATGCGGCTGAGCGTGGCGTTGTCGCCGCCCGCCAGCATCGAGATCCACATGAAGCCGGCAACGACCTCAGGGGCGGCGTTCGGCAACAGGATGATCGACGAGAACACCCGCCGGAAGCGGATCGGCCGGCGTAGCGCGAGGGCAGAGACGAGGCCGAGCACGAACTGGCCGATGACAGCCGAACCGATGACGAAGACGAAGGTGACGAACAGCGCATTCCAGAACTTCGCGTCGTTGAAGAGCCTGATATAGTTCCTGAAGCCGACGAAGCGGGGTCGAAGTGCGGCCGCCCCGGTCAGCGCCTCGTTGGTGAAGCTCAGATAGATGGAATAGATGGCCGGATAGATGACGAAGGCCAGAAGCAGCACCAGCGAAGGCAGCAGGATCAGGAGCCATTGCCGCTCGGCGCGCTTTTCATGAGAGTTTCGGGCCATGGAAGCTCACAACCTTGCCGAATGAAGCGGCTCATCAGATGAAAGCGGGAAGACGCGGGCGTTGATGCCGCGTCCCCCGTTCTGGTCTAGGGAAGAAAGCGAATGCTCACTTGACCTTGTCGTCGCCGAGCGTTTCCTTGACATAGTCGACAAGGATCTTCTGGGCGCCGGAGGCATCGGTTTCCTTACGCAGCAGCGCTTCTGTGGCCCGCGCGACACCTTCCGAGACCGTGCCGAAGCCGGAGGCCTGCTTCAGGAACACGCCGTTTTCAGCCGCAGCATGGATCGGAACCAGCTCCGTCAGCTTCTGGAAGTCGGCATTCTTTGCCGCATCCTTGCTGGCCGGAATGTTGCCGATGCGCGCGGCATAGGAAACCTGCGTCTCGATCGAGCCGATCTCCATCAGCGCCTTGATCGCGAGCTCCGTATTGGCCGACTTGGAATTGACCGCCCACGGTGCGGCGAGGTTGGCAAGCACGTACTGGCCGCTGTTCTGACCGGGAACCGTCCAGGTGCCGACCACCTTCGTCACCTCAGGGATCGGGTTCTTGCTTTCGCGGCCCCAGTCGAAAATATAGCACCAGGAGCCGCAGGTGGTCGCGACGAGCTTGCCGGCCGGGAACAGCTGGTACTTCGGCACGACCCAGGGCTCAGGCCCGAGCAACGGCTGCGTCGGCATCAGATCCTTGTCGATCAACTCCTTGTAGACATCGAAGACGTCCTTGATGCCCTCGCCATTGAGGTCGAGCTTGCCGTCGGCATCGGCAAGCTGCGGCGTCTTGGAACCGACGAGCAGGTGCTGGAAGCCTTCGTCGAAGGCGCCGCTTCCCCAGGAGACGCCGGCCGGGAAGAGCAGGCCATAGGCGCCGGTCTTCTGCTTGATCTCGGCGGCGCGGTCGAGAAGTTCCCGCCAGGTCTTCGGCTGTTCGGTCGAGATGCCGGCCTTTTCGAGAACGTCCTTGCGGTAGTAGATTTCCTGGATACCGAGCATGAACGGCATCACATAGGTTTCACCGTCGGGGCTGACGGCAAGTTCCTTGGCGACGTCATAGAGGTTGGCGTAGCCGTCCCAGGCCTTGAACTCCTTGGTAACAGGCGCGAGATAGCCGGCTTCCACCATGTCGGCGACGGCCGCCGTCGTCGGAATGGAGAACAGGTCGGGTGCGTTGCCGGCGCCGAGCTCCGTCAGAAGCTTGGTCAGGTAATCCTTGTCGGGCGCCGGATACTCGATGACCTCGACGGTCACGCCATACTTCTTTTCGATCCGCTCGACGGTCGACTTCATCGCGTCGATGCCCGCCTGACCGTGATTTGCAATTCTGATTGTCTCAGCCTGCGCCAGCGTCGAAACCGCGCTCAGCAGAATGGCGCACAGGCCGCCAAGAACCGTCTTCTTCATGGAAGTCCTCCCTTTTTAGAGATACGGCGCCCTCCAGCACCGGCCGCCAAAATGTACACGCATTCCAAATGCTGGCAAGACGGATTTTGAAAAGATTCGAAACTGAAATTTAATATGTTGATATTACTTACATATCTAACACTTGTCTTCGTTATGCCGTTTGTGTAATCGTGTGCACAATCCATTCAGGGAGGAATTTCATGTCTGAGAAATTGCGCCTCGGCGTCATCGGCGCGGGCTTGAAGGCGGCGGAATATGCCGCGAGCTGGGCCACGATGCCGGAGATCGAATTCGCAGCGCTGGCGGACACTACGGCGGCCTCGCGCCAGCGCCTGATTGACGTCTGCCTCGCCGCCGGCGCGCCGGAACCGAGGAGCTTCGCGGACTATCGCCGGATGCTCGCCGAAATGAGGGGCGAACTCGATATCGTCTATATCTCCACCCCGCATGCCTTCCATGCCGAGCAGGCGACCGCCGTCGCCGAGGCCGGCCTCGATCTCTTCCTGGAAAAGCCGATGGTGACGACGGTCACTGAGGCCGAGCGACTGATCGCCGCGCAGAAGAAGAGCGGCGTCACCATCGTCACCGCCTTCCAGGGCGGCCTGTCGCCGCTGGTGCTCGATACGCGCAGGCGCGCACTTGCCGGCGAATTCGGCGAGCTGATCGCCATATCGGGCATGATCTGGGAAAGCTGGTCGTCCAACTACGACGGCCATTGGAAGCAGCAGCCTGAAATATCAGGCGGCGGCTTCATGTTCGATACCGGCGCCCACATGATGAACACCGTCTGCCTGCTCGCCAATTCCGATTTCGACAGCGTTTCGGCCTATATGGCCAACCACGGCAAAAAGGTCGATATATCAACCGCAGTCTCCGCCCGATTGAAGAACGGCGCGCTCGCGACGCTGACGGCCGCCGGCGAAGGCCCTCCCGGATGCGCCTCCTACATCACCTTCTTCTATTCGAAGGCGATCGTGCGCATCGACGCCTGGGGGGGCTGGCGCGAGATCAGCGTCGGCCGCAACGCCGAGCCGCGCGAGGAGGCCGAGATTCTCGGCAATCCCATGAAAAATTTCCTCGCCATTCGCGCGGGAAAGATGGAAAACTCCGGCTCCGTTGAAATGGGCCTCAGATTCGCTAGGCTATGGGATGCAATCAAGGAATCGGCAGCGGCCGGCGGCGCCTCCGTCAGGATCGTCGCCTAGCAGGCGCTGAAAATGAGCGGAATGAACAAACGGCGGATCACTTCGAAGGAACTGGCCAAACTCGCCGGCGTCTCCTCCGCCACCATTTCCCGCGCCTTCTCGCCGGATTCGCGCATCGGCCGCGCGACGCGCGACCGCATCCTCGCCGTCGCCCGTGAATATGGCTACCAGCCGAATGCGATCGCCCGTTCGCTGAACAACCAGCGCTCCCGGCTCGTTGCCCTCGTCGTCAACGCCATCGGCAACCCCTGCGAGGCCGAGGAGCAGCAGCTTCTCGTCCACCGCCTGCAGGCGCGGCAGCTGCTCCCCATCATCCTCTGCTGCGCCGACCATTCTGACCGGCTGCAGCTGATGCGGCTTGCCTCCACCTATCAGGTCGATCACGTCGTCGTCTTCTCCGACATGGTGTCGATGCAGGATGCCGTCGACATCTTCCACACGACGAAGCCGATCATCGTCTCCTTCGAGCCGCTCGAAAACGAAAACGTTTCCAGCATCCGCATCGATGGCTCCGAGGCGGCCGATGAGATTATCGAAAAGATCGTCCGCGACGGCAAGAAGCGCTTCGCCTACCTCTCGGGCACCAATTCCAGCTGGATCGACAAGCTGAGGCGCCGATGGTTCGCCGAGGCGCTCGCCAAACGCGGTCTCTCCTTCGAAGCGCAGGCCTTCGGCGATTATTCCTACGATTCCGGCTTCAAGGAGGCCGTGCTCCTGCTGCATCGCGACAAGGTCGATGCCATCATCTGCGGCAACGATGTCATGGCGATCGGCGCGCGCGATGCGGCGCGGCGTGTGCTTGGCAAGAGCACGCCCGGCGATATCGCCATCGTCGGCCAGGACGGCATCGCCATGGCCGCCTGGGATTGCAACGACCTCACCACGCTGAGCCTCGACCACACCGCCTTCATCGATGCGGTCGTTGAATTGATCGAACGCCACGACGCCGAGATCGAGGGGCCGCACAGCATCACGCTCACCTGCTCCCCCCGCTGGGGCTCGACCGCCTGACAGCTCGCATATCCATTGCATCAAGGAGAAAAATCATGACTCAGTTTTCACGCGCCGAGAGGCGCCGCACCGTTCTTGATGCAGCAACCGGGAGAGCCTGAAATGCGTTCCGTCCTTTCCTTCAACGAAGGTTGGAGTTTCCACGAAGGCTTCGGCCAGCGTCTGCTCGAAAGCTTTGACGCCGCCAAGTCGGTCAGCCTGCCGCACACCGCCGTCGAACTGCCCTTCAATTATTTCGACGAAACCAGCTACCAGAGCGCCTTCACCTATCAGAAAGTGCTGCGCTGGCTGCCGGAATTCGAGGGCCGCGAGATTTCGCTCGTCTTCGACGCGGCCATGGCCGACAGCGTCGTCTATCTGAACGGCGAGGAAATCATCGCGCATAAGGATGGTTACACCCCCTTCGAGGCCCGGCTCACCGGCAAGCTGGTGAGGGGCGAAAACCTCGTGACCGTCAAGATCGACGGCAGTGAAAATCCCGCGATTCCGCCGTTCGGCGGCCGCATCGATTATCTCACTTATGCCGGCATCTACCGCGACGTCTGGTTGAAGGTCACTGACCCGGTCTCGATCCGCAATCTCAAGATCGAAACCACAGACGTTCTTGGCCCGGAGAAATCGGCGACCGTCCGTGTCGATATCGCCAACCCCGAGGGTCGCAGCTTCTCGGCGACCGTCACCGCCACGCTGAAGCAGGCCGACGGCACTGTTATCGCCACCGCCGCAACGGAAACGATCGGCGAACGCACCCGGCTTTCCTTCGGCGGCCTCATCGGCATCACGCTCTGGGATATCAGCAATCCGACACTCTATGAGGTCACCGTCGAACTCAGGACCGAGCATGGCTCCGACCGCCTCTCGACCCAGTTCGGCTTCCGCACCGCCGAATTCACGCCCGAAGGCTTCCTGCTCAACGGCAGACCGCTGAAGCTGCGCGGCCTCAATCGCCACCAGGCCTTCCCCTATGTCGGTTATGCCGCCGGCCGTTCCGCCCAGGAGCGCGACGCCGATATCATGAAGACGGTGCTGAAGTGCAACATCGTCCGCACCTCGCACTACCCGCAGTCGAAATGGTTCCTCGACCGCTGCGACGCGATCGGCCTCCTCGTGTTCGAGGAAATCCCCGGCTGGCAGCATATCGGCGATGCCGACTGGCAGAAGGAGTCGATCGAAAATGTCCGCCGCATGATCGAGCGCGACTGGAACCATCCCTCGATCATCATCTGGGGCGTCCGCATCAACGAGTCGCAGGATAGTCACGACTTTTACGTCGAGACCAACCGGCTCGCCCGCGAACTCGACAGCACCCGCCAGACCGGCGGCGTGCGTTATCTCACCGAGAGCGAGCTGCTCGAAGACGTCTACACGATGAACGACTTCATCCTCGGCAACGAGGAACTGCCGGGCGCCAATCGCCCGCGCACCGCGCTCCGCGGTCAGCAGGAAAATACCGGCTTGTCTCAAAAGGTGCCGTACCTCATCACCGAGTTCAACGGCCATATGCACCCAACGAAGATCTACGATCAGGAACAGCGCCAGGCCGAGCATGTGCGCCGTCACCTTGATGTGCTGAATGCTGCCTATGGCGACCCCGACATTTCGGGCGCCATCGGCTGGTGCATGTTCGATTACAACACCCACAAGGATTTCGGCTCCGGCGACCGCATCTGCTATCACGGCGTCATGGATATGTTCCGCGAGCCGAAATTCGCGGCCTATGCCTATATCAGCCAGTGCGATCCTTCCGATGAGATCGTCATGAAGCCGGTCACCTTCTGGGCGCGCGGCGAGCGCAACATCGGCGGCGTGCTACCGCTGATCATCCTGACCAATTGCGACGAGGTGGAGCTGCAATACGGCGCACTCAGCAAACGTGTCGGCCCCGACCGCGAGAACTATCCGCATCTGCCGCATCCGCCCATCGTGCTCGATCATCGGCATTTCACGCAGGATGAACTCGGCACCTGGGGTCTCGAATGGATCGACGGCACCTTCACTGGCTATATCGGCGGCAATCCGGTGGCCAGCCTGACGCTGGCGGCCGATCCCTTGCCGACGAGACTGGAAATCGTTGCCGACAGCCAAACGCTGAAGGCCCGTGAACGCGACAGCACACGCGTCGTCATCCGCGCCCTCGACCAGTGCGGCCAGCGCCTGCCTTTCATGAACGACGGCATTTCGCTGAAGGTTCACGGCCCAGCAAAAATCGTCGGCCCGACCAATGTGCCGCTGCAGGGCGGCACCGCTGGCTTCTGGCTGGAGGCAACGGGGCTGATCGGCGAGATTACCGTCGAAGCTGTCTCCTCGCGTTTCGCACCGGTGACGCTTACTGTGACGGCCGCTTAGCAACGATTATGCGCGGGCTCAAAGTGTTCGCGCGTCTTTGGACGCGCGGCGCTCTAATGGCCGTCACGTTATCCTTGCCTGGGTTTGGGGATCGAAGAAGACGGCCTTGTCGAGATTGAAGGCGAGGCGTGTGTTTTGCCCTGGGGCGATGCCGGCATCGGCGCGCAGGCGGGCGATGACGGACTTGCCGCCGAGTTTGGTGACGGCGAAGGTGTCGGAGCCGGCCGGTTCGACGACCTCGATCAGGCAGTCGCCTTCGGTCAGCG
>NZ_RJJT01000031.1 GCF_003938655.1 Rhizobium pisi
TTCCGCCTGGCGCAACACAGCCATGATTTGGGCTTCGGTAAATCGGCTCTTCTTCATCAAAATCTCCTCGAGCATCTTGCCGAGAAAATTCTACTTTTGAAGCCCCTTATTCGCGGGGAGGACTACCGGGTAAGCTATCGATTAAATTTTGTATGGCGTCATCCATATGTATGAGCCAGACTTCGAACAGATCGTCTTTTTCCAAATTCTTCATTTTGTCATCCTTTACGGATGCCAGAAAAAGGAGCTTCATTCATCGAACTTGCCGCCCAAAACCGCAGTGCTACGTGACAATTTCTATGCCGATCAGCCTGCCATCTTCTCCGCAATCAAGGACAACGTCAGTCTCCCCGAACAGCTGAAGTAAATCCGCTCGATCGAGCTCGGCAGACAAATCTCTCAGCCTCATAGAACTGCGGACCACGCCGGGAATCTCTTTACCGGGGTGATTAGGTAGATAAACGTAGAAAACGTCCTGTTCATCGCCATCCAGGTGAACATAATTGTCTCTCATTTATTCCTCACCTTCTAGTCGATGTAAAACGAGCCTTCATAAAGGAACATCAGTAAAGGCGAAAAAATGTCCGAGAATTCGTCCGGCTTCATTCTCATCACATCGATGATCGCTGTTCCGCGAGCTTCTGCGGCATTCTCGATATAATTGATGACATCCGTCAGGGCGATTGGGAGTTGGTCACTTACGGCCGCTCCATGAAGATGTCGAGCGAGACTTTTAGCGTCATCATCCGACACAAGCTGGCCATCATTCGTATCGTATGCACCTTCCCATTCACCGGGACCATTCCAGCCGACCGGAGCTATCGTGCCAGCCGGCGACCATCCAAAGGTCTCGGCGAGCGTTAGCATCACGGTCCAATGACGTGTGGACAGGTTAATTGTTTTTCCTGATTGCTTTCTCAGATGAATAGCCATGTAGTGAAAACCTTTTAATCCACCTTTTCGCTAGACAAAATCCGGGCGTGGTACGTTTGGCATGTTGTCGTAGGCTTTGAGGATGGTCTCCAGCGGAGTGAGGGTCTGGTCACCGTCCCAATAGACAATTTTCAGCCAGGTCGCCGCCCGTAAGAATTGGCCGCCGCCCAACCAGATTTCTTCGAGGTTGGCCTGCAGCATCCGACAACCCGCCTCAAAGAGTTCATGTTTATCGAACTGGCCACGAGCGCTATGTAGGCAAAGGGCATAGCCGAACTCACGCGGTTTCAGAACCTTCTTGAGTGATAGAGGCTTTTCTCCAATCAAGTGCTCGTACATATCGACGGCGGCTTCAAAGCCGCCATCATGCTCGCCGCTCTGGTAGGCGAAGGCCATGTAGTCGTCCAAGCCTGATTTGATAATTTCGTTTCGCGGCCATGGTCGGCCCTCAAATCGCCAAGCTGCTTCCTCGCGGATGCGTGCGCACGCCCAATGACCTTCATCGTTCCAGCCGTCCTCAAGGAATGTTCCCATCGCACGCGCAGAATGGAGAAGTGCTCGATGAAAATCGTGGTTACTTCCCATTTTTTCATCTTTCTCGATGGCACGGTCCAGCCAAAGATTTGAACGATGCACGATAGGAGCGATTTCTTTATCGAGGCCGACGAGCCAATAACTTATGATGTCACCGATATGATACTGCGCGGCGTTGCCCATAGGCTTTTTTTCATCATATACGGCGTCCAACAGAAAACGGGTTCCAGCGCCGTCCTCCTTGAGTTTGTTATGCCTGCTACGAATGGGATCATATTTCATACTGTACCTTAGCATGGATTGCCGCCGCAGAATCGTACCTGCGTGGAGTTCCGGGCGCTTCCTGAGCCTGCCGTATTTGTTACGAAATTGCCTTCATCAAGGTTTTGGATCACGCGGTTTTTCAATGCAGCTGGGAGATCTTCCACAGCGTTTCTTGCCTGAACGAGCGCATTTCGCAGGGCGTCTGAATCCGGCTCAAAGGTGGGTGACGAGGGAACAGCCTGTGCGCTACTGCGGAACTTGTTATCCCATAGGAATATTTCCCCTGTGTTGATATCGACCGAAACGATGTCAGCTCCATGCGTTCCGACAGCGTCACCGTATCGCAATACCTGCTGCCCTGGCAATTTCGCGACTTGGTTAGCAAGCTCCAATTCGCCAACGTAACCATTAATTTGGGAGTTGGCGATGTTGGGGTTCGTGGAATTCAGCTGCTTGGGAACACAGTTCGTCCCCGCGATCGGCTCAGGCAAACGGGGATCAAGCGGCACCCCATTGCTCATGCGAATAGGCTGCGATTTCTCGACGGCCTGTTGCACTAAAGCCCGCTCCGAGGCGCTCAGGCTTCCGAGCTTTGATGTTGCCGCGAAGCGGAGAACAGCCTCTGTGCCGGCGACTCCGACGGTTACGACGATCACACCGGCGTCGAGATAGCGCTGAAACCGTTCGGCATCCGCTTCTGTATAGCCCGCTTCAATAAGCGACCAGACAAGGGCTGTCTTCGATTGTTTTCCGGTAACCGCCTGCTGAGCACTTGCAACGAGAGCATTGGCGCTTGCCGCGGCGCCGATCAAGCCGAGCGCACAAGCGACGCCGCCCGTTCCGACGCAGACAGCACCTCCGCCCACAACGCCCACCGTATCGAGGAAAGCCTTAATGCCCCCTTCCGTCTGGCCAATCTCAACAAGCGCGTCGGAGATTGCCTGATCGGCAGGCTCGCCGTCCGCCAGGTGTCTTGCCAGGATCGCATCGTAGTTGACGAGTGCGGATTCCTTGGCGGAAAATCCGAGCGCGCTTTGATAGATTCCAGCGCTGTCGAGGTCCTGCGTATTGGCAGCGTCCATCGCCGCGCTGAACTGCTGGAGATCCTTCATCATATCGTGGCATTGAGCGGACGAAGGCTCTCTTGAGCAGGTATCGATAATGGTGACCGTGTTGCTGCGCGACTTCTTCATAAAGCCGTCGTCAATGGCAGCGAGCTTGTTCAATTCCTCTCGCGTGCAGGTCGGATTATTCTGACACGCGACGAGCAGCTTTCTGTTTTCGATTGCAGCCTTCAGATCTCTGTCGTTCAGATAGTTGTACTGATAGTTTGCGGCTGCATAGGCAGCTCCCTCACCGCCGCCCGCGAATGCAGTGAGCCCTGCGACGAGGCTTGTCGCCACCAAATTTGCAAGTCTCTGGCTGTCAGCGCTATCGGACAGTCCTGCATCCTTCATGAGGCCAGCAACGAGTTGGTCGATATAGGGCGCTATGAGGGTTGATACCGCACCCCCGAACGCGCCACGAATCGCACCAGGCACATCGTTAACTCCGCCCAGGATGGCGCCACCGAGCGCGTGTAAGGCTGCGCGTCCGACGCCACCCTCAGCCCAAATCGCTGCATCTTCAGGATGGGGGCCGCTCGCGGCCTGCAACGCTAACCTGTTAGCGATATCAGCTACGAGGCCTGCCATCGTCTTCTGGGCCTCCTGCAGGTCGGCCTGGGTTTTGTATTGGTCACGCAGGATGTTCTGCAGATCCGGGAGGCCGGGCAGCGAGGTGTTGGTATTGTCGGTGTCACGCCGGATCGTGCCGATGTCCTGGGTCTGGTGCTCCGGATCGGTGATGGTGATGCCAATGTTCGGACCGATGGCCGAATACGTCTTACCGGTTTCCTTCTCGCCAGCCTTCACCGGCGGCGACAACGAGAGGCCGCTGGTGCCGATGGAGCCGCCATAGGTTTCGGCCTTCCAGGACGAATGTGTGTCGATGTCGGTGACTTCAAGCGTGCCAGTATTGAACGTGTTAAGGTCGGCTGCCGCCTCGCTGGTGATCAGGCCGCCGACAAGCGAGGTCTGACCACTAACATTAATGTCGAGACCACCTGTCCCGGCATGGATGCCAGATTGCTCGGAGACAACGACGGTATCGCCCTTGGCCTTCTGCGTCACACCGGAGATACCGGAGGAGCCGAAGCCGATCTGGCCCGAGACATCGAGCTGATTCGCGCGGGCCTTGGCGGTATCCACCTGACTTTCGATAGTCAGCGACTTCGCATCAACAGAGACCGAGTCGCCGGTGACCGTCGCGCCTCTCAGTGCCAAGTCATTAGTCACGATGGCGACGTCACCGGTGCCGTTGATATGAGTGTTGGTGTGGGTGAGTTCGCCGGTGTCGGAACCGCCCTTGCCGTACGAGCCGCTGGCGCCGACGCTGGCTTTGCAGCCAGTCTTCGTGGTGCAGCCAAGATTCACACCAACGCCAGCGCTCCAGGAGCTGTTCGAATCGGTTGAATCGGACGTGCCGGTCGCAGCATTGAGATTAATGTCGCCATTTTTTGCCGACAGGAAGATATCGCCTGCCTGAGGGTCGCCGGAGATGGTCGGAAGGCCGAACTTGTCATAACCGGCAATCATTTGCGCGCCGTCGCTGGTGATCGAGCCGTTCTCGGCCTCCATGGCGATAGATCGACCGGCACGAATGGCAGTAACGACAGGCGTCGAGGACGACGATGAGGAATTACTTTCCTGGTGGTTGATGCCGGCGTTGATGCCGATGGTGAAGGAAAGGCCTGTTCCGATTTTCGGATCGGTACTGGTCAGGCCATTATAAACGCCTTTCAGGCCTTGAATACCCTGATAAAAGCTGAGTCCGGCGATTGCACTGTTGGTCAGCCCATTGACTCCACCCGAGTCAGACAGGCGCTCTGCTCCTTTCATGATGCTCTGGGCTGCACTCCCCAACTGGCTGGAAACCGAGAGCGTTACACCGGCAAAGGTCTTTTCGTGCACCTCCTGATAATTGGTGACGTCGTTGGCCGACAATAGATTGATATCGTTGGCGGCGATCAAGCTTACGTCGCGCTCGGCCGAAGCCTGTGTCGCCTGGAGGTTGAGATTGTTACCCGCCGAAATGTTGAGATCGCGGCCGGCGGACAACGCCGACGCTGCGTTGGTGTCGGCGTGCTGCGCCGAGCTGTCCTTGCTCGTCTGCGCACCGATGCCGATGGAAAAGCCACCATTGCCGGCGGAGAAGGACAGACCGAAGCCGGACTTCTTCTCTTGCTCGGACTGCGAGAAGCTTTCCGCGCCGGGCGTGACGTTGACATCACGCTTGGCAGACAGGTTGATGTCGCGCTCGGCATCGAGGGACGAGCCCATGATGTTCAGATCGGTCGCCCGCGCCGTCAGGTTGACGTCCTCGCCGGCGGCGGAAAGCGCCGAGCCGATATTCAGCGTCGAGGCCTGGGCGCCCTTGTTCTGCTGGCTGCCATAGATCGAAATGAAGCCGCCACCGCCGCCGACGCCGAAGCCGGACTTCTTGCGCTGCTCCTCGAGCTCGTGCGTCTCCTGCGCTCCGATAATCGAAACGCTGTCGGCCGCTACATTGATCGAGCCATCGGCATCGACCTTCGAACCGGCAATGATTGCTGCCTTGCCTGCGTCGAGATTGATGTCACCGGTGGCGCTCAGTTGCGAGCCGACCGTCGTCTCATCGTAGCTCTTGTGGCTTGATGAGCCCTTGGACAGGAAGCCGCTGCGCGAGCCTTTGTCGTCCTTGGCGCTGGTGTCCATTCCGGAGGCGATGATGAGGTCGCCGCCCTTGGTGGTGATGTTCAGATCGGCATCGTGGTCCTCGTCGCCGGCTATCACCTTCGAGGCCGATATGACCGTGTCCTTGCCGGAGGTGATGTCGACGCCATCAGCGCCGCTAATCGATGAGCCGACGGCCGTCGTCGTTTCCAGATGGGTGGTCGTCTTCTCGCTCGTGCCGAGGAAACCGCCCTTGGTGCTGAGCTTGGTGTCGAGGGTCGCGGTGTCGGTAGCTTCGGCGATCGTCACGTCGCCGTCGGCCTTGAGAGCCACCTTACCGTCGGCGGCGAGTTTGCTGCCGACGATGTTGAGGTCATGATCGCCGCTGCCGTTGCCGCTGCCTGCGGTGACCGAGAGGTCGCCGACGGCTGATATCTCCGAGCCGACATGGGTGATCGACGAGGCGGACTTCTTGCCGAAAGTGGATGCGGAATGCTCCTGCGCGGCGGTGATGTTGATATCGTCGCCGGCGCTGAGTGCGACATTGCCGCCCGCCGTGACGGAGGAGCCGGAGAGCAGGATGTCGTCGCCTGATTTGATCGTCGCATTGGTGCCGGCGGAAAGCTGCGACCGCTGCTGATCGGTGGAGACGGTCCTGGTGTAGCCGGATTGGTTGTTGCGGGCGACGTCTGTCGACACCACGGCCACCGAGCCCTTGTCGGCGGTCACATCGAGCGTCGTGCCCGCCTTGGCAGAGCTGCCGATGACGTTGACATTGTCGGTTGCCTTGATCGTCAGAGCCTTGCCGCTGGCGACCTGGCTGCCGGTGGCATTCTGCTGGCCTGCATTGTCGACCTTGGCTGCAGCGAGCGTCACGTTTTTGCCGGTGAGCGTGGCGTCGCCTGTGGCATTGACCTTGACGCCCGTCAGCGCCAAATCGCCGCTGCCGCCGGCAAGCTGCAGAGCGCCGCCCGCCGTCACGCCTGCATTGGTATTGACGACGTTCTGGCCGCCGATCGTCATCGTCTGGGCGGCAAGCGTGATGCCGTTGGTGGCATTGAGCGCCGTGTCGCCACGCGACAGGAACGTGCCGCTGCCCTGGATGGAGCTGCCGGAGACGGTAAGGCTGCCATTGGATGCAATCAGGCCGGAATTGTCGAGATTGCTGACCGTCATGTTGACCGAGCCGCCCGCCATGGCGGCGCCGGCGCCGTTCAGCTTCTGCCGGTCGGCGGCGGCGACGTAGACGACGGGCGCGAGCACCTGCACGCCGTCGATCGTCTGCCACTGGTAGAGGACAATCGACTCTTTGAGGGCTGCCGCCTGCTCAGGTGTCAGGCCCTGGCCAACGGCCAGGCCCTTATCTTGGGCATATTTGACGCCATTGTCGAGCAGCGTCTTCATCTGCTTGATGGCGCTGTCGCCGGCGATGAAGGTGCTTCTGCCGAGCCCTTCGCCGACGAGCTGCCGCAGTTGCGTGTCGATTAACTGGTTCTCGAAATAGGCATCGCCCAGAAACGGAACCGTCGTCTCCGGCACGTAGCCGATTTTGTTCATGAAATAGCCGGAGCCATAGAATTGGCCGACATCGAGATAGGCTGCGCGGGTTTCGAACAGGAAGATCTGATGGGGTATGTTCCCGCCGACGCCGCCTGATTGCGGTTTGGCGGCGTCCTCAAGGGCTTTGCCGTCGACGCGGATGCGGTCGGCAATATTGCCGAGCCCGGCAAGCAGGCTGCCGCCATTGGCGGTGACGCCGCCGAGCGCCGAGTTGACGTTGAACAGCGCGCCGCCGGCGGTCAGGCCGGTGAGCGCCGAGAGCGGATCGCCGGGATTGCTGGATGCAGCGACGCTGGCGCCGCCGGCAACCGAGCCGGCTGCGGACGTGTTGTTGACGCTGCCGAAATTGATCGAGAGGGCACCGCCCGCCTTGATGTTGGCCGATACGCCGCCGATCGCCTGGACGGAGCTGACGATCGTCGAGCCGTTGGCGATGTTCTTCGAGGGATTGGCGGTGCCGTTGGCATTATAGGCCGTGCAGGCGCCCTGCGCCTGGCAGGTCGTCGTCGTCGTGCGAAACAGGGTGACGCCGGTATTGGTCAGCGTTGAGCCCTTCAGCGTCGCGTCGCCGCCGGCCTCGATCGAGCTGTAGGAATTGGTCAGATTCGTGGCGTCGATGTTGAGGTTGCCGCCTGCCCGGATCGTCGCTTCCGGGCTGAGCGTGCCGACCAGACGATCTTCGTAGACCGACTGGCTGAGGTGAGACGACCAGTCCCATGTGTAGGTGGTGCTTGTGTCCGAGCCGCTGAAATTCACCTCGTCGACGATGAAGTATCGCGACGGATTGTTGGGATCGACAACGGGATTGCCGTTCGCGTCCCTCGGCACCCGGTCCCTGATCCAGTCGATGATCGGCCCGACCTTTTCGGGTCCATCGGCCGAAATCCAGGTCCATGCATGATAGGTCGTGCCGTCTGCAAGCGTCGCCTTCGACCAGAGCAGCGGCTCATAATCCTGCCACAGCGCCGGATCGACGCCGGCATAGAGCTGGTACATGTTCTGATCTGCGGTCTCGAGATAGCCGAAAGGCAGGCCGGCGGCGACGGGGTTGAGCGTGAAGCCGCTGACGACACCTGAAGATACCAGCGTCCCGGTCGTCCATTGCGGCGTGGCGGCCCGCTTGTTGGTCAGATTGCTGGTCAGGATGGACATGTCGTTTCCGGCCTGGATGAGGCCGGAAATGTTGGTGACGGCGGCGTTCCTTTGTCCCGATGTCAGGCCGGCGATTTCGAGATCGTTGCCAGCTAAGATGGCGCCCTGATTGTTGGTGAGCGTTCCGCCGACGAAGAGGCTGGCATCGTGGCCGGCATAGGCGAGGCCCGTGGCGTTGTTGGTGAAATCCCCGGGAACATTGAATGTGAGATCATTGCCGGCGACCAATTGCCCGGCATTGATCAACGACGGCAGCGTCAGCGTCAGGTCATGGGCGGCCAGCAGCGCCGTGCTGTTCGACGTTGAGAGGCCGGCGGCGTTGATGGCGATGTCGCCCGAACCGCCGGCATTGGTGACGGCGTTGACCCGGGCGCCGCTGAGGTCGGCCGTGCCGGAGAGATTGAGAGCGAGACCGCCCAGAGTGAGGCTGCTGTTGGCAAGGTTGGCGCTATTGGCATTGAGCGTCAGCGTGCCGCCGGTGGCGATGTTGCTGCCCCTGCCGTTGGAAAGGTCGACGGTGGTTGTGGTCAGCGTCAGGTTGTTGGCGGTGCGGGTGGGATTGCCGTAGCTGATCTGGCCCGAAGCCGAAAGTGCGGCGCTATCGAGTGTCTGCAGCTGGGCATAAGCGATATTCTGGCTTGCGCTGGCTGAAAGAGCGCCGCTGCTCAGCAGGGCGTTGCCGGCGGTGATCGAACCACTTGTGGCCGCAAGGCTCATGCTGCCCGTCTGTTGCAGCCTCAACGTGCCATTGGCCGATTGGGCGGTGGCAGCGAAGTCGAGACCAGAGACGAGAGAGTCAAGGGTGATGGATTGCGCCGTGAGGCTGGCGTTGCCGGCGGCGAGCGACTGGCCGGCGAGATCGATCGTGCCGCCGGCAACGATCGTCATGTCCTGATGGGCGACGACATTGGCGCTGACATCACCGGCTGCGCTGGCATCGACGCTTCCGGCGGCAAGCAGGTTGCCGGCGCTGATATCGGTGCCTGTCGCCTTGAGCGTGAGATCGCCGGCCTGCCCAAGGGCGATGTCGCCATTGGCCGACTGGGCGGTGGCGGCAAAATCGACGCCGGAGACGATGGCGCCGGCCTGAATGGCCGGACCCGTGACCGAGACGTCGCCGGCGCCAAGGATTTGGCCGGTGACCGATGTATCGGCGTTGATGGTAACGGCGCCGTGGCCGCTGACATTGTCGGCCTGGAAACGACCGGCATCGATAAGGAGAGCGCCTGCGGCAAGCAGCGTGTCGATATCGACGCTCCCGCTGCTGCCGGCATCAAGCGTCAGGTCACCGGCCGTGCCGACGGCGATGGCGCCACCCGCAGCGGTGGCAGCAAAGTCCATGCCGGCGACGATCGTGCCCGCCGCAATCGAGCCGCCGCTGATCGACACATCGCCGGCGGCGAGAAGCTGTCCGGTGACGTCGGTATTGCCGGAAAGCGTGATCGCGCCATGGCCGGTTACGGTGGCGGCACCGATATTGGCGGCGAAAGCCGAGAGATTGCCGGCCGCAAGCAGGGTGCCGGTATCGATGGCGCCGCTGGAGGCAAGCGAGAGATCGCCGCTCTGCGTCAGCACGATATTACCGCCGGCCGCTTCCGTTCCCGCAAAGTCGATGCCGGCGATGATGGCGTCGGCCGAGATGGCCGAGCCGGTGATGTCGATGTTGCCGGCACTGAGGATCTGACCGCTGACATCTGTGGCCGCGTTGATCGCAATGGCGCCATGCGCGATGACGCTCTGGGCCGTCAGCACCGCTGATGTGACCGACGTATCGCCGGCCGACAGGAGTGCCTCGACATCGACGGCGCCGCTGCTTGCGGCAAGCTGGATGTCGCCGGCGCCTGATAGAACCGTGCTGCCGTTTGCCGCATTGGTCGCAGCGATGTCGAGGCCGGAAACGACCGTATCGGCCGAGATCGAGCGGCCTGACGCCGTGACGTTGCCCTGCGCCAGAATATCGCCGGAGATGCCGATATCGGCGCCGGCGGAAAGCGCGATATTGTTGCTGCTGACGAGCGAGGCAGCCGAGATCGCGCCTGATGTGGCGGTGATGGAGAGCGCGCCGGTGCCCTTGACCGCACCGACAACCGGGATGTCGCCCGACGTAGCGGACAAAGAGAGCGCATTGCCGGCGGTAATGCTGCCGGCGGCAATGCCGGCCGCCGACGACATCAGCACGTTGGCGGCGCTGTTCACCTCGCCGCCGACACTCAACAACCCGCTGCCGCTTGACAGCACGATGTCGCCATCGGCGGCGACCGTATCCAGCGTGATGCCCTGCCCCGCCTGAACGGCGACCTTGGCTTTCGAGGCCACTTTGGCGGCCGTCACCTTCGCCTTCGAGGAGATCGAAACGCCCTGCTGGCCGGAGACATTACCGAGCGAGATCTTGCCGTCGGCCGACAGTGACAGCTCGTTGGTGTTGGCGGCGAGATTGCCGCTCATGCGCACGCCGGCGCCCTTTTCGGTGACGACGATCTTGATGCGGTCGGCCTGCATGGCGCCGAGTGCTGTGCCGTCGATCGCATATTCCGGCGTGCCTGATGTCGCGGCAAGTGCCGTGGCGTTGCCGGTGGCATAATCGAATTGATTGCGGCCAGCCGTGACGCGAAGATCCTTGCCATAGACAGGACCGTTGACGTGGACCGCCCGAGAAACGATGTCGAAGAGGTCGACGGCGCCAGACCCGGCGGAGAAATTGCCGCCGTTCGGCCCGATGGTGACGTCGCCGCCATTGACGGTAAAGCCGTTGAGCTTGCCATCGGCGCCGATTTGAGGCGCGCCCGTCGTCAGCGTCGCATGCGGCGTGTTGATGAAGCCGCAGCCGTCGCAGGTGATGCCGTTCGGGTTGGCGATGATGACATCGGCGCGCCCGCCGAACACCTCGACCGCGCCGTTCAATGCCGAGCGATTGCCGCTGGTGACTTCGTTGAGGATGACCGATGCCGGCCCCGATGTGTTGAGATTGGGATTGCCCGGCGTCAGGCCGCCGAGATTGGAGGTGCCGACCTCGCCCTTGAAATTGTTGAGGATGAGGCCCGGCGTGCCGACGTTGAAATTGTCGTATTTGTTATGCGACAGGCCCTGGCTGTTCGGCGTGACGATGTCGATGAGCGGCACGCCGTTCGGCGCCGTGCCGACGCCCGGCTGATTGGCAACAGGCGCCGTCGTGCTTGCCGAGACCGACTGGGCATTGGCAAGCATCGGCTGAAGCACAAGCAGACCACTCAGCAGAAGAGCGAGGGATTGCCGGCCGAAACGTGCGATCCTGCAAGCAAGCATTCCATCCGCTCCGGCGACACCAATTGTTGCCGTCGTCGACTTACCCAACCCTGCGCCCATTACTGCCTTCCGCGACCTGAACCCATGCAGCGGATAAATCCCGCCGTGGTTGTAATTTTTCAGTAGGACCGAGACCACAATCGTTGGTCACGGTCAACTTCCGCCTGTGCTTGAGGTAAATGCAATCCAAAGAAAACACCGTCATTTATCGCGGTGCAGCAATCTTGGCTGGCTACTACTCCGAACCGCTCGATGCTAATGGAGAGGGGCATCTTCACTTCTTGATTCTCTACCAATGAGCGGATGCGCTGAAATAAAAGAGTCCGCCATCGACGTGGTCGAGGCTGCTTGCAACAATGTCGGAATAGCCGAGGTCGGCGCTGATATTGCCGCCGACGGTCCGGATGCCGGCCGTCCAGCTGGCGAGATCGCCGCCTGATATGTCGAAGTGTTTTTGCGTGTAGATGTGGCCGTAATCGAAGCCGAGATAGGGGCGGAGTTCGCCGAACAGCTTCGCGGTCGCGCCGCCGCTTTCGCTGGATTTGGTTCTCCAGACGATCTCGTTGTGAGTGAACATGCCGTTATTGCCGAAGAGCACGCTTTCGCGCGTGCCGCGGACATTGCTGTAGCCGCCAAGCGAGATCTGCTCGGCGCCGAGGAGATTGTCGGGGGAGTATTGACCGCTGAACAGCGAGGTCAGCTCGAACTGCCGGCCGGCGGCCTGGAATGGCTGCGTCACGCTGACAGTGGCGTTGAATTTCGAAAATCGCGGATCGGCGTTGCCGGCGCCGGGATCCCCCGGCTCCACCGCATCGAAGAGACCGAGCCCCTTGTCATAGCTGGCGTCGAACATCCAGACGCCGCCGAGCATGCGGCGGGAATGGGAAATGCCGATATCGCCGACAGTATAGCGGCGGCTGCCAACCTCGATCAGATTGCCGAGCAGGAAGTTGTTGGTCTGCTTGTAGGTCAGGCCGCTGCGGACGGTGGTGATCGAATCCTTGTCGCGGAAGACGACATGATCGATGCCGAGGCCCACCTGGCCGGAATTGCCCGAGGTTTCGAGCGACCGGAAGTTTCCTTCGACCGCACTTTCATATTGGTACCAGGAGCCGTTCAGCGAAACAGTGGAGTAACCGTAGGGAACGCTGACGCTGCCGGAATAGCTGTTGCCATATCCCCTGCCGTCATCGCTCCACGGATAGTTCGGGCCGCTATGCTCGTAGGAAAAATTCCACTGGTCGTTGATATCAAGCAGATCGTCATAGCCTAGGGATGCCGAGCTTCTGGAAAAGCCGGTGCTTTCCTGCCCCATATTGTTGTTGCCGAGGGAAACATGCCAGGGCCGGCCCGGATGGTTTTCGATGTTCAGGATCGATGTTCCGTCCTTGGGGCCGGGCAGCATGGCGGATTTGGCGTCATTGGCCTGCAGCCGGTTCATCTGGTCGAGCCCCTGCTCGATGTCGCGGATGTTGACGACCCGGCCGATCAGGCCGGGAAAGGCTGTCGCCAGCGACGCGTTGCCGGCGACTTTCTGGCCGTTGAGATAGATGTCCGAGAGCGTGCCCTCGACGACGAGCAGGCGGAGGACCCTGGTCTTGGCGATATCCTGTTGCGGCACGTAGGCACGTGAGGTCACATAGCCATGATCGATATAGAGGTGCGTCACATCCCTGAGAACGGCATTGATCTCCGCCAGGCCGACGCATCGGTTGTCGTAAGACGCCGTCACCTTGCCGATCTCCTGCGCCGATAGCAGATTTGCCCCATCGATCTCGACGCGAGTGATGTCGAAACAGGCCACATTTGCCTGGCTGGTCGGCAAAGAGCCGTCTTCCGTATCCGCACCTCCGCCCGGTGTGGCGCGGCGCAGGGCATCCAGCCGCTGCGTCTGCGACTGTTGCTCCTGGCGGCGGTTGAAATCATCGGCAGGCGACTGCGCGTAAGCGGGTGCAACACCCATCACGAGGACGGCGCCAGCGACCAGGGAGTATCGAATTTCTGTGGTCATGAGTGAAATTCGGCTACTTCGCGGGAATGGACTGAAGTTCGTCGAGGGCCGGTTTCAGCCCTTTCAGCGAGAAGCGGATATTGACATCCTGGCCGTTCATCAGCCGCACCAGCCCTTCGGCGGTCGCGCCCTTCTTCAGCGTCGCAGCCGTCTTGCTATCCAGCGCCAGCTGCGCCCAGCATCCGGTCTGGTTGCAATTGCGGTAATCGAGCCTGGCGACGGGCTTGCCGTCCGCCTTGATCGACAGGCCGGAGGGCAGGAAGACGTTGAGCGGCAGCAGAGCGGTCAGCACCAGCCGCGGCTTGCCCTGAGGCCCGGCCGGCGGCGCCGATATCGCCAGCGTCAGGACATTGACGGGCTTGCCATCTTTGGCAACTTGCGCGACCTGTGCGACTTCGCAGGCCTCGGCGCCTTCAGAACCGGTGCAGCGATAATACCAGTCGTCGAATTTCTGGGATTGTACGGTTGGCGCCGGCTGCACTGCCGGATCAGGAGATTGGGCAGGGGTAGGGTTGGCACCGGCCATCAATATCAGAGCGGGGGCGACGATCCGGAAGCCCCGCTTCATGCCGCCCTTCGAAAATTTGCTCATTGAAATTTCAAAAGTTTCAATCAAGTGGGAAGCCATTTCGCTCCAATTGGCCATTGGATCAGCCTTGACGTGTCGGTCGTCACGACCAACTTTTGCCTGTGCTTGTCGCACACCGCGCGGATTATCGATGTCATGAAAAAGGCTCAGAGAGCGAGGCCACTCATTGGCTTGACGGCTTCATAGCAGATCTCGGCGCGATACATCGACAGGTAGTGTTTACCTTAGCGCGATTCACGCTCGTTTTCGGAGAGTTGTGTAATTTGTGCAACACATGCGCTAACGTTTGTGATCGGCCGCGGCCATGGAAGAGCGTCGCCGTTCCGCAACGGTGGCGCTCAAAGGAGTGGCGCAAGCTGTTATTGCAGCGCCGGGCATCCTTCGGCCCGGTGTAGCATTAGCTTTGACAGCTCCCTGAGCATCCTTGGGATATGCTCGCGTACAATATTCCTCGTTCTACGCGCGTCTCGCGGTCATAGGCTTTCAGGTTGATCGGCTGCCATGAGTGGCGGCCTTCCTAAGCGAACAGCGTGTTCCTATCCATGCCCTGCCCGCTCCGGTCCGTGTTGGGCAGGACAGGTCCCCTCGTCCGCTTTCGTTCGGAATGCGCCATCGGCGCAATCAACCAGCGAAAGCAAAAACTATGACAACAAACCGCACAAAGACCATCCGGATACTGAACGACGCCTTCCGCAGGACCTGGCTCACGGGCGAGGTCCTGATGACCCCAGGCATCGGGAGCCTGTCCATCGAGTCTCAGTCCCGCATTGCGGAGGCCGTTCAGACCTTCGACGCCTTCACGGCCGACAACGACCCGCACGGCGAACATGATTTCGGCGCCGTGACCGTCGACGGGACCAAGGTCTTCTGGAAAATCGACTACTACGCCATGGATATGCTCCATGGCTCCGAAGATCCGGCCGACCCCAAGGTCACCAAACGGGTCCTCACGATCATGTTGGCCGAAGAATACTAGGCCTTGCCGCGGATGCGGGCGAAAGCCCGCATCTTCGCGTGTCGGGCTACCGCGCCCTCCTGCAAACAGAAAACGCACCGTCCCAAACGAACGGTGCGCCCCGGTTTCTACCCGTCCGGAATCTATCACCCCCACCCATTGAAGGAAAGCACCCTTGCCCCTGCGGCTGGCGGCCGGTTCGGCCTCCTCCGCGCGTCAGTAGCTCAAAGGCAGAGCGTCCGGCTTCTACCCGGAGGATGCGGGCTCGAAACCCGTCTGGCGCTCCAAGAGACCTCTCCCCTCGCTTCTGCCATTGTAACCGACCGCGCCTTGGCGCAAGGGATGCTTGATTTAGGAGTAGCGCACCCTTGGGTGATATTCTTCTGACCATCGCGGTTACGAATTGCCATTTAACCCCGCCAAACAGACGAGAAGTTCTCGAAACGCTGAAAATCCGTGACTCGCACTGAACGGTCCCCGGGCCGGGCCAATCTGTGCCGATAACCATTGACGGGCATGATTCGCATTATGAGCGCGATCGAGATTCTTCAGCTTCTTAAAATGCCGTGGCCGGGCGTCGCCGCCTTAGGCGTTTGGGGTGCGACCGAGGTGGTGAAAGCGTGGCTTGCATCCAGGCGCACCCGCCTGCGCATCGGCAACTGCGAAATCGACGCCCCCGAGCCGGCCGCCGCTTTGCGCCTTCTAAAGGAATGTGGGCGGATCGCAGCCTCACGCCCGCAAGCGCAGCTTCCTGCCGCGGATCCGCACAAACCATCGCGGTTGCCTTGACCCTGCTTTCTGCTTGATGGCGAACCTATCGCCACCGATTTGATTGGCAACGCAAGATCGTCGCTCCGGCAACGGCAAGCAGCCGCCGTCCTTGTTGGGCTTGCATTAGTCGGGACGGCGGCTGCAGTATGCACGCACGGCAATTGCGGCGGCGGCAACTGCAATACGATTGGCAGTACGACGCCGCAGGTCACAGGTGTGGCGGTAGAAGCGCGATGTCTCGCCCAGGCGGATGGTAATCCGAGATAGAAGGAGAATGAGTGATGATCGAGGAACCACGCTACGGCGCTCGGAAAGAGCGAGACGACACCTGGACGATATTCGATCGACGCACCGGCGAGATAGCTGAACGGTCGGGCCTCATCATGGCCCGCCTGAACAAGAATGTTGTTTTGGGGCTGGTCCAGATCCTTGAACAGATTGAGGACGCTCCGAAGCGGATCCACTGATGAGCCCGCCTGACACCGCCACCCTCCTCGAGGACGCCGCTGATCGGATTGCGGATATCTCGCGAGCGGACCTGCAGATTATGCTCCGTCGTGCAGCACTGCGGCTGCGCAATGCTGGCGCCGTGTCGATGGAGGATGATATCGAGGAAGCGTTGCGAGACCTCGCCGGCGAGTTCGGCATGACGCGCAACGACACGATCAGGTTTATCGTCCGGGAATGGATGGAGAAGAACACCTATCTGCCGGTGCATAACCTCGACGAAGATGGCGAAGTGGATGGGACGGCTTGATCCCAGCTGCGCCACCGCTTCTAGGCTCAAGCCTTATCACGATTGCGACCGTAGTGGTTGGACATTCAGCCTGATAAACCGCCCCGTTACCTTACCGGTGCAGGTACTTCACTATCTGGTCGAAGCCGCCGGCGCGAGACTGGCACCCAAACGTCGTGCCGCCCATCCACACGGAACGCACGGGCGGGGGCAGTCGGCCCCGCCTCCCTGCCGGCCGCTATGCTGAGGCTCCTGCGGCTGCTCTTGATTCCGCCCTTAGCGTGACGAGATTCCCGAAATCCCGCCTTGCGGCCGCTATGCTGATTTCTCCGATACTCTTCATTGTTTGGTTTGGAACCCGCCCTGCAGCGGATTCCGTTATCGCGTTTCCTTTTTTACCAACGTCCTTGATCACAAACAGCGATTGGTAGAAGCGCTTTGTCGGAGACAACTTTCCTGCCACGCGAACAATTCGCGGAGCTGACGCTCCATGAAAAAAACGCGTATTTGCAGGAAGTTACGCAGCAGTACATGGAGGCGCAGAAGCTTCCTTACATTGTTTTAATAGATATTAGTTTTAAGGGCCAAATCACGCTTATAAATCATGATGTTAACCTATGCTCGTGGCACCGACCATCTTCCCCATGACCTTTATCATGGATATAAAAACCGAGCGCCGAACGCACTTAACGACATGGTATTCCATTATCGTCCAGTTCGGAAACTCAGCGCCATGCAGAACAAAGCGCTAAGTCCCAACTGTCAGGATCAGACAAACGGAACGACAAGTTCGCGCTGAGCGCCCAGTCCATGTGAGATTCCGATCAGATCGGCCGCCCGCCCACCGATGACAACACAGGGCGCCATTGTGTTGCCCGTGGTGATGCGCGGCATAATCGAGGCGTCCGCTATACGAAGACCCTCGATGCCGTAGACCTTGAGCTCATTGTCGACGACCGACATGCTGTCGCGTCCCATCTTGGCGGTGGAGGTTTGATGCCAGTAGGTGACGGCGGAGCGCCGGATGAAATCGATCATGCCTGATCTGTCGCGCGCACCTGGAGCAGTTTCGCCTGTCACCAACGGGGAAAAGCCCTCGCTGTTGCCGAGTTCGCGACACAATTCGACCGCGGCCAATGCGGCAGCCATGTCTTCCGGCTCGCTAAGGGAGTTCGGGTCGATCAGGATAGGATCGTTTATGTTAGGGCCAGAGAGCCGCAAGCGGCCACGGCTTTTCGGCTGTGCGAGACCGTTGAACATTGTCCAGCCGTGCTCCGGCGATTCGAGACCCGTTTCGGCCGAAGAAGGAACTGCAAACTCCAACTGGCACTGGAGAATGTCCGGCTGGGACAGGCGCGCACCACTTCTCCAGTAAATGTTCGCCTCGCAACCGCTACCGCCGATTGCTTCTGGTTTCCGATAAGCCCAGGTACAGCCGAAAGCGAGGTGATCCTGATGATTGCGCCGCCGCGAAATTTCAGGCAGCGCCGGTACGTGCTGAGAGCAATTATAGCTCCTGCCGTTGCGCCTTGGGCTGTCCGATGGAGCCACATTGCAAAGACGCGACAGCGAAGTCGAGTCCGACGCAAATCCACAATCTTCTCGCCCACTATGGGTCGAACGGGGACAACGTCGGCGCCGCGCATCGCCGAAACCCGGCGCAAATCGAGCCGCAATTATTCGTCACCGCTGAGGAAGTGCCCGATGGCGGCAAGCGGCCGAATTCCATCGCAGACGATTTTGGTGATGGCGAGCATTGGCACCGCCAGGATCGCTCCAGGCACACCCCACATCCAAAACCAGAAGATCAGCGCTATAATTACAAGCACAGGATTGAGGGTGAATCGGCGGGCGAGCAGCACAGGCGTGATGATCTCGCCCTCGGCGACATGGATCACAAAATAAAGCGCCGCCGGCAGAAGGGCCAGCCACAACCTATCGATCACCAGTAGGCCGGCGAGCAGAAAAATTCCCACTCCGAGAAGCGGCCCCATGATCGGGACATAATTCAGCAGAAACGCCGCGACACCCCATAGAACCGGATCGCCTAACCCTGTCAGCCACATGGCAATGCCCGTAGCTAAACCAACCGCTCCATTCATGACCGTAATAGTGACCAGATAGGCAGAGATATTTTTCTCGACATCTTGGGACAGCTCGACAACCTGCCGCTTCTCCTTGAAATTGGGCAGTATTTCGACCATCCGTTTTAAGAACGTGCTTCCGGATACGAGCAAAAAGAACAATATGACGATGGTTTCGAAGAAACTGGCTGCAAAGTGGGTCGTTCCAGCGAAAAGCGTTGCGGCGATCGTCGAGCCGGACCCCCCGCTTGTTGCCGATCCTTGCTGCATGAAGCTATCGACCTGATGGAGGAATGTTTGAAGTGCTTTCACCGGTTCATTGAGAAACTTGAGACGCTCCTGCAATCTGGGAATCCCTTCGGGCAGCTTCGCAGCCCACTCTGTCGCTGGGCCAGAGATTGCACCGCCGATACCGACGATGGCGCCGAAAACAAACAAGATTAGCAATAGGGCTGCAAGGGTTCGCGGAAAATGGAGTTTCTCCAGCAATCGCATGGCCGGCTGAAACAGAAGCTTAAGAACGAGCGCCAACACAATCGGCAGCACGATCTCAGCCGCGACGTAGGCAAGGCATAATGTCGCGAGCGCCACCAATATCGAAAGCAGCACGACCACCGGGTTGGTGGGCAAATCCAGCGATTTGACTTGAACGCCGGGAGCGATTTTGGGCTCTGGCATTTTATCGACATTCAGTTCGGTTTTGTCGTCGGCCACCTTCATTTCCTTTGGCCCTGCCAAACTGCTCTGGCGAAGTGAGATAGAAGAGCCCGTTTGTGACGGACCCTTCGTGGTGCGTTTAAGACTTGGTGTTTTTGTGACTTTGCTCACCTGCCTTGACGTGCTGTTCGTGGGTGCCGCCCTGAGCGCTCGATGTTTTCGAGCCACTGCTACCCTTGGACGACGAAGCGCTCTTGCCGGTGCCGGACTTGACGCCCGGCTTTCTTTCGCTGGTTCCGCTTGACGATGGCATGTTTTACTCCTCCATTGACGAGACCGGGTTGGTCTCGATGAGAGAACCAGAATGCCGGTAAAGTGTTCCCGCCCGGTCTGACAGTTCCCAAAACAAGCTCGTGCGATTCCCATATCCGACGTGCGCCACCGCATTGGCGCTGTGGAGCAACACGAAAGGCGGCGTACTCATCCATTCAAGCCGGCGAGGCTAAAACACCGCGAGAATTGTCAGGGAAGCCTTGGTAGGGCGTCAGCCCCTTTTTCCACACAGAGACGACGTGTGATCCGGAAAAGCCGGAGCGATCTTGCCATTGACGATCTGGCTCGAACAGTGCCGGGACTATTGTCCCTGCATCAAGGGTCAAGTCCTTTTCGACAAGGCGCCGAGGTCGGCACCGTCGCGCCGACTACCGGTTGGCCCGCTGGATATTTCAGGCGGTTGCAGAGGAACTAATACCAGCTGCAGAGGTTCTGTCTTCACGGCCGAGTGAACACCGTCCGAGAAAGAGGACATCTCAATGATACATATGGCTCTCGCCGCGGCGTTGGTAGGAGCGTCGGCGCTCACTTCTGTCGCACGACGGACCCCGCGTCCTCTACCGATGCCGGAACTCCGGCGGTCGCGACGCTTGACACAAAGAACTCGGCTGCGCCGGTCGCAGGCGCCAACAGTTTCACCGAGACTCAGGCCAAAAACGGCGTCGAGAAGACCGGCATCGACGACACGCTCGCCCCGTATGGGTGGGTCAACAGGAAGGCGACCGCTACCGCCGCCCGGCGGCCTGATCGCAATGCACGCCTGGCTGTGGCCGTGAACATGACCGGGCATCTGGACCACGACAGAAATCTTTCGAACCCAAGGAGCTAACCATGGCCAAGGAAATCAAAACACTCGACGTTCTCTTTCACGACACTTTGAAGGACGTATATTTCGCCGAAAACAAGATCGTTGCGACGCTGCCGAAGATGCACGACGCGGCTAAGAACAGGCAGCTCAAGGACGCCTTCGTGAAGCACCTCGCCGAGACCAAGGTGCACGTCACCCGTCTCGAGGATGTCTTCAAGATCATCGGTAAGAAGCCGGAGCAGAAGACCTGTGACGCCCTCATGGGCATCGTCAAGGAAGGCGCCGAGATCATGGAAGAGTACGAGGGGATGCCGGCACTCGACGCCGGCCTTCTTGCCGCGGCCCAGGCGGTCGAGCACTACGAGATGTCGCGCTATGGCACCCTGCGGACATGGGCGCTCGAGTTGGGGATGAAGGACGCCGCCAAGCTCCTTCAGACGACGCTCGATGAGGAACAGGCGACCGATCTCGCGCTAACCTCCATTGCGACGAAGGTTGTCAATCAGAATGCCGAGAAAGCCGCCTGACACCGTTGACGTAGCCCGTCACAGCGCAGCCGCGCACGGTCATCGCTGCCATCTTAGCGATGACCAGCCAAGGCAGTCCAGGCCGCCAATGGAGGAGAATTATTCAATGACCGAATTTCAGGATATCAGGATCGTCGAGTTGAACGACAGTGCATCGGGGTCCGTAAAGGGACCGCTCACTTCAATGGTCCTGCAGCTTTCGGCAGATACCCCCACGGCTTGGTCCGATTCCTTTAACGAGACATGGAAAGGCCGCGCATCCGTCATGAGGCGGGCGGCTACTGCTTGCGGGAACAGGATAATGTCGGCATGCATGCCCTACGAGCTGCAGAGTCAGATCACGGAGTTGAACAAGGTTGTCGCCGAGACCAATGCTTCCTATCGAGAAATAGTCGAACAAGCGGCAGCTAGGCAGGAGGCCGAGCTCAAGCATTTGAAGGCCACGCTAAAATATGACTAGGATCACGAGGCGCACCAATTGAGGACACTCTCTGGTTTGGTGTCGTTACCTCATTGTCATTCGGCCTATTCCATATTGAAGTGACTTCCTCGCTCATCGCTGAAGACGGCTTCATGGGAAGCGTCGCCGTCCGATGGCACAGAGCCAGCAGTGTTTCGAAAAGACTCCGTGCGTTGAAGCAGGTGTTCGACAGCCACGGTGGGCTGACTCGCGTTTTTCGAAAATGGCCCGGATCGTGGTGGTATTTGTCATCCGTCATTGGACTGTCTCCTGCTCGAATTATGTCACAGGAAGAGCGCCCTGGAAGACACGAATTGGAAGTCGGTTAAGTCGACGGGCGATCGTTATCCACCTGATGCGACATGGACAAGCTAAGGCATTCTCCTTTCCAGGATTTCTGTATCATTCACAGGTCATGGGAGTAGGCGTCATGGTTGCAGCAAGTTTGGTTCCGGATGCGTTTTACTGGGCGAAGTCGTCGAAGTACTTCAACGGACGAACAACGATCGATCCCGACCGTTTGCATGGATAGCCCCTTTATTCCCCAAAATGCGACGCCCAACATGGATCGACAAAACTTCACCAGGGAGGTTCTGACTGGGAACGGCAACATTGCCAAAACCTCCCTGGTGTCCTTTCAACAAGGATCAGTAAAATTTAAGCCGGGTAGCGCCGAGGGGAAGACGGACCTAAGTCGGACTGGCGACTCCATAACCCGCTTCTCATATTAGGTTTTGTGGTAATCCGAGGGTTCGTGGAGGGCAACGACCCAGAGGACGATATGAAGTTCGGTTCCGACGATGCCAGCCACGAAGAGTGCTGCTTGCAGGGCCATAGTTCGGCCTCGACCATCGCGATGATCAAAGCGGCCCTTTCCGCCGCTCAGGATATAAACATCAGTGCCATCGAGATCAGGATGCTCGGCCCTGTGGTCCGCTCGAAGGCTACATAACGAACGCCGCGGACCGTGATAAAGCCATCTCCCTTGCGGCGATGATCGTCGGTCAGGAGAACGTGCAGGACCGGATGCTGAGCCGTTACCCCATGCAGTAGCCGACAGGGGGCTAGGACTAAGGTGCGATAGCGCGGTCTGAAGTCCTCAAACAGTTCCTCTGTTTTACGGTTTGGCCCCCCGCGGAACCAACCGCATCAAAGGAGGCAACAGATGAATATCAAAGGGGAATTGCCGTTGTTGGCATGACGTTGGCCTGCGCGCAGTCGTCGACGGTAACAGGAGCCGCAGGTGGTGCTGCAATGGGCGCAGTCGAATCCGGGGCCTGCTGACAGACCACGTAACCGTCGTCTTCGAGGACGTCGACCGTGACGAAGCGAATGAGCGGTTCAATCCTCCATTACCAGGACTGCTTTCTGCATGGAGCCGCCTCTCCCTACTTCTGTAAGCGACATGATTCACCGACAGCGAAAGTCAACGACGGATAGATGAGAAAGTGCTAAATTAAGCAGTGGATACCCACGAAGTTTTGATTGACGGCCGCTCCGGACGGATCTTCGGACTTCAGTCGGACGTGACAGGCACGGTCGTTTTCGATAATCTTGCGCTGCCCCAGAAGGGAAAATATGCCTACGATCCTTATCCTTGAAGACGAACCGTTCATCGCGCTCGATATCGAGACGGTTCTGGAGGGATGTGGCCAGCGCAGCTTCGTAACGCTTTCGACCGGTTCGGGCGCCATTTCCTGGCTGAAGGAAAACTCGCCGTCCGCCGCAATCGTCGACCCTCGCCTCTCGGATGGCGTCTGCACTGCCGTCGCGCGGCATCTCGTCGGCTGCGACATTCCATTCATTCTCTATTCGGGCGAGACCGAATCCGCTTCCGAGCTGGAACCCGCGTTCGCAGAAGGTCATCTTCTGATGAAGCCGGCCTCGCCTGAGCAGCTTGTGGAAGCCGTCGAGACGGTCTTGTACGGGTCCGACCGTCGGCGTAAGTCCGGGACATGACGACACGCCACCTCTGGACGCTGGAACGGGAAGGCCGGTCGACCCGCTAGTTCCGGGCGCATTCTATTGGGCCAGACCATTCAAGCAGAGTGACGGTCGCATCACCGTCGTCCAGGTATCGACGGTCTCGGCGCGGAACCGGACTATTGGACTCTGGCGGTGCTGGAGAGCGATCAGCGCCAGATGATCGGGGTTGGCGCGCATCCAATCTTGCAGCCGAGTAGCGGAATGGCGGTGGGTTTTGTTGCCTGCGCTATCCATCGCGACGCTTGGCGCGTGCCCAATCCGCAGGTCGCGGATCATCTCGCGGGTGCGCGATCCGGCGAACATACTCGGCGATAATAGGATCGTCGGTCAAATACCTCTGAAACTGCATCTCGTCCATTCGGCCGGCGCGGTAGGCCTTTACGATCTCTTCTTGTTGGGCGGTTAAGGTTGCCTGACCCTCACGCTCTGGCGGGACGACGCTTAGCCGGTTAGGCATAACGCCCGCAGTGCCTTCTTTTTTCTCACTATCGTCCATCGTACTATCCTCCAAGGCGTGATCGCTCGCAGCATCATCAAGCTAGTATTCTTGATGGAGCGCCCTTGTCGCGATGGAGCACGAATGGATAACATGACCATCGGCCGTTAGTTCCAGCGTCGCTTGCACAAACTTCTCCTCGAAAAGACAATGAATGGCGAAATTTCGTGGACGCCGGTGATAATCCTCACTCGCGGAAAAACTTGAAAATCGAGTTTTACCGAAAGTCTGCTCGGCGAGCCGGCGCGAAATTGTCACCCCGGTCGGCCCCTTCGGCTTGGCCGCCTCGATAGGACTCGAACCGCAGACCGGTGAATTGGTTGGTTTTCAAACTGCTGCGGGAAGAGGATCGGTGCCTTCACTAAGGATCGCGAGATACCGTCTATAGCTGAAAACGCGACCACGCTTGCGGCCGGTCACCTCCTCAACTATGCCGAACCGCTCCAGATCGGTGAGTGCCGCATTGACGGTAGGGGCCGATCGGCCCGTCTTTTGAACAAGCTGATTTGCCGTCAGGAACGGATTTTGCTGAAAAAGATCATGGATGCGAAGCGCTGAACCGGCTCGGTCGCTTTCAGTTGTGATGCGCTCGCGGTCTTCCTTGAACACCTCGACGATCCGAGTGGCGGCGTCAAATGCCTGGTTTGCGGTGTCGGCGACGCCGGCAAGGAAGAAGTCGAGCCAACCTTCCCAACTGCCGTGTTCGCGGACCTCCTGGAGCAGTCGATAGTATTCCGTTCGATGGGTCTTCAGGTAAAGATAGCTCGGAATCAGACATAGGCTGATTATGATTTTCAGCTACTATTTAAGCAAGTGGGCCTTCGCTTAAATAACGAAGCAGCTAAGGTAAGCGCTCTTAAATAAGCGTGCGCCCAGTCGAGCGCCTTGAAAGGATGCGACCCGAAGACCTCATCATGTGAGTTCATGCTGAGAGGCGACTTGCGACCGGCGCACTGGACGAATACCTTGAGAACAAGACCGTCGTGGCGCGGGACTGCTAGCTGTTGAGCGTCAGACAGCTTGAGGAGAAACAGAGCGATGGCAATTGAGAAAAAGACCCTCACCACCTTTCGAAACCGGGCCCGCCGTGTCGTGGAACCAGAAGCCTTAGTTCACACATTTGGCGACAAACGACAGCGACGCGATACCAGTCGTCTAGTAGTTCAGCGACTTCCACGGGACTTCCGTTTGGCGCCTGTACGATCGTCTTCGCATCCCCGTTGGCCGCAGATTTAATCGACGCTATTCCCTTGGGAGTCGCACGAAGCCACTCCGGGCTCGGGGAACTTCGAGCGACGCTTGAGCGGTGGCCGCATTGTCCGCCGGAAGGTTTACGGAGTTTGCGGGAAGCTGGGTTTGGAGAAGATTCGGCGTCTCAGGGGTGAAGGCTACGCTCGGCGACCGACGCGCGGATGGCGAAGTTCACGTTCTGAGCAGTGATACCGATCTCATCCGCAGTCCGCTTGGACAGAGTGGCGCTCGTGATGCCGAGAAGGAGAGTTCCCCGGCTGGATCGGTGTCGAGCTGTTACGTAGCTCGTGTCGTTGCAGATCCCCGCTAGAGAGTTCACGTTGCCTGTGGTGATCTTCAGGGAATCTGCGATCAGCGTGGCCAAAGGGTACCCCACCGCAACAATATCCTCGCCAAGCCTTGTTGCAGACTTTCGGAATGCTAGCGGTTTTAGTGCCTCGCCGGCCGTGATCTTCACGACCGCCAAATCATTGGTCTCAGTTTGTTCCAGGAGAGACGCTCCTTCTGGCCCGGCGGGTGCCGGACTGACGGGCGGTGCGGTGGTCCTGCGATTGATCCGGCGTTGCAGTAGCGCAGGCGCGCTATTGCCGGTTGGCTGGGCTGCGGCCGTAAAGCAAAAGCATGGCGATGATGACGACGCCGTAGATGATCTGCCGCCCTGCCTCCGGCATCTGCATGACGGAGAGGATCGATTGCAGCAGCGTAATCAGGATCACGCCGGCAACGGTGCCGAGATAGGAGCCCTTGCCGCCGAGGATAGAGGTTCCACCGAGGACGACGGCGGCGATCGAAGGCAGGAGATAAGCATCGCCCATGGACTGCGCCGCTTTCGAGGCATACCCAGAAAGCAGGGCACCGCCGAAGGCGCTCAGCGCCCCTGAGGCAATGAAGGCGGTCATGATGATCCGGCGGGTATTGATTCCGGAAAGATAGGCGGCACTCTCCCGATTGCCGATACCATAGACGGACCGGCCGAATGTCGTGCGGTTAAGGACGAAGACCGTTGCGGCGCCGACGACCGCCCAGATGAGAACGGCATTGGGTAGCCCGGGCAGAAGGAAGCCGGTTGCCAGATAGCGCATCGCAAATGTTGCCGAATCCTGCGGCGAGAAGCCGCCAGTATAGACGACCATCAGTCCTTGCGCGACGGCGTTGGTCGCCAGCGTGATGATCATCGAGGGGATGCGCAAATAGGCGACGCCGATCCCGTTGGCGAGCCCGATCGCCATGCCGCAGGCAATGCCGAAGGGAATGGCCAGAGCCTCGCCGAGTGGGCCGTAAGCGGCAGCCGCGCACGCCATCATTCCGCCGACGGCGACAGACCACGGTACGGAAAGATCGATCTGGCCGAGCAGCACGACGATCATCATGCCTGTGGCGATGACGCCAAGAAAGGATGCGACCTTCAACTGCTGCAGGAGATATTCCGGCGACAGGAAACTCGCCGAATAGAAACTGCCGATGATGAGCAGCAGGAAAATGCAGGCGAAGGCGGTGGCGATGGCCGGGTCCAGCCGATGCATGAACTTGGAAATCCGGGTCACTGAGTGTTCGCGCATTAGGTCGTTCATTCGAACCATTCCAGGCGATTGCGCACACGGAACAATGCGAACGCGCCAAGGCTCACCGCGACGAGCAGCACCACACCCTGGAACAGTGGCTGCCACAGCGGATCGAAATCGAAGACGAAGAGGAGGTCGCCGATGGTCCGGAAGGCGAGGGCTCCGAAGATTGCGCCGATCGCGCTGCCTTTGCCGCCGAACAGGGATACGCCGCCGAGCACCACCGAAGCGATTGAGAACAGTGTATAGGCATTGCCGCTCGCAAAGGCTGCCTCGCCGGTGAAGGTGAAGAAGGTGAGGAAGAGCCCGCCAATCGACGCAAGAAGACCGGCGAGCGCATAGGCGGTAAATTTCGCGCGGCGGATGGGCAGCCCGGACATATAAGCCGCGATCTCCGATGAACCGGAGGCATAGGCTGCCCGCCCGATCAGGGAGCGGCTGAACGGCACCCATATGACGAGAACGACGGCGATCAGAGCGACTAGGCTGGCCGGCAAGAGGTCGAAGACCTTGCCGGTCATGACGTCTGCCAGTTCCTCGTTGACCGATCCGCCGGGAAAGGGTCGCAGCAGGAGGGCGATGCCGAAGAACACAGCGCCAGTGGCGATCGTGGCAACGATCGGCTGCAACCGTCCATAGATGACGATCACGCCGTTGAGCGCGCCGCAGGCAAGACCGGTTGCCAGGACGGCCATCACGCCAAGAGCAGTTTCAAGCGGCGAGCCGAGCACGAGCCAGGAAGCCACCGCATTGGTCAGGATGAAGATCATGCCGACCGAGAGGTCGATGCCGGCGGTGATCACCACCAACGTCTGAGCCATTGCGACGAAGGCAAGCAGCACGCCCTTGTTCGCCGCGGTCTGGACGACATTGGCCGTCAGTCCAGCGGGATGATTGGAGACGTAGATTGCAAACATGACGACGAATATGCCGGCTGCCATCACCGCGCCGCGCCGTTCGCCCAACCGGTAACGCCACTCCTTCACGCCGCGCTCCCCACATTCTCGCTACCGACATTCAGTGCGCTCGCCACCAGCGCATGCTCGGTGATGCCGTCGCCCGTCAATTCGCGTCTGATGCTGCCGTTGTACAAGACGAGAACGCGATCACAGCAGCCGATCAACTCGCCGTAATCCGTCGAATAAAAGAGAATGGCTGCTCCTGCTTCGGCCAAGCGCCGCAGCAACTGATAGATCTCCTGCTTGGTGCCGACATCGATGCCGCGTGTCGGATCGTTGAGCAGAATGATCCGCGGCTTGCGCATCAGCCACTTGGCGATGACGACCTTCTGTTGGTTGCCGCCGGAGAGCGCTCCGACCGGAATGTCAAGTCCTGCCGTCTTGATCGCCAGTAGCTGTACCATCTCCTCGATCAGCCGTTCTTCCTTTTCCTGATCTATCACCCCCGCTCTGGACACCCGGTCCAGTACCGCAAAGGATAGATTTTCCCGGACCGTCATCGGCAGCATCAAGCCTTCCGTCTTGCGGTCCTCGGGGATGAGCGCCATGCCGATCTGTCCGGATTTTGCCGCTGCCGGGCTTGCGAGCGTAACCGCCTTGCCGTCGACAAGGACGGAACCTGTGGTCCCGCGCAGGACGCCGAAGAGCGCAAGCAGCAGCTCGCGCTGCCCTTGTCCATCCAGGCCTCCAAGGCCGACGACTTCACCACGACCGACGGTAAGCGAAATGTCGTGCAGCGTATCCGCCCAGCCGAGCTTGCGGCATTCCAGGACCGGACGGACTTCATCCTTCGCAACCCGTTCCGGTTTCGGCGGAAAGGCGCGGCTGTATTCCCGACCGATCATCATTTCGACGATCTCGCCATCGCTGTGCGTGGCTGCCGGGAAACTCGCCACATTGCGGCCGTTGCGCAAGACCGTGCATTGATCCGCCAATTCGGCGATCTCCTGCATGCGATGAGAAATGTAAATGAGTGCCAGCCCTTCGGACCTCAGCCGCCGCAAAACGGAGAAGACCTCGGCGACATCGGCTGCCGTCAGTGCCGACGTTCCTTCGTCAAGAATGAGAATGCGCGGTTTCCAGGCGAGCGCCTTGGCGATCTCCACCAGTTGTCGGCGCGAGAGCGGCAGGTCCTTGACCAGCTCGCGCGGATGAATGTCGCTGGCGCCTGCCCGCGCGAGCATCTCCTCGGCGATGACGCGTTGCGCCTTGCGGTCAATCAGGCCGAAACGGCGCGGCGGAGCGGCGATAGAGATGTTGTCGGCAACGCTGAGGTCCGGGATCAGCGAGAGTTCCTGAAATACGCAGGTGACGCCGGCGGCGGAAGCCTCGGCCGGGGAGCGGAAGGACACCGGATGCCCGTCGAGCAGCATGCGGCCTTCATCCGGCGCGACGACGCCGGCCATGATCTTGATCAGCGTGGATTTCCCCGCGCCGTTCTCGCCGAGAATGGCGTGGATATTCCCGGCTTCCACGGTGAGTTTGGCGTTTTCCAACGCATGCACGCCGCCGTAACGCTTCGATACACCGCTCATCTCAAAGAGCGGGGTTGCCGCCGGTTTTTCTGGTGCCGTCATGAATGTCCTCGGGGCAGGTGTTTCTCGCGCTCCGCGGGCAGAGCCGCGGCGCGCCGATCAAGCGATCCGGCGGGCTCGGCCTATTGGTTTTCCTTCGACTGCCCCATGATCTCCTGTGCGGTGAAATTGATGCCGCAGGTCGGAAAAGCGTTGCCGACGAAGAAATTGTCCGACTGATCCGGATAGAAGTCCTGGCCCTCCTTGAAGTTCGGGTCTTCGACGATTGCCAGCGGCAGCTTGATGGACTGCGGCACGACCTGTCCTTCAAGTGCCGCGATCGCCGTCTTGATGGCAACCGCCACCTGGGCAGGCCCGGTGCCGGCCGAGGAGCATTTCAGGCCTTCGCCAGCATATTTGGCGCAGAACTTGCGGAAGCCGTTTTCCGTTTCGCCACCGAAAGGCACGAACGGATGTTTGGCATCGATCATTGCCTGCACGACGCCGGTATCGCCGCCCTGCGCAGTGATGCCATCGAACTTCTTGTGCACGGCTATCGCGTCGGCGGTGGCTTTCTGTGCCGTCGGGTCGTCCCACTTGCCGAGCACTTCGACGACATCCCACTTCTTGCCGGTGGCATCCAAGGTTTCGTGTATGCCGTTGTGGCGGTCGGTATCGACTGACGTTCCGGCAACCCCGCGCACCTCGAGAACTTTGCCGCCGTCAGGCAGGTGCTTTGCCAGCCAGTTCGCCCACAACACGCCAAGGCCCTTCTGGTCGACGTTGACGTTGATTGCGTCTTGCGTATCCAGAATATTGTCGAAGGCGACCAGGACGACGCCGGCCTGCTTGGCGCGCTTGATGACCGGTCCGAATGCCGTCGGATTCTGGGCATTGACGACGATGGCGTCGTAACCGGAATCGATAAAGTTGTTGATCGCCGAAATCTGCGCCGGCACGTCCTCACCGGTGGAAACGACCTTGAACTCCTTGAGTTTGGCGGCGACATCCGGCTGAGCGGCATAGGCTTTCGCCGTCTGGATCATCTGAATGCGCCAGGTGTTGGCGATATAACCATTGGCGAGCGCGATGCGATAAGGCCCGTCTTTTTTCGGAAATTTGAAGAACTTGGTATCTGCCGTCCACGGCACGAAGCAGTCACCCTCGGCCGCAGGCCCGCTGACAATTTCCGGTTGGGCAAGAGCCATGGAGTGGGAAAGCGTAAATGCAGCCGCGGCGAGAAGGCCGCCGACCAATGTCTTGTACATCGAATCCTCCCATTTGTTGCCATGTTCGGATCGGCATCGAATGGGTGTCGGAATCATCGACTGTCCGCTGCAGTTTGTTCTGCAGTCGGTTGCCGGTCCGGCAGTGCATGTCGATACGCTATCCAAATGACGCCGGATGGGCTCCTCCCGAGGGCGTCACGCAGCCGATGTTAGCGCTGCCAATTATGATTGTAAAGAAGCACGCAATGACCTGATTAACGCGGATTCTCAGGCTCATCCGGAGCAGATAGGTCGCCGGGGCCCGTCTTAAAGCTGCTCTTTTGCCGCCACGAATTGACTTCACACGATGCCGTGGTGCACTGGAACTTGTCGTAGCAACGAAATTGCCCGATGCCCATGCCTCGAGCAGGCTCGAAGGCACCTAAGTCGCCCAAAGCTGCTAGCTTGCGGAATGGCTCGGTCGACTTGGGATACGTGGATTTAGGCTAGACGAACCGACTAAATCCGTTTCTTTTCATTCTCGCTGCAAAAGACTGTCGAGAGCTGAACGCGAGCGAGCTCGTGGAGACGGATTGTCTGGTTGTCGCACCCCAGGAGAACCCCGGCAGGGTGCGCGCCCGGCGCCAGACGGCGCGATAATGACCTGTGAAGTCCAAAAATTAAACGCCAGCCAACACAGATAAGCGACGCCGGCCCATTTGATCGCAATCAAAAGGAAACTAAACGTTTCCGCTATATGGGCGAGGCCTGCCAGCACACTTGCGAGGTAGAGCGCGTCGCCAACCACCATCCCCGCGGTAGCCCAGGCTGCCCGGCTGTATCCCCCCCTTCAGGGCATGAGCGACAATCGCGACGATTTGCGGACCGGGAATAATTGCTGCGACAGCCAGAGCCGTAGAATAGGCGATGAAACCGGATGCCATCATTTAATCAAGCCTTCGCACTTTGAGGTTCTCAGAATCCAATCTAACATTACGAACCCGACGATCCAATTGTTCCCACGGTAACCCCTGATGGGTGCACCCACACTTCGATAAGAACGCCTGTAAAGCGCGCTCATAGAGTGGTCTCCGATTAGGTCGCCACCGTGGTTAGATAAAAGAACTGGTAGCGTGGTTGCCGATGCCCCATGCAACCGTACCGGTCAGCGCAGGAAATCCTGTACCGCCCGCATGAACTCAGCTGGGTATTCGACGTTCGACAGATGAACCGCAGGCAAAACAACCAGCTTCGCGCCGGGGACCGTCGCGGCGATCAGCTCGCTATGGCTGGCCGCCGTCACCGTATCGTGCTCGCCGGCAATTACCAGTGTCGGCCGGTTGATTAGTGCCACGGTGCGGCGAAAGCGGAAAGGGCAACAAGTATCTGCCATCACGCAGAAGAAACAAAGCGCCATCGCGGTTCGACCCCGCTGAATGGATCGAGTTCATAAAGGCGCCAGCGCGCAATGGAGAGCGAAAAAGCCGCTTTCGGGCTCTTCGCTTCGCCTCTCATCTAGCTGCGAAGCAGTCCAAGCCGGATCAAGCTCTCGGCGCAGGAAAGGATTGCCTCCTCCGTTGATCGTGGAGCCCAGCCTAACAGCCGCTCGGCTTTTTTACCCGTCGCACTCATATCGTATCCGAGCAGCGGCACGATCCCCTTGAGCTGCTCGTTCGTCTCACCGGCGATGCGGACCTGTTCGTCGGTCAAAACTTGCGTCGAGACTTTCTCGGCGGCTTTCCCCAGGCGGAGCCGCAGCAGCTCTGCCACCTCGATCATCGGCATGCTTTCGCCAACGGTCGCGAGAAACCGCTCTCCTCTGGCGGCGGGATCGGTCATGGCGCGCAGATGCAGGTCCGCGACATCGCGCACGTCCACGCAGCAGGAGTTGACATTCAGGGATCCCATATGCCCATTCAGCATGTTGGCGATCAGCCGGATGGAATGGGAATAGTCCGCCCCCAAAACCGGCCCATAAACCGCGACCGGATTGACGGCTGCGAGCTCCAGCCCATTGCCTTCCCGCGCGACAAGATCCCAGGCGGCGCGCTCGGCGAGGGTTTTCGACTTTTGATAGGGCGCAACATTGCCGGCGAGGTTGCTCCAGTCGGTCTCGTCGAATGGTCGCCGATGGTCGGGTGCATGGCCGACGCCGATCGCGCCGAAGGCCGAGGTCAGCACGACGCGCCTGACCCCGGCATCCCGCGAAGCCTGCAACACCCTGAGGTTTCCGTTGACGGCGGGCTCGATCCAGTCTTCCTCGCGGGTCTGGTCGCCGGACGGCGTTGGCGAAGCGCCATGCATCACGTAGGCGCATCCGGCGACGGCTTCCGGCCATCCCGGATCAGCATTGAGATCGGCGGGGACAAACGACAGACGGTCCCCTGCATCCACGCCGCCGGTCCTCAGATGCTCGCGCACCTCCGCTTCCCGCTGTGGCGAACGAATTGTCGTGCGCACGCGGTAGCCGTTATTCAGCAGAGCCAGGATGCAATGTTGCGCAATGAAGCCGGTGCCGCCGGTCACGAGTACAAGTTCATCAGTCATATCGTTCCTCTCAGACATCGAGTCCCGCCGCATTCGATTGCGGAACGCGTGATGGCCAGAAGCTAAAACGAAGCTTCCGTACTGTGAATGCTTGAAAGTGCAGCTTACTTGCGCGAGAGTACGAGAATGCGCGTGGATCCCTTTTCCGAAATCCTGAAGCTCACGAATGCAGAGGCCGTGGTTACAGGTGGCTTCACCGCTGGCGGCCCATGGGCGATCCGTTTTCCGGGGCGCGATAAGATCAAGTTCTTTGCAGTGGTCAAGGGTAGCTGCTGGGTCAAGCTCGAGGGCGAAGCGGAGCCCAGGCACTTTGAAACCGGCGACGTGGGACTCCTGGCGGAACGTCGGAGCTTCGTTCTCGCCAGCGACCTGAGCGTTGCGCCGCTTGATGCCATGGACCTGTTTTCCGGCAGCGGCAGGACGATGGCGACGCTCGGCGATGGGGGAGATTTCGCGCATATCGGCGGCCATGTTCTGCTCGATCCGATCCGCGGCAGGATGTTGGCCGACATACTGCCGCCTTGGATTCACACGCGGGCGTCATCGCCCCATGCGACAATATTCCGGTGGCTTCTCGATCGGCTGATCGAAGAGAGGGACGTCGGGCAGCCGGGTGCCCAACTTGCGTCGGCACAGTTGACCCAACTGCTGTTCATCGAGATCCTTCGCTCCCATCTCAACACGTCGAACCGCCTGCCCGCCGGTCGGTTGCGCGCGCTGGCCGATCCGCGAATTGCGCCTGCGCTGCGCCTGATGCATGGCAACCCGGCTCGCGCCTGGCATCTGGAGGAGCTTGCGAAAGCATGCGCGATGTCACGGACATCTTTCGCATTCCACTTCAGAAAGGCAGCAGGTGTCGCACCGCTTGCTTATCTTACAGAGTGGCGGATGCGCCTGGCAGAACGCGCCCTGCGAGCGGAAAAGACGCCCGTATCGGTTGTTGCGCGCTCCCTTGGCTATACGTCCGAGAGCGCCTTCAGCAACGCATTCAAACGCGTGAGCGGCAGCTCTCCGATGGCCTACAGAAGTTCTCTGCACGTTGCGGACGGGGATGCGTCAGGAGAGGCGTTGCCCGGCAAGACTACGAACGCCGTCTAACGAGGTGGGCTTAGCAGGGCACAAGTCCGCTAATTGGCGCATTCCGGCCGACCAAGAAGATTCCAGTGATCTTGGAAGGCAAAAGCGGTATCAATACAACGAATTGGATTCCACTCGATCAGGCCGATCGACAAGCAAGAATCGGGGCAAAGCAGGCTGTCATGGCCGCTGATACCAACCATCTTGGAGCCTCCGTGGCCAAACCCAATACATCACTGACCGCAGTCGAGCGACGCGCCGAAGAGCTCGACACCATCGCCGCCGTCTTGCCGATGGAGCGCCGCGACGAGCTCGCCGAGCTTTTGACGGACAGTGATGTCGAGACGCTGCGCCATCTCGTCAACCAGGGCATGGGTGACAACACGCTGCGGGCACTGACCTCTGATCTTACCTATCTCGAAGCCTGGGGGCTTGCGGCCACCGGACGGTCCCTGCCCTGGCCGGCGCCCGAAGCCCTGCTCCTGAAGTTTGTCGCCCATCACCTGTGGGATCCAGACAAGCGTGCGGCCGATCCCGATCACGGCATGCCGGCCGATGTGGAAGACAACCTCCGGCGCCAAGGCTTCCTGAAATCTCCCGGTCCGCATGCGCCGGCGACCGTGCGCCGCCGGCTGACGAACTGGTCGACCCTGACGAAATGGCGCGGCCTCGATGGTGCTTTCGCCTCCCCTGCCCTCAAATCAGCCATCCGCCTTGCGGTTCGCGCAGACGCCACCGACCGATGCCAACTGTTCGTATTGGCAACCCGCGACGGCTTTATCCATCGGCAAGAGTAGACTATCTCCCGGCGTCCGCTCCCGCGCGAACGCCAGGAAGCACCCTCAGACGGTGCGGATAGTCCCGCCATCGATGATAAACTCGGCGCCGTGGATCGCAGCAGCACGGTCGGAGGCAAGGTAGGCGATAAGGTCGGCCACCTCCTCAGGCTCGGCTCCGCGCCCGATCGAGATCCCGCCCAAGGCATTGAGCACGGACTGCCGCGCGTCCTCGATCGTGCCGCCATTGGCGTTGCGAAGCATTTCGAGAAAGTCTCCAGTGGCGTCAGTCATAATCCAGCCGGGCGAGACGGAATTGACCCGCACGCCCTTGGGACCAAGCTCTTTCGAGATCGACTTGCTGTAGGTTCTCAGCGCGGCTTTCGCGGCGGCGTAGCCTGTCGTGGACTCGGGCAGCGGCAGGACGGACTGAATTGAGGTGATGTGCACCACAGTGCCCTTGCCCCGCTCAAGCATCTGCGGGATCAACAAGCGATCGAGCCGGACGGTCGCCAGCAGGTTAAGGTTCAGTTCGGCGAGCCAGTGGTCGTCCGTCAGCGCGGCGAAGCCACCCGCCGGCGAAGCCGAGCCTCCGATAACATGGGCAAGGATGTCGATGCCGCCGAGCCGCTCGAGCGCCGCCTTGGCGAACGCTTCACCACCTTCTGCCGTGGTCAGGTCTGCCTGGACATATTCAATGCCCTCGATGGGATCCTTGATCGTGCGGGCGGCCGTGACAACACGGGCTCCGCCGGCTAGGAAGCGCTCGACCGTGGCGCGGCCCAGACCCTTGGTGCCACCGCTAACGAGGACGCGCTTGCCAGCGAACTCGTTGGGATCTGCCTGGATGCTCATACCGTGGCCTCCAGAGTCTTGATGGCGTCGTTCGCCAGCGTGAAGCGATAGGTGAAGCGGAGCGGACTCCCTGGAAAATCACCATGCGCAGGACCTTCGACGATGACATCACCGCCTTCTTCCCGAACAGTATCGGGCACGAAGATGGCCTTCACCGGGATCACTTCCTCTTCGAACAGTTGCCGGATTGCCGGTTGCCCCTCGAAATGCTTGCCGTTGTCGATAAAGACGGCGTCGCGCAGGAAGGGCTTCATCATGCCGTCGATATCGAGACGGGCGTTTGCCTCGACATAGTCAGCGATTGGTTTGGGTAGGTCCATTGACATGTTCATCTCCTCGATGGTGACAAGACTTAAATAGCCATAGACTTCTCGCCTGATAATCGACACAAATCGGCATAGCGTGTTACGGAGATCGGGATAATGACTCGCCATTCGCTGATCGAACTTGAAGCGGTTCTCGCCATCGTCCGGTGCGGCTCGTTTCGAGCAGCGGCCCTCGATCTTGGCATGTCGACCACGGCCATCAGCAATGCGGTAGCCAAGCTCGAACGGGAGCTTGCCGTGCGATTATTCAATCGCACAACACGCAGCGTCTCCCTCACCTATGCGGGGCGGATTTTCGTCGCACAGATCAAATCAGCGCTCGAGGACATTCAAAAAGCGATGAACACGGCGCGCTCCCAGCAGGAGACGCCGTCCGGTACCTTGCGCATCAATGCCTTCGCGACCGCGGCGCGCGAGATCATGGCGCCGCTGGTTCTAAGCTATTTGCAGCGCTATCCGCAGGTTCATATCGACATCGTCACCGAGGGGCGGCTTGTTGATGTCGTGGCGGCCGGCTTCGATCTGGGCGTGCGCAGCGCGGATCTCGTGCCCAGCGACGCCATCGCCATACCGCTGGGTAAGATGCGACGCATGGCGGTTGCCGCATCTCCAGCCTTTTTCGAAAACAGGGCTATCCCCCAGGTGCCGCACGAGCTACTCACCTACCCCTGCGTTCGCGTGCGGCTACCGAATGGCGCATTGTTCCGATGGCGGTTCGAGAAGGGCGGCGAAGAATTGCAGCTAGACGTCGAGGGTCCGATAACCCTCGACGAGGCCTCCCTGGCCCGAACCGCGGTAACGAACGGCGTGGGGATCGGCTATTTCATGGAAACCGATGTCCGCGAAGATATCGCAGCGGGAAGGCTCGTGCGCATTCTCGAAGACTGGACGCCTCCGCTCGTGCCGCTGTGCCTCTATTATTCCAATCGGCGCAATTCCTCCGCCGCCTTCCAGGCCTTTATCGCGCTTGCTCGCGACTACGCGGCCGGACGGCTCGCGCAGCATTGAGCCTGCTGCTGCGCTTAACATCACGGTATTCCCAAATGAGACCGCCGATTTTGCCTCCGGTGGAGGGCATCCAACGCATGTAAGGAAAACGACCGTTTACCTGACATCCTTAAACGCTTCCCAAAGAGCGTTATCTTGGCTTGATATTGATGTCCGGTACCCGCGTGCGGTAATCAACTGTCCGGAAATCGCTGTGAAGAGAAATCTGATGACGAAGCTCTTGATGGGAATCGAACCGTAGACTCACTATTTCGATCCGTGAGATAACAGGCACTTGCGGAACCGTGGCTGTAGATGAGAACATTTGCGAAATAGAGTTCCGTCAGCTTTCCGCAGGAATGCCCCCGGCCGCGATGATGGCCTCGGGCGTATCGACGTCGATCTGCGCCGCGTCGCCAATCTCGACCTCAATCACCGACAGCCCGGAGGTTTCGATCAGGTCGCGGGCGCCGATGTCGCCCGTCAGTCGCAAAACGGCATCGTTCAGGGACCGCGGCAGGATGACGGGATTTCCGCGCTTGCCCTGCGAGATGGCACGGACGATCGATACATCCTTGCTATTTTGAAAGACCGTAATCAACCGGTTGAGATCGCTGGTGGTCACACCCGGCATGTCCGCGAGCATGACGAGGACACCGTCAGCACCATTCGCCTCGGCAGCGGCAAAGCCTATCACCAGCGAGCTTGCCATCCCCGACGCGTAATCCGGATTTGCGACGACGTTCAATTGCAGATCTGAGAGTGCCTTTCGGATGTCGTCCTGGCGATGGCCGACGACCACAGTCACGGATTCGGCATGGCTATTGCTCGCCGTCAACGCCGAACGGCGGACGAGCGGCATCCCGTCAAACTCGGCCAGCAGTTTGTGGCCGCCGCTCGAGCCCATGCGCGTCGCCATACCCGCAGCCAGGAGCACGATCGTCACTATTGGCTTCACCGACTTCTCCTCCACGGGCTCACATGGCATCGGCCGCGTCTGGATCTTCGAAGCAAGCCCCCCGACACCCATTCCAATAATATCATCTTCAGCGGGACTTTCACCCGCCAGAATGCGCTCCAATATCCAGTCGAAGCCGCTCGGGGCTGTTGGCACAGCCCGGAGCGCCAAGGACATGACAGGTGCCGATCTGGCCGAGAACCATGAGATTGCAGGGATCGACAGGCATGCCCACCCGTAGGACGTGGCCGCCCGTCTCACGAATGGCCTGCGGGATCAAGTCAGCATCATCGATTACGGCGGACGTACCAAAGACGAGTTGCGGCGCTTCATCCCTAGTCGCCACAACCTGTCGCAATGACGCCGCGAGAGCCCCGGTATTGTGTGTCGCGCGCCGTTCCCGCTTCAGCCGATTGCCACAAGACGGCTTCAAATGTGGAAGCTCCGTTGCAATCAGGCTGACGAACTAGTAGCGCGTTTTCGTGGTTTGAATCATATCAGGCGGCCTCGGCGAACTTGTCGGGCCAGCAGCATGGCTGCCCGCGATACCCGGCTCGCCGACTCGGTTCGAGACCGCGAAGTTGCCGTCAACGTTGCAGAACTGACCGAATTTCATGGTGCTCCATCCCCAGATAACGAAAGAGGGCGCGACCGCAGTGCTTGAATGACCTCGCCCAATATCGCCACAGCGATCTCGGCGGGATTGGAAGCCCCGATATCGAGCCCGACCGGAGCATGAATTGCTGAAAGCGCATCGGGGGTGAAACCTTCCGACGCAAGCCTGTCGATCCTCGCAGCATGCGTCTTTCTGCTGCCGAGCGCGCCGATGTAGAAGCAGCCCGTCCGCAACGCTTCGACCAAGGGAGGATCATCGATCTTCGGATCATGGGTGAGCGCAACCACGGCCGTGTAACGGTCGAGCGGATCGACCAGAAAAGCATCGGAAGGCCAGTCGGTGGAGAGAGGCACACCAGGGAAGCGTTCGATAGTCGCAAAGGCCGTGCGCGGATCAATGATACGCACATCGAAACCAGCAAGTCCTGCCATCGGCGTCAGGTACTGGCTAATGTGCACGGCGCCAATAATGGCGATTCGCGGCGCGGGTAAGTAGACGTTCAGGAACCCTCTGCCCTCGATTGAGTCGAACGCCATCGAGCGGCCGGAGCGAAAGGCATCTTCGATCAAATCTGCACTCGGCCCCTCAAGCGGATCACCCTCTAGAACGATGCGTTCGCCATGACTGTCAAGATCAGCCAGCAAAACCGCAGCGATCCGTTTGCGGCGCGCAGCGTTTAGGCGTTGCAGGCTGGCAAGCTGCATCAGTCGAGCCTCTCGACATAAACGCGGATACGACCGCCACAGGACAGTCCAAGGCGCCAGGCGGTCTCGTCCGTGACACCGAACTCTAGCATCTGCGCCATGCCACCGGCAATCACATCGACCGCGGCCGTGATGACCGCACCTTCGACACAGCCGCCGGAAACAGAGCCTTCGAAATTGCCATCTGCGTCGACGACCAGATGGCTGCCAACCGGACGTGGAGCCGAGCCCCAGGTTTCGATGACCGTTGCGATGGCGACGGATCGGTTTTCGCCAATCCATGCCTCGGCCACGAAAAGCGGATCGTTCGGATAGATGCCCGGCATCAACTTGACGGAGCCTCCCCGTGATGGTCGTTCAATCGCGCGAAGACCCCGGCGATATCGCTCTCCTTGACGCTATCGCCGACATACCAGCTGAGGGTGTCGTAGAAGCCGAGGAAGGACCCTTTCGTTTTGGCGACAAGTGCCGTGGCCTCGGCGCTGGAAATCGAAAGCGCCGCGAAGAAGAAGTCGACAAGGGCAGTCTCTGCTTTCGGATGAGCGAAGACGAGCGCCGTGGGAGAGTTGGGCGAGAGGACGGGCAGCGCGGAAGATTCCGGGCGGCACGACAGGGTGGCGGACAAGCGGATGTCTCGGGAGGATGCCGCGGCCTCGACCACGAAAGCTTCCGCATCCAAGACCCAGGCCGAGCGTGACGTGTCGAAATAGCGGAAATCGCGCTGCGTGAGCGTGAAACTCACCGTCCTTGCCTCGCCGGGCTGCAGATCCAGCTTGGCGAAAGACTTGAGCTCACGGATCGGCCGCTTCAGACCGGGCGCAAGCGGGCGCACGTAGAGCTGGACCACTTCCTTGCCGGCGACCGAGCCGCTGTTGCTGACGGTGACGCGCACCGTGCAACCCGCATCCGCGCCGATCTCGCCCTTGTCGACCTCGATCGTCTCATATGCGAATGTCGTGTAGCTAAGCCCATGCCCGAAGGGGAATGCCGGGGCGATCGCCTTGAGATCGTAGAACCGATAGCCGACGAAAACACCCTCGCTATAGACATGCCGCCCATGCTCGCCGGGATAGGTGTGCCAGCCTGGAATATCCTGCATGCGCGCTGGCATGCTGACGGAAAGCTTGCCGCAAGGGTTCTGTTCGCCGAATAGGATGCGCGCCAGAGCTTCGCCACCGCCCTGCCCGGCATAAAAGCTGGCCAGCACCGCGTCGACATCCCCGATCCACGGCATTTCGACCGTGTCCGGCATCGAGAGTACAACGACGAGCTTGCGACCGGCTGCCGCCAGCGCCGTGATAAGGGCGTCGTGGCTGGCGGCGAGCTTCAGTGTGTCGCGGTCGTTGCCCTCGCCGTGGCGGCTCTTTTCGTTTTCCGCGAACACCACGACAACATCGGCGCCCGATGTGGCCTGGACGATCGCTTTGATCGAGGCCGAGAGGCCCACTTGCGCGGCGGAGGAGAAGGGCAAATGCCGCACGTTGAAACGATCTCCCGCCCGTGCGGCGATCTGAACGAAGGGACTGTCGACGCGATACGGATTGGTGGTGGCCGACCCGGAGCCCTGGATGACCGGGATGACGGCTCCGTCGCCGACGATGAGAAGCTCGCGCAGGCGCTCCGGATCAAGCGGAAGCGTCTTGCCGTCGTTGCGCAGCAGCACGATCGATTCCGCCGCGATTTCACGTGACAGCGCGTGGTGCGCGTCGAGATCCGCCGGCGCGCCCCGCCGCTCGTGCATCTTGCATTTTCGCACTAAGGCCAGAACCCTGCCGCAGGCGGCATCGACCACCTCGGGCGCCAGATCACCAGCCTCGATCGCCGCCCGCAGGCGGGCCTTGCGTGGCTGGCTTTCCGGCATGTCGAGATCCGTCCCGGCAGCGAGCGCCGCACCACGGTCCTTAATCGCGTGCCAATCGGAGACGACCAGCCCGTCATAGCCCCATTCCTCGCGCAACACCGTGCTGAGCAACCAGTGATGTTCTGCTGCCTGGATGCCGTTCAGCCGGTTGTAAGCGCTCATTACAGTCCAGGGCGCGCTCTTTCCGATCACCCGTTCGAAGCCCGCCAGATAGATTTCGCGAAGAGCCCGCTCGTTGACATCGGAGCTGGTCGTGGTCCGTTCGATCTCGGAATTGTTGCAGGCAAAATGCTTCAACGAGGCGCCGACGCCATTGTCTTGTAGGCCCGAGATGACAGCTGCGGCAATGTCCCCGCTGATGAGAGGGTCCTCGGAGTAGTATTCATAGGCGCGGCCGGCAAGCGGTGTGCGGCGGATATTAATGCCTGGCCCAAGCAGGAGATGAACGCCAAAATCCTGGCATTCCGCCGCCAGCGCCTCACCCATGCGGTAGGCCAGATCGACGTCCCAGGAACAGCCAAGCAGATTGCCGTTTGGAAAGCAGGTTGCAGGACGTGTCGTGCCGAACATGCCGCCTGATGCATCGGCCTGTTGGCCGACAACCGCCAGAAACGCCTGGAGGCTGTCTTCGTCATTGTCGCCGGCGTCGATCTGGGTTGTGGAGTAGCGAACGCCATGGGCACCATCGGTCATGACAATCGATGGAATACCGAGCCGTTGGATCGATGCCGTCTTCCACAGCCCGCGCCCGCTCAGAAGATCGACCTTCTCAGCAACCGTCATCTGGCCGACAAGCGACTGGATTTCGTCTTCGTTGGGCTGGAACATAGGTACTCTCCGACGTTACGGGACGGGCGTCGCTCAACAGATCTTTTGAAGGAGTTCCATCAACATCATCCGCTCGGCAAGCGTCAGGGTGCTCAATGTTTCCTGTGAAATCTGCAGCGCGATTGACAGATTTCGCGCGACTGTCGCCTCCCCTTCTGCAGTCAGCGTCAAAACAAGACGCCGCGCGTCTGTCGCATCCGGCGCGGTGTGAACAAACCCGCGCTTGACGAGGCGGTCGACGACGCCCTTGATGGTCGCCATATCCATCGCCGTCTCACGGCCGAGATTGCCCTGGGAACAGGGCTGCAACTCCTTGAGCTTGACCAGCGCTGCCCATTGGGTCGTGGTCAGCTTCTCCGCCATCAGGCCCGCAAAGATCGCCACGTGCCGCTGGTTGGCCTGCCGCAGATAGAAGCCGATCTGTTCGCCAAGTGCATACTGAGTCTGCTGGCCGTGAACCTCGGGCACTACTGCCTTCCTGCGGCCGCCTTTGTTTTTGAACGGAACGTCCATCGGATCCCTCAAATCTGCCTGTTCGTCGTGATGACCGGCAATCGCATTGCCGAATTCAGTCTCGCCATAAATTCAGGATGGCTTCTGTCGATAAAATTTCAATCTGCTCCGAAAGCCTCGGCGCCAAGGTCTCGATTACCATGGCGTGTGACTTCATGTCGCCGCTTGCCAGCGCATCCGCGGCCAGAATGACCCGGTAGCCGGCATCCACCGCATCGAGAACGCTGGCGTAGACGCAAACGTCGGTCTCGACGCCCGAGAAAATCAACGTATCCGTTCCTGATCCCTGCAAGCGCGCGCTGAAGTCGGGCGAACCAAAGACCGAGTAAGTCTCCTTGTCGACGATGGAGCCTGGACCGGCGATCGCCGCGAGGGGCGCGACCAGATCCAGCATGGCGACATCGAGTTCATCCAGCGTCACCGATGACCAGCGGCGATAGTAGTTCTTCCAGCGGCCTTTGGCGTCTTCCGCGCTCTGCGGAACTACGAACCGGACAAAGACCGTGTCGAACGGCCGCGCTTGGCTGAGCGCCAGCACGTTCGGAAGAATATTGGCGATTGCCGGCGTATGCCACGCCGTTTCCTCGGCAAACAGACGTTGCATGTCGATGATGACGTGCAACGTATTCTTGGAGAACGACGCGGTTGTCATGATCAATCCGCAACCGGGACCGTATGTTCCGGAGCCCAACTCAAGGTAATGCTTTCGCCATCGCTTAGCACCGTGCCGTCACGGTTCTGCGCGAACAGCTTCAGCGGCAGACCGTCGGGGGTTTCCAACAGGTAGGAGAGCACGGGGCCGGCATAGATGACAGTCGTGATGCGTGCCGTCAGGCTGTTGCCGTCCATCGGACCGGATGCGATCGACATCTTTTCCGGACGCACGGCAAGCGTGACCTTCGAGCCGCTGGTTGGTAGTGTTCCTGTGGTTCTCACCAGCGTACCGTCGGCCAGCCGCACGGCACCGTCATCGACCGTACCGACCAGGAAGTTGGAATCGCCGAGGAATTCGGCCGCAAAGCGGGTCAGCGGCCGTTCATAGACCGTGTCCGGCTCGCCGATCTGGACGATGCGACCCCTATCGAGGATGGCGACCTTGTCGGACAGCGTCAACGCTTCTTCCTGGTCGTGGGTGACGAAGATCGTCGTAAGGCCGCTCTCGCGCTGGATGCGCAGCAGTTCGACCTGCATCTCTTGGCGAAGGCGACGATCGAGCGCCGACAGCGGCTCGTCGAGGAGAAGCACGCTGGGCTTGATGACGATGGCGCGCGCCAGCGCCACCCGCTGCTGCTGACCACCTGACAGTTGCTTGGGCGTGCGGTCGCCAAAGCCGGGAAGGCGGACCATTTCCAATGCGCGATCGACCTCCTTGCGGGCGGACGCACCCTTGATGCCGCGGCGTTCGAGGCCGAAGGCGACGTTCTGGGCGATCGTCATGTGCGGGAACAGCGCGTAGGACTGGAACATCATGCCAATGTTGCGGCCCCAGACCGGAATGTCGGTGACATCGTTGTTGCCGATCGTGACGACGCCCTGTTCCGGCTTGATGAAGCCCGCGATGATGCGCAGCAGCGTGGTCTTGCCGGAGCCGGATGGGCCGAGGAGGCTGGTGAAGGAACCTTCCGGAAACTCGGTGGTGATATTGGACAGGACCGGCGTCGTGCCATATGTCTTGGCTACGGAATTGACTTTAACGTTTGTCACGGGTGTCTCCAGGCTTTGCGAAACGCGCAAAAATCAGGATGATCGTCATCGAGCCGAGCAGAAGCACGGTCGAGATCGCATTGATTTCAGGGGTGAAGCCCTTGCGGATCGAGGAGTAGATCTGCACCGGTAGCGTGGTGTAGCCGGGCGTTGCGAGAAAATAGGAAATCACGAACTGGTCGAGCGACACGGCGAAGGCGAACAGTGCAGCACCGAGAATGCTCGGATAAAGAAGCGGCAGTGTTATAGAAAAGAAGGCGTGAACCGGCGTCGAACCAAGGCTCATGGCCGCTTCTTCGAGATCGGCCCGAATGGTTCGGAAACCGGTCCCGACCACCAACACCACATAGGGAATGGCAAGGGCAACGTGGCCGATCAGCAGGGCATGCATGCCGCGCCCGATGCCGCTCCAATAGAAGAAGATCAGCATGGCAGTGCCGGTGATCAACCACGGGATGGCGATCGGCGGCAGCAGCATCAGTTGCAACAGGCTCTTGCCGCGAAATGTCCGTCGTGAAAGAGCCACTGAGGCCATTGTCCCAAGTGCTGTCGAAAGCACGGCGGTGATTGTGGCGATGATGATACTGTTCAGGCCGGCGGTCAGTAGTACGGTGTTGTTCCACAGCGCCTGATACCATTGCAGCGAGAAGCTAAACGGCAGCTCGTAAAGCGGCGATGCGTTGAACCCCATCGCCATCATCACGAGAATAGGCGTGTAGAGAAAGATAAGGATCACGATGAGATAGATACGTCCAAGCGGTTTCATGATCCTCTCCTTACGCTGCCGCGCCACGGCGAAGAACGCCGGAGAAGGTTGCGAAAATGGCGAGAACGACAGCCAGAAGCATAAAGGACAGAGATGCGCCCAGCGGCCAGTTGAAGGCCTGCGTGAACTGGTCCTCGATCACCGTTCCCATGGTGACGCCGACACGGCCGCCCAGGATGCGGGGCTCCATGAACGAACCGATGACCGGAATGAAGATCAGGACAGAGCCGGAAATCAGGCCAGGTGCGGCGAGCGGCACCAAAATCTTGAACAGAATGGTCCACCAGCGTGCGCCGAGGCTAGAAGCAGCCTCAATGATCGCGTCGTCGATAGCCACCAGGGCGATGTAGCAAGTCAGGATCATGTAGGGCAGATAGCCGTGAACAAGACCGATCACGATGGCATAGCGCGTATAAAGAAAGCCGATCGATCCGGCCTCGGGCGCAATCATGTGCAGGAGATTGTCAAGGAAGCCGTTTTCCCGGAGCACCATTGTCCAAGAGAAGACGCGCACTAGACCATTGGTCCAGAAGGGAAGAAGGATCAGGATCAGGAGCATTTCGCGCGTCTTGCCGAACGTCGAGCGGACCAGCGCGACGGCGGCCAGAAAGCCGAGCACAGCACAAAACAGCGTTGTCCAAAAGCCGATGAGCAGCGACGTTATACCGATTCCGACCAGATATGGTTGATCGATGAAGGCGCGATACTGCTTCAGTGTAAAGACGATAGGGGCCTTGCCCATTGGTGTCGCCGACATGAAGCTGAACACGAACATGGTCAGCAACGGCAGGAAGACGGCAAGCGTCAGCCAGCCATAGGTCGGAAGCAACAGGGCCGTCGTCGAAACCCATGACGGGAGCGTGCGCCAATTGCGCGGACCCGAAGGTCCGCGCTCCAACGCAAGTGTGAGTTGGTCATTCTGCATAGAACGCTTTCACTTCCTGCCACAGGTTGTTGAAGGCTTCACGACGATCGTCCGGCAGCGCCGACATGATGCCCATCGTCTTCAGGTATTCGGGCTTGTGGACCTGGCGGCTTAGGTCGTCGGCCGGCAGTGCGGAAAGAGCAGCCGAGTTCGACGACGCCGGGGCCCCAACCTTGGTTGCCCATTCGACGTAGAATGCCGGGTCGATCATCCAATTGGCGAACGCAAGCGCTCCTTCGGCATTCGGCGCCGAGGCCGGGATGGCGAGGCCGTCGACCCAACCGATACCGCCTTCCTTGGGAACGACGAACTGAACCGGAAGCTTCGAGTTACGCTTGGAGCGCACCGAACCACCCGACCAGAAGAGCGAAAGGTCGAATTCCTTGGCAGCGAACGACTTGTTCCACTGATCTTCCGTGGACCAGAGAAGCTTGACGTTCGGTTTGATCGACTTCAGCGCAGCCGTGACCGCGGCCAGATCCTTCGGATCGTTGATGTCCTGGCCGCTCATCAGGGCGCCGACAGCGACATTGATGATTGCATCGTCGTCCATTGCGACGCGGCCCTTGTAGGCGGCATCTGCCAGAACGGCATAGCTGTCTGGAACCGGCAGGCCTTCACGAATGGCAAGCGAGGTCATGCCCCACACCCACGGAACTGCAAAGCTCTTGCCGTCCTTGCTGAAGTTCGGGTTGGAGCGCAGGTTCTCATCGACCGCCCCGACGTTTGGTACCTTGCTGAAATCGATCGGCTGTAGCAGGTCTTCAGCAACGGCCTGGGCGCAACGTGCAGCATTGATAATAACAAGATCATAGGCGCCGGGATTGGTGCGAAGCTTAGTCAGCATTTCCGATTCCGAGCTATAGTAGTCGTGAACGACAGTAATGCCGGTCTTTTCGGTGAAAGCCTTGACGGACCATTTTTCGTCCGTGCCATAGCCTTGCCAATTCAGGACCGTGATGGAGCCGCCCGAAAAGGCCTTGCGTGGCAGGCTGGAGAAGCTGACACCAGCGACAAGCGCTGCGGACATCAACTTCATCGTGTTGCGTCTGGTGAGTTCAGTCATTGTGGCACCCCTGTTGAACATACACAGTTATGGACGATCGTGACCGCGGTCAGCGACCTCGACGGATCGGCAGGGCCGAAAACAGAAGACGTGCCGAGCGCACATCAAATCATTTGTATGCAAACTATAACCAGAGAAAATCGGTTGCTCGAAGCGCCCTATCTCAGGGCAAACGAAAGCCTTGCCGCCAGAGAGCGAAACATCACTTCGCAGCGGAGACAGCATTACCTGACTTCGATAAGGATCAACCTAAATCAATCGATTGTCGGCGGACCTTCAGTTCAAACCCTCTGATTTTAGCAATCAGTCTTTTATTTTTTATTTTGCATACAAACTATTAATGACGAATTGATATGTGTCAAGCGCTACCTTGCGTCAGCCTGTGTCCGCAGCAGAAAAATAGATGTCGAGCCGGCGGTCCTCAGCGTTTTGGGCAATCGTGAGGCGCACTCCGTCGGCGCTTGCAACATAGCCGATGTCCTGCCCATCGAGACGGACAGCAAGGACGCCGCCGACGTCTAGGCCGGGCAGGTCGATATAGCCGGCTGCGGCAACCGGCGCGATGGTGCAGCTCAGCCGTCCATCGGTCATGATGATGCGCGACAGCGTCGTTTGCAGGTCCGTCCGCAACATCACGTGACCGTTGAGCGTCATCGACAGGGCGGCGGCCTCGACCCGCAGATGCAATGTTCCCGACGGTGACAGCATGGGGCCGACCGCCACGTCCCGGCCGGTATTGTGCACCGTCCAGCCCGTCCATGGATCGAACTCGACAATCTCGCCGGTTGCCATCAATGGCAACATGGCGGCCCAGATGTAGAACGGATCGGTGTCGCCTTGGTCCATCGCCTCGCCGGTGACGGCGTTGTAGTTTTCAGCGGCGATGCGATCCTCGCGCCAGTTCTTCATGAACAGGTCGTAGCTCTGGCTGGCGAGCTTGCTCGCTTCCCCCATGAAGCCGTAGCGTCGCAGGCCGAGCCAGACCATGTAGTTGACGTTCGGCCAGATACGACCGCGCCAATAGACGTTGTCGGCGAAGGCCGGGTCATCACGCGTCGCGTTCGGCAACACGAAATCACCGCCGAAGGTGGTCTCGTCGCTCAGATGTTCGAGCAGACGCGCCGCCTGCGCCGGCGTCGCGGCGCCGCAAAGCAGCGGATAGAAGCTGGTCGGCGACAGCGACCGGACAAAACCGCCGCGCCGCTGGCGATTGGCGAAGATACCGCGGCTCTCGTCCCAGAGCGTTTCCGAGATCAACGTCCGGTGGCGCTCTGCCAAAGCGGCGAATTCGCGGGAATCCTCATGCTTGCCGAGCACGGTGGCCATTTTCGAGAGCATTTCGGCGTCGAGAGCAGCCGCGCAGTTGAGGCCCAGATCGAAGGTCGACAGCGTACGCGTGATGGGATCGTAGACAGCCTCGTCATGGGTCGCGGAATTGTCCATGCCGGTTTCGTTGCGCGCGCCAAAGGCTGTGCCCTTGTAGAGGCCCTCGCCGACATCCGATGTTCCGCACGAGAGCAGACCGAAGCGGTCGGGATCGCGATTTTCCTGCCACCAACGCCGATTGCGCACCAGCGCATCGTAGCTTGCCTGGATCATCGAACGTTCGCCAGTGCGCTGGTAGAGCTGCCAGACAACGAGCGCGCCGAACGGCAGTTGGCTGCGATCGACCCATGCATCGTTGGAGGTGACGATGCAAGCGATGTTGCCCTGCGGCGTCGCACCCGCCATTGCCGTTGCCATGTTTTCGCGCGCCAGGTCGGCGTCGAAAACGCCGGCGAGAAGCGCCGCAAAAATCTGGTCGTTGAACCAGACGGCAAATTTCCCGAGGTTCCAGATCCGCGTCACCGCCGTGTACGGACGCGCGTTGGTTTCGTCCCAAATGGTGTTCCATGCGACCACATCGCGCACGGCGTCGAGTGCACCCTCGAACACGCCGGTCTGCGCATTAGCGATATCGGCGGATGCTCCGGCGGCAAGACAGGCCTGCGCCTTGGCAATCGCAAGCTCCGCGCTGTCTGCGACGCCTGCAGCATAGGCCCCTTTGCGCATCATCTCGAGATTGAAGCGCAAGGCGATCACCGGTGCCTCGTTCTTTCGGGTGGCGGTGTAGAAGTAGCCGTTTTCCTCGAAGTCCGCCCGCAGCGCGTCGATCGTGTCGTGACCGGTCACGTGCACTGGCGCGTCGGCTGTCGCGACCGCCACGAATCGCGTGCCGACCTTCAGCAGCGTGATGTTGCGGCCCGTATCATAGGCCGCCACTTCGCCGCCATCGGACGAGATCGCCAGCGTCAACCAGAAGCGCAGCCCCCACTCGGCCGACACCTTGCCGTTCCAGCTGCCGCGTATGGCGAAGGGATCGGTCTTCGTCGTCGAAAAGGCGACCGTCGTACCGCTGTGATCGGTCTCCAGCTCGATCAGCGAGCCGTCGATCGCGTGACGGCCGAGGCGAACCGTGTCGCGCCGCGGCTCGATCGCGGAAGTCGTCTTGCTGCGGGTCGAGTACAGCACCGGCGTGATCCGCACGCCGAGCGGCAGGAAGACCATTTCGGCCGGCCGACTGGACCAGCTGTTCCAGGCACGCATCAGGGGAATTGTCGAATATTGTGGCATGATTCTGGGCTTCCGGTCAGGTTTTAAGCGGGATGAGTGTCGGAGCTGCGGTCAACCCGCTCTTGTCGAGGTTCTCGCCGAGATAGGGTGTATTGTTGTAGTAGCGATTTGCCGCCGTGTTCGCGACGCGAAGTTCCAACGAATGGACACCGGGGATCAGCCGCCCCAAAGCAAAACGGTAGGGCCGCCAGCCCCGCCGATCGATCTGCCGGCCATCGAGGCAGGCGACGACCACGGTCGCGACCTCCGGCAATTCGAGAAACCACTCGGCCTCGTCGCCGATCTCGAGCGTCAGCCGGTAGATACCGGTGCCCGAGAAATCGGCAAATCCCTGCGTCTCCCATCCGCTCTCGACCGAGATCGGCACGAATGCTGCATCGGCGCCTGGCGCAAAACTCCAACCGACGACAAGCGGTACGGCGCGCGCGGCGTCGAGCGGCGGCTGGGCCGTGAGACGGCCCTCTCTTGCTATCCCCTGCGCCGTCTCGCGCAGCCGCATGCAGCGCACTTCCTGCGGGTCGAGCCTGACCGTCAGGCGGCTGAAGGCACCGGCCTCCTCCACCTTGCCTGTCGTGGCGGACCAGATCTCGGAGTCGAAGCCGTCACCGAAGGAAATTTCGCTCACCAGCGGCGTTGCGCCATCGTTGAAGAGAACAATCCGCCACCAGCCATCGGCCTCGTTTCCGACCCATTGCCAAGGACGATCCGGCGAATGGCAAACTACCGCCGGACCAGATAACGGCAGCGACGACAGGAGCGCAGTGATATCTCGCCTTCCAGGCATGTGATCGATGTGCGTGGAAGCTATCGGGTTCAGCGGCTCGCCGCCATCGCAAACGGTAGACAAGCGATCTCCTGACGACCAGACAACTCCGCCAGCAGCCTTGAAGGCGTCTAGCGCGCGCAACGTCTTTGCCATCTCGAACACCGTGACCGATGGTAGGACCACAGCATCGAAGGAGAGCCCGGATGCCAGCAGGCGGCTGTTCTCGATCCTTGCCGTTGCGAGATCGACTTCGCTGACGAACATGAAGTCGCAGCCTTCAGCCAGAAGCCCTCCGCACCATGCACCGATGTGGGTGGCATGGTTGTGGCGTGGGCCTTCTGCAAAGGCGGTATGAAGCGGATAGAGGATCGCAACCGGCGTGCGCGGGGTGGCCGGTTCGATGAAGGCAGAAATGCGCGCGGTCTCCTGCGCGAACAGATCATGGTAGCTCCACCACGGCTCGAAATTGATGCCCGGCCCAAAATCGAAACGCGGGTTGGCAAAGGGCGTCGGATCGTCGTCATGACCGTCAGTTTGATATACGCCGTGCCACAGAAACTGCCGGCTGCCTAGGCAATAGAGCCGGATTGCCTGCGCCCGCATCGTCTCCAGCGTCAACTCCCATTGCCCTGCAGCGCGCACCGGCGTTCGCTCGGCACTGGCATATGTTTCGACAACGCAGCGGCTGCGGCCATTCGATCGGGCGACGGAATCGCCTAGCTTCGGCGCAAGCTGCGCAACGAAGTTGTTGGAATCGACTGCCGTTTCATGCCTCAAAGCGTCGATGCCGAAGAAATCCACCGCAAGCGCCACCCTGGGGTCGATGCTGGCGAAGCCGCCGTTTAACGACCACGAACTGATATGCGGCAGGATCTCGTGTCCGGTGAGCACAATCCCCCTGCCCTGGGCCCATCTGCGCAAAGTGCCGGAAAAGGCCTCGTTCATCAGCGCCGAATAGACGGCATAGAACCGCGCCCGAAGCCGCAAGGTCTCAGGCCCGACGTCACGCAGCAATGCCAGCAGCGTTTTAGCGAAAGGTCCCCCCGTGCCGCCCGAAACGGCGTCCGGCAGGCTTGGCGCGAACAGCAGGCTGTTCCCGAGGCAACCGGAGATCTGATCCCATTTGTAAAAACCCGCCGCGGGTTGGTCGTAGAACACGAAGCCGACGGGATCGGGCACGAGATCGCCAAGCGCCTCGACCAGCGGATCAAGCCCGACCCCGATGAACCGCTCCGCGGCCTCCGGCAGCAGGTAGTTGATCAGCCGCGATGTGGTCGACCGGGCGCTGACGAACACCGTCAGCATCTGACCGTCCCCGGCCGCGCCGTCGAAAGCGTAGGTGCAGGACACGCCGTCACTGTCGACGATCGATGTCCGCGCCGTCACATCGACGATCTGATCGAGGCCGTCGATGCCGGCCGACGAATGCAGCAACGCCGCTTCAACCGTCCACTCACACCATTCGACCACGCTTCCTTCATACTGCCACTCGACGATATCGGCGCCCATTGTCTGGGTGAATGGCGGGTGGATGCCGCTGATCTGCCCTCGCCCATGCCCTGATGACGACCAAAACAGGTGACGCTCGCGCAAGTCGTCGCGGCCCGCAACCGTTCGGCCGCCGGCATGGCCGCTGATCCAGTTGTAATCGTCGTAGATGCCAAGCTTCAGCCCCAGCTTGCCGGCGATCCCGGCCGCGACGCGATAGGCTTCCAGATAGGCCGGCGACAGATAGTCGTCGCGCGACATCACAAGCCGGGCCTGGATCAGGATCGTGCCGATCCCCTTCAGTTTGAAATCGCTGAGTTGGGTGTGGCAAACCTCCTGCGTCGGGATCGAATGCCAGAACCAGTAAGCCGACGGGCGAAACGCGGCTGTCGGGTTCTCGAACAGGTTGCGGGGGTCGATATCCTGTCCGGTTCGGATCTGGTCCAAATCGTCTGCTCCCTAGTGGCTTGCTGCCGTCACCCGTTGCATGGCTTTCGTCGTTTCCGTCCAGGCCGGCTTGTCGGGCGCGAAACGCGCTCGCAGATAATCGGCGAGGTCCTTGATCTGGCCTTCGTTCAACGTCTCGCGGAACGCCGGCATCGACATCACCTCGGGGGCTTCCCGGCCGGTGGTCTGCGCAAGGATCGCCGGCGCCTCGACACCGTTCAGGATCGCCTGGATGAGATTATCAGGCGCCGCGGCATGCAGGTTGCTGTTGAGGGCCAGCGACGACAAAATCGAATTGCCGGTATGACAAGTCGCGCAGGCACCATTGAAAATGCGCTCGCCCTTCGGTGAAATCCGCGCGGCCGAAGCCCTGGCCGCTTCACTCGCGGCAACGGCCGCCTCGCTCTGCGCCTTGGTCCCGGCGGGGACCTCGTTGAGGCTTGCGAGATAGGTCGCCATGGCGCGGATATCGCTATCCGGCAGCGGCTGCATCACCTCGACGACATGCGCCATCGGACCGGCGGCACTGCCATGATCGCGCGAGTGTCCGGTGCGCAGGTAATCGTAGAAGGAATCGGCCGTCCAGCCGACCGGACCCCTGGCGAACGTATTCAGGGCCGGCGCCTCCCACCCGTCGGCAAAACCGCCGGAAAGCCGGGCGCTGCCGCTCTTCTCCGCGCCGAGCACATTGCGGTCGGTGTGGCAGGCCGAACAGTGACCCAGTGTCTCGACGAGATAGGCGCCCCTGTTCCATTGCGCATCGCGGGTCTCGACATATTTGAACGGCTGCGCTTTCAGGAACAGCGCGTTCCAGCCCGCCATCATCGCGCGGATGCTGTAGGGAAATTTGAGCTTCGTCTCCGGCACCTTTTCCGCGGCCGGCGCCTGCGTCATCATGTAGGCGTAAAGCGCCTGAAGATCGGCATCCTCGGCGCCCGCGAACGAGGTGTAGGGATGGGCGGGATAGAGGTGGTGGCCATCACGGCTCACGCCCTCCCGCATGGCACGCTCGAAGGCCGGGTAGGACCAAGCGCCGATGCCGCTTTGCGTGTCCGGGGTGATGTTGGTGGCATAGACGGCGCCGAACGGCGTGTCGAAGCGCCGTCCGCCGGCAAAGGGTGTGCCGTCATTGCCGACATGACAGACATTGCAGGCGCCGGCCGCCGCCGCCAGCCGGCCGCGCTCGATGGTGGCGGCGCTGTAGACGTTCGCGTCCGGGCGCTGGATGGTGCCGATCGCCGGGCGCCATGGCGAGGCCATGGTGACGATACCGGACAGAGCCGCGACGGCACCGACGGCCGAAAGACCTATGTTCCACCAGTTCCGCTTCTTCGTGACCGGGGCAGCCGGCGTTTCGTCGGTCTTGCCGTTCAGCGCGGCCAGCACCAGTTCCGGCGTCAGCGGCAGTTCGCGGAAGCGAATACCGATAGCGTCATAGACGGCGTTGGCAATGGCCGAGGCGCTGGGAACGGAGGCGGACTCTCCGACGCCGAGTGGCGGTTCGTCCTGCCGCGGCACCATCAGCACGTCGATGGCGGGCACCTCGGGGAAGGTGATCAGCGGATAGCCACCCCACTCCCTCGACTGCACGGCGGTCGATGAGAATTCGACCTTTTCCTTCAGCACCCGGCTGGTGGATTGAATGATATTGCCGTGGATCTGGTGGCGCACGCCATCGGGATTGATCATCATCCCGGAATCCTGCGCGCACGTCACCTTGGTGACCGCGATCTCGCCGGTCTTCTTATTGACCGCGACATCGGCGACCCAGGCGGCCCAGGCTGCGGCTTTGCCAGGAAACGGCCCATGGATGTAGACGGCATAGGCGAACCCGCGCCCATAGAGCAGGTCGCCCTCGCCGCCGAGCGTGCCCCATGTCGTATGCGGTACCCAATTTGCCCGTTCGGCCAGCGCATTCACTAGATCGATGGCGCGCGGATCGTGGAGGTAGCGAAGCCTGTACTCGACCGGATCGACGCCGGCGGCGGCGGCCAGTTCATCGACATAGCATTCGTGCGCAAACGTGTTGGGCATCGCCGACACGCCGCGGAACCAAGAGGCGCGCGCGATCGGCGGCATGTCGTGCACGGTGACGCGGAGGTTCCCGTAGGCATAGGGCGGGATGGCGGTGCGATCGCCCATCTGCACGACGTCAGAGACTGGCGGCACCTTGCCGGTGAGGATCAACGGAAGGGTCGGCGCCAGATTGGAGGGATAGCGAGTTTCGAAATCATAGGCGGACGGACCGCCTTCCAGATCGAGACCGCCGCGCACGTCCATGATCTGGGCGGCGCCCTTCGGCTCCCAGGCGTGCTCCTGTTCGCGCGTCAGCTGGACACGGACGGGCGCCTTGACCGCGCGCGACAGCAGGGCAGCATCCGCAGTGACGTCATCGGCGCAATTGCGGCCATAGCAGCCGGCGGCTTCCAGTCGCTCGACCCGGATCAGCTCTTCCGGCATGTCGAGAAGCAGCGCCAGATCGCGGCGCATGGGAAACGGGTTCTGCGTTCCCGACCAGACCGTCAGCCCGCCTTCGTTGTAATCGGCCACCGCGCAGGATGGCCCGATCGAGCCGTGCATCTGGTAGGGCCAGACATAGGTGCGGTTCATCGGCTGGGCGCTGCCGGCCAGGGCCATATCGACATTGCCGAGATCGGCAAGCTTGCGCGCGGTCGACGGATTGGCACGCAGCGCCTTTTCCGGCGCGTTGAGATCCGGCCACTCGGGCGGCGCCCGCCACACGACCTTCAGGCTCTTCGCCGCCTCGACGGCGATTTCCTCGCGGGTCGCGACCACGCCGACGAAATCGCCGATGGCGACGACGCCGACAAGCCCGCGAATATGCGCGACCGATGCCTCGTCGATCGAAATCAGGCTGTTTCCGACATGGTCGCCGTGATCGAAACCGGCATAGGGCGGCCGTACGACGCGGCCATGCAGCATGCCCGGCACGCGAACATCATGCACGTAGGTCCAGCGCCCCGTGGCCTTCTCGGGAATATCGACGCGCGGACGCGACGAACCGACCAGCTTGTAGTCCGAGGCCGGTTTCAGGACCGCGTACTTGTCGATCGACAGCCTGGTGTGGCTGCCGGCGACAATGTCGCCGAAGCTCAACTGCCAGTTCTCGCCGCCGTCGGCGCGGATGATACCGTCTTCCAGCCTCAGCCGCTCAAGCGGCACGCCGACCTTCTCGGCTGCCTTGGCCAGCAGATGATGGCGGGCGGTGGCGGCGGCCTGCCGCAGCGGCACCGCGGTGATCTGGATCGTTTCGCTGGCGATGGTCGCGCCCTGGTTGGGTGCGGCGGAGGTGGTGCCGAGCACCATGTCCACATGCTCGAACGGCACGCTGAGTTCCTCGGCGACGATTTGCGCCAGGGAAGTGCGGATGCCTGTCCCGAGATCGACGTGGCCGTTGAAGGCGGTCACACAGCTATCGGCGTCCACCGCGATATAGAGTTCCGCGGCATCGCCGAGCAGTGCATCGTTGACGATCAGCAGCGTGTCGGCGGCCGACATATAGGCCGATTTCGGCATTTGGCGGTTATCGGTCACGGGGAGACCTCCTTCGCGGCTTTTGGCGAGACACCGTCGAGAGTGGAACGGCGCGCCCGCTCGACCTTGGCATAGGCGACGGCCCGCCTGACTGCGGCGAGTATTTCCATATGCGTTCCGCAACGGCAGAGGTGATGGCGCAGCGCCTCGCGAATCGCGTCTTCGTCGGGATCGGTATTGCGATTGAGCAGGGCTGCGGTGGCGATGATCATGCCGTTCAGGCAATATCCGCATTGAGCCGCGGCCTCGTCGATAAAGGCCGCCTGGACCGGATGCAGACGCTCGGGTGTCCCAAGGCCTTCAAGTGTGATGACACGTCGCGCGCCGACCGCACCGAGCGGCACCGTGCAGGACCGGACGGCACGGCCGTCTATGAGAACGGCGCAAGCACCGCATTCGCCGAGCCCGCAACCGTATTTCGGACCATTCAGGGAGAGATCGTTTCTGAGGATATAGAGAAGTGGTGTTTCCGGGCTTGCTTCGACGCTCTCGACGGCGTCGTTCACATTCAAACTGAAGCAAACTGGCAGTGTCAAAGCAGGCCCTCCGCGCCGGAGAACGAAACACAGACCACGCCTTTTTCTATCGGCCGAACCGCTACGCAGCAGACATCGCGCGGACGCCCACAAACCATAACGATGCGACAGTCACCGACCCTTCGCATCTATTGCCCCTTTTATTTTATTAAGAAGTGTATACGCTTCATAATGACCAATGACAAGTCGGATTTCGCCGTTGTGATTTTGCTAGTATATTCAATTGCCGGGCAAATTTCTCCGCAATTTTGACGAAAATCAGGGCGTCGCTATTGCTATTTAAAGCGTATGCGCTAGAATTTTGGCAAGCGTCCAATCGTGGGAACAATGCGTCGAAAGACAGCTAAGAAGGATCGCCATGTCTAACGGAAAAGAAAAGATCGCGATTATCGGCGCCGGCCTCGGTGGCGCCGTCGCGGGTGCGCTGCTCCAGCACGCGGGTTTTGAGGTCAACGTCTACGAACAAGCGCCGAGCTTCTCGCGCCTGGGCGCCGGCATCCATATGGGGCCGAACGTCCTGAAGATTTTCGAGCGCATCGGCGTCGACAAGAAGGTCATCAGCATCAGCAGCACACCGAGCCATTGGTTCAGCCGCGACGGCATTACCGGCGAATACACCGCGCGGGTTCCGCTTGTGGGCTACGGCCAGACCTATTGCACCGTTCACCGTGGCGACTTGCAGGCCATTCAGTGCGATGCGCTGCAGCCGGGCACCTTGCACTTCGGCAAAAAGCTGGCCCGCCTCGACGACAACGGCACCGATGTGCTGATCGAATTCGAAGATGGAACCTCGGTGCGCGCAGATATCGTGATCGGCGCCGACGGTATCAATTCGCGCGTTCGCGAAACGCTGCTCGGCGCAGAAAAGCCGAATTACAGCGGCTGGGTCGGCCATCGCGCCCTAATCTCGTCCGACAAACTGAAGAAATACGACCTGACGTTTGAGGATTGCGTCAAGTGGTGGGGTCCGGACCGTCACATGATGGTCTACTACACGACGGCCCGCCGCGACGAATATTACTATGTCACCGGCGTTCCGCATCCGGCCTGGGAATTCGATTCGGCCTTCGTCGGCAGCAGCCGCGACGAGATGGCGGCGGCGTTTAAGGGTTATCATCCGATCATCCAGGCGCTGATCGAAAGCACCGATGAGGTGACGAAGTGGCCGCTGTTCAACCGTAACCCGCTGCCGCTCTGGAGCAAGGGCCGCCTCGTGCTGCTGGGCGATGCCTGCCATCCGATGAAGCCGCACATGGCGCAGGGTGCCGCCATGGCGATCGAAGACGCCGCGATGCTGACCCGCTGCCTGCAGGAAACCGGCATCAACGATTTCCGCACCGCTTTCGGACTTTATGAGACCAATCGCCGCGACCGCGCGACGCGTGTCCAGAGCGTTTCGAACGCCAACACCTTCCTGCTCAAGCAGGAGGATCCCGCGTGGGTCTATGGCTACGACATCTATGCCGAGCCGCTGAAGAGCGAGACCGCAGCATGAGCGGCGGCGCGTTGTACGGGGCGAACGTCTTCGCCAACGGCATTCGGCAGCACTATCTGCGCTATGGCGGCTTTGGCTCTGCGGTCATCCTGATCCCTGGCATCACCAGCCCGGCGATCACATGGGGATTCGTCGCCGAGCGGTTAGCCGAGCGTTACGACGTCTACGTGCTCGACGTGCGCGGCCGCGGCCTGTCGTCGACGGGTCCCGACCTTGATTACGGCCTCAACGCGATGGCCGCCGACGTGGTCGGGTTCGCCACATCGCTCGAGCTTCCTGCCCCCGCCCTGCTCGGCCATTCGATGGGCGCGCGCATCGCCATCCGTGCCGCCGTTGCGGCGCCCGACGCGTTTTCGAGGCTCGCCCTGATCGATCCGCCGGTTTCTGGCCCCGGACGCCGCGTCTACCCGAGCAAGCTACCTTGGTATGTCGACAGCATCCGCCTGGCGCTGAAGGGCATCGATGCGGAAGGTATGAGGGCGTTTTGCCCGACATGGACCGACGAACAGCTGAAGCTGCGCGCCGAATGGCTGCATACCTGCTACGAGCCCGCCATCGTCACCGCCTTCGAGGACTTCCACAAGGACGATATCTTCCCGGATCTGCCGAAGCTCAAGCAGCCAGCGATGCTGATGGTGGCCGGCCGTGGAGGCGTGATCGAAACCGTGGACGAGGACGAGGCCCGCTCTCTGTATCCGGCGCTGGAAATCACCCGGGTGCCCAATGCCGGGCACATGATCCCTTGGGATGATTTCGACGGCTTCTTTGCCGCGCTTGGGGATTTTCTCTCCCGTTGATTGAAACGGCGACGGATCGACCATCCACCGCCGTTTGTTTGACACTCGCTTTTGCAACGCAGAGGATTCCATCCGTGCAGAAATATTATCGTATCGGCCAGATCGTTCCGAGCTCCAACACAACGATGGAGACCGAAATTCCCGCCATGTTGACGGCGCGCCAGTCCATCCGCCCCGAGCGCTTCACCTTCCACTCCAGCCGCATGCGGATGAAGAAAGTGGTCAAGGAAGAATTGGCAGCGATGGACGCCGAATCCGACCGTTGCGCCGTCGAGCTTTCCGACGCCCGCGTCGATGTTCTGGGATATGCTTGCCTTGTTGCCATCATGGCGATGGGCCTCGGCTATCACCGCCAGTCGGAGAAACGTCTGACGGGCCGCACTCAGGAAAACAACGCGAATATTCCCGTCGTTACCAGCGCCGGCGCGTTGATCGAGGGCCTGAAGGTGATGAAGGCAAAGAAGATCGCCGTCGTCGCACCCTATATGAAACCGTTGACCGAACTCGTGGTGAATTACATCCGGGAAGAGGGCTTCGAGGTCATGGATTGGCGGGCCCTTGAAATTCCTGACAATCTCGATGTCGCCCGCCACGATCCGGAAAATCTCCCGGCCATTGTCCAGACGCTCGATCTGTCGAACGTCGATGTCATCGTGCTGTCGGCCTGCGTGCAGATGCCGTCGCTGCCGGTGATTGCCAAGGTCGAGGCCATGACCGGGAAGCCGGTTGTGACCGCCGCCGTGGCGACAACTTACTGCATGCTCAAGAAGCTCGGTCTGGAAGCAGTCGTGCCCGGCGCCGGCGCGCTTCTGTCCGGCGCATACTGAAGGGAGACCGATCATGCAGAGCGCAGAAAGCAACTATCAGGGCGTCTGGGGCAACCGCATCGGCTTCGGCCAGCGCCTAGCCCTGCTCGTCATCGATTTCCTAAAGGGGTACACCACCGAGGGCGCGCCTCTCTACGCCCCGGGCGTGGTTGACGCAGTCGCGCAGACGCCGGCGCTCATCCAGGCCGCCCGCGACGCCGGCATCCCAGTCATCCATACGCGCATCCTCTATCTTGCGGAAAACTGCGCTGACGGCGGCATGTGGGTGAAGAAATCGCCCGTCATGAAGGGAATGGTCGAAGGCAATGTGCTGGCCGAATTCTGCGACGGCGTCGCTCCGGAAAAAGGCGAACTTGTCATCGTCAAGCAATATGCCAGCGCCTTCTTCGGCACCAGCCTCGCCTCGCATCTGCATGCGCAGGGCATCGACACGGTCGTGTTAGCCGGCTGCTCGACCAGCGGGTGCATCCGTGCGAGCGCCGTCGATGCCGTGCAGCACGGCTTCCGGACCATTGTCGTGCGCGATTGCGTCGGCGACCGGCATCCCGACCCGCACAATGCCAACCTCTTCGACATCGACAGCAAGTATGGCGATGTCGTTTCGAGGGAGGAGGCGATCGCCGAAATTGCCAAGGTCAAGTCCGACTGTCCGTAACTTTACAAAACAGCCAAGCCTTCACAAGATAGGGGAATGAGCATGGATCAATTCAGCTTCACGGAAATCTGCCTGCATCAGTTGAAGATGTCGGGCGTTCACGAGGGAGAAAAACTCATTGTCCTTACCCAGGGCAGCGAGCGCCTCGATTACGCCGACGCCTTCATGGCGGCGGGCATGCGTCTTGGCGCCAAGATGTATCACATGCGTTTGCCGCCGGTGCCGCCGGCAGGTGCATGGGCGGTCGGCCAGACAGGCCTTGCTGCCATGCCGGAAGCGGTAGAGGCCCTGAAGGCCGCCGACATGCTGATCGATTGCATCTTTCTACTCTTCAGCCCGGAACAGATGGCGATCCAGGCGGCCGGCACGCGTATCCTGACCGCCGTGGAACCGCCGGAGATTCTGGCACGCATGCTGCCGACAAAGGAACTGCGCGAGCGCGTTGAATTTGCCGGAGACCTGCTGTCCAAGGCGAAGGTGATGCGGATCACTTCTCCGCACGGCACAGATGTCACCTACAAGCTCAACACCTATCCTGCCATTACGGAATATGCGTGCACGGACGAGCCGGGCCGCTGGGATCATTGGCCGTCCGGCTTTGTCTTTACCGGTGGTGACGATGATGGCGTCGACGGTACAATCGTCGTTGCTCCGGGCGATATCCTGCTGCCGCAGAACATCTACGTGCGCGACCCGATCATCTATACGATCGAAAACGGTTGGATCACCGACATTCGCGGCGGTCTCGATGCCGAGCTGGTCAAATCCTACATGGCAGGTTTCAGCGACCCGCGTGGCATGGGCATGAGCCATGTCGGCTGGGGCCTTAATCAGAACGCTAAGTGGCATCGAATGGTGCCCGGCGAATTCCCCGGAGGCATGGGCATGGAGGCACGCTCCTTCTACGGCAACGTCATGTTCTCCACCGGCCCCAACAACGAGCTCGGCGGCCCGAACGACACCGCCTGCCATCTGGACATCCCGATGCGCGGTTGCTCGCTGTTCCTCGACGATGAACCGATGGTTCTGGATGGCGACATCGCCGTTAAGGAAATGAAGTACAACTTCAAATAACCGAAATAGCCAAGCCGCTCCGCGTGCAATCGCGCGGAGCGGGTGCGGCTCGAGACGCCTTGACCAGCGCAACCTGCTGTGATGTTTCCTGCAGTCCGCGCCGCATTCGCGCCAAAGAGCCGCAAACCGATGGATCACACCGACGATGACCGCAAAAGACACCGAAGACCTGCCCGAAGCGCCGGCGCCTCAGAATGGCTACCACGTCACGGAGCAAGTCGGGCATCTGCTGCGCAAGGCCTATCAGCGTCATCTGTCGATTTTCCAGACCAATGCCAGTGATCCAGACCTGACATCGGTGCAGTTTGTGACGCTGTGCGCGCTGCATGACCTCGGTCCCAGTTCACAGGTCGAACTTGTCAAGGCCACCTCCGTCGACCAGGCGACCATCCGTGGCATCGTCGAGCGGCTGAAGGCCCGCGGACTGATCGATCTCTCCAAGGACGAGGCCGACGGCCGCAAGGTGGTGATCTCCCTGCTGCCCAAGGGCGAAGCCCTGCTGCAGGACATGTATCCGCAAGCCTATCTTATCAGCGAAAAGACCGTCGCGCGTCTCAACCCGGCGGAGCGCATAGCGTTGTTGTATCTCCTGCGCAAGATCGCCGACGATGAGACTGGAGAACAGTAGGTGTTGATGGGGTACCTGCGGCCTTGAAGGGATGCGAAGTAGGGCGCTGTTCAACGAGCTAAGTGACTGATAATTCTGACTTTGAGGCATAACGCGCTATTATGGGACTTAAAGACGATTTAAGAGCACGCCGATGGTGTCACTTCCATCTACGCGGTGGCCGTTGTCCAATTCTGCCGGTTGGCGATCAGGTCGTCGACGACGGCCGGATCGGCAAGCGTCGACGTATCGCCAAGCGCGCCGAAATCGTCCTCGGCGATCTTGCGCAGGATGCGGCGCATGATCTTGCCGGAGCGGGTCTTCGGCAGGCCGGGCGCGAACTGGATCTTGTCGGGGGCAGCGATCGGGCCGATTTCGGCCCGGACATGTTTCACGAGGTCCTGGCGAAGCGCGTCCGACCCGTCATGACCGGCCATCAGCGTCACATAGCAATAGATGCCCTGGCCCTTGATCGGATGCGGATATCCGACGACGGCTGCTTCCGAAACGAGGTTGTGTGAAACGAGCGCGGATTCCACTTCCGCCGTGCCGAGCCGGTGACCCGAGACGTTGAGCACATCGTCGACGCGGCCCGTGATCCAGTAATAGCCGTCCGCATCGCGCCGGCAGCCGTCGCCGGTGAAATACTTGCCCTTGTAGGTGGAGAAGTAGGTCTGGATGAAGCGCTCGTGATCGCCGTAGACCGTGCGCATCTGGCCCGGCCAGCTGTCTGTGATGCAGAGATTGCCGTCGGCCGGACCGTCCAGCACCTTGCCTTCATTGTCGACCAGTTGCGGCTTGACCCCGAAGAACGGCGTCGTCGCCGAACCCGGTTTCAGATCGGTGGCGCCTGGCAGCGGCGTGATCATGTGACCGCCGGTTTCCGTCTGCCACCAGGTATCGATGACGGGGCAGCGCTTGTCGCCGACGACATTGTAATACCACTCCCAGGCCTCGGGATTGATCGGCTCTCCGACCGTGCCGAGCAGGCGCAGCGAGGAGCGCGAAGAACGCGTGACGAATTCGTCGCCGGCGCCCATCAGCGAGCGGATCGCCGTCGGCGCCGTGTAGAAGATGTTGACATTGTGCTTGTCGATGACTTCCCAGAACCGGCCCTGGTCCGGGAAATTCGGCACGCCCTCGAACATCAGCGTCGTCGCACAATTCGCAAGCGGCCCATAGACGATATAGGAGTGGCCGGTGACCCAGCCGACATCGGCCGTGCACCAGTAGACGTCGCCATGATGGTAGTCGAAGACATATTCATGCGTCATCGAGGCATAGACGAGGTAACCGCCCGTCGTGTGCAGCACGCCCTTCGGCTTGCCGGTCGAGCCTGACGTATAGAGAATGAAGAGCGGGTCTTCCGCCTTCATCTTCACCGGCGGGCATTCCGCCTTCACGGTGGCGACCTCTTGATGATGCCAGAGATCGCGGCCCGGTGCCCAGCCGGTCTTGCCGCCGGTGCGGCGCAGGTGATGACGAAGGTGGATTCGCAGTCGACGATGCGCCCGGCCAGCGCCTCGGGCGAGAAGCCACCGAAGACGACCGAATGCACCGCGCCGATCCGGGCGCAGGCGAGCATCGCATAGGCCGC
>NZ_RJJT01000032.1 GCF_003938655.1 Rhizobium pisi
CAAGATTGAAGAGCTGAGCGAAGGCGTGTTGCAAGGCATGCTCGACGGATTGGCGAATTGTATCCCGGAAGTGCCAGACGGCGTGTGGGTGGGGCCTCCGCCTGCCGAATAGGACCTGGGGCTGATCGGCCACCCGCCCTGTCATTTACGTGGTACGCGCGCCGGCTCGTTCCGCGAGGAGAAATCTCATGGACGCATACATCTCTGCTCTGATGGGTCTCGCCGGTATTGCGATCGGCAGCCTGACCTCGTTTGCCAGCACGTGGATGACGCATCGATCACAGGTGCGGGAAAAATATCGCGAGGTCGAGATTGCCAAGCGCGAAAAGCTATTCTCCGATTTCATCGCCGAGGCCACACGGCTGTTCGGTGACGCACTAAGCCACCAGAAGGACGACGTTTCCGACCTCGTGCTGCTTTATGCATTGGTCGCCCAGATGCGTCTGATCTCGTCCCGTCCGGTCGTGGACGCAGCCGAACTGGCGATGGCAAGGATCGTCGAGACCTATTTGACGCCCAATCGCTCGCTCTCTGAAATCCGGGATCTTGCCCGTTCCGGCGCGATGAACTTTCTCCTCGATTTTGGTGAGGCTTGCCGTGCAGAATTGGCGACAGGGCACCTGGCTACCGGACGATAGGAGTTTATGGGCCTGGCAGCGAAGCTGCTACTAGCCGGTTTCGCACGCAAACTTGCCAACTGACGAAAGACGATGGGATCTACAAACTAAGCATCCCACACCGTTCCTCGTCTGGATGCCCCACCCAATCCTGACTGCCAGGCTAGCTCGGTGACAGGATCGCATCACGAGATGGCAGACAAAAACTCCTCCGTCTTAAAGAGTTGAAGTTGAACCGAGAAACGGTCACCCAACAGATCGATAGCGGCATCGTGTGTTTCATCGGCGCCGCTGCACACGGCATCGCTGAGCACAATGACGTGGAAACCGAGGTCGATCGCGCCCAGCACGGTGGTGAGCACACAGACGTCGGTTTCGCCTCCGGTTACGACGAGCGAAGTCGCCCCTTGCTGGTGAAGATGCGAGAACAATCTGCCATCGATCCAAGGCGAATAAGTCGATTTGTCGTAGACGCGCGCTGGTGGCACAAGCTTTTGCAGCGAGGGGGCTAGTCCAATCAGTCCCTCGGGCAAATGCTCGCCCGTCATCATCCACCATTTCCGGTAGTAGTCTTTCCAGGAACCGAAGGCGTCTTCCGCCCGAACTGGGGGAACGAAACGCGTGAAAATCGTTCGTTCCGCATGATACCGGGCGATCTCAAGGAGTTCTGGAAGCACCCGTTTCATCCAAGGCACATTCCACGGCGTGTCTTCAATGAACATGCGCTGAGCATCGACGCAAATATGCCGCCAGTTCCCAATGTCTTTCATAAGCACTCTCATGAATACCGCACCCGGCGAGCCACCGCCGGCCAGTTCTACAAGGCGGCTTCTGCGTCGGAACCAGCGCTCAGGCTACGCCTTTGCCACCGGTGATGCCGTAGACTTCGCCATTGATAAAGCTTGCTTCCGACGAGGCAAGCAGCACGAAAACAGGCGCCAGTTCTACCGGTTGACCGGGACGGCCAAAGTCGCTGTCCTTGCCGAAATTCTTCACCTTTTCCTCCGGCTGTCCACCACTCGGCTGAAGAACCGTCCAGACCGGTCCGGGCGCCACGACGTTGGCGCGGATGCCGCGCTCAATCAGTTGTTTGGCGAGCGCTTTGGTATAGGCGACAATACCCGCCTTTGTCGTCGCGTAGTCGAGTAGGATCGGCGACGGCTGATAGGCCTGGATGGAAGCGGTTGTGATGACCGCCGACCCCGCGGGCATATGGGGAACGGCAGCCTGAGCGATCCAGTGGAGCGCGTAGAGATTCGTCTTCAATGTCTTGTCGAAATCTTCCGTCGACAACTCCTCGATCTTCTCGCGGTACTGCTGACGGCCCGCATTGATGACAAGGATATCAAGACCGCCAAGGTCGGAAACGGTCTTTGCGACCAGCTCCCGGCACCAGGCTTCCTCCTTGATGTCGCCTGCCAAAGCCGTAGCCTTTCGGCCTTCAGCCTCGATAAGACTGACCACCTCTCTCGCATCTGCCTCTTCTTCCGAAAGATAGGCGATGGCGACATCCGCACCCTCGCGGGCAAAAGCGATGGCAGCGGCGCGGCCGATTCCGGAATCGCCACCAGTCACAAGCGCCCTGCGTCCTGTCAGTCTGCCGGAACCGCGATAGCTTTTTTCACCATGGTCCGGAGTGGGGTTCATCCTTCTTGCAAGCCCTGGAGCCGGTTGTGGTTGATCGGGAAAGGGAGGCGCGGGGTAAATCTTTCGAGGATCCTTCAACGTATGATCGTTCATCATGGACACCGGACATTCGTGTGGTTGGGAATGCGATAATCGCAGGACCCGAACGCGCTTGCGTTTGCTTTGTTCCTTGAGTGGACCCGCCCCTCCTTAACGACCGTTTCTTCGCGATCCAGAAAGGGGGAGGAAACGTCGGATCCGAACGGCCTCCCTCGTGGATGTGAAAGCTCGCGATCACGATCCGGTAGCGGAACTTTAAAATTCTCGTCGATCTCCACGAGCTCTGCATGAAGATCGCCGATGACCAGGTCGGCCGGGAACAAAGACTACGGTTTAAAGTTGAGGGGCATCAACCACGTAACGTCAGTTTCTGACAGGAGGTCTTTCATGGGTCGCGGTATTCTGCTTTGGCTGCTTGGTGTTCCACTGCCGATCATCATCCTTCTTGCTCTGTTTATGCGATAGGAACAGATCATGTCGGTTTCAATGACAGGTTCCGGAGAGATTGCCACTCCGGTCGAATCTTCCAAATCCGCCATGACATGGGGGCCTATCTTCGCAGGCGCCGCGGCGGCCATCGGCGTGACCCTCATCCTTTTGCTTCTCGGATCTGGGGTCGGGTTGACGATGGTGTCGCCCTGGTCGGGGCAAAGCAGTTCGCTCGGCACGGTCGGAGTAACGGCGGCGATCTGGCTCGTTGTCGTGCAGTGGCTTTCTTCCGCGCTAGGAGGTTATATTACTGGCCGGCTGCGCACGAAGTGGGCGGCCGGCCACACCGATGAGGTGTTCTTCCGTGACACGGCGCATGGCTTCATCAGCTGGGCGCTGGCAACGATCTTCGTTGCCGGATTTCTAGCCTCGTCGCTGACCTCGCTTGCCGGTGCAGGCGCACAAGCCGTGGGTTCGGCCGCCACGGCCGCAGGCACGGCAGCGGCATCATCGACTTCGTCGCCTGTAGACCTCTCAACCGCCTATTTTACCGACGCATTGCTGCGTCCGGAACAGGCCCGTGCGACGGCAGCGACCAAGGATGCTGCGGCAACAACGGAAATCTCCCGTATCCTCCTCAAGGGTGCAGCCGCCGGTCAGATCCCGGACGACGACAAGGCCTATCTTGCCACCGTCGTCGCTGCACGGACCGGCCTATCCGAAGCCGATGCACGCAGCCGCGTGGATACGGTGCTGAAGCGTATCGACGACGCCAAGGTTGCCGCCCAGAAAGCGGCCGACGAGGCACGCAAGGCGGCCTCCACCGCGGCCTTGCTCGGCTCGTTGTCACTTCTGATCGGAGCCTTCATCGCCTCCGCCGCTGCTGCGTTTGGCGGATCGCAACGCGACGAAGAGGAAGACCTGCTCGTCAGGCCCCGGCTCTGAGAACCGGCGGAAATCGGGGCGCGGGGTCGAAAGCTCCGCGCCCGCTTTATGTGAGCATCGGCGTCGCTGCGCGCCTTAAGAGACGCGCGGTGCTGCAAGTGGCGAGTTTATTTCGCCTCGAACGGAACATGTGGCCAATTTTGAGCTTCGGTTAAGTCAAACCCTTTCCGGAGAAAATAGATGGCCAAGAAGACGTCCAAAACCGCGCCCGCAGACAATCCAACGATCCATGATCAGAAACTGCACCGGGGGGCAGGCGGTGAGCTGCATCAGCTTGCCGAAGACGGGATGCCGGTACTGACGACAGCGCAAGGCGGCCCCGTCTCGGACGATCAAAATACCCTTCGTCTCGGCGCCCGCGGCCCCGCCCTCCTCGAGGACTTCCATTTCCGCGAAAAGATCTTTCATTTCGACCACGAGCGCATCCCCGAACGGGTCGTACATGCGCGCGGATACGGCGCCCACGGCTACTTCGAAACCTACGAATCCCTGGCAGCTTATACCCGCGCCGATCTTTTCCAGAGGCCTGGCGAAAAGACGCCGGCCTTCGTCCGGTTTTCGACCGTCGCCGGCAGCAAGGGTTCCTTTGATCTGGCGCGCGACGTGCGCGGTTTTGCGGTGAAGCTTTATACGCAGCAGGGAAATTGGGATCTGGTCGGCAATAACATTCCCGTCTTCTTCATTCAGGATGCGATCAAATTTCCCGACGTCATTCATTCCGTAAAGCCGGAACCCGACAAGGAATTTCCGCAGGCGCAGTCGGCGCATGACAATTTCTGGGATTTCATCACGCTGACACCCGAAAGCATGCACATGATCATGTGGGTGATGTCGGATCGCGCCATTCCGCGTTCGTTCCGGTTCATGGACGGTTTTGGCGTTCATACCTTCCGCTTCGTCAATGCCGCGGATGAATCGACCTTCGTCAAATTCCACTGGAAACCGAAACTCGGCCTGCAGTCCGTTACATGGAACGAGGCAGTCAAGATCAATGGTGCGGATCCGGACTTTCATCGCCGCGACCTCTGGCAGTCGATCCAGTCGGGGGCCTTCCCCGAATGGGAGCTTTGCGTGCAGTTGTTCGATCAGGACTTCGCCGACGCATTCGACTTCGACATCCTCGATCCGACGAAGATCATTCCCGAAGAGATCCTTCCGGTCAAACCGATCGGCCGTCTCGTGCTCGACCGAATGCCCGAGAACTTTTTCGCGGAAACCGAGCAAGTCGCCTTCATGACGCAGAACGTGCCACCCGGTATCGATTTCAGCAACGATCCGCTTCTGCAGGGACGGAACTTCTCCTATCTCGACACACAGCTGAAACGCCTGGGCGGTCCGAATTTCACCCATCTGCCCATTAACGCACCGAAGTGTCCCTTCCACAATTTCCAGCAGGATGGCCACATGGCGATGCGCAATCCTGTCGGACGGGTCAATTACCAGCCGAACTCCTGGAATCAGGGACCGCGGGAATCGCCGGTTCAGGGCTACCGGCACTTCCCCGCCGAAGAACAGGGTTCCAAAGTCCGGCTGAGGCCGGAAAGCTTTGCCGATCACTACAGTCAGGCCCGGCAGTTCTACATCAGCCAGACTCCGCCGGAGCAACGCCATATCGCCGCGGCACTCATCTTCGAGCTGAGCAAGGTCGAGACACCAGTCATTCGCGAGCGCATGGTCTCACATCTGATGAACATCGACGAGACCTTGGCCAGCAAGGTCGGCCACGCCCTCGGCTTCAAATCGATGCCGAAACCTGCCGATGCCGCCATGCCGACGCGGCAGGATCTCGAGCCGTCGCCCCCACTCAGTATCATCGAGCGCGGTCCGAAGCGGTTCGAAGGACGCAAGCTCGGCATTCTTGTCAGCGACGGCACTGATGGCGTTATCTTCAACGCGCTGCTTGCCCAAATCACCGAGCAGAAGGCAACCTTCGAAGTGATCGCGCCAAAGATCGGCGGCGTCACACTTTCCGACGGCAAATGGATAGAGGCGCATCAGATGATCGACGGCGGACCTTCGGTGCTTTACGACGCCGTCGCCCTCCTTCCCTCGGCCGAGGGAACCGGTGATCTGCTGAAGGAGGCAACCGCCCGCGATTTCGTGGCGGACGCCTTCGTGCACTGCAAATTCATCGGTTTTGTGGAAACGGCGCTGCCGCTCATGCAGAAGGCAGGTATTGCCGACTCCCTGGACGAAGGCGTGATTGCGCTCGAATCGGCGAAGGATGTCACCGCCTTTATCGAGGCACTTGGCAAACTGCGGGTCTGGGGCCGGGAGCCATCGGTCAAATTGAATTGACCGTCGTCACGTTCGCCAGAGAACGGCTACTCGTCAGATAAAACCCGCGGAAACGCGGGTTTTATGTCATTCGCGACGCCCTATTTATTGAGCGTAGGTGGATAGGAACTTCTCTATCTTCCGTTTTACGCGCGTTGGAGAGCCGTATGCGCAGGCGCTTTCGACAGATCTCTGATTTGGCCGTTTTATGGGCAGGGCATCGTGCGGTCCCTGTCACGCTGATTGCGTTCGTAGCCCTGTGGACGGCAGTGGGTCTCAGCCTTTCCTTCCCACGGCAGTGGTTTCTGCTGACCAACATGCTGGGGACTCTCATTATATTTTTTATTTTGCTGCTCCTGCAGCACTCCCAGAACCGGGATATGATGGCGCTTCATGCCAAGCTCGATGAATTGATCCGCTCAAGCAAGGCAGGAAACCACTGGATTGCGGCTGAGAAGAAAGATGCCGACGCAATCGAGGGGATGCGCCAGCAACATCACGGCCAAATCACGGAGAGTGCGAATTAGGCGGACGCTGACTCTGCAGCAGATTTCTCATCCGCTTTTTCCTCGACGCATTCGGCTTTTTCGGCAAGGGCCTTGCTCATTTCCCTTAGTTCGCCCTCCTCCAGCTTTTCGATGCCGACAAACTTATTGGCGGCCTGGCTTGTCAGGATAAGTTCGTCAAGCTTGGCCTGCAGAGCCTTTCCGTCACGGTTCTGGCTGTTCTGCAAGACAAATACCATCAGGAAGGTAATGATGGTCGTAGTGGTATTGATCACAAGCTGCCAGGTTTCAGAATAGCCGAAAAAAGGGCCGGACACCGCCCAGACAAGCACGAGCGCCAAAGCCGCGACAAAGGTGAACGGCTTTCCCGAGAGATCGGCGACCATGGTTGCGAAGGAAGAGAAGAAGTTGGATTTGTTCGACATCTGAAAAGCCTCGTTCGATCGCTGTCAATCGACAACATCAACTCCATTTCCGGGCCGAAGTTCCTTGCACACCGCGGCCGATCAAGACGTTGGACCACCCTGCCCGCAAGCGGATAGCCGGCACGTTGAAGGACATTCTTCACAAGCTAGGGCACAGCAGTGAAAGAGCCGGCCCCATGGGGTCGACGGCGCGCTTGTGGTAGCTTGGCAATTAGAAGCGGTAGGCCGCGTGATGCGGGCGCACAGCAGCAGACCGCCGTTCGGCCAGGGCTAGCCGGATTGGAGCCGACACGGGCGCCTTGCGGCTTTCTCGTAACCGTCGCCATTTCCCCTTACTCTTCTTCCCCTGGATATTGCGACTTCTTCAGAAGGTTGGCGAGATGCGCCGTGTTGCGCGTCAGGATCGATATCATTGTCTCAACGGCCTCCGGGGTCCTTTTCAGATCGACGAAGTTGGTCGACCCCATGGCTTCGCCGACCCAGTAGGCCACTGCGTTGGCCGGGATTGTAAATCCGACATCATTAAGGGCCTGAAAGATCTCCGCCGACACGTGGTGAGCACCGTCCTCGTTGCCGACGACGGCCACAGCAGCGACCTTGCCATAGGACACCATGCGGCCCTGTTCGTCGGTTTCCTCGAGAAATGCGTCCATACGCTCCAGTGCCCGCTTGCAGATGCTTCCGGGCTGCCCGAGCCAGATAGGGGTTCCAACGAACAGGATATCGGCTTCCAGGATCTTTTTGCGGATGGCCGGCCAGGCATCGCCTTCGCCTTCATCGGACGTCACGCCCGGCTTAATATCGTGATCGGCAAGACGGATGGTCTCGGTTTTGACGCCATACTTCTTGAACTCTTCGGCAATGAGATCGAGCAATTTGCCGGTGGAGGATGCCTCAGAGGAATTCGAGGACTTCAAGGTGCCGTTCAAGGCGAGTGCTTTGAGAGACATGGTTGCTCCTGTCATATGGGAGGCAGACCGGCCCATCGTTCGAGTTTTCGGTGGGTATGGCTGCCTCCAGTTCGCGCAAGGCGAAACCGATGGTCAGCAGAGTTGTTCCCCGCACCCGCTGTCACGGAACAAACGTTTTGCGGTGCTGTTTCCGCTTGAGAAGCCACCAACCCAGAACATCAAAGGAATTTCATCATGAAGGCTGTGCGCATTCATCGCTTCGGCGGGCCGGAGGATATGGCGATCGAGGAGATCGATCGCCCGATCCCGGCCGCCAATGAAGTTCTCATCAAGGTCTTCGCCGCAAGCATCAATCCGGTCGATGTGAAGATGCGTGAGGGCAAATATCCGATCGTCACCGAGAAAGATCTTCCCTGCCGCGCTCAAGGAAAAGCATATCCGCGGCAAAGTGGTTCTGAGGGTTGTCGCCTGATCCTTGAATCTGCCGCGGCGCACCGGGCGAAGGTTCGAACCGCGCGCCGCCTTCATCGTTTTCTTGGCGCGGCTTTCATTTCGGCCAATGGCGGGTTTCCAGGGAACAGTCAGGTCGAAAAACCGTTTTTACGCGGAAGACCGTTCAGGAGATAGCCATGAAACGCCTAGCCATCGCCTCGCTTGCTCTCGCGCTTGCAGGTCCAGCCTTCGCACAGTCTGCGGCTGAGAAGACCGGCGTCAATTCCCTTATCGGCGTCGCGCCAAAGACGGAGGACTTCGTCAAGGAAGCCGCGACCAGCGACATGTTCGAGATCGCCTCGAGCAAGCTTGCCCTGGAACGCGGTGACGCTGCGACGAAAGCCTTCGCGCAGCAGATGGTGACCGACCATCAGAAGACCACCAACGAACTTAAGGGACTGGTGACAAGGGGAAAAGTCGCAGCGCCGCTGCCTACGGCCATGACGTCCAGTCAGCAGAGCATGCTCGACAAGCTGAACGGCCTCCAGGGAGCGGACTTCAACAAGCAATATCACGCCGATCAGGAAGCCGTGCATGAAGACGCCGTCGATTTGTTCAAGCGCTATGGCGATAAAGGCGATAATGCCGGCCTGAAAGCATGGGCTGCAACCACGCGCCCTGCCCTGGAACACCACCTGCAGATGGCGAAAGACCTCAACAAGTAGCGCCGAGGCGCTGTGGCAGAGGCGGCTCAGACAGATGAAGCAATTGAGACCACCCCAACTATCCAGGAGCTTCAACGTGAAAGAAAATGAAAAACCGTCTAAATCGCGGATCGAGCAGGATGCCAGAGGGCAGTCCGAAAGCAATCATGCTGGCGGATCCAACAATGGCGTCAGCAGCGCCAAACCGCGTGTCATCACCCGTTCCGACGACGCAACCGTCCACAAGAAAATGCCCGGCAAGAGCAAAGACACCAAGGACTGGGATGTCAATTACGATGAGCGCGACACGAATGAGGGCGAGTTTCGGGGATAGAGGCCCTGACGACGAGTGCCCGCCGTATCCAGCGAAAAGCGGACGCGCTGACACGGCATTTCGGCGCAGGGCGGAACTTGGTGGGGCATCAGGGGTTACTGCTTCCTGATGAGCTCCACCAACTGGAATTGGTTTTCCGTCTCACCGCGTGAGGCAAAGATGACATCGAAAGCACGTTCTCCCGAAATCAGGGCTTATTCTGGGCCAGCCGGCGGATGGGGTTCTGCAAAATCCGTCGCCGAGATCACGTTGAAGGAGCATGTCGCATTCCGGGGACCCGGGCTGCTGTCGACGCAAAATAAGCCGGAAGGTTATATGTGCGTGAGTTGCGCCTGGGCAAAACCTGCCAAGCCCCACCCGCTCGAATTCTGCGAGAATGGGGCCAAGGCCACGGCCTGGGAGGTGACCTCGCGACGCGCCGACCGGGCATTCTTCGATAAGCACCCTCTCCACGAACTGGAGACCTGGGAAGATCATGATCTCGAGGAACAGGGAAGACTGACGCATCCAATGCGTTGGGATCCAGCGACGGACAGATATGTTCCGGTCGCTTGGGCAGACGCGTTTGAAGAGATCGGTCGGGAACTGCGCGGCCTCGATCCTCATCAGGTCGATTTCTACACGTCAGGCCGCGCATCGCTCGAAACGAGCTACATGTACCAACTGTTCGCGCGTATGTACGGCAGCAATAACATGCCCGACAGCTCCAACATGTGCCACGAGAGCTCCTCGGTAGCCCTCCCGGAAAGTATCGGGGCATCTGTCGGCACCGCCGTTTTGTCCGACTTCCAGAACACCGATTGCATTTTCTACATCGCGCAGAACGTCGGTACGTCCTCGCCGCGTTTGCTCCACGATCTGCAGGACGCCGTCGATCGTGGGGTGAAGATCGTCACCTTCAATCTGCTGCGGGAACGCGGGCTCGAGCGATTCGTCAACCCGCAATCGCCTTCGCAGATGCTCACGGGTAAAGAGACAAAAATCTCCTCCGAATATTATCAGGTAAAGAACGGCGGTGATATCGCGGCGCTGTTCGGCGTTTGCAAGGCACTGATCGAGGCGGATGATGCCTTGAAGGGATCCGGGAAAAGTAGCGTCGCGGGGGACGACGGGAAACCAAAAGATCCGGACAACGCAGCCATGGTCGCCTTTGCCGCATCGATTTTAGCGGCCGACAAGAAGCATGTTCTCGACCATGACTTCATCAGGGAGCACACCACGGGGTTCGAGGAGTTTGCGGAGGCCGCACGCGGGCATCAGTGGGAGGAACTAGAGCGGGTCTCCGGCCTTAGCCGTTCTCAGATGACGCAGGCTGCAGACACATACGCGAAATCCGATGCGGTGATGATGGTCTATGGCATGGGCCTGACGCAACAGCTTATGGGCGTCCAAAATGTCCACATGGTCTGCAATCTCGCCCTACTGCGCGGCAATATCGGTAAATCGGGGGCCAATATCTGCGCTGTTCGCGGCCACTCGAACGTCCAGGGGCAACGAACTGTCGGGATCACCGAAAAGCCGGGACTGGCGCCGCTAGACAAGCTCTCCGAGCTCTATGGTTTTGAACCGCCGCGCTGGACAGGCCGTTCGACCGTCGAGACGTGTGAGGCAATCATGCGCGGCCAATCGCGAGCGTTCATCAGCCTTGGCGGCAACTTCTTAAGAGCCGTGCCCGACACGGCAGCTATGGAAGACGGATGGCGCAAGCTGCATCTCAGCGTACAGATCGCCACCAAGCTCAATCGCAGCCATGTTGTCCACGGCGAGATCGCCTATCTCCTGCCGTGTCTCGGTCGCATTGAACTGGATGAGCAGATGACCGGACCGCAGGCAGTGTCGATCGAAAGTTCCATTGCCCATATTCATGGGTCACGCGGGAAGACGAAACCGGCAAGCCCGGAGCTTCTCTCCGAGCCGGCAATCGTCGCGGGCCTGGCAAAGGCTACGCTCGGCGAAACCAAGGTTCCCTGGGACGCCTGGGTCGGAGACTATGCCCAGATCCGCGATGCGATCGAGCGAACCTATCCGGAGACATTCAAGGACTTCAACAAACGGCTCTTTACGCCGGGGGGATTTGTTAGGCCGCTGCCGGCGCGCGAACGCAAGTGGGTCACGAAAAGCGGCAAGGCGAATTTCCTGACGCCGGAAAAACTGTTTCCCGAATTTTCGATATCGCAGGGCGCCGACATTCTCCATCTCACGACCCTGCGGTCCAACGATCAGTTCAACACGACGATCTATGGCTACAGCGATCGTTTTCGCGGGGTGGAAGGGACGCGAAAAATTCTCTTTGTGAACCCGGAAGATATCGTCCGATTGGGTTTCGAGGATGGCGACCGCGTCGATGTGACGACCGCGATCGACGCGAACAATCTTCGCAAAGTGACGGCGTTTAGGATCGTCCCTTACGACATTCCCAAGGGCTGTTGCGGGGCGTATTATCCGGAAGCAAATCCGCTCTTTCCGCTGGCGCACCACGACCCGAAGTCAAAAACGCCCTCCTACAAGCTTCTTCCGGTGCGTCTCAGCCGATCGATCGAGATCTCACATGACAGCCCCGCCGGATGACGCCACATGAAGCCCGGGACGATCAACAATGCGAAGTGGCCGTTTCTGGCGACCTTCATTCTTCTGGTCGCCGCGGGCGCTTTCCTAGGCTGGGCTCGACAGCCACGGGAACTTCGTACCGATCCGCCCGTCGCCGCCGATCTCGACAGATTCCGGCTGATGCGAAACGGCATCAGCGGCACACCGCCTGAGAACTATTTCGCGCTCGGCAAGCTCTACGAAACCGATTCATATAATCTCAGCCAGGGCAAACGCCTCTACGCCTGGTTCGGCTGCCAAACGTGCCACGGAGACGGTCGCGGCAACAACGGTCCTTCCTTCCTCGATGGATGGTGGCTTTATGGCCCGGAGATGGTGTCCATCGTCGCGTCCATCCGCGATGGCCGACCTCACGGCATGCCACCCTTTCGTCAGCGGATGACGATCGAGCAGATCTGGCAACTGGCCGGTTATGTTCAAACGATCGGCGCCTATTCGGCTAAAGTGGCGGCGACCGGACGCAACGACGACCGCCAGACGCGGCCGGCCGAGAACCGAGCGCCGGCAAAGATCCTGTTCGATGAAGGACCGGTCGGCATCCATCCAGATCAGGGGCCATCCCCTTGAGAACCGCCCCCGCCCTTCTGCTTTCGATCATGGCTACTGCCGCGGGCTGCAGCAGCAACCAGTCGGCACTGGATCCCCACGGCGCTCCCGCGATCCATGTCGAGCATCTTATCATCGGCATAACAATTATCTGCTCGATTGTCTGGGTCCTGGTGATGGCCATGCTCGGCTGGGCACTGATGCGGGAACGGTCCAGCGACAGCAGCCAGCCCCGGCTCTTGACGTTGACGGTGTCCACTGCAGTTGCAGCGACGGTTGTCATCATCGCAGGTCTAACGGTCGCGAGCTTCTACACCACGCGCAGCATCGGGCTCCCGGAAAATGGCGCACTGACGATCACCGTCAGAGGACAGCAATGGTGGTGGCAGGTCCTCTATGCCGATCCAGATCCAGCGCTCAGCTTCCAGACTGCCAACGAAATCCATATCCCGGTCGGGCATGATGTTCGCATCCAGCTCGAAAGCGCCGACGTCGTTCATTCATTTTGGGTGCCGAGCCTTGCCGGCAAACAGGATCTCGTACCGGGACGGAATAACAGTCTTCTACTTCGTGCGGAGCGGCCCGGTATCTATCGCGGTCAGTGCGCCGAGTTTTGCGGGCTGCAGCACACCCACATGGCGATGATAATCGTCGTCGATGAGCCCGCAGACTATGAGCGCTGGGCTGCGGCACAGCGCGAAAACGGCGTGACGCCTACCGACCAGGACGCTGCCGCCGGAAAGGTTGCCTTCTTATCTAAGCCTTGCGCGGCCTGCCATACGGTTCGGGGAACGCCGGCCACCGGCACCGCCGGCCCTGATCTCACCCATATTGGCAGCCGTCAGACGATCGCGGCCGGCCTTCTTGAAACCACGCGCGGGTCGCTTGCGGCCTGGATCGCCGATCCACAGACGCTCAAGCCCGGCAACAACATGCCGATGGTCCCCCTTTCCAGCATCGAGCTGCGAGATATCTCCGCCTATATGGAGAGCCTCAAATGACGCTCACGGAGGACGGCCGGGATCTTCGCGATACGGGATTGGACGAGGGAGAACTCGACCGCCGTCTTGCAGCCACCTGGTCGACGCCGGCGGGGTTGTGGGGCGCTCTCTCGACGGTCGACCACAAAATCATCGGCCGTCGCTACATCGTGACGGCATTCCTGTTCCTGGCGCTCGGCGGGATACTCGCGCTCGCAATGCGACTGCAACTGTCCCGGCCGGAAGCGCGGTTCATCGGCCCCGACCGCTACAATCAGATTTTTACCATGCACGGCACGAACATGATGTTCCTGTTTGCCGTGCCCATCATGGAGGCGATGGCCGTCTACCTGGTGCCGCTGATGGTTGGCACCCGCAACATCGCCTTCCCCCGCCTCAATGCATTTTCCTACTGGATTTATCTCGCAGGCGGGCTGCTTTTGTGGGTCTCCTTTGCGGTCGATACCGGCCCTGACGTTGGATGGTTTGCCTACGTGCCGCTGTCGGGGCCGCAATATGCCGCGGGAAAACGGGCCGACATCTGGGCACAGATGATCACGTTCACGGAAGTCTCGGCGCTGGCCGTCGCCGTGGAGATCGTCGTGACTGTGTTCAAACAGCGCGCGCCGGGCATGTCGCTGGACCGTATTCCATTGTTCGTATGGTCGATGCTTGTTACATCGTTTCTTATCATCATGGCCATGCCGGCAATAATGATCGCCAGCACAGCGCTGATCCTCGACCGCCTGGTCGGCACACATTTCTTCAATCCCGCTGAAGGCGGCGACGTGTTGCTGTGGCAGCACCTGTTCTGGTTCTTCGGCCATCCGGAGGTCTACATCATCTTTCTGCCAGCCGTCGGCATGGTCTCAACGATTGTCGCGACGTTCACGCGACGACCCGTGTTCGGCTACCTTGCCATGGTGATGGCCTTGATCGCGACCGGGGTTCTGTCCTTCGGGCTGTGGGTGCATCACATGTTCGTCGCCGGGCTGCCGCGCCTTGGCGAAAGCTTCTTTACCGCCTCAAGCATGGCGATCGCCATTCCCGCCGGCTTGCAGATATTCTGCTGGCTGGCGACGATGTGGGCCGGCAGACCTGTATTCAAGACGCCGTTCCTGTTCGTCATCGGCTTCATGGTGATCTTCGTCATCGGCGGGATGACAGGCGTGATGGTGGCCTCCGTCCCCTTCGACACGCAGGTCCACGACACCTATTTTGTCGTCGCCCACTTCCACTACGTCCTGGTTGGAGGTGCAGTCTTCCCGCTGCTTGGCGCCATTTATTACTGGTTCCCCAAGCTGACCGGGCGAATGATGAGCGAGACGCTGGGACGCTGGGTATTCGCTCTGATCTTCACCGGCTTCAACCTGACCTTCTTTCCAATGCATATCCTCGGCCTGCAGGGCATGCCGCGCCGCATCTATACCTATCAGCCGGAAATGCCATGGTCCGGTCTGAACATGTTCGTGAGCCTGAGCGCTGTTATCCTGGCGGCCGGTTTCCTGCTGTTCTTTGTCGACGCCATTCGCAGCGCAGCATCAGATGCGCCTGCGCCAGCCAATCCCTGGGGCGCGTCTACGCTCGAATGGGCGACATCGTCACCACCGCCGTCTTATAATTTCCTCCGATTGCCGGTGGTCGGCAACCTCGAACCGCTGTCTGATAATCCCGAATCGCTGGCCGTTGCCGCCGGCCTGTCCGTCGACCGCCGCGAACTGATCGTCAGCAGTCTTGTCGAAGCGCTGCCGGAGGCACGAGAGTCGTCGCCCCGGAATTCGATCTGGCCGTTCTGGTCGGCGCTTGCGACCACCGCAATGCTGATTTGGTCGATCTTCACGCCCTGGGCTGTCGTCTGGGGCTCGATCCCCGTCGCAATTGCCCTTGTCGGATGGTTCTGGCCGAAAGGCGTTCCGGAGGACGACGCATGAAACAATCCGTGGTGCTCGATCTGAGTAAACTTCCCCCGCATGGCCTCGGCATCGCAAGCCCGACTTGGTGGGGTACGCTTGCCTTCATGTTGATCGAGGGAACAGGCTTCGCGCTGTCGATCGTCGTTTATCTTTACCTCATGAGTCTGGCATCGCACTGGCCCCTGAATGCGCCGCGTCCCGATCTGCTCCCCGGAACGGCGCTGACAGTGCTGCTGATTGCCAGCCTATTTCCCAATATCCTCATTGCCCGTTGGGCGCGCCAGCAAAATTTGGTGAAGGTCCGCGTCGGTTTGATCATCATGTCCCTGCTGGGACTTGCGCCACTTGCCATTCGTATCTTTGAATTCCCGGCGATGCACATCTCATGGGACCAGAATGCCTATGGTTCGACCGTCTGGGTTATGCTTGGGCTTCACACGACCCATATCATCACCGATCTGATCGACACGCTGGTGCTGACCTGTCTTATGTTTTCCAGGCATGGCGACAATCCGCGGCGCTACGGCGATGTCAGCGACAATGCGATGTACTGGAACTTCGTGGTCGCGACCTGGTTGCCGATGTATGCCTGCCTTTATTGGTTGCCACGGTTATGAGCAGACGTTTGCTGCGATATAGTGGACTTGCTGTCCCCCCTCTTGCCTGGGCCATTGCAACCCAGCTTGGGCAGATCACCCCCTATACCGATTGCCGCCAGCATGTGCCTTTGACATCCGCCTTTTGCGCAACCCTCTTGTTCGTTTCTATTGTGGGAACCGCTGGCTCTCGTCTGTTTCCAACGCCCGTCGGCAGGGTGGAGCGGTTTGTCGTCGATGCAGGATTTCTGATCGCGTCGGCATTTGTCTTTGCGCTGATATTGCAGGGAGCGGCGTCGATGCTGCTGGATCCATGTCAGCGCTGATTTGCATCTTGATCTCACTTATGATGGCTGCCCCGGCATTGGCGCATGGTGACGATGCGCATGCATCTGGGTTGCACTGGACATTCGATCCCTGGATCGTGCTTCCCATTATCATGATCGGCCTTCTCTATGTTTCGGGACGCGTCACGCTTTCGCGGCGGGCACACAGCACCGGCCCTATGCGGCGGCAGGATTTTTTCTTCTTAAGCGGGATGGTGACTGTGGCGTGTGCTCTCATCTCGCCGCTCCATTGGCTCGGAGAGCACCTCTTTACCTTTCATATGATCGAACACGAGATCGTCATGGCTGTCTCGGCGCCGTCGATCGTGCTTGCACGCCCCGTTGGCCTCCTTCTATGGGGATTGCCGAAACGCGTCCGTCGGGGCTTGGGCACTGCTATGCGAGCTCCTCTCGTCCGGCGGTCATGGGACCGGTGCACGGGGGCGACCAGCGCCACCGTCATTCATGGCGTCGCCATCTGGATCTGGCATCTGCCATTGCTATTCGATGCAGCCGTGACCGAAAGCGCAATGCATCGCCTCCAGCACTTCAGCTTTTTCGCGACGGCGATCCTGTTCTGGTGGGCGGTTGTCTGGAAAAGTGAGCGGGGGATCGCAGCCTGGCACCTGTTCGCAACGATGATACACACCAGCATCCTCGGAGCTCTGATGGCGCTCGCGCCTCGTGTTCTTTATATTGCCCAAACGCAAACCGCGTTCGGTTGGGGGCTGACACCCCTGGAGGATCAGCAACTTGCCGGCATGATCATGTGGGTTCCGGCCGGTACCATCTATGCTGGCGCGGCAATGACGATGCTGGCGCTCTGGATTCGGGGCTCCAGCGAACGAGAGGCGCAAAATGCTTGATGTCCTCATTCCAACTTTTCACCGCACCGCTTGGGCGGCGGCCGCCATTGCCGCTGGGCTGGGCGCCGTGATCACAACGGATGTCCTGCGTGACAACGAAACAAGGACGGCCGCAGCTGTCGCGCTGACGGGAGGGGATCCAGCCCGGGCTCCCGCACTCTTTCGTCGCTATGGTTGCTCTGGCTGCCACACGATTCCAGGCATACCGGGCGCGGATGGCAAGACCGGTGCACCACTCGAAGGGCTATCCAAGCACGTCTATATCGCCGGCGTGCTGGAAAACAGCTCGGACAATCTTGTCGCCTGGATCGTTTCGCCCCAGGACTTTTCGCCGCGGACGGCGATGCCGAACACCGGAATATCGGAACGCGAGGCGAAGGACCTCGCCGCCTATCTCTACAGCCATTGAGTTCACGGATGAGGCGTGGGTAAAGGCGAGAGCGTCTTGACATAACGAGCGATCGCTTCACGGTCGCTGTCGGGTAGCATGGCCGTATTGGTCACGACATCCGCCATCGAAGATCCCACGCGGCCATGCTCGGGCGTTTCGCCGGTTTTGAGCATCCTTGCGATGTCGCCCTCGCTCCATTTCCCGAGCGTTTCCTCGGTAATATTTGGCACGAACCCTGTGCCCTGGGGATCGACACCGCCGGCAAACCGGGTGTCGGATTTGATGGCGCCGAAGAGGTTTCGGCTGGAGTGGCACTCGGCGCAATGCGAGACGCTTTCGACGAGATAGGCGCCGCGGTCATGGTTCGGATCTCCATTCAGCCGAGCCGGCGACTGACGCTCACGAAAAAACAGCAGTTTCCAAAACCCTACGAACCGCCGAATACGAAACAGTATCGCTGGATCGTGCGGCGGCACGCGCCCCGATACCTTGGGAAGCGTCATCAGGTAGGCGTAGAGATCCCTGACGTCGGCGACCGTCATGCCAGTGTAGCTCGTATAGGGAAAGGCCGGGTAATAATGCTGGTGTGCAGGCGATACGCCGCCGATCAGTGCATTTGCGAGATCGGTCACGCTCCACGCGCCGATCCCATCGATCGGATCGGGGGAAATATTGGGCGGCCGAAAGGTGCCGAATGGCGAGGCAAGAGCCATGCCGCCCCCAAGCCTCAGGCGATCGGGCTGGCCCGGTGACGCGTGGCAGGACGCACAATCGCCAGCGGCGAATACGAGGTGCCCTTTCGCGACATCGCCCGCACCCTGGAATTGCGGATCCCCCTTCGAAAACGGCGGGCGGGCCGCGGTAACATACACGCCAGCAGCCGTGGCACCGCCTGCGCACACAACGGCAACGAGAGCAATTTTCCACTGCATCGACAGCATGACGTTCCCAGCGCCAAAGGCAACCTGAGCTTCGGCGAACTCGCCTCTTGCTTTACTCTCGGTCTCCCGGATCAATCCCCTTTGGTCTTGAATGCGTCGGAAACCTTTTTGACCTCCGGGTCGCTATTGCTTTCCCCGTTTGCATCCCGGTTCTTGTCGGGATTGTCCTTCGCCGGCAAGTAGCCCCGAGGGGTGTTTTCTTGAGGGCCTTCCCAGCGTGGCGATTGATCCGTGGTGCCTGGCGCACCGTTCTTTGGTGATTTCATGCCCATGACACTTCCTCCTTTTCAGAAGCGTAACTGAGGGATCAGTCGAAAGTTCCGCGTGGGAGAACCTAGCCCCAATCGGAGACAATATGAGCGCGCTGAGCTCCAGGACCTCTGTTGCTGTTTTTCCGTCCAGTCACCTTCCGTGGCGGAGGAACCATATCTTATCGGTGGCGTTTATCGGGACACTCAACATCCCCGGAGGATAACATGAAAACACTGGTCATCTCTGCGGTCTCGCTGTTTCTGGCACTCGGAGGAGCGGCGGTCGCGCAGACGACGACGGTCGTCGTTCCTGGCGAGGTCAAGACCTATGTCCAGAAACAGGAAACACCATCCGTCACCTTTGAAGGTGACGTCGCGGTCGGTACGGCACTTCCTGACACGGTCGAGATCCACACAATCCCCGATCAACCTGATTACGGTTATGTTGTCGTCAACAAGAAGCGTGTGCTCGTCAATCCGAAGACCCGCACGGTGATTGAGGTCATCCAATAACTTGAGAGGATCGCGGGTCCGTTTCCAGGGCCCGCGATCCCTCTATCATTGCACCTTCATCCTCATCAGGTACCGTTCGTTCGGCGGCAAGGTTCGAATTCAGCTTGGCATCCACCGCAGCCAGCCGTATCAGATGACGTCGTAATCGCGGGGTCTCCTTTGGGCATTCGAGACGCGAAGGAGCAATTTGATCGTCGAATTTCGACCACTTCATTCGCGGTTGATGTTCACGGTTTGCTGTGGTCATGCCGAGACGAAGACGGTGTTGTATTCCGCGCAGACCCTTCTCAAACATAAGCCGGACCACGAAACACGGATCGCTTCGTAGTATCCTCCCAATTGTCACAAGTGAAAGATAGGTTCTCCGAGCACGTCGGAATTCCCAAAACGCATATTTTTGCGTGGCGTCGATTGCACTTCCGATCGCGTATCGGGGAAGCTGTGGATTTTCGGCCAGCGAACGCCTGACCACTTCCAAGGCACTTTTGCCCATTCGCAGGTGATTGGAAGACATGCTGCCGGGATGCTTTCGATATCCCACCAGCCGCTCGGGAACGACTTCGATGAAGTAGCGCGCGGCTAGCTTGAGCTCGAAATCGAGGTCTTCGCAGCCTCCAAGACCGGCGGCTGCATATGAGCTATCGAACCCACCTATCGCAAGCGCGACGTCACGCCGGACGAGAAGCGCGCTTCCATTCCCTATATACTTAACATTCAGATGCCGGGCATAGATATATCCTCTTGCGACATCGGAACTGCCAGGGCAAATGATCTCGTCGTCCTCGTTGATCATGCAATGCAGCGTGTAGACCGCAGCCCAGTGCGAGGACAACCGGTTGAGAGCGTTCACCTGTTTTTCGATTTTCGTTGGGTGCCAGAGATCGTCCGCATCAAGGAATGCCACGAATCGACCTGATGATGCCTTGATCCCAGTATTCCTTGCGGCGGCGACACCGCGGTTAGGGGTGGACAGGAGGCGGATTCGTGAGTCTGACGTCGCTATCTGCTCGACGAGTTTTGCCGTGTCGTCCGTGGAACCGTCGTTGACAACGACAATCTCCAGGGCTGCGTAGGTCTGGCGCATAGCGGACCGAAGCGTGCGCTCAATATAAGTGGAAGCGTTGAAGGCCGGGATGACTACTGAGACCAGAGGCTGGTCAGAATGAAACGTGTTTCCTCGATCCTCATCTTTATATGGAAGCATTGCAGAACTCTCGCCACGTCAATCACAAAGATACTTTCGTACAGGTGAAGGGACTGCTTTTTGATTTCTGTCGTTTTCGTACATTCAATTCGGAGCGGACGAATCCCAGCCGCCGACATTTGTTGGAAGATCGCCTTCAACACGCCTACACTCTAACTTTGTTCTGCGGGCGCAAACGGACTTTCGTCCGACGTAGACCCTCTACTTTCGTAGAAGGGGGTAGATATGTCAGCCGCACATCGGTGAAATGCTGGAGGAATTCCGCCTAGCCTCACGATCTGGTCCACCGACATTTCGGTCGCACGGGTCGCAGGGCGCGGGCGCGCGACCCCAGTGAGACATCCGGATCTCGGACCTTAGTTGGGGGTGCTTGAGACTCAAGTCCTACACCTGGAACCGCTTGTGGTGATGAGTGTTTTCGATTAGCGACGCCAGGAGGCGCCGCGCTGATTTTGTAGCCGACCGGGAGACGAAACATGCGCCTGCTCATCGTCGAGGACGAACCGGGAATCGCGCTGATGATGGAGGACGTCGCGATCGACGCCGGATTCGAAATCGCTGGCATTGCGGGGAACATGTCAGAGGCTCTGGAGCTCGGCTCTGAAGCGGACATCGCCATCATCGACGTCCGGCTTGGGGACGGACTCACCGGGCCATCCATTGCCCGCGCCCTCTTTTCGGGATTCGGACTTGGGGTGGTCTATTTCACCGTGAACCCCGGCCTTATCGAGAATCCGGAGGCTGTCGTCACCAAGCCGGCGAGCCCCGAAGGAATCGTGGACGCGTTATCCATGGCAGCCCAGAACGCTCGCGCAAGAACGCATCGCGTCGCGAGCGGCCCCACCTTTCACTGAATGCATGAGGCACTCGGCTTCCTCCCCAACAAGCCATTGCGACACTATTCCTATTGTCGGTCAGGAGGTGGCACATGCCCGGTCCACAACGTATGAAGCGGCTGCCCTCGAATTTTTCAGCGACGGCTACTGTGGGCTCGGGAACTCCCACCCTAATCGGGACCATGTCGATTGTGGTTGGGCACGCCTGAACGCTCCGGCATTAAGCTCCGCCCAATAGCGGCCAGCTCCGGCGAACGGACCCTCACCGGAGGCCTCGCGCGCGTTCGAGCGCTGCAACCGCCGCACACCGAGACTGGTTCTAACCTGCAATTGATGTTTAGAGAGCCCTGCGCTGAAGCGGGCGTCGAACGGGCAGAGAAGCCCACTTTTTCGTCCCGCAAAGACCTCCTGCCGCTTCGGTCCTTTGGAACATGCTGACTGGGCCTGCGTTTCATGACGAAGGCAATAAACCGCTGTGCGGGACTCACATGGACCATCGGAATGTCTCGAAAATCCGCGTCAGTGTTCTTTGCTTGGCCGCAGCCCTGGCAGGCTGCTCTTCTTCCGAGTCTGATCAGGTTAGCGTGCAGTCGAAATTGATTTCTTCCTGCTCGAATTCGGCTCGCATGGCGCTGGAAGGCTGGCACTTGAACCAATTGCCGGAAGCGTACGTACGGCAAACCTTGCAGTCGATGCAGGGCAATGTCGAAAGAGCAGCTTCTGAAATCGAAGCCCTCCGCGACGTCGACACGGCGCAGCGCGAAATGCTGGCTAGGTCGGTCACCGACATTGTCAATTTACTCAGACAAGCGCAGAGCCAGGTTGCGCATGGAGATCACGATACCGTACAAACGACGCTGCACCTCAAAGATGCGATCGAGGGTCTCAGCCTGACTTCGGGTGTGAAACGCTCCACATGAAAAAGATGTTGGAAATATCGCTGGGAATAGTGACGAGTGTCGGCGGCTTTCTTGAAATCGGATCGCTGGCGACGGCTGCCCAAGCTGGATCGGCCTTCGGCCTTCAACTCATCTGGGCGATCATACTCGGCACTGTCTGCATCATTTTCCTTGTTGAGATGGCTGGCCGTTTTGCCGCGGTAAGTGGCCACACGATTTCGGACGGCATCCGTGAACGGTTCGGGTTCAACTTCTTCTTGCTGCCTTTTCTCTCGACCCTGTTGCTCAATTTAATGGTTCTCGCAGCTGAAATTGGAGGCGCCGCTATTGCGCTGGAGCTTGCCACAGGCATTGCCTTTCAGTGGTGGGCACCGGCCGTTGCGTTCCTTGCCTGGTTGTTGCTCTGGAAGGGCACTTTCGGTTTCATCGAGAAAGGCGTTTCCATCCTCGGTTTGGTGACGCTTTGTTTCGTCGTTGCAGCAGTATTGCTAAAACCTGATTTGAAGTCGGTGGCCGCCGGGGCTTTGCCAAGCATGCCAAAGCACGATTATGCCAGTTACTGGTTTATGGTCGTCAGCATTCTCGGCGCCTCGATATCGCCATACCTATTCTTGTTCTATTCGTCTGGCGCCGTCGAAGATCAATGGGACGAAACGTACCTAGGCACCAATCGCGCCATTGCAGGACTGGGAATGAGCTTTGGCGGCACGATATCGATCGCCGTGCTAATTGTGGCGGCCCTCGTGCTGGCTCCCAACGGGGTGGTCCAAGTCACAGATTACCATCAGTTGCCGACAATGCTCGTCCCCGTGTTTGGTCGCTGGGGATACTGGCTGTTTGTTGCTTCCTTGGGTATCGCCTGTTTCGGCGCGATCCTCGAACTTGGGTTACAGCAGGCCTATCTGGTAGCTCAGGGACTGGGTTGGAACTGGGGCGAAGATCGCAAACCAAGCGAAGACCCAGGATTTAGCGCCGCCTATACGCTGGCCCTTTTGTTTGCGGCCATTCCGATCGTCTCTGGTTTCGATCCGCTAAATCTGACGATCCTGTCCATGGCTTTGACCGCAGCAACACTTCCGCTAACAGTTATCCCGTTTCTATTCCTGATGAATGACGAGCGATATGTTGGAAAACATGGGAACGGACTCATCTCCAATTCTGCAGTCGTCTCGATCATCCTGCTGGGCTCTATCTTGGCGATTGTGAGCATCCCGCTTGAGCTACTTGGAGGCACATGATGGATTTGCTGCGTGATGTTCTCGACAAGCAATTGGTCGACCGACATGGCGTCAAGATGGGCAAGGTCGACGGCATCGTCGCCGAACTTCGGCGAGACGGCCCGCCCCGCGTGGTCGCAATAGAGGTCGGCGCTATTGTCATGGCCCGTCGATTTGGCCAACGGCCACAGCAATGGACAACTTGGCTCGCATCCAAACTTGGCGGAGAGGTACACTCAAGACCCCATCGCGTGGCATGGAGCACCGTCCGCGACGTTGGCGTTGACCTTAAGTTGGACGTGGCCGTGAGCGATACCGCAATTTTTGATTGGCAAGATTGGTTACGAGACAGGGTGGTGAGCAAAATTCCTGGAGCATGAGATGGATGAGATCAATATCGAATTGTTGGTGGGTCGGGCCGTCTTATCGAGGGAAGGAAAAACAATTGGTCATATTGAGGAGGTACGGGCGGAGCAAGAAGGACCAGATCTTGTCATAACCGAATTCCATGTCGGCTTGTATGCAACCATGGAGCGAATGTCAGCATCGCCGATAGGCGCACATGTCCTGGGTCTTTTCCGCCTGCGCCGCAGACATCGCGGCTATCGCATACGCTGGAATCAAATCGAACTCGGCAAGAGCGAGCTAAAGCTGCTTTGCGACGAGAAGGAACTTGCTTCGCTGGGCTGAAGTCGTTGCCGCAATCAGCTCTGCTCTTAGGCTCGGTGCCGGGCGGTGCGGTTAAATCCGCCGTCGCTTGTCGACGCTTCGCCACTCAATTCGATTTTTGCAAACGAAAAATCCAAATTTTAAGTCTCAGTGCAGCTTGAACTCGCCTTCGACGCGGCGCCATTCGTTGGGTCCGATCAGGCGCTGATGCGTATAGCGGACGGAATGCAGCGGCCCGTCAAGGTTGGCCTGCCAGTAGTTGAGGAACCTCTGCATCTCGGGGAAATCGGGAGCCAGGTCGTAATCCTGCCAGATATAAGTCTGAAGGACGGATTCGAAATCGGGAATGCGGTAGAGGATATGCGCGGTGGTGAGACCATAGCCATTGAGTTGGCGTTCAAGATCCGATGAAAATTGCATGCTTCATCTCCGTTTCACGACATTGCGAATGTGGCGCAAAATTTTGCGGCCATCAACAGGTTTTCAACGAAGAACGACAGTTTATTGTTCCTTTCCAGCATGTTAGCAGCCGATCAATACGAGTGCTAATTTTTTCGTGCTGACCTCTTGAAATCGAAAAACCGGCAAACCAGATCATTTTGCGCAAAACGCTCGACTGAGGTTTTGCACCTGCCCGGACTGGTCATCCGGTCCGGCCAGGGGAACAACGTCATCATTGTTTGTCCATCGGAGGAAAACATGTCGTTCCGACCGCTTCATGATCGCATTCTTGTCCGCCGGGTTGAGTCCGAAGAGAAAACGAAGGGTGGAATCATCATTCCCGATACCGCCAAGGAAAAACCGCAGGAAGGCGAGGTTATCGCCGTCGGACCCGGCGCGCGCAACGATGCCGGCCAGGTCCAGGCGCTCGACGTCAAGTCGGGCGATCGCATCTTGTTCGGCAAATGGTCCGGCACCGAGATCAAGATCAACGGCGAGGACCTGCTGATCATGAAAGAAAGCGATGTCATGGGCATCATCGAAGCCCCGGCAGAGCAGAAGCAGGCCGCCTGAAGGCCGACTCATCCGTAAATTAGCTGCCTATTGAGGAGTTAAAGAAATGGCTGCGAAAGAAGTCAAGTTTCATACCGATGCCCGTGAACGCATGCTGCGTGGGGTCGATGTGCTTGCCAATGCTGTGAAGGTGACGCTTGGCCCGAAGGGGCGCAATGTGGTGATCGACAAATCCTTCGGCGCACCGCGCATAACCAAGGACGGCGTTTCGGTCGCCAAGGAAATCGAACTCGAAGACAAGTTCGAAAACATGGGCGCCCAGATGCTGCGCGAGGTGGCATCGAAAACCAACGATCTCGCCGGCGACGGCACAACGACCGCGACCGTTCTTGCCCAGGCAATCGTCAAGGAAGGCGCCAAGGCGGTGGCCTCGGGCCTGAACCCGATGGACCTGAAGCGCGGCATCGACCTTGCTGTCGACGCCGTGGTCAAGGAACTGAAGACCAACGCGCGCAAGATCTCCAATAATTCGGAGATCGCCCAGGTCGGCACGATTTCGGCCAACGGCGACGAAGAGATCGGTCGTTATCTTGCCGAGGCAATGGAAAAGGTCGGCAACGAGGGCGTCATCACCGTCGAGGAAGCCAAGACGGCCGAAACCGAACTCGAAGTCGTCGAAGGCATGCAGTTCGACCGTGGCTATCTCAGCCCTTACTTCGTCACCAATGCCGAGAAGATGCGCGTCGAGTTCGAAGATCCTTACATCCTCATCCACGAGAAGAAGCTTTCGAACCTGCAATCGCTGCTGCCGGTTCTCGAAGCCGTCGTCCAGTCCGGCAAGCCTTTGCTTATCATTGCTGAGGACGTCGAAGGCGAGGCCCTTGCCACCCTCGTCGTCAACAAGCTGCGCGGTGGTCTGAAGATTGCTGCCGTCAAGGCCCCGGGCTTCGGCGACCGCCGCAAGGCCATGCTCGAAGACATCGCCATCCTGACAGGCGGCACTGTCATTTCCGAAGACCTCGGCATCAAGCTTGAAAACGTCACGCTCAATATGCTTGGCCGGGCCAAGAAGGTGGCGATCGAGAAGGAAAATACCACGATCATCGATGGCGTCGGTTCCAAGACCGAGATCGACGGCCGCGTTGCGCAGATCCGCGCGCAGATCGAAGAAACCACCTCTGACTACGACCGCGAGAAGCTGCAGGAGCGCCTTGCCAAGCTCGCCGGCGGCGTTGCCGTCATCCGCGTCGGCGGCTCGACGGAAGTCGAAGTCAAGGAAAAGAAGGACCGCGTCGACGACGCGTTGCATGCAACCCGTGCGGCCGTCGAGGAAGGCATTCTGCCAGGCGGCGGTGTGGCGTTGCTGCGGGCCGTCAAGGCGCTCGACAATCTGAATACGGCCAACCAGGACCAACGTGTCGGCGTCGAGATCGTGCGTCGCGCGATCGAGGCACCTGTGCGTCAAATCGCCGAAAATGCCGGCGCAGAAGGTTCGATCATCGTCGGCAAGCTGCGCGAGAAGTCCGACTTCTCCTACGGCTGGAACGCCCAGACCGGCGAATATGGTGATCTCTACGCACAGGGCGTGATCGATCCGGCCAAGGTCGTGCGCACCGCGCTCCAGGATGCAGCCTCCGTTGCCGGCCTGCTGGTGACGACGGAGGCCATGATCGCCGAAAAACCGAAGAAGGAAGCCGCTCCGGCGATCCCCGCCGGTGCCGGCATGGATTTCTAGGGCACGCCGGCCCGCCCTGCTCTTGAAGGGCGGGCCTCCAGCAATGGAGGAACAAATGGTTCAAACGATCATCAAGAAGTCGCAAGCGCCGCTTGATTCCCGTGACCTGGAAGTCTGCCAGCACGTCTTCGATGACCTCAGAACGATGGCGGACGTGCCTCGCAATTCTGAAGAAGCCGAAGGCATCGCGGCCATCGTCGTGGAGCTTTATCGGCAGGGCGTTCGCAATAGAGAACAGCTGAAGACCATGGTTCAGGCCGCGCGCGGACTGTTCGAAAAGCAGCCTACTCAGGCGGGCGTGACCATAGGAGAGTCGACAAGGTCCATTGGTCCTATATCCGAGGAGTCGGAACATGAGAAAGGAAACCGATAGCAATTCTGCAGCCAAGCATGCCGTAGCAACAATCAGCGCCGCGCATCTGTTGCACCCGGCCATGCATTTCGATCATCCCCGCGACGTGCTGATGGCAGACAATATCAGCAAGGACGAGAAGCGGGCCATTCTGGCCTCGTGGGCGTCCGATATATGTGCAATCGAATCCATGCCGGCCTGGCGACGCTATCCGGGTACGGAACAGATCGTCTCTTATGATGAGGTTCTTGCGGCTTTGAAGGCCCTCGATGGCGGTGATCAGAGCACCTCGTCGCAAAAGCCGGCCGCTTCCCTCAACGACAGCAAAAGCCGCCGCCGCAGACCCCTCGCGCACCGATCCGGTGGCGGCTTCGGCCTGTGCAGCTACTGGAAAGGAGGGCGTCGCAGACAACTATTCGATTCCCTCTGACCGCCGCGTTTCGGACGCGGAGAAGATTTTTGCCGACGACTCTTTGCTCACTTGAGGAGGTTTTGCCGATGAAGATCGCTCAGATCGCACCGCTCGCCGAAAGCGTTCCCCCAAAGCTCTATGGGGGAACGGAGCGGATTGTCTCCTATCTCACCGAAGAACTCGTTGCACAGGGCCATGAGGTCACGCTCTTTGCCAGTGGCGACTCCGTCACCGATGCGAGACTGGTGCCCTGCTCAGATCTTGCGCTCCGACTCAACCTGGCGGTCAAGGACCACTTGCCGCATCAGGTCGTGATGCTTGAGGAAGTTCGCCGCCGCGCCTATGAGTTCGACGTGCTGCATTTCCACATCGATCTATTGCATTTTCCGCTGATCCGGGACTTTGCCGATCGTACGTTGACGACCTTGCACGGCCGTCTCGATCTGGCGGATCTCAAGCCCTTCTACAAGGCCTTCGCAGATATTCCGCTCGTATCGATCTCCAATGACCAGCGCCGGCCGATGCCACCTGTCAACTGGGCGGGGACGGTTTACCACGGCCTACCCGCCGATCTGCTACCCTTCACAGAAAAACCAAAGGGCAATTACCTCGCGTTTCTCGGCCGCATTTCGCCGGAAAAGCGACCCGATCGCGCCATCGAGATCGCGGCAAAAGTCGGCATGCCGTTGAAGATCGCCGCCAAGATCGACTATGCCGATCGGGCCTACTGGGAAACGGTCATCGAGCCGATGATGAAACGTCACTCCAATGTCGAGTTCATCGGCGAGATCAATGAGCATCAGAAGGCGGCGTTCCTTGGAAATGCTGGAGCCTTGCTTTTCCGATCGATTGGCCGGAGCCGTTCGGACTGGTGATGATCGAGGCAATGGCTTGCGGCACCCCGGTCATCGCCTTCGGCTGCGGCTCGGTTCCGGAGGTTATCGACAGCGGCGTGTCCGGCATTCTGGTCGACAGCGTGACCGAGGCGGCCGACAACGTCGAATGGGCGCTTCGGATGGACCGCCGCAGAGTGCGGGCGACATACGAGAAGCGCTTCACCGCGGAACGGATGGCGCGCGACTACCTCGACCTCTACCGCAACCTACCCGGCGTCCGTACCAAAGCCGCTCCACTTCGCCGGTCGAATGGGCACCCACTCGACCTGCAGGTGGTCGCCTGAGACTTCAGGAGGAGCAATGCCGATCGCTTCCGCAAACAGCAGTTCCGCGCCCGCATCGGCCGGCCCGGCGGCACCGACCGGGCAATTTTTCATTCCGGCTGCCGCATCGCTGCAGGAGCGCCGGCCGCGCACCCTCAAGCATGGCGATACTTTCGCCGTCTTCGATCACAATGGCGACGCAGTTTCCTGGCCAGGCAGCCCGGAAGGCCTATTTCATCGCGACACCAGACATCTGTCGCATCTCTACCTGACGATCAACGGCAAGCGCCCGATGCTGTTGTCGTCGACCCTGCGCGACGACAACGCGACGCTTACCTGCGATCTCACCAATCCCGACCTGTTCGACGACAAGGAACGGCTCGTCCTCGGCCATGACCTCATTCACCTGCAGGTCTCGCTTCCTCTGGAATGCTCACTGTTACGAGCGGCTCTCGATAAGGAATTTTGACGACCGGCCGCAGCTCATTCGTGTCGAGATTGCGTTCGGAGCCGATTTTGCCGATCTGTTCGAAGTTCGAGGAACGGTCAGGACGAGAAGAGGGCGCCATCTTTCCCCCGTCATCGAGCAGGATTGTGTCTTTCTCTCCTATATCGGCCTCGACAAGAGGAGCCGATCGACGCGTCTTTCCTTCGAGCCGAAGCCGGACCAGATCGGCACCGACCATGTCACTTACGATCTCCGCCTGGCACCGCATGAAAGCCGGTCTTTGTTCATAGAAATCGGTTGTGACGCGACTGAGCCTCGAAAACCCGGCCATCGTTCGTTTTTCCTTGCCCTGCGGGATGCACGCAGGGCCCTGCGCGCTTCTTCGTCGCGCGCCGCTTTGATTGCAACGTCGAATGAAATCTTCAACGAAGTCGCCCGACGCAGTATCGCCGACCTCTACATGCTGATGACAGACACGCCTGAAGGTCCCTATCCTTATGCGGGAATTCCCTGGTTCAGCACTGTCTTCGGACGCGATGCAATCATCACAGCGCTGCAGACCCTGTGGCTCGATCCGGAGATCGCCCGCGGTGTACTTGGGCATCTTGCCGCCAACCAGGCGACGGATGTAGATCCGGCTTCGGACGCCGAGCCGGGAAAAATCCTGCACGAAATACGCGCCGGTGAAATGGCAGAACTCGGCGAAGTTCCTTTTCGCCGCTATTACGGCAGCGTCGACTCGACGCCGCTGTTCGTGATGCTGGCCGGCGAATATCTCAGGCGAACCGGTGATTTTGCGACCATCGACCGTCTCCTGCCGCATATCGAAGCCGCACTGACATGGATTGATGACCATGGCGATCGCGACGGCGACGGCTTCGTCGAATATGGCCGGCAGACGCAAGAAGGGTTGGTCAACCAAGCATGGAAGGACAGTCATGACTCCATTTTCCACGCGGACGGTACGCTGGCAAAGGGTCCGATCGCGATCGCCGAAGTTCAGGCCTATGTCTTTGGCGCCTGGCAGGCGGCGGCCGAGATCTTTCGTCTCTTCGGCCGGCCCGAACGGTCCGCTAGCTTCCTAGCGCGGGCACAGGGCTTGCGGCGCGCCTTTGATATTAGTTTCTTCGACGAGGAGCTCGGCACATACGTTCTGGCGCTAGACGGGCACAAGCGGCCCTGCAGGGTCCGCTCCTCCAGTGCCGGCCATGCCCTGTTCACCGGCATCGTCTATCCCGAACGGGCCGCACAGCTCACCCTTACTTTGATGAGTGCCTCCTCCTTTTGCGGCTGGGGCATTCGAACTATTGCCTCCACTGAGGTGCGCTACAATCCCTTGAGCTACCATAACGGCTCGATCTGGCCACATGATAATGCCCTGATCGCCAGCGGCCTTGCCCGCTATGGTTATCGCGCTGAAGCCGCGCGGATATTCGAAGGACTATTTGCCGCCTCGACCTATACCGGCTTACGGCGGCTTCCAGAACTCTTCTGCGGCCTCCCGCGCAAGCGCGCGCAGGGGCCGACCTTCTACCCAGTCGCGTGCTCCCCGCAAGCATGGGCGGCGGCAACGCCTTTGTCGTTACTGCAGTCATGCCTTGGTCTTGAGTTTGATCCCAACGCCTTACAAATCAGTTTGAACACGCCGCGGCTTCCGTGTTTCCTTGACGAGGTCAGGTTGCGGCGCTTGCTGATCGGCAAAGGCTCGGCCGACATTGCGATCCGCCGCTCCGGCCGCAATGTCGTCGTAGACGTCATCGGCCGCAAGGGTGACATTCGCGTGCTTACGACGGCATGACCGGTTGCGTCATGGCGGCCGGGACAGTGGCAGCCAATTTCATTTGTCCTGCACTTCGTCGTCGGCGGAGAGCAACTCAACGAGCGCGGCAACCTTGCCCGTCGGCAGACGCCGACCTTCGCCCATCAAGGCTTCGTCGTTGCTGGCCCATGCAAATGCCTCGGCGAGTTCAGCGTAAGCGCTGTTTGCCTCGCACCTTGACCAGGGCGCGTTGTGCCGTTTCGAAGGCTACCGCTGTGACAGAGATGGCAACAATGTACCAGAAGCGGACATGCGAATTGGGCCTAAGCGGAAGATTTTGAGTTCCTACTGCTCGACCCTCGCAAAGAACTTCAGTACGCACGCACGTCTCCTCTTTCATGCAATCGCTGGTTCCATGTTCAGCATGGTCGATGCGGTGTTCGTGCTCCGGTATTTCGAGTTCATCGACCCGACCGTGACGCAGATGATATTTCAGGGTCTCCCGCGCATAACACAATGGCCCGAGGCTTTGGCTCCACGAGAGAGCGTCGTCGCGGTCAGCTGTTCAAGCACCATCTGGCCGAGCACCAAGCACTCTTGACGGAGTAGGGCCTCCCAATCCCGCCTTCGCTCTTTTAGTGTCTTGACCCGGAGGCGCTCCAAAGAGACGTCTGTACTCACGGCTGAACTGCGAGGCGCTCTCGTAACCAACCGCGAACCCCACCTCGGCCGCACCGGCCTGATTTGCGATCATGCGTCGGCGCGCCTCATGGAGCCGAATGTATTTCTGATACTGAAGCGGACTGACGGCGGCGACGGCTTTAAAGCGGTCGTAAAAAACGGATACGCTCATGCCTGCAAGAGCCGCGACCGCCTTGAAATCGAGACGTTCGGTGTAATGGTCGCGTATCCAGGCCATGGCCTTTCGAATGTGCATCAGTCGAGAATCTGACCCGGCAATCTGACGCAGCAGGCCGCCGTGCGTGCCCATCAGCAGCCGAAACATGAGTTCATGCTCCAGAAGCTGAGCCATGACCGGGATTTCGGTGGGGCGATCGAGCAGTTCCAGCAGTCTGCCCCAAGCGCCAAGAAGCGACGCGCTCGCAGTGCTGACACCGTATCCCGATTCAATCGGCAACTCGGGCATCGCTGCCATCTCAAGGACGAGGTCGGACAACAGAGCCGGGTCCAGAAAAAGACCAACTGCGACAAACGGTCTATCTTGTGAAGCCTCGCATACCTGTCCCAACGCGGCGATCTCGGCCGCGACGATCATGCTTTGACCAGGTCCGTGCTCGAACTTCTTGTCGCCGATAAACATGCGCTGAGTGCCCTGTATCACCAAGGATGCCGCCGGATCATAGATCAGCGGGTCGATCTCGGTCGTATGGTCGAGAGTGTAAGCGAACAGCCTCGGCAATTTAAGACTCGGACTGCCTGCGTGGCGCATTGCTATGTCGCGTATTTTGTCAAGTTCTGTCATTGAGCGACCCTAAGCCGATTGCCCAGTCCTATCAAGCGCTCCGGAAGATCGGGCAAGAATGACGGAAGTTCCGGCATCGTAGCATCGGGGTTCAAATCCTATTGTCGCTTTCAAGACGGAGGCCATCGGGGCTTCTGATGATCCAGGAGAAACTGCCATGCCCACCCCAATCGAAACTGTTTCGGCCTTTTGCGCGGCGTTCGTTGAAGACGGCGGAAGACCAGCGGTCCGTCGTTGGCTCACGCCCAACACGCGCTGGGTCAACGAAGGTGTATCAGTTACGACGGGCGTCGACGAGGCCATCGCCATGATCGACGAACTGGAGAAATCGATGGGCATCTCGACGGTCCATATAGACATGCTCGCGATAGCGGCAGACGGCCCCCGCGTTCTCACCGAAAGGCTCGACCGGTTCGAGCGTGCCGACGGCAGTGAAATCGGGCGCGTGATGATTATGGGAATCTTCGAGGTCGAAGGCGACAAGATTGTCGAGTGGCGGGACTATTTCGACGTGCTCGCTGTCCAGAAGTTCGCTAAGGGCTAAGACAGCGACTGGCGAACGATTGGGCTGAACGCGAAGTTTATTAGTTCAGCCGACAAAGGACGACAACCGAGATTCGGCTACTTACTACAAGAGATTCGAGCCATGCAAGTTGCCGAAGGGCTCAGGGATTGTAACGCCACTATTCCGCGGCAACGACGTCGATCCGTCCCGTCGAGGTTAGCGCTTCCAGATCATGCAGCCGGGCGCTCGGGGCGACGTTTCGAGCTATGTCGATAAGATGTCTGTGATGAGTCAGATAGATCACCTGTCCGTGTCGGGCCATCTCTGAGAACAACCTAAACGCCTCTTCGGCTCGAAAGTCGTCGAACGTCTCCATAATATCGTCGGCGATGAACGGGATCGGCGCGTGGTTCCCCACCAGCTCGTGATAGCCGGCGACACGAAGTGCCAGGTACAACTGGAAGCGGGCTCCCTTCGACAATTCGTGGGCTGCTTTGGATCCACCGGATGTGGAAACGGCGATCAAAATTTCGCCGTCCTTGCCGGGCTGCGCGGCCACCTCCCGATAGGCTCCTCGGCTGATTGTCCGAAACGCAGCGGACGCCCTTGACATCATGCCGCTGCGGTGACGGTCTCTGTAAAGCTTCAAGCCGTGATCTGCGGCGACGACGCCTGCGCGGAGCTCCATGTACCGCTTTGCACCATCCTCTATTTCAAGCAGCGTCGTTCGTCTGCGCTCTTCAATTTCAGCGACCTTCGAGTCGCCTCCAACGGCATCGAGAGAATCCTGCGATTTCGAGCGAGCGTGAAAGATTTCACTGCACCTCTTGTCCTGATCCTGCAACAACGGCGTCAGTCCGGCGAGTTCCGCTTCGAGTTCAGTCCTATCAGCCGAAACGGCCATGACCTCCACTTCGGACAAGTCGCGTGCGCCGACACTCTGCACGATTTCGTTCTCCAGCTCGCAGATAGAATTCACTAACTCTCGGCGCCGCGCAGCAAGATCCATGCGTGCATTGACATCCTTCAAATCGACAACGCCGAAGAATGCGATCATTTGCTGGGCCTGCGCATCGAGAAGCTCCTGTGCTAGCTTGAGATCGTGGTGCTCCTTTCGTTTGCCGTCCAGCTCGCCGTCGAGTTTCTCCCGGCGCTGCTTATTCAGGCCAGCATCGGTCACCTTGTCGACGACAGCCTGAGCAAGTTCACTGAGGGATCTATCCGGGGCGATTCCAAGCTTCTGACATAATTCGAGAACCATTGCCTCGAACGCTGCCCTATCCTTCTCCATCTTCTGGACGCGGTCTGTGAGCCCCTCCTTGGTCTCGATCGCGGAGGCGAGCTTCTCAAGCGCCGCAAGTATCTCGTTTGCGGCGCTGGGACCCGGCACGGATGCAAGTTCACCGAGCCAGCACGTCTCGCAGACTGCCGCCCATTGTGAATTCCAAGCGGCTACGTCACGCTCGGCGTCGTCAAGGGCACGCTGGCGCTCCAGGCGTTCTTTGCGAAGCCGCTCCATCTCCTGAACACGGCCGAGGGCGGCCCCGTGGGCATCCAGCGCCTCGTCTGCAACCGACAATAGCGCTGCAATGTCTGCGTCCCGATGGAAGGATAATCCAGCAGTGGTCATCGCATTCATAAGAACGAGCCGGGATCGATCAACCCGATCGCGCACGTCGGCGATTTCCTGTTCGATGCTTGCCAGACCTTCTTTGGCCTTGAGGGCCTCGTCCCGCTTCGAAAGCCAGTCTTCGAGCTCGGCCGGGTGGCTTCGATCAAGCCGGGCGCCCGGCGCGAGTTCGCGTACCACGTCGGCGACCTCAGATCTGATACGATCGAGTTCGCCGAGAGCGCGCCGGTGGTGTTCCTCGGCGGATTGAACATCCGAGGCGGTCGATGCGCGCCGCAGCAGAAGCTGGTTCAACTTGCTGATCTCCGCAGCGTGCAAAAGCCGCTTCGATCCAAGATGGTCGTCCGCCCTCATGGCAGCTTCAAACGCATCCGCAGAGGCGGCGTCCATCGTCTGCCGATGTGTCGTCCACGCGCTTTCGCGAAGACCACGGCTGGCGGAGATACTGGCTTCGTCGATTTCGCCCGCCTGCTCGCGGACCGCCGCAATCTCCGACTCCAATCTTCGGACCTCGGGCTCTATCCGATCGAGATCAGCGCGGGAGGTTCTTACCTTTTCTTCGCTCTGCCTGAAGGCATTCTTCCAGTCTTCCAACCTGATCGGCGAAGGACCTGCCATTAGGCTCAGGTCAACAACGGTGCCACGCCACGGAAGAAGCCGCGCCAACGCTCCCGACAACGTCAAGGAGGCAGCGTCGCGACGCCGCGCCAGTGAGCGCAGCGGAATCTCCTCGTCAGAACGTGGAACAGCCTTGACCGTCGCCGCTAGCAGCTCGAATGCCCTGACCCTTTGGGATGAAAGGGGTGAATTCGCTTCCAAAGCCTCGTCGCAACCGGCTGAGAGCGCTCGCTCCGCCTTGGCGACCTCGTGGGCCGCAGCGGCTCTCTGGGCATCGACACCGGATCTCGAACCGATCAGCTCCCGAAGCGTGCCGACGGTCGCGGCATCGAGGACGAGCCTGGTGGGGGACGCTTCCCCGGACCGTCCTAACTGTAAAAGTATGCTTTCAACAGAAAGATCGGCTGCGCGGGCGGAAAGCTTGGGTATATCCTTCTCAGCAGTCAGGAACCGGGCCTTCAGTTCAGCCAGCTCGTCCATGCTTGAGGCCAAGCGCAGAGCGACCGGATCCGGCTTGATCTCAGTGGCCTCCTCTTCGATCGATCCGATGGAGCGGAGTACGGCCTGCAGCTTGACCCGATGTTCGATTTCCTTGGTCCGAAGAGTGGAAAGCTCCTCCCGCCAGGATTCCGGCGGCTCCGGTACGACCTCCATGAGCCGAAGGCTTTCCTTCAGTCCCGCCAACCGGTTCATGGGAAGCAAAACTTGGAGAATGCGCCTTATCTCGTTGATCCGTTTGTGGGTCGCGGCCCTATCGCCAACGGCCTCCTCGTAGAGGCGGCCCATCCGGTCCCTTTCTTCAACGAGTTTGTGATGGTCGCTGGCCTGCAGATCCAACGCTTCGCGTTGCTGCTTTAGTTCCTGGAGCTTCGCCTTCAGATCGCCGAGGACGCCGCTGCGAGCGCGATACCGATAGAAGCTGTCGGCCTCGCCACGGATCGCAACCAGTTGCCGGCCAAGGCCAGAAAGGCCTGCGCTGGCAGAGAATAACAGTTGGCCGAGATCGCCTTTGCTGGCGAGAATTCCCTCTCCGCCCTTCTCCAGCGTCTCGTCGTCGAGAGAGAACATTGTGGTGAAGGCGTCGCGGTCGATGCCCCCGAGGTCGGCCCTAACAAGTGCGTCCGGTAATGTCCGCTCCTCGTCGTCGAGCAGACTGTTCTGAGGTCGTTTAATGCGGACAAACTCGTGGTCCAGACCGCCGACATGCATATTGGCGCCGATCCGCATCGTCGGATAGGGATGTAGGAATCCATATTTGCTGGAGCTGGGAATGCCGAAGATCAAGTCCAGGATGGCGTCGAACGTCGTCGACTTGCCTGCCTCGTTAGGGCCGTAGATTATGTGGAGATCGGGCCCATCCGCAGGCCGAGGTCCGAAGTTGATGACGCCGTCGGTGAACTTGCCGTAGCGCGTGAGATCGAGGCGATTGATCCTCATCTATTCCCCCTCGCCGCCGCGAAGACGCGCAACGACATCGGACGATCCCTCTCGGGCGAAGCTTCTCAATATCCGCTGGAAGGATATCTCGTCGGCTCCGAAGATGTCCCGCAGTTCCGGAGGAAGCTGACCACGCAGTTCGTCCGCGATCGCTCGGACGTCCTGCTGGTAGTCGGTCGAATCCTTCACTTCCTTGTCGATTATCGTCACGAGTTCCTCAAGCGCTCCCGACCTGTTTTCGGAGCGGCTAGGCGGTACGCATGACGTATGGACCTTGTCGATCCAGACATTTCCAATCATCGCGCCGCGGGTTTCCATCTCGGTCCGGACAAGATCGAGATCGCGACGAACACGCCAGGCCAGCTCGTTCGATCCGGTAATCTCCAGGCGGGTGACGAGATGGTCGGCCTCCACGACCGATCGCAGATCCTCCATTTTTTTGAAGATCGTGCCGATCATTTCCTTCCAGTCCGACGCACCCGACACATCTACCTCGAGCCGCTCGAACTGCGCGACGCTTGTCTGCCGCTCTTCGACGACGACTGACTTATCGTCGCGTATGGTCACTAGTGAAACGGACTTCGGACCGTCCTCGTTAATGTCGCGGCCCTGGGGAATTCCCGGCATGACAACGGCCGACAAAGCGCCTTCAACGATTGACCGCTTATGTATGTGTCCCAACGCCCAGTATCGGAAACCGCTTCGTTGGAGATCGGTGACACTGCACGGGGCGTACAAGTCGTGTTTCTCGGAGCCGCCAAGGCTCGTATGCATTATCCCGATGTTGACCGTATCTGGCACCGGCGGTTGATAGCGTACCAGCAGGCTTTCCGGCGCATGTGGCTTGGCGAAGCTGAGCCCGTGAATGACCACAGGAAAATGCCCTGGCGCGCGATCAATGGCCACCGTTTCGGCGGTCGCACCGAAAACTTTCACGCTATCAGGCATCACCAGCTCGGTCGTGATCCTCGACAAGGCGTCATGGTTGCCGCGGATGATAAAGCTTTTGATCCCAGCCTCGTGCAGCCGGCGAAGCTGCTCGGCCAGAAATCGCGCCGTTTTCATCGAAGTCTGATCGCCATCGTAGAGATCGCCAGCGAGTACGAGCGCATCAACCTGTTCTTCGAGACAGAGGTCTATGATCCGGACGAACGCGCGCCGCGTCGCCAATCCTATCACTTCGGACAGCTCGGGATTGCGCAACGCAAGCGTCTTCAACGGCGAGTCGAGATGCACGTCCGCAGTATGCAGAAAGCGATAGGTCAATTCGGAACCTCGTGCGTGGGTCTCCGTCTATACGCGACTGCCTGCGCGCGGGCCAGTAGATATTCGTGTTTTGTTCCCTTTTCCACACCTATGTCAGCGTGACTGCTGATCGGTTAGTGTTTGCTTCGATTGTCTCCAACGATCCCGTTAGGGGGTGCGGAGTTTTGCCATACGCGTTGGCGTCAGGGCAGGAAGCGTGGCTGATAGGAAGATCACGGTGCTTCTGATACACACAAAACCTGCCGCGAGAAGATCGGCTGGATAGTCGACTTGATTGGTGATGACAGCGATGCCGTAACTGTTAGCGTGGCCGGCGGTCGCAACGAGGAAGAGGCGATGGAGCGGGGGGAGGCGGTGGAGCGGGGGGAGGCGGTGGAGTTTGAGGTGGCGGCCGCCCAACGCACAGGAGATTTCAATGCTTGGGGTTTAGCAAGTGCTCGCTGAGCGGCCCGCCGAATAATACAAACTATTAATCGAAACACTGCTCAATTTGTATTTTCGAGCGAAATCAAATAATGAACCCTTTAATTGCAAAACAAATTGTGGACACAGAACTCAAAAAAGTATTATTTATTGACAAGATACAAAGGCTTCACAAAGTATCTTTGTAACGCCATGACGCGTTATGCCTAGAAAACACCCCCTTTCTTGATCCCCGCTCTGACGGGGATTCTTTATTCTCATCCACATAGGCATAGTTATCTGATTGTACCGGGAATCTAGCCGATCCCTTGCTGACTGGCACAGGTCGATGGAACTCGAATCTGCCAGCGCGCTTGCAGAGATTGACCGCTATGGTGGCCATTGGAAGAATTACGCCGAAAGCCATGCCGATTTTGACGAGGACTTCAGTATGCAGGGCGAGGTGCGCAATGCCGCTGTGGCCCTGTACGAAGCGATTATGGATAAGCGCGAAGGCAAACGTGTCTCCGCAGGCTCAATGCTGATGCAGCCTCGCGAAAAATGACGCTTGCGGAGGCTTGAGTCCGGCACTGGCCAAATATTTCTGTCGCGTTCATTTCGGACTCTTTACGGAATTTTCAATTAGCCGCGGTGCCAGCGGTCGGTCGCCAGGTTTTTCAGCAGCTCCGCGCAAAGGCACCGGGTGTCATTCCCACATATCGGGCGAACGCGACATTGAAGGCACTGGCGGAGGCATAGCCGACCCTCGCAGCAATCTCGACAAGCGGCGCCTCTCTGCGACGCAGCATATCCTTTGCCAGGGCCATGCGCCAGTTCGTCACATATTCCATGGGCCGCACTCCCATCTGCTGCCGGAAGCGGTCGAAAAACGCTGAGCGTGACATACCAGTCGCCTCAGCCAGCATTTCGACGGAGACCTCGCCCGCCGGATCACGATGGATGCGTCGCAGGGCAGGCGCCAGTCGACTGTCAGCGAGACCGCGCAGTAATCCGGGGGATGTCGTAGTGTTGCCGGCGCTACGCAGCGCGGCTATGAACAGCACCTCCAGCAGCCTGGTTAGGATCATGTCTCGCGCCGCGAGCATACTGACCGTCTCCGCATGGATCATCCGAACTAGATCGGTGAGACTGCTCCCATCCTGTACATGAACGATGCCCGGCAGCAGCGAGCTCAGCAACTGCTTGTCGTTGCCCGTGAAGGTGCAATGACCCACCATGGCGGTAACCTCGGCAGCCGCTTCCGGATTGCCCAGGCGGAAAACGCCGGGACTCGTCTCCAGCCGCTGCGGCAGGGTGCCTCGCGGGGGAGGCATAAGACTGCTCATGGTAAGGGTATGGATTTGCGGGACCAGAACGAAATCTCCTTCTGCGAGCCTGATCGGTACTCGGTCATTGATCGTAAGCAGACAGTGTCCTTCCACGATCGCACAATAAAACGGGCTCCCAAGATCTCGGCGCTCCACGAGCCACGTCCCGCCCGCCGTTACCAGCTTGGCGATCGAAGGAGCGGGTTTGAGGAGCGAGACAATTTCGGCGAGCGGATCAGACATAATGGACGTTCGCTAAATAGATGCGGATTTGCAAGCATAGAACGTCCGACCGATCCCGTCCATTTTGGCGCTCTTAGCAGGAGGCACAAATGACGACCAACAACCTGATCAATTTTGCGAGCTACATACCGACCCCGGAGGCGGTGTTAACCGTCGCCTACTCACCGATTCGTCTAGATCTTGCCGGGCGGCAACCTTTGGAACTGCGTTTGACCGCACCGACGATCGGCAGCAAACTGCCGATCGTCATCCTGTCGCATGGCTTTGGACCTTCCTACTATATTCCGTCGAAGGATGGTTACGCTCCCTTGGTGCAGTTCTGGGCGGAGCGTGGGTTCGCCGTCATTCAACCAACGCATGCGAGTTCTCGCGTCGGTGGACTTTCGGCAGATGCAGAGGGCGCGCCGTTCTTTTGGCGAGAGCGCGTTGCCGAGGTGCGGGCGGTTATCGACCTGCTGCTCGATATCGAGGAGCAAGCACCGGCGGTAGCGGGTCGGCTTGACCATGGACGCATCGCTGCTGCAGGGCATTCCTTTGGTGGCCACACTGTGAGCCTACTCTTGGGCGCGCGTCTTAATGGAGAGGCGTTCTGCGATCCCCGAATCTCGGCAGGGATCCTGCTTACGGCTCCGGGCCGGGGTGGGACGGATCTCACGGCAGAGAATGCAGCGCGCTTTCCGTTCTTCGATCTCGATTTTGCCCACCTATCGACGCAGAGCCTTGTCGTATGCGGGGCAGATGATAATCCGCACTTTACACCGCGTGGTCCTGAATGGCACGCCGATGCGTATCACGACGGGCCAGGCGCGCGAGCTCTGCTCACCCTTCATGGCGTTGGCCATGGGTTGGGCGGCATCGCAGGACTCGATGCCAAGGAGACCGAGATCGAGGCACCAGACGGGCTTGAAGCTACAAAGCGGATGACGCTCGCTTGGTTGAGAACTGCGCTGGGGTATGATGCTGCGGCTTGGGCTTCCGCCTGTGGGGCATTAGCTGGTCGAGCGAGCACCCTTGGACACGTCAAAGAAAAGCCGCGCGGGTAATTTCCCTGCTTTCCAGATGTCCATAACTGGCGCACGGAAAGCGGGACAGCGCCGGGGCGATATCTACTTCCCATCAGGCGCGATGACGGCCTTTTGACCGAAATGAGGGCGTAGTCAGTTCAGTCGATTTTCAAATGTGGTTCTCTGCGCAGAAACGCACGGGCCCGCTCCGCGCGGGGCCATGGTCGAGGACGCCGCGCCGATCTGCACGCTCACGACCGCCGAGCTGACAGGACGCCTGCCGTCCTTGCGAGCCGGTGGACGAAGCCAAGATCGCGCTCAGCGAGCGCGGTCAATTTCGTCAAGAATACGCCCTATGCCGCTTGGTTTGACGGCTTGCATAGCGGAGCCTCGGATAGATCAGATCCGAGCACCACCTGTTGCATCGATCATCTGGCCGGTCGTCCAGCGCGCATCGTTCGATGCAAGGAAAGCGATGACGTCGGCAACGTCTTCCGCCCGGCCGACACGGGAAAAGACTGAGAGTGCTTCGGCGCCGGCGCGCGCGTCGGGTGACGCCAGCCACTCTGCATTCATATCCGTCTCCGTCACACCCGGCAGCACGGCATTGACCGTAATCCCGCGAACCGCAAATTCTGGTGCCAGCGCCAGTGTCAACGTCTCCAGCGCCCCCTTCGAGGCTGCATAGGCCGGATGCGACGGGGCCGCGATCCGCGTAAAACCTGTCGAGACATTGATGATGCGGCCGTTGTCGCGAATGTGGTCGGCGACTGCCTGGATCAGGAAGAACGGCGCCTTGTAGTTAATCGTCATCACCTCGTCGAACGCGGCTTCGCTCGTCTGCTTCAAGGGTATCGCGGGCGCAATGCCGGCATTGTTCACCAGAATGTCGAGAGCGGGCGAACCCGTCTCGGTGCGGGCAGCTTCGCTGAATTGCGCCCAAAGGCTGTCGGCAGAGTCCTTGCCCTGCCGCAGATCGGCCTTCACGGCTACAGCCTTGACGCCGAGCGTTTCGATGTCGCGGACAGTGGCATTGGCCGCATCCGAATTGGCGGTGTAATGCACGCCGATCAGCGCGGCACCTTCTTTCGCGAAAGCCAGGGCTGCGGCTCGGCCGATACCGCGCGAGCTTCCGGTGATTAGGGCTGTCTTGTTTGCGAGTCTGTGGGACATTGATCACTCCGTTGATAAATTAAATAGTGACCCCTATAATAAGAGTGAAAGAAGGTCTGTCAATATTTTAATAGGGATCACTATTTTAATGGATGAGCCAGTCCGCAAACGAGGTAGACCACGCGTGCTCGATCGCGACGTCGGGCTCGACATCGCCGCACGCCTGTTCTGGGAACGCGGCTATGAAGGAACCTCGACCGCCGACCTAACGAAGGCCATGGGGATCAATCCGCCGACGCTCTATTCGACTTTCGGCTCCAAGGAAGAATTGTACCGTCAGGCGCTCGACTTCAGCATTGCCCGTGAAAACAGTCGCCGGTCGGAAATCCTGCAATCCAATCTTCCGGTTTACGAAGCCCTGAGCCGCTACCTCTACGATATAGCCGATGGCGATACCCAGCCTGACAAGCCGCGGGGATGCTTGGTCTCGACGGCGGTCCTCCAGCATGCGGAAGAAAATGCATCGGTCGCCCGGATGACGGCGGCACTGCGCGAGGCGTCGATGCAAGTTCTCAAGAGCCGCTTCGATCGCGCAATCACCGAAGGCGAATTGCCGGCGGAAACCGATACCGACACGCTCGCGCGCTTCTACGGCGCGATCATCCAGGGCATGTCCGCCCAAGCCTGCGACGGCGCCTGCAATGCTCTGCTGAAGCGTCTGATCGACATCGCACTCACGGCCTGGCCCGGAATGCGTCAGACCTCGACCGGAAATTCGGATTGAAGATATTGAGCAATTCGATCGCGTCCCGGACGGCAGCAATTGAGGTCGGCAGGCTGCCGCAACGCGTGTGACCTGATGCTATCCACCGATGAATCCGTCGCGCCCAGCGCGCTGGGCGCACAAACTCCGGGACCTCCCCGTCAGGCCCGAGTACGGGAATGGGCGCAGAATTTCGCTGCTGTCGGAAGACACCTGTCCGCGCCGCCGATGGATCCTGTCATTGACGCCGCAGGCGAGGTCTTCATTGGGCTGCGTCTGCGGTGAATGCTGGTCGTGATCACAGCTCGCCTCAGCTAAACAAGAAGTCGCCCGAGTTGAAGTTTGAAAGCCCGCCGAGGGTTGTGATGTTGTCGAATTCAGCGACCAGCACCGCGCCGCCGGCTGAACTTGGGTTCTGATCGTAGTAGACCGCCGCATGGCCGAGATCCGTATTGTGGAACACGAACAATGCCCCTGTGGTTATGTTGCTGTAACTATTGATGGTGCTCTGGACGGTTGCGTTCGTGACGCTCACGTCCGTTTTGACGGCAACCTCGGTTCCGGCAACATTGATCGTGCCGTTGTTTCCCACCTTCACATTGTCCACATTTGTATTGTTGTTGCCGACGGCGAACTCGAACGTGCCGCCTCCGACGTCCAACTGGAACCTGTCCACGGTTGTGCTATTCGTCCCAGCGTTGAAGTCAGTCATATGGTTCGTGGTGGTGGCAAACTTTTGCAAAAAGAAGGTGTCATTTCCCACGCCGCCGGTCAGGGTGTTGTTGCCAGCACCACCGTTTAGGGTGTCGTTGCCGTCTTGGCCGAAAAGAGTGTCGTCACCTCCGAGCCCGAACATCGTATCGTTACCGCCACCGCCGTAGAGAACGTCGTCGCCCGTTCCACCGGTCGGATTGTCCACTGAGTTGCCATTGCCACCGGTGATAATCGTGAACGTCTCGGTCTTTTCGAAGGCCGGGCCTATAGGATCACCGGTCTGCGTTGCCGCTACCGTCACTGAAAATGTACCATTCGTCGATAGCGCATCCGAATGAAGCGTGTTGCCGGCAATCGAAAATAAGCCCGGATTCGACTGCGAGGCAATGCTGAAGCTGAACCCACCTGTGTCGGGATCAGTCGCCGACAGCAAACCACTGAACTCAAAACTATTGAAGTTGACGCTATCCGGCGGAACGACAGGCGTCAGCTTAATGTCGGTCGGCGCCTGCCTAGCGGGACCATCATCGGCGCCGGTGATGGCGACGACGATGTTGTGGCTGGCCGTGCCGTCGAGCGAGCTGACGCTCAGCGTATCGCTGACGGCGTCGCCCTGGTTGAGCGCCTGCGTCGCGGCCCGGCTGTTGTCGAGCGCATAGGTCCAGCTGCCGGTGGCGGCATTGAAGGTGAAGCTGCCATAGATGCCGTTGAGGGAGGCCGGGACGGCAAATGCCGCCTCGCCGTCGTCGACATCGCTGACCGTCAGCTTGCCGGAGGCATTCGCATCGCCGCTGCCGGCCGCACCCGCCTCGACCGTCGCCCGATCGTCGGTGACCGTCGCATCGACGACGATCGAAGCCGCATCGTTGGCGCCGGTGATGGCGACGACGATGTTGTGGCTGGCCGTGCCGTCGAGCGAGCTGACGCTCAGCGTATCGCTGACGGCGTCGCCCTGGTTGAGCGCCTGCGTCGCGGCCCGGCTGTTGTCGAGCGCATAGGTCCAGCTGCCGGTGGCGGCATTGAAGGTGAAGCTGCCATAGATGCCGTTGAGGGAGGCCGGGACGGCAAATGCCGCCTCGCCGTCGTCGACATCGCTGACCGTCAGCTTGCCGGAGGCATTCGCATCGCCGCTGCCGGCCGCACCCGCCTCGACCGTCGCCCGATCGTCGGTGACCGTCGCATCGACGACGATCGAAGCCGCATCGTTGGCGCCGGTGAGCGAGATCGAGACATTTGCCTCGCTCAGCGTGCCATTGCCGAGCCGTATCGCGTAGACGAAACTATCTTTGAGGATTTCACCGGCAGACAGCGTGTTGATATCCGCGCCCGAGCCGACGATGCCGCTTCCATCACTAAGACGGTATTCGATCTTTCCATTATTGATCCTGACCCAATTGCTGAGCAGGGTCTTCTCCCAGGCAGATGCCCCGTTCGCTCCGACGTCTTTCGCAAGAAGCTCGTAGTCGGCGGTAATTGGATTGCCATCACCGTCGTCGACCGAAAAGAGGGATTTGGCATTCCCGCCAAGATCATTCGACATGACGTCGAGGGTTATGGTTTTGGTGGCCGCATTGTAGAGCTGGAGACTGAGCAGTTGGTCTTCTGTCCAGATGTAAGTGTCATCCTTCGCCTGCGGCGTATTGGAGAAAGAAGTCGTGCTGCCGCCGCCGGTGCTTTGCGTACCCATCAAAATACTCCCATAACACAAAACAAGTAATCCGGCGCTAATTCAAGATTATCAAACCAGCATGACACGCGTGAACACGCGGCCGCGCCGGTATTATCGGCATCGATGCCAACTTTTCTTAAATAAGATCCGGAATACTCCCCATCCCTAATAAAGTGTTAACACATATACTGTGAAATGAAAGACGATTTTCTTGCGATGGTAAATTTATTCAGCAATTCGTTCCGAGAGACGCAGAAGTCGCAGAGCTCGATCCTGACGAGCGGTGGGGGCGAACGCGTTCGCCAGGGACGAGATCGAGAAATTCGCCGCCGAAGGCGTGGCTGTTACCTGTCGTGAAGTTGCGGAACGACATTCTGAAGGTGCCGCCGACGGCCGGCTCCAGATGATGCACGGTGCAGAGAAAGCCGTTCGGCGGAAGCCATTTGGCAAGCGCGTCGGCCTCGATGAAGGCGCGATAGACCTTGTCCGGGCTGGTATCGCCAACTTCATCAGTGGTTCGGCCACCCGTGTCCCGAGGGATGCGCTGGGATAACGGCCGTGAGGCTCTCGACCGGAGCTGAACCTGAGATCCTGTCATTCGACGTCTGGCGCAGTTGGAAGGACATGAACTGCAGAGTGGCCTGGGGAGTCTAAATGGACATCGCTAGGGGGTGCCCGCACCCGATTTCAGTCTTGCCAGGGGTCGACTATGATCACCCCGGTATCGTCGAAATCCTGAACATTACGCGTGACTACAGTTAAACCGTGAACCAGCGCGGTAGCGGCAATCAAAGCATCAGCCTCGTTGCGGCGGTCTGGAATATGTAAGTGGGCACAACGCGTCGCTATCGCATCATCGATTGGCAGAACTCGCTCGGCGAATTCAGGGCGAACACGGCTATCCATCCATCCCCGTAAGCGAGAGCCCTGGGCAGCGTCGCGACGCTGGATGGTTAATATCCCGCGCTCAATTTCCAGGATCGTAATTGCGGAAATGAACAAGTCATTGGAATCTTGCGCACCGACCCACTTCGTCACATTGGCATCTGCTTTACCGTCTCCAACTTTGCGCAACTCGGAGAGGACGTTGGTATCCAACAGGTACTTCAAGACAAATCGACCTTGCGAGGTGCAATTTCGGCTCTCGGTGGATCGAATTCAATCGTCGACAAACCAGGCATTGAAAGAGCATCGACGAGATTCCGGCGCTTGCCGGTCAGGCGGACGAATTCGCTGTATGTCATCAACACATGGGACGGCTTCCCGCGATCTGTAATAACTACAGGACCTCTTTTGGCAGCCTTCTTTGCCTTGCTGACGTCGTGGTTCAACTCCCGGCTAGACAAACTTGTGATGCTCATAGAATACCTCGTAGAATACCTCGATGTAGGAACATACCTACATATATGATATTATCGACTGTGGAGCAATATCCAAGATAGCCGCCTTGAAGGGAATCGACCCTTGATCCCTTTATTTAAATGCCGCTGGCATAAATAGAATTTATGGAATTTTTCCGTCTCGCAGTCGCTGGGATGTGTGGGTCGAAGCCAGCTTTTCTCAAGGACTGATGGGCTGTCACCGGAGGAGTGCGATCCGCTTCAACCGCAGCGCACGCTTTTCCAGGAGATGCCACGAAAGCCACCCGAGCAACCACGATGCCGGCAGAGAAAGGGCAAAGACCGCCCACCACGTGCTGTACTGGCCGAGGGCATGGTTCATCACCTGCTCCACTGGCCATCCATAGAGATAGGTGCCGTAGGAGACGTCGCCTACCCGTTCGAGAGTCGGCAGGCGTATTACCGGCGAGGTCGCGATGTAGATAAGCGGATAGGCAAACAACATAGGGCGGTAAAAGTAGTTGGGCCAGATAACGAGGCAGAGCACACCGAGCACCACAAAGATCAATGCCAGGACAATATTAGGCTGTCGCTTTTCCATCACGATCCAGAGAAGCGAACCGCAGCAGAAGTAGGGAGCGATAAAAGTGAAGTCTGTCAGGAACCGTATGTTTGGCCACGGATGATCGAAGAAAAGCTGCCAGGTCACGCCCACGGCGAGGACAAGTGCCATAAGCTGGGCTCGCAGAAGCCCGATTGCCATTAATCCCGCGATGATGAGGTAGCAGAAGATTTCCTGCCCGATCGTCCAAAGAGAGCCGTTGACGAAGGTGGCGAGCCAGGAGATTGCGGGATCATAAAACTGCACGTGCGGCAGAGTCATGCCGAAGTTCGGGTCGAACAGCGAATGCAGTGTCGTCTTCACATGAAGCGACTTGAGCAAGTAACCGCTGATGCCCAACGGGCTGAACAAGGCACCCAAGACGTAGACGCTCAGCAGCGTGCAGACCGCAAACGCCGGATATATTCTCAGCGCCCGCCGCCAGAGAAAACCGCCCGCGCTGCCGAACTGCGCGCTCTGTGTGACGAGGAAGCCGCTCGTGATGAAGAACGCATAGACCCCGAAGATGCCAAGGGTGCCCTGGCCGAGCAAACGCCGGAAGGGCTCGTTCGCCGAGGTCTTTTCCGAGATAAGAAAGGCATGCGAGAAGATCACCATGGAAGCTGCAACGAGCCTGATCATGTTGAAGTTCGGGTAAAACGCCTTCTCGATTTCCCGCCCGTCCATGCGAGCCTCCCGCGCTTCCACAGTTTAACAAACTAATAATTTGAGTTTTGAATGATGTCATGGGCCGTTGTGAAGACGGGATTATGACTGATAACCTCCGGTCTGCTCAGATTCGCCTCGGTCGTACACTTGTTGTTTTGGCAGTGATCTTTCCATGCCTGATCATACACAGTCGAAGCACGTTGCATCATCCCTGGCGGAAGAATTCTGATAAGCATATTTGCCGTGAGCTTTTCATAACGCCATTACTATTTCGGGGGCATGTGGGCCCTTCGATACTGGCAAAGAGAGTATTGAAGCGGGGCGGGGTCTGCCCGTACGAGCAATTCGGGCAAAAGATCTTCCTCAGCAATGCAGGCTCTCCAGCGAGTTCCGAAAGCTGACGTTGCTGCAGACTGGCGCAGTTGAGCAGTATCCTGGCATCCTTGGGTGGTCGACTTGAGGTTGGCGCGCCGGCCTTTGTCAGGGCTTCACGAACCGATATGCGAAACGATCGGTCTGGCCCTTGATCGAGGGATCGAACACCTTGATCGCGTGCGGATCGTCGTTGTTTGCGAGCATTGTGCTTTCCGCATCCAGTACGAAGCCGGCCGTCTCCACCTCCTCGCGCACGGAGGCGGGGTCGATGCGATGCAATGACTGGGCATCACCTGTGCCGGCTCCGGCGGCGGCGGCGTGATCGACGATGACGTAGAACCCACCGGGCTTCAGCCGCTCGTAGACCGCTCGATTGAAGTCGGCCGCCGTCGCGCCCCTGGCCTGCATCAGCGCGGTATGGAGATCGTGGTAGAACAGGTGCAGCCACAGGACGTCCGCTGGCTCCGTGGCCTGCAGTATCGCGACGAGGTCCGCCGAGACGGCTTCGACATTCTCTCGGCCCGGCTCCTTCGCGAGCGTCCGCATGCGGCCAACCGGATCGTTCTTGAAGTCGGCGACTTCGGCCGGCACGAAGCTGTAGATCCGCCCTTTGGCTCCCACGACGTCGGAGAACAGGCGCGTCCAATCGCCGTCGCCTGGGTAGACGTCAATGACAGTGGAGCCCGCATCTACACGTGCGAACCGGATCAACTCGGATAGTATGGATTGGTCGTACATCGGAATCTCCTTTGCGGTTGGGCACTAGACGAGCGCGCGGCGTACAATGGGGCGATTTTCGTCTGATCTATCATCTACACCGAACCGATGGCCGAACAGTGCTATGCAGGCCCGGCCGCGCCCATCTGCGCGGCGCGCGCCAATGCTTGTGTGTCGACGTATTCCCGGATGTTGGTCAGTCTGCCGTCCCGGACGGTGATGGCGAAGATCCAGTCGTCCTCGAACGTCTTGTTCGTGGCTTTGATCCTTCCCCTCGCGAAGCCGAGCACGAGGACCCGGTCTCCTTGCGCCACGAACTCCCGGGGTTCCGTGGACGTTTCAATCGACTTGGATGCCGTCTCAAGCAAATCCTTTAGCCCCGCGTGTCCGCGGTGCGTTCCGGCCAGCGGCCAGTCTTTGCCGGGGATGATCCACTCGATGTCTTCGGCGACCAGTGCCAGCAGGCCATCCCTGTCGCCGCGGCCGATCGCGGCGAAGAAGTCCTTCACGGTCTGGATGTTCTTCTCAATGCTCATGGGAATTTCTCCATTTGGCGCCGATCGCATCGTGCTCGATCCGATCCGTGCATCGTAGCCCTGCCGGTTGGCACGTCGTGTTCATCAGTCGAACTTGACCAGGTCCTTGAAGATCAGTTGACCCCAGCTATTTCCGCGCGCGTGGACCAGCAGCCCACCTTCCGACAGCCCGCCAAGTTTGATTGGCGCAAAACCGAGATTTTCCGCGAGCACACCAATCTCCGCTGCGGCGTCGTCATCGTCGCTCGCCAGGAACACGACCCTCCTGCCACCATGCACGGCCGGATCCTGATCAAGGACGGCAGCGACCAGATGGTTGAAGCCCTTGACTAGTTTTGCACCAGAGAATGCCTGCGCGACGACCAGGGAAGACGGCTGTCCCCCCAGTTTTTCAGGAGGCACGCCGTAGGCATTGGTCACATCGACGATGGTCTTCCCCTGCCAGGTGGGGAGCGCCTTGGCGACATCTGGATGCGACTCGAAACGGACAGCCAAGAAGATGATGTCCGCCTTGACGGCTTCCGCTAGTGTTTTAGCAATGACCTTGGGCCCGATCGCCGCCGCATCAGCTGCAAAGCTTTCCGGGTCGCGCGTGGTTGCCACGGACACTTCGATTCCCTTGCGGGAAAAGGCCATGGCCAGAGCTCGGCCGATATTGCCGAAGCCGATGATTGTGTAGCTCATAATGCTTCTCCGATCCTGTGTTGACGCTGGGTCAGACCTGCGCCCAACCACCATCGACGGCGAGATCTATACCGGTAATGTAGGAGCTTTCATCGGAGGCGAGGAACGTGAGCGCAGCCGCGATTTCCTCTGGCTTGCCCCTGCGACCCATTGGGATCTGTGCAGCAAACTGGGCGACCGCCTCCTCGGCTTGCTCAGCGGTGAGGCCGGTCGTTGTCGCCAAAGCAGGAGTCTCGATCGCGCCGGGGCTCATCGTATTGACGCGGATATTGCGGTCCTTCAACTCTTGGGTCCAAGATCGCGAGAAGCTGCGAACAGCCGCCTTGCTTGCTGCGTAGGCGCTAAACGCTGGCAGCCCCATCACATTCGAGACCGACGAGTTCAGAATGATCGATCCGCCGTCTTTGAAGATGGGAAGGGCCTTCTGCACCGTAAAGAACAGACCCTTCACGTTCACATCGAAGGTCTGGTCAAAATGGGCCTCAGAAGCTGCCGCGAGCGGGGCGACCGTACCTGCGCCCGCGTTTGCGAAGAGAATGTCGATGTGACCATGTTTCTCCTTCACGGTGGCATAGAGAAGGTCAAGATCTTCCAAGCGCGAGACGTCGCCCACGACTGTTGTCACGTTTTTCCCGATAAGGGCCGCGGCCTCTTGCAAGGCTTTCTCGCGTCGCCCAATGATCACGACCTGCGCACCTTCTTCCACGAAACGCTTGGCTGTGGCCAAGCCGATCCCGCTGCTTCCGCCCGTGATGACTGCGATTTTACCTTCGAGTGCTTTCATAATCTTTTGTCCTTCGTTGTGCGTTAGTTAGGCACGGAACCGCGCCGGGGTCAGAGTTGAGCCAGGCCGCCGTCGACGGCGACTTCGCTGGCGGTCATGAAGCTGCTGTCGTCCGAAGCGAGGAAGGCGGCCGCGGCCGCGATCTCCGCCGGATCGGCCATGCGCTGGAGCGGGGTCATCGCGCCGTAGGCCTTCTGGCCCTCCTCTCCGAGCGCTTCTTTCGCGAGTTCGGTCGCCGTCGCGCCGGGCGACAGAACGTTGACCCGGATACCGGTACCCTTCAGATCCTCCGCCCAGGTCCGTGCGAGATTGCGCACGGCTGCCTTGCTGGCGCTGTAGGCAGTGAATGCCGGGGCGCCGGTGGAGCCGGCGCTCGATCCCGTCAGGATGATCGAACCGCCCGGGCCCATCAGTGGTAGCGCCTTCTGGACCGTGAAGATCGTGCCCTTCACGTTGGTGTCGAAAGTGTCGTCGATGTGCTTGGCAGTGATCTGGCCGAGAGGAAGCGGGCTTCCGGCGCCGGCATTGGCGAAGACGATGTCGAGGCTTCCGCGCTCGGCTTTCACCGCCGCGTAGAGCCGATCCAGATCGGCCTCATCCGAGACCGACCCCTTCACCGCGCGGGCATTGGGTCCAAGCTCGGCCACAGCCGCATCGAGTGCTTGCTGCCGACGGCCGTAGATGAAGACGAAGGCACCCAACTCGATGAAGCGCCTTGCAGCGGCGAGGCCGATACCCGTGGCGCCGCCCGTGATCACAGCGGTCTTTCCATTCAATCTGGTCATGTCATGCATTCCTTGTGTCGCGTCTCGGGTCATCGCTTTTCGGAGACATCCTCCGACAGCCTCGATATGGGTTCGCGGGCACCAGGCGGTGAGTGCGCAATCGCGCGCATCCGTGGTGCGTAAACGATCCACTTACGTGATCGAACGCAGCGACGATCATGCGCAATCCTGCCCAGTAGGGTAGACTGGTCTTCGCAAGCCGCCCCATGCGGCGCGGGAATGGACCATGATCGACTGGGATGACGTTCGCTACTTTCTTGCAGCCGCTCGTGGCGGCTCAGTGCGGGCTGCCGCCAAGAGCCTGGGAGTCAACCACTCGACCGTGCTGCGACGCATCGCTCAGCTCGAGGAGCACCTCGGGGCGCAGATGTTCGAAAAGCTGCCTTCGGGTTACCGCCTGACGGCCGCGGGCGAGGAGGTTCTCGAGTTCGCGAACCAGATGGAAGCCTCGTCGCACCAACTGGAGACGCGCGTCTTCGGGCGCGATCAGAGCGTACGCGGGCTTCTGCGGGTGACGCTGCCCCCGTTCCTTGCGACACACCTGCTCATGCCGGATATCGCAGATTTTGCGCGTCTGCATCCGGACATCGAGATGGAGATCGTATCGACCGGCGAGGTCGTGAATCTGACCAACCGGGAGGCCGATGTGGCGATCCGGATGGTCTCCGATCGCAAGACCCTGCCGCTCAATCTTCATGGTCTGAAAGGTCCGGATTTGCTCGCGGGTGTTTATATGTCCCGCGATAGACTGGCCGCTTGGCGTGCGGGTTCGCCGGATCCAATCCGGCCCATCGTCATCGGCGGTCAGGCTGTTCCGGCCTGGGTCGACGAAGGGGAGGTTCGCGCCACAGGGGTTCCGTTCAGGACGCCGGACGCCGACGCGCAGATCGCTGCGGCAAGGCAAGGGATCGGCATGACCAAATTACCCTGTTTCGTCGGAGATGCCGATCACCTGCTGGCGCGAGTTCCGGGCATCGATCTGAAATCACCTGCGACGATTTGGCTTCTCACGCAGGGGGAGACACGCAAGACGAAGCGCGTGCGGCTTTTCACCGAGTTCATATCCCATCGACTCGCCGCGTGCGCTCCGCTCCTCGCCGGGCGGTCCATATCGCGCGGCTGACGTCCCGTGCGAAACCCCACAAATGGGCTAGGGAAATTGCTTTGGAGATTGGCATTCCGAAGGGGACATGGGCCTGGCTTTGTCGAAACACTGCCTGTCAGGAAATTCCACGGGGTCGGGCCAGCGACCGCCGAGCGCATGCGCAAATATGGGATCGAGACCGCGCTCGATCTGAAATCGAAGTCGCTAGCCTTCCTAAAGGAGCATTTCGGCAAGTCCGGTGCGTATTTCTATGGCATCGCCCGTGGAATTGACGAGCGCCAGGTCAGACCCGACCGCATCCGCAAATCGGTCGGCGCAGAAGACACTTTCGCAGAGGATATCAATGATCTCGAAGGAGCGACGGCGGAGCTGAAGCCGCTCGCAGAGAAGGTTTGGCGCTACTGCGAGGCGCGGGGCATCGGCGGCAAGACGGTGACCAAAAGTCGGAAAGGCTGACGAAGAGAACAAAGATCCAATCGCTCATACGTTGGATTTCGACGCAGAAACGCCCGCGTCTTCAGCGGGCGTTGAGAACTCTTAGACAAAATGCCGTACGGTTAGCGCGCGACCGATGCGCGGGCAACGCTGCGGATGTCGGCTCGGTCGATGCCGAGGTCCTGCAGTTCGCGGCCGGACATGCGGCCGAGTTCGGTGACGGTCTGATGGAACTTGCGCCAGTTGTTGAAAGAGCGTGCTATGTTCATGATAATCCCCTTCCTGAGGGCTATGTGACGTCAGCAACCTTGTTTAGTTCCGGCGTCGTTTCGATGACCGCAACATAGGCGTTTCAATCGGTTTAAAACAGCGACAATCCCTCACCCCACCCATGCGAAAGGCGCATAGATGGAACAGGTGGATCGCCGGCATGCCATTGCTGTGGCCCCGCGATCGACAGAGATTTTGGAGGCTCATTTCCGCAAGGTAATGCCATTGCTTTGCGCTTCGCGAACGACGTTTTCCGAGAAGCCGTGCTGGAGAGCGTCTTCGACGAATTCGAGCACCAGGAGACCCGCAGCCGGGTGGGAACGACTGACAGCGATCGTTTGCCTGATAATGAGGAATGGTTCCAGCAAGACACGAAACCCTTCATGCTCGCCGATAAAGCGCTCGAGAGCCTGCTTTATGCCAGCAGATGCGTCATGATTGCCGTTCACAAAAAGGTCGAGCGCTTCCGCTGGCGTTGAAGCATGAACGATTTTGGCGTGAGCGAGACGCCGCGCTAAATAGAGATCATATGCAGCGTTTCGTGTGACGCAGATTTTTACGCCGTCCGAATCGATATCAGCAAAGGAGCGGTACGGACTTCCCTCCCGGACGACAAGCGTACCTTCGATCAGAGCGTAGGCCGGCGAGAACAAGAGCCTGTCTTCACGTGCCGGGTCGGCGGCGAGGAAGGCGACGTCCCACTCGTCGTGATCGACCTTTTCCAGAATTTTGGCGGCCGAGGGATAAGTGACAAATTCAACGCGACAACCAAGGCGCTTTGAAAGGTCGCGGGCCAGTTCAACGCTGACGCCTTCAAATTTTCCCGTTGCCGGATCGACGCCCACCAAGGCGATGTTGGCAAGGTTGACCGCCGCACGCAGGTAGCCCTTCGGTATCAGCGCGGCGCGCGAACGTGCAATTTCGTCGGTCATGTTTTCGATCCTCTACCGAATAGCGCATTCCTGCTGGTCAGCGTTGCTTGAACTTGGCCGCGAGCGTCTCGGTCCCGCGGGCGAGAAGGCCGACATCGATGCCGACCGCAGTAAAAGTCGTTCCAAGTTCGATGCAGCGGGCAGCAAAGGCTGTGTCCGGCGTCAGGATGCCTGCGGGTTTGCTGAGAGCCGCAAGGCGGCTGATTGCGTCCTCGACGGCAGCCACGACCTCAGGATGGCCGGGCTCTCCCGGATGTCCAAGGCTGGCTGCTAAATCCGCGGGGCCGATGAAGACGCCATCGACACCATCAACCTGTGCAATGTCTTCCAATGCCTCGAGTGCCGAGCGGGTTTCCAGCTGCACCAAAAGACAAAGTTCTTCTTCTGCCCGCCTGGCATAGCTCGCAATACGCCCAAAACGTGTCGCCCGCGTCAGCCCCGACACGCCGCGGATGCCGGTCGGCGGATAGCGCATGGCAGAAACCGCAGCTTCCGCTTCCTCCCGGTTCTGCACGTAGGGAATGAGCAGCGTCTGCGCGCCGATATCGAGGTGCCGCTTGATCAATACCGCGTCGTTGCTGGCAGGCCGCACGATCGCCGAGACGTCGTAGGCCGCGACCGCCTGCAATTGCGGCAAGACCGTCAGCACATCACCCGGCGAGTGTTCGGTGTCGAACAGCAGCCAGTCGAAGCCCGAAGGCGCCACGATCTCCGCGGCATAGCTGCCCGGCAGGCTGCACCAGAGACCTATCTGCTGCTTGTTTTCGCGAAGCGCCCGCTTGAAGCGATTTTCCGGAAGATTCATGTTTTCACCTATACAAAAGCGACGCCGATAGCACCGATCGGGCCATAATCGGCGTGGATGACGTCGCCAGCAGCAATGTCGACCGGGCGGGTAAAGGAGCCCGCCAGCACGATCTGCCCCTTCTCCAGTTTGCCGCCAACCGCATGGAGCTTGTTGACGAGCCAGGCGATTCCTGCCGCGGGATGTCCCATGACGGCCGCCGAAACGCCGGACTCCTCGATGATCCCATTCTTGGAGAGCGTCGCCCCGATCCACCGGATGTCGACATCCATCGGACGTATCACGCGACCGCCGACGACGATGGCGCCGAAGGCCGCGTTATCCGCTATGGTATCAGTGATCGCGCGCGGAACCTCGGTCCGATAGTCGATGATTTCGAGCGCCGGCACGATGAATTCGGTGGCGCGCATAACGTCGTAGATGCGGGTGGTCGGGCCTTTGAGATCCTCACCCATGATGAAGGCAAGCTCCACTTCGAGGCGCGGCTTGATGAAGAGGTCGGCCCTGATCTGGGCGCCATCGTTGAACAGGGCATCATCAAGGATGCGCCCATAATCCGGCTCGGTCATCTTCGATGCCATCTGCATGGCGCGCGACGTCAGGCCGATCTTGTGGCCCGCGACGCGCGCGCCCTTAGCAATCCTGCCCTCCGCCCAAAGATCCTGAATGCGATACGCATCCTCGATTTCGATGTGTGGATAGGTCTTGCTGAGCTGCGGGATCGGCACCCGGCTTTCCTCGGCGCCCAGCAACGCCTGCGCCGCGCCGCGGCGTTCTTCATCCGTCAACATGGGTATGGTTCTCCCGTTTGTTTATTTGATTGGCGCGCGCGGTAGGACCGCCTCGCCAGGCTCCATCACGTATGTGTACTCCAGGGAAAACCAGGGAACGCTCACATTCGGATCGTCCGGATGCGGTTCGTCGTGCTGTACGAAATCGCCCGTCAGCGCGGACGTCACCCCGAACTGCACGTCGGAATCGATATTCGGATCGCTCGGGTCGAAAACCTGCGAAATAAGTGTCTTGTAGCCTTGCTTGAAGATCAGCGCATGCAGATGCGCCGGACGATAGGGGTGACGCCCCTGCGCCTTCAAAAGCCGCCCGACGACACCGTCCACCGGGATCGGATATCCGATCATCTTCACCGTGCTGAACCAGAAGCGGCCCTCCGCGTCCGTCGTGAATTTGCCTCGCAAGTTCATCTCGGCCTGATCGGGATCCTGGTTCTCGTAGAGACCCACAGGCGACGCGTGCCAGACATCCACTTCGGCGCCCGCAATGGGTTCACCGTGTGCATCCACCACCCGCCCGTGAACGAAAAGTGGAGAACCCGGCGTATCCGACCGGACGATGGAACCGCCATTTTCCACGCGCGGCGAGTTGAGGCGCCAGAAGGGGCCAAGCAGCGACTGGGACGTTTCCGTTTGTCCCTGGTCGCCGTTGTTGAGCAAGCAAACCAGCGTCGAAACGCCCAGAGAGCCCGACATCAAGACGAACTCGTTATGACTGTCCGTCTGCAATTGGCCGATTTCGTTGAGGACCGCGGTGGCATCGCGAAACTCCGGCTCCGTCAGGCGGACTTCGCGAACAAAAGCGTGCAGATGCTTAACCAGCGCCGTCAGGATCTCGCGAAGCCGGCCATCTGCAGTCTGCGCCATCACCGTCAAAACAGCCGCCGTCACATCCTCGTGCGTCCTTATCACCATCTCACACCTCCCTATGGGCGTGCCTGTTTTGAAAAATCATCGATTATTTGTCAAGCCAAACCTCCATGCAAATGTAGGATATTTCAAGGGAATGAGCGCACAGCGCTCAAAATACGGCAATATATCTTTGATATTATTCGATAAAATTTAAATGTTTTCGGGCGCAGTCCGAAGATTGACCGACAACGCTCATCAAACTGTTGACAGCAATAATCGTTTATTATACGGATCGTCGATAATGAAACCCGCGATCTGAAAAGGTCGTGGAACCATCTGGGAGGGTGTCAATTGCAATCAGGACCTGGCAGCCTCATTTTGGAAAGCGGCGCGGAGGCGGCAACGTCATCCTTTCTAGATGACGGCAAAAACACCATCGCCAGCCAGCTTGTTTCGCGTCTGCGTGAAGCGATTATTTCCGGCCAGCTCGAGGCTGGCAGCAAGATCAATCTTGATCGGGCAAAACAGAGCTTTAACGTCAGCCTCAGCCCTTTGCGAGAGGCATTGGCGCGTCTCATTTCGGATGGACTTGTCGAATTCGAAGACAATCGCGGCTACCGCGTGTCGCCTGTTTCGCTGTCGAACCTCGAGGAGATCACCAGCCTGCGCGAGGAGTTCGAAACCTATGCGCTGCGGGAATCCATGCGCGTCGGTGATGTTGAATGGGAAGGCAATGTCATGCGTGCGTTGCACCGCCTGAACCGCACGGAACGGGATGCGGCAAAACCCGAAACGCTTGAACAGTGGGAGGCCGTTCACCGGGAATTTCATCTCACCCTGATTTCGGGCTGCCGCAAACCGTTGCTTCTCAGTTTCTGCAAAACCATGCTGAATCTGAATGACCGCTATCGGCGCACATTTCTCACTCGCACATCCGGCGACCGCAATGTCAGCGTTGAGCACAGCGAAATCGCCCAAGGAACAGTGGCGCGGGATATGGAATATGCCTGCGACCGGCTGCGCGAGCACATCCATCGTACTGGCACAAATCTGCGACGGCATCTCGCTGAAAAGGGAATTGCCTGAAATGGAGATCCGGCAGGAAACCATATCACCCAATGCTTCCGCATCGCCGCTGGGGGTCGCGCATTTTTCCGCGATCGACGTCGAGCCCGCGAAATTCGTGTCGCTCGCCGCTGCTGCGGGCTTTTCATCGGTTGGCCTGCGACTTCATCCGGCCTTTCCCGGCGCTCCTTATTATGAGCTGCCCTTGGGAAGCGACGCAGCTCGCGACGTAAAAGCCCGCCTCGATGGCGAAGGTATTTCGCTCTACGACATCGAATTCGTCGTCATCGGGCCGGACTTCGATCCCAGCGCGCTGACGTCAATGCTTGCAGGCGCCAGCGCGCTCGGAGCGCGCCGTCTCAGCGTTTGCGGCGACGACCCGGATCGGGGGCGCCTTGTCGCCAATTTCGCGGCACTTTGCGACCTCGCGGCCTCCTTCGGTATGGGGGTTGATCTTGAGAACATGGGCTGGCGCACCGTCGTCAGCTTTGATGATAGCCTGTCGATCGTGCAGGAATCGAAACGGGGCAATGCCGGCGCGCTCGTAGATGCTCTGCATTTCTTCCGCAATGGTGGCCAAGCCAAGGATATTTCTGCTGCGCCTCACGGCATGATCAGGAGCATTCAGCTCTGCGACGCCTGCGGACCCGCACCGAGAACGGCGGATCAAATGGTCAGCGAGGCCAGAACGGGGCGTTTTGCGCCGGGACTGGGTGAGCTTCCCGTTGCGAGCCTGATGAGGGTGTTGCCGACAGGCGCTGCGGTCTCGGTGGAGGTGCCGATCCGCTCCGGGCAGGCGCCGGAGGAGCATTTGCGTCACCTTCATGATGCCGCCCGAGCGTTGACCGGCTAACCAGAAGCACAGCGCAAAACGGATACCACACACGAAGACAGGCAGAGGAGCCCGTCGGCGGGAGAGAGATGTTGTCATGAACTACGTGCTGGATTTCAGTGTTGTCTTCGAAAAGATGCCCGATCTACTGATGGCGGCTCTGGCGACGATCGGTCTGGCTTTGGCCGGCATGTCGCTGGCGCTGGTGATCGGCGTTATCGGGGTCGCGGCCCGGACATCGAATATCCGTCCCTTGCGCGCGGCTGTCATCGCTTTCGTCGAAGTGGTCCGCAATACACCGTTCCTGGTGCAGATCTTCTTCATCTTTTTTGCGCTGCCAATGATGGGCATTCGCCTCAACCCCACTGCCACGGCGATCGTCGCGCTGGCCATCAATGGCGGCGCCTATGCGATCGAGATCATTCGCGGCGGTGTCGACAGCATCCACAAGGGGCAGGTCGAGGCCGGGCTCGCGCTCGGCCTGCATAAGGCGCAGGTGTTTCGCCTGATCGTCCTGAAGCCGGCGCTAAGGGCGATCTATCCCTCGCTGACCAGCCAGTTCATCATGCTGACGCTGACGACATCGGTCTGCACGTCTATCGCAGCCTATGAGCTGACCTCCGTTGCCCAGATCATCGAATCCGACACGTTCCGCAGCTTCGAGGTCTATTTCACCATCACGCTCATGTATCTCGGCATCTCCGGGATGATGATGATGCTATTTGCGCTGATCTCCCGTCATTTCTTCAGCTATCCGGTGCGGTGAGGAGCAGGATAATGGGTGTTTTCGGCCAAAACGAAATGCTTTTCCTGCTGCAAGGGCTGAAGTGGACGCTGCTTCTATCTGCGATCGGCTTCATTGGCGGCGGCATATTCGGTCTCGTCATCGCGCTCGCCCGGACGTCTGGACGATCCGCGCTCCGCAAGACAGCGGCGGGTTATATCTCCGTCTTCCAGGGTACGCCGCTACTGATGCAGCTGTTCGTCGTCTACTACGGCATCGCGCTTCTCGGCGTTAGCATCGAGGCCTGGATGGCTGTCGCAATCGCCTTCACGCTGCACGCCAGCGCGTTTCTCGGCGAGATCTGGCGCGGCGGTATCCAGGCGATCCCGAGGGGCCAAACAGAAGCCGCCAATGCGCTGGGTCTCCATTACATCTCGCGGATGAAGGACGTGGTGCTCCCGCAGGCCCTCAAGGTCTCGCTGCCGGCAACAGTCGGTTTCCTTGTCCAACTCATCAAGGGTACATCGCTTGCCGCTATCGTCGGCTTCATCGAACTCGCCCGAGCCGGACAAATCGTCTCGAACCAGACCTACCGACCATTGCTGATCTTCGGCATCGTCGGCGCAATCTACTTCATCATTTGCTGGCCCCTGTCTCTCTACGGAGCCCGGCTCGAAAATCGGATGGCGAAGGCCGTCCGGTAAGTTGGCATTCCAACGAACGCACAAGCTCTATCAACCAAGGAGGAGAAGGTAATGATCAGCAGCTTAAAGACCGGCCTGAAGCGCCGTGGAATTCTGTTCGCAGCCGCAGCCCTGGTGATGGCCCCGTGGCTGTCGCCGGTGTCTGCACAGGCTGCAACGGTCGAGGAGGTCAAGGCCAAGGGCAAGATCGTCGTCGGCATTCAAGGCGACAACGCACCCTGGGGCTTCGTCAATTCGAGCGGCGTTCAGGACGGCTTCGATGCCGACATCGCCAAGCTTTTCGCCAAGGATCTGGGCGTCGAGGTCGAATTTGTCCCGCTTGCGGTCGCCAATCGCATTCCGGCACTTGTCACCGGCAAGGTCGATATCCTATTTGCCACCATGGCGATGACGGAGGAACGAGCCAAGTCGATCGGTAGTCCTCCCCGTTTTAGCGGGGTTCAGCGGTAGAATTCACGCGGCCATTTTCAGTTTCTGAGCGGGTGTGATGCCGCCAATGCCCATGTTGGGCCGTTCGTGGTTATACGTCCAAAGCCACTC
>NZ_RJJT01000033.1 GCF_003938655.1 Rhizobium pisi
GACCAACCAGCCGCACGGCGAGTTTTTGACCTTCATCCATAACTAGGTGTCCACCTCTTTTAGGTGGACACCTAATGCCAAAGCTCAATCAACTACAGAAGGTGCGGAGAAATTCGCGCTTACCCTGTATCAACAGGGTATGAATGTTGTTTTAAGAGATTAGGCTAACTAGCGCGTATTTGCGTGCGGAAGGAAACAATGTAGCGGTTTCCATGTCGCGATCGTCAGCAGCTGCAAATCCATCGCAGCTGCCATCGCTCCGTTCAGATCGATGCCCAACCGCCGATACACAACGTCGCGAGCCCTTTGCGAGCCTGTATTCACTTCATCTCGAACAGGAGGGTGTTCAAGATGCGAGCGCCTGAGGCATCTATTGGGTAACCCACGAACACTTCGAACTGCCTGATGACTGATCGCAGTCTTGCAGCGTTTGTGCCTTTCGTTCCTAATGAACCGGACGTCGCTCCTCTACACCGTGGCAGCCCGCCGTTCCAGAAACTTGCTTGATTTCCACGGTTGAAAGCACTTAGCGCACATTTGGAATCAAGGAGGTGTAAAAGTGCAAAGAGATTGGGACGTCGACAATACTTGCCACAATGAGTTTCTTCCGGGCTTGACGCCAAATCAAAGTTACTTAATCTAAGCATCGATTGGACCCGCTGGGAGGAGGGGCCGGCAATTTGCGATGGCTGTCGCACCATCTTCCAAAGCCATGATTCCGGGTCGTCCGCCGCCGATTTTTCAACAGGATAAGCCATGCCGCTCACCATTGCCCAACGTCTCGACCGTCTGAAAGTCCGCATTGCCGAGCTGGCGCATTGGCGGGATCGATATAGCGCTGCGATCGACGGCTGGACATTCGAGGGCGAGCCGATTGCGCATCATCAGGACTGGCCGCATCGCCAGGGTGTCGTGCATTTTGCCGCGAGCGCTGAAGCGCCCGAGAGCTGGCCGCTTGAAGATATCCGCCTGCAGCTCGATCTCGGCGGCGAGAGCCTGATTACGCTCAGCTATCCCGACGGCGCGAGCGAGACATTCGGTCTCGATCCTTATCACCAGGAATTTCCGGTCAAGGGCCGCCGCTTTTCGATCGCGACGGAAACGGTCGCCCGTTTTCCCTTCGGCGAACCGAACCGGACGCCGAGGCTCAACAAGGCCCGGCTGATCTGGCTCGACGGTCCCGTTCACCGGCTGCACCTTCTCCTGAAGCAGGTCGCCGAGGCGGTTGGGGCGCTCGGAGAGCATGAGGTTGTGCCGCATCTGGTCGATGCCGCGGAAGAGACCTTGCGCAGCCTCGACTGGCCGTCCGATACGGCCGCCTACATCTCCCGCACCTCGGACGCCGTCATGCAGCAGAAGATCTGGGAGCTGCCGGAGCTCGTGGCCGATCCGGCAGGCCTGACGGACGAGCAGAGCGCTTCGGCAGCCTCCGCCTTCGACGCCCTGACGGCGCGGTTGAAGGAGTTGCAGAAGCGGTTTCCGCCGAATGGCGAGCTGGTGTTGACAGGCCATGCGCATATCGACCTCGCCTGGCTCTGGCCCTATCGCGAGACACGGCGGAAGATGCGGCGCACCTTCAACACGGCGCTGTCGCTGATGGAGCGCTCGGAGGATTTCCGGTTCAACCAGTCGACCGCCCATTATTACGCGCAGATGGAAGAGGAAGATCCCGAGCTTCTCGACCGCATCAAGCAGAAGGTCGCGGAAGGAAAGTGGGAAACCGTCGGCGGCATGTGGGTGGAGCCCGATACCAACATGCCGACCGGCGAAAGCCTCGTCCGTCAGGTGCTCTATGGCCAGCGTTATTTCGAAAAGATTTTTGGCGCGCGCCACACCGTGTGCTGGCTGCCGGATTGCTTCGGTTTCTCCGGCGCACTGCCGCAGATCCTGAGACAGGGCGGCATCGACAGCTTCTTCACGATCAAGGTCAACTGGAGCGAGACCAACCACATCCCCTCCGATCTCTTCTGGTGGAAGGGCCTCGACGGCAGCCGGGTGCTGACCCATACCTTCGACAATCCGATGCAGGGCTATAACGGCTTCGTGCAGCCCGACTGCTACCTGCCGACATGGAAGAATTTCCGCGCCAAGACGCAGCACCAGGCTTCACTTCTGGCCGTCGGCTACGGCGACGGCGGCGGCGGCGTGACGCCCGAAATGGTGGAGCGCGAGGTGCAGCTGCGCGATTTCCCTGCCATTCCGCAGGCGCGCTGGGGCACCGTCAAGAGCTATTACGAGCAGGCGCACCAGACCGCCGGGGAAAAGAAGCTTCCCGTCTGGGACGGCGAAATCTATCTCGAACTGCACCGCGCAACGCTGACGTCGCAAAGCGGCGTCAAGCGCAGGCATCGCCAGGCCGAACGCGCGCTGATCACCGCCGAGACCCTCGCTTCGCTGGCTCATCTGCTCGGTGCCGAAAAACCTCGCAGCCTGGAAGTGGATTGGCGGGTCGTTCTGAAAAACGAATTCCACGACATCTTGCCGGGTTCGAGCATCCGCGAAGTCTATCAGGACGCGGAACAGGAACTTGGCGGCGTCATCGATCATGCCAGGGCCGAGCAGGCCAAGGCATTGCAGGCGCTGTCGGCCAATCTGCCGAAGGGCGGGATCGCCGACGCACTCGTCGTCGTCAATCCCTCGCTTGCGCCAAGAGCGGTGAGCGCCACGCTTGCGGACGGCACGGCACTTTCGGCCGCCGAGATCGTCGCGCCCTTGTCCGTCGCGGTCTTCGACAGACAGGCGCTGAAGTCGGTAGGCGGGCTGAAGGCCGGGCCTGACCGTCTTGAAAACGATCATCTCGCGGTCGTGATCGGCAAGGACGGTGCCGTTGCCAGCCTCATCCATAAGGCGACCGGCCGCGAAGCGGTCGATGGCTCCGCCAACCAGCTCTGGGTCTATCCGGCCGACAAGCCGCGCAACTGGGACGCCTGGGATATCGATGCGGATTACGCCGAAAAGGGCATCCGTCTCGAAGCGCCCGAGAGCATCAGCCTTGTCGAAAGCGGCCCGCACCGCGCGGCGATCCGCGTCGTCCACCGTTACCGCAATTCGGGCGTCACGCAGACCTACGTGCTCAGTGCCAATTCCAAACGGCTCGACATTGAAACGACGATCGACTGGCATGACCGCCGCACCCTGCTGCGCACCCTGAACCCGGTCGACGTGCGGGCGCGCAAGGCGACCTTCGAATGCGCCTTCGGCACCGTCGAGCGGGCGACGCACACGAACACGTCCTGGGAGCAGGCGATGTTCGAGGCCGTCGCCCATCGCTTCGTCGATATCAGCGAGCCGGGTTTCGGCGTGGCGCTGCTCAACAATGCCAAATACGGCCACAGTGCCCGCGGCAATGTGATCGGCATGAGCCTGGTGCGCGGGCCGATCTATCCGGATCCGCTGGCCGATGAAGGCGAGCAGAGCTTCACCTATGCGCTGATGCCGCATGACGGCGCCTGGCATGAGGGCGGCGTGCTCGACGAGGCGCTCGACCTCAACCAGCCGCTCGTCATAGCGGAAGCCAAGGGCCTTTCCGCCGGCACTTTTTCGCCGCTTGCCGTCGCCGGCACCCCCGTTGCCTTCTCCGGCCTCAAGGCCGCCGAGGAGGGCGAAGGCCTGATCCTGCGCCTCTACGAACCCGCCGGCCGGCGCGGCCGCCTTTCCCTTGCCCTGCCTTCCGGATGGACGGCGTCACAGCCGCTCAACATTCTCGAAGAGCCGATGGAGCGCAAAGGCCCCGCCGACATCATGCCTTTCGAAATCAGGACGTGGAGGCTGCAGAAGGGCTGACATTCCCTTTTCGGGAAATCCTGCAGCTAGACAAATGGGACAAACTGGACAAATGGGTGATTTGAGACTATATCAGTTCCTGTAAGAACGGAGATGGTTTCATGGCTGGTTCCCAGGCGCAGTTGCATCGTGCTCGTCAGGCTGAGGTCGCCGATCGCGTTGCCGCCAAAGTCGCCGACGTGTTGAACGCCGACGCTACATTCGAGTCCGGCTCGGTTGCGCTCTCCGCCAGAATTGCGGGCGCGGCGGCTGCAGCCATTGTCGATCTTCCCGTCAGCGTGCGACGCGAGCTCAGCAAGCGCCAGGGCGAACTGGCCCGCCGCATTCGTGGTCTGGTGGAAACTTTCAGCGATGCGCCTGACAAGGGCAAGATCGCACTCGAAATTCCGAAGGCCGTGGCGCCCTCCGGCGGCGAAGGGCTTGGGAAGATCGTCACAGTGGAGGAAGGCGAGCGGCTGCTGGGCGAGCTTGCGGTCGCCCGCAAGCTTGAGGATTGGGCCGGGCCGGTAGCTGGTGCCAGCGAACTCCAGCGTGATTTCGCCATTGCGCGCTCCACGCTCAATCGCTGGCAGCACGCCGGCGAGGTCATCGCACTGTTGAAGGGAACGCGGAAGCACGTCTATCCGATCGAACAATTCATCGACGGGCGTCCAGCAAAGGGCATAGGAGCGATCGCCGCTCTCGTGTCCAATCAGCGGGTCGCGTGGCTGTGGCTGTGCCAGCCGAACCCCATGCTGGGTGGGCGCCGGCCTATCGACCTCCTGAAACAGGATCGCGCCGACGAGGTCGTCGAGGCGGCTCAGACCTATTTCGCGGCGCAATGAGCCTCGACAAATCAGTCCTGCAACGTATCGCCATCCGGGCTGACGTCACCGACTATGTCAGGATCGTCGCGCGCGCCCATGCCGCGACGCCGCTCGGCATGGGCTTCGGCAAGACACGGTTCTCAAGCCCGAGGGATAAGTTCCGGCTACTCTATCTCGCCCAGGATCCGATGACGGCGGTCGCGGAAACGATTGTTCGCGACCGGTTTCAGGGCAAGGCCGAGCGATGGATATTGCGAGAGGAGTTCGACCGCTATTCGATCGCCGCTGTCCGAAACCCCCATCCGCTCTTCCTGCTCGACCTGCGCTTCGAAGGCGCAAACCTGCTCGGGGTCGCGACGGATGCCGTTCGGGCAAGGGCGCAGGCCGGCGGACGCCGGCTCAGCCAGGAAATCTACGACCGCACCGATTTTGACGGCATTCTCTACATGTCCCGGATCACCAACAAGCAGTGCGTCGCCGTCTATGATCGCGCCACTGCCAGCCTCGAGGCCGACAGCCCCGCATTGGATCTCGTCCGCCTGTCCGCACTCGGCCCCATCCTCGGTGCCCTGCACGTCGCTGTTATGGACGGGGAATGATGTCCGCTCAGTAACGGCTTCTCGTTTTGCCGCCGACGTCCGGCGAAATCCCGCCGTGTCCGCTTTCTGTAGTCGCTGTCCCAATCGCTACGCGCGTCGCGCTTCGTGACGTGAACAGGGTCATTGACGAGGGAATTCTTCCCGCGGCATTTCTGTCTGCGGAGAACGGACGTCGGGTCTGGGCGACCGCATGCACGCTCATTTCCTTCTACTATGAAAGCGCCGGACAGCTGACATCGGAGGAACGTCTGAACATGATCAGGTGGGCCGAGCCGAGGCTCAGCAAATGGAAGACGTTGACGTTGGCGTCGCTGGCCAAAAAGGATTGGACGATGCGCCATGATTTCCTCACTATCGATCTTGCACCCTTCGTCGAGAGGACGGCGGAGAGTCTTTCAAACCTGGAAGCCGCCCGCGCGCTGGTAAGCTCCTCGCCTGATGTCCTCGGCGGCACGCCTGTTATCGAAGGCACGAGAATTCCGGTATACGACGTCGCCGCTTCAGTTGCGGCGGGACATTCTCTCGATGAGATCCTCGAGGCATACCCGGCGCTTGATGAAAGACGTGTCGGCCTCGCCAAGGTCTATGCCGATGCAAATCCGCTGCGTGGCCGCCCCAAGCCAGTGAACGAATTGCCGACCGGGGCGACGGTCATCACGGATCGCCGTGTTCCACGACGCAGGAAAGCAGTATGAAATTCCTGATCGAGGAGTGCCTTAGCCCGCGGCTTTCGATGATCGACTGAACTGTTCTCGATATGTGTGGGTCTGCGAGTCCCCTAGGAGAGTCGCCTGAGGTTCCTGCTTGACGCCTTATACGCTCGACATCAGAATCGCGGGTGTCGAAGGTGAGTCGGCTGTACCGCTTTCACATTGTTGCTCGCCTCAGAAGGACGCGCCGCAGGGAGCTGATTGGCCGCGTGCCGACCAACGCCGCTGGTCACGGGTTTGCGAGGTGACGCCGTGGGTAAAGTGTTATCAGCAGTCGGTCCTCCTCGTGACAGCCCACCCCGGCAGTGGAAGTTCCCAATGCGGAGCAACCGCCGCTGGCTGGTTTGGGCAGCGGTTTCGATGTCCGTTCTGCTTCTTGCAGCTGTCGCTTTTTACTGGGAAATCCGCCACTCCGGAGACCCGATCGAAGGCTTCGAAGATCGGGCTCTCGACAAGGCTGCCCGATCATCACGCATAGCCGCCGGCCCCTATGTGGCGGCTCCTCGGCCGATATCCATATCGCGGCATCTGGTCGAGATTCCGAAATTCGACTTGGCAAGTCAGTTTCTGCGGGTGTGGCTGGTCTCGGGCGCCAATATTTGCGGCGCTCTTCGAGAGGCCGGTATCGAGGTGGGCGAATGGAAAGCCGCATCGATGCGCAATCGCGATTATGAATGTTATTTTCAGCGTGTCTACGAACGGGATGAGGTGCGACCGCTTAGTTCGACCTTCGTCAAGGTTCGTGGAAATGAAACGGGTGATCTCGTTGAGATCCGCGCCAAGATCGTCGGGCCGAAGGTTGATGTCCAGGGGCGTCTCGCCCCGGCTGTCCTGCGCATTTTCGAGACCATTGTAAAGCAGGCCTGCTGGCGCGATTTCGAAGATACACTTGCGTCGATCCAAAGCCTTCGCGATGTCGAATACGAACGATTTGGCGCCTATCTCAGTTTCACGCGCGAAGCCGGCAGCGAAAACAGCTTTAATTTTGCTCTCGGCCTCAAGGCGGCGTCAGCTTCGCAAGCAAGGACCAGGGCGTATTTTTCGACAGACCGCTGGCTCGCCACGACAAATCTACGCATCCCGAAAAATTCATCCGCATCGACCGCAACGGCACGTCCAGATCAGCCAATTGCGCTCGATGACGGAGCAAGTACCGGTCGCAATCCAGGATCGAGCGGAAACTGCGGCTGAGCAACGGATCAGCGCGACAGGCTGGCTGCCGGTCGAAAAGCGTCGGGTCGGGCGGCACAGTTCTCAACGACGAAATCCACGAAAGCGCGGACGTGGATCTCGCCGACCTCTCCGGTAAAGGCGCCATCCCAGGCCGGCGGTCACGGCTTTAAACCAAGGCTCGCCAGCAGGCGGTCGACATAGGCTTCCAGGCCGCCGACCATGTCGAAGCGATCGGGGTCGCGCAGCCAGAGCATCTGCAGGCCGTCCATGACAGCGATCAACTCGGCGGCCATTGCTCGGCTGTCGATCCCACCGTCGATCGAGCCATCGGCGATGGCCCGCTCGAAGGTCGCGGCGATGCCGTTCTGCATGTCAGTGGCGCGATCGAGAAACCATGCCTTGGCGGGGTGGTCCTTCATCAGGCTCTCGGCATTCAGGATGGCGAAGGCCCTGACGACCTCGATCATTCCGGCGTTGCGGCGAAAGATCTCGACCATGCCTTTGAGTAGGCCTGGCAGATCCGAACGATAGTGCCCGATGAAATCGGCGCTTTCGAGATCGCGCTTGGCAAGGATCGCAAGCAGCAGATCGACCTTTGTGGGGAAGTGATGCAGCAAGCCGGGCAGCGACAGGCCGACATCCCGGGCAATGTCGCCGATGGCGGCATTCTGGTAGCCGTCTTCGGCAAAGCGCCGCATCGCCGCCGTCAGGATCTCCGCCCGGCGCTCCTCCCCCTTGCGGGATCGGCGCCGTCGCTTTTCCGCCTGTCCAGTCTCTGTCTCTGAAAACCCTGCCATCTCTCCCGTCTGCCTCTTCCAGCGGCGATCGGCAAGTCTCCAGCCGAAGTCTCCGGTCCCAATTCATACACGACGCGCGAGCGGTTGACATCTTAAAAATACCGAGTAATCGGTAGGTTTAAGAATTGCTGGAGGCGACCCCAAGCCCGACGGATGGCTTGCGGTGTCCGCAATGTCTTTGAACGGGAGGTTTGCATGATCGATTCCATTCTCGACCGGATGACGCTCGAAGAGCAGGTGTCGCTGCTGTCAGGCGCCGATTTCTGGACGACGGTTCCCGTCGAGCGTCTCGGCGTGCCGAAGATCAAGGTGACGGACGGGCCGAACGGCGCTCGCGGCGCGGGCTCGCTGGTTGCCGGCGTCAAGGCGAGCTGCTTTCCCGTCGGCATCGCGCTCGGGGCCACCTGGAATCCCGATCTCGTCAGGCAGATGGGTACGGCCCTTGCGCGCCAGGCCAAGAGCAAGGGTGCCGCCGTCTTGCTCGCGCCCACGGTGAATATCCACCGCTCCGGCCTCAACGGGCGCAATTTCGAATGTTACTCCGAAGATCCGATGCTGACATCAGAACTCGCCGTCGCCTATATCGAGGGCGTGCAGGGGGAGGGGATCGCCGCGACGATCAAGCACTTCGCCGGCAATGAATCCGAAATCGAGCGGCAGACCATGTCTTCCGACATCGACGAGCGAACGCTGCGCGAAATCTACCTTCCGCCCTTCGAGCAGGCTGTCCGCCGCGCCGGCGTCATGGCCGTCATGTCTTCCTACAACCGCCTCAATGGCACCTATACCAGCGAGCATCATTGGCTGCTGACCAAGGTGCTGCGCGAGGAATGGGGCTTCGACGGCATCGTCATGTCCGACTGGTTCGGCTCGCATTCGACCGCAGAGACGATCAATGCCGGTCTCGATCTCGAAATGCCGGGCCCGGCGCGCGATCGCGGCGAAAAGCTCGTTGCCTCCGTGCGCGAGGGCAAGGTGGAGGCGGCGACCGTGCGGGCGGCGGCGCGACGCATGCTGCTGCTGCTCGAGCGGGTCGGCGCATTCAAGAGCAAACCCGATCTCACCGAGCGGGCGGTCGACCTGCCGGAAGACCGGGCGCTGATCCGGCGCCTCGGCGCGGAAGGCGCGGTCCTCCTCAAGAACGACGGCATCCTGCCGCTTGTGAAGACCTCGCTCGACCGGATCGCCGTCATCGGGCCGAATGCCGCGAGCGCCCGCGTCATGGGCGGCGGCAGCGCGCAGATCGCCGCGCATTATACCGTGAGCCCGCTCGAAGGCATTCGCGCCGCCCTTTCCAACGCCAATAGCATCAGCCACGCCGTCGGCTGCCGCCACAACCGCCTGATCGACGTGTTCAAGGGAAAGATCGCGGTCGAATATTTCAAGGGGCGCGGTTGCAAGGGCGATCCCCTCCATGTCGAGATCGTTGAGAAGGGCGAGTTCTTCTGGTTCGAGCTGCCGTCCGATGAGCTCGATCCCGCCGATTTCTCGGCGCGGATGACGATGCAATTCGTTCCGGAGGAGAGCGGCGATCATCTGTTCGGCATGACCAATGCCGGGCTGGCGCGGCTCTTCGTCGACGGCAGGCTCGCGGTCGACGGCCGCGACGGCTGGATGCGCGGCGAGAATTATTTCGGCACGGCCAATGACGAACAACGCGGCGCGGTGACGCTCGAAGCTGGCCGGACCTATGAGGTCACGGTCGAGTATGAGCCGTCCATGGCGAGCGAAGAGGGCATCAACCTCATCGCCGTCCGCTTCGGCGTCGAAAAGCCGCTCGGCGAAGCCGATATCGAGGCCGCCGTCGAGACGGCGCGCAATGCCGATCTCGCGCTCCTCTTCGTCGGCCGCGACGGCGAATGGGACACGGAAGGACTCGATCTGCCCGACATGCGGCTTCCGGGCCGCCAGGAGGAACTGATCGAGAAGGTCGCTGCCGCCAATGCCAACACCGTCGTCGTGCTGCAGACCGGCGGCCCCATCGAAATGCCTTGGCTCGGCAAGGTCCGCGCCGTTCTGCAGATATGGTATCCGGGTCAGGAACTCGGCAATGCCGTCGCCGACGTCCTGTTCGGCGATGCCGAGCCCGGCGGCCGCCTGCCGCAGACCTTCCTGAAGGCGCTGGCTGACAATTCCGCCATCACGGGCGATCCCGCCATCTATCCCGGCAAGGACGGGCATGTGCGCTACGGCGAAGGTGTCTTCGTCGGCTACCGCCATCACGACACACGCGCCGTCGCGCCACTCTTCCCCTTCGGTTTCGGCCTCGGCTATACCAGCTTCCGCTGGAGCGAACCGCTGCTATCGGCGCGCGAAATGAGCTCCGACGGTGTGACCGTCAGCATCGAGCTGACCAATATCGGCGACCGGCCTGGCTCGGAACTCGTCCAGCTCTATATCCGCTCGCCGAAGGCGAAGGTGGAACGGCCGGACAAGGAACTGCGCGCCTTCGCAAAGCTCTCGCTGCTCCCCGGCGAGACCGGTACGGCGGTGATGAAGATCGTCCCGCGCGACCTCGCCTTTTTCGACGTCGAGACCGGGGCCTTCCGGGCGGAAGCGGGGAACTATCAGCTGGTCGTGGCAGCGAATGCCGCCGATACCAGGTTCGTAATCGACCTGCCCTCGCCCTCCAGCTACCTGCTGCCGACTTCGTACTAGGCGGGTAGGGGCAACGCGTTTTGGCCCGGATGCACATCCAATAGTCACGGCAGGCCGATGGCCTGCCGGGTGATTGGCGCGTCTATCGAAGAACAGACGCGCCCCGCGTGGTCAATTTCCGCAAGCGGCTTCGACCCGTCTCCGCTTTACCGTTACTTTTGCGGAATCATGACGTAGGCCTCGCCGCCGTTCCGGTCGTGCTGGAAGATGAAGCGCTTGCCCTTGATGGTGGCAACGAAGGGCTGGTTGGGCTTGTCATTCATCGGAACATTGTCGGCGAATTCGGCGACCGCGCGCAGGAACTGCTGATGCAGGGTCGGATCGGCGCGATTGGGGCTGGTGATGGCGCATTCCCGGCCGGGCTTGATCTGCACCGACATGGAATGGTCCTTCGTCATGCCGTCCTTGCCGCCATTGAGGTCGTCGAAATCGGTGACGCCGTAGCGCTTGGCGCCGCTGATCCCGGCCGTGAAGGACGGGGCGGTTTTCAGGCAAAGGTCTTTGAAGGCTTTGATAGCGATATCGGTCTTGCCTGATGCTACCGGCGGGGCGGCTGCCGACGCCGTGCAGTCGGCCATTCCGGCTGTCATGGCGAGCCAAATTGCTGCAGACTTAAATGGATTGGTGATGCATTGACGTGTCATGGTTTTCCTATCTTTCCGCCTCGTCATCCGGTGGCGCGGGAGCGTGCGCCCGGCGTGACATACGCATCCTTAAAGCGATCGTCTAAATAATTTGCAACCGGCGGGTCGGGCTTGCAGGAAAGATCTCAGCGCAAGTCGTCGCCGAGTTTAAGGGGTGCCGACAATCCACGCGGCGGGCGGTTTTCGTCTGGGAAATACTGATCTCAACGCGCCGAAACGACATCGCGGCCGAGATCAATCGGCAACGTTGTTTGCTCACTTGCTCGAAATAAAGCATGGCGGGCCGGTTATCTCTGGATATCAGGCGAAGGCGCATGCAGGCGCTTCACGGGTTGTTATTCATGACTGTATTTGCACAGATTTTTAGCTGTGCAAGCGCGCTGGAATCCGTTTGCAAACCACATAGGATTGCATTACCGTCCAGCACACTCGGAAGTTATAGCTCTCGCATTGCATTTCGGCTTTTTATTCTCCCTCGTTGCTTCGGCACGTTATTCGGATGGGCCCTGCATGCACCCAGATAGCCAGTTCACACATGCCGACAACGCGACGCTAATCTTCAACGAGCTGAAATTTCGCTCGCTGACGGTCAAGAACCGACTCTTCCGATCCAATATCTCAGGCCAGTTCGACGACTATAACGGTCATGGCGGGAATGCCCGGCTGAACTGGGAGGAGAAATTCGCGCGCGGCGGGATCGGCTGCATCATTTCCTCCTTCACCCCGGTCTCGGTGCGCGGCCGCATCCTCGTGCGCTACGCGATGATCGACGATGACGACAAGATCCCCTTCTGGCGGGAGGTCGGCCGCCGCGTTCACGGCCATGACTGTCGGTTCATCATGCAGCTCAGCCATTCCGGCCGCCAGCAGGACATGGGCGGCGTCGAGAACCTGTTCAACAAGGGTCTGAGCTCGACCGATAAGAGCGATTACTTTCATGGGCTGCTCGCCCAGGCGATGACGAAACCCGAGATCGCCGAGGTTGTGGAGCAGTTCGCCCAGGGGGCGCGGCGCGCCCGGGAGGCGGGGCTCGACGGCGTCGAGCTTCACGGCGCCAACGGCTATCTGCTGACGCAGTTCCTGAGTTCCGGCATCAACGACCGGACGGACGAATATGGCGGCGGCTGGGAGGGCAGGGCGCGTTTCGTGCTCGAGATCGTCAGGGCGATCCGCCGCGAGGTCGGCCAGGACTTTCATCTGCAGATGAAGATCAACGGCGTCGACCACAATGACTGGCTCTATCCCTGGATCAAGAAGGGCAACACGCTCGACGAGACGGTCAAGATCTGCACGATGCTGCTCGACGGCGGCAAGGGCGTCGATTCCTTCCATGTTTCGAGCGGCTCGACCTTTCCGCATCCGCGCAATCCCGCCGGCGACCTGCCGCTGGAAGACCTCCACCGCTGGTATGACGGCATGCTCTCTCAGGGCACGCGGGCGCCGATGAACTATGCGATCTTTTCCAATCCGCTGCTGGGGCGCGCCTTCCAGGCGCTCTGGCGCTGGCGCAGGGGCAAGGTCATCGAGGGCATCAATCTCGACTATGCCCGCGCCGTTTCCGAAGCGATCGGCAAGATCGATCCCGATATCAAGGTGCTCTGCACCGGCGGCTTCCAGCATGCCGACCGGATCGCCGAGGCGCTCCGCTCGAAAGCCTGCGACGCTGTCACAATGGCCCGCCCGCTGATCGCCAACAACAATCTGCCTGAGATACTCGCCGAGGCCAACGGGCCGGAGAAGGAATGCACCTACTGCAACAAGTGTCTGCTCAACGATCTCGAAAACCCGCTCGGCTGTTATGACCTCAGCCGGTTTGACGGGGCAACCTTCGAGGATCGCTACAGCGAGATGATCAAGCAGGTCATGTCGGTTTTCGAGCCGCCGACCTTCCATTGAGGCCCGCATCGCACGCGCATCCGGAGGGGATCCATGAGCAGCGACAACGACCGCAAGACGCCCGTCGAGATCGCCGTCGCGCGCCACCGCCGCTGGTGGCTGGCGATCGTCGTGCTGCTGTTGCTCGCGGTCGTCTACTACCTGGTTTTCGTCAACCAGTATGTCGTCGCCTTCAAAGGTCAGAGCGAGCATTTCATGCATGGCTCGATCGGCAGCGAGACGGCGACGGGACCGCCTTACTGGGTCTTTAAGGCCTTGCCGGTCATGTATGCCGACAAGCTGGGGCCGGAAGGCTGGAGCCGGTTCGGTTTCCTCTACGAAAAGCCCGGCGACGACCTTCCGATCGGGGTGTCTCGCCGCGTGGTCTCAGGCGTCGAGCGGGTCTGGCTCAACTGTTCCGTCTGCCATGTCGGCACCTATCATCTTCCCGGCGATCCGGTTCGCCATCTCATCCCCGGCGCACCGTCCAACAATCTGCGCCTGCAGGAATTTATCCGTTTCTTCATCGATGTCGGCCGCGATCCCGGCTTTACCGCGGATGCGCTGATTGCGACGATCGATAGCCCCAAGGTCGGCGGCGATCTCAATATCTTCGAGCGGCTGGTCTATCGCTACGTGGTCTTTCCCAGGGTCAAGAACGCCTTCCTCGATCTCGGCACCCAGCTCGATTTCGTCAAGCGCCAGGAGGCGTGGGGGCCGGGCCGCGTGGACACGTTCAATCCCTACAAGGCGCTGCAGTTCAATTTTCCCATGGACGAGGCCCATATATCGGGTGCTGCGCTGAACGGCTCTTCCGACTATCCCGCCATCTGGCGCCAGCGTCCGCGCGAAGGCATGAACCTCCATTGGGACGGCAATAATGATTCCGTGGCCGAACGAAACCTGAGCGCCGCACTCGGCGCCGGCGTGACGCCCGTGACGGTCGACCGCGCGTCGATCAAGCGCATCGAAGACTGGATGTGGGATCTGCCTTCGCCGCCCTTCCCCGTCGCCGGCGGGATCGATCAGGCGAAGGCGGCAGAGGGCAAGACGCTGTTTGCGCATTATTGCGCTGACTGCCACGGCTTCAAGGATGCGAACGGCTACAGCTATGACAGGCAGCGTTTCACGCGGCTCGGCAAGACGGTTCCGCTCGCCGAGATCGGCACCGATGCGGGGCGCTGGACCTCCTATACGGAAAATTTCGCTGCCGAGCAGAACCTGCTCTATGCCGGCTACCCCTGGCGCTTCAACCGCTTCCACAAAACCGACGGCTATGCCAATCACCCGCTCGACGGCATCTGGGCGCGCTCGCCCTATCTGCACAACGGCTCGGTGCCGACCCTGCGCGACCTGCTTCAGCCGAGCGCCAGGCGGCCGCCCGTCTGGTTCCGCGGCAGCGACGAGTTTGATCTCGCCAAAGTGGGCTATCGGTCGGATCAGTCGGCCGGCGGCGATCTATTTCGATACGACACGACGCGGCCCGGCAACGGCAATGCCGGCCACGAAGGATATCGCTACGGCACGGAGCTGCCGGACGCCGCAAAAGACGCCCTCGTCGAATATATGAAAACGCTATGACCCAGTCGCGATCGCTCAGCAAATGGAAGGCACGGCATGCGGTCCTCGTCTGGATCGGCATCCTGCTGAATTTCGCCTTCGTCCTGCCGCTCATCTTCTGTCCGGAATGGATTCTCGGTCTCTTCGGCATCACCGTCAACCAGCTGATCTGGCCGCGATTTGCCGGATTGCTGCTCGGGATCCTGTCGATCTTCTACATTCCGGCGACGCTCGATATCGACCGTTACCGCATCTTTGCCTGGCTTGCAGTCTTTCCCTCCCGCACCTTCGGCACGGTCTTCTTCTTTCTCGCCGTCTTCGTCTTCGGCCAGCCGATCGGCTATCTCGCCGGCGTCTTTCTCGACGGGTCGATCGGCATTGCGACGCTTTTCTGCCTCCTGCGCATCCTGCGGCTCGAACAGAATATCTCCGAAGGGAGACAGGCATGAGGCGCGTCTTCTGGAAATGGCTTTTCGCCATTCTCGTCCTCATCGTTGTCGGCGCATTCGCGCTGTTCTTCCTGCTCTTCCGGCCGGTCGCCCAGCCGAGGACGAACGATCTGGCCGAGGTCTTCAACCACGGTTCGATCGGCAACGAAGAGGCGCAGGGAATTCCCTACTGGATCTGGCGGGTTCTGCCGCAGCTCTTCCCCGACCATCTGCCGGCAAACGCGGACGGCTATGGCGCCTTCGGCCTCTACTGGCGCGCCGGCGACGAGGTTCCTGTCGGCCTGTCGGTCAAGACGCTGGGCGTCATCGGGCGCGTCGCGCCGAACTGCGCCTTTTGCCACCAGGGCAGCTATCGGCTGCGCGCCGACGAGCCGGCGCGGCTGGTCGACGCCGGCCCGGGAACGAGGGTCAATCCGCAGGCCTATATCCGGTTCCTGATCGATGTCGGCGCCGATCCCAGGTTTACCGCCGACCGGGTGATGGCGGAGATCGGCAGGATCTACGACATGCCGGTCTTGGAGCGGGCGCTCTATCGCTTCGTGCTGGTGCCGGCGACCCGGGCGGCCCTCCAGGAACAGGGGCGGCAGTTTGCCTGGATGAAGGACCGGCCGGACTGGGGTCCGGGCCGGATCGATCCCTTCAACCCGGTCAAGTTCCAGAACCTCAAACTTGCCGACGACCACACGATCGGCAATTCCGACATGATGCCGCTCTGGTCGCTTGCCGATGTCGCCGCCACCAACACGCGCCGCTTCTCGCTCCATTGGGACGGATTGCAGACCGATCTCTACGAGACGGTGGTCTCGGGCGCGATCGGCGACGGCATGACCTACAAATCCTATGGGGGAACCGAAGCGGGTCTTCGCCACATCATGGATTTCATCCGCCTGCAGGGGCCGCCGCCCTCGCCCTTTTCTCCCCTCAGGCCGGCAGGCGATCCCTATCATGTCGATGCGGCTGATGTGGACGCCGGCCGCGCGATCTATGCCGCGCAATGCGCCGTCTGCCACGATGCCAAGGGCGCCCGCTACCGGACGCCGATCTCGATCGTCGAGCTCGGCACCGACCGTCATCGCCTTGATATGTGGACGCCGGCCGCCCGCGACCGCTATGCGGTCTATGAGCCCGGCTATGCCTGGGGTTTTGCCAATTTCCAGAAGACCGACGGTTATGTCGCCACAAGCCTTGGCGGCCTGTGGCTGCGCGGTCCCTACCTGCATAACGGCAGCGTCCCGACATTGCGGGCCCTGCTGCTTCCGCCCGCCGAGCGGCCGGGGAAATTCTACCGCGGCTACGATCTGGTGGATGCCGAGAATGGCGGCTTCGTAAGCATGCCGGATAGCCCGGGGCAACGCTACGGCATGCTCTACGATACGAGCCTTCCGGGCAACGGCAATGGCGGTCATCTCTGGGGCACGGATTTGGCTCCGGAGGCGAAGGAGCAGCTGCTTTCCTATCTCAAGACACTTTGACCATCAGGAGGGGGCAATGGCAAACGTCAGACAGCGCATCGTGCGGTTTCTCGCCTGGACGGTCGCGGCCGTCGTCACCCTTGCCGTCATCGCCATTGCCGCGGTTGCGCTGATCGTCTGGTGGCTGATCGAGCCGGATGCCGGCCAGTTCGGCCATGTCGAGGATGAGGCGAAGAAAGTCCATCGCACGGTCGAGGAATTCCCCGGGGCAGGCGAGCCTTACTTCGCGGCGATGGACAAGGGCCTGCTGCTGCCGCCGCCCGTCGGCGCCGATTATCCCGCTGAGATCAAGGAGGTCGCAACCGCCACCGGGCTCGATCCGGAGGCCGTGCGCAAGGCGGCGATCCGCGGACAGAACGCCTGGATCGTCTGGACCGGCGGCAACGACCGTTTCTGGGATTTCGCCGCCCGCGCGACGATCGGTTCCTTCGATCTCCTAAAGACCGTCTCCTCCTACCCGACGATGGCCTATGGCCGCGACAACCGCTTCCGCTATCTCGGGCTCGTCAACGAGCCCTGCTTCGACGCCCCGAAGAACGCCGATCCCGACCATTGGGGGCTGTGGCTCGATCAGCGCAAGAAGGACTGCGCGCCCGACAGTTTCGGCGGCAATGCCGAGGCCGATGCCCGCTATCCCGGTGTGCAGATCGGCTCGCGTGGGACGACGGTCAAGGTCAAGGGCGAAGATAAGAAAATCCCGGTCGGTTCCTATTACGGCGAGCCGACGGGCGTGATGGGCCTGCGTCTCTTCCCCAACCCCGATTTTGACAACAAGGCCGCCGAACATTGGGACGCGCTGCGCTACTACACCGATCCTTCCTATTACAACGACAAGGATCTCGTGCGTCCCTATCGCGTCGGCATGTCCTGCGCCTTCTGCCATGTCGGTCCCAATCCAATCAACCCGCCGAAGAATGTCGAGAGCCCGGAATTTTCTGAAATCTCCTCCAATCCCGGCGCCCAGTATTTCTGGGTCGACCGCATTTTCTTCTGGAACACCAAACCGCGCGCGACCCCTGGTGAACCGGCCCCGAACGAGGGGAATTTCCTCTTCCAGCTGTTCCACACGAACCCGCCGGGTTCGCTCGATACCTCGCTGGTCTCAAGCGATTACATGAACAACCCCCGCACGATGAATGCCGTCTACGACGTCCTGGAGCGGCTGCGCATCGGGGCGAAGACCGGCAAGGAAATCATCAAGGGAGACGAGAAGGACAACAAGCAGGCGCAGGATTATCCGCAGACCGCAGCCTTCGGCTCCCTCTACGACAAGACGACCGGCACGGTCGCCTCGATGCGCGTCCTGAAGGACGGCGCCGATTCCGTCGGCACGCTCGGCGCTCTAAACCGAGTCTATCTCAATATCGGCCTTTTCAGCGAAGAATGGCTGCTGCATTTCCGCCCCTTCCTCGGCGGCCAGAAGATCTCGCCGATCCGCATTGCCGACGCCCAGAAGAACTCGGTCTACTGGCAGGCGACCGAAGCAATGACACCAGACATGGCGATATTCTTCCTGGTCGCGGCCCGCGCCGATCACCTGAAGGACACGCCGGTCGGAGAAAAGGTGCTCGAAGCGCGCGACCCGGCTGAGGTCGAGCGCGGAAAGATCGTCTTTGCCGAAAATTGCGCCGCCTGTCATTCGAGCAAGCAGCCGGTGCCGGCGCCGGAGCTCGGCGTCGATCAGGGCATCTGCGCCGGCGGCGGGTCCGGCCCGCATTATCGCGAATGCTGGGACCGCTATTGGGCCTGGGCGCAGTCGGATGCCTTCAAGCAAGGCATGGTCAAGCTCGTCACCGGAAAGGACGCGGACGGAAAGGATTTCCTCGACGGCAATTACCTGTCGACGGAACGGCGCGTGCCCATGGATGTCGTGCGCACCAATGCCTGCAGCGCGATCGCCACCAACGGGCTGTCGGGCGACATCTGGGACAATTTCACCTCCTCCACCTACAAGTCGCTGCCGCCGCCGCATGAGGTGACGGTCAATCATCCGGTTTCGGGCGCGGCAACGCCGCTGCAGGCGGCCGGCAACGGGCGCGGCTATCTCAGACCGCCCTCGCTCGTCAGCGTCTGGTCGACCGCACCCTTCCTGCTCAACAATTCCGTCGGCCACGAGGACAGCTATTACGGGAAGGACTACTACAATCAGGACTATGCTGGCGGCTACGGCGCCGGTCGCGGCACCGCCTGCCCGGCGGCGGATGCGAGCGATCCCTATCTGCCCTGCGTCGAAAACAGGCTTGGGGTTTTCGACCGGTCGATCCGCCAGATGCTCTCGCCGCAGACGCGCCGGATGGACAAGATGACCGAGGCGCCGGTGCCGGGCTATATCTACCGCACTAGCGCTCCCTCCTGCCTCATCGTGCCGCCGGGCTTCGTGCCCGACAAGGTGAAGCCCTTCACCGGCCTGCTGAACAAGGTCGCCGGCTGGGCCTTCAAGAAGGACGGCTCGATCACCATCGGCCCGTTCCCGGCCGGTTTCCCCGTCAATGCGCTGACCAATACCGAGCTGCTGCCCGACAATGACGAGGAAAGCAAATTCGCCAACTACAAGCGCCTGATCGCCAACGGTCCGGCGCTGATTGGAGCCTTCTCCGAGCTCGGCGGGCAATGCACGCCGGAGGAACTTGCTGATCCCGCCGTGCTCGCCAAAGCCGAGAAGGTGGTGCGCGATACCAAGCTCATCGACCGGCTGGTGGGCTTGAGCAAATGCCCTGACTATGTGGTCAACGGCGGGCATAGCTTCGGCGCTGCTCTCCCGCAATCGGACAAGAATGCCCTGATTTCCTATCTGGAGCAGTTCTGACGATGTCCGGCGGGCCGACCCACGATTATATCGTCATCGGCAGCGGGGCGGGCGGCGCCGTTCTCGCCGCACGGCTGGCCGAAGAGGGGCGGACCGTGCTCGTCATCGAAGCCGGCGGCGATCCGCTGGCGAAGGCCGACGACGGCTCCGAGATGCCGCTTGCCGATGCCTGTCGCGTGCCGGCCTTTCATGCCTTTGCCTCGGAACATCCCGGCATGGCCGAGAACCATTGGGTGCGCCACTACGAAAATCAGGAAATGCAGGAGCGCGACTGGCGCTACAGCAAAGAAAAGGACGGTGTGCTTTATCCGCGTGTGCGCGGGCTCGGCGGCTGCACCGCCCATCATGCGATGATCATCGTGCGGCCCAATCATTGCGACTGGAACCACATCTTTGCGATCACCGGCGACGAGAGCTGGAAGGCCTCGCACATGCAGGGTTATTTCGAGCGCATCGAGCGCTGCCGCTACCGCTTCTTCCTGTGGCGGTGGCTCGCCGCAATAACGGGCCTCAATCCGACGGGCCACGGATGGTGGGGGTGGATGACGACGGAGCGGGCCCTGCCGCTCAGGGTCCTGCGCGACTGGCCCCTGTGGCGGGCGCTGCTGCGCAGCGTTGGTGCTGCTGCCGACGCCTTCGGCAAACGGGGCTCGGACTGGGAGATGACCGAGGTCGACCCGAACGACAATCGCAACTGGAACATTGGCGCCTGCGGCGTGCGCATCACACCGCTTTCGACGCGCCGCCACACCAGGCACGGGCCGCGCGAGCGGCTGCTCGACGTGATGAAGCGGTACCCCGACCGACTGTCGCTTCGCCTCAACACCACGGTTACGCGCATCGAATTCGACGGCAAGCGGGCGGTGGCGGTTCGCTGCATCACCGAGGAGGGGCGCGAGGAGGTCATTCGGGCGGGCCGTGAGATCATCCTGGCGGGCGGCGCCTTCGCCTCGCCGCAGCTTCTGATGCTGTCGGGCATCGGCGATCCCGCCCATCTCCGCAAACACAAGATTCATGTCGTCGAAGCGCTTCAAGGCGTCGGGCGGAACCTGCAGGACCGCTACGAGGTCGGCGTCGTCAGCCGGGTGAACGAACCCTGGTCGGCGCTCAAGGGCGTCACCTATACCAGACGAGATGCCCATTACCGGCGGTGGCGCTGGTTCCGCATCGGCAACTATACGAGCAACGGCGTCATGTTTTCCCTGACGCTCAAGTCTAGCGACACGCTGAGCGAACCGGACCTGCACTGTTTTTCGCTGCTGGCCGATTTCCGCGGCTATTATCCCGGTTATTCCAAGCGCATCCGCAAGCCGGATTACATGACCTGGGCGATCCTCAAGGCCTATACCGAAAACCAGGGTGGCACGGTGCGGCTTCGAAGCGCCGATCCCGCGGCCCTGCCTGCCGTCGTCTTTCATTCCTTCTTCGAGGGAACCGGCAATTACGACCTCGATCTCGATGCCGTCGTCCATGCCATCCGCTTCGTCAGGAAGATCAACGATGCGATGGACGATCTCATCGCATGCGAAGAGGAGCCCGGCCGGCAGAACGAGAGCGACGAGGCGCTTCGCCGCTATGTCGCCGAAAACGCCTGGGGCCATCATGCCTGCGGCACCTGCGCCATCGGCCCCCGCGAAAGTGGCGGCGTGCTCGACAGCCGCTTCAAGGTGCACGGCATCGAAGGCCTGCGCGTCGTCGATGCTTCCGTCTTCCCCCGCATTCCCGGCTACTTCCTTGCCACCGCCGTCTACATGATCGCGGAGAAGGCGGCCGACGTCATTCTCGCCGATAGCCGACTGGAAACACTGTGATGAACGAACACCCCACCCATCGGGAAGCCAGCATCTACAATTGGCTCGGCGAGCACGTCCGCGGCTTCGTTCGATGGTGGCGGGAATTCGATGCCTGGCTGAACCAGCCGCTGCCGAAGGGGCGGGGCCTCGCCTGGCGATGGCTCGCTCCCGACGGCTACGCCTGGTTCGTGCCGGTGCTTGCGGGCATTCTAACCCTTGCCATGGCGCTCGGCCCGACCGTCGAGATGCGCTGGGGCAATCTCGGCCTGCTCGCGATCGGATTCGCGCTTCTTTTCCTGCTGCATGCGGTGGCCTGCCGCCAGGCGCTCTTCAACCAGTATCTGCTCGCTGGACAGCTCGTCATCCTTGCGGCCCTTGCCGTGCTTCTGCTCATCGATTCACGCCCTGAAACCTACGGCATGATGACGGCACGGCCCCGCCTGCATGTCGGCGTCGCCATCGTCTGCGCGCTCGTTCTCGCGCTGCCGGCGGCCTGGCTGCTGGCATCGAGCCTGTTCCGCTCCAATGCAGGTGGCGGGCTTGCCGACAGTCTGCCGAAGGTCGAGCTCTTCCTGCCCAAGAACCGCTACGATTTTATGGGCCGCGGACCGATTGCCGCGCTGGCGTCGGCCTTGTTCATCGCGCCGATCCGCTATCCGGTCGAGCTGCTTCTGCCCGGATCGCTTCTCACTCTGTTCGTGCCGGACCACTATCTCGGCTACGCCTTCTACGTGACGGCCGCCGTCGCATGGTTCGCCCTTTTCCTCGGCATCCTGTTCGACCGGCTGATGGAAATCCTGCAGACGGTCGGGCGTCTCTTCTTCATCGGCCCGCAGCGGGTCATCAGCATTCTCGTCATCGTTGTCGCGGTGCTTCGCCTCGCCGATGTTCATTACATCACCTATCTCTTCAACGCCGGCTCAAAAGGCTACGGCAACACGACGCTCATGCGCTATATCGCCTTCGCCTATGCCGTTGCCTGGTACTACGGCTTCTGGTGCGATCACTTCGTCGCGCGCCGGCTCATGCGCCTCATGGACAAGGAGCGGCAAACGATCACGCCGGTCCAGATCGCTTACGATTATGAGGGCAGCGAGACCTTGAGCACGGTCCAAAACAAGGGCCGGACGATCGCGCTGCATGGCGCGGGACGCTTGAAGATCGAGGGCCGCTACGAGGATCGATATCAGCGGCAGACCAAAGCCACGTCGAACCGGGCGATCCAGTTCATGACGCCGGCGGAATTGCTCGCGCAGTTTCGCGCACAGCTCGAGCGCCTGCCCGCCGAGCAAGCTCCAACGGGAGATCTGCTCGCGAGCCTGCGCAACTTCCAGCGCTCGACGCTCGTCTATCCCGCCCTCGTCGGCTTTGTGGCCTATCTTCTGATCGGCGGTCCCGCCGCCTTCAGCTTCCTGCGGGCGATCCAGCCGCCGGAACTTGCGATCCGCTCCGAGCGGCATGTGGGCAAGCAACCGGCAGCGCTCTTGTTCGAAAGCGGCTGGGCCAATGGCGGCTGCGCAGCCCTCGAGCCCACGACGCCGAGAATTGCCGTCGTCGCTTCCGGCGGCGGCACGCGCGCGGCGATCTACACGGCCTCGCTGCTGCGGGGGCTGGCCGAGCAGGACCAGATCTGCAACGTCGTCCTGGTCAGCGGCGTCTCGGGCGGCAGCGCCGCGCTCGGCTATTTCGCGCTTCACGAGCAGGAGCTTCGCCGGCCGCGCGGCACCTTGGACGTCAAGGCATGGGATGATTTCTCGCAGGCCATGGCGCTGCCCTTCATCGAACAGGTGATCGATGGGGCGAGCGACATGCGTTTCGCCTTCGGGCGCTGGCATTGGGCGTCCTCGGCCTGCCGCGAAGCCAAGATGCCGGATCAAGGGACCAACGGCTGGACCCTGGCGCGTTCAAGATTGGGCGCTATCCTCGCCGAATCCTTCGTTTGCGAGATGGGCGCTGCAACGATGGAGGCGCCATCCTTCGGTCTGATGCTCAACACCGCGATTGTCGGATCTTTTTCCGATGACGGCCCGTCTTCCAACAACAGCCCTTTCTGCGAGGTCGATCCGAAGCTTTCGCTGCCCGAGAAGGCGACGCGCTGCCGCCAATTCCTGGATGCCGCGCAAGCCGGTGGGCGGCTGGTGCTGACCAACCTCGCCGCGCCCAAGCCTCCGCCTGATGATGGATCGCTGCACATGCAGCTCGTCACGCTCGACAATGCCGATATATCGATCGGGCGCGCCGCGGCGCTCAGCGCAAACTTTCCGCCGGTCTTTCCCGATGCCGCGATCGATATCGCGACCCCCGGCGAAAAGGGGAAACGATACTGGGTGACCGATGGCGGAGCGGTCGAAAACCGCGGCGCCATGACGCTCTACTATTCCATCCGCGATGCGTTCCGATCGGCGCCGCAGGCGCTGCCGCCGCTGCATGTCGTCATCGCCGATGTCTCGGCCTCGGCCGGTCGCTACAGCGAGAGTTTCGGTTTCGGCTCGGTGCTCGGCGCCGGAGGACAGCTGGGCCTCGGTCTGGAAACGGAGCTTCGCGCGGCGATCGAGAAACTCTACTGCGATCACAATTCCGAAGTCCGCATCCACGAGATCACCATGCCGCGCGTCTATCGGGATGGCGGGATCGGAACGCATTGGCTGCTTCCGAACTCGCTCTCCTTCACCAATCCGGACAAGTCGTCGGAGACCAAGATCCTGTCTGCCCGGGACGTCGAAACGCTGGTGCTGGCGCTGCACAGCGATGTGACGGAACCCTATGAGGACGACGCCGCTGCCAGGTCGGTCAAGGCTTGGGCTGAGCAGGACAAGGTCGCAAAGCACGACGAAAACTGGAAAGAACTGCTCGCCGCCCTTGCGGCAAAGCAGGGCGGACGAGGAATGTCCTGCGCGCCTCGCTGAGGGGACGAACGCGCAGAACGGCTATATCCGCCCTTCGGCGACCGGGTTGCCGGCCTCAGGCGATGCCGCCGAGGCAGACATATTTGATTTCGGTGAATTCCTCGATGCCGTATTTCGAGCCTTCGCGGCCGAGGCCGGAGAGCTTGACGCCGCCGAAGGGAGCTTCGGCCGTCGAGATCAGCCCGGTATTGACGCCGACCATGCCGTATTCCAGCGCTTCGGCGACCCGGAAAACACGGGAAAGATCCTTGGCGTAGAAATAGGAAGCGAGGCCGAACTCGGTGTCATTGGCCTGGGCGATCACGTCGGCCTCATCCTTGAAGCGGAAGAGCGGCGCCACCGGTCCGAACGTTTCTTCCCTGGCAACGGTCATGGCAGGGGTGACGTCGGCGAGCACGGTCGCCTCATAGAAGCGTCCGCCGAGCCGATGGCGATGACCGCCGGCAATGACGCGGCCGCCCTTGGAAATCGCATCGGCGACATGCTCCTCGACCTTGGCAAGGGCGGCTTCGTCGATCAGCGGGCCGAGATTGATGCCTTCGTCGAAGCCGTTGCCGGTCTTCAGAGCGCCGACCGCCTTCGACAGCTTCTCGGCAAAGGCATCGTAGACACCCTCCTGCACATAGAGCCGGTTGGCGCAGACACAGGTCTGGCCGTTGTTGCGGTATTTGGCGATCAGCGCGCCTTCGACAGCGGCATCGAGATCGGCGTCATCGAACACGATGAAAGGCGCGTTGCCGCCGAGCTCCAGTCCGAGCTTCTTGATGGTCGGCGCGCTCTGCCGGTAAAGCTCGGCGCCGACTTCGGTCGAACCGGTGAAGGTCAGCTTGCGCACGATGGGGCTTGCGGTCATTTCGCCGCCAATGGCGCGCGCCGATCCGGTCAACACGCTGAAGAGGCCCTTGGGAAAACCGGCGCGTTCGGCGAGGATGGCAATCGCGATCGCCGAGAAAGGCGTCTGCGAGGCCGGCTTCAGCACCATGGCGCAGCCGGCGGCAAAGGCCGGTCCCGCCTTGCGGGTGATCATCGCATTCGGGAAATTCCAGGGGGTGATGGCGGCAACGACGCCGATCGGCTGCTTCATGACAAGGATGCGCTTGTCCTTCTGGTGGCCGGGAACGATGTCGCCATAGACGCGCCGCGCTTCCTCGGCAAACCATTCGATGAAGCTCGCGCCATAGGCGATCTCGCCCTTGGCCTCGGCAAGCGGCTTGCCCTGCTCAGCCGTCAGGATGCGGCCGAGATCGTCCTGATTTGCCATCATCAGCTCGAACCAGCGCCGCAGGATCACCGAGCGCTCCTTGGCGGTGCGGGCGGCCCATTCCTTCTGCGCGACCTCGGCTGCGGCAATCGCCGCCCTGGTCTCGGCAGCACCCAGCATGGGAACGTGGCCGATGATCTCGCCGGTCGCCGGATTGTCGACCTTGATCGCGTTGGATGGATCGGCCTCTATCCAGTCGCCGCCGACCAGCGCGGCCTGCCGGAACAATGTTGCGTCCTTCAATTCCATGACTGTCTCCTCAGATAGACCGTTTCCGTTTTCTTCGAGTCACGGGGATGCTCTATCTCTTTTCGCCTTTGCGCAATTGCGGACTTGAAAAACTGCTGCGCAGTTTTGCGGGATTATTGTCGCCACGCCGCAGGGAGCGGGCGGTTCGCCAACAGACTACCACGTTCGAACCAGGATTTGGGGGAAGGCCGGCGTCGAACCGTCCGTGGGTTCATGCAAGCGGAAAGTGACAGGCGACGGTGTGGCGGCCGGCATCGCCGGCCAGTTGCGGCCGGACTTCGTGGCAAAGCGGCTTGGCATAGGGGCAGCGGGTGGAGAATTTGCAGCCCTTGGGCGGGTCGAGCGGGCTCGGAATTTCGCCCTCGAGCAGGATGCGCCCCTGCCGGACGCGGTTGTGCGGCTGGGGGACGGCCGAAAGCAGCGCCTGTGTATAGGGATGACGCGGCGCGCCGAAGAGCGCATCCGTCTCGCCGACCTCGACGATCGATCCGAGATACATGACCGCCACCCGGCTCGACACCTGGCGGACCACCGCCAGGTCGTGGGCGATGAAGACATAGGTAAGGTTCAGCCGTTGGCGCAGGTCTGCGAACAGGTTGACGATCTGCGCCTGCACCGAAACGTCGAGCGCCGACACCGGCTCGTCGGCAACGATCAGCGCCGGCTCGACGGCGAGCGCGCGCGCAATGCCGATGCGCTGGCGCTGGCCGCCGGAGAATTCGTGCGGGTAACGGTCGAGATATTCGCGGCGCAGGCCGACGATTTCCATCAGCTCGGCGAGCCGTTCGTCGATTGCCTTTCCCTTGGCGATGTCGTGCACGTCAAGCACTTCGCCCAGCATGTCGCGCACCTTGCGGCGCGGATTGAGCGAGGACGAGGGATCCTGGAAGATCATCTGCATCCTGCGCCGCACTGGTGTAAGCGCACGCTTCTCCGCCTTGGAGATGTCCTGGCCGTCGAAGGTCAGCCGGCCGGCTGTGATGTCGTAGAGCCGCGTCAGGCAGCGGCCGAGCGTGGATTTGCCGCTGCCGGATTCACCGACCAGACCCAGCGTTTCGCCGGGATAGACATCGAGGCTGATCTCGTCGACGGCATGCAGGGTGCGGCCCGAACCCGGCCAGACGGTCTTGCCGACGAGGAAGTTCTTGGTCAGCGCCTCGGCGGAAAGCAGCGGCCTCACGTTCCCACTCGCGCTCATGCGGGCTCCTCCGATGTCAGGACGGTTTTGCGCAGGGCTTCGCGTTCCTCGCCATCGAGCACGCAGAGCACCGACTGATTGCCGATGCGGCGGGTCGGCGGCCGGGCGGCGCATTCGGCCCGGGCGAAGCGGCAACGCGGCTGAAAGCCACAGCCCTCGGGAATGCTGCCCGGCGTCGGTGGCATGCCGCCGATCGAAATAAGCCGCTTCGGCCGCTCGCCGGTCAGCGGCGGGATCGAGGCCATCAGCCCCCATGTGTAGGGATGAACGGGATTGGAGAAGATTTCGCGGGTTGTGCCGCGCTCGACGATGCGGCCGGCATACATCACCGCCACCTTGTCGGCGACCTCGGAGACCACGCCCATATCGTGGGTTATGAGGACGATCGCCAGGCCGAGATCTTTGCGCAGCCTGAGCAGCAGGTCGAGCACCTGCGCCTGCACGGTCACGTCGAGCGCCGTCGTCGGTTCGTCGGCAACGAGCAGCGCCGGCCGGCAGGAAAGCGCCATAGCGATCACCGCCCGCTGGCGCATGCCGCCCGACAGCTGGTGCGGAAAGCGCTCGGACGCTTCAGTGGGGTTGGAGAAGCCGACTTCGCCGAGAAGCTCGATCGCCCGCAGGCGGGCGACCCGGGCCGACATCGGCTCATGGGCGCGGATCTGCTCGGCGATTTGCCAGCCGATCCTGTAGACCGGGGTCAGCGCCGTCATCGGATCCTGCGAGATGAGCCCGATTTCCTTGCCGCGGATACGGCGCATGGCGCTTGCCGACAGTTCGAGAATCCGCTGTCCGCGAAAGGCGACTGCGCCGTCGACGCTTGTTGTCTTCGGATCGTGCAGGCCGAGCAGCGACAGGAGCGTGACCGATTTGCCCGAGCCGGATTCGCCGACGATCGACAGGATCTCGCCCTCGCGCACGGAAAAGGAAACGTCGTCCACGGCCCTGACGAGGCCGCCATCGGTGACGAACGAAACCGTCAGGCCTTGGACATCGAGAAGAACGGGTTTTTCAACGTTCTGCATCGTCAGTTCTTCCTTACGCGCGGATCGATCAGCACGTAGACGATGTCGACGGACGCATTGGCGAGCACCACGAAGAACGAGGCGTACATCACGGTGCCGAGGATCATCGGGAGATCGAGGTTGAGCAGCGCCTGATAGGTGAGGCGCCCGACGCCGTTCAGGCCGAAGACCACTTCCGTCAGAAGGGCGGAGCCGCCGACAAGGGCGCCGAAATCGAGGCCGAACATGGTCACGAACGGGATCAGCGACGTACGCAGCGCATGCCTGAGCATCACCCGCGCCGGGCTCAGACCCTTGGCGCGGGCGGTGCGGATATAGTCCTCCTGATAGGCTTCCACGAGGTTGGCGCGCAGCACCCGGCCATAGATGCCGACATAGAGGGCGGCGAGCGTTGCCCAGGGAATGATGAGCGTCAGGAACCAGCCGACAGGGTCAGAAAACAGCGGCTTGTAGCCGAGGGCCGGAACCCAGGAAAACGCCCAGCTGTCGTGGAAGCGGCTCTGCGAGATCAGGTTCATCACTTCGCCCAGCCAGTAGACCGGCATGGAGACGCCAATCAGCGCGAGCGCCATGAGCCCCCGGTCGAGCAGCGTGTCGCGGGCCATGGCGGCGACGACGCCGAAGACGATGCCGCCGAGCACCCAGAGCACGGCGGCGCCGAACACCAGCGACAGCGTCACCGGCGCGGCTTCGGCAACCTGCGGCACGATGCGCATGCCGCGATTGACGTAGGAGGTGAGATCCTGCGTCACGAACAGGCGTTTCATCATCAGCACATATTGCACCGGCAGCGGCCGGTCGAAGCCGAATTCGATGCGGATCTGCGCGATCGTCTCCTGGGAGGCGTTGCGGCCAGCGATGCGGGCGGCCGGGTCGGAGCCTGGTGTGGCGAAGAAGATTAGGAACACCAGCGTCGAGATACCGAACATGACGAACGCCATCTGGCCGAGACGCTGCAGGATTGCAAAAACCATCTCCGCTTCCTCAGACGATCTTGGTGCGCGGATCGAGCACGTCGCGGATGCTGTCGCCGAGCACGTTGAGCGACAGCACGGTGAGCGCGATGGCGATGCCCGGCGCCAGCGCCACGGCGGGGCGCGTGTAAAGCAGGGTCTGCCCGTCCTGGATGATCGTTCCCCAGCTCGCATCCGGCGCCTGCACGCCGATCGAAAGGAAGGACAGGGACGATTCCGTGACGATGTTGAGCGCCATCATCAGCGGGATGAACACGATCAGCATCGTGGCGACATTGGGCAGGATGTCCTTCCAGAGAATGCGCCATTCGGGAATGCCGAGCCCGATCGCCGCCAGCACGAATTCGCTGTTCTTCAGCTCCAGCACGCGACCGCGCACCGGGCGCGCGACATAGGGCACGTAGATGATGCCGATGATGCCGATCGGCAGCAGCAGGCTATCGGCGGTGATCTCGATCGGGCCGAGCACGATGCCCTTGGAGATCAGCACGATCGAGAGGGAAATCGCCAGAAGATAGACCGGAAAGGCCCAGAGGATATCGAGCAGCCGCGACAGGACCGTATCGACGAAGCCGCCGAAAAAGCCCGCGCAGATGCCGATCAGTGCGGCCAGGACCAGACAGATTGACGTGGCTGAGAAGGCAATCAGCAGCGAATTGCGGCCGCCATAGAGAAGCCGGGCGGCAACGTCGCGCCCCTGCGTGTCGGCGCCAAGGAAATACTGCGCAGCCCAGGTCGGGCCGATCGGCGTAACGCCGAGACCGAGGCCCTCGGTCGAAGGCTGCATGATCTTGACCTTCTTTCCGTCGATGGCGACCTTGCCGCTGAGATTGGAGCGGAACGGATCGGTCGCCGACACGGAGTTCGCATAAAGCGGCGCGGCGAGACTCGACAGGATCATCAAAAGCAGCACGAGGGCTGCGGCGATTGTCGGCTTGTCTCGCTTGAGAAGCCGCCAGGCCCGCTGCCAATGTCCCGCGCCTTTGCGCACGCTCCGGCTCTGCGAACTCTCCATCGGCTTTGCGATGCTGTTGGGTACGAGGGTCATTTCCGTTTTCTGCCGTCACGCATGGTCGAGCTCTTGCCGGTCCGGATTGTTTAAGAAGACGGGCAATGGCGTGGCGCGGACGCACGCCATTGCCGCGCGCCGTTTACTTCACCCAGGACTGGGAGATGATCCAACGGTTCTGCTTGTTGAACAGATAATTGCCGAGGCGGGCGGAGGTGAAATTCACGCTCTTCGGCGTGAACAGCGGCGCAAGCGGCGCTTCGGCCATATATGCCTTGTCGATCTTGGCCCATTCAGCATTGGCGGCGTTCTCGTCGGTCAGCGAAAGGGCCATGGCCGCCTTCATCTTGGCGTCGAGGTCCTTGTTGCAATAGCCTGAGATATTGATCGAGGAATCGCTGCCTTTGTGGAAGCTGTCGCAGGAGAGCAGCACGTTCAGGAAGTCCGACGCGGCCGGATAGTCCATGTACCACTGGCTGACGCTGATCTGGACGTTGTTGTTGGTGTTCTGGATGTAGGCGAACTGGATATTGGGCGAGATCGCCTTCATCGAGGCGTCATAGCCGAGATCGCTGAGCACGCTCTGCAAATAGGTGCCGATGCCGCGCGCGACCGCGTTGTCTTCGGCAATCACCGTCACCTTCTGGCCCTTCGTGCCGGATTCTTCGACCAACTGCTTGGCCTTGTCCATATCAGCTTCCGACCATGCCGGACCGGGGTCCTTGGTATAGATGCAGTCATCGGCATGGCCGGGGAAATCGGGCGGCAGGATCTGGCAGGTCGGCTGGGCGAGCACTTCGCCGCCGAAAAGACCGACGAGCGCGTCACGATCGAGCGCATAGTTCAAGGCCTGCCGGACCTTGATGTTGTCGAAGGGCGGCAGATTGACGTTCATCGGCGCATACCAGAAAGCCGCAAGCGGATCGATATGAACCTGATTGGCATATTTCGAGCCGATCTCGGGCAGGCGGTCGGCTGGAGGCGTGTCGTACATCCAGTCCACCTGGCCGTTGACCACGGCGTTGATGCCGGCTTCCTCCGTCATGCCGAACTTGTAGTCGATTTCGTCGGCATAGCCGTCCGGCTGGGCGTCGGCGCTCCATTCCTTGAAATGGGGATTGCGCTTCAGCACCATCTGTTCGTTCGGATTGTAGCTTTCGATCATGTAGGCGCCGGTTCCGGGCACGGGGCTCGTGCCGGCATCCTTGGCCGGCGTATCGGCCGGAACGATGCTCGCATGCGGCACCGCGAGCTTGGCGAAGAACTCCGAATCCGCCGCGACGAGATTGATGGTGACGGTGCCGGCCTTGTCGTCGGCGATCACGCCGCCGTCGAGCGTGCAGCTGTCGCCGTCCGCCATGCATTTATCGGCGCCGACGATGCCATTGTAGAAGCTGCCTATGGTCGGGCCCTTGACCTTGAAGATCCGCTGGAACGAGGCCACGACGTCAGCCGGGGTGACTTCCTTGCCGTTCGAGAACATGACGCCCTTGCGGATCTTGAACACATAGGTTTTGCCGTCATTCTTGATCTCGGGCATCGCCTCGGCGATCGCCGGCACGATCTTGAAACCTTCCGTGCCGCCGGCCTGCTTGAACTTGACGAGGCCGTCATAGGTCATCTGGTAGACCTGCCAGTATTGGGCGGTGTAGTTGATCATTGGGTCGATGGTGCCGGCCGCCGAAACGGCCGAGAGCGTCATCGTGCCGCCGCGATGCTGAGCCATCAGCGCGGCCCGGTCCTCGGCATGGGCAAGCCCCGAAAGCATGGTCTGCGCGAGCAGAAGGCCGGCGAAGGCTGTGCCGGCACGGCGTATGCGTGTTGTCGATCGTGTCGTCATGTTTGTCTGTTCCCTTATTTTTTTGCTGGTTCGATACGGCTGGGCACTTAAAGCTCTTGCTCTTACGGCGCTTTCCCATCGAGAAAGGCGCCGACCTCGGCCATGCAGGCCGCACGTTCCTCGACATGCGGCATGTGGCTGGACTGTTCGAAGATCCGCCAGCGCACGTCGGCAATCTCATCGGCATAGGGCTGCACGCAGGCTTGCGTCGCCTCGTCGTAATGGCCTGAGATCAACAGCGTCGGGACGTCGATGGTCGACAGCCGCCCGACGATCGACCAGTCTTTCATCGTGCCGATGACATGGAATTCGTTGGGGCCGTTCATCGTGTGGTAGACGGTCGGGTCTTCGCCGATGGCGTCGAAGGTGCGCTTCACTTCCGGCGGCATGGGGACGATGCGGCAGACATGGCGCTCGTTGAAAACATCGGTCGCCTTGGCGTATTCGGCGCTGTCCGTCGTGCCGGCCAGTTCGTGCTTGAGCAGCGTCGCCTGCACATCGGCCGGCAAGGCTTCGCGAAGGCGGTTGGCCTCGGAAATCCAGGTCTTCATCGCCGCCGGCGAATTGGCGATGACAAGCGCCTTGAGGCCGGCCGGCCGATCGACGGAGAATTCCGCCGACAACATCCCGCCCCAGGATTGCCCGAGCAGGCAATAGGCATCGCGGATGCCGAGATGGTCGATCAGGTTGTGGAGTTCCGCCTTGAAGAAATCGACGGTCCAGAAATCGCCGCCCTTTTCCGGCAGGTGCGTGGACTTGCCGTTGCCGACCTGGTCGTAGTGAATGACGGCGCGGCGCGTGGCGGCGAGATCCTTGAAGCTGTCGACATAATCATGCGTGCAGCCCGGCCCGCCATGGGCAACGATCAGCGGCGGCTTGCCGGACGCCAGGTCTCCGGTGATCCGGTACCAGGTCCGATAGGCGCCATAGGGTGCATAGCCTTCGGTTATCTCCATGTTTCGTCTTCCCTCTTCATCATCGTTCCAGAGTGCGCCGGTCGTTCCTGCAGATGGCGTCCGCAGCTTCCTCGATCGTCATGCCCCAATCCATCGCGATGCTTCTCAGGCGTTTGAAAGCGGTCGCTTCGCCGGCATATCCCTGCTGCATCAGCTGCAATACGGCGCTGACGACGATCGGCCGCTGTCGCAACCGGTCCTCGAGCGCGCGGATGTCGTCGGCATGGCTGCGGGCTTTATGGTAGGCGTGCGAAGCAATCAGCAGCGCGCTGTAGGCGCCGGTGGAGCCGATCGGCTTCAGCATGTGCGCGTTCGAGCCTTGGGCCAGCACCCATTCGATCCGTCCTGGTGCTTCCGAGCCGATCAGCGCCACGAGCGGCATCGGGGAAAAGCCGGACGGCCAGGGAAATTGCTGGTCATGTCCCATGTCGGCATCGAAGAACACGACGTCGGCAAGCGCATCCCGCTCGTCGAGCTGCGGCCAGACGGCCTTGACCTCGATATGCAGCGATTCCAGCTGTCGCGTCAGCGCCTCGACGGCCGGATGCGGCCGGTGCAGGATCACCGCGCGCCAACTGGAAAACATCGGTCGCTCGAAGCGGCTCATTTCACCACCTTCAATCCCGTTTTCGGCGCATGGCCGCCGGGCTTGCCGGGGAAAACCGAACGCACCAGGTAAGGGTCCGCCTCGACGATAGGGTTTTCGGTCTCGAAAATCTCGAAACCGCCCTCGCTGTCGGACCTGCCGATGAACGGCCGCAACCCGGCGTAATGTGTGCGCGGATCGAAGGAAATCGGGCCGATCGGCGTATCGAACTGTCGTTGCGTCACCAGTTTGCGGATCAGGTTGGGATCATCAGTGCCGGCATCGGCGATTGCCTGGGCGAGGACCGAAACCGCCATATAGGCGAAGACGAATGGCCCGGTGACCGGCCGGTCGTCGCCGCGGCGGGCTGCCAATCGCGCCTTGAAACGCCGGTTCTCCTCAGTGTCGAGCCTGTCCAGATAGATATTGGTGACGATGTGGCCGGCCTTGGCCTGCGGGTTGAGGTCCGCGAGATCGAGTTCCGAAAGGTTGCAGGCGACAAACGGACGGCGTTCGGCGCTGAACTCGGCGTCCTCCTCACGCAGTTCCGCATAGGCGCGGATGAACGCGTGGGCGGAGCGGCCGACGAGGTTGGAGAGGATGAAATCCGGCCGCTTCTGGCGGATCTCGGCAATCAGGTGGTCGACCTCTTCCGAACCGAGCGGCACGAAGCGCTCCGCCAGGACTTCGCCGCCCGCCGCCTCGGTGATCTCGCGGGCGATGCGGCCGATTTCCCAGCCCCAGATATAGTTGGAGCCGACGATGAACGGCCGCCGGCCGTAGCGCGGCATGACATAGCTAAACAGCGGCAGCAGATGCTGGTTGGGACAGGCGCCGAGATAGATGACGCTGTCGCTCGTCTCGTAGCCCTCATGCGGAAAGGCATACCAGAGCAGGGCGCCATGGCGCTCGACGACCGGAAGCACTTCCTTCCGGCTCCAGGACGTGATCGCGCCAACGATGTGCCGACATCCCCGCTGCCGGATGGCGACCTCGGCAAGCTCGGCGTAGCGTTCTGCACTACCAGCTGGATCGTCGACACGCGGCTCGAAGTGGAAGGAATAGCTGGAATTGTTGTTGACCTCGGCGACCGCCGCCAGGGCGCCGTCGACGGCATCGCGGCCAAGCGCCGCATAAGCACCAGTCGTCGAATAGAGAAGGGAAAGAGGGACGGACCTGCGGATCATGGCCTGTCCCGCAACTGACGGTGCGGGCTGCAACCGTTCGCCTGCCGCGAAGCAGACAAGGGGCCATTCCGACGGGTGGTATTCTTGATCACGCCAAAGTCTCGCTTCGAACACCTGCCAGGCACGACCGGCCGAACGGAATAAAAAAAGCCCCGTCCGCAGGAATTGCGGAAGTCGGGGCTCGGTTGCCGTTGGCGATCAATGCCATTTTCTCGGAGCAACGCTATGGCAAGCTCACTTTGTAGTCAATCGACAATCATGCTCATTTTTCGATCATTCTCGGTCCGGTAATGCGCTCCGCCCGCAGGGATTGTGGAGCTGTGTCTCCCGGCAATCTCAAGGCGGAGTTTATCGAAGACTTTGAGGCGGCGCCAACGCGCACGCCAAGACAAACATGGCCTGCGCGCATGTTTTGCCGGAGATTAGCATCATTGTTAAACTTCTGATGTTATCGATATCCGGAAGACAAATTTTGGCGTTCAACATGCAAGTTATTGATATTGAGGCAATTGCGCAAAAATCAAATTCCAGCCTGCAGCAAGCATGGCATCTTGGATGTACCGGCCGTTCGGTCGAAGCGCTTGCGATGGCCGGCCAAATTCTTGACGACGCCAGGTCGCAGGGCGACGATCGGCTCGCCGCTCAATGCGATACCGATATTGCCTGGTACTGTTTTCAGATCGGCAAGGCCGAGCTTGGGCTGACGCATGTCCGCCGGGCGGTAGACTTCTGGAAATCGACCGGGGAGCTCACGCAGGAAGCCCATGCCCGGGCCTATTTCGGATGGCTGCTCCTGGAGCTGGGCTTGCCGGAAGAAGCGATCGAAGAGGCGACCCGCGCATTGGATCTGGCCGACAGGACCGGGGACCGGAAGGCGCAGAGCCTCGCCACCAACGTCATCGGAATTATCTTCTGGTACAACAAGCAACCCGACCGGGCCATCCTGATGAGCGAAAGGTCCGTCGAGCTCGCCCGATCGATCGGCGACAGGACCTATGAATGCTGGTGGCTCATCAATCTCGGCGGCGCTCATTCGGAAGGCGGCTATATCGCGCAGGCTCTCGGCCAGCAGGAGGAAGGCCACCGGATGCTCATCAGGGCGCTGGACCTGACCGAACAGGCGCTCGACATTGCAATCCAGACCGGCGACAGCTGGGCGGCGCGCATCTGCCTCGGCAACCAGGCCGACTACTACGGTCACCTCGGCGAGCACGACAAGGCGCTCCAGTGCATGCTCCGCTATCAGCAGTTTCAGCAGAACAGCTATGTCAGGGACAGGCAGCAATATCTCTACACTTTGGGCCAGGTCTACAACAATTACGGAAAATTCGAGGAAGCCCTGTCGCTGCTGCTCGAGGCCGTGGAGCTGATCGACGAGGGCGGCAGCTTCGATTCCTATATCCAGATCTATCTATATCTGTCGCATGCCCATGAGGGGCTCGGGCAGTTCGATCTGGCGCTGGAGGCGCATAAGAAATACCATCAGGCATATTTGCAGAATAGCGCCGAGAGAACCCAGCAGCGCCCGCGTCTCGCCGAAATCTACTATGAAACCAAACGGCTGAAGGAAGTTGCCGAAACGGAGGCAAAGCGCGCCGACACGCTGGAGGCGTCCTATCAGAAATTGCAGGAGCAGACCGATATTCTTGCGAGCGCCGTCTATCTGGACGCGCTGACTGGGCTTTATAACCGCAAATATCTCGACAGCCGCTTCAAGGAGCTGACGTCCGAGAAACGTCCATATTCCGTCGCGATGCTTGACGTCGATCACTTCAAGGCGATCAACGACAACTTCTCGCACATGATCGGCGACCAGGTTCTCAGCGCCATCGGGACCATATTGCGCAACCAGCTCAGGGCGACCGATCAGGCCATTCGTTTCGGCGGCGAGGAATTCGTCATCTTGCTGACCGGCACTCCACGAGCTGCCGCCGATGTCTGCGAGAGGCTGCGTTCGGCTGTCGAACACTGGGACTGGTCGACGATCTGCAACGGACTGCGCGTCACGATCAGCATCGGCGTCGCCGGCTCCCTGTCTGCCAATTCTCCGAAGGAGATTTTGGAGATCGCCGACCAGAAGCTCTATACGGCGAAAAAGAGCGGCCGCAACCGGGTCGTTTCATAGCTGCTGTTTGGCGACAACGGCCTCATCCCGCGTTTTGGCAACGGCCAGGAAGAAACGTGCAATCTGGCGATCGGCACGAGACTTTCGCCCTTCGCGCACGACTGGGCAAAACCCTTGCTGGGGCGCCGATTTCATAACAATGAGGCAGACCGCGTCTCGGCGATCTTGGCGCCGCACGCATCTTCGTCGGTTGTTCGCGGCACGGCATTGCAACCGCGAGATCTCGATTAGTACTCTATCAAATATTCAATGAGACATTTGGGCGAACGAAACAGCGAGAGCCTCTTGAGTAATAAACGATCCAGGACAAACGTCGAGCTCGAGAATCTGCTTCGCCAGCTTGGCCTGGCCCTCGAGGCATCCGGGATCGGGATCTGGCAGCATAATATCGCGAAAAACCAGACGCGGTGGGACGAGCAGCTGAAGGCGATCTACGGCGTTCCCAAGGCTCCGCTCGATGTCATATGGCTCGACAGCATCCACCCCGACGACCTGGCGCCGACCAATGCGATATTTCTGCGGGCTATCGAAACCAAATCGGACTATGCCTCCGAGTTCCGCATCATCCGGCCGGACGGGGCGATCCGCTATTTGCGGTCGCGGGCCCGATATTTCGTGGACGCCGCCGGGGATCCCTGCTTCGTCGGAGCCGAATGGGACGTCACGGACGATGTGCTTCTCAACAAGGAGCTTGAGAGGAGCCGGGCGGAAGCTCGGCTTGCCGCCGATCACGATCACCTCACCGGCCTCCTGAACCGGCGCAGCTTCGATTTCGCCCTGTCGGAGCTTGCGCGCCAAGAGAGCGCCAAGGTTACGCTTCTTCACATCGACGTGGATCATTTCAAGGAGATCAATGACCGTTTCGGGCATGCGGTCGGCGATCTGGTTCTCCGTCACGTCAGCAAAATTCTGCTGGAAGCCATTTCGGCCGGAGACGTGGCTGCGCGCCTCGGCGGCGACGAATTCGCCGTCCTCATTCCGAAGGACGAGTGCGACAAGACCAATGCGGTGCTCGATCATATTCAGACGAGCCTGGAGAAACCGATCCCCATCGGCGATCAGACGCTGATGGTCTGTTGCTCCATCGGCGTTGCCAGTGCGATGAGTGCGGATCTCGCCAAGCTGCTCTCGCAGTCCGATCTGGCATTGTACCACGCCAAGCGGAACGGCCGGAATCGCGCCGAGATATTTTCCGACGAAATGGCGTCTACCCTGGCGAGCGAAAGGCAGCTCGCCCAGGATCTGCGCTCAGGGCTGGCGCTCGGTCAGATCCGCCCATTCTACCAGGTGCAGGTCGATGCCAAATCGTTCCGGGTCAATGGCGTCGAAGCCCTGGCGAGATGGCACCATCCGACGCGGGGGATTCTCGCGCCCGCCCATTTCCTGTCGCTCGCCTCCTATAATGGACTGGTCGCGGAGCTTGACCATGTCATTCTGACGGCGGTGCTCGCGGATATGAAATCCTCGGCATCCCTGCTGGACGGGATCCGGGTGTCCGTCAATCTGTCCGCCGATCGTCTCGACGATCCAGAGTTGGTCACCAAGCTCGGCAGCTATGACATACCGCCCGGCCGGTTAAGCTTCGAGCTGATCGAAACGATTTTTCTGGACAGCCTGAGCGATCACGTCAGGCAGAACATCCAAGCCATCAAGTCCTTCGGCATCGATATCGAGATCGACGATCTCGGCTCCGGTCACGCCTCCCTGCTGGGCCTGCTCGAACTGAGGCCGGATCGCGTCAAGATCGATCGCCAGTTGGTCATGCCGATCCTGCAATCGGTCCCGAGCCGCCGGCTGGTGAGTTCGCTGGTCGACATAGCGCGCGCGCTTGACATGGAGGTCATCGCGGAAGGGGTGGAGACGATCGACCATGCCAAGGTGCTTGCCGATCTCGGCGTTCACACCCTTCAGGGCTATGCGTTCGGACGACCGCAGTCGCTTGCCGATCTGACGGCGCGACTGGAGCAGGAGGCATTGGACGCACGGCAGGTTAATCGCGCGGGTTGACGAGAGGCATCGCGCCTTCGCCTCCCGTTCCATCAAATTCCGGCGACGCGCTTCGAGGCTGATCGCTTCGATCTCGTCCGGCGTGGGCGCGAAGCGTGCCGGCGGAGCGAGGTTCGTCCAGCCGGCGCAACATGTATTCGACATTGAAGGCATGGAAGAGGAAGCCGACGTCACCGAGCGAGGAATGAGGCCGGACGGCCCGGACGGCGGCAATCAAGCGGTCCGCGTCGACGAGCCCCAACTCGTGCAGGCGGCAGCTCCGCGTCAGGTCACGCGCGATCCCACCCGCGCCGGTGACGAGGGATGTTGTCAGGTAGGGTTCGAAATTCTCCCGCAACGGAATGTCCAGAAACGGCTCGGGGTAGCCGAGATGCCGCAGCAGGCGGCGGTGCAGGATTTTGTGCTGCCGCCAGGCGAGAGGCAGGCTGCGGTAGAAGCGGACCGCCTCCGGCTGGGCAAACGGGCTGATGGGCCAGAGGCCGTGGGCAGCAAACAGCGGCGCACGGGCGGCCTGCGCCTCCAGCACCGAGATCGGCAGGACGGGGAAGGGGGCTCTGTCGCAATGGGCGGCATAATCGGCGAGGCGGTCCTTCAGGGATTTTGACAGGGCCGGCGGAAAGGCCTCCGGAAGAAAGGCGTCGTTGACGTTGCGGGCGAGCTGCTCGGGCGCCTGTTCGAAGGCATGGGCCATCAGCAATTCGTCGCCGCCGGTTCCTGTCGCCACGACGCGCGCGCCGGAGGCGGCGACGAAGGCTTTCAGCAGACGGCCGAGCGGTCGTTGCAGATCGGCGTTGTAAGGGGCGGCTTCGTAATCGGCATGCCGGGCGAAGGTGGAGGGCACCATGGGCACGGCGCCGACCGGCAGCAGCATGTCCCGGAACCCGAAGTGGTCGATTGCGAGCGCGCGCCGGCCGATCTGCTGGCTCTGCGCCGCTCCGCCGATCTCCAGCGCGTAGGTCGGCAGGCCCGGATGCCGGGCGGCCAATATGGCGGCCACGACGGCCGAATCCAGGCCGCCGCTGAATTCACTTGCGACCACGTAGGGTTTCAGCGGCCAGCGCTGCAGCAGCGCGTCCACCAGCCCGCGAGCCGCCGCAGCAATATCGGCATCGTCCCGGAGAGGGCTCGGAACGTAATACTCCGCCGGAGCCGGATATGTCACCTTCACGGCGCCGTCGTTGTGGATGGTAAGAGAGGCCCGTTCCGTCACCATGAAGACGGAACGGAACATCGTCGTTGCCGCATAAGGTAAAGTTCCGGTCAGGCGCAGGCCGGTCCGCTCCACGTCGACGTCGTCGAGGTCGAGATCGGGGTAGAAGTCGGCGATCGACCATGACAGGTCGATCCGCGCGCCCGCCACCCTGATGTAGAGGGGTGCGACGCCGCCATGCCCGGCGGAAAGGGTGGCCGTGCCGGTTCGGCTGTCGATCGAGATCGACTGGTGGTCCAGCGGCCATTGCTGATGCGCGGCGCAGAAAGCCTTAGCCTGCTCCATCGTCCAATCGGCGCGCGGCCGGCCCAGCCTGTCCGGACCGGCGCAGCGTTCGCGGCAGAGCAGGATCGTGCCCTCCGGCGTTTCCCAGCGAAAGCTTTCAAGCAGGGGATGGTCGAGAATATCAATCCGCGCTGCCGGGCTTTGAAAAGCCTGCCGTTGCCCGTTTGGCGCGGGCAAGCGTTCCCGATCGATCGTTCCCTTGAACATGGCGTAATCTTTCCGATGTCACCTGACGAAAGTAGTGGCCGCCGCTTCTCCGGCGGTCACTGCAGCGTGTTGGGATGCCCGGGACAAACCCGAGCACGACGACGGAGGAACTGGCGGGCTTTGTCGCCGGCTCGGCTCAGACGTCGAGCTTGTCCATATCGCCCGGCTTCCCGCCCTTGATCATGGCGGCGATTTCGGTCGCGGACGGCGTCTGCCCGACGCGCGGAGCTTTGGCGAACACGTTCAGTTCGTTGCCGATGGTATCAGACTGCTTGGGGGTTCTGGTCGTATCCATGGTATTGCTCTCCAATTGAGGGTTGATCATCCCGCAATCTTGCGGGCGGGTGGCTTGGCTGCGCCAACACTAGGGTGACGCCGCTTGCGCGATGACCTTGACGCGACTGGCAGCTTGCCCGGCGGAATTTCTCGCGGTGTAAATCGACATTGCCGTATCCTCTCCTTTCAGGGGTTTGATGGCTTGCTCAAGCGTTGATGATGCGTTGGGTTTCCGAACCTATGGGCCTCCCGTCGCCAAAAAGGTTCCGTTGGCGTTGTAGATCACGGTGAAGGTTGCGTAGCCTGTGGTGAAATCGCAGCATGCCGCATTGGTCTCGTCATAGGACACGGCGCTTCCGGGCGGCTGGTAGCCCGTCTTCACGAAAAAGATCTGCTCCGGTATGCAACTCAAGACGGCGTTGGGGGCGGGGGCGACGTAGCTCGACAGAATGATCGCCTGGTCGTTGTTCAGCGCGGCGACGCCGCAATAGAGCTCCGGAACCGGCAAGGGCGTATAGGTGGGCACGATCATGCCAAAGGCTCCGACCGGAACCTTGGATTGATAGGCCGGCACGGAAAGCCCGAGCGGATCGAGCGACAGGGTCGTGCAATTGTCAGGCGAACCACTAGGCGTCGTGAGCGTGATCGCGCGGGCCGCCGTGGTGGTGCTGACGATCGATCGCGTGGCATCGAGCGTGATGAGCGCGATGAACTCAGAGGGCGTCACCGCTTGCCCGGTGCTGAGGGCGCCCGCGTAGATCTGGCTGTCCAGACCGAAATTGATCTGGGCTCCCGAACTCGTGTAGTTGCCGACGCTCTGGCAGCCGAGACTGCTGCTGAGAACGGAAGGGCTCGGCAAAGAGGGAAAGGCGGCCTGCTTCTGAAAGACATAAAAATATTGTGTCGTCTGCGACAGGTTGCGAACGATGATCTGGTAGGACGAACTGGTCATGACGTGCGACACTCCCGGCTGAGATCCCACCTGTTCGTCGCCCCGGCAAGCGGCGGCAATCGCGCGGATGGCGCGCATGCGGGCGAAGAGGGGACGCTTCGCCCGCATGCTTGCCGAGGCTTACTGGCGCTGTACGGTCCAGGTGCCATTGGCGTTCAGGGTGACGTTGCAGACGGTGTAGCCGCCGGTGAAATCGGCGATCGCCGCGGTTACGCTCGACTGCGTGAAATCCATGACGCTGCCGGGCGTATAGGAGCCGGTCTGGACATAATATTTCAGGATCGGCTGGCAATCGGTATTGCCGAGCGGGTTTGCCTGCACGAAGTTGGACAGCACGATGCCGCCATTGACGTCGACCGCCGAGCCGACGTTGTAGTAGGGCGGCGAGGTGAAGCTCGGCGTGGTGATGCGGAAGGCGCCAGGCTGCACCCCTTCACCGTAGACCGGGGCGGAAAGGCCGAGCGGGCTGACGGTTGCAGTCGTCCAGTCGTTTGGTTTACCGCTGCCACCCGACGCTGGAGCGAGATCGACGGCGCGGCTGGCCGACGCGTAGCCGGAAGCGGAGCCGATCGACGGCGGCGTATTCGCCTGCTGAATGCCCGCATAATATTGCAGGTTGACCTGGAAGGTCAGGATCGAACCTCCAGAATCGTAGTTGGCGAGGGTCTGCGAGAAAAGGCTGTTCGAATAGACTTGGCCGCCGCCGGTATAAATGGCCGGCTGTTGGAAGAAGAAGAAGCCTTGCGCCTGCGGCTCGTAGTTTTTCACGTTGATGGTCAGCAAAGTAGACATGGTCAACAACCCTTCTGCGTTGAGAGTGGAAACAAGGGTTCCCGCCGCGGCGGGGGCAGCCGTTCGCTGTTGCCGATGATGAAACCCTGGCTAGAAAGATCGTTGATGATCTATGTGATAGCAACTTAAACGTGTTGAGCGCAGGTTGAAAAATCTATCCAAATTTGCGTCTGGCGTTACGGATGCTCCGGGGGAATGGATTCGACCAATCCCATGAGATTGGACCGGGCTGCCGCAGGCCGGTCGCGCAGCGCCAGAACCAATTGCAATTCCGTGGTCGAGATCGGGCTGTTTCTGTGCCAGTCCATGGTGCCTCGCCCGAGCAGCAGCCAGTCGAGGGAGACGTCCAGGAGGTGTGCCAGCGCGCAGGCGCTTTCGAGCGATGTGTGGCCACCGTTCTGCCAGCGCGAAACGGCGGCGACGGAGACGTTGAGCTCTGCCGCGAGCGCGTGAACTTTGCGGAATTTGCCGCGGGATATCGCCTCGCGAATGCGTCTGCCGCGTGCCAGGTCGTGCGTCATCGGAATCCTCCCCATGGTCCCATCGAAATTGACAGAATTGACGGGCACGGAGAGCGTTCGGCCGATCAAATATCAGAAATCGCTTATGGAAGTGAAGGCCAAGGCGAGGCCCCGGTCAATCTGGTGAAATATCCATATTGCCCGGGATCGGTCTCCCGTTGTGAAACGTCCGGAAGCAGGACGCGCAAGACTGCGCAGCGGTTCTGCGATCAGGACTTCGGGATCAGGAGGGACGGAGATGTTGCGCATCCTCACCAGAGATATGTTCGAAACCGATCGGCGTGCTTTCGATGAAATGTTTCGGGCACGCGCCGCCGTCTTCCGCGACCGGCTGGGATGGCAGGTCGATGTCAGGGATGAGTGGGAAAGGGATCGATACGACGAGACGGAAGATCCCGTCTATCTCGTGACGCAATGGCCTTCCGGCGCGCTGACGGGGTCGCTGCGCCTGCTGCCGACCACGGGCGCGACGATGCTTAAGAGCGAGTTCCGTCAATTCTTTGACGAGCCTTTCGACGTCGACAGCCCGACGACCTGGGAATGCACCCGCTTCTGCGTTCATCCGCTTGCCGGGCTTGCCGATCAGAATTCATCGCGCACGGTCGCGACCGAACTGCTCTCCGGGCTTTGCGATCTCGCGCTCGATACCGGCATCGAAAGCATTGTCGGCGTCTATGACGCCGCGATGATCGGCGTCTACCGCCGGATCGGCTGGAGGCCGACGCCGCTTGCTCGATCCCGGCCCGAGATCGGCAACCTCTATGTCGGCCTGTGGGAGGTGACGGCTGAGAATTCCCACACACTTCGCGCCAACCTGTCCCGTCTTGTCGAGCAGGCCTCTCGCAATCTTGCCGAAGCGGCTGTCGAAAGGCATGGCGGTTTCAGGTGAGTGCGGCCTTGTCGCGCGGACTGAGAGCGACCGCCCAGACTGGGATATGCCGCGCCAGGCCTTAACCTATTTTTCACGCCATGCCGGGGATAGGCTTTTATCAGAAGTCGCTAAATGATACCAATGCGGGTGGTAAATTAAACGCACAACCACGAGTCCATCTCATGCTGAGCAGTTCTCGTTTTTTCTACAGCCTGGACCGGATCTCCGCAGCGCCGACATTGCGGGATCTGGAAACAGCACTGGATGAAGTTCGCCATATCTATGCGATATCGCACATGGTTCTGCATGTGACCCGCTCCTCGGGGGCGGCGGCCATCAACCCGTTGCTGATGCTGACCTATCCTCCCGAGTGGGTGAAACAATATCTTGAACGGGATTACTTCAGCATCGATCCCGTCGTGCGCCTCGGCCGGCGTGGCTTCCTGCCGGTGGAATGGTCCGCGTCGAAATGGGATTCCGGCCGGGCGCGTGTCTTCTTCAAGGAGGCGATGGCCTTCGGTGTCGGCCGGCAAGGCGTGACCCTGCCGGTGCGGGGACCGCAAGGCGAGCGATCGCTGTTTACGGTCACATCAAATCATCCCGATGCCTATTGGCGGCAGTTCCGCATGGACAGCATGCGTGATCTCCAGTTTCTCGCCCACCATCTCCACGACCGGGCCATGGTTCTCTCGGGCATGCGAAAAATTGTCGACATTCCGCAATTGTCGCGCCGCGAGCTGCAATGCCTGGAGATGACGGCCAGCGGCCTTATGGCAAAACAGATCTGCGCCCGCCTGTCGATTTCGGTGAGTGCGGTGCAACTCTATCTCGCCTCGGCGCGCCGGAAACTGACCGTCGCCACGACGAGCGAAGCAGTTGCCAAGGCAACGGCGCTGGAGCTGATATAGTTGAAATGCCTTCTCTGCTTGAGGTCAGACTTCTGTGGAGGACCGGCCAATACCTTCATAGACAAGCGGGGCTGGCAGAACCTACATTGGCGTCCGGTATTACCTTTGACTAAGGAGGCTCCATGGCGTCGCCGACCTCGCTCAAGCTCGATGACGAGCTGAAAGGTCGTGTCCAGCAACTGGCCGAAATCCGCCGCCGTTCGCCTCACTGGATCATGCGTGAAGCCATTGCGCAATATGTGGAGCGTGAGGACCTGCCCGAGCAATACCGGGAATGGCTCGTCGATTTCGGAGACAGCGGCTACGTGGCTCGCTACCGTATCGATGGGGACACCTTGACGATCCTGGCGGTGCGGCACCTGAAGAAAGCAGGGTTCCGAAAAGACGAACCCATTGTATTGATGGCATCATCATCGGGGGAGGGACTGTATCAATGCCTGCCGTCACGATACGCAATCTGCCCGAGGAAACCCACCGGGCGTTGAAGGTAAGAGCCGGTCGTCACGGTCGCAGCATCGCAGCCGAAATCCGTGAAATTCTGGATGCGGCAGTACGGCCGGCTGAGCGGGTCAAGCTTGGCTCGCTGCTGGCATCGATCGGCCGCGAGGCAGGTCTTTCCGATGGGGATGTGGACAGTCTGCAAAGCCTCCGTGACGAAGCACCTGCTGAGCCGATGAGTTTCGAATGATCCTAATTGAGACCAACGGCATTTCGGAGCCATGGAGCTCTTCCAGAGCTGTCCCTAGTTGATGGCGCGCGCATAGCGGTAAGATCGATCTGCATGCGCTGCGATGCGCAGCCGGGGCAACCGTGGTTCAGCGCCGACCTTTCGTCCGCGTCGCCAGGACATTCCGGATCGAGAAGCTGGAATGAATCCTGAGGACGCCTGGCAGAGCCGACAATATCTCCTTGTGGATCCGCTCGAACTCGCCGGCATTGGCGACCTCGACGCGCAGCAGATAGTCGGAGCCGCCCGTCATCAGGAAGCATTCCCGGATTTCGGGATGCCGGCGGACGGCCGCCTCGAAGCGGTCGAGGTAATCCTCCGTCTGCCGCTCGAGGGTGATGTTGATGATCACGGCGATCGTCGCATCCGCATTGCCGGTGTCGACCAGCGCTGTGTAGCCGCGGATCACGCCCGATTTTTCCATGATCTTGATGCGCCTGAGACAGGCCGACGGCGACAGGCCGATCTCGGCGGCGAGCTTGGCATTGCTCATGCGGGCATCGAGGCGCAGCAGCCTCAGGATATTGCGGTCGATCGTGTCGAGGGCGTGCATGATGGATTATTCCGAACGGTTATCGATTATGCGAATAATAGACAGATCATGCAATAATCGATGAATGAATGACAGGCAATTTCGCTGATTATTTCATAAGCTCTTGATATCAACAGGAGCAGACATGGATAGCGATATTTTGGTTTCCCGCCCACGCGCTGCCACGACCATGCAGGGAGCCACGGGCTATCTGACGATCGATCTTGCAGCACTCGGCCGCAACTATCGCAAGCTCGCATCGATGTTGGCGCCGGCCCGCACGGGGGCCGTCGTCAAGGCCGATGCCTATGGCCTCGGCGCCGAACGAGTTGCGGGCGCGCTCTACGATCAGAGTTGCCGGCATTTCTTCGTCGCCCAGTTCGTCGAGGCCGTGCGGCTTCGGCCGGCCCTTGCGCGGGACGCCCAGATTTTCGTGTTGAACGGCCTGCAGCCGGGCAATGAGATCGCCTGTGCCGAGATGGGTGTCGTTCCTGTTCTGAATTCGCTCGACCAGTGGCGGCAATGGTCGGCGGCGGCGCGGATGCTGAAGCGCTGCCTGCCCGCCGTCCTGCAGTTCGACACCGGCATGTCGCGGCTCGGCTTTCCCAGGGAAGAGCGGGCTGAACTGGCGGCAGCCCTTGGCGACGGCGCCAACGTCGAGATCCTCTTCATCATGAGCCATCTGGCTTCGGCCGACGACGCGGAAAGTGAGCAGAATGGCGAGCAGCGTGCCGAAATGTCCCGTATCGCCGACGAATTTCCGGGCTTCGACATTTCCTTCGCCAATTCCGGCGGCGTTTTCCTGGGCGACGCCTATCACGGCGTGCTCGCCCGCCCCGGCATCGCGCTCTATGGCGGCGCTCCGAGCGCCGGCGAAGAGAACCCGATGGAGCCGGTCGTCAGCCTCGATGTCGCCGTCGTGCAGACACGCATCGTGCCATCAGGCACGAAGGTCGGTTATGGAGGCGCGCATGTCACCCAACGGGAAATGCGGCTCGCCACCATTGCCGCCGGCTATGCCGACGGCCTGCCGCGCTGTCTCGGCGACCGCGGCGCCGTCTATTTCAAGGGCATCCGCCTGCCGATCGTCGGCCGCGTGTCGATGGACAGCATCACTGTCGACATATCGGCCCTGCCGGAGGGCGCATTGACCTTCGGCAGCCTTGTCGAAGTGCTCGGCCGCCATCAGACGCTCGAAGACGTCGCGCGCGACGCCGACACCATCTCCTACGAAATCTTAACCGGCCTGGGCGACCGTTACGACAGGCAATATCGCTGAGATCAGGCGGCTCCACACCATTGGGAATATCATGAAAGTCATCGTTCTGGGAGCCGGCATCCTCGGCGTCACATCCGCTTATCAGCTCGCCAAATCTGGCCACGAGGTCACGGTCGTCGACCGCCAGCCGGGGCCGGCGCTGGAGACGAGTTTTGCCAATGCCGGCGAAGTCTCCTTCGGCTATTGCTCGCCATGGGCAGCGCCCGGGATTCCCATGAAGGCCATGAAGTGGCTGTTCATGAAACACGCGCCCCTCATCCTGCGCCCGAAACTCGACCTGGCCATGCTCTCCTGGATGGCGAGGATGCTGTCGAACTGCACCTCCGAGCGCTACGCGCTCAATAAGAGCCGCATGCTGCGCCTTGCCGATTACAGCCGCATCGCGCTCGCCGAGCTTCGCACGGAGACCGGCATCGCCTATGACGAGCGCATGCAGGGAACCCTGCAGCTGTTCCGCACGCAGCAGCAACTCGACGCTTCGGCAAAGGACGTCAAGGCGCTCGCCGCCGACGGCATTCCCTATGAGGTGCTGGACCGGGACGGCTGCATCCGCGTCGAACCGGCGCTAAGGCACGTGCGCGACAAGATCGTCGGCGGCCTGCTGACCCCGAAGGACGAAACCGGCGACTGCTTCAAGTTCACCAACGCGCTGGCGGCCAAAGCCGAAGCGCTCGGCGTCCGCTTCGCCTACGGCACGACGATCAAGGCGCTTGATGTCGAGGTTGGCCGCGTGCGCGGGGTGATCACCGCTCGCGATGGCGATCGCGAGCGCGAGCGGATGAGCGCGGATGCTGTTGTCGTGGCGCTCGGCAGCTATTCGCCGCTGCTTTTAAAGCCCTTCGGCATCAGCCTGCCGGTCTATCCCGTCAAGGGCTACTCGCTGACTATCCCGATCACCGATGCGGCGCGCGCACCGGAATCGACCGTCATGGACGAGACCTACAAGATCGCCATCACCCGGCTCGGCGACCGCATCCGGGTCGGCGGCATGGCGGAGATTTCAGGCTATACCAACGATCTTGGGCTCGCGCGGCGCAGCACGCTGGAGCATTCCGTCACCGATCTCTTCCCCGGCGGCGATGTTTCCAAGGCCTCCTTCTGGTGCGGCCTGCGCCCGATGACGCCGGACGGTACGCCCGTCATCGGCCCAACCAGGATTATCGGCCTCTTCCTCAATACCGGCCACGGCACGCTCGGCTGGACCATGAGCACCGGGTCGGCGCGGCTGATCGGTGACCTCGTCAGCGGCCGCACGCCTGAGATCGACGCGAAGGATCTGGCAGTCAGCCGATATGGTTGATTTTGCTTCTAGAGAATGCGCGTAATGTACAAATCGATTATCACCGACGAGTATCGCCTTTCGAGGTCATGAATGTCCGTTGATTCCCGTATGCACACCAGTGGCAGCCTCCCCCGACCCCCGGCGACGCAGAACGTGTCGTTCGGGGAAACGGCGCACAGCGGAACTGACCCGGACTTGCTCTCGGAATTATTGTCGACGCCACCCTCTCCGATCAAGGTCACGGCGGAAGGCGATATGCCCGTTTCATTCCGCTGCAGTTTCGTCTCCGCTGGAGAGGTGGCGGTAGCCGACTGCGCTTACGAAGGCACGCTTCTCATCAAGCGGAAGGCGCCCAGCGTCGGGATGATCGTTTTCCTGCCGGTGGAGGGGAACGTTTGCTTCGACGGCCGGCGGGAGGAAATATATTCAGCTCCCGCTCGTGGTACGATCCTTGAGGCGGGTCGTTCCATGGGCGCCCGCATATTGGGCCGGCGCCGTCATTTCGGCCTGTTCGTCGATCAGGCGAAGATCACCAGTCACCTGACGCATATGTTCGAACGAACGATCAGCGGCGACCTCGATTTTCATCCTCACATCGATCTGACGGCGGGTCCGGGATTGGTGTTGCAGCAGATTGTCTCGAACCTCCATAGCGGACTGAGCGACAACGGACCGCTGCAACGATCACCGCTGGCCGTCGGCTCGCTTTGTGATGCGGCGGTCTATCTGCTGCTGGAAAGCTGCCGCCATCGCTATTCGGACGAACTTGCGCTGCCGGCTCCGACGCCGGCCCCACGCCATGTTAAGTGGGCGATCGACTTCATGCAGGAGCACATTGCCGAGCCGATTTCGCTCAACGATATCGCGGCGGCGGCCAAGGTGAGCGTTCGGACTTTGCAACAGGGTTTCCGGCAGTTCAGGAATACGACGCCGATGGCCTACCTGCAAGAAATCCGGATACTTGCCGCCCATCGCGACCTGCTCGATGCGGGCATGAGACTGACCGTCGCCGACATTGCTATGCGATGGGGCTTTACCCATTTCGGGCGATTTGCTGCCGAGTATAAAAGGCGTTTCGGCCAGTTGCCATCGCAGACCTTGAAGCGTTGAGTTCTGGCCTGCAGATCAGTCGATCGCCGGCATAATCGTTGATCTGTTCCTCGGGATCGCCATCGGTGTCGTTGACCACGAACACCCAGCCCATAAGGCTCGTGCCGTCATAGATGTGGAGATACCTTTCGTCACCCGCCTCAAGGGCTTCCTGCGCCTTAGCCGCTTCCACGCCGAGGTAGTCGGGCTCGCCGGGCTCGTCGTAGAAGCATTTCATGATCCAACCCCGCGCCTCGCAGTGACCGAGCAGTTCTTTGAGGGTTTTGATGGTCATTCGCTTGGCTCGCTTTCTGCGTTGCTGATGCTTTGTTTTAGCAATCGCGCGCTTGGAATGCGGCAGGTGAAGAGTGGATTGACGCAGCTGAATAGATAGGTAGCTAACGAGCTACCGAGCTAAGCGAAACGGGCGCTCGAAAGCGCCTGCGCTCGAAAGCGCCCGTTAGGTTCAGTGGGATCCGCCCGTGGTATCAGGCAACGGCCTTCAGCTCCGGCTTGCCGAGGTAGTCAGGCGCCTGGAGCATTTCGCGCTCGAAGCGGATGGCTTCCTCGATCTCCTCGACCAGGCGCTCATACGTCACGGCCTCACCATCGAGCTTTGCCATCGTGGAGGCCGTGCGGATGACGTTCATGATCTGACGACCGTTGAGATCGGCGTCAGCCAGCTTCGCGATGTCCTCGGTAGTGACGGTGAGGCCGGCTGCCTTGAGCAGGCTTTCGCCCCACCGCATCGAGTTTGACGAGCAGGGCGCGGGTTCTTCTTGCGGGAAACGCAGAAACGGCTCAGCATGGTCGATGAGATGCGCTATGCGGGCAGGGCACTTCCGCGAAAGCGGCACGGCCCCTTGGAAAGAGCAGCGTGAACAAATTATCCCACGGCAGCACGCTTCGATGACAATTTTTTCCGTTCGCCACATCACATCCTATCGTTACCTCAGGGAGGTCGAATTCGGCGAGCATCGATTGATGTTCCGGCCGCGCGACAGCTTCGATCAACGGCTCATCGAGGCCTCGTTGACGACCTATCCGGAAGATAGCCAAGTGCGCTGGATCCACGACGTTTTCGGCAATTGCGTCGCGCTCGTCGATATTTCAAGACCAGCCGCCGAGCTTCATTTCGAAACCTGGATCACGCTCGACCATACGCCGCAGGTCGCTCTGGATCTTCGGGTCGACGATGATGCACTGACCTACCCCTTCGCTTATCATCACGAAGAGCTTCCCGATCTCATGCCGGCGATGCAGCGCCATTATCCCGACCCCGCAGACGAGGTGGGACGCTGGGCTCGCCAGTTCCTGCGCCATGGGCAGACGACGGAAACCGGGCATCTGCTGATGACGCTTTGTTATGCCATCCGCGAAAGCTTTGCCTACGCGCGCCGTCTGGAGCATGGAACGCAGACGCCGATCCAGACCCTGCAGCGTCGTTCCGGCACCTGTCGGGACTTCGCCCTGCTGATGATGGAGGCGGCGCGCGCGCTCGGCCTCGCGGCGCGGTTCGTCACGGGTTATGTTTATGTTCCCGACCGGGACGGCTCCACCGTGCTCGGCGGCGGTTCGACGCATGCATGGTGCCAGATCTATCTTCCCGGCGCCGGCTGGACGGAGTTCGATCCGACCAACGGGATCGTCGGCAACCGCGATCTCATTCGTGTCGCGGTTGCCCGCGATCCGCGCCAGGCAGTCCCGTTGAGCGGCAGCTATGACGGGGATGGGAAGGATTTCGACAGCATGACGGTGCAGGTGAACGTCACCACAAGGCAATCTGGCTAGCCGCGCGGTGACAGTCCCGGTCTTGCGGGAACCGGGCGGCGCGATCAGCGTTCTTTACTCACTGCTGCCAAAGCGGAGACGCGACAAGGAAGCCACAATGAAGATACGCGCCGGGTTTCATCTGGGCTACGAATGCATGCAGCCAACGCCGATGCTGCTGGTCCTCAATATCCACCCCTCCCGTCGTGCCGATCTTCTCAGCGATCAGATCCTGACATTCGACCGGCCAATCGAGGCCTGGGAATATACCGATGTGTTCGGCAATGCCTGCAGCCGGATCGTCGCTCCGCCGGGCCTGACGACGATCTCGACGGAATTCGAGATCTACGACAGCGGCCAACCCGACATCGTTCCCGACGATGCCGTCCAGCATGCGATCAATGACCTGCCCGACGACGTGCTGGTCTTCCTGCTCGGCAGCCGCTATTGCGACACCGACAGGCTTGCCGATTTCGCCTGGGCGACGTTCTCGTCGACGCCGCTCGGCTGGGCGCGCGTCCAGGCGATCTGCGATTTCGTTCATGATCACATCACCTTCGATTACCTGAAGGCCGATGTCCTCCGCACCGCGCATGGCGGCTTCACCGACAAGGCGGGCGTTTGCCGCGACTTTGCCCATCTCGCCATCGCGCTTTGCCGATGCATGAATATCCCAGCCAGATATTGCACGGGCTATCTCGGCGATATCGGCGTTCCGATCGACCCCAATCCGATGGATTTCAGCGCCTGGTTCGAGGTCTTTCTCGGCGGCCACTGGCATACGGTCGACGCCCGCCACAATACGCCGCGTATCGGTAGAATACTGATGGGGACCGGCCGAGATGCTACCGACGTCGCGATGTCGACGGCCTTTGGCCCGGCAACGCTTTCCCGTTTCGAGGTGATCACCGAGGAAGTGCCGCAGGAGGCACTCAAGGACGACTGAACGGCGAATCGACCTATGCCTTCTTCAGGAATTCCGTTTTCAACACGAGACCCTTGACCTGCTTAGTGCTGCACTTGATCTCACCGGGATTGTCCGTCAGGCGAATACCCTTGACCAGCGTTCCACGCTTCAGGGTCTCCGAGGTTCCCTTGACCTTGAGGTCCTTGATCGTTACGGAATCGCCATCCTGAAGCTGGGTTCCATTGCTGTCCTTTACGATGATGCCGTCGGTCATGCTGTCCTCGCCTGGTGATGAAGGACGGAAATGCGCGATGGCGATTCAGGAGGCTGACTTTCCAAATCACGCCGGTTCACTTGTATCGGCTTCGGCTGGCATGGAGGTGAATAACCATGGAGCATTTGCCAGAAATTGGGCTTGCCTTTGGCGCTTTCGCACTCGGAACGCTTGCGCGGAAATTTCTGGTCCTTGCCGACGTCTGGGCCGCGTTTTCACGCGCACGGCGACAGGCAGAGCACGGCGATCTGGAACTGGACAGTCTATCCACACGGGGCGGCTTTAAGAGCCGATTGCTGGGCCGGACTTTCTCGGTCGTTTCGAGGCCATGGCATATGTACCCGCTCGGCTTCCTGTTCGGGCTCGGCTTCGACATGGCGACCGAAATCGGTGTGCTTGCCATCTCCGCCCCGCAAGCCACCAAGGAGCGGCTTTCTGGACGATCCTAATCTTCCCGATGCTGTTCACGGCGGGAATGTCGCTGATGGATTTCACCGACCGTGACCTGACGACGTGCGTTACCGCCCGACGATATTTCGGCGTCGATCTTTAGCAAATCAGAGATGACCGAACGGAGCTGTGGCCAAGGATACTCATCGCTTGAAGCGGCTGGTTGCCACTTGGCGAGCATGGCATGGAGCTTCGCGGTCGCGCCGACGATCGATGCCGCTGGCGTATCCCATAGCATTTCGGCCACGTCGTCCTCCAGGGCGGCCGCGCGTTCTTCTTCCTGGACCGCCTCGCTATATCCAATCTGCTGGTCGGCCGCCTTCCAGGCCTCGGGCGCATCGGATGGCATGCCGACCATCGCGAACAGTCTCTTTTCGAGCCCTTGCTGCCGTAGGCATGATTCGATCAGCCGATGGCGAGCCGCGCACCATTGACGCCAGATGGTAAAGGCGAGATCGTCGATATCCAACGGCGCCGCAAGCCGGGCTGCAAGCTCGGGATGTGTGGGAAAAGACGCCACCACCAAGGAATGGAGGTCTCCCTGCGTGACCGTAGGTAAAGTTCTGCTATTGTCGGAATCAGCCATGATCCCAGCTCCTGACAGCTTGGTTGTGGTCAGACTGCATTCGGTGTTCCAGCACCGAATGCAGTTGATTAGTTAGTCACTCTATACAGGGCAACTTTTAAATGTGCAATCAAAATCACCACGGCATGGTGATATGAAGGGTATTCAGTGTAAGTTGGCACGCGTTGCGCTTGATTGGGGAGTTCTAGATCTTGCAAGGGCAGCAAACGTCTCGACACAAACTATCACCCGCCTCGAGCGCGGTGAGAATCTACGGCCGAATACCTTGGAACGTATCCAACGCGTGCTGGAACATGCAGGCATAGAGTTTATTGCAGAAAATGGCGGCGGAGTTGGAGTTCGTTTCAAGAAGCCCGTGTCGTAGACTGACGTGCCCCCGTTGCTACGAGTTTCATCAAATGATCTTCTGGCGCACGGCGGGGCGAGCGAGCCAGTAGCTCGGGGTCGGCCAGCTTCTCGCGGACCATACGATGCACGGCGCGGCGCAGTCTTTCCACGGTCCAGTCATGGCCCCGGCGATTGAGGACCCGCACGACATTGTCCCAGCTATGTTTTGGGCGAAGTTGCCGAACCTCGGGAGCCAGGTTTGCGCAGAGGAGATCAGTTCATCGAGATAGATTTTTTCCCGGGCCTTTGAGACCGCCTTGATCGCTTCCGGCCGCCTTTCCCGAAGGCCAGGATTGCCTGGCAGCTTGCCGCGGCCTTTTGCCGCCTTGATGCCTGCCTTTGTTCGCTCAGCGATCAGCGCTCGTTCGAGCTGCGCGACGGCACCAAGGACTTGCAGAGAAAACATGCCCTGTAGCGTGGACGTATCGATCGGATCGCGGATCGACTTGAAATGGACGCCGCGCTGCTCGAGATTTTCGATAACCTGCAGGAGGTGGCTAACAGACCGGGCAAGGCGATCCAGCCGGACGACGACCAGCACGTCGCCTGCGGTGAGGTCTCCGAGAAGTCTTGTGAGAACCGGCCGAGCGCGTGACGCACCCGAGCCCTGCTCATGGTCCCAATGCAGCCCCGCCAGACTCGAAATGCGACGTCGGACGGGCATCCGATCGTAAATCGCATGAAGCGCGCGCTGTTGGTCATCTGCGGCGGAAGTGCCCGAAAAAAGGAGATCGGAGGAGGGGAGAGGCACGAAGGCCCGTTTGAGCGAAAGACGATGGAGGAATCTACGCTCGTCGGCAGGGGATGGCTGCTCCGTAGTGGCAGCGCTTCCGCCGAAATCTGCCCGAAAAGGCCAGAAAACCGAGCGTTTCCGGTCATCCAAGACGACTGACAGGGCGATTTGGGCGTCATATCAATCTACCATCGATAACCTATACTTATCGATGGTTAGCGCGCAGCGTGACGCTGTATGGACAACGGAAGCTAGTGAACGTTTTGATTTATTATGCCAAAAGAATAGCGTTAATTCATATGGTTAATTTAAATTAAATTAATCGGATGATCAGCGATCACCGGTAAGTGGGGCAGATTTTATGGCAGTGGTGCCTTGCCAGGCAATTGTGCCATTTCTCGTCTTCTACCATAATCGACGAAGATGAAGACGATCGTGGAGCTTGAGGGATCTTCGCATGAGCAGAGTGCAGAAAGCCTGCCCCGTTGTTTTCAGAATGCTGGATAGGGGACCAGAAGTTCTCGCCTTTGAGCGTCCTTCGGCCGGAAAGCAGTTTGTGAAGGGCACTATTGAAGCTGGCGAGAAGCCTATTGATGCGGCCAAGCGCGAGCTTCGGGAAGAGAGCGGGCTCGTGGTGAATTCACCCATGACGTCTTTGGGCGTATGCGAAATAGGAACCAGCCGTCAGCGATGGCATTTCTTTAGGTGGCAAGGCTTGAGTTTGCCGGATACCTGGCAGCATGAAACCACGGATGATCACGGTCACACGTTCAGTTTTTTCTGGCATCCTATCGATGTGCCACTTGACCAATACTGTCATTCAATCTTTGAAGAGGCCTGTGAATTCTTTGCCCCTCGACTGTTGCGTTGAACCGCTGATAGAGCCTTTCAACAACGGCGGTCCTCGCATATCGGCCAACAAGAGAGCTACCCATGAAGAAGATCACGGCAGTCGCTATTGCCGTGCTGTTTACGATCGCTCCGGCACATGCTGCAGGCGAAGTCGCATTTGATTGGAGCCTGATCACCTTAGGCTTCGGTCAGTACGACGCGAACCTGATGCTTTGCGATCGAAGGCCGGCACTGGATGAGAGGCGTCGGATTATCGAAATTCTAAAAAGGATACCTGGCTTTGACACTCAGGCGGCAGATGGACGCCTTACGAGAATGGCTGAGCTTACATATTCCGAGATTGAGATCCAGGGATGTAACCGTAAGAAACTTGCGGCTTTCCGACACTCGCTCGACGTGGAAATGGATAATCTGCAACAAGACATTGACCATCGGTCCAGCGATAGCAAGCAGTCCACCGCGCCTGGCTCCAGGCAAGGGAATGCCTCGCCTTAGCAAGTACGCGGTGCCGCTTCCAAGCCTTCAGCGCCCTGTAGAATCGCCAGACGAGATCGGGCAGCTGACCTGCCACTGAGAATTTCCTCCAGAATGGATTAGAGTCCGGCCTATTAAGGGACGGACGAATGAAGAAGCAGAGATTTACGGAAGAGCAGATTATCGGTGTGCTGAAGGAGCAGGAGGCTGGCG
>NZ_RJJT01000034.1 GCF_003938655.1 Rhizobium pisi
CTCATAGCCACCCGTCGCCTCCAGCGCGACGACATCCGCCTTCAGGCTCAAGAGCCTTGCGGCAAGCCCATCCAGGCTTTCATCATCATTGGCAACGGCAAAGCTTTTGCCTGACGGCAGTACATGCACATCCAACCGGTCTTTCGAAACATCAATGCCAACCACAACGTCCATCTGATCCCATCCTTGTCCAAGCGGGCTTCGCCTTCGCGAGCGGCCCAAGCGACTGTTCGGGTTCGATGGAACGACGGAGCCATCCCTTGCTCTGCCACAGGCTTTTAAACCCGAGGGGGTTGCGGGCTCGGCTCCGTCACCGCAAGCGCTAGCTAGGCTGCTGGCGGATGGCGTCAAGTTACAAGGGGGTGTGGCCACGGCATCGAAGAGAGCCTCACCCTGAGGAAGGGCGAGGCGGGTGCTCTCTACGTCTGCCGTCACCTACAATGGCAACTCCCGGCCCGCTTGTTCGCTGACCATGTATTCGGCGTACCAGTCCGGCCAGTTGTCGTCGTGTTTGCCGCCGGTTCGTTTCTCGTGTTCGCCGTGGGCGGTGGCGGCGCGGCGGAGTGCTGCGGCCAGGTCGCTCGAGGTCGAGAAGGCCGTCTCGTCGGCGTCGATGCGGCCGGGCAGGCGCGTGGTGACTTCCTGGAACAGCCAGCCGTTGCCGTCGGGATCCTTGAACGAGGCGAAGGAGCGGTAGCTGCGGTGGTCGGGATCGCGGCCGGCGATGCGCAGCCGTCCGAAGAGATAGGGTTCATCCTTGCCGGCATAGACGCCTGCGGCGTCGTGGAAGACCTCGCTCACCTCGACGCCGCGGGCGATGAGATCGCGGCGGGCGGCCTCGATGTCGGAGACGACGAGGTAAAGGCCCTGGGCGGAGCCGGGGGCGGCAGCGGTGATGTTTTTCCCGAAGATAATCGCGCAGCCGGAGCCGGGCGGGGTAAACTGGATCACCCGGAAATCGGCATCATTGGCGAAGTCGGCGTCGAGCCGCCAGCCCAGGCCGTCGTAAAAACGTTTGGCGCGGTCGACGTCGGAAACGGGGATGACGACCACTTCGAGCTTGGTGTCGACGGGCCGCGTTCTCGGGGTTTCGATGGGGGTTTCACTGCGCATAGCATTGCTCATCTTCAGCTCCCTTGAGGGTTGGACGCATTAAGAATGGCGATACATGTCGAGGGTAAGTGGACCACAGCGCGGCGGGGGCGTCGAATCAATTATTCTGTCCGATGCGGCCGGCACCGGGCGAGGGATCGAGACGGCGGGAACAGTGCCCGCCGCCTTCCTTCGTGGCGTCGCCATCAAGCGGCAAGAGCGGCGCGCGTCTTTCCGATCATCAGGGCCGCGCGGGCGGCCTCGCGGCCCTTCTCGACGAAGTGAGCGCGGTAGATCTGCTGGTGGTGCTCAGTTTCCTGATAGTGGTGCGGCGTCAGCGAGACCGACAGCACCGGCACGCCGGTATCCATGCCGGCGCGCATCAGCCCGTCGACGACGGCCTGGGCGACGAATTCGTGGCGATAGATTCCGCCGTCGACGACGAAGGCGGCGGCAATGACGGCGCCGTAGCGGCCGCTCGCCGCAAGATCGCGCGACAGCAGCGGCATTTCGAAAGCGCCGGGAACGTCGAACACGTCGATCTGCTCTGCGGGAACAAGCTGTTGGAAACCTTCGAGGGCACGGTCGACGATATCGGCGTGCCAGCCGGCTTTGATGAAGGCATAGCGGGTGGGTGTCATGGTCATCTCCTTTGGCGTACAGACACGTCACCCAAGGCGATCACGAACGTTCACCGGCTGCCGGCAAGGGCAGCAGGAACGCGCGTTCTCTTTCATCCGGACTATGACCGTCGGCTCAGGCATCTCACCTGATCTGCTGACCCTTCCAAGGAAGGCGCTCGCGGGCTCGCAATCGAAATCGCATACCGCCGGTAGGGACTTTCACCCCGCCCTGAGAACGGCGCGAACATAAGGGCAGGGCGGCGGGCTGGCAAGAGGCGGAAATGCGTTGTGGGCGGATGCGGGATCGCCACGTCAGCGGCCTGCAACGCCGCTCAAGAGAGCCTTATCCTCGAAGGACGAGGCGGCACTCCTGCCCTTGCTGAGCGTGTCCTTGCGCCTAAATGCTTCCCGTGGGGAGATCCATGTCGAAAAAGCATGTCGTGCCGCGTCATAGTAGGCAGAGCAGCAACCATGGGAGAATGTGATGCAAGACCCTTTCGTCGTGCGCCGCGAGGCGCATATCGCGGCCCCGCCTGCTGCGGTGTTTGCGCTGATGACCGATCCGGAGAAAATCCTGCGCTGGATGGGAACGGAGGCGCAGATCGAGCCTGAGCCGGGCGGGCTCTATCTCGTCAACGTCACCGGCGCCCGCTTCGCGCGCGGCTCGTTTCGCGAGGTGGTGCCGGTTCATCGCCTGGCCTACAGCTTCGGCTGGGACGGCAGCGAGGTGGTGCCGCCTGGATCGAGCCTGGTCGAGATCGACCTGATCGAGCAGCCGGACGGAACGCTGCTGCGGCTCACCCATAGCGGCCTGCCGAGCGCCGAGCAATGCGCCGGCCATACGGAAGGCTGGGTGCATTATCTCGGGCGGCTGACCGAGGTCGCAGCCGGGCGCGATCCCGGTCCGGATGTCTTTGGCGGCAGGAAATGAACGGTTTTCCGAGGGTGTCACCGCGTCCGCAACCGACTGACATTGCGGAGAAAAGCAACCGGGCGGCGTGCCGCCCGGCCGTCCGGAAAGGCGCTTTTTCGCCAGCAAACATGAACATGCAATTCATCCCCGGTTCAATTTGGCAGCCCTAAGGTGGGCTTGGCTGGATTGAATTGGAGTTCGTTATGAAGGCACTTTCTATCGCGGCTGCCTTGCTCGCTGGCAGCCTCTCGATTGGCACAGCTGAAGCGATGCCGGTCGGGTCAATCAACGTTCAGAGCAATATCGTCAAGGCCGACTACGAGTGCGGCCGCGGCTGGCACATGACGGGCTGGGGTGAGTGCAGGCCGAACTGGCGCCGCCCGCCGGCGGTGGTCTTCTACGGCGGTCCGCCGCGCTGGGGCTGGGGCGGTGGCTGGGAACGGCATCACCGCCGCGACTGGGATGGCCCAGGCTGGCGCGAGGGGCGGCGTTGGGATCGCGAACGCCGTTGGCGTGACGATTACTAAAGGTCTCGTTCAGAGACAGATCGATGAAGCCGGCGCAATGGTTCGCCGGCTTTTTCATGAGCGTCTGCAGGCGCTCATTCATGCGCGCCTGCGGGCGTTCAGATCTGGCTGACCAGCCAGTACTTGCCGTCGATCAGCTCTTCGAGCTCGACCGGATCCTTGACGCCGAACTCGAACCATTCGACGAGTTCCCTGGCTTTCCGCTTGCTCTCTTCGGCGGTGAATTCGATCCCGTAACGCGTGCACCATCGCCGAAGGATCGACGTCAGCAGCGTCATGTCATTTCCATCAAGCGGATCTTTCGGCCAGTATGTCGTGCCCATCGCAACCCCTCAATCACACGAGACAACGGGCGCATAATGGAATCAAATCCGCGCAAGTTTAAAGTGTTTTTTTCTTTGTTTTCCACCATGATGAATGGTTTTCCACAGGGTTGTTTGACGGTGGGGTTGACAGGAGCTGCGGGGGATGGCGGCGGGCGCAAGAGCCGAAGGGAAGCAGGGATCGCCACGAACTAAACGAGCTCGCGCCTCGTCGGCTCGAGCATGGTTCGGCCCCTTGTGAGATAGGGCAGTACCCAAAATCCGTATTCGGGATGTCGGCGTCAGCGTCGCTCGAGCGTCCTTGGGAACATCAAGACCGAATTCCCACCGCCCCAGTTTGGAAAAAGACCACAGGAGATAAAAGTGTCTACATCAGTGCTCTTCATGTCCATGTCATTAGACGGGTATATCGCGGGGCCTAACGATGAAGTGGGCAATCCCGGCGGCGACGACTTTATGCGGTTGCACGAGTGGTACGGGGATTTTTCCCGACCGACCGGACCGGTCGGACAATTGTGGGACGAATGGAACGCGCCAGGTGCGATTCTGGCGGGTCGACGAACCGTGGAGCAGGTCGATCACTGGGGCGGTGACAATCACGGTGTCGCGATCTTCGTACCCAGTCACAGGCCGCCCGGGCCATCCGTCGCGAATTATCCGTTGGTCAAATACGTGAGCGACGGGATCGAGAGCGCAATGGCGCAGGCGAAGGCCGCCGCCGGGGACCGGGACGTGTTGATGCTCGGCGCGTATACGGCGCAACGGGCGCTGGAAGCTGGCGTGCTCGACGAACTGCAAATACACCAGATTCCAGTCTTGTTCGGAGGTGGCCGCCGAATGTTCGAAGTCTTACCATCGCGCGTCGAGTTGGAGATCGTTCGGGTGATCGATACACCCGAGGCCACGCACATCCGCTACCGCGTCCGCCGCTGAGCCCGCCGACCCGACAGCCTCCGGAGGCCGGCGGCGTCCTGAAGGGCTACGGGAGGGTTCGTGGGCGAACGTCTCGGGGTTGCCCGCGTCCTGTTGTGATGCCAATGTTAACATATGGATCTGCCTTCCTCCCTTGCCTGGCTGGTTGACGAGGCGGCCGCGTCGCCCGGTCCCGAACGATTTCTGGCCGAGCTCGGGCGCCGGCTGCTTTCCGATGGCCTGCCGCTTGCGGGCGGCGCGCTGACGCTTTCGGTGCCGCATCCGATCATTGCGCGGCGCACATGGCTGTGGCGGGCCGAGACCGGGGCGGTCATCGAGGCGCTGGGTTTTGCCGCGGCTCCCGAAAGCGAGGCCGGGCGCGATTGGCTGGCCGGGCTCGGGCCGGTGTGGGAGGAGAGGATCGGGCCTTCCGAGGACGGGCTGCTGCTCGGCTGGGCGGGCATTGCCGATGGGGCAGGGACCTTCGCTGCCGATGATGCGGCCCGGCTGGGCGACGTCGCGCGCTTTGCCGCAGCACCGCTTGCAGCCCTTGCGGCGCGTGAGGCGCGGGCGGCATTGCTCGAAGCCTATCTCGGCCGGCGCAGTGCTGCCCGGGTGCAGGCCGGGGCGCTTGCCCGCGGCACGGGCGAAACCATCCGCGCCGCTCTTCTCTGCGCCGATCTGCGCGATTTTACAGCACTTTCCGAGGTGACTGAGCCGCATGCGATGATAGCAGCGCTCGATGCTTGGTTCGACCGCGTCGCCGGCGCCGTGCACGCCTTCGGTGGCGAAGTGCTGAAATTCATCGGCGACGGCGTGTTGGCGATCTTTCCCGTTGCGGTAGCCTCCGCCGAGCCGGGAGCGGACGGCGCGAGCCAAGGGGACAATATTGCCCGCGCGGATCGCAATGCCTGCGAGGCGGCGCTGAGGGCCGTTGCCGCCAGCCGCGCCGGCATGGCCCATCTCGACCAGATACGCCAGGCCCAGGGGCTGGCGCCGCTGCCCTTCGGCGCGGCACTCCACTTCGGCGAGATCCTTTGGGGCAATATTGGTGCCGCCGACCGGCTTGATTTCACCGCCATCGGCCCGGCGGTCAATCTGGTCAGCCGGCTGGAGGGGCTCTGCAAGCCGCTCGGCCGCAGCGTGCTGATCTCGGGCGCGGTGGCGGCGAACACGCAGACCGCCCTGACGCCGCTCGGCGAGCACGCCCTGCGCGGCATCGCCGAACCTTGCGCCGTCTTTGCTCTGCCGGAGGATTAGCGCGATGCCCTGCAATCAATGCGGGGCCGCCGTGATCAGCTCAGTGTTGCAGGCCTATCCCTGCGTTGTAGGCTTTAAGCTCGGGCTATGTGGCGAGGCTTCTAACTCATTGTTATGGCAATAAAGAACTATCAACATATAGTTGTTATTTCTAAAATCCATTTTTGGTGTTTCATAAATATAGGTTTGACTTTGACAGAATATTTCGTCTTTATCTCCAGCGCTGGGCCGATGTTGAACCTTTTCAGGGGAGGAAAATGGTATGCCGGTAAAGCCCAATGCTGTGGATGATTCCGCCAGTTTTTTCGAAACCGATGCGATCAGCGGCAATATTCTCGACAATGATGTTGCCGGATCGAACGGCAAGAAAATCCTGAACTTCTTTGATGGCGAGCGTGTCGATGCCAAGGCGCCGGGCGTGATCACGACCATCGAAGGTGAGCATGGCACATTCTTCGTCAAGGCGGACGGAAGCTATAGCTATGAGCTGCATGCTTCCGAGAAGGTCGGCTTCGAGGCCGGCGAAAGCCTTTTCGAACATATCAGCTATAAGATTTCCGACGGCGGCGGCAACACCGATACCGCCGTATTCAACCTGGAAATCAAGGGTGTCACGTCGAAGCCGGTTGCGGTCGACGACCACCTGTCGTTCTCGGAAGATGACGCGATCTCCGGAAATTTGCTGAGCAACGAGATCAATCCGGGCGGATCGACCCTTTATCTCCGCTTCTTCGACGGCGTTCGTGTCGATGCCAAGTCGGGTCCGGCGCACGAGACCATCGTTCAGGGTGACTATGGCACCTTCAAGCTGCAACCGGACGGGTCGTTCACTTATGAACTCGACCATTCGCTCGATGCCGTGCAGAACCTCGGCGCGGGAGAGCACCTGACGGAGAGGGTGAGCTACAAGATGGCCGATGCCGCCGGCCACACGGATGTCGGCGTGCTCGATCTGACGATCAACGGCAGCGATGCGCCGCTCCTGAGCTGACGGCCTGCTATGTCCAGCTCCGTCCGTTCCTGCGACGGAGTTGTGATTGTCGCGGCTGATGAAATTTCTGCAGCTCCGTCACCGGCAACCGGCCATTATCGGTTGCCGGTGACCGCGGCCATCCGTTGGGATTGAAGAGATCCGGAGCGGGGCGGCGGCGGCGCGCGTTGCGCCGGTATCTCCGGACTGTAACGCGAGTTTGCAAAGATATGTTTGCAAAATTTCCTTTGCAATATATGCTTGGGGCATGAAAGATCCGCGCCCCCAGCCTCCCGCAGATACCACAGCCTCCCGCACCGTCAGCCGGGTCGTGCCCGAACCCACGGCGCTGAAGGCGCTGGCGCATCCGGTTCGGCTGCGCATGCTTGGCATGCTCAGGGTCGATGGTCCCGCCACGGCGACGCAGCTCGCGGTGCGGCTCGGCTTGAACAGCGGTGCGACGAGCTACCATCTGCGCCAGCTCGCCCAATACGGCTTCATCGAGGAGGTGCCGCATACCTCCAAGCGCGACCGCTGGTGGCGCGCCAGCCATGAATTGACCACGGTGCCGGCGAGCGAGGCCGAGGGGGAGGCGCTCGATCTCGATCTCGCCTTTAGCCAGGCTGTGCTCTCGCTGCAGGTCGGCCAGATGCAGCAGGCGCTGGAAGAATATGCCGAGCTGCCGGTCGAATGGCGCAAGGCGAGCACCGCGAGCGACATCATCATCCCGATGACATCAAAACAGGCCGAGGCGCTGACGAAGCGGCTGACCGACATCATCCTCGAAGCGATGCGGGCGGCCCCGCCGCTGGGGGAGGCGTCCGGGAAGCCTGACATGGTTCCCTTCTCGGTCATGCTGCACGCCTTTCCCTATCCGGGCCGCCTTCCGCACCGCGAGGGGGAGGACGAGCCGTGAGAAGGGGAAGTCCCTTCCTGGCGCTCGCCGCCGCCGAGGCGCTTTCGCTTTCCGGCACGCGGCTTTCGACCATCGCCATTCCCTGGCTGGTGCTGAGCGCGACCGGCAGCCCTCTCCTGACGGGGCTGACGGCGATGATGGAAATGCTGCCCTATGTCGTCGCCAAGGCGCTCGGCGGGCCGCTGATCGACCGGGTCGGCGCCAAGCGCATCGCCATTGCCTGCGACGCCGCTTCGGTCGCCGTGGTGGGGCTGGTGCCGCTTCTCGATTTCCTCGGCATGCTGAGCGTGCCGGTGCTGCTGCCCGTCGTCTTTGCCATGGGCGTGCTGCGCGGCCCGTCCGATGCCGCCAAACAGGCGATGGTTCCCGATATCGCGACGCTGGCGGACGTGCCGCTCGAGCGGGTGACCGGCGTCGCCGCCGCGATCGAGCGCCTGGCCTCGACGGCGGGTGCGGCTGGCGCCGGCGCTTTGATCGGGCTGATCGGCCCCGGCCAAGCGCTCCTCGTGAATGCCGCCACCTTTGCCGCCGCCGCGCTGATCGTCGGAGTAGGCATACCCGGGATGCTGCGTGCACCTGCGCTAACAGCCACGGCCGATGTCCGGCCGGAGAAGGTCTCCTCCTATCTCGACGATCTCCGCGAAGGCTGGCGCTTTCTGCGTGGCGATGCGGTGCTTGTCAGCATCGTCGCCATGGTGGCGATCACCAATCTCTTCGATCAGGCCTATGGGGCGGTGCTGCTGCCCGTCTGGACGCGGGAGGCCGGCCACGGCCCGGAGCTGCTCGGCGCAATGCTGGCTGCCTTTATCGGCGCTTCGATCGCCGGGGCTGCGATCGCGGCTGTTATCGGCGAGCGGATGCCGCGCCTGATGGTCTATACGGTGGCCTTCCTTCTCACCGGATTTCCGCGTTTTCTGGTGCTTGCGATCGATGCGCCGCTTGGTTCTGTCTTCGCGACCCTTGTTGTCGCAGGATTTGCCTCCGGCTTCCTCAACCCCATCCTGTCGGCGGTGATCTTCGAGCGCATCCCGAAGCCGCTGACCGGCCGCGTGACGGCGATGAACGCCGCCCTCTGCTTTGCTCTCATCCCCTTCGGCGGCCTCGTCGGCGGCGCCCTGATCAGCACGATCGGCCTTGCCGCGGCCCTGCTGCTCAGCGGGATTGCCTATCTCTGCGCGACCCTTGTTCCGCTGGCGCTGAAGAGCTTTCGCGGCTTCGACAAGGCGCTTGCTTCTAGCCGTGGCGTCCAAGCTCCTCGACCATCAGGTCGATAAAGCGGCGCACGCGCGGTTCCAGCAGGCGCTTGTCGGGATAGAGGGTCACGATCTTTGCATCGTCGGCCTCGACGTCGGGCAGGAGATGGCGGAGGCGGCCGGCGGCAAGGTCGGCGGCGGCGAGAAAATCCGGGAGGAGGGCGATGCCGAGGCCCGCCAGCGCCGCGTCGCGCAACGCTTCGCCGCTGTCGAGCCGCAGGCGGCTGCGCCCCGGCGCCTTGACCCAGCCGCCGCCTTCGCCGCGAAAGCGCCAGCCCTGCCGTTGATTGCGGCTGGTGAAGAACAGGCAGTCATGGGCAGCGAGATCCTCTATATAGCGCGGCTCGCCACGCTCGGCGAGGTAGGCGGGTGAGGCGCAGAGCCGCGCCTTGCAGGCGGCGATCACGCGCGAGGCGAGCCGCGTGTCCGACGTCGATGCGCTCGCCTCGATCCGGATCGCGAGGTCGAAGCCTTCCTCGACGATGTCGGCGAGGTGATCCGTGAAGCTCATCTCGACCTGGATACCGGGCCAGGCGCGAAGATATTTTTCAATCAGCGGCAGCACCACGAGCCGCCCGAAAGCGCCGGGAACGGCGAGCCGGAGAACGCCGCGCGGCGTGCCGCTATGCCCGGCCACACTCGCTTCCGCCTCGTCGACCGAGGCGAGAATCTCAAGCCCGCGCTCGTAGAACAGGCGTCCTTCGTCGGTCAGGCTCAGCGTCCTCGTCGTGCGGTTGAGCAGGCGCGCGCCGAGCCGCTCTTCCAGGCGGATCACCGCCTTTCCTGCGGCCGATCGCGACAGGCCCATGGCCTCACCGCCGGCGACAAAGCTTCCGGCATCGACGACGGCCATGAAGATCAGGATATCGTTCAGGTTGGTGCGCGGCATGAGGCAACTCGAGCGGTTCTATGGCCATAACTCGGTCGGTCATGCGATGGGTCAAGGTTTGGGGCGCCGATGCGGCAAGCGAGGGGACGCCAAATGTTTGCCGCAGCCGCTGCCCCGTGCCTGTGAGAGGCACGGGATAAGGAGCGAGCGTGCCTAGAGGCACCCCTCTGTTCTGCCGGGCATCTCCCCTCGCATGCCATGGGAGCGGCCTGCATCAACTTCATGCCAGAGGACGAGACTGATCGGGTCGAAATGACCCAATGGATCAGAACGTGAAGCGGATGACGGCGGTTCGGCCTGTGTGAGGGATAGAGTATAGAAGTCCCCGCCCCAACCCCTCCCCACAAGGGGGAGGGGCTTAAGTTGCCGCACCGGCTTTCTAAATCTTCGACGTTTCGGGAGGAGCGAAGCGGTGCCTCGGGTTAGCCCCTCCCCCTTGTGGGGAGGGGTTGGGGAGGGGACCCGTCTCGGCTGGACACAGGGCAGAGGTGCGTCACACGGCATTGCCATCCTCGCTCTTTGACAAGCGCAGGGATGGGCCGGGTGATGCTCGCGCCCAAAGCCTGTTCGTGGATCAAGCCATCAATGCGGCGCGCGGCCTCAGCGCCAGCCGAGCGCCGGTGCGACGTGGGTCAGGATCGCCTCGATGACATGGGCGTTATACTCGACGCCGAGCTGGTTGGGCACGGTGAGCAGCAGCGTGTCAGCCTCGGCGATTGCCTGATCTTCGGCGAGCTGCCTGATGAGCACGTCGGGTTCGGCGGCGTAGCTGCGGCCGAAGATCGCCCGGGTTTTCTCGTCGATGAAGCCGATCTTGTCGCCTTCGTCGCCGCCATAGCCGAAATAGGCGCGGTCACGGTCGTCGACGAGCGCGAAGATGCTGCGGCTGACGGAAACGCGCGGCTGGCGCGTGTGGCCGGCCGCCTTCCAGGCTTCGCGGTAGGCGCGGATCTGGTCGGCCTGCTGGACGTGGAAGGGCTCGCCGGTTTCATCGTCCTTCAGCGTCGAACTCTGCAGGTTCATGCCGAGCTTGGCCGCCCAGACAGCGGTGGCGTTGGAGCTTGCGCCCCACCAGATCCGCTCGCGCAGGCCTTGCGAATGCGGCTCGAGGCGCAGCAGGCCCGGCGGGTTCGGAAACATCGGCCGCGGGTTCGGCTTGGCGAAGCCTTCGCCGCCCAGCACTTCGAGGAAGACTTCTGCGTGATGGCGGGCCATGTCGGCATCGCTCTGGCCCTCCGGCGGCGCGTAGCCGAAATGGCGCCAGCCGTCGATCACCTGCTCGGGCGAGCCGCGGCTGATGCCGAGCTGCAGCCGCCCGCCGGCGATGAGGTCGGCAGCGCCGGCATCCTCGGCCATATAGAGCGGGTTCTCGTATCGCATGTCGATGACGGCGGTGCCGATCTCGATCCGGCTGGTCCTGGCGCCGACGGCTGCCAGCAGCGGGAAGGGCGCGGCGAGCTGACGGGCAAAATGATGCACGCGAAAATACGCGCCGTCGGCGCCGAGTTCTTCGGCCGCAACCGCAAGGTCGATCGACTGCAGCAGCGCATCGCCCGCCGAGCGCGTCTGCGACTGGGGCGAGGGCGTCCAGTGCCCGAACGAGAGAAAACCGATCTTCTTCATGCCGCGCCTCTATCCGTTGCGTCTCAAGGTGGATGGGTCATTGCATAGTTTTGGGGAGGAAGACAATCGGGGGCGGAGGGTGTTGCGTATCAGTTGTACGGCGCTTGACATGCTGTCCTCCGCTATACCTTGGAGAATGTTGCGCGAACGTCTCCCCACCCTCATTCCTGTCCTCGGGTCAAGCCCGAGGACAGGAATGAGGAGAGTGGGAGCGAAGCCTCAATGAAGCGTATAGAGAAGCGTGCCGTAGCCAAGCTGGTCGTAACCGCCGCTGTTGGGTCCATAATCGCCTCCGCCACCTTCCGGGCGTGCCAGGGTGGTGAAGGTGGAAACGTAAGGAGCGTCGAGTCCCTTTAGAACGACGTAATGGTTGTAGAACATCTCCCACATAGGTCTGACGTTCGGCCCCCTGCTTCCCTCCGAAATTGAGGTTTGAGTGGTGTCGCTGTTTTTGTAGGTGGTGTACGGCACGTCATAACCGAGGTTGTATTTGGCCACATATTCCGCGCCTGCAAGCACGAGATTGTTGTCGTAGCCGTAGAGATCGTCACCTTGGGACCAGGCCATCTGACAAATCGCGCTAATAAGGGCGATATCGAGCATCGCATGCCCCTGGTCGCGCCCGGCTTCCTGGCCCTGGGCCAATCCCCCGTCGTATGCCTTCCAAAACATCTTGTGGAACGCGCCATTTCCGGCGCCATTGTATAAGTAGTTGATGGCTTCCTTGTAGATGTCTTCTCGATCCGTCAGAACGCCGATGGCCAGCATGGAGGCAATATTGCACAGGTCCCAGTTGGCCCAGTAATGGTCTATCTTGGCGCCGTTGTGCCTGACCAGAAAATCATGATTCATGGGATAGAATATCGTAAGCATCATGTTCTGGAATTTTGAGAAATCATCGGCGGACCATCCCTTGTAGGTTCGCATGATCTCCGCCGCATTGGCCAGCTCATAGCCGTAGATGCCAGATGCCAGAAACTTGTCCGAGCTGCCGTCCACCGCCGTCAATGTCGACGACCAGGCATTCAACACCTTGACGGCTCTGTCGGCGTAGGCGTCGTCCCCACCGATTTTCCAGCGCAAAGCCAAGGCATATGCCGCAGCCGCATCATTGAAAAGGAGCGCATAGTTTTCAGGGTGGGTAGGATTTTTCCCGCGGATAACAAGCGAAACCGGTCGAGGTGAGTATTTTAGCGACGAATGGCTATTGTTGATCAACCTTTGCCAACCACTGACTGTCGGCTCAGATTTCGCCTTTAGCATCGCTATAATGCGGTCGAAATCAGCTTGGGTCTGCAGCAAGCCGGGATGGATAAACTTCCTGCCGCCACTGCTTGTGGTCACTGTATTGGCGTCAACGGCAGGATTGGCACCGGCGGCAGCGTTTGCGGATGTCGCGTTGCCATTCGTCGTCGATGTCGGTGTCTTGGAGACTTGCTCGGCAGCTTTTTGGCCGGCGGCTGAATCCGGCTGCGGCTCTGTCGTCTGGGAATTGTTTTGACTTTCGCTGTTTGTCGCCGAAGCGGTCGTTTCAGTACCGGTGTCCGGGAAGGCTGTGGAGAGTGCTGCAACGATCACGTTCACAAGCGGGGTAACGGGGTTCCGGTCCTCACAGCTTTGGAGACCAAGACAGAAGCTCACGAGAACGATCAGGCCAATCTTCGTTCTTCCGTGCCCGTTACCGCCAGCGATCTTCGTCGTTGTCTGTCCAGGTGATGAAGGGCGCGAAGCGATCGCCAACGTCCGTCTGTTCATCATATCGACATCAATTCCTAACTTTATGCGCAGCGTGTGATCCCCCTGCCAAGCAGTGAAGCTGCGATTCATCGGCGGTGATTAGACCTGCATGATGGGAGCAAATGGAACGTGCTCGCCGGCTGCGGCGCGAGCGTCCGTGATGCGGGTTATCAATTTATGAATGGACAGCTCTGCTCGAAATCCTTCGGCGCATTGGGGATATGCCGTACATGATATGGATACCGAAAGGCTTTCGCCTGCGTGCCGTGACGGTCCATTTCCTCAAGCGGAAACGGAGGGAATTGGCGTAAGCGGCTGAGCGGGAGTCGGTTTTGGGCTCGAAGCGCCCAATCTCAATAATAAGCCGATTTGAACGGGGCGATTGCGGCACCGATCGCCGAGGCGTCGCTTGAGATCTCGGAGATAACAAGTTTCGGGCGGGGGCGCGGCACGCCGTAGCGCGGGCGGTCGTAGATTTCGGTGCGGTCGATCAGCATCTGCGCGAGCGCCGGTGGAATCTGGCCGCCGAAGACGATGGCCTGTGGGTCGAAGATCGCCCAGATCGCGTTGACGAGGCGGCTGTAGGCGGGCGTCACTTCATCCACCCATTCGAGGACCCCCGGCCATTTCGGATCGAAATGCTTGCGCATGTAGGTGATCGAGGGAATGTCGAGCCCGTTCCGGTTGATATTTTCGATCAGGTACTGCAGGGCGGGGCGGCGCTTGCTTTCTTCGGCGTCGTACATGCCCGAGAATTCGCCGGCATTGCCGACGCCGTTGTGCAGCAGTTCGCCGTTGCTGACCAGGCCACCGCCGAAGCCGTAGTTGAAGCTCAGATAGGCGAAGTGCTTGATGTAACGGCCGGCGCCGAACATGGACTCGGCGACGGTGCCAGCTTTTGCGCCATTATGCGCCCAGATCGGCTTGCCGAAGAACTCCGTCAGCAACGGCCCGAGTTCGATCAGCGACCATTCATGCAGCGGCAACGGTGCGTTGTAGCGGGTGCCGCTGACGTGGAAGCCGGCGATGGCAAAGCCGATGCCGAAGAAGGTTTCGTCGGTCAGATTGTTCTCCCGCTGGTGTTCGGTCAGTTGCTCCAGCACGAGGTCGAGCGACTGGGCCATCGAGCGGTCCCGCAGGGCGACGCTGCTTTCGGCCAGCACCTTGCCTGAAATATCCATCAGGCAGATGCCGATCACATCCGTATTGACCGAGATGCCGCAGGAATAGGCGTAGCTTCCGTTCAGCCTAAGCGTTGGGCTCGGCTGGCCGCGGCCGGTGCCGGGTTTCGGCGAGCCGAAGCAGACGATGCCGCGTTCCTCCAGCTGATCGATGATCCGGTAGACGGATTGCTGGGTGAGGTCGGTATGGGCGGTGACTTCGGAGCGGGAGAGGCCGGGATGACGCCAGATGAGTTTCAAGAGGTCGCGCTCATTCGACGAAACGATGCCGCTTTCGCCCGGACGCAGGAAGCGCGGCGCGATCAGCGTTTCCGGAAAATAGGCCATATCGACACTTTCTTCGCCAAAACAATTACCAAGCAGGTGTAGTAATCCATCGTCGGCGCCAGGCCGTTTCTGTCATGCAACCCTATAACAGCACGTTTTTCCAGTCACAAGCGTCTTGAGTCCGTCGCAAAATTGTTACACACTCTGTGTAATAAAGCGCCGTCACGACGCCGGGCTCGAACCCGGCCGAGCAAAACAGGCGAGGGCAAGATGAAGATTTCCATGCTGACGGCTGCGGCCGCGCTGATGGCTGGCGCGTGTTCCGCGCAGGCGGCCAATATCGAATTCTGGTACGGCAATACGGGTGTCGCCGAGACGGCGATCCAGGACCAGTGCAAGGCGTTCAATTCAGCACAGAGCGCCCATCACATCACCTGCGTCGGCCAGGGCAGCTATGAGGTGTCGATGCAGAAGGCGATCGCAGCCTTCCGCGCCAAGAACCATCCCGTCCTCATCCAGTTCTTCGACGCCGGCACGCTCGACCTGATGCTGTCGGACGCCGTCGAGCCCGTCGAGGACGTGCTGCCCGACGTCAAGTGGGACAACTACATCGCCGGCGCGCGCGCCTATTACGAAACATCGGGCGGCAAGCTTTTCGCGCAGCCCTACAATGCTTCGACGCTGCTCTTCTACACCAACAAGACCGAGCTCGAAAAAGCCGGGATTACGAAGACGCCGACCACCTGGGAAGAGATCATCGAGGCCGCCGGCAAGCTCAAAGCTTCAGGCCACGCCTGCCCCTTCGTCACCGATGGCGACACCTGGCGCGTGCTCGAACAGTTCTCGGCCCGGCACGGCCTGCCGATCGCCTCCAAGCACAATGGCTATGACGGCCTCGATGCCGAATATGTCTTCAACACCACCTTCGTCGCCAAGCATCTGCAGAATCTCGTCGATTGGCGCAAGGAGGGTCTCGTCAGGCTCGGGACCGATACCAAGGCCGGCAATTTCACCGCCGCCTTCAATGCCGGCGAATGCGCGATGATGGAGAATTCCTCGGGTTCCTATACAGCCTCCGCCAAGGCTTTCGAAGGCAAGTACGAGCTGACCGTCGGCTTGGCGCCGATGTATGCGGGCTATCAGCGCCACAATACCTTTGTCGGCGGCGCCTCGATCTACATCATGAAGGGCCACGACAAGGCCGAAATCGAAGGCGCCAAGGCCTTCCTCGATTTCGTGCGCGATCCCAAGCAGCAGATGTCGTTTACATCAGCCACCGGCTACGTGCCCGTGACCAACGATGTGATGGATGCGATCGCCAAAAGCGGCGACGCGAATTCCCCGAAATATGCAACGGCCGCTGTCGGCATCGACTCGATGAACCAGCCGCGCACGGACGATACGCGCGGTGTCCGCCTCGGCTTCTACGTGCAGTTCCGCCAGGTGTTCATGGAAGAGACGCAGAAGGCCTTTGCCGGCCAGCAGACCATGCAGGTGGCGCTGGATAACGCCAAGAAGCGTGGCGACGAGCTGCTGCGCCGCTTCGAGCAGACCTACAAGGGCGTGAAGCTGCCCTGATTTTCGAAACCCCACGCACGGGCGCTCAAAGCGTCCGCGCGTCAGGCACGGGGCGTTCTCGGCTCGCCCCGTGCCGCTCTTCCAATGCAGGGCTTCGTCATGACCTCTGAATCTTCGCTCTTCAGCCATCGCTGGCTGCCGCTTCTCCTGGTGGCGCCGCTGATGCTGCTGATCGTGCTGTTCTTTTACGTGCCGATCTTCCAGGCCTTCTACTGGTCCTTCTTCCTCGAGCGCCCGTTCGGCGGCGGCTCGATGTTCGTCGGCTGGAACAATTTCGCCAGGGTTCTTTCCGATCCCGAATTCTGGGAGGCGGGCTGGCGCACCGTCGTCTTCATGGTCACGGCATCCTCGCTTGCGGTGCTGATCCCGCTGATCCTGGCGGTCGCGGCCGACCGGAAGATCCGCCTGGCGCTGCCGGCGCGCAACGTGCTGATCTGGCCGAAGGGCGTTGCCGGCGCCTCGATCGGCGTCGTCTTCGCCTTCATCTTCAATCCCTTCGTCGGGATTCTCGCGCCGCTCAATTCCGCCTTTCCCGGCATATGGGCTCCCGGCATCGATGGCACGGACGCCTTCATCACGCTGATCGCGGCGCATGTCTGGGGCGGCATCCCGTTCAATTTCGTCATCCTGCTCGCCGGCCTGCAATCGATCCCGCGCACCATGCACCAGGCAGCCGCGATGGACGGGGCAGGGCCGTGGCGGCGCATCGTCGACGTTCAGCTGCCGCTGATCATGCCGCAGCTCTTCCTGACGCTGGTCCTCGAGTTCACCGAAAGCGTCACCTCGGCCTTCGCGCTGATCGATACGATCACCAAAGGCGGGCCGGGCGGGGCGACGACGCTGCTCGTCTACAAGATCTATACCGACGGCTTTTCCGGCTACGACCTTTCCGGCGCCTCCACCCTGACGGCGATCCTGATGGTCTTCGTCATCCTCCTCACAGCGGCCCAGTTCTTCTTCCTCGGCCGGCGCGTCAGCTACGACAGGTAAGCCATGATCGAAAACGCGCGTTCCCTCAACATCGCCGCCGGCCTCGTCCTCATCGCCGGCATCGCCTATATCCTCGGCCCACTCTATCTGACGCTCTCCACTGCCTCGCAATCCTACGAGTTCATGCTGCGCAACGGGCTTGCCTGGTATCCCGGCGACCAGTTGTTTTCCAACATGGCGCGGGTGTTCGCAGAGACGCATATCCCGGTCCAGATGATCAACAGCCTGGTGGTCGCCTTCGGCGATGCGCTCGCCACCTGCGTCCTGTCGTTTCTGTCGGCCTATGCCATCGTCTATTTCCGCGTTCGCTGGGCGGGTGTGGCCTTCGCGCTGATCCTTGCGACCATCATGCTTCCGATCGAGATCCGCGTCATCACCACATACCAGGTGGCCTCGAACGTGTTTTCGCCCGTCAATGCGCTGCTCGATGTCACCGGCCTGAACGGGCTGATCGCTCAATATTTCGGCGCGCCGGTGAAGCTCGAATGGAGCGTGCTGAACACGCATATCGGCCTCGTCGCGCCGCTCGTGGCGCACGGCACCGGCACTTTCCTGTTCCGCCAGTTCTTCCTCACCCTGCCGAAGGACCTCTTCAAGGCGGCGCGCATGGACGGGGCAGGGCCGATCCGCTTCCTTTTCGACATCCTGCTGCCGCTCTCGCGCACCAGTTTCGCCGCGCTCTTCGTGCTGACCTTCCTCAGCGGCTGGACGCAATATCTCTGGCCGCTCGTCGCCTCCTCGACGTCGGACATGCAGACCGCCGTCGTGGGCCTTGCCCGGCTCGTGCCCGACACCGAGGGCGAGGTTCCCGATTTCCCGATGATCATGGCCGCCACCATCATCGTTTCCATCATTCCGCTCGCGATGATCGCGCTTCTGCAGCGCTACCTCGTCCAGGGCCTCGTTCTCACGGAGAAATAGCGATGAATGCGATCGACATGGCCATTCGCGCCGCTGCCGCCAATATCACGCTCTCAGGCGTCACCAAGGCCTATGACGCCGAAACCACCGTCATTCCGCCGATGGATGTCGAGCTGCGGGCCGGCGAATTCACCGTCGTGCTCGGCCCGTCCGGCTGCGGCAAGTCCACGCTGCTGCAGATGATCGCAGGGCTCGAACGAGTAAGCGGCGGCAAGATCCTCATCGGCGGTCGCGAGGTGCAGGATCTGGAGCCGAAACACCGCGGCTGCGCCATGGTGTTCCAGAACTATGCGCTCTATCCGCATATGAGCGTCTTCGACAATATCGCCTATAGCCTGAAGGTATCGGGCATGGCGAAGGCCGAGCGCGTCGAGCGGGTCGGGGCGGTGGCCAAGATGCTCGGGCTTGCCGATTACCTCTCGCGCAAGCCCGGCCAATTGTCCGGCGGCCAGCGCCAGCGCGTCGCGATCGGCCGTGCCATCGTGCGCGAACCCGGCGTGCTTCTGTTCGACGAGCCGCTGTCCAACCTCGATGCGCAGCTGCGCCACGACATGCGCGTCGAACTCGCCGAGCTGCACCGGCGCATCGGCGCCACCACCGTCTTCGTCACCCACGACCAGGTGGAGGCGATGACGCTCGCCGATCGCATCCTCATCCTGAACAAGGGCCGCATCGAGCAGTTCGATACGCCGAAGGCGATCTATCACCAACCGGCCTCGGTCTTCGTCGCCAAATTCATCGGCGCGCCGCCGATGAACATCCTGCCCGTCACCGGCGACGGCCGCGTGCTCAGGCTCGCCGATGGTCAGGTGGCGGCGGAAGCGCCGCTCGCCGGCGCCTATCAACTCGGCATTCGACCCGAGGATATTCTTGTCAGTGGCCAGGCCGAGGGGCGTGCGGTCACGTCCACCCTGCGTTTTCGCGAGGATCTCGGTTCGCACGCGATCCTGGCGGCCGAACTCGGCGGTTCGCTTGTCAGGATCGCGACACCCTTCGGCGTCGATATGTCAGACCACAGCCAGCTTTCCCTCAATCTCCCTGCTGCCCGTCTGCATCTCTTCGATGCGGAAAGCGGCAGGGCCATGCCCGGCGTTTTCAGCGCACATTAAAGGAAGTCCCATGAAATACATCGACCATATTGCCGACCCCAAGCGCGCCTGCGCCATCGTCGCCCATCGCGGCGGCTGGCATCACGCCCCTGAAAACAGCCTTGCCGCGATCGAAAACGCCATAGCCGGCGGCTACGACATCGTCGAGCTGGATATCCGCCAGAGCGCCGACGGCGGCCTGTTCATCCTGCATGACGACACGCTGGAGCGCATGGCGGGCATCGACCGCATTCCCGAGGAAATGACGATCGCCGAGATCACCAGCCTCCGGCTGCGCATGGCCGACGGCGGCCCGGACCAGCCGTTCACGACCGAGACCATTCCGACGCTCGAACAGGTGCTGGAAACCGTCCGGGGCCGGATCTTCGTCGATCTCGACCTCAAGGATCGCGAGATGATGGGCATCGTCGCCGCCAAGGTCAAAGAGCTTGATATGGCCGACCAGGTCGATCTCAAGGCGCCGGCCGGTACGCCGGAGGCGCTGTCCTGGCTTGCCGGGCAGCGCGGGATCGACGGCATCCCCTTCATGGGGATGGCCTTCTTCCGGGAGGAAAGCGCCGATCGGACAGCTGAGGCGATCCTCTCGATCAGGCCGTTCATGTGCGAAGCCAAGTTCGACCGGCTGGAGACGCTGGCCGGCCAGCATCAACGTCTTCGCGAGGGCGGGATCTCGCTCTGGGTCAATACGCTCGATCAGGTCTCCTGCTGCGGCTTGACCGACAGCGCGGCGCTCGCCGATCCCGATGCGGTCTGGGGCCGTATGATGGCGGCTGGAATCAGCGTCATCCAGACCGACCAGCCGGCCGCGCTCAAGGCCTATATCGAGGCGCGCCCGAAGTGAGGGAGATTTCCGACGCGCTTCTCTCCGCGCTGATGGAGGATATGCGTCAGGCGGCGGAGGCAGAAATCCTGCCCCGCTTCCTCGGCGTCACCGCCGAAGGCATCCGCACCAAGACCGCGCCCGACGATCTGGTGACCGATGCCGATCTCGGCGCCGAGCGGCGGCTGACCGAGGCGTTCTCGGCGCGTTTCCCCGGCGCGCTCATCATCGGCGAGGAGGCGGTCTCGGCCGATCCCGCCCTTCTGCGACGGCTTGCCGGGGCCGATCTCGCCGTCGTCATCGATCCCGTCGACGGCACCTGGAATTTCGCCCACGGCGTGCCGCTCTTCGGCATGATCGTGGCGATCGTTTCCGGCGGAGAGACGGTCGCCGGCCTGATCCATTACCCCGTCACCGGCGATTTCCTCGTCGCCCGGCAGGGGCAGGGCGCATGGCATATTGCCCGCGACAGCAGGCAAACCCGCCTCAGCGTCGCGCCCTCCGTCCCGGTCGGCGAAATGCACGGCTTCCTGCCGCTCCCCATGTTCCCCGCCGAGGAGCAGCCGGCCTATGCCCAATGCCTGCCGCGCTTTGCCCGCACCACGACATGGCGCTGTTCGGCCTTCGAATACCGGGCCGTGGCGACAGGCGCGATGAGCTTTTCGCTCAACGCCGAACTCAAACCCTGGGACCACGCCGCCGGCGTGCTGATCCACCGCGAAGCCGGCGGCCACAGTGCACTGCTGACCGCCGAGGCGTATCGGCCCGCCATGACTAGCGGCCGGCTGCTGCTGGCGCCGGATGCGGGGAGCTGGGAGGCGATCGCGCGGAGTCTTGGCGGGGCGTGATGGTTTGAGTTGAGGAGCAAAACGGGCGGGCTGACTGTTGGTGGATCTTGCGCCCAACCCAAAAATGCCGATGCTCTTTAAAAGCATTTCAGGTCGCCGCAGATGTAAGGAGATTGACCTTTGGGAGTCGAGATAGTCCGAGTTCCGGCCGATTGGCAGCACCCGGAAGAGGAAGGTGAATTGGTGGTGGGCGCGCATCACGAGCCGCTTTACTACATCGACGCCGCTGAAAAGACCGCCTTCCAGCTCTACGAAAATGTCAGCGAAGGCTCTCCAGTGAGCCCGGTCTTCACCACGAGGGAAGAGCTTGCGGAATGGCTGGAGCAGAAGGGGTGGCCGGCGGAATCCATCGAGTTCCTGCTTGCAAACGGACACGCGCCCACCAGGGTTACGCTCCTATGAAGAAGGATGTCCGCTGGCGGGTGAAACGTCTCTGACGAGTCCTGCCGTGCGCTGCTTATGGGTGGCCGATAAGAGCGGCGATCTTTGCCCGCACCTCGGCCAGCTCGGACGACGACACCTTGCCCTTGTAGGCCGCCTTGCGTACGACCCAATCGAGGCTCTTCACCTGGTCGGCGAGCACGATGCCGGGACGGTTGCCGGCGATCAAAACTTCGAAGGGGTAGCCTTTGATTGATGTCGTCATGGGGCAGCAGAGCATGAGGCCGGTCTTGCTGTTGTAAAGCGTTGGGCTGACGACGAGAGCAGGGCGGTGCCCGGCCTGCTCATGTCCGGCTTGGGGATCGAAATGCAGCCAGACGATATCCCCGGCATCGGGGACATAACGACCGGCCATCACAGCATTTCCTTGCCCAGCGGCGGGCCGAAGCTGGTTTCGCCATGCAGATTATCGGGCGTGATATCGGCGAGCAGCCGGGCCAAATCTCCTCGTGCTGAGATGCGCAGGCCAGAAGCCGGAGAATCGAAGGACATGCCGCAGGGCTGCTTCTTGCATCCATCGGGCGTCTGAGCGCCCGCCTCGTCCTTCGAGGCCCCTTGCGGGGCACCTCAGGATGAGGCTCTCCTGAGCGTCGGTAGGCCGCGGCTGCCGCAACACGCGCATGAGCGTGGCGCTTGCTTTTCTTCCGTCACGTCGGGCAGATTCGGCTCACGGCCGAATGGGATTCCTCCCGATCCCATCGGCCGTCTAGGAACTCCGAGAGCAATCAACCATGACCCAGATACGCAGCCTGATGGTTTTCGACACGGCGATCGACGCCGGTGATTTTGCCCGGTCCTGCCTGGAGTGGGGGATCGACACGCCGTGTCTGCATCCGGGTTTCCTCGAAGACGGGCGAATGGTGCGCGCGCTCGAAAGCGAGGGGCTGCGTTCATGGCTGAACGTTCCGGTTTTCTGCGATCCGAAATATCTCGCCCGCCATCCCGAGGACTACGCCGTTACCAGCCTCGGGAGACGGGCCGCCGAAGAAGACTGGCTCCACTTCGTCTGTCCGAGCCGGGAGAATTACCTCGACGGCGTCATCAAGGCGCTGCGCCGGGATCTGGGCAGGCTGACGCCAGCGGTCGTCAGCCTCGATTTCATCCGGCACTTCCTGTTCTGGGAGCGGGTCGTCCTTGACGGTCCGGCGGCCGGCATCGAGGACGCTTGTTATTGCTCGCTCTGCCTGTCGCGCTTCGAGAAGGCTTGCGGGGAGGCTGTCGATCGGGGGAACGCGCCGGCCTACATCCACCGCCACCTGCTGCAGCCGTGGGCCGAGTGGAAATGCCGGCGCATCAGCGACGTAGCAGAGCGGCTCTTTGACGAGATCCGCGCGCTGGCGCCCGGCGCGGCACTTGCGGTCCACACCCTTCCTTGGCGGGAAACGGACCTCGACGGCGCCATCAGAATCCGCGCCGGCCAGGACGCTGCGAGCCTCGCCCGCCACGCCGACATGATCGCCCCCATGGCCTTCACCCAGATGCTTGGCCAGACGGCTTTATGGAAAGAGCAGTTGCTCGCAGATATCAGGATGAGCACAGGCAAACCGGTATGCTTCTACGTTCAGGCCGAGGCGCTCTATCGGCCCGGCAACATCACGGCCGAGCAGTTCGACGCCGAATTGACCGAGGCCGGCAATGCCGATCCCGCGGCGATCATGGTGTTCCAGTACGAGCAGCTCGCCGCCCGGCCCGAGAAGGCTGCAATTCTCAGGAAACATTTCAGGGCGTAGTGCGCCCGGCTCCGGGTGCGGGAATGGCCGGGGGCGGCATCCTCCAACGCTCCTCATCCTGAGATGCGTAGGCCAAAGGCCGAAGCCTGAAGGACATCCCGCAGCGCTTCTTCTTGCATCGATCCGGCGTCGGAGCGCCCGCCTCGTCTTTCGAGGCCCCTTGCGGGGCACCTCAGGATGAGGCTCTCTTGAGCGTCGGCGCTCTCCGACCGGCAAGCCGCAGCCATGGCGAGAGGTGGAAGCCGCTCATCAGCAGGTACATCGATGTCATCCCCGTGAGCGGAAAGGCATCGGGCGTGGTCATGCAGATCATGTCGGAGCTGCCGGTTGCTGCCGTGAGCAGGCCCATGAGGGCGAATGTCGGCGCGGCGGCGAACGACAGAAAATCGGCGGTCAGCACGGTCTGGCCACCCCGGGCGGTCCTTTGGGCTGCCGGGACGGGAGGCTTGACTGCCGATCCGTCCGCGGCGGCGGCCAGCGACAGCCATTCGGCGGTGTTGAGGCCGGCGGCGCCGTCCGGGGCAGCTATCGCGCCCGAGGCAGTTATTGCATCCGAGGCGGCAAGATCGCCGCCTCTTTTCGCATGGTGGAGGGAAAGGGCCATCGCCGTCACTCCGTGCCGTAGCGGTCGTGGTGGCGCCACCAGATGCCGGTTTCGTTGCGGCCTTTGGGGGCGCGGTCGAGCCACTGGTAAATGCCCCACATGCCGTCCAGCCCGCGCGCATAGGTGGAATAGCTGTGGTAGACGGCGCCGTCGATGAGTTCGAAGGCGCTGACACCAGGCCGGTCGCGGGTGTAGGTGGGAACGTCGGTGCCGGTCATCGCGGCGATCTGGCCGACCGGTCCTTCGCCGTCGCGGCTCTGCCATTCCCCGACCGTCTTGCCCGCAAGCGGCTCGGGGGCGGGCGGTTCGCGCCGATAGTTATACTCTATGCCGCCCGCTCGCTGCTGCTCGGGCGTGAACAAGACGCTGAAATCGGCGTTGAAATCACTGCCGGCGGAAGAGGCCCAGGGAAAGCTCCAGTCCATGCGCCGCTTGAACGCCTGAAGCTTTTCGAGCGGGGCGCGCGAGACCGCAGTGAAGGCGACGTCGTGGTTTTGGAGATGGACGAAGAAGCCGTTGAAGCCGTCGGCGATCGTGGAGCAGGAGGGGCATCCGACACTGTAATCCGGCCCGAACATGAAGTGATAGACGAGAAGCTGCGAGCGCCCGCCGAAGAGATCCTTCAGCGAAGCATCGCCGCTTTCGGTGTAGAAGCGATATTCCTTGTCGATCCTCACACGAGGCAATTGCTGGCGTTTGGCCGCCAGTGCATCGCTTCGGCGTGTCAGTTCCTTCTCTTCCTCGAGCAGATCGAGTCTTGCCGCCAGCCATTCCTGGCGTGTTGCATTCAGTGCTATCGTCATGGGACTTCTCCTTTGCCTGTCAGTCGTCGTAGCATCCGGCACGATTGCTGCCGGTCGAGAGAAGATTACGGCCGGGCGGACGGATGGCGGGAGTGACAAGTGTGACGGGATTTGAATGGACTCGCTGATTACGGCCGCAGCACGCGCACTGGCATCGGGCGATGCGCTGGGTGCCTTGAAACGGGTGGCGTTGCGTGACGACGCGCCGGCCTTAGCGCTGCGCGGCATCGCCATGGCGCAGCTCGGCGATCTCGTCCGCGCCAAGGCGCTGCTGAAAAGTGCCGCGCGCGCCTTCGGGCCGCGGGAGGCGGTGGCGCGTGCTCGCTGCGTCGTCGCCGAGGCCGAGATCGCGCTCGTTTCGCGCGATCTCACCTGGCCGCCGAAGGCGCTGGATGCGGCAGCCAAGGTTCTGGAGGCGCATGGCGACCGGGTCAATGCCGCCCATGCCGGCAATATCGCCATTCGCCGGCTGGTGCTGATCGGAAGGCTTGATGAAGCCGAGCGGGCGCTTGGCCGTCTCGACCCGACGCCGCTGCCGCCGCCTTTGCGGGCCGCCCATGAGCTTGTCGCCGCCGGCATCGCTGTTCGCCGCCTGCGGACGGAGGCGGCGCGGGCCGCACTCGACCGGGCGGGGTTTGCGGCGCGCCAGGCCGGTATGCCCGTGCTGACGGCGGAGGTCGAAACCGCCGCCCGCGTGCTCGACCTCCCGGCGGCGCGGCTGGTTTCGCGCGGGGACGAGCGCCCGTTGCGGCTTGCCGAGGTGGAGGCGCTGTTTTCCAGCACGCTCGTCGTCGATGCCTGCCGCCATGTGGTGCGCGCGGACGGTGCGGTCGTGCCGCTTGCGAGCCGGCCGGTGCTTTTTGCGCTCGCCCGCGCGCTTGCCGAAGCCTGGCCGGGGGATGTGGCGCGGGGGGTGCTGATTGCCCGCGCCTTTCGCGGCAAACACGCCGACGAATCGCATCGCGCCCGGCTGCGGGTCGAGATCGGCCGGCTGCGGGCGGAGCTTGCCGGGCTGGCCGAGGTCTTGGCGACGAAGCGCGGCTTTGCGCTTTTGCCGCGCGGCTCGGGCGAGATCGCGGTGCTCGCGCCGCTCGTCGAAGGGCCGCATGCGGCGGTGCTTGCCTTTCTGGCCGATGGCGAGGCGTGGTCGAGTTCGGCGCTGTCGATCGCGCTTGGCGCCAGCCCCCGCACCGTGCAGCGTGCGCTGGAATCGCTCGCCGGCGAGGACAAGGTGCAGGCGATCGGGCGCGGGCGGGCGCGGCGCTGGATGAGCCCGCCGCTCTCCGGTTTCCCGACGATCTTGTTACTCCCCGGACCGCTGCCGAGCGACTAGTATGAGACAACCCATAAGGAGCAAGAAATGAAGAAATCGGCTGCGACGATCCTGCGTGAATATGGACCCTTTCCGGAGGCCGACCGCGTCAACGGCGTCACTTTCGACGGCCGGCACGTCTGGTTCGCCTCTGGCGACAGGCTGAACGCGCTCGATCCCGACAGCGGCGAGGTGGTGCGCTTCATCGAGGTCGCCTCCCATGCCGGCACGGCCTTCGATGGCGAATTCCTCTATCAGATCGCCGAGGCCGTCATTCACAAGGTCGACCCCAAGACCGGCCGGATCCTGACCACCATTCCGGCCCCCGGCAATGGCGGCGATTCCGGGCTCGCCTGGGCCGAGGGCACGCTCTGGGTCGGCCAGCATCGCGGCCGCAAGATCCATCAGATCGATCCCGAGACCGGCAAGATCCTGCGCACCATCGAATCCAACCGCGTCGTCACAGGCGTCACCTGGGTCGACGGCCAGCTCTGGCACGGCACCTGGGAAGGCGACGAAAGCGACGTCCGGCGCGTCGACCCAGAGACGGGCGAAGTGCTGGAGCGGCTCGACATGCCCGAAGGCTTCGGCGTTTCCGGCCTCGAATCCGACGGTGCCGACCGCTTCTTCTGCGGCGGGGGCGGCAGCGGCAAGATCCGCGCCGTGCGCCGGCCGTGAGTGCGGGTGAACCTTGCATCCGCTATTTTGGATGGCGGGTGCCGTGCAGCCCCTCATCCGACCCTTCGGGCCACCTTCTCCCCGAGGGGAGAAGGGAATGACGCGCCGTCGCGCATATTTTCAACGGCAGCGATAGAGTAAGACGAGGCGCTGCGACAAAATCCCTTCTCCCCTCGGGGAGAAGGTGGCGGCAGCCGGATGAGGGGGCTGCACGGCAGGCATCCAAACAGCGCTTGCGCAGCCGCTCTCTGCCAGTGAACGATTGATTTCATCATTTGGCGATCTAGTTTCGCGGCAGTGTCGAGGCTTCGCGCCAGCGGGGGGCTGGACGCAGAGTTGACGTGACCGGGGGGAAGAGTTTGAAACATCTGCGCACGACGCTCGGGCCCAAGCGCAAATCCGAACTTGGGATGATCCTGCCGCACGAGCACGTCTTCGTCGATCTCAGAACGCCCGACCAGCCCGGCTATGCCGAAGCCGAGATCGAAGACGTCGTTCGACTGATGGCGCCCGAAATCGAGCGGATCAAGAGGCTCGGGGTGACGGCGCTGGTGGAATGCTCGACGGGCGGCGTCGGACGTCGTGCGGATATCGATCTTGCCGTGTCGCTTGCGACGGATTTTCCGATCGTCGTTCCCACCGGCAACTACCGTGAACCCTGGATTCCGGAATGGGTCCGCCATGCTTCCGAGCAGGAGATGGAGGCGTGGATGCTGCGCGAGCTGACGGTGCAGATCGGCGAGACCGGGTTCCAGGCAGGTTGGATCAAGCTCAGCGCCGGCGATGACGGCATGACGGCGCTCGAAACGAAAATCCTGCGGGCAGCCGCGCGCGCCGCAGCACAGACTGACGCCGTCATAGGCAGTCATACGATCCGGGGACGGGTTGTCATGGATCAGCTCGATATCATCGAGGCGGAAGGTTATCGGGCCGACAGGTTCATCTCGATCCACACGCAGGAAGAAAAGGACTTCGCCTATAATGTCGCCGTTGCCGAGCGAGGCGCCTGGATCGAATATGACCATGTCGGCCGGGCGGGAGATGACGAGGTGGCGGAGCTGGTGATCAAGGCGCTGGAGGTGGGCTGCGGCGACCGCCTGTTGCTCAGCCATGACCGGGGCTGGTTCGATCCGGCGCTGCCGATGGGCGGGACGCCCAAGCCGTACACCCATCTCTCCACGGTCCTGCTGCCCGAGCTGAAACGGCGGGGTGTGGACGACGCAACCCTGATAGGCCTGACCCATGACAACCCGTTCGAGGCTTTCGCCCGATAAGGGGAGTGGCAGCACGGCTAAATCCGCGCCTGTGCTGAAGCAATTCTTGAACGTACAGGCGAATTTACTCCGTGCGCCGGCGGTGAGCCTCGTCCTGAGGGCGAGGGACGAGACGTGGGTAACCGGTGTCCGTCACCACGTTGTCCGTGCCGTCCTAAAGGCTCCTGTTGATCTGAGCCGGACGAATGACAGCGGTTTACCTCATCGTGGCCTCGCTGCGGCAGACATCGATGAATGCACGCAGCGGCGTGGATGTGAAGCGCCTTGGATAATAGAGGCGTGGCCCCTCCTGCTCAGCCCACCAGTCGGGCAATACGGGAACCAGGGTCCCGGCACGCAAGTCATCGTCAAGCCAGTTGCGGAACGTGCCGATGATACCCAGCCCGGCACGGGCGTAGCTCAATCCCGTGTTCAATGCGTTCACGCTCAGAACCAGGCGCGTCAAAGGCTTCACATTTGCCGTTTTGTCTCCGTTTCGCAACGCCCAGGGAAGAAGCGGTCCGCCGGGCAGCCTGTATCGGATCGCGTCATGGTCCGTCAGTTGGGCTGGATTTTCAGGTTGGCCGTGCTCCTCGATGTAGGACGGTGCCGCTGCAAGCGCCATCTGCTGGAGACGAGGACCAATCGGAATGGAGATCATGTCTTTCTCGATAGACCCGCCATAGCGGATGCCCGCGTCCCATCCTGCCTCGACGATGTCGACGAGACTGTTCTCCACTACGATCTCGACTTCTACTTTCGAATGCCTTTGCTGGAATTCCACGATGAGACGCGGCAGGATATCAGGCATGACCGCACCGGGAACGTTGAGTTTCAAGCGTCCTTGTGCGACGTCCGCCGAGCGCGTCGTTTCCAGGCAAGCCGCGTCCATTTCGATCATTAAAGGCTGGATGCGGCTTGCCAGTGCCTGACCTTGTTCCGTGGCCCGGATACTCCGGGTGGTTCGCAGGAGAAGCGGCACACCGAGTTGCTTCTCGATCCGCGAAACCGTCGTGCTTATTTTCGAAGGCGCGACGCCCAGCCGTTTTGCTGCAGCCCGGAAACCTCCTTCGTTCAGCACAGTCAGAAACACCTGAAGGTCGTTCGGCGACACATTGTTCTTCATGGAGAACAGGCTATTCGAGATCTGGCCGATTATCAATGAAATGAACTGCAATTAGGTTGGTTTCCGCAGCCATCGTCCGAACAATGGCATCAAACTGAAGGAATAGAGCAATGTTCATCGTCACGGGTGCCTCCGGCAAACTCGGCCGCAAGGTCGTGGAAAACTTGCTGCTTCATGTGCCTGCCGACGAGATCGGCGTCAGCGTGCGTGATCCGAAAAAAGTTTCGGATATCTGGGCAAGCGGAGTTCGCGTGCGCCAAGGGGATTTCAGCGACGCCGCCAGTCTGCGCCACGCCTGGGCCGGTGCCAGGCGTCTTCTCCTGATCTCATCCAACGCCGCTGCAACAGGTGGCGACCCATTGGAACAGCATGCTATCGCCATAGGTATCGCGCGCGAAATTGGCGTGGAGCGCATTTTCTACACAAGTCAGGTGTCAAGCTCCGCTACTTCTCATTTCCCGCCTGGCCGAGATCATGCCGCCACGGAGACGATGCTGGCGGAGTCGGGAATTGCCTGGACGGCCATGCGTCATGGTTTCTATGCGGCAAGTGCGCTGATGATGAACAAACGCGGTTTCGACGCGGGCAAGCTGGAAGGTCCTGAAGACGGCAAGGATGCATGGGCGACGCATGACGACCTCGCGGCCGCCGATGCTGCCCTGCTCGCCGGGAACGAGGTGATCGACGGCCCCACCGCGCCGCTGACGGGCAGCGAGGCGCTTGATCTTGCCGATATCGCAGAACTCGCAGGCAGATTGCTGGGCAAGCCGATCGCACGGACAGTTGTGAGCGAGGAGAGCGTGGAAGCGACAGCGCGCAACGCAGGCATGCCGGCTGGCTCCATTGCCGTCATGCTGGGATATTACCGCGCAGCTCGTGCGGGGGAATTTAGCGCCGTTGACCCGACGCTGGCGAGGATGCTCGGACGTGCGCCCGAGACCATGAGCGCGTTCCTGAAGGCCAATTACTAGTGCCGTTTTCTTTGCACAATCGGTCGTTTTGATGGGTGGGGTGATGAAGAGAGGGGTGTGCCGTGCGGCCCCCTCATCCGACCCTTCGGGCCACCTTCTCCCCGAGGGGAGAAGAGGGAGCAAGGCGCGGAGCTTCGTTCTTAAGAACGGCCTTTGTGGAGGCGAGACATTTCGGCATCTCCCTTCTCCCCTCGGGGAGAAGGTGGCGGCAGCCTGATGAGGGGGCCAGGCCCTCTACCTCGCCAACACATCCCCCAACACCTCGAACACCCTGGGATCCAGCGTCTGCGACACGTTGAACCGCATGAAGTTCGTCGCCGACTGTGAGAGGCTGAAGGCGTTTCCCGGGGCAAGCACGATCCGCTTTTTGAGGGCTGCCCGTGCCACGTCAGCGGCATCGATGCCGTCGGGCAGGCGGCACCAGAGGAACATTCCCGCCTGGGGCTCCAGCCACGGGGTGATGCCCAAGCCCTTCAGTCTCGCTGCGACCTCCCCCATCGTCCGGGCCAGCCGGTGTCTCAGCGTCTCCATATGCTTGCGGTAGCCGCCGTCGCTCAAGGCGCTCAGCACCAGCTCGGCCGTCATCCGACCGCCGCCGAAGGAGGTGGCGATCTTGAGGTCGGTGAGGCCGTCGATCCATTCGGGTTTGGCGGCGACGAAGCCGCAGCGGGCGGAGGCCGAGAGCGTCTTGGAGAAGCTGCCGATATGGATGACGCGCTCGAGCCCGTCGAAGGCGGCAAGGCGCGGGGCCGGCGTATATTCGAAATCGGCGAAGATATCGTCCTCGACGATGGTGAGATCGAACTGGTCGGCGAGTTTGAGGACCCGGTGGGCCGTGACCGGGGAAAGCGTTGCGCCTGTGGGATTGTGGATGGCTGAGTTGGTGATGTAGAGCCGCGGCCGATGTTCGCTGACGACGTGGGCGAAAAGCTCGAGATCGGGGCCTGACGGCGTGTAGGGCACGCCGACGATCTTTGCCCGGTGGGCGCGCAGCAGCGCATGGAAATTGAAGTAGCAGGGGTCGTCGACCAGCACGGTGTCGCCGGGTTCGAGCAGGAAGCGGCAGATGAGGTCGATCGCCTGCGTGCCGGAATCGGCCAGCATGATCTGATCCGGCGAGGCTTCGATGCCGCGCTCGCCCATGCGGCGGGAAATCAGTTGGCGCAGCGGCGGCAGGCCGAGCGGCGGGCTGTAATCGGCAAGGGCAGCCCCCTCTGCGCGGGCAAGCGTTCTGAGCGCCCGGCGCATGCTATCGCCCGGCAGCCAGGAGGGCGGCAGCCAGCCGCAGCCGGGCTTGAGATCGGTTTCATCCGCCTCCAGCGATTGCCGGGAGATCCAGAAGGGGTCGACCGCCCGGTCGAGCTTCGGCCCGGCCTCGGCCAGCGCGAAGGGCGCCGCCTGGTTGGCGACATAGAAGCCGGAACCCGGCCTCGAAAGGATCGCGCCCTCGGCGACCAGGCGCTCATAGGCGTCGACGACGGTCGAGGTCGACAGCTTCATGCTTGCCGCCAGGCCCCGCACGGAGGGCAGCCTTGCCCCCGGCGTCAGGCTGCGCCCGGCGATGCGCTGGCGGATCGTCGCCATTACAGTCTCGACGCGGGTGCGCCCAGCCATCTCTTCGTTCATCTGTACTGCTTCCAGAGCCATAACAGTTTTGCCAAACCGTATCAGACCGTCACTGTCATGACCATCCGTGCCGGCGGATAAGGATTGTCGCGCGTTGCTGTGAAACCGATTCAGGTAACGCGCCTTAGATCATTGTTTTCGCGCATGTTCGTTCTCGCAAGGATCGCCGCGCGGTTTTGGACGGCATGCCTTTGGAAGGGCGTGCCGCGCATGGAGCGCAAGATGGAACGCATGACGGCAGGATGGGTCAACGGTTTGATCGGAGTGGTGATCTTCAGCGGCTCGCTGCCGGCGACGCGGGTGGCGGTGGCGCAGTTCGATCCCGTTTTCCTGACGGTCGCGCGCGCTGCGATCGCGGGGCTGCTGGCGCTCTGCCTGCTGATCGTCTTCCGGCAGAAGCGGCCGGCGGGGCGCGAGATCCTCTCCCTTGCCCTCGTCGCGCTCGGCGTCGTGGTCGGCTTTCCCTTGCTCACGGCGCTGGCGCTGCAGCATGTCACATCAGCCCATTCGATCGTCTTCATCGGCCTCCTGCCGCTTGCGACGGCGACCTTCGGGGTGATCCGCGGCGGCGAACGGCCGAAGCCGGCCTTCTGGATTTTCTCCATTCTCGGCAGCACGATCGTGGCGGGTTTTGCCGTGGCGCAAGGGCTGAGGGCCTCGCCGGCCGGCGATCTCCTGATGCTGGCGGCCGTCCTCGTCTGTGGCCTCGGTTATGCCGAAGGCGGCAAGCTGTCGCGCACGCTCGGCGGCTGGCAGGTGATTTCCTGGGCGCTGGTGCTGTCGCTGCCGGTGATGATCGCGGTCGCATTCCTCTACCGGCCGGCGAGTTTCGCCGGGATCGAGACGCCGGCGCTCGTCGGCCTTGGCTACGTCTCGCTGTTCTCCATGCTGATCGGCTTCATCTTCTGGTATCGCGGCCTCTCGCAAGGCGGCATCGCCGCCGTCGGCCAGCTGCAGCTGCTCCAGCCCTTCTTCGGCCTGGCGGTGGCCGCCACCCTTCTGCACGAGCCGGTGACGTGGGCGATGCTCGGCGTGACGGTCGCCGTCATCTTCTGCGTGATGGGCGCGCGAAGGTTTGCGCGTTAGTCGCTGAGCTCCGGTCGCCGGTCACAAAGCTGCCGCTCAATCGTCAGCAAATAACCCCGTTATCGCCGCATCGAGCCCATTTCAGGCTTCATCGTCGCGACCTCGCCAGCCTGTGAGAGGCTGAGCGATCGACCGAGGCGGTGTTGCCGCCGTTCAAATCACCGGAAAAGGAATGAAAATGATCACTCGTTATACATCCCTCGCAACGATGACCGCCGCGGTGTTCAGCCTTCTTGCATTCAGCCCGGCATCGGCCGTTGAAATGGCGCAGGCGCAGCAGCCCGCCCAAGGCCAGGCGCCGGTGCAGGGACAGGCGGGCAGCAACGGGGCGGCCGCGCCCGTCAGCGATCAGAAACTCGAGGCCTTTGCCGTTGCCTATCTGCAGGTCGACAAGGTCAGGCAGGAATATTCCGCCAAGATCGACGCGACGAAGGATGAGGCTGCCAAGCAAAAGCTGCAGGATGAGGCCAAGAAGCAGATGGTCGACACCGTCCAGGCCTCTCACGACATCTCCGTCGAGGAATATTCGTCGATCCTGACGGCAGCGCAGAGCGACCCGGCTCTCGCCAAAAAGGTCCTGGAAAAGATCGGCACCCCGCCGCCGGCGCAGCCGCAGAAGTAAGGCGTTACGTTCGACGCCCCGATGTTCGCGAGGGAGGCAGCGCCTGCCGTTTGGCCGGGCGCTGCTTTCCACTTCAGAACGTCGGCTCCGTTGCCAGTCGTGGGAGCCCGCCGTCATCCGGTGATGCGGAAATTCACTGGTATCGTCCGGCCGGCAATCCAGACTTGAAGAACCTCACAGTGGTCGGACATCACGACCTCCCATCCGGTGCGAAAGGCTACTCCTTGGCGTGCGTTCCATCGAATCCATAGGCTCTTTGAACGAGCGCCACCCGGATTTCGTAACGCGAGTACCAATCCGCGCGGCCCCGGCGTTGCGCTTCGACGTGATCGACGACGGCTTTCCAGGCCCGGATACTCTCCTCGTCCTGCCAATAGGAGTTGATGATGCCGAAACCATCCGGCCGGCGAGCGCTTTCGAAACCGAGAAAGCCGGGCTGCTGTTTCGCCAGGTCCACCATGACGGCGCCGATTTCACCATAGCCGTCTTCGACCTCCGTTCGTTGCGAGGAGAAGCAGACCACATAATAAGGCGGCGCAGGCAAGGTAGCGATAGACATGACAACCTCTCATCACTGTGGGATTGGTCCAGGCTCGCGTATTTGCGAAAGGCGCGGCGGTTTCCGTGTTATCGCACATCCACCCGCCAGGGCGGCTCGATGCGGTTCTGTCCGGCATAATAGAGGATGATACGGTTGCCGCCCGGATCTGATAATTCCGCCTCGCGCCAGAGCCAGCTTTTATCCTCAGGTCCACTCGCGAAGCGAAGGCCGGCACTGCTCAGTCGGCTGACCGTCTCGTCCAGGTTCTCGCACTCGAAATACACCGTGGTTCCGCCGCCGCCACTCTCGCCCTGATGGAGGGAGAAGGTGCTGTCGCCATCAGGACAGACGAAACGCGCATAGCGGGGGCGGGCGTCCACGACGGGTTTGAGACCGAGCGTGCGGTAGAAGTTCCAACCCGCATCCAGGTCAGGCATCGTAACAGTCACTTGGTTAAGGCGCATGATCTATCCCCTTAACTGAGCATTACCGCCCGGCAACGTATTTCCTGGTTCGGCTGTTTGGCACAGCCCATTCCTTCATGGCGTATCGAATTTGAAGATCGGACGCCCGTTGAGCGTGAAGGCTTCGCCCGGATGGTAGAGATAGGCGGCGCAGGCGCGGGCGAGGCGCATGGCGAAGTCATTGGCGACGGAGAGGCGGGCTTCACCGCTCGGCGCCTGCTGGACGAAGGCCCGCAAAGCCTCCTGATCGCCCTTGGCGAGGAGAAGTTCCGTGACGATGCCGAAGGTTTCCAGATCGGCGGCGAGGATCGGCGAGACGGCGCCATCGCGAACCTTGGCTGCCATCTCGGTCCAGCGCGGCCAGTCGATCTTGTTGGATAAATCCTCGGGTTTTGGCGGTATGGTATCGGCTTCGCCTGTGAGGTAAGGCTGCAGCGTTTCGACGGCGAGCAGGCGATCTATGACATTGCGGACGGTGAAGACAGCTGATGTCCTGACGTAGCGATTGCCGTCATAGGGTCTGGAGTCGAAAGTCGTCTCGATCGCCGATCGCCCGGAGAGAGCCACGGCGGCTCGATATTCAAACAGCCACGCGGCATCCATCGTGCCGCTCCTCCTGACCACGCCCTTATCCAACATTGACAGGACCAGACGCTCAGCAACGCGAGCCGCGATCTCGTCCTCGCGGTCAACTGCCCTCATGTGCTGCAGAAAGCTCTCCTGGGGCTCGAACGCTGCGCCCGCCATGATTCGCTGGAGCCGCTCCTCCTTGAGCGTTTTAGCCGCTTTGACCCTGGGATGGCCGACCATGGCCCCCGCAAAATTGGCGTAGTAGGTCAGCTTGTCCAGGTTGTCCTTTGCCCCGCCGCGCGCCATGAATCGATGCCATGCCAGGGGATCGGTTTCGCTGGCGGAGACGGAGTTTGCGATATCATTCAAGCCGTGGGCTTCCGCCGCCTGGACGACCCTCTCCTTGAATTCGTCCGGCTGATCGGCGATGGCAGCGGCAACGATGCCGCCCTCAACAGTGAACGCTTGGCCCGAATCGTTGAGCGGCATGAAGGGAGTAGCGGCGAAGTGCTTCATCAGCACGTCTTCGCCGCCTTCCTGCAGCAGCAGCGCTCGGATGCCGGATATGCCAATACCCGAAAAGGTTTGGTCGAATTTCGCGCCAGCCGAGACTTGAATGGCCTTGTAGCCGAAATGGTGCAAGTACCAAGCCCCGGCGAGATCGTCGACGGACGCGTATTTGTTTTGCTGAAGCAGGTTTGCCAGCAGGACGGGGATTTGCTCGTCGGGAAGCGGCGTATAGCGGATCTTCAGATAGGCGGCCTCGGCGCCATACCTGTAGGGAGCCGATGGCGCGAAGGTGGCCCAATCGGCAAGCACGATATCGCTGAAGGCGAGGATTGTTTCTCTTTGCGGGCAGAACTCATCCGACGCAAGGGCCGGCGAGGCGAGGCACGACAATAGAAGAAGGCTGAAAAATCCGGTCAACATACGAAGCATCGTCAATCCCTTGCGGTTCCCCCAAATGCAGCTCCTGAATCGGAGCGCGACCGCCGGTCGGAGGATAGGCGGTGGGCGGGTGCACGGCAAGGGGATGACACGGAGAGGTGGTGGGTTTTGCTTTGGTTTGGCGGCAAGAATTTTGGGGCGGTGAGGAATCTATTTGGGACCGGCGAATTTCGCCGCAGCAAAAACATAAAGACTTCTATGACTCCAGGTGCGCGAAGGGAGATTTTATTGGGGAAGTAGAAATTATCATGCGTGGTTTCATTCGTTGTTTTTTGATTGGGCCATTCATTTCAATCTTGTTGTTTGCCAGCCTCGTTCTGTTGTCCCCTGCAAATGCCGCCGCGAATGAAGACAAGCCGGAGGTTTGGCCTGCCGTTTCGGCGGGCACTGCTTTCCGCCAGCTTGCTATGCACGTGAGCGCTGACCGTTTGGGGAAGGCCAGCGCCGCTGCGCCCCATCAGGGATTTTTCTGCCAGAAGGCGAGGACCGAGTTCGTGAACTCATCGGGGCATTCTTCCGGCAGGAAGTGCCCGCAACCCGGCAGCGCACCGCCCTCGACATGATCGCCGATCGTCGCGACGGCAGCGTGCAGCCTGTCGGCAAGTCCATCACCACCGCCGAGTGCCAGCACCGGCATCGTCAACCGCAGCTTGGCGCGTGCTTCCTCCCGCGCGACCCCTTCGGGGCTGAAAGCAGCACGATACCATTCGAACCCGCCACGCGCCGCGCCGGGAGCGGAGAACACCCTGACATATTCGTCGATCGCCGCGGGCTCGATCGCATAGTTGCGCGTGCTCTTGGTCTGAAATAGCCAGGTGAGATAGGCGCGCTCATGCCCTTGCACGAGCACTTCGGGAAGGTCGTGCAGCCGGTTGAAGTCGAATTGCCAGAGCTTGAGGTTCAGCGCCTCGCTCGGAACGCCCGACGGCAGCGGCGAGACGCCCAGGATCGGGGCCTCGGACAGCACGAGCCGTTTGACGTCGCCGGGATAGGTGACGGCATGTGCATGGGCGATCCATGTGCCGACATCATGCGCCACGATGTCGACGCCGCCGGGGCGGTTCAGCCCGGTCGCCGTGAAGAAATCGTGCAGGTCACGGGCCGCGGTATCGAGGTCATAGCCTGTCTGCGGCTTGTCGCTGTCGCCGAAACCGCGCGGCTCGATCACATAGACCTGCCGCCCGGCGGCGGTCAGCAGCGGGATCATCTTCCGCCACGCAATCCAGCTTTCCGGCCAGCCGGGAAGCAGCACCACCGGTTCGCCCGAGCCAGCGACCACATAGTGAAAACGCACGCCATTCACGCGGGCGACGTGATGCACGACGTCGGCGAAGGGATCGGTTTGCGAGACCTGTGCCGTGGCAGCCGGAGCGGCGGATTGCGACAGCACCGGCAAGGGTGCGAGCGCCAGCAGCGAGGCTGTAAGGCCAAGCAATATCTTCGAGGTCATGTCGAATCCTTTCATGGCAACACCGTTTCCGCGGGCGGGATGACTGGCTGCTGCATAATTGTTGAGGGATCGGTTTGGTCGGGCGCGGTGCCGCCGCATCAGCAGACGTTCGTGCCGTGCCCGGCATCGATTGCCGGATGCGCGGCACGCTCATGGGCATAGGCAGCAGGCGTGCGGTCGATCAGCAGGCTGAGCAATTCCGGACGGGCATAATGGCCGCGCATGTCCACCACCTGCTTGCGCCGGTCGATCCGCGTGAAGTCGAGGTCCACGATGATCTCGCCCTCGCCCTCACGCAGCGGTTCGGCGAGCAGGCTGCCGTCGGGCGCGACGATCGTGGTTAAGCAGCCGCCAGAGATCGGTTCGATTGCGCAGCCGGTGTCGTTCATGATCTCAGCCTGCTGGGCGGAGTCGAGCCAGGCCGTCGCGTTCACCACGAAGCAGCCGGACTCCAGCGCATGCTGGCGGATATTGATTTCCATCTTTTGCGCAAAAGGCTCGCCGAAGCAGGAGCCCGGATACATGGCCGAATGGATCTCTTCGCCATCGGCTATCAGCGCATAACGCGCGAGCGGATTGTTGTGCTCCATGCAGGCGAGCTGCCCGATGCGGCCGACCTTGCTGTCGACGGCACGCAGACCCGAGCCGTCTCCCTGGCCCCAGATCATTCGCTCATAATGGGTGGGCGTGATCTTGCGGCGGCGCTGGATCAAGCTGCCGTCGGCATCGAAGAGCAATTGCGTGTTGTAGAGGGTGCCGCCGTCGCGCTCGTTGATGCCGATCGACACCACCATGCCCGTCTCCCGCGCCGCCTTGGCGATCGCCTCGGTCGCTAGAGAGGGCACCGTCACTGCCTGGTCGAGCAGCCTTGCGAACTCGGTGCCATAGAGCTGCTGCCACGGCGTCTGGACCGCGGCAAAGTAGGGATAGTAGGGCACCAGGGTCTCGGGGAAAGTGGCAAACTGCACGCCTTTCCGGGCGAGCTCATGGATTTTCCGGACGACCTTTTCGACGGTCGCTTCACGGCTGTAGAGCACGGGGCTGATCTGAACGGCCGCGGCTTTCACGATGGTGTTCATGATGTTCACTTTTGGTTGGGGATCATCGGAAGGAGGCGCGAATTTCTTCGATTGTCTGCTTCTGAGCCTGCAGATGCGGGTAATGTCCGATGCCGGGGAGAAGCCTGAGGTCCGCCCGGATCCGATCCGCGAGTTCGATCCCCATTTCCTTCTTGATGTAGAGGTCTTCGCTGCCCCAGACCACGGTCACTGACGTCGCGAGCCTTGCCAGATTCGCTTCGAAATAATCCTGGTCGCGCGTGAAATGGGAGTAATAGTGATAGAAGGCGTCCACCGAGGTCATTTCGCCATGGCTCCAGCCGAGTGCCATGTCGTCCCGGAATTCGCGTGACAATTCGTAGTGGGCCTGCTTCGGAAGACCGCGCCAGAATGTATTTGCGAGAATCTTCTCGCGATTGGCGTTCATGAAGGCCCGAACCTGATCGGAGGCGGGCTTCGACTTCAGCGCCTGGAGGTTCTCCCACATATAAGCCGGCCGGTCGAAGGGCGCGAAGTCGCCGACGATGAGCGATCTCGCGATGCCGGGCTCCTCCAGCGCAAGCAGGAGAACCGGCAGAGCACTGATGTCGGTCGCGTAGATGGTGAGCGTCGACCGGTCGATGCCGGCGCGATCGACATAGTCCTTCACGACGCGTGCATAATCCCGCGGCGCATAGGAGAAACGATCGGCCGGCGGGCGCGACGAAAGCCCGAAGCCAGGCCAGTCGAAAGCGTGGACTTCATAATCGTCGGCGAGCGCAAGCGCGATGTCCTTCCACGCGTGGAGGGTTTCTGGAAAGCCGTGCAGAAGGAGCACGGTCCCTTTCGACTCCTCGGGATGGATGACCATTCTGCGGAGCGTGATGTCGGTATCGATCGCGATGGAACCGATATCGACCTTCGGCTGCTGCCTATGCTGCGGCATGTCATTATTCCTGGTTCTTGGCGGTTGCTGAGAGGTCGCCCTGAGCGTCTACGTGCCGGCCGGCCTTGTGATGCCGAAGATAAGCGGCAGCACCCCGCAGCTGGTAGAACGGGAATGCGAGAGTCAGGCTCTCGAATCCGACAAGCCCCATGCAATTTCAGGCCCCAACCAATTCCAGGCCCCATGCAACTCCAGACAAGCGCGAGGCGATTATGCCCGGAAGTGCGCAAAACAAGGGATTAGAGTTGTTCTGAGCTTTCGTGAGAGCCGTATGGCTCCAGTGGCCCGGCCGATTCCCCGCAGCAGGCGGCGCGCAATCGTGGCGCTGCAAAGTCGATGAAGGCGCGCACTTTCAGCGGAAGCAGTCCTTGTCTAGTATAGACGATGTGCACCGGCCGCGCTTCGCCGTCATATTCGGTCAGGATCGGGACGAGCGCGCCCGACTGGAATTCATCCCGCAGCTGATAATCGAACAGGCGTGCGATCCCCACGCCGCTGAGCGCCGCCATCAGATTGCCGGCCGCCGTGCTGACCGAAAGCCTCGTGCACGGGGCCGCCACCAGTTCGTCGCCGCCGACATGATAGGTCCAGAATTTGGAGGGATTGCCGAAGAGGATGCCGTCATGGTCAATCAATTCGAGCGGATGTTGCGGCGTTCCTCGCCGGTCGAGATAGCGGGGACTTGCACATGTCAGCATTCGATAGTTGCCAGCCCTGGCGGCATGGAGCGCGCTGTCGGCGAGAGGCCCGAGGCGAATGGCGATGTCGACCTGCTCGTCGATCAGATGCACCATCCGATCGACGGCAAGGAAGCGGACCGTGACATCGGCATATTGCTCCATGAAGGCAAGCACGATCGGCTGGACAATACGCGCGCCGAATTCGACCGAGGTGGTAATCGCCAGTTCGCCGCGTGGCGTCTGGTACTCGCCCGAGGCGCGCCGCTCGGCCTCGTCGAGATCGGCGACGATCCGCCGCGCCGCCTCGACATAATCACGCCCTGCGCTGGTCAGCTGTATATTCCGGCTGGTGCGAACGATGAGCGTGGTGCCAAGATGCCGTTCCAGCTCGGCGACCTTGCGGCTGACGCTGGGAAGCGGTGCATTGAGCTTACGGCTGCCCGCCGACAGGCTGCCGGCATCGACGACCGCAAGAATGACCCGCATTGCGTCGAGACGATCCATTCCGCCCCCCAACAATAGGCGCCCCGTCAACGCCCCAGACCAGCCGTCTGTCCGGGCGGTGAAAGGCCATCCGATCTAAAATAGCAGGATCTTTTCTCGGGACCACCCACGCCCTAGTCCTGAACTCAGAAACCGGAGGCACCGCAATGACCGAAATCGGCCGGCTGCTTGGCTCGGGCAAGGAGGCTGAGGTCTTCGAATATGGCGCGCTGGCGCTCAAGCTCTACAAGCACGCCGCCGCCAAGGCGTCGGCGTTCAGGGAGGGGGCAAACCTTGCGATCGTCGAAAGGCTTTCGCTGCCGGCGCCAAAGGTTCATGCGGTTGGAGAGTTCGACGGGCGTTGGGGCGTGGTGATGGACCGCGCGCCCGGTTCCTGTTTTGCCGAACGGTTCGTGTCCGCATGTGCGCCGTTTGAGGAGATGGCGCAGTTGCATCGGAGACTTCACCAACAGTCCGACGATGGTTTGCCGTCTTTGACGGCAAGGCTTTAGGCCGCGATCCGGCGGGCCGAGGGCCTAGATGCTTCGTCGAGACACCGGCTTCTGTCGGAACTGGAATCTCTTCCCGATGGCGACAGGGTCTGCCACCGTGATTTTCACCCCTTCAACATTCACGGCGCGGGGCAGGCGGCCATGATCGTCGATTGGCTCGACGCCTGCTGCGGCAATCCGCTGGCCGATGTCTGCCGGACCTATCTCTTGCTGCGCCATGCGGTGCCGGAACGGGCGATGGACTATGTCGAGACCTATGCTGCGATGTCAGGCGCCGAGGTCGGCGCCATCCTGGCCTGGCTTGCCCCGATCGCCGCCGCCCGGCTGACGGAGGGTGTTGCAGACGAGAATGACGAGTTGCTGCGGTTGGCCGGCGTCGCTTGATCTGGCGCGAAGGCGCCGCTCGGGCCGGGGATGCCTTGGTTTCCATCGCCCCGGCCTTTTGCCGTCGCGTCACCTCGAGAACCATGTCGAGCGGAGTCTGGGCCGCGCGCTTGATATGGGTGGAGCCGCCGGCGCGGATGACGTCGCCGGATCTCAACGGGACGCCATTGCCAAGTTGGCGCCGATCTCGAGCAAAACTCGATTTCGATGGAGGCGTGGCGAACGAAAAAGGGTGAGTCGCTGCAACTTGCGGGTGCGGATCTAAGTTGTTGAAATGCAACTCATTTTGCAGTCTGTATAGCATCCGATCGGACGATCATCTCTTGTAGCGGAAGCATTGCGCCGAGACGATATCCGAAACCGGCACTTCTATCCAATGCGCGCACGAAGAGTGCCGGCCTGTCGAGGCCATTTACCTCTTGGAAACCATAGGGCCATCAATTCGATCTTAGCTGACGGGCGTGGGACTGCATGACAGGCTGCAGGAACAAGGGTTTCGGGGATGGATTCCCGCTCCGCATCGTTTACCGAATTCCGTTTCCAAGGGGGCATCAATGCAGAACAATTCCCATGCGCATACCGGTCTCCACTCTCATCAGCGCGCCGCTTCCGGGCAGGCTGATGCCGCCGCGCAAGGCCAGAACATCGAACGCCGCCTCGAATTCATGGGGCTCGACGAAGAGGGGCGCGCCGGCATCCGTTCACTGAAAGCTCTGATCGCGCGGGAACTGCCGCATGGTCTCGACAAATTCTATGCGCAGTTGCGCAACAGCCCCGAAGTCAAACGCTTCTTTTCCTCCGACGATCACATCGCCCGGGCCAAGGGCGCCCAGCTGGGGCATTGGGCCCATATTTCCGACGGCAATTTCAGCGAGGATTACGTCGGCAAGGTCCGCACCATCGGCACCGTGCACGCCCGCATCGGCCTGGAGCCGAGATGGTATATCGGCGGCTACGCCATCATCGTCGATCATCTGATCCGGAGCGCCGTCGAGGAGATGTTCCCCCAGGGGATGTTTTCCCGGAAGAGCATGAAGCCGGCGGAGTTCGGCAAGGCGCTCGCGAGCCTGGTCAAGGCCGCGATGCTCGACATGGATCTCGCCATCTCGGTCTATATCGACGAGGCCGAAATCGCCAAGCAGAAGGCGCAGGCGGAAGCGATCGCTAGCGAACAGAAGCTGGTGAGCGATTGCTTCGGCAAGGCGATGGCCGCGATCGTCGCCAAGGATATCAGCTACCGCATCACCGATGAGCTGCCCGCCGCCTATCACCGGCTGCGCGATGATTTCAACAACGCGCTCGAGCAGTTGACGGGCACGATCCGCGAGATCGATTCCGCCGCCGCGCAGATCAACGCGGGAGCGCAGGAGATCCGCTCGGCGGCCGACGATCTCGCTAGGCGGACCGAGCAGCAGGCCGCCTCGATCGAGGAGACGGCGGCCGCACTCGAAGAGATCACTACGACGGTCAGGGATTCCAGCCGGCGCGCGGAAGAGGCGGGCGATCTGGTCGCCAAGGCGCGCACCGGTGCGGAAAGATCCGGCCGGATCGTCGAGCGGGCGGTGACGGCCATGGGCGCAATCGACAGCTCCTCACGCGAAATATCAAGCATCATCGGCGTCATCGACGAGATCGCTTTCCAGACCAACCTGCTGGCGCTGAACGCCGGCGTCGAGGCCGCGCGCGCCGGCGAGGCCGGCAAGGGATTTGCCGTCGTTGCCCAGGAGGTGCGCGAGCTTGCCCAGCGTTCGGCCAAGGCGGCCAAGGAGATCAAAGCACTGATCAACACCTCGGGCGAGCACGTGAAGACCGGCGTTTCGCTGGTCGGGGAGACGGGAGAGGCGCTGACCGTCATCGCCGACGAGGTCAAGGAGATCGACCGCCACATCGGCTCGATCGTCGAAGCCGCGCGCGAGCAGGCAACCGCGCTCGCCGAGATCAACATGGCCGTCAACGCCATGGACCAGGGCACGCAGAAGAACGCCGCCATGGTGGAGGAATCCACGGCCGCAAGCCACGCGCTGGTGCGCGAGATCGGCCGCATCGCCGACATGCTCAGCCTATTCAACATCGAAAAGACGTCCGCCTCCCAGGCGCGGCGACCGGCGCCGGCAAAACCTGCGGATGCGGGCTCTCCGGCGCGCGAACTCAGGGCCAAGGTCGGCAAGGCGTATCAGGCGCAAGGCAATGCCGCGCTGGCGAGCGGTCAGTGGGATGAGTTTTGAGGGTGTTGTTTGGGGATGAGGGATTAGGGAAGAGTGTTGGCTAACGTTGTGCCGTGCAGCCCCCTCATCCGGCTGCCGCCACCTTCTCCCCGCCGGGGAGAAGGGGATGACGCACCGCCGGATACATATTGAAGCAAGCGGTAGATCGAAGCGAGGCGCCGCCACGCGTCCCTTCTCCCCAGCGGGGAGAAGGTGGCGGCAGCCGGATGAGGGGGCCACACGGCACACCTTTGAATGTCAGCGACGCCAACCCCAAGCAGCTTACTTGGCAGGCACGACCAGCGGCTCACCCTTGCGGACGATGTAAGTCGCCAGTTCCGACGCCTTGCCGTTGCCGACGTTCTTTGCGGAGTGGACGGTGCCGGAGGGAATGAACAGGGATTGGCCGGCCTTGAGGGTCACCGGCTCCCGGCCTTCGAGCTGGTATTCCAGCGTGCCCTCGATGACGAAGGCGATCTCTTCGCCAGGATGCGAATGCTTCGGCGCGAGAACGCCGGGCGCGAAATCGACGCGCACCTGAACGGCTTCGTGGCCGGCCACATCGATATCGTTCTTCACGAGATCGGTGCGCTGCAGCGGCTGTTCGGCATGCGCTGCCGCGGCGGTGCCGAGAGCGAGGGCGAGCGCTATAACCTGGATCGTTTTCATCGTGTCATCCTTCCTGACTCGACCATTCTCGGCTCATCGGCCGCAATGGGATTTCACTCGATGATTGAACCAGGGATGTGTCGGGAAACCCGCATTTTTGTAAGCCAGTGTATCTGCACTGACTTTCCCGTGAGGGCGGGACCTTCTTACGCGAACCGCATCGCGGTCCTCGCGCGCGCCTTCGCCGCGACTTCCTCGCGGTCGCGAGGCGGTTGAGACGTCTCCATTGAATCGAGCAGTTCGCGGGCGCAGGCAGCGATCGAACTGACCGCGCGTTCGAACGCGGCTTCATTGCGCTTCGACGGCTTGGCCGCTCCGCTCAGCTTCCGCACGAACTGAAGCGCGGCATCATGAATCTCTTCATCCGTTGCTGGCGGATCGAAATTGAACAGAGGTTTTATGTTTCGGCACATGGCTTGCTCGCGGTCGTTTTTCTGGGGCTCGGTATAAAAACTAGTCGCGTGAGAGCGAAATGCAACCGGCCACCAACATTCGACGGCAACCGTAGCCCCCTCATCCGCCTGCCGGCACCTTCTCCCCGAGGGGAGAAGAGACTTGTGGCACTGTCGAATACACATTCAAGCCATGGCGGTAGACCAAAGGCGAGGCGTCACCGCGAATCTCTTCTCCCCAGCGGGGAGAAGGTGCCGGCAGGCGGATGAGGGGGCGGCACGGCATGCCCTGCCTGACAGAGCCAACCTGCTGTCACACCCCTCAAGCCGCTGAGGTCGAGCCTCTCACGTCAAGCGTCCCAACATCCGTCACCCCGCCCGATGACTCGAAGTCGAAGATCTTCTGGGTCACCAGGGCGGCCGCACCCCTGGCCCAGGAGTTGTCTTCCCAGTCGGGCAAAAGCGGCGGCGCGGCGCGGAAGGTGCGGGCGGCCAGCGCCTCGCGGAGCGGAATGAGGAAGGGGTCGCCGAGGGAGACGGCTTCGCCGCCGGCGACGATGACTTCGGGGTCGGTGATGTTGACGAGATTGGCAAGCGCGGTGCCGATGCCGCGGCCGGAATCGGCGACGAGGGCGGTCGCGGTGGCATCGCCTGATGCGAGCGCCTGGCAGAGTTCGGGCAGGCCGAGTTCCTCACTGCTGCCGGTCGCCTCGCGCCAGCGGCGCAGCATCGAGAGTTCGGAGTGATAGGCCATCAGGCAGCCGCGCTTGCCGCATTCGCAGAGGCGGCCGTTCTCCTCGAACAGCGTGTGGCCGAACTTGCCGGCGGCACCGTTTGCGCCGCGATAAAGCTTGCCGTCGATGACGAGGGCGCAGCTGATGCCGACGCCGACGGCGAGCACCGCCATGTTGCGGTGCTGGCGGCCGAGGCCGAAGAGCTGCTGGGCGATGGCATAGGCGTTGGTGTCGTCCTCCAGCCAGACCGGCACGTGGACGCGGCTTGCGACCAGCGAGGCGAGGGGGACGTTGTCCCATTGGAAACGGTGGCTGCGCACGCAGGCGGTCTGCTCGTGGTTGATGACGCCGGGCATGGAGATGCCGATGCCGGCAAGCTTGGCTTTCGGCCGGCCGGCGAGTTTCACCAGTTCAGGCACGGTGCCCGCCAGAAGGTCGGCGACGGCATCCGGATCGTGGTCGGCAAGGCTTACGCGCATGGCGGCGACGGGGTTGGTGGCAAGGTCCGTCGCCACGCATTCCACCGAATCCACCATCAGCTTGAAGCCGAGGGCGAGCGAATGCTCGTAATTGATCTCGACGGGGATCGGCCGGCGGCCGGTGAGGCCGGGCACGGTCTTGCCCTCGATGACGATGCCTTCCTCCAGAAGATCTGAAACGACGAAGGTGACGGCGGCGGGGCTGAGGCCGATCACCGTCGCGATATCGGCACGGCTGCGCGGCCCCTCGCGCCGGAGAAGGTTGAGGATGAGGCGTCGGTTCATGGCTCTCGCCGTGGTCTGGTCGCCTTTGAGCTTCACGATGCATTCCTTAATTTTGTAAATTAATTATTGCGGGCGGTTTCGATTTATGCATAAGTTCGGCCGTCGATCAACTGAGCCAAGCGGATTATACGCCTGAGATCATGAACGGATCGGCACGTTGAATGCCTGCGAGCGCGTTCCAAGGAGGAGGCCGCTCGCCAGGCAGTGTTGATCGATCAACTGGGAGGAATTCAATGGCATTTTCGAAGCAATTTCCGGCAACCACGCGCAGAAGCTTCCTGAAGGGGGCGGGCATGGTTTCCGCAGCCGCCGTCACAGGTACGGCGGTCGGCAGCTTTCCGATCCCCGCGATCGCGCAGGCGCAGGACGTCACGATCATTTCGTCCGAAAACAATGCCGCCGCACTCGATGCGCTGAAGACGATCGCGGCTGGTTTCGGCAAGGAAGCCGGCGTCAACGTCGTCATCAACAATATGGACCACGAGGCCCACAAGACGGCCATTCGCAATTATCTCGTCGCCGGCGCGCCTGATATTTGCTTCTGGTTTTCGGGAAACCGCATGCGCGCCTTCGTCAAGCGCGGCCTGTTCGACGATATTTCCGATCTCTTCGAGAAGGAAAAATACAAGGACGTGTTCGGTGCGACGGTCGGCGCCGTCACCGATAACGGCAAGCAATACGGCCTTCCCACGGGCGGCACGCTCTGGGGCATGTTCTACCGCAAGGACGTGTTCGAGCAGTACGGGCTGACGATGCCGAAGACCGCCGAGGAATTCATGGCCTATGGCGACAAGTGCAAAGCGGCAGGCATTACGCCGGTGGCGATGGGCACCAAGGAATTGTGGCCGGCGGCCGGCTGGTTCGACCAGATGAACCTGCGCATCAATGGGCTGGACAGGCACATGGCGCTGATGAACGGCGAGATGAGCTATCTCGATCCGGCGCTGACCCCGGTCTTCGACCAGTGGGAGGCGATGATATCAAAGGGCTTCTTCACGCCGAACCACACCTCCTTCGGCTGGCAGGAGGCGGCGGCGCTGCTGGCGCAAAAGAAGGCCGGCATGATGAACCTCGGGGCCTTCCTGCGCTCGGCCTTCACCGAAGAGGACCTGCCGCAGCTGACCTATGCGACCTTCCCGGTGCTCGACCCCAAGATCGGCCATTTCGAGGAGTTCTCGGTCAATTCGGTCCATATTCCGGCCAAGGCCAAGAACAAGCAGGGCGCGCGCGATTTCCTCGCTTATTTCTACAAGCCGGAGAATCTGGCGATCTATATGGAGCCCGGTGGCAACGTGCCGCCGCGCCACGACCTGCCGCCGAGCAAGGATCCGCTCGTCAACGTCGCCGTGGAGACGATGAAGACGGTGCAGGGCGCCTCGCAATATTACGACCGCGACAGCGATCCCGACATGGCCCAGGCCGGCCTCGTCGGCTTCCAGGAGTTCATGGCCAAGCCCGAACGGCGCAAGGCGATCCTCACGCGCCTCGAGGGGACGCGGAAGCGGATTTATAAGATCTGAGGGCTCTCCCAGAGGGGCAGGCCGAACTGCTCCTGCCTGGGGAGTGGGGATCTCTCCACTCCCCAGGGAAGGCTTGATGCTCGGGCAGCCGGAGCAGGCATGCCTGCCCCTGTCACAACGAGGTTCTCAAAATGCAGACATTATGGCGCCGCCAGCGGTGGTGGCTTACCCCGGTTTTGCTTATCGCGCCGGCGATCCTGCTATTCTTCATCGTCATCCTGCTGTCGGCGGTCAGGAGTGTCTGGATCAGCTTTCACGAGTGGGATGGCTTCGGGCCGATGGTCTGGATCGGGCTTGGCAATTACATCGAGCTCTACAGCGATCCGCAATTCTACGTGTCGCTGAAGAACAACCTGATCTGGCTCGTCATGTTCATGGCGGCGCCGCCGATCGGGCTTGCCATCGCGCTGCTGGTCAACCAGAAAATCGCAGGCATGCGCTTCCTGAAGTCGCTGTTCTTCATTCCGCTGGTGCTCGCCTCGGTCACCGTCGGAGTTGTTTTCACCTGGGTCTATACGCCGGAGTTCGGGCTGCTCGCGCTGATCTTCCGGGCTTTCGGGGCGGTGGCGCCGGCGGTTCTTTCCGACGAGCATTTCGTGACCTTCGCGATCGTCATTGCAGCCCTCTGGCCGCAGATCACCTTCTGCATGGTGCTCTATCTCGCCGGTCTCAACAACTTGAGCGAAGAGCTGATCGGGGCGGGCCGCGTGGACGGGGCGAGGGGCTGGAACATGCTGCGCCACATCGTGCTGCCGCAGCTGACGCAGGTGACCTTCATCGCCATTGCCGTGACCGTGGTCGGGGCGCTCCGCTCATTCGACATGATCTCGGTCATGACCGCAGGCGGGCCGTTCGGCTCCTCCTCGGTGCTTGCCTACCAGATGTACGAGCAATCGATCTTTTCCTACCGCTTCGGCTATAGCGCGGCGATCGCCACGGTGCTCTTCGTGATCATGGCCGTCTTCATCGCCTGGTATCTCACCCACATCATCCGCAGCGAAGAGAGGGGAGGCTGATGTATCCTCGTCCCATTCCCGAAACCGCGATCTGGCAGCGCCGCGTCTATGTGCTCGCCGTCGTCATCGTGCTCTTGGCCTGGCTCTGCCCGCTGTTTGCGATCGTGCTGACCTCCTTCCGCTCGACGGCGGATGTGATGGGCGGCAATCTCTGGGGCTGGCCGACCGAGATCGGCGTCATCGACAATTACCGGGCCGTCTTCACCGACACGCCGATGGCGCGCTATTTCCTCAACAGCCTGACGATCACCATTCCCTCTGTCATCGGCGTGCTGGTGCTGTCGACGCTCGCCGGCTTCGTGCTGTCGCGCTACCGCTTTCGCGGCAACATGCTGATCTTCGCGCTCTTCGTCGGCGGCAATTTCCTGCCGCACCAGATCATGATGATCCCGGTGCGCGACCTGATGGTGCAGCTCGACCTGATTGATACGACGGCAGCGCTGATCATCTTCCACGTCGCCTTCCAGACGGGCTTTGCGACACTCTTCATGCGCAATTTCATCGCAGCCCTTCCCGACGAGCTGTTCCAGGCGGCGCGCGCCGAAGGCGCTTCCCCGTTCCAGACGCTGGTGCATGTGGTGATCCCGCTGGTCAAGCCGGCGCTTGCCGCCCTTGCCATCCTGATCTTCACCTTCGTCTGGAACGATTATTTCTGGGCCGTGGTGCTGACCGTCAGCGACAGCGTCAAGCCGGTTACGGCGGGCCTTGCCAATCTGCGCGGCGAGTGGGTCTCGGCCTGGAACCTGATTTCCGCGGGCACCATCGTCGTCGCCGTGCCGCCCGTCGTGATGTTCTTCCTGATGCAGCGGCATTTCATCGCCGGCCTGACCATGGGCGCGGTGAAGGGATGAGCGAGCGTCTTCCGTTTCAACAAGAGAGGGCCAGGATATGACCAGTCTCGAACTCCGCGAGATCAACAAGAATTACGGCGCCTATCATGCGCTGCGCGGCATCGATCTTTCCGTGGCGCAGGGCGAGTTCATCGTCATGGTCGGACCATCCGGCTGCGGCAAGTCCACGCTGCTGAAATCGATCGCCGGGCTGGAGGCGATCTCTTCAGGCCAGATCCTGATCAACGGCCGCGATGTCAGCCGGCAGGAACCGGGCGAACGCGGCATCGCCATGGTGTTCCAGTCCTATGCGCTCTATCCGCATATGACGGTGGCTGAGAATATGGGCTTCGGCCTCAGAATGGCGAAGCGCCCGAAGGCGGAGATCGATGCGGCGGTCGCCCGCGCCGCCAAGATCCTCAGGATCACCGACCAGTTGGAAAAGCGGCCGAAGCAGCTTTCCGGCGGGCAGCGTCAGCGCGTGGCGATCGGCCGGGCGATCACCCGCTCGCCCGAGGTCTTCCTGTTCGACGAGCCGCTGTCGAACCTCGATGCGGCGCTCCGCACCCAGATGCGCGTGGAACTCAGCAGCCTGCATGCCGAACTCGGCGCCACCATGGTCTACGTCACCCACGACCAGGTGGAGGCGATGACCATGGCAAGCCGCATCGTCGTGTTGAACCAGGGCATCATCGAGCAGGTGGGATCGCCGCTGGAGCTTTACCGCAACCCCGACAATCTCTTCGTCGCCGGCTTCCTCGGCGCGCCGCGCATGAATTTCCTCGGCGTCACCCTCGATGATGTGTCTGGCCGTAGCGTCACCGTTTCCGCACCCGGCCTTGCACCGTTGACGGTGGAGCTTGCCCAGCCGACGACGCTTGCGAAAGGCACAGGCCTCACGCTCGGCGTGCGGCCGGAGGCGATCTCCGTGGTTGCCGAGGGCAGTGGGGACGGGGCCGTGCATGGCGAGGTGCGCCTCGTCGAGCATCTCGGCCGCGAGACCATTCTCTATGTCGATGCCGGCAATCTCCGCACCATCGCCTCGGAAAGCGGCACCGGCAACATCACCGCCCAGCTCAGCTACGTCGCGCCCTTTGCCGCCGGCCAGAAGGTGGCGCTGAAGCTCGATGCCAGCGAACTCTATCTCTTTTCCCCCGACGGCGGCCGCACGATCAGCGCCCGCAAGACCATTCTCGACAGATAGGAAAGATCAGCCCGTGTCCGACAAGACCCTCTCCGTATGGAACACCGTCAAGACAGATCGCTTTCTCGTCGGTGCGCCGCATTATCCCGAGCATGTCGACGAAAGCTATTGGGAGCGCGACGCCGAGCGCATGGCGAAGGCCGGCTTCAACGTCGTGCGCATGGCCGAATTCGCCTGGCACATTCTGGAACCGAAGCTCGGCGCCTACAATTTCGATCTCTTCGACCGCGCCATATCAATGCTCGGGCGCTACGGCATCGACACGATCATGTGCACGCCGACGGCGACCCCGCCGCGCTGGCTGACGGCAGCACACCCTGAAATTTTAAGGGTCGACGGCAAGGGTCGGCCGATGAGCCACGGCTCGCGCCAGCACTGCGACACGGCAAGCCCCCTTTTCCGCGAGCACAGCCGGCGCATCACCAGGGCGATGGCCGAGCACTATCGCGACAATCCTTTCGTCGTCGGCTGGCAGACCGACAACGAGCTGAACACCAGCATGCCGGAGAGCTTTTCCCAGGCGACGCTCACCGAATTCCAGGCATACCTTGCCGGCAAATACGGCGAGATATCAAAGCTCAACGCGGCCTGGGGCGGCGATTTCTGGGCGACGGCCTATGACAGCTTCGATCAGGTGGTGCTGCCGATCGAATTCGGCCCGACCTTTCCGAGCCCCGGCCATGTGCAGGATTACCACCGCTTCCTCGCCTTCTCCACGGCGCGCTTCCAGCACGACCAGGTGGAGATCCTGCGGGATGTGAAACCCAGCTGGTTCGTCTTCCACAATCTCGGGGGCCTGAGGGATATCGATTTCCGCGGCCAGTTCAGCAAGGATCTCGATTTCGTCGGCTACGACATCTATCCCTTGCTCTATGACGAGTTCCAGCGGCTTGGAAACCACGCCAAGGTGCAGGCGCTGCACCTCGATATCTGCCGCGGTTTCTCCGGCAATTACATCGTTCCCGAGCAGCAATCGGGCTTCGGCAGCCAGCCGGGCTTCTGCACGCTGACGCCGGAGCCGGGGGAGCTGCGCCGCATGGCGCTCTCCTCGGTTGCCCATGGCGCCGATGGCCTGATGTTCTTCCGCTGGCGGCCCGCCCATTTCGGCGCCGAGATCTACTGGATGGGCATCATCGACCACGACGATATCGGCCGCCATCGCTATGAGGAGGCCAAGCGCTTTGCGAGCGAGATGACGGCGCTGGAGCCCAAGATCCTCGGCACCTATGTGCGCATGGATGTCGGCATTGCCGGCTCGGATTTCGACAATCAGGAAGCCCACAAGACCTATCCGATCGGCCTGCCGAGCCCGCAGGACGATGCGATCCTGCTGCATCAGCACTGCTATGACAGGGGGATTGCCTGCGGCTTCATCCATCCCGAGGACGATCTTTCCAGGCTGAAGCTCTTCTATGTCCCGCACTGGGTGATGTGGAAGGACGAATGGACGGCAAAGCTCGAAGCCTTCGCCGAAGCAGGCGGCACCGTCGTCATCGGCGCGCGCACCGGCACCCGCACTGGGGATAACCACGTCATCCGCGAGACCGCGCCCGGGACCGCGCTTTCCAAGCTGACGGGCGTGCGCGTGGAAGATTTCGGCCGTCTCGCCGCCCCCGGCGCCAACGGGCTCTTCGACGTGATGGAGCGCTCCGGCGGACTTGTCATTCCGCCCGCCAAGCCTGCCGAAAGCAACCGCCGCCACCGCCGCTTCAAGATCGGCAACCGCGAAATGACGGCCGGCCATTTCTACGAAAACCTCACCATCGAGCCCGACGTCGAGGTGATCGCCGCCTGGTCCAACCGCTACGCCGAGGGCCAGCCGATGGCGACCTCCCGCAAGGTCGGCAAGGGCCAGGTGGTCTATCTCGGCACCTATCTCACGCCTGAGCTGACCGAGGCGCTGACCGAACGCCTGTTTACGCCTGCCGGTATCGAGCCGCTGGTCGGCGGGCTGCCCGAGGGTGTGGAGGTGACGATGCGGATGAACGAGGAGCGGCGGCTGCTGTTTGTGCAGAATTATACGGATCAGGCGGTGATGGTGGGCGGCGTGCCGGCCGGGCGGGATCTGCTGGATGGGGAGAAGATGGTGGCGGGGAGGCTGGAGCTTGAGGGGTATGGGTGTGCGATTGTGGAGTTGGAGGGGTGAGGGGATGGGGCTGAAGGGCGATGAAGGAAGGCGTACCTATGACATTGCTGTCGAAACTGATGTCAAGGTGCTCAAGTCAATGTAGTGGATGAGATCTAACTCTTCTGATTCGAGAACCATGGCTTTCTACGACTATCGACCAACCTCGATGCTTTATCACTCCTGTTCCGCTGCTGGTTTCGCCGGCATTACTTCGAACGGTTCAATTTGGCTAAGTGATCTCCAATACGCAAACGATCCAAAGGAACTCCAGCTTGCTGAGATCGTGGATCGTGTACTCATGGAAGTGATACGCGAGGAAGCATTGCCTCAAGTCCGTGCCGCCTATGCCGGCATGAAGGTTCAACTCCAAACTCTGCGGCAGCGGTTTTGGATGCACTCGTTCAGCTTGTCCCTCCAGTCCGACAAGCTTCCCATGTGGCAAGAGTACACGGACCGTGGAAGGGGATATTGCATTGGGTTCCGACCTTCAGCTTTTGATCACATGTCTCTGCGTGTCCAGCGTGTCAGATACGTGCAGTCCGAGCATCTCGGCGCGTTGCATACTGCAGTGGCCGAAATTGCAGCGCCATTGGTTGGTCGCCAGGATGATATTGCACTGCGAATTGGTGCCGTAACCTCGCTTCTCAGTCTAATCACAGCAACCAAAGAGGACACCTGGCAGCATGAGGACGAGGTTCGACTGATTTTTTCGAGTATGTCTCGACCATCGGTCGATGGAAAAGTGAATATCCCGGTAGGAATTCTTCGTGACGGGACAGAGATCCCCGCTCGTGACCCACTACTTCGGACAAGGGGCGATGTTGAAGTGCCGTACTTCGATATGCAGTTTGGGAGGTACAGGTCCGGCCGGTGGGATCCAAGCGGGGCGATTGCCGAAGTGATCGTCGGCCCCAATAACACGCGCACGGTCGATGAGGTTTCGGATGAGTTGCGAGCAAAAGGGTATCGCGGGGTCAAGGTCATTCGGTCGCGTTGCTCGTTTCGCCCGTGAAAACTCCAGAACAGATTTCGAACTCACTGTAAAGATTTTCGCCGCGATTGGCGTTCCGTTCTGCGTTGCAGACGAGTTGCCCAATAGATGGGCGAGCATGTTCTGTCATAGCCCCCTGTTTTTCTAAAGAAAACTGGTACTGCCGAGTGGGATTGAACCACTGATCTCACCCTTATCAAGAGTGCGATTGATTTGCGCGCTGGGACACTTGCGCAGAAAAAAATGCATTCTATAGTTGCCATTCTTTAACAGTATTGTTCAGAATGAACGTTCTTTCCAGACGTCTTTTGGAGACCTACTTCTATGAATTTAGCCAGCCTTGTTGAACCGCAATTTCTGATAGGAGCGGGGTTAGGCGTTGTCGGTATTATTGTAACGGTTTGGCTATATATACTTTCAAAACCAAAACGAGGGATCTTCTGCTATTTCAGGCATACCAACTTTGTTGGAAATCGCAGCCCACAGCTATCTAATAAATTGAAAATAATATTCGATGATATTGTATTGAGGCGAGTAACTCTCTCGCAATTTATCGTCTGGAATATTGGTCGTGATAGGTTGATTCCAAATGATATTGCTGACGATGGCTCACTAATATTTAAGCTAGAGGGAGACGGTCGTATTTTAAACTACGAGTTAATCAGATCTTCGAGGCCTGAAAATAAAGCGAGTTTGAATTTGCAGGAGGACGCTAAGACTCTCGTAGCGAAATTTGATTTTTTCGCGCCAAAGGAAGGCGTAAAGATCGAGATCTTGCATTCGGGCGAGGGGGAGTCTCTCAAATTCCACTGTACCATACGAGACAGAGTGGGCGCATTGACTGTTGCACCGCTGTATGAGCCACCCAATAAACATATGAAATTTTTCGGATTTATGATCTCTCCGAGAACCATGGGGTGGATTTGCGTTGCACTTGGCGGCTTTGCCTTGGTGTTCATGTTTATGATACCCGCGGATCGGGCTGATTTCTTTTATCCTTTAAAGGTTTCGCCGGAAATACGAGATGTTTTGCGGCGCGCAATGCCAGGGGGATTTATCCTATACTGCGCCGGCGTTCTGTTCTGGCTTACGCGCCGGAGATTTCCCAAGAGTCTCGTTTAGCGCGGATCTAAGGGCAGCACTTTCCGCACGGTATAGAGACTTCGCGACCCGTAAAAACTGTAAGCGCTGGTTGCTTAGCACCTTGACTTTAACGCATTGTCCCGTGTTGAAGATTGCCCTGTGACGGAGATGGAAACAATGCGCCATTATAAGTCATTCAAGCCAACGTCGGGAACCGCTTCTACATTTCTGCATCATGAACAGTGGTGCCGAGCGCTATCGTCAACCTCGCACAGATGACCGATATCCAACCCGTCCACAAAATAGGCTCGACATTACCTTCAAAAACAAGACCGCTCGGCTCAGCTGAAGCGGTGATATATGGCTCCTCGTCGGTTGTCCCGTACCAGCGCGGTATCTTAGCCTCATCGATCCAGCCGTCCATGCCACGATAAACTTTGTGAACCTTTGCCCACTGTTCGTAAGCGCGATTTTCGCTGCACGTTGACGCCAACCCGTTGATTGGCATCGGATCAACGTTTGGAATCGTATTGTGTCAGGCGGCTTCGGTTCTGGCGAAGTTGAACGGCAGCAGGTCGACGATGTCG
>NZ_RJJT01000035.1 GCF_003938655.1 Rhizobium pisi
TCGACCAGTTCGGCGACCGACTTGACCTTGACGCCGGCCTTGCGGCCCGACGGCTCCTCGGTCTTCAGCACCTTCAGCCGCGGCGTCGTGTCGACGCCGAAATCGGCCGGGCTCTTCTTGTCGAGCGGCTTCTTCTTCGCCTTCATGATGTTCGGCAGCGAGGCGTAGCGCGGCTCGTTCAGGCGCAGATCCGATGTGACCACCGCCGGCAGCTTGATCTCGATCGTCTGCAGGCCGCCGTCGACCTCGCGGGTCACGGTCGCCTTGCCATCGCCGATCTCGATCTTCGAGGCAAAGGTCGCCTGGGCGGCGCCCATCAGTGCCGCCAGCATCTGGCCGGTCTGGTTCGAGTCGTCGTCGATCGCCTGCTTGCCGACGATAACAAGCCCCGGCTGCTCGGCCTCGGCCACGCCCTTCAGGATCTTGGCAACCGCCAGCGGCTCGACCTGATCGTCGGTCTCAACCAGGATGGCGCGGTCGGCGCCCATGGCGAGTGCCGTGCGCAGCGTCTCCTCGGCCTTGGCAGGACCGATCGACACCACCACCACTTCCTCCGCCTTGCCGGCTTCCTTCAGCCGCAGCGCCTCTTCCACCGAGATCTCGTCGAACGGGTTCATCGACATCTTCACATTGGCAAGCTCAACACCCGTGCCATCCGGACGAACCCGGATCTTCACGTTGTAGTCGACAACCCGTTTGACTGGGACGAGAATCTTCATTTGCGAACCCCTTTATGTCTAGACTTTCCGGCCGTCAGTGCGGCCGGTCGGCGAGCAGTGCCCAGAAGGCGAAGAACGGCGTGTCGACCGATCTCATGGCATGTTTGATCCCAGGGATATTGTAGAACGATCCGCCGATTCCAGGCGAAAACCAGTCCCCCTCCCCCTGTCGAAACTCTCCCTCGGAAAGCACGAGATAGACTTCCTCCGGCGCATGGTCGTGATCGGGATAGCGCACGTGAGGCGCCATCAACGTCACGCCGAGCCACAGGTCGCTTCGCTCCTCCAATCCGCCCGGGCCGATGATCATCGCATTGGCATGCCCATCGACGAAATTGTCGCTGGCCGTGTGGTCATACTTGGTGCGCCGACGCCATTCAAGCATTGGCTCGATGCCTTTGAAGCCCTCGATCAATCGCGCCAGAGAAGCATAGGACGTATCGACCGAGAGCGCCATATCGAGGTCGGCGCAGACAGGCAAGCGGCTTCCTTCTCCTGCTCGCGCGGTCCCCGGACGTTCCAGCGCCGCAAAGAACTGACCGATCGAGCGGCGGGCTTCCGGGGCGGTGGCGAACTGACCGAAAGCCAGGGATGCCGCCTCCAGGAAATGCTGGAGGCTTTCATTGCGTAAACTCATCTCATCCCCTCCCGAGACGATCGACCGGCGACGCCGCTGCTGCGATCATAGATCCTTCGCGATGCGCAGACCGTCATAGATGGCGGCATGCGTGTTGCGCGCAGCGACGGCATCCCCGATGCGGAACAGCTGGAACCGGCCTTCGGGATTGCGAAGGATGGACTGGGGTTTCCCCGAAAGAAGCTCGTCGTGCGAGACCTCGCCGAGGTTGCTCGAACGGGGCTTCAACTCGAAATAGAGCTCGTCGAGCGGAATAGTTCCGTGGTTGACGACGATCTGGTCGAAGCTGCGCTGCTTGGCAACCCCGCCGTAATCGCTGCCGACATGGGCGACGAGCTGGTTGCCGCTCTTTTCGACGGCGTCCAGGCGATAGGTGACGGTAAAGGTCACGTCATGCTTCTGGAGGGAGCGCATGTAAGGCACGAGGTTCATGGCCATGACCTCCGGCGCGAAGGACCGGTCCGGCGTCATGATCTCGACCTTGGCGCCCGCCTTGGCGAGAAACTCCGCCGCCTGAAGCCCGGCGTGATCGCCGGCATCGTCGAAAACAAGCACGTTCGAACCCGGCTTCACGTCGCCGGAAATGATGTCCCATGAGGAGACCACCAGCTCGTTGCCGCTTGTCAGAACCTCCGTATGCGGCAAGCCGCCGGTCGCGATGATGACGACGTCGGGTTTCTCGGCTTCGATCGTGTCGGCTTCCGCCCAGGTGTTGAAGCGGAAGGTGACGCCGTATTTCTCGCACTGGTTCATGCGCCAGTCGATGATGCTGATCATTTCCCTGCGGCGCTCGCTCTGGGCGGTGAGCCGGATCTGGCCGCCGGGATTGTTGGCGGCTTCGAAGACGACGACCTCATGGCCACGCTCGCCGGCGACGCGCGCCGCCTCCAGGCCGGCCGGGCCGGCGCCGACGATGACGACTTTTTTCCTGGCGTCGGCCTTGGCCAGGATATGCGGCATGGTCAGTTCGCGGCCGGTGGCGGCATTGTGGATGCAATAGGCCGCGCCGCCCTGGTAGATGCGGTCGAGACAGTAGTTGGCGCCGACGCAGGGACGGATATCCTCCTCCCGCTTCTCCATGATCTTGCGCACGATATGCGGGTCGGTCATGTGGGCGCGGGTCATGCCGACCATGTCGACCTTGCCGGCCGCGATCGCGTGGCGCGCGGTGGCGACATCAGGAATCTTCGCCGCGTGGAATGTCGGGAAGTTGGTCGCGGCGCGGATTTCACCGGCAAAGTCCAGGTGCGGCGAGTTCGCCATGCCCTGGATCGGAATGACGTCGGTCAAACCTGGATCGGTATCGATGTGGCCGCGAATGACGTTCAGGTAGTCGATGAGGCCGCTGTCGCGCAGCCGCTTCGAAATCTCAATGCCTTCCGCCGGCCCGTTGCCGCCGGGCAGACATTCGTCCGCCGTGTAGCGCACACCGAGAATGAACTCGTCTCCCACTCTCTTGCGGATCGCCCTGAACACATCGAAACAGAAGCGCAGACGGTTTTCGAGCGCGCCGCCATAGGGACCGTCGAGCTCGTTGGTCAGCGGAGACGCGAATTGGTCGATCAGGTGGCCATAGGCCTCCAGCTCGATACCGTCCATGCCACCCGCCTTCATGCGTTCGGCCGCATCGGCGAAATCCCTGATGATGCGCTCGATGTCCCAATCTTCCACCTTCTTCGGAAAGGCGCGGTGCGAGGCTTCGCGGTGATGCGACGGGGCGACGACCGGCAGCCAGTCGCCCTTGTCCCAGCGGGTGCGCCGGCCGAGATGGGTCAGCTGGATCATGATCGCCGCACCTTCTTCGTGCACGGCGTCGGTCATTTCCCTGATCCAGGGCACGATCTCGTCCTTGTAGGCGAGCAGGTTGTTGAAAACAGGCGGGCTGTCCCTGGAAACCGCGGCCGAACCCGCTGTCATCGTCAAGGCCACGCCGCCCTTCGCCCGCTCCACTGTATAGGCGCGATACTTCTCCTTCGGCATGCCGTCCTCGGGATAGGCCGGCTCGTGGGACGTCACGATGATACGGTTACGCAGCGTCAGATGCTTGAGCTGGTAGGGTTGCAGGAGAGGGTCATTCGACATGGGCCGTGGTTCCGGATTAAAAACATCGGGGCAGACGCTAAGCGCAATGTACATATGTGTCAACGTTGAAAACAGTTAAGTCTTCAATATCGACACAGATGTACATTTTTCTTGTGCATCGCCTCACAATTTGATAGGAGATAAGCCCATGGACCAGGCTTTGAACGACACCGGTTGGCGCGGATCACAGGAGGGGTGGCTGGAAGCAGCCTACCAGTCACTGCTGGAATCCGGCGTGGATTCGGTAAAAATTCTACCGCTCGCCAAGAAGCTCAACCTCTCGCGAACGAGCTTCTACTGGTTCTTCAAGGATCGGGAAGAACTCCTGAGCGCCCTCGTGACGCGGTGGCGAGAGAAAAATACCGGCAACATCATCAAGCAATCCGAAGCCTATGCGGAATCGCTGGCCGAGGCGATGCTCAACGTCTTCGATTGCTGGCTCAGCACCGATCTATTCGATGCCAGGTTCGAATTCGCCGTGCGCAGCTGGGCGCTGCAGTCCGACGAGCTTCTCGCAGAGGTCCAGCAGGCGGATCAAATTCGGCTGGAAGCACTCAAGCGCATGTTCATGCGCTTCGGTTTACCAGAAACGACATCAGATGTCAGAGCCCGAACAACCTACCTCGTACAGATCGGATATATTTCCATGCAGTCGAAGGAGGATATCGCCGTCCGCATGAAACGGATTCCGGAATATATCGCGATCTACACGGGTGAAATACCACAGCAGAGGGAGCTTGACCGCTTCTTCTCCCGGCATGGCTATAGACCGGATGAGGGAAACCCGAGGTGAGCGCTCCTTTGAGAATTGGCATAATCGGTGGCAGTGGCTGGCTCGGCGGTGCAATCGCCGGCTCGATCCTCGATGCCGGCCTGATCAATTCTCAAGATCTCTCCCTCTCCTATCGCAGCGAACCGCCCTCCCGTTTCCCGAATTCCTTCTGGACCTCAGACAATCAGGAACTTGCCGACCGCTCGGACGTGATCCTTCTCTCTGTCCGTCCCGATGACTGGCGTCCCCTCGCGGTCGATGCCGGCGGCAAGCTCGTCATCTCGGTGATGGCCGGCATCCGTCTTGCCGCCCTTTCCGAGCGCCACAAGACCGGCCGCGTCGTCCGTGCTCTGCCGAATGCCGCCGCCGAAGTTGCGAAATCCTATACGCCCTGGATCGCCGCGCGTGACGTCACGCAAGACGACCGCGCTGTCGTCCGCGCCATTTTCGAAACCTGCGGAGCGCAAGACGAGGTCGCGGGGGAAAGCGACATCGACTACCTCACCGGCCTTTCCGGGTCCGGACCGGCATTCCCGGCGCTGCTTGCGGCCGCCATGATGCGCGACGCCGTTGCCCAAGGTCTGCCGGCGGAGATTGCGCGCCGCGCCGTCAACACGGTGATATCGGGCGCCGGCCGCTTGCTGGAGCGCCATGACGGATCTCCCGACGATGTCGTTCAAACCTTCCTCGGCTATCGCGGCACCACCGCGGCGGCCATCGAAGGCATGCGCGTTGCCGGGTTCGACGCTTCTGTCGCCGACGGACTGTCGGCGGCATTCAAGAAATCGGTAAGTATGGGAGAAGCTTCCTGACAACCGTTGGAGCGGGTTCTGCGGTGCCCCGTTCGACACAACAAGCCGCTAAGCAGAGGGAACGAGAATGAAGAAACTACTCGCAACGACGTGTCTGACGTTCGGCCTGATCGGCGGGGCGTCTTTCGCCAGCGCCGCCGAATGCGGCAGCGTGACCATCGCCAGCATGAACTGGCAGAGCGCCGAAGTTCTGTCCAACCTGGACAAGTTCATCCTGAACGAAGGTTATGGCTGCGAAGCCGATATCACCGTTGGCGATACCGTCCCCACCATTACGTCCATGGCCGAAAAGGGCCAGCCGGATATCGCGCCTGAAGCCTGGATCGACCTGCTGCCGGATGTCGTCAAGAAGGGCACGGACGAAGGCCGGATCGTTCAGGTCGGCTCGCCGCTGCCCGACGGCGGCGTGCAGGGCTGGTGGATTCCGAAATATCTCGCCGACGCCCATCCCGATATCAAGACCATCGGTGACGTGCTGAAGCATCCGGAACTCTTCCCCGATCCCGAGGATCCGAAGAAGGGCGCCATCTACAACGGCCCGCAGGGCTGGGGCGGCACCGTCGTCACCTCGCAGCTCTACAAGGCGTTCGGCGCCGACAAGGCCGGCTTCACCCTCGTCGACACCGGTTCGGCTGCTGGCCTCGACGGCTCGATCGCCAAGGCTTACGAACGCAAGGAAGGCTGGGCCGGCTATTACTGGGCGCCGACCGCGCTGCTCGGCAAATATGAGATGGTCAAGCTCGAAGCCGGCGTGGCGAACGATGCCGCCGAATGGAAGCGCTGCAACACCGTTGCCGACTGCCCCGACCCGAAGCCCAATGCATGGCCGGTCGATCACGTCGTCACCCTCGTTGCCAAGCCTTTCTCTGAAAAGGTCGGCCCTGAGGTCATGGACTACCTGAAGAAGCGCTCCTGGAGCAACGAAACGGTCAACAAGCTGATGGCCTGGATGACCGACAACCAGGCGACCGGCGAAGATGGCGCCAAACACTTCCTGCAGGAAAACAAGGACGTCTGGACCAAGTGGGTCTCGCCTGAGGCAGCCAAGAAGATCGAAGCTGCCCTCTAAAGCAAATATTGCGGTGCGCGAAAGCGCACCGCTTCTCGCTGCCGATAAAATCAAAAAGACTGCCACGGCTCTTTGAAGAAAAGGGGAACCGAATGGAATGGTTTTATAAATTCCCGCATATGAACGACGACGCGCTTCGAAATCTGAAGAAGGCGATCGATGACGGTTTTCGTGCCTTTACCCGCGCCTATGGCGACGGCATCGAAAATCTCTTCATCCCGCTCCAGCATTTCCTCATCGGCGCCGAACGTTTCATGACGCAGACGCCGTGGCCGATCATCACCCTGATCGTTCTGGTCATTGCCTGGTTTGCGAGCCGCAGCCTGAAGATCGTGGTCGGCTGTCTCGTGACACTGCTCCTGATCGGCTATTTCGACATGTGGGACGATACGATGCGGACGGTCTCGATGATCTTCGTCTGCACGGTTCTCTCCATTGCCATCGGCATCCCGATCGGCATCATGATGGCGCGCTCCGACCGGCTGCAGCGCATCGTCAATCCGATCCTCGACGTCATGCAGACCATGCCGAGTTTCGTCTACCTCATTCCCGTCGTAATGCTCTTGGGCATCGGCAAGGTGCCGGGACTGATCGCCGTCGTCATCTATGCCATCCCGCCGATGATCCGGCTGACCGACCTCGGCATCCGCCTGGTCGACAAGGACGTGCTCGAGGCGGCAGACGCCTTCGGGACGTCGAGGTCGCAGAAGCTGTTCAAGGTACAGCTGCCGCTCGCCCTTCCCACTATCATGGCCGGCATCAACCAGACGATCATGATGGCGCTCGCCATGGTGGTCATTGCCTCGATGATCGGTGTCCAGGGCCTTGGCCAGCCGGTGCTGAAGGCGATCGCCAACCAGTATTTCACGCTTGGCATTTTCAACGGGCTTGCCATCGTCGGCATCGCCATCATCTTCGACCGGGTCAGCCAGGCGTATGGCAAAAGGCTCCAGAAGCATCGGGAGACCGTCCATGGCTGACCATCGTTTCGGCGGCATCAAGATCCGCAATCTCTACAAGATCTTCGGTCCCAACCCCTCCGCCTATGTCGACGCGGTTCAGAAAGGCCTGACGAAGACCGAACTCAACGCAAAGCACGGCCACGTGCTCGGCCTCAGGGATATCAATGTCGAGATCCCTTCCGGCCGCATCCAGGTCATCATGGGCCTTTCGGGATCGGGCAAATCGACGCTCATCCGTCACATCAATCGCCTGATCGATCCGACGGCGGGCGAAGTTCTGGTCGACGGCGTCGATGTCGTGAAGATGAACGAGACCGAACTGCGGACATTCCGCCGGCAGCAGACGGCAATGGTGTTCCAGAAATTCGCGCTGCTGCCGCACCGGAATGTCCTCGACAACACCATCTTCGGCCTCGAAGTGCAGGGCATGGAGCGTGCGAAAGCGGTCGACGTCGCCATGGGCTGGATCGAGCGCGTGGGGCTCAAAGGTTTCGAACAGAAATATCCGAACCAGCTTTCCGGCGGCATGCAGCAGCGTGTCGGCCTGGCGCGCGCCCTTTCCAACGATGCGCCGGTGCTCTTGATGGACGAGGCCTATTCGGCACTCGACCCCTTGATCCGCACGGATATGCAGACGGTCCTGCTCGACATCCAGAAGGAGATCAAGAAAACGATCGTCTTCATCACCCACGACCTCGACGAGGCCCTGCGCCTCGGCGACCAGATCGCCATCCTGCGCGACGGCGAAGTCATCCAGCAGGGCACCAGCCAGGATATCGTTCTGCGTCCGGCGGATGATTACATCGCCAACTTCGTCAAGGAGGTCAATCGCGGCCGGGTCATCCATGTCGAAGCCGTCATGACGCCGGTGCACGCCGGTGCGGCACCGATCGGACTGGCGATTGCGGCGGGAACGACGGTCGAAGAGGCCGTCCGGATGATGGCATCTGCGCCGGAGGGCAATGCCAAGGTGGTGTCCCCGTCCGGGGAAACGCTGGGTCTCGTCACTTTCCGCCAGCTTGCAAGCGCAATGGTGAACTCGAAAGAGATGGCAGCTCGACACGATAGCCCCCTTTCGGTCGCGCTCTGAAGCAATAGGCAGCGGCGAGGCGGAATGCCGCCTGGCCTACAGTGCCCGCAGCGCATCTTTCGGGACGCGCTGCGGGCACTGCAGTTTTGAATTCCTGCGCCACATCTGAAAACGTTTCCTTGGAATCGCGATGGTGCAGGTGCTTTCCGGCGCAGTGCCTGAATCGAATTCTTCCTTCGTCCCGAACGCGTGATTCAAGATTTTTGCCCGGTTTTCACAGGTCAGCCCCCGGAACAAAAGGCTTCACGGGAGTTCCCTGTGTACAATTTGCGCAAGATCGATCCGGTCTGCGTCACGAAACACAGATCCGCGGACAATATCGCGCCACGACAATTGCTCCATGGCTGCGAAACAATAAGATGACATTCGACCCGGACCATGATGGTCTGCGGTCCCGAAGCAAAGCCCATCCATCGTCACCCCATTGGGATGGAAGGGACTCTATCCATACGCGCTCCATCCCGTGCGTATGCTTGCCTGTCTGCCTGCCGGAGGCCCTCTCAGCGGTCCACTAGAACCTTCGGCAGGCAACCGCGCCCACCAATGCCGCGCTTGAGCCTGCGTCGCCCCCAAGCGAACAGAGATAAATAGCTTCGATTGAGGCTATCGTCTCATCCTGAGACCATATCGAAACCATCCGCCCGGCTCTCCCCAATCACCTCGACCTCTGTCAGTTTCCTGCCGCCTCGCTGGGAAAAATCTCCCCGGGAACGGGTCGGCTTTCTGACAATTCCGCCTGAGCCTGAATCAACTGGCGCGCCGCCGACACGCGGCATGCCGCGCAAAGGGACAGAGGTTTGGCGATCACGACATGCGGAAAATCAAAGACATTAAGGTGCAATGAGCGATTTGAATGATCGCGACGCGCTCTGGCCCCAAATTCCACCAGCTCAACCAGGGCCTGCTGCATTTCGGGCTCTGATCGGCTAATATCCTCATCTGGCTTCGTCCGCCACGCCTCTGCCGGGCGCTGGGGGCAACGGAGGATAGCGAGCAATGTGCGAAGCAAAAAGAGGGACGTAAATCACTGAATTCGGCCTAAGCGCCGAACCGGTATCTGCGAGCGGACAAAGATGCAAGCCGACGCAGCCGCATTCGATGGGAGCAGCATGTCAGAAAACAATACGCCGCAATTCTCGTTTCGATTTCGCGGTTCATCCTTCGACAATATGGTCGAAACCCTGGGAGGCGCGTTTGGCGCATTTGATGCCGCGCCTGTCGGCCGCGCCGAGAACTTCCGCTGGGGGCTGGATATTTCCGCGGGCAGCAGCGCGGTCATGCTCACCGGTTATCACGAGGCGGAGTTTCAGTTCAATATCGAGCCGACCGTCGATACGGCGGAGTATTTGTCGTTTGTGGTGCCGCGCAGCGGCGGCATGGCCGTCACCTATGGGGACCGCATCGCCGAGGCCGGACAGGGAAAATTGCTTCTCTATAACAATTTCGAGCCGGACAGCGTCATCATGTACGGGCAGTCGAATGTCATAGACGAATTGCTGATCAATTGGTCCGTCATCCTCCAGACCATCGGTCAAACCTTCGAAATACCGTTCAGCGGATCTCTCGACCTGCTGCCCGAACTGGATCTGTCGACGCCCGTCGGCCAGACGATCGGCAACCTGACGGAAACGATCATGTCAGGCATGCGTGACGACGGCCCGCTTTTGCAATCGCCGATCGCCATGGCGCATATGACGCAGGCGCTGGCCGATCTGGTGGTGCGCCTGCTGCCCCACAAGCTGTCGCATTTCCTGGAGACGGGGCCGGCCCTGATCGCTCCCCGGCATGTGCGCAAGGCGATCGAATTCATGCATGCCAATATCGATCAGCCGATTACCATGCCGAAGGTCGCCGAAGCGGCTGGCGTTTCCAGCCGGGCGCTCGAAACCGGCTTTCGCGCGTTTCGGGGGACGTCTCCGGCCGTCTATCTGCTGACGCTTCGACTGCGCGCGGCGCGCCAGGACCTGCTCAATCCCGAGAGCAGGGAGACCATGAAAGCGATCTGTCTCAAATGGGGCTTCTTTCATTTCGGCCGGTTTTCCGCAGTCTACAAGTCGACATACGGGGAATATCCTTCCGACACCCGCAAACGCGTCGGCCAACGATAACGGCCGCGGTTTCCCTATGACGGCGGCGTCTCGTCCCGCGGCGGGAGTGCATAGTGCACCCTCATTGTCCTCGCATCCCGCCTGACGATCTCAAGCACACCGTCGCGTTCCGCCAGCGCATTGAGTTCGCGCAGCACGAGGGAATGTGCGATCCCCAGCATGCGCGCAAAGGAGCGGCTGTCATTTGCAATCCCGAGCTCGGCGGCGACGAGGAGACCGGCTTGGATGGATGTCAGCCTAATATCCCTCTCCCGTGCGACCGCAACGAGGGCGAGAAATCGGTCGACGTCGGAGACCTCTTCGCTCACGCGGCGTTTCGCCGGCGGAAGGACACCATGATCGATTTGGAGGTGGGCGTATCGCTCTCCTTGCCGGCGCTGCCAAGCGGCACGAGCACGTTCAGCTCGGGATAATAGCCCGCGATGCTGCCCCTCGGAATGTCGTAGGGCACGAAGCGGAAATCCCGCGCGATGCGCTCGATGCCGTCATCATGCTCGCCGATCACGTCGACCCGTTCACCGGCTCCAGCATTCATCGTCTTCAGGTCTTCAGGATGGATGAAGATGACCTGCCGCTCGCCATAGACGCCGCGGTACCGGTCGTCGAGGCCGTAGACCGTCGTATTATACTGATCGTGCGAGCGGAACGTCTGCAGCGCAAAACGCCCCTCGCCTTTCCGCGCACGCTGATGCACCGTCTCCTCGGGAAGCGGCCCGGAAGAGAACGATGCCTTGCCCGCCGGCGTCTGCCACTCCCGATGGGCGGCCGCGTTGCGGAGATGGAAACCGCGCGGCTTGCGCAGGCGTTTGTTATAGTCTTCGAAGCCTGGAATGGTCGCCTCGATATGATCGCGGATGCGGTCGTAGTCGCCGGCAAGCTCTGCCCAGTCGACCACGGCGGAGCCGACCGCAGCTTCCGCGATGCCGGCGATGATGGCGACTTCCGAGAGAAGATGCGGCGAAGCCGGACGGTTGATGCCGGCGGAGCCATGCACCATGCTCATCGAATCCTCGACGCTCACCAGCTGCGAGCCGCCGGCCGCATCGCGGTCCATCTCGGTGCGGCCCAGGCATGGCAGGATGAAAGACGCCTCGCCCGGCATGAGATGCGAATGGTTGGGCTTGGTTGCGATGTGGACCGTCAGCTTCAGCCGCCGAAGCGCCTTTTCGACCAGCGCGCTGTCGGGCGTGGCACGCGCGAAATTGCCGCCGAGGCCGATGAAGGCTTCGGCCGAGCCATCGAGCATCGCTCCGATCGCGGCTAGGACGTTGTGGCCATGGCGGCGGGGGACGGCGAAGCCGAAGTGTTTCTCCAGCGCATCGAGAAAATCCTCCGGCGGCTGTTCGTTGATGCCGACGGTGCGATCGCCCTGAACATTGGAATGGCCGCGAACCGGGCAGAGGCCGGCACCCGGCCTGCCGATATTGCCGCGCAGAAACATGAAGTTGGCGATTTCTCGGATCGTCGCCACCGAATCCAGGTGCTGGGTGACGCCCATCGCCCAGGTGCAGATCACCCGTTCGGCCTTGATATAGACCTCGGCCGCCCGCTCGATCTGCTCGCGCCTCAGTCCCGACTGGTCCTCGATCTCTGCCCAGCTGGTCGCCTCGACCGCGGCGCGATATTCCTGAAAACCCGCGCAATGTGCGGAGAGGAAGGCATGGTCGAGAACGGGCGGCAGGCCGGCGGCGACCGCAGCATCCTCTGCGGCCAGGACGGCCTTCGCCATTCCGCGCACGGCGGCCATGTCGCCGCCGAGCTGCGGTTGCAGATAATGGCTGGCAATGTCGGTCGAACCGCCGCGCATCATCTCGATCTTGTCCTGCGGGTCGGAGAAGCGCTCCAGGCCGCGCTCGCGAATGGGATTGAAGACGACGACGCGGGCGCCGCGGATCGCCGCGCGGCGCAGGTCGCCGAGCATTCGCGGATGGTTTGTGCCCGGGTTCTGGCCGATCACGAAGATCGCATCGGCCTCTTCGAAATCCTCCAGAAGCACGGTGCCCTTGCCGACGCCGACGGCCTGACGCATGGCGATGCCGCTCGCCTCATGGCACATGTTGGAGCAATCGGGAAAATTGTTGGTGCCAAAGATGCGCACGAACAGCTGATAGAGGAAGGCGGCCTCGTTGCTTGCCCGGCCCGAAGTGTAGAATTCCGCCCGATCGGGATTGTCGAGGCCTTTCAAAATGCCGCCGATCTCGGCAAAGGCATCCTCCCACGAAACCGGCAGGTAACGGTCGCTCGCCCCGTCATAGCGCATCGGATGCGTGAGGCGGCCATTAAGTTCCAGCTCGTAATCGGTCAGCTGGCGAAGCTGCGAGACCGTGTTTGCCTCAAAAAAGGCGGGCGTCGCCCGTTTCTCCGTCGCCTCCCACGCGACAGCCTTCACACCGTTCTCGCAGAATTCGAACGACGATCCGTGTTCCGGATCGCCCCAGGCGCAGCCCGGGCAATCGAAGCCATCAGGCTGGTTCGCCTTCAGCATGGTTCGAGCCCCTGATAGAGGCATGCCGCTTTGAAGCAACTGCTTGCCGCAGCTCTTCAACGCGCCCCAGCCGCCGGCTGCCGCCGATTTCTTGCCAATGAATTTTGTGTCCATGCGCCCTGTATTGTCGAAGCGCGGAAAACATCAAGCCTGCAGGAACGATGGTTCGATAGAAAAAACCTATCGATGCGGGCGGATGACCGTCTTCGCCGGGGATTTCGATCTAGCCGACGTCCTTCATGCTATGCCTTTCGTCCGGCGAATGGGCGAGAATCCGGTTGCGGCCTTGCGTCTTGGCGTCGTAGAGCGCGGCATCGGCCTCGGTTAGGAGGCGGGTCGGGTTGACCCGCAAGGTGGCTCCCGTAGCGCAGGAAATGCCGATGCTGGCCGTGACCCGTCCGAATTCGCTGCCGGAATGAACGATATTTTCCTGGGCCAGGCGACGGGCGAATTGCTCCGCGACAATCATCGCTCCTTTCGCACTGGTTGCGGGGAGCAGAACCACGAATTCCTCTCCGCCGTAGCGCGCGACAATGTCTGCCGGCCGGCTGACGGACTGGTGCAGGCACTTGCTGACGATACGCAGACATTGGTCTCCGACGGGATGGCCATAGGTATCGTTATAGGCCTTGAAGCGGTCGATATCGATCATGAGAAGGCTGAAGGGCGTGTTCTTCCTGGCGCTGCCGGCGGTCTCGCGGGCGAAAGCCTCGTCGAAAGCGCGGCGGTTGGCCATACCCGTCAATCCATCGGTCTCGGCAAGATTCCTCAGTTGCTCCGCCGATAGCCTGAGCGCGATTTCCGCCTCCTTCGTCGCCGTGATGTCCGAAACGACGGCCATTGCCGCACCGTCTTCGGCAAGCCTCGTCCGGATGCTGCGCCAGTCGCCGTTATGAAGCTGAACTTCCTCATCCTTATTGGTGTGCAACGAGGCGCTGGCGGCCTTGATCCACTCCTCGCGATCCTCCGGGATGCCGGCCCGCTCCTCCGTTTCAGCGACCCGGCGAAGAATATCGCTGATATGCGCGCCGACCACACGGGCATCTCCGGAGAGCGGAAACGCGCTGCGATACTGCTCGTTGCAGAAGATCAGGAAACCCCTTTTGTCGTACATGGCGATGCCGTCGGACATGCCGGCCATCGCATGCGACAACAGGTTCTTGCTTTCGCGCAATTCCCGCTCCAGCGCAGCACGCTCTGTCACATCACGTGTCACGCCGGCAAGGCCGATCACCCGGCCCTGCTTGTCTCGCAGCGGCACCTTGGAGGCGAGCAAGGCTCTGCCTTCGATAAGTTCGGGGCAGTCGATCAGAGGCTCGCCTGTCTCCATCACTTGCTGCTCGCGATGATACAACTCCTCAGCGAGCGGCCGCGACATGAGATTGAAATCCGACAATCCCGTCATCTCCGCCGTCGTCCGGAAACGGTAGAGACGGATCATGTTTTCATTGACGGTGATGAAGCGGCTGTTTCGATCCTTCACATAGAGATAGTCGGGCGACTGCGAAAATGCGGTCACCAAGATGCTGCGTTCCAGCTGCCATTGCTGCATCTTCAGGAGAACGAAACCGCACAGTATCGTCGCCAGGCAATTCAGTGCCGTCAGGGGAAAACCGATGCCGGCCAGCACATCGGCACTCGCCAGGGTGGGAAGCAGCGTCATCGATGCGACGATCACGCCGGCAAGAGCAATGCTCAGCAGCACAACGTCCGTGAACCTGGGCGATCTCTTGCGAATCCAGAAATGGGCAATCAAGCCGATGGCTGTCGCGGCAGCCATCGAGACGATAGCGTCAGGCATTACCGCGCCCCCGACGGCAAAACGGAAAGCTCCCGCCAGCGCAACCGCAAAGGCCGCCGCAATCGGCCCGCCGAACATACCCGCCAGCGCAAGCGGCGAGAAGCGCAGATCGATATAGATGCCGGGATGGAATTCGACGGCCAGCAATATCGAGCCGATAGAGGCGCCACCGGCGATGATTCCGAACGCGATTTTTTGCTGCAGGAGCGAATGACGCTGAAACTGCGTCGAAAAATGCGCCCAGAGCGATATTGCCAAGCATACGAAGGAAAGATTGCCACCGAATTGCGTCCAGATGCCATTCACCACGTGGATCCACCTTCCAAGACTTGTAACGAACTGATCATAGGGCAACACTGGTTTGAGCTTAGTTAAATCGAAGGCCCAGCGGCCTGTATTTGCTCGCAGACATTGTCTCTTCCTGAACCATCGACTGCCCCGAAAGTTGTGCGCCTGCGCTTTCCCGATGCAGTCTGAGCGAAATCTCGTAGGGCGGCGCGGGTTTTCCGACCAGGAAACCCTGAAGCTGATCGCAGCCGCAGTCTCGCAATATCTCCATCTGCCACTGGTTCTCGATGCCCTCGGCCGTGACAGGAATCCCGAGTGCGGTCGCCAGGGCGATGGTCGCGCGCAGAACGCCGACGCCGCTGTCGTTCTCCCCGACGCCGGAGACCAGCGAGCGGTCGATCTTCACGCGGTCGAACCCGAACTGCCGCAAAGCGCCGATGCTGGCATAGCCGCAACCGAAATCATCGAGCGCGAACTTGATGCCCACGCGCCTGAGCTGATCGATGGAGCGGCGAGCCTGATCGGGGCTCGTCATCAGCACGCCTTCGGTTATTTCAAGCGTCAGGCGGGTGGCATCGAAACAGGACTCCTCCAGGATTGCTGTCACCTGGGCTGCAAAATCCGGATTACAGAGCTGGACCGGCGAGACATTGACCGACAGGGAAAGGCCCGGCCAGTTCCTGGCATGCTCGATCGACCTCCGCAGCATATGCGCGCCCAGCGCATCGATGAGGCCGGATTTTTCGGCGAGCGGAACAAAAACTTCAGGGCTGATGTTTCCGGCCGGGCTGCGCCAGCGCGCCAGGGCCTCGAGGCCGATAATGGCGCCCGTCGCAGCCGAAACGAGCGGTTGAAAGGCAGGTTCGATCACGCCATTGCTGATCGCGCTTCGCAATCCGCCTTCCAGCTCCGCGCCGCGCTGGCGCTCGCGATCGAATTCCGGATCATATGCGACGACCTGGCTCTTGCCATTTTCCTTGGCGCGGCAAAGGGCCATGCCGGCCCGGCGCAGCAACTCCAGGGGCGTGATATCGTTGGCTCGAACCGCAACGCCGATGCTCGCCCTGACCTCGATCGTCCGGCCGCCGATCTTGAACGGCTCGGCAAAGAGCCCGAGGATTGCGTTCTCCATCCCGCTTCCCGCAGCCGAGCCAAGACGCACCAGCGCGAACTCGTCGCCGCCCAGCCTGGCCGCCGCAAGGATTTGCCGGTGGCACGCTTGGAGAGCGTTGGCGACAATATTGATGAGCTCATCTCCAACCGCATGGCCCCAGGCATCGTTGACGGCTTTGAATCCGTCGAGATTGATCACGTAGAGCGACACGTCAGGCGCTACGCTATCGACATGTTCCAGGGCCTCGAGGAGGCCATGCCTGTTGAGCAGGCCGCTCAGACAGTCATGGCTTGCGACGAAACGCGCGGCCTCGGCCTGTCGGCGCAGGCGCTGCGTCTCGAACATGCCGGCCAATAGGGCGGCCATCAGGAAAAACATGAGAATGCCGACGGAGGCGGCGATATAGGGATAGACCTCTTCGAAGACGGCGTTTCCGGGCGCCTTGCTCGGCCAGACGAGGTAGGCGATGGCGCCGCCGTTCATGTCGGTGATCGCAATGCTGAGCAGCCCGGGCTCCGGTGTCGATTGTAGCAGCAACCCATCCAGCCCGTACTCTTGCGAGAGCGTATCGATAGCCTCCGGCGTCAACTCCTTCGAGAACGTCAGGACACTGGGTCTTGGAAGCCCTTTGGCGGCGTTGAAGGGTTGGATCGCCTGGGATGCCGCAAGCGCGACGCCGGTCTTCGTCTTGAAGAAATTGATCAGCGGCGCCGAATGCGGGCTGGCGGCGGCTTCGATCTGCCTGTCGAAGGCTTTCCCGAAATATTCACGTGGCTCGAACGGTTTGCCTTTCGAAAAGGCGGAAATGGCATTGCCGCCCGGGCCGATCACGATCGCGGCGTCATAGAGCGGATAATCGGCTGAAGTCTTGCCCCAGTTCTCATAGGCCCAGTCGGCGAACGTGGAGGAACCGACGGTCGCATAGGCGTCGTCCCAAATGGCATTGTCCTTGACGGTCGCTCCCAGCCTGCTTGCAAACGCATCGAGAGCGGCATGCGCTGCGCGATTGGCGCGCGCATCGTCGATTTCATTTGCCGACCGCGTCATCGTCATGACGACATGTGTCTCAAGGCCGGTCAGCAGGAATGCCACGGCCAGAAAGCAGGCGGTCGCCGCAGCAATGGGGGAGATATGGGCGCGAACACGCCCTGCCAGAGTGGACCACATGAGACGTACGCAAACCGGGATGGAAAGATCATGCCCAAGGACGGCAGAAGACATCATGTCCGCAACGCGCTGCAGTCCAGCCGCTAACATCCGCTGCCATAAGGCATGCTTAACAAGCGCGCCCTCTGCTCGGGGATAGGCGCTCCCGTGACGCAATTGTGCGCCGTTCGGATAGTTTTGCGCAAACGGACCACTTCCTCTCCACGGCTTGCAGCGACGCCGATATCGACGGCGCGGTCAATGCCGCCATCTTCAGCACATTCATGGACCAAGGTCAGATCTGCATGTCGACGGAGTGGATCATCGTCGACGAGGCGATCGCTGATGAGTTCCTCGCCAAGCTGGCGGCCCGCGCCAGCCAGTTGCCAGCCGGCGATCCCCGCGGCCATGTCGTGCTCGGCTCGTTGATCAGCCGCGACGCGGCGAAGAAAATGGAGGCGCTGATCGCCGATGCCACGGCTGCGCTGGATCACAGCGGAGGATTCCGCCCGGCATTATCCGTTCTGACGGCGCAGGGCATCACCGGCGCCGCTACGGCCACTGCTGTCGTGGCGCTGCCTTTTACGCAGTTTTGCCGGAATCGTTCTGGGGACCATCCAGCGCGTCGGCAAGCTTCACCCAGAGATCATGGGCTGGCGAGGGGATGGGGCGCGAACCCTCGTCGGAAATCCGAAGTCCGAAGGAAACCTCGTTCGATTTGGAAGTCGTCAGCATCTGGCGAAATTTTGCAGCCTTGTCCGCGAACTGGTCGCCCCCCTGTTCCCCCAGTACCGCGCGGAATGTTGCTACGGCGAGATTGAAGTTCCTCTGGAGCTGCCCGAACGCGCCACGGTGTTTCTCCCGCATGCTTCCATGGAGATCTCCCTGGGCAAGAGCGGCTGTCGCCTGGTTGAAATCGGAAAGGTTATCGTCGATCGACACGATCAGTTCGTTGAGGATGGCCGCCGAACGGCGAAGATCCGGATCGGCGTAATCGGTATTCATTCGCCGCGCCACGTCCCCGCCAATGACGGCGGTGACCAACCCCGCCATCTCGGCGCAGAAGCGGGCCTTCTGATCGTGTAGATCGGCTATCGGGCCGTTCGCTCTCTCGACCATGCGCGCGCAGCCCTAGCGTGAAACGCCGTTGCCGCAAAACCCGCGGCCGAGCACAAGCGCATAAATGCTATGAACCATATCCTATTCCCGTCTGCCTGCTGACCAATCCTGCCACTGCCACACAAGCCGGCATCGTCCGGTGACAAGAGCGACCCCATCCAAGGCGGCAGCGCTTAAGAAAGTCCTTCGGCGCCTCGACGGTCGGATTTTTTGCGCGCAAAACGGATAGCATCTACGCATTTCGATCAGGGCGGCGGCATTCTGACTTCGAGGGGATTGATGTCGGGGGATGTAGGGAGGCAGGAAGATGAGTCCGGCCCCTGTCTTTCGGATAGCCCGGCGCACAGCCTGGCCTTTATGGCTGCCGAGATTGTCGAGGACGACGATGTCGCCCGGCGACGGAGGCTAAACTCTTTCGAGAAATTGCCGCCATTTCAAAACGTTGCTGATGCATTAGAGCGGTTAGTGGCCGATAATCGCTCCCGCGAATCTCAGATTAAATGCCAAACGACATGAGCCCCGTTCTGCGAACGAGCATGAAGTGGCGCGAACGTTTCAGTGTGCGACGCCTGGTTCCTCGCGTGCCCTCACGATGGCGTCCGCTTCCTTGCCGTATAGCTCCTCGAAGTGATCGAAGGTCTTGGAAAAATAACCAATGCCCTGCGTCGCCGAGCGCAGCGCCCGCGCCAGATCGTCAAGGGCGCTGCCCGGAATGAGTGCCCGGAAGATGTCCCATCCCTTAGCGGTTTCATCCCGGTCGAAGCCGAGAACCTGACCCTTGAGAGCGGAGACGATCTGGACGAGGCTACCGGAATAGATCGACGGAATGTGAATTTCGCTGCGGAAGACCGGTTGCATTAAAACGGCCGACCCTTCGGAAAGCGCCTGTCGCACTCCCATTTTCGACGCAGTCCGGAAGGCGTGTTCCGAACTGTCGACGGCATGGTACTGACCATCGTACAGCGTTACGCCGACATCGATGACCTGGAAGCCTAGCGGCCCTTTCTCCATCGCTTCGCGCGCGCCTGCTTCGACAGCAGGGATGTAGTTGCGCGGAACGACGCCACCCTTGACGGTTTCGCTAAAGGTGAAGCCCCGGCCCCGCTCATTAGGGCGAATGCTCAGCTTCACATCCGCGAACTGTCCGGCACCGCCGGTCTGTTTGCGGTGACGGTAATGAACCTCAGATGGTTTCGCAATTGTCTCGCGGTAGATCGGGCTGGGCGTTCGATCGGTTACGTGGATGTGAAACACGTCGGAGAGGGTTCGGCAGAGATCGCGCAGATGAACCGGCCCCTGAGCGCAGACGAGCTGGGCGCCGGTGCTTTCCTCCTGCAAGACCGTTAGGCCGCGATCCGTCTCGGAAAGTTTTGCCAGCGTTTCGGAGAGCTTGTTTTCATCGCGCTCGCTGCCTGGGACTAGGATCCTTTCAAGCATCGGCGTGGGTGGCTCCGTCCATTCAGGCGGGGCGACCACCGCGTCTGATGTCAACAGCGAAGGGACGGGCAAATGGTCGGACTTGACCGTCGCAAACACATCCCCCGACGCAGGCACAACCGCCGAACTGGACCGCCCGTTTGCGAGATGCTGTACGGCGCCGAGGCTGGAGCCGCCCAGTGATGCGCCCTGCCGCAGTCCCTCGCCAAGCGCGCGCACGAGCACTGTCTTACCGACATTCTGGCGATGATAGGCATGGAAGCTCACGGCGGTCAGCTTGTTTTCATCGACACTGCCCGCCCGAGCCAGGCGCTGTCGAAGAACCCCCACCGGCGGCGCCTCGTGGCGCAGCGCCTTCATCAGCCTCATCATGCCGTTGCCGTGACTTGCGGCACCGATCAGGACTGGAATAATCCTGTTTTCCCTGAGAACCCGCGATGAAATGGCATAGAGCGCGTCGCTGGGCGGCTCGCGATCTTCGATCAGTTCCTCGAGAAGCCAGTCATCGAATTCGGACAGGTGTTCCAGGAGCGCGCTGCGCGCTTCGTGCTCGCGCTCGGCGGCGCTTTCGGGGATTGCGATCAGCGCCGAAGTCTGGCCCTCCCGGTAGCGCCACGCCCGCTCCGAAATCAGATCGCAACTGCCTATGATCCTGTCCCCCTCACGGATCGGGATCTGGCGAAGCAAGAGCGTGTGGTTGGCGTAGTCTTGAAGCGCGGCGATCACGTCCCTCAGCCGCCCTCTCGGTTCGTCCATCCGGTTGACGAAGAGGATGCACGGCGTCTCCGAGGCCTCGATTACCCGCAGATAGGGCGCGGCGAGCACAGCCTCCTCGGGTGCCGATGAAACACACAGGATGCAGGCGTCGCTGGCAAGAAGCGCGTGCTGTGCATGCGCCAACGCTTCGTTGGGTCCTGGCGCATCCAGCGCACACCACGCCTCGTTTCCAAAGGTGAATTCTGTGAGGTTCAATCCATAAGGGGAGCTGGATTTTCTCGGCGCCCCCTCCAGCGAGCCGAGCTTTTCCACGACTGTTGATTTTCCGGTCTGCGAGGGTCCAAGCACGGTAAAGCAGCGCATCGGCATTCCTCCAACTGCCATAAACACAATTTTCAGCCATCATAGGATGCCCTGAACCGCGGCAAGGCGCCAGAGGTGTTCGGTTTCACAACGCTTTGACCTGGACTTGCATTTGAGGCTGATGTCGTCTTGCATTCAATCATGAGATTCTGTCTGCAACGGTTTCAAGAGGAAACCTACCGGGGCAAATTACCGGACGCTACCAGCAGGGATCGTTTGAGATACAATTTGCTGCTGCCCTCCGACTTCGACTGCAAATGAACAATAGATTTCGTCAGGCACCCGCGAGACAGCCTCGGAAATTTTCAGTTTTTGATAATGGTCAGCTGTATTTTGTCCCGCATTTCTATTTCGAAAATAGATCTCGTTTTGCGAAAGCTCGCCGTGGCTGCGGCGGAGCTGCGGTGTGAGGGCCGCCCTCTCCCGCATCAAAAATTTCCGGGAACCTTTTTGGCCGAGCTGCATCCAATGCCCGCCGCCAAAGACGTGGCAGCGCCGCTGCCGGCAGGCATTCCCTTTGCAAAGGAGACAGATCATGTTGAAACGAATTCTCGGCGCAACCTTCATAGTGGCGTCGCTCGGCACGGCTTCGATCGCCGCCGACGCCAAGCCGACCGATCCTCAGATCGCCCACATCGCCTATACAGCAGGGCAGATCGATGTCACCGCCGCCGAGCAGGCGCTGAAAAAGAGCAAGAATGCCGAGGAGGTCGACTTCGCCAAGACCATGGAACGCGACCACAAGGCCGTCAACGACCAGGCGCTTGCTCTCGTCAAGAAGCTGAAGGTAACGCCGGAGGACAATGCCGTCAGCCAGTCCTTGTCGACGCAGGCAAGCAAGGAACTGACGACGCTCGCCGCACTCGACGGCGCGGCGTTCGACAAGGCCTATATCGAAAACGAGGTCACCTACCACAAGTTGGTAAACGACGCTCTGGCCAAGGTGCTGATCCCTTCGGCTCAGAACAAGGAACTGAAATCGCTGCTGGAAACGGGCCTGACCCTGTTCAAGGAGCACCAGATGCATGCCGAGCATCTCGCTTCGATGATCAAGTAGGTCGCGATGGGATCGCTGACGAAACGGCTGCCGCTTTTGTTCGCGCTGTTTTGGGCAGGCAGCGGAGTTGCCGCAGCGGCGGAATATCAGATCACCATCGCTGGCATGAAATTCGGCGCGCCGCCGGCCAAGCCGCATGTCGGCGATGTGATCGTCTGGCGAAACGATGATATATTCCGGCACACGGCAACGGCGCGCGACAAGAGCTTCGATATCGACCTGCCGCCGAAATCGGAGGGACGGATGACGATCAGCCGAGCGGGAGCGGTCGATTTCTATTGCCGCTTTCATCCCGCCATGACGGGCAAACTGGACGTCCAGCCATAGGGCCGGACTCCTGCAAAAATGAGGCAAGCAGGCGGAGGTTTCCATGGCAGCCACTCCGGTTCCGGTCGAACGACACCGGCAGCACTTATCGACACTCTCCGACGCCGAACTCGTGCCGCTTGCGAAGATGGGCGAAGAGCCCGCTATCCGCGCCATCATCCAACGTCACAACCAGCGCCTGTTCCGCACGGCCCGCGCCGTCATCCGCAGCGATTGGGAAGCGGAAGATATTGTGCAGGCAGCCTATGTGAAAGCCTTTACCAATCTCGCGATCTTCCGCGGTGAGGCCGAGCTTTCGACATGGCTGACCCGGATTACGCTCAACGAGGCGCTGGGCCGCGTGCGGAGCCGAAAGAACACGACCGGGCTTGAGGAAATCGACATGCAGACGACGTCGCCGGGCGGCGAAGTACTCCAGTTTCCATCTTCGCTTTCGGCAACCGACCCGGAAACCGAGCTGTCACGAAGCCAGGCGCGGCACTTTCTCGAACATGCGGTCGACGACCTTCCGGATGATTTTCGCGCCGTCTTCGTGCTGCGGGATGTCGAGGGCATGAGCACCGACGAGACCGCGTCCTATCTCGGCATCAAGCCCGAGACAGCCAAAACCCGGCTGCATCGGGCGCGGAAGATGATGCGCCAGTCGATCGAAAAACAGCTTTCCGGCGCATTCTCGGCCCTCTTCCCCTTCGACGGCGCCCGCTGTGCTGCCATGGCCGATCGCGTCATCGTCACCCTTCGTCAGACGCCGTAATGATTACGCCATCCCGCGGGACCTGCTCGATGTCTTGTCCTGAACTGAGCGGTGAAACCAGCTTCGAGGTGAGGATCTTGCGGCGGCGTCAGGCTGGGAACGACCTCGCCATAATGCGCTTCACAAAACGATTTGCCGTGACGTGGCTCTGGCTCATCTCTGCAATGTCGAGATAGATTTGGCGAAGGTCGCTCAGTGCCTCGCGCCGGTAGACGACCTTAACGCGCCGCATTGCGGGATGCTTTTTCCTGACCTTTCATGAAGCGGTCCATGTCCGCTTCCGCCTCGTCTTCCGTCAGACTCGGGCGCGGATCGTCCAAAGAACGCCGGATGCGAGCCCGCATCGCATTGAGGCGCTCGGCATCCTCGAGCCGCTGTCGCTGCCACACCCTCACCGCATCGCGCATCGCTTCGCTCGTGGTGGCGAACTCGCCGGCCTCTACCGTATCGCGGATGCCCTGCAACATGTCCGCCGTGAGGGTAATCGTTACCTTTTCCGCCGACCGATATTTTGTCACGGAAAAGCTTCGATGCGAACATCGCTCAGAGCAGCGTCGGCTGGGACACCGGATCGCCAGACGTGGTCACGATGGTCGAACCATAGGGCTCCCGCGACGTCACTACGATCTGGTCGTTTGGAAGCGGCCGGGCGAGCGCCTTCGCTTCCTCCCACGGTGCACGCATCCAAACGTCCACTTCTTCCTGTGTCAGCAAGAGAACCGGCATTGCTTTCTGGTGGATCGGCTTGACGATGTCATTGGGATCGGTGGTTAGGAAGGCGTAGAGGTCGTCGGTCGTCAGCCCGTCCTTGACCTTCCGGACGCTTTGCCACTGCGGGACATGTACCCCGGCGAAGAACATCAGGGGTTTGCTTTCGCCGTGGGCGAACCATGCGTTCGGTGTGCTCCCGCCCTCCTGTTTGCTGGTGGGATCAGGTTCGGCAAAGCTTGTCACCGGCACGATGCAACGGCTCTGGACGCCGAACCATTTCTTCCAATGCGGAAGATTGAGATTTCGAATGTTGGTGACGCCCTTGTCCGGTTCCATCCGGATGAGCACGTCCATCTCGACGGGCTTACCCTTCTGCCGCAATTTTTCAGCCCGTGCCTCGGCAGCCTGCTTGATCGCGAAAAGCGGCGATGGCAATCCCCAACGCGCATGCACGAGCTGCTTGCGGCCGTCGGCTGTGTTGCGGACGATTGGTCCAGCCTGGTCGGGGTTCATTTGGTAGGCGGGCATCAGGTTGATCAGGCTCTCGGCATCCTGGGCCCATTTGCCGACCCAGTCCTTGTCCTCCATGCGGTAGAGATTGCACATGACTACAACGACCTCGGTTTCCCGTGGTCGACAGCGTAACCCTTCCGATCAGGAGGTCAAACTTTCTCTCTGGAGCCGCCCCCTCGTATTCAATTCAGAGGCGCTTTCTTATCGACATCATCAGCAGAGCGTCAAATCGGCGTTCGCGGCAAGTATCTCCACCTTGAAGATGTCCTTGTCCGTCTCGATGAGGATGTATGCGTATTTTACGAGGTTTTCGTGTTTCTCGTTCGGCCCCGGCAATGCTTGGCTTCCGGTTTCCTTGACCGTTCCTTCAACGATCCGAACATTCTTCGGGAAATCCTCCTGCTTCGAAAGAGCCTGTTGTCCTGCGAAAGCTGGGCAAGCCTGAGCTTGTCTGAATCTTCCTTGAACTTTGAGATTCATGACGCCCTCCGCCGGATAGGATGTGCGGCGCTCGCCTCATTCCGCGGTAGCCGGGACGCTTCGGCCGACCATGAATTCCATCCGTGCTGCCCTTTATCCATAAGCCGAGACCCTTGGCCAAATCGCGATAATTTCATGGCAAACTCTGCGCAATGAGCTGATTTTTCTGCCCTTTCACAAAAACATTTACGCTTCTGAAACCTGAGCGTCACAGATTTGGCATCCAGATGCGGGCTGCTTGTACTTTCCCCAAGAAAACGGGTTTGGGACGAGCCGGCAATCCGCGTTGTTCGTCAATGCACGATGGCGCGCGTGCCGGGGCGGAAAAGTTCGATAATTCATATGTGCATGACGATCATTAATTTCCCAGCAATGCAGATGGCGCGATTATGCCGGCACTGGAAACCGGGGCACTGTCTGGAGCGACTGACTAAAGGGGCCGACTGCGAACGGCCGCTGAAAGCCTTGGCCGAATGGGCGCCGCCACGTGGCTCAGGTATATTTTATGTTTTCCGGCGCGCCAGTGCTCGACGCGCGGACCTGGGCCATGACGGCCGATCTCTCATCATCGTGACGCAACTGTCCGGCGCAAAGGCGTTCGGCACCAAGCCGCGGGCTGGAAGCAGCAGGGGTTTTTAATGCATTTTCAAGGACGAGCAGAACGGGCAAGACGCCGCAATCTGCTTAGCCGGCTTCATGTCTTTCAGATGGAGCGCAATCGGCGGAGGGTACGGATTTGAAAAATACGGTGACGCCGTCAGGAGAGTCCCATTCCTCCGTGGCGAGATATATCCGCTCCATCGGGCGCCATTACGTCATCGCCGTCGTTGTCATGACGGCTCTTCTCGCGGCGACCTTCTTCACCGTCAAGGTGGCGCTCGATCGCCACTCCCTGCAGCAGAACATCAGTTACATCATCGGACGCCAGTTCATTCGCTTTCAGCAGCTCGCCAACCAGACGCGGGCGGTCATGCGGGCCTCTGCCGATCCGAATATGCCGGAATATATTATCCGGCCGATGGTCGAAGACATTCAAAAGGCGATCGACGACATCCGTGCCATGAGCGTCCAGCTGGAGGGCCTCAACAATCAGGTGGAGGCAAACCTCCTCGAACGGTTGAACGGCCACGACGAGGCGTCGGAAAAAATGCGCATCGAGCTTGCCGGACGCCTGGAGGATTTCCTTCAAAGGGCAGAACGCGTCGTCTCGACGAAACTGCAGGAGCGGCGGGAGCGCTACAGCTTCTGGGGACCGATCGACTTCGCCGTTTCGTCCGACAGCATGCTCATGCGTCAGTTCAGCGCCGTGATCGAGAGCGCGCATGACCGAAGCGATGGGAGCATAGATCATGCCCGCCTGATCAGCGCCGGTCTCCTCGGCCTGACGGCGGCCACGCTCATCCTGGCGACCCTCATCCTTTTCATCCCGTTGCTTATCAAGCTGCGCACGGAGCACCGCCGCACACTCGATTTCGAGATCAAGCTGACGCATCTCGCCCATACCGACACGCTGACGGGCCTCGGCAACCGATCCTCCTTCAATGAGGCTCTGAACGGGCTATTCGGCTCCCTCGAGCGGACGGGCACAGGCTTTTCCATGCTGCTGGTCGATCTCGATCACTTCAAGGCAACCAATGACAGCTTCGGCCATCCGGCCGGGGATGCGGTTCTGAACCATGTCGCCGCCGCGCTGCAGAAGACGTTCCGTGCCGGCGACTTCGTCGCACGGCTTGGCGGCGACGAATTTGCCGCTCTCCTTCCCGGAATTTCCGATGCGGCGAAGCTGGAAGACATTGCCGGGCGCGCGGTTGCCGCCATTGCGGCGGAATGCAATTTCGAGGGCCGGCAGATATCGGTTTCGGCCAGTGTCGGCGGCGCCGTCGTGCCTGGCTATGCGTCTGAGGAGGTGACCCTCATGCGCATCGCCGATCTGGCGCTCTATGCCGCCAAGGCCAAACGCAACACGGCCGTCATCTTCGATGAATCATCGTTCGCCCAGCGCCTGGAACAGAACCGGCTTGCAGCCGCCCTCGCCTTCGCCGCCGACCGCGACGAGTTCGTCGTCTACTACCAGCAGAAGGTCAATCTGCAGACCGGCGAACATCTCGGCTTCGAAGCGCTGGTGCGCTGGCGTCATCCCCAGCTCGGCATTCTGCCGCCCGGCCGCTTCCTGCCGCTCATGGAGGGCCATCTCATACAAAGCATGACGCGCTGCATCGTCGATATCGTCGCTCGTGATCTGAGAGCGTGGAAGACGGCGGGGCTGCACGTGGGGTCGATCGCCATCAATCTGCCGGAAGCCCTGCTGGTCAGCCAGGACGGCTATGACCTCATTGCGGCAGCGGTCAACGCCAACCGGCTCGACTGGCGCGATTTTGCCATCGAAGTCACCGAAGACGTTTTTCTCAATCGCGGCGCCGATCAGATCGCCGAGACCATCTCCCGCTTCCGGAAACAGGGAGTGTCGGTCTCGCTTGATGATTTCGGCACCGGCTTCGCATCTCTCGTGCATCTGCGCGATTTCCCTTTCGACGAACTCAAGATCGACCGCAGCTTCGTTGCCGAGATCGGCAAGGATATTCGCTCGGAACAGATCATCCGGGCGATCATCGATCTGGCCCGCAACCTCGGCAAACGATGCGTCGCGGAAGGCATCGAGGAGGAGGGCCAACGCGATTTCCTGCTGAATGCCGGCTGCGAGATCGGCCAGGGCTATCTCTACGCCAAGCCGGAAGCAGCTTTTGCGGCGGTCGAACGATTGGCGCGCAGGCGAGCCCCGCGAAAACTCGAAGCGGTCAAGAACATCGCGGGCTGAAAGCCTTTCCTGGAAAGCGCCGCGGGAACGGTGCGGCAGGATTGATCAATGAACGAGGGGAGAAAGAATGAAACAGGCAATCAAACGGGCATGGCTTGCCGCGGTTTTGGCGGCCGCGGCTCCCGCGGCACAAGCTTTTGCGGAACAGGGCCTGGCCGTGGATGTCGTGCATTTCTGGGTATCGAAAAGCGAGTCGGCGGCGCTTGACGTTTACCGCACGGCCTGGGCCGCCTCCGGCAACCGGTGGATCGACATGCCGGCGGAGAACAAGGTTGCCGTCCAGCGCGTGGTCAGCGACCGCATCGCGAACGGATATGCGCCGGCGGTGATGCAGTGGAACGCCAACTACGGCGCGCGCGAACTACCGGAAATGGGCATCGTGCTTGATATAGACGACGTCGCCAAGGCGGATCATTGGCAGGATGTCATTCCCGCGACGGTTCTCGACCGGATTTCCGACAAGGGAAAGGTCTACTTCGCACCGACCAATATCCACGCCGAAAACTGGCTCTGGACCAGCACGGCGGCGTTGGCCGAAGCCGGCGTGAAGACGCCGCAGTCCTGGGACGACATCTTCGACGCGGCTGACAAGATCAAGGCGACCGGGCGCCTGCCGATCGCACTCGGCGGCACGCGATGGGAAGTGTCCCTCATCTTCAACAACATCATCTATCTGAAGTTCGGTCCGGAAGGTTATGCCCGTCTCATGAGCGGCGATGCCGCCCTGGTGCAGGATCCCCGCATGATCGAAGCCCTGGACATGCTGCGACGTCTGTCCAGCTATGTGGAACCGATCGAGCAGCGAAAGGACAAGACCTGGGCCGATGCCGCCGCGGCCGTGGGCCAGGGCAAGGCCGGCATGCAGTTCATGGGCGACTGGGCCAAGGGCGAGCTTGTCGCGCGCGGCTATAGCGTCGACAAGGATTTCGATTGCAGCCTCGTTCCCGGCACGTCGATCGCATATTTCATGGTAATCGATGCCTTTGCCTTCCCGCTGACAAATCGGGAGGGCACGGCGGAAGCGCAGCAGGCTTTCGCCCGCATGGTGCTCGATCGGGACAATCAGGTTGCGTTCAGCCGGTTAAAGGGATCGCTTCCCGTACGCACCGATGTCGATCCATCGGGGCTCGATCGTTGCGGCAAGCTCGGATTGGAGATGATCAAGGCCAGGAAGGGTGAAGTCAGCGCGCAATCCCAGGCCATGCCGAGCCAGATGTCGGAAGGCTGGATCGGCGTTATCGGTGATTTTTTCAACGATGGGACCATCACCGCCAAAGACGCGCAGCACCGTCTGCACGACCTCCTGATGCAGGACGAATAGAATTCGCCCGCACGAGCCGGCAGCGTGCGGGCAAAGCCCGTGATCCGTCTTCATGGCAGGCGATTGCGGAACGGCCCTCCGGCGATCGCCTGCCGCATTCCATGGCGTGCTCAGTGTTTCAGCACGACCTTGCCCTGGATGCCGGCGGCGACGGCCTTTTGCGCCGCGCCGATTTCGTCGAGCGGGAAAGTCTTTGCAACCGGCACAACCAAAATGCCGCGGGACGCGGCGTCGGCCACGGCTGCAAGCGTGGCGGCATCAGCGCGGTGATAGAGTTCGTGGATAGTCACACGATTGCCGGCATTTGCACCCTCGGGCACGGGAACGATGCTGGCGACCCGGCCGCCGTCCCTGACATGTCCGATGAGATTGGCTGCGACAGGGACTGCAGCGCTGATCGCGTAATCGAACGCGGCGTCGGCCGGGGCCAAGCCGATGTCGAGCGCCTCGCCGGCAAGTCGGCGCGCCTCGGCGAGCCTGTCGGAGCGGACACCGGCCACCGGTTTGGCCCCGATCTCCTGGAGATACTGGATCGCGGCGCGGCCGACGCCGCCAAGACCGCCGGAAATCAGCACGCGGTCGCCCGCCTTGACGCCAAGAGCATCGACCGATTGCCGGCCGGTGAGCCCGGCCTTAGGCAGGGCGGCGCCCTGTTCGAAGCTGAGATTGGCCGGGAGTTTGGCAATCGCCGAAACCGGAACGACACCATATTCGGCATGCGAGCCACGGCCGTTCGGGGCGAAGTCGGCAATGACGCGATCGCCGACGGCAAATCCGGTCACGCCGGAGCCGAGCTCGACGATGGTGCCGGCCGCGTCACCGCCGAGCACGGCGGGAAGCTCCAGCGGAATATATTGGGCCACATAGCCCTGGCGGATCAGGAGATCGAAGTGGTTGACCGCGGACGCTTCGATCCTGATCAGGACCTGGCCGGCTTCGGGCTCGGGCCTCGCGACGTCATCGATCGAAAACTGGTCGACATCGCCATAGGAATTGAGACAGGCAGCTTTCATGGATCGGCACCTTTGTATATTCTGGTTGGAGATACGATAACGTTCATTATCGTTGATACGATATGATTGATTATCGCATGGAGTCAAGCGCATGAAGTCGTGGTCATCCGATCATCCGAAAGCAAAGCTGATGGCGAGCAAGCGGGCAGATATCCTGGCGGCCGCCAAAGCATCGTTCCTTGATACCGGCTATGAGGGAACGAGCATGGAAAGCATCGCCAAGGCGGCGAATGTCTCGATCATGACGCTCTACCGGCATGCGGAGAGCAAGGACGATCTGTTTCTGGCCGTGATCTCCAATGCCTGCGATCCGGATGACGAGGCCGAACGGGCTGAAATGGAAGCGCTTCTGGAAAAGCCCCTGAGAGACGTCCTGCTCTGGGCGGCGGCGATGACGCAAAGCCGCCTGACGGATCCCGACACGATCGCCCTCATGCGCACCGTCATAGCAGGCGCCAGCCGGTTTCCCGGCCTGGCGGAGATGGCCCATAAGAGCCTTGTGGGCAATCTTGAAGGCATGGTCGCCTTCATGCTCGGCCTCAAGCAGGAGGCGGCCGGCGCCAACGCCGAGCGCCGGCACGAACTTGCCGTTCGTTTCATCGACCGGCTGCTCGGCACCCATATGCTCGGCGTGCTGATGGGACTGCCCGGTCCGTCGCTGCAGGAGCAGGAGGAGAGAGCCGAAATTGCCGCCGACGCATTGATCGCCGCGCTTGGGCAGCCGGCCCGCTGAGTATGAACGGGGCGCCGGCGAAAATGAATCTCATCATGAACGATTTAAGGACGCAACGCTTGTTGATCGTCGGCGATATCCATGGCTTTCCCGAAACATCTGTCGAACTGCTGGGTATTGGACGCTTTGAGCATCGCGCGTTGCAACTGGCCGACTTGAGTGGGCGTCCTGGTCTGCGTGGAGACGAGCTTCACGATCAACTTTTCAACGAAGACGGCATATTGCGTGCAGTTCGGGCGCTTTGCGAAATTGATGGACGCGCCTGCGTCGGAATCGGCTTTAGCGCTGGCGGAACGGCTCTCTGGCAAGCGGTCAAAGCCGGGTTGGATCTCCAGGCCCTGATCTGCGTATCATCGACCAGGCTACGCTTCGAAACATCTCCCCTGCATATACCCACCATGGTTGTCTGGGCAGAATTCGATCCACATCGACCAACTGAAAGCTGGAACGATACTGTTCCGGGATGTTGCAAAACCTATACCGGCAAGCAGCACGACTTTTATCGCATCGACGCTCTTACGCCTAAATCATCTTTGCTGACTGATGTTGCCGCCTTTGTCGAAGGCCGCGCCCCTTGCGCATAGCGGCAGCCCCTATGCCGGTCTATCGCCATTTCGGATCGATGCGCGCTTAGCGCATAGACATGCCCTTCACTGGTGGAAATCCCGGCCATAGGTATTCCTACAATCCCGTCGTCAACAAAGGAGACTTGTAATGTCGCAGGAAATGTTCGAACGCGGCCTGGCGATCCGCAAGGAGGTTCTCGGCGCCGAATATGTGGAGCAGTCGCTGGATGCGGCCGACGATTTCAACCGGGATTTCCAGAACCTCGTCACCGAATATTGCTGGGGCGCAGGCTGGGGGCGGTCCGCTCTTACGCGCCGCGACAAAAGCCTTCTGAACCTCGTCATGCTCGGCACCTTGAACCGAAGCCATGAGTTCAAGCTGCATCTGAAGGGCGCCCTGACGAACGGCTGCACCCGCGAGGAAATCAAGGACACACTGATGCAGCTCGCGATCTATGCCGGCATCCCAGCGGGCGTGGAAGCGTTCCGGCTGGCGCGCGAAGTCTTCGCCGAAATCGACCAGGCCTGACTTCAGTCCTTCCGTCGACAGCTCGGCGGCGTCATGCCATCAGACCCGAAAACCCGCGGCTCAAACTGCGGGTTTCTCGCATGGAAAGGAGGCATACCCGGCCTTCAAGTCTTCCTAAGACGGGACCATGCGCCGCCCGTGAATATCCATAAACCGCAACCATGTCCGATGCGCGCAGAAAACAGCACGCCAACGGCCGGCTTTCCGCCGAGACTTGAAGAATTAACAGAGGTTTAGGTTTTATCGACCCATCCTGCTTTTACTATTTTTTACGTGCTGCGTAACGGTGTATTTTTTGAAATCTGCTCTTTCATATTCACTTGGTCAGGTCTCCCGAACCCTTCGCAATTTCGGTCGAAACAGGAGCGGCAACGTCGCGATGGTCGTTGCATTCTGCCTGGTGCCGATGCTCGTCGCGGTCGGCGCGAGCTTCGACTACATCCGCAGCTACAATATCCGCCAAAGGATGCAGAGCGACCTTGACGCGGCACTGATCGCCGCCGTCAAGCAGATCAACAACACCGGGGATACCGAAGCTCTCAAACGGAAGATCTCCGACTGGTTCCATGCGCAGGCGGAAAGCAGCTACACGCTGGGCGCAATCAGTATCGATACCACCAACCACAACATAACGGCGACGGCGAGCGGCACCGTTCCGACGACCTTCATGAAGATCGCCAACATCGATACCGTCGATGTCAGCGTATCAAGCGCCGTCAAGGGGCCGGCTACATCCTTTCTCAATGTCTACATCGTCATCGACACATCCCCGTCGATGCTTCTGGCGGCGACGACGGCAGGTCAGTCGGCGATGTATTCCGGCATCAAATGCCAGTTCGCCTGCCACACCGGCGATGCGCATACCGTCGGCAAGACGAAATACGCCAACAACTACGAATACAGCACGGCAAAGAACATAAAACTGCGCGCTGACGTCGCCGGCGACGCCGTCCGAGACGTGCTCGACATGGTCGACGCATCCGACAAAAGCCATGAACGGATCAAGGTCGGGTTATACAGTCTGGGAGATACTCTCACGGAAGCTCTGAGCCCGACGCTGAGCACGGATACGGCGCGAAACCGCCTGGCGGACCAGAGCTACGGCCTGACCAGCGCTACCTCGACGGCCGCTACCTATTTCGACGTTTCGCTTGCGACGCTCAAGCAGAAAGTCGGCCCCGGAGGAGACGGAACGTCCGCCGCCTCACCGCTCAAGCTGATCCTGCTACTGACGGACGGTGTCCAATCGCAGCGCGAATGGGTGACGAATGGCTCGAACTATTGGCCCAAAGTGGCGCCCCTCAACCCGGCTTGGTGCAGCCCCTTGAAAAATCAATCCAACACGATGGCGGTGCTTTACACCGAATATCTGCCGATCACCACGGACTGGGGCTACAACGCAACCGTCGGCGCGACCATGGCCAGCGCCAACTGGAAGAACACCTGGGGCGGCACCATGGACAGCGGCGTATCCACAAGCATCACGCGGCGGGACTACATTCCCTACGCTCTGGCCGACTGCGCATCCTCGAAGAGCCTGTTCATTTCAGCGGCGTCCTCGACCGAGATCACGGCGGGCTTGTCGGCACTTTTCAACCAATATCTCTCTTCCGTCCGGCTGACCCAATGATGTCGGGGAAATTGTTTACGCGGCCTCGCCGCCTGCTTGCCGATCGCAAGGGAGCGGCTGCGATCGAATTTGCGATCCTCGCCCTGCCGCTTTTCATGATGATCTTCGCCATAATCGAAGTGTCGCTGATGTTCTTCATCAACTCCGCGCTGGATGCTTCGGTTCACAAGATCTCCCGCATGGTCCGCACCGGCGAGGTTGCATCGTCCAAGATCACATTGGCCGATTTCAAAACACGAATCTGCAACGACATGCTTTTCTCGTTCGGCTGCTCCGACAATCTCCTGGTCAAGGTGAACGTACTTTCCGACCTGTCTTCGGCCACCAACGCCAATCCCATCGACAAGAGCGGCAATCTCGTCGTCGCCGAGACCTTCGATATCGGCAAGGGCAGCGACTATATTCTGGTCCAGGCATTCCTGCCCTGGAGAACCGTCGCCAATTTCTTCAGCCTGTCGAGCGCCAAACTGTCCGACGGCCGCTACCTCCTCGGATCTTCCGCGCTGTTTCGCAACGAGCCGTTCTGACATGACCGAGAACCGGAGCCCGTCCTTCTTCCGCCTGGTCCGATCCCGCATCCGCCGTCTTGCGCGCGACCGGTCGGCCGCCTCCGGCGTGGAATTCGCGCTCGTGCTGCCGATCCTGGTGATGCTGCTGTTCGGCACCGTCGATCTCGGCCATGCCCTGACCGTCAGCCGGAAGATAGACGAGATCACCTCCAGCACCGGCGACATGATCGCACAGCAGGGAACCTGGACGAAGTCCGACGTCGCCAAGCTACTTTCCGGCGCCTCCTTCATCCTGCAGCCGTATGACACCAGCCAGTTGACGATCACGGTCGCGGTCGAGGATGTCGACAGCAGCGGCAAGGCAACCGTCAACTGGTCTGCTTCATTCAACACTTCGGCGCCCGCTTCCGGCACGGCGAGCACGATCGACATACCGGCACAAATACAGGATGCCGGCGTGCAGGTCGTACTGACGCGGGTGCAATACAAACTGACGACACCGGTCTCGGCGTTCTTTTCAAACTTTACCGGACAGAACGGCTACAGCTTCGACCACCATTTCTTCAATCGTCCCCGGGTCAGCGACACGATTAAATACAACTGAGCCACGGGCTCCGTCGCGATCGAACGAACAAACCGTCCGCTGACATTCAGGCCGTTGTCGCCGGGCCGACAATTGTGCATTGCTTCCGCTGGTTGATGGATCGGCTTTTCCGAGGGAATCGCAATGAATGATTGGATATGAAGGGCATGACGTGATGGCGGAAAGAGTTTTCAGCGGCATGCGGCAATTACCTATCTTCGTGCCTATCGGCCTGGTGGCAATGGTGTGTTCGCAGGGCATTACTGCTGCGGCTGCCGATCTTCAATGGTCGCAGGATCCGGGCAACCACTGCAATTTCGTGGCGCCATCTTCCCTGACCAGCGGCCCAACCTTCTGGATCGGCGCCTGTGTCGATGGAAAGGCCTCCGGGGAAGGAATGCTGCGCCGCCGGGACGGCGACAAGGCCGGTGCAGCCTTTTTCGGCCGAATGAAGGACGGTGTGCCCGAGATCGGCGTCGTCGATCTCAGCGAGGGATATAAAGCCGGCAGCTTCACCGACGGCGACATCGGCGGGCAAGCCGAGTCCGACCCGCAGAACCGGATAGATGCCTTTCGTGTCGCAGCCGAGGCGGCCCGGTCCGTCAGCACCAAATATGCCGCCGAGAAGAATGCGAGATCTGCCCGCTTTTATGAAGAGCTGGCCAAGACACTGGAACAGCAGACGGATTGAGTATGGGCGAGAGGCTGCAACGGCGATCCTTTCTGGCAGCGCTGTCGGCAGGGCTCACCCGGCGAGCCTGACAATGCCGTACGGATTGAACTTGAACTCATCCACGTCGTAGGTCGAATCGAAGGAGAGCTTCGCGCGGCGCGCCTCAAGCGTCGGCTCAAGTCCCCGCTCGGCGATCTCATCGGCAACCGCATCCATGATGGCGACGACCTGCCTTTCGCTTCCGGCCGATTTCGGCACATAGACCTCCGGCAGTCCGACGAGATGAAACCCGACGCTCTCCAGATATTCCTGATCCGATAGCGGCCGCTTCGCGAAAGCCAGGCGGCCGATTTGCTGCTGGGAGAGCGTATCCTTTGCCTTCAGGGCCTTGGCGCCCTGCACGATCAGCGCTCGCCATCGGTCCAGCCCGTGGGCGATGCCGGCGGATTCGCCCTTGACGGCGACCGCTCCTGCGCCAATCAACCGTTCGACAAGGAGGAGAGCCGCCATCGAAACCGTCACGGTCTCGCCCTGCTGCATGCTCGGCCCGAGGATATAGAGGACGGATTGATGATGAGCGACGGCGTCCTCGTCCGCCGCGCTCCAGGCATCGGGCTCGACGCGGTCCCAGCATACGGCAAACGATTGGCTCATCCGGTCATCCGGCTCGGCCTGCGAGTAGCTCTCGTCGATGCTGAACCCGGCGGCGAAATCGGCGATCGCCTGCGATGCCGCCTCGGACAGGTGGCTCAGATCACGATCCTTTCCGAGAAAGCAGAGGACATGCCGGGGCGTCACCGATGAAGCCTCGGCATGCGCCTTGGTTTGCTCGCCGGCTTCAGGGCCGGATTGCTTGGCCGACGACGGCTTCCAGCCGATCATCGCCAATATGGACCCAAGAAGCGTGCGACGCATGAGATTCATGAAACCTTCCGTTCGGTCGAATGTTCACGAGCCACGACCTTGTAAGCGTATGAATTCCAAAACGAAAGCAGGATCATGACTTGAGACGGCGTCAGCGAGCGATACAGGGAACGCACTGCGGGCGAAGAGTGCGGTTCCACTCGTCGGCTCCGGTCGTTTCTGTTATTTTCATCTCGGAGCATATTGGAGCAATCACGTGACGATAGACAACATCGGGTTCGTCGGAACCGGCGCGATCACCGAAGCAATGGTTCGCGGGCTTCTCACTGAGCCGGCCTATGCCTCGGCGATTCACGTTTCTCCGCGAAGCGTTCATATTGCGGCGACACTGGCGGACGAATTCGCTGCCGTAAGGGTCGCAGAAGACAATCAGGACGTTGTCGATCGCAGCGACATGGTGTTCCTGGCGATACGGCCGCAGGTCGCCGAGGAGGTCGTGCGCGCCTTGTCGTTCAGGGATGGCCAAATGGTCGTCAGCCTCGTGGCGGCGACGGAACGCGAGGCCCTCTCCGACTGGATCGGCGCCAACGTGCATCTCGTCCAGGCGATCCCCCTGCCCTTCGTCGCGAAGCGGCAAGGCGCAACCGCCCTCTATCCGCCCGATGACGCGGTCGCAGCGCTGTTCGACACGCTCGGAACAGCCGTCCAGTGCCAGTCGAGAAAGGAATACGATCTTCTCGCAGCCGCGAGTTCCATGATGTCGACCTATTTCGGCATCATGGAGACGGTTGCTGGCTGGCTTGAGAAAAGCGGCCTCGAAAGGGCGAAGGGCCACGCCTACATCGCCCCGCTCTTCGCAAGCCTGGCGCAGAAGGCGACAGGCCCCAGCGGCGAGCCGTTCAGCACGCTGAGCCGCGAATTCGCGACCAGGGGCGGATTGAACGAGCAGGTTCTTTCCGATTTCGAGAAGAACGGCGGCATCGCAGCGCTGACCGCCGCGCTCGACGGCGTGCTTGCCCGCATCGAAGGCAAGAATTAGCAAGATCTAGAAGGTCGGCGGCGTGCAGGCGCTGATGACCTCGCAGGGCACCGGCCCGACGCAGCGGAAGCGGTGCGGGCGCCTGCTTTCGAAATAATAGGCGTCTCCCGGGCCAAGGATGCGCCGCTCGTCGTCAACAGTCACCTCCAGTCGTCCCGAAAGCACGATCCCGCCCTCCTCCCCTTCGTGGACAAGGGGAACCTTTCCGGTGTCCGCACCCGGCTGGTAACATTCCTTCAGTATTTGCAGGCTGCGGCCGAACAGGTTCTCCCCGACCTGCCTGTAGGAGATGGCGCCCTTGCCGATCTCCACCAGCTCTTCGGCCGCATAAAAAGCCTTCTTCGGACGGTCGGGCTCGAAGGCGAAGAATTCCGCCAGACCGATGGGAATACCGTCGAGGATCCGCTTCAAAGCGCCGACCGAAGGGTTGGAGGCGTTCGATTCGATGAGCGAGATCGTCGAATTCGGCACGCCGGTGCGCCTGGCGAGCTCCCGCTGTGAAAGCTTGTGGGCGATGCGGAGATGGCGAAGGCGGCTGCCGATATCGACTGACATGTGGGTCCGTTTGCGTTGTGCAGAATACCCAAAACATATCTTCCAATCTCTTTAATTTCAATGGCTTGCGCCGACAAAGAAAAGGACTTGTTTGCAGAGAGGAAATCGCCATCCTTCACACCATCCCAAAGGAGGCCAGGATGGACCAGATCAGCAAGACGAACGCGCCCGTACTCGAAAATTTCTGGATGCCGTTCACCGCGAACCGGCAGTTCAAGGCGGCGCCGCGGCTTCTCGCTGCCGCTGAGGGCATGTATTACACCGACGTCGACGGACATCAGGTTCTCGACGGCACAGCCGGGCTCTGGTGCTGCAATGCCGGCCACGGCCGCAAGAAGATCTCCCACGCCGTCGAGCGGCAGCTGGCAACGCTCGACTATGCCCCGACTTTCCAGATGGGGCATCCTATCGCCTTCGACTTCGCCGCGAAATTGGCCGCGAACGCACCCGGGGGCCCAGCGGCCAAGCTCGACAGGGTCTTCTTCACCGGGTCGGGTTCGGAATCGGTCGATACCGCCCTCAAGATCGCCATCGCCTATCAGCGCGCCATCGGCCAGGGCACCCGCACGCGGATCATCGGGCGCGAAAAGGGATATCACGGTGTCGGCTTCGGCGGCATTTCCGTCGGCGGCCTCGTCAACAATCGCCGGGTCTTCCCGCAGATACCGGCCGACCACATGCGCCATACGCTCGACATCGAGCGCAATGCCTTTTCCAAGGGGCTTCCCGCTCACGGCGCGGAACTGGCGGACGATCTCGAGCGCCTGGTGCAGTTGCACGGCGCCGAAACCATCGCCGCCGTCATCGTCGAGCCGATGTCAGGATCGGCGGGCGTGATCCTGCCGCCGAAGGGCTATCTGGAAAAGCTGCGCGGGATCGCCGACAAGCACGGCATCCTGCTGATCTTCGACGAAGTCATCACCGGCTTCGGCCGTCTCGGCACGCCTTTCGCGGTCGATTACTTCGGCGTCGTGCCCGATCTCGTCACCACGGCAAAGGGCCTCACCAATGGTGCGATTCCGATGGGCGCGGTCTTTGCCAGCCGCAAGGTCTATGACGGCCTGATGGTCGGACCTGACAATGCGATCGAGCTCTTCCACGGCTACACCTATTCCGGCCATCCCGTCGCCTGCGCCGCCGGCCTCGCCACCCTCGAAATCTACGAGGAGGAAGGCCTGCTGACCCGCGCATCAGAGCTGGCTGAACACTGGCTGGAGGCTCTCCACTCGCTGAAGGACGCGCCTCATGTGGTCGATATCCGCAATCTCGGCCTGGTCGGCGCAGTCGAACTGGCGCCGAGGGCCGCAGCGCCGGGAACCCGAGCCTACGACGTCTTCGTCGATTGCTTCAAAAAGGGCCTGCTGATCCGCGTCACCGGCGACATCATCGCGCTCTCGCCGCCGCTCATCATTGAAAAGGGCCAGATCGACACAATCGTCTCGATACTCGGCGACGCGCTGAAGCGCGCGGCATAGACACCGATGCGGCGGTAAACAGTCGCCGCATCGCGCTATCCCACAGGCACGCCAAGCCCGACCTTGACGCGATCCATCGCGACGAAGGTCCGGAAGCGCTTGACGTTGTTGTTGCCGAAGAAGAGCCGCCGCGTCAGCGCTTCGTAGTGGGCCATCGAAGGCACAATGACAACAAGAATGAAATCCGCTTCGCCTGTGACGTAATAGCATTGCTGGATCTCGGCGGCGGCTGCGAATTCGCTCTTGGCGCGCTCGATCTGCTCGGCGGTTTCGCTGATGACTTCCACCTCGACGAAGATCGTGATCGACTGCCCCAGAGCCTCCGGCTCGACGACCGAGACATCCGCCCGGATCACGCCCTCCTCCCGCATGCGCTTGATTCGGCGCTGAACGGCCGGCGCGGAAAGGTTCACCGCGTCGCCGATCGTTCGCTGCGGGGTCATATTGTCCCGCTGCAGAATGGCGAGGATCTTCCGATCGAACTCGTCGAGATGCGTGGGCTGATCGCGCTTGCTCAAATCCATGCTCCGATGAAACAAACTTGCAAATAAACGCCAAAATATCAGCGCCTTTTGCGCAATCGTTGCAATAGAGTTCAGCGAAACCACACATTGAGGATCCTCATGGTTCTCCTGAACGCCACCGCAGACTATCGACAGCCGCTTGATCCGAGGGATGCGGAAACGCTCGGACCCGCCGCTGCCGAGGAAGTGGAACGCCACCTCTCGGTCCGGGAAAACCATGCGGTTACACCGCTTGTCGCATTATCGGGGCTGGCGCGCGAGGTTGGCGTCGCTGCAATCCATATCAAGGATGAAGGCCACCGCCTTGGGCTTGGAAGCTTCAAGGCGCTCGGGGGTGCCTATGCGGTGATCCGCCTCGTTCTGGAAGAGGCCGGGCAGCGACTCGGCCGCACCGTCGATCTGGCCGAGCTGCATTCGCAGGAGGTCCGCGCCGTTGCGCGTGAGATGACCGTTGCCTGCGCCACTGACGGTAATCACGGCCGCTCCGTTGCACAAGGCGCAGAACTCGTCGGCGCGCGCGCCGCAATCTTCGTCCATTCTGGCGTCAGCGACGAGCGCGTCGCCGCCATTGCCCGCTTCGGCGCGGAGATGATCCCCGTCGAGGGAACCTATGACGACTCCGTCCGGGAAGCGGCTCGCATCGCCGAGGCAAAGGGTTGGATCATCGTTTCCGACACGTCCTGGCCGGGCTATGAGCGGATCCCCGGCCTGGTGATGCAGGGCTACACCGCTCTCGTCAGGGAGGCTCTGAGACAAATGCCGGAGCCGCCGACCCATGTGTTCATCCAATCCGGGGTCGGCGGCATTGCCGCGGCGGTTGCCGGTCATTTGGCGATCGCGCTCGGCGACCGGCGCCCGGTCTTCACGGTCGTCGATCCCGCCCGCGCGGCATGCCTGTTCGAGACGGCGCGCGCCGGGCGTCCCGTGACGATCGCACATGGCGAACCGACCGTTATGGCGATGCTGGAATGCTACGAGCCCTCGCTTGTCGCCTGGCGGATCCTTTCCCGCGCGGCGGACGCCTTCATGACGGTTGACGAGGTGGACGCGACCGGGATCATGAACCGCCTTGCCCGCCCTGTTTCCGGCGACCAGGCGATCGTCGCCGGCGAAAGCGGCGGCGTCGGCCTCGCAGGCGCCCTCAAGGCCATCGCCGATCCCGTGATCAAGGCGGCCCTCTCGATCGACCACCGCTCCCGCATCTTTGTCGTCAACACGGAAGGCGCGACCGATCCGGGCAAATATGAAGAGATCACCGGGCTGTCGCCGCCGCGGTCGCCGCGAAGAACAGGGAAGGAGCTTTGATATGACCGGTCAGTCGATCGATGCCGCGCGTCTGCTGGGGCGCTTCAGGACGCTCGGCGATCTGTGCTTTCAGCACCTCCTGCACGGCATCAGGGATCGGATCGGCTTGCTGATGGTCCGGATATGCTTTTTCGGAATCCCGTCGCCTGACCGACGGCAGCGCCGCCGAGCATCTGCATCAAGCCCTTTGACCGGTCGACGAAGAAGCCGCCCTCGCGGACAGAGCCGTCCTTCGGCTGTCGACGATTTCGCCGAGCTCGTCCTCCAGATCGATATCGATCGGCGCCGGCTCACTGTCATAGAGATCGGCCGGCAGGGGATCGATGGCAGCGCGAGGGCGCTTTCAAGTACCTCACCAGCGCGGCTGGCATATATAGGTCTCGCCGAACGGTCCCGAGGACAAAGCATGCATTCGCGGTGGTGAGACCATAGCCGTTGAGCTGGCGTTCCAGATCCGATGAAAATTGCTTGCTTCATCTCCGTTTCGTAACAGTCTGAAGGTGGGCGCAAAATTTTGCGGCCATCAACAGGTTTTCAAGGAAGAACGTCAGTTTATTGTTCCTTTCCAGCACGTTAGCAGCAGATCAATACGAGTGCTAATTTTTTCGTGCTGACCTCTTGAAATCGAAAAACCGGCAAACCAGATCATTTTGCGCAAAACGCTCGACTGAGGTTTTGCACCCGCCCGGACTGGTCATCCGGTCCGGCCAGGGGAACAACGTCATCATTGTTTGTCCATCGGAGGAAAACATGTCGTTCCGACCGCTTCATGATCGCATTCTTGTCCGCCGGGTTGAGTCCGAAGAGAAAACGAAGGGCGGAATCATCATTCCTCCGGCGCTCCCCGCCTGTGCCGGCAAGGATTTTTAAGCGATCAATCGGGCTCGCCTCACCGCAAGAAGCGGGCCCTTTCCGGAGCACCAAATGAGCTTACCGTCGAAAGAAGATGCCCGCCTATGCGCCAGCGTCATCAAGGAGGTTGTCGAAGCGCGAGGCCTCAAGGGCGACCACCAAGCGATTGCAACGCTAACCATCACGGTCGCGAAGCTGTACAACAAGGGCATCCGCGAACGCGACGCTCTTTTGGCTGAAACAATGCGGATTGCCGAGATACCCACCACTTCAAGCAATCGAGCCTCGCCTGTTCCCAAGGCGTGAGAATAAATGCACAGGTGCCATTGATTATCCATGGAGCCAGAAATGAGAGAGGACATTAAGACAAGAGATAAAACGCACGATGTCGCTGTCACGATAACTGCGGGGCAGCTGCTTCATCCTTCTCGACATTTTGCTGATCCATGTGAGGAACTTGCCGCTGAAGACATCAGTCGTGGCGACAAGCGTGCCCTTCTCGCTTCATGGGCGTCTGATAGCGTTAAGACGCTGGACAACCACAATGAGCTATCTGGACAGCGAGAAACTTCCGGCCTGTTCGATGCTCATGGGAGTTGACGGAAGATCGCGGGCTCATCGCCAGATCGAGAGGTCTCAGGATGCAGAAGGTCGAACAACAGGGAAATCTTTTACCCAAACTCAATACGGTGAATGCTATAGCAGGAGCGGTATTGTTTTGCTGCCCCTGGGTTTTGAGCTATGACGGGCTCGTGCTTGCATCAATCAACGCATGGATCGGTGGCCTGGCATTGATGGTTGCCGCCGTCGCTGCTGCAACAGACCGCTGGCCGAAGCTGAATTTGGTATGTTTGTCGATCGGCGTCTGGATCTTCGCAGTGCCATGGCTCCTGAATTTTTCCAACAAGGTTGATCCTGCCACCTCACATTTCGCGACAGGGGTTATAGTTATGCTCGTATCCCTTGTATGTTTAGGTGGCAGATGGATCACGATGAAGCCCTCGAAAGAGCCAAGGCCATGATGGTCCAGTTGACCGCATACGGGACGCGCGGTGGAGTGCGCCAATCTTAAACTCATACGATGCCGTCACCAACGGCAATTTCGACGACGACGAACCGCTTCTGGACACCCGGCATTAGTTGCATCGGGCTCAAAATTCTTCTGCAAAGATTCTGCCTGAGGATCGCGCATCATGAGGCATGTTCATTTATAAGAATTCTGATATCTTCCGCGATCGAACGGAGTGGGTGTTATGTTTACCGCGAGTTTGGTTCCGGAAGCCTATTACTGGGCGCGTTCATCAAAGCACTTCGACGGGAAGCTCACCGTCGTGCAGGTCTCGACTGTCTTCGGGGAAGAGCCCAACTACTGGACGCTTGCACTGCCTGGCACCGACCAGCACGCCATGCCGTCCGATTTTGAGATCGTCGGACCGGTGGCACCCCCGGAGAAATACCCGATGGGGCAGGCCGCCGAATAGTTCTTTCGGACGCAAGCGTTCTCGGTTCCCCACAATAGAAAATAGCTCTCCTGAACGAGAAGGTTTTCGCGCATCTAGTGCGATCCAGTGCCCCGAGATGGTCGTGGACATCATATCGGACCTCTGCAATTGTGGGCTGTCGGTGGTGCTCCGAACTGTCCAAATTTCATCTCAATCCTCGGGGTAGTCACCCAAGGAAAATCGTTGTGTCACGGATCCTGATTGTCGAAGACGAATTGCTCATTGCGTTCACATTGGAAGCAATGCTCGTTGAGCTAGGCCACGAGGTGGTCGGCATTGCAAGTCGGCTCGACGAGGCGTTGGAGATGGTCAAGACGACGAGGTTCGACATTGCGGTTCTTGACCTGAAGCTCGGAACCGAAAAGTCCTTCCCCGTCGCCGATCTTCTCCTCGAACTGAAGAAGGACTTCATCTTCTCGACGGGATTTGACGAGGCCGCCATGGACGGCCGCTACAGCCAGCCTGTCCTCGAAAAGCCATACGACGAGGCCCGGCTGGTCGAGTTGATCGCTCGGGCTTCGTGACGCTTTGGGAAACGGCTGCCGCCGCGGGCCTTGCCAACCCGGGCAAATCAGCTCACCTTCGCCTTCCATGACCGAGATCACGCGACCGTCGGTGCCAGAGGATCATCCTGATCGTCACATCCGTTGCCAGGATGCGATCCAGTTCGCATTCGAGCATTTGTTGCGGCAGGCAGTGGCCTCCGGATGGTCGGAAAGCGAAGCTGTCGCTGCCTTCATCGACCTCGCCGACAACCACATGCTTTCGATCGCGGCGAATGACGAGACGAACAAGCTCATCGAAAGGCTGAAGCGGATGACCTGATCGGTCAACCTTCCGCTGCCGCAAGGCTCCCGACGGTCGGAACATTCGGCCCGATGCAAGATTATCCATCCTCCTATATTGGAGGAAACCATCATGGACCACACCAACCACGTTCGCCTGACGAGTTCGGAACTCACTCCCGCGGTTCTCGAGGGAGCAACTATCTATGGAGCCGACGACAACAAGGTCGGCAAGGTCGACCACATCCATGTCGCTGGCGCCGGAAGCTCCGTGGTGATCGATGTCGGCGGTTTTTTGGGCATCGGGGCTAAACCCGTCGCGGTTCCCATTTCGGATCTCGAGTTCATGCGCGATGAAGACGGCGACGTCCATGCCGTCACGAACTGGACGAAAGATGAACTGAAGAACATGCCCGAACACCGCGACTGAGTACCGCTATTCGATGCTTCCGCCCTGCACTATTCGTTGACGCTGCAGGGCGGAAGGCCCATCTAACTCTTGCATGACAAAACCCAAGAACAATGACGATGCGGAGCTGATTAAGGAGTGGCCGTTGCCGCCTGCGGCTACGCTCGGATCATCCGTCCGCGCGAAGGGAATTCTCCTGGAAGTTCGCGCTCGATTGCCTTCAACAGTGCGAAAATCGCTCGATATCGAGGCGGGTGTTTTAATCCTGGCTATGTCGGAGACCTCCAGGATCGAGTTCCGCGCTGCTTCGGCGGTCGTTGCCAACACACTTGAAGGCATTGAAATACTACCCGTGATCCCTCGGGAGATTGAGGACATTTTGACGATGTCGACGACTGAGAGGCATCGTTGGCTCAATGACGGCCGCTTACCCAGCGCAGGGACGCGCACCGTCAAGCTGCGAGGGCGCGCGAAGAAGATTACCTTCCACGTTTTCGACCCACGAGTCGTGGAGGACATCCTCGACCGAGACTTGGTCACCGTCTGGCGTGAAGAGGACGCCGAAGCTGCGGCCGAGAATAGACGGCGGGCGGCCCTTAAGGCGAAGCTCACGCGTTCGCTACGGAGTGGCAAAACACCTTCGACCAAGGGAAACACTGACGATGCTTCCCGTCCGAACTTGAGCGGCTGGGACGAGTTCGGGCGCGACGGACTCCTCCGCTAGTTTAGGAAAACAGGGCCGAAACCGGATAAGGCAGCGCAAGGGATGGCATGTCCTCTTTGGCAAAATATCGAAGCGACTTTGTTTCGGCATCCGTCCACACGCCTCCGCCCTGAAACACTTGGCATTTGAACAGGGTCACGACATACTCAACTTGATGACCATTCGGGTAGGTGTATCTGAACTGATGTCCGCCGAACACGCTGACAATGCTGGTTGAAGAGACCGTTAGGCCAGTCTCTTCCAAAACCTCTCGAATGACAGCCTCCTCCGGCGCCTCGCCAGGCTCGATTGCACCAGCCGGCAAACTCCACCTTTCCCCTGATGTCTTCTCTTGGAGGAGCAAATTGCCTGCATGGTCATGAATGACAGCGGCAACTGAGGGAAGCAGAAGTAGGCGGTTTCCAATCAAACCGCGAAGCTCCATTGCATACGATGTCATTCATGCGCTCGCTTTGGATTAGAATGCTCATAGTGTTTGCCGAAAGAGCCTCTGGCAAGGCAATCGGCGAGCGTATCTCGCGTTTTCGTGACGGTGCCGAAGCAAGCTAGCCAGAGGAGACTAATGGAAATTCCTCGCCTTCACCTTCAGGGTGTCGATGTGGAGATCCGGAATGAAGATGTTCCTCGGCTTTGCGGCCGCCACCGTATCCCGCGAATCCGGGGCTCCCGGCGAGCCGTGGGCGAACTCATCTCCCCTGCCCGTCGGCAGCCGGAATTCGGCGTCGCGGTCGGCCAGCCCGGAGAGATCGCCGGACAGGTCGAAGGCTTGCTGGGCAACAAGATGAACGACGTCGCCTTCGCGCTGAATTCTCCCATTAATCGCTATCATCGATGCCCCGAGGACGACGCGTCGGCGCTGCTCGAAGAGCTTGGGCCAGACGACCACGTTGGCCGGACCGGTCTCGTCCTCGATCGTCATGAAGATGACGCCCTTGGCGCTGCCGGGTCTCTGCCGGACGAGAACGAGGCCAGCGGTCATCAACCAGCGACCATCCCGCGCGTTCATGGCTTGCGCGCAAGTGACGATCTGGCGCTCCGTCAAGGCCTTCCGAAGGAATGCGACGGGGTGTTCGCGTAGCGTCAGCCCAATATGACTGTAGTCCTGGACAACGTTGTGCCCTTCCGTCATTTGACGGAGGGCGACGTCGGGTTCCTGCTGCTCGGCGATCGCCCTCGCCTCGCGTTCCGAGGCGGCTGCAAAGAGCGGAAGCGGTTCGTCACGCAGGGCCTTGATCGCCCACAAGGCGTCGCGCCGCGGAAGTCCCAGCGACGGCAGGAAGGCGTCTGCCTCGGCGAGCTCGACCAGAGAAGCCACCGGAACACCGGACCGTCGCCACATGTCGTCAACGCTTTCAAACGACTGATCCATGCGGGCAGCGACGATACGAGCGGCAGCGGCAGCGGCAAGGCCGCGCACCATGCGCATCCCGAGGCGGACAGCGTGACGGTCTGTATCGCCGATACGCTCGAGCGTGCAGTCCCACCGGGAATTGTTGACGCAGACGGGCCGAATCTCGACGCCGTGGTTCCGAGCACAGCCGACAATCTGGGCCGGCGCGTAAAATCCCATCGGCTGGGAGTTTAGCAGCGCCGCGCAGAAGACGTCCGGGTGGTGGCATTTCACATAGTTGGAGGCATAGGCGATCAAGGCGAACGACGCCGCATGGGATTCCGGGAACCCATAACTGCCGAATCCTTCAAGCTGGCTGAAGGTCTTCTCGGCAAACTCGGCCGTGTAGCCATTCTTGATCATGCCGGACACGAGCTTATCCTTGAAGCGCGAGACGCCGCCAGTGAACTTGAAGGTCGCCATCGATTTTCGAAGCTGGTCGGCCTCGCCGCCGGTGAAGCCGGCGCAGACCATCGCGACCTTCATCGCCGACTCCTGGAAGAGCGGAACGCCGAGGGTCTTTCCGAGGACGGCCTCCAGTTCCGGCGTCGGATAGACGACCGCCTCCTTGCCTTCCCGGCGGCGGAGATAGGGATGCACCATGTCGCCCTGGATCGGACCAGGCCGGACGATTGCAACCTGAATGACCAAATCATAAAACGTCCGCGGCTTGAGCCGCGGCAGCATCGCCATTTGTGCTCGGGACTCGATCTGGAACGTCCCCAAAGTGTCCGCTTTCCGGATCATCGCATAGGTCGTCGGATCCTCCTGGGGGATCTTCGCCAGGTCAAGGTCTTCGTCCTTGTGTTCTCGGATGAGGTCGAAGGCCTTTGCCATGCAGGTCAGCATGCCGAGCGCCAGCACGTCGACCTTCATCATGTGGAGCGCCTCGACGTCGTCCTTGTCCCATTCGATTACCTGCCGGTCGACCATTGCGGCGGGTTCGATCGGAACGAGATCGTCGAGACGGTCATGCGTCAGGACGAAGCCGCCTGGATGCTGCCCCAGATGCCGAGGAGCGCCCATGAGCTGCTGCGCAAGCTTGAGGGTCAACGCCAGACGGCGGTCTTCCGGGTTCAAGCCCTGCTCTCGAAGACTGCGGTCGCTGACCAGCTCCTCCGACCATGCCCACATGCCCGAGGACAAGGCCTTTATGAGATCCTCGGGCAGCCCTAATGCCTTTCCGACATCCCTGATCGCGCCCTTGGCACGATATCGCGTGACCGTCGAACAAAGCGCGGCCCTGTCCTTGCCGTAGGTCTTGTAGATCCATTGAATGACCTCCTCGCGGCGTTCGTGTTCGAAATCGACGTCGATGTCCGGCGGCTCGTCGCGCTCCTGGGAGACGAAGCGCTCAAACAGAAGGTCGTTGGTCGAGGGGTCGATGCTGGTGATGCCAAGGATATAGCAGACAGCCGAATTCGCGGCCGACCCCCGCCCCTGACAGAGGATGCCTTGAGACCGGGCAAAGCGGACGATCGAAAAGACAGTTAGGAAGTATGGAGCGTATTTCATTGTCCGGATCAGATCGAGCTCGTGACGGACGATTTTAAGAACCTCCGGCGGCAGGCCTTCCGGATAGCGGTTGGGCACACATTCCCAGACATAGTGCTCGAGGGATTCCTGCGGGGTCTTGTCTGGGAGGATCACCTCCTCGGGGTACTGGTAGGTCAGTTCCTCCAGCGAGAACCGGCAGCGGCCGACGATCTCAATCGTTCTCGCCAGCGCCTCGCGGTATCGTGGAAACAGTCTCTCCATTTCATCGGGTGGCTTGAGGTAGCGGTCGGCATGCCTTTCTCTCTCGAAGCCGACGTCGTCGATGGTAGTATTATTGCGGATGCAAGTGACGATGTCCTGGAGCTGCCGCCTCGAAGGCTCGTGGAAAAGTACGTCATTGGTGACAACCGTCTTCACTCGGTGCTTGACGGCTATGTTCGACAACGCGTGCAGCCTCAACTGGTCGTTCGGACGGCGCCGGAGACAGAGCGAGACGTACGCCCTGTCCCCGAAGATCTCCGCCATCTTGCGAAGCTGGACGGCGCAGGCTTCATCCGGGAGGTCGGGCACAAGGATACCGAGGAGGCCTTCAGAATAGAGGGCGACGTCGTCAAGGTTCAGGATGCAGTTCGCCTTGCCACCCCTGCCCTTGCCGAGCGTCAGCAAACGGGTTAGGCGCGAATAAGCCGCACGATCCGTGGGAAAGACGAGGATCGACATGCCGTCCTGCAGATCGAGCCGGCAGCCGACGACGAGGCGGACGCCCGTCGCGCGGGATGCTTCCAGCGCTCTGACGATGCCTGCCAGAGAGTTTCGGTCGACCACGCCGAGAGCTTCGATGCCGAATTCCTTGGCGGTCGCGAAGAGCTCGTCGGCAGAGGACGCGCCGCGAAGGAAGCTAAAGTGCGTCGTGACCTGAAGCTCGGCATATCTCATCCGAATATCCCGTGCATGAACCACTTATGGGAGCCCGTTTCGGGATCGATGCCGTCGCCGGAGCGAAAGATCCAATATCGTTCGCCGATCTCGTTTTCGATGACGAAGTAGTCCCGCACCGCCTCTAGCTCGCTGTCGCGCATCCACCATTCGCCGAACACGCGCTCCGGGCCATCCGCGCGTTTCACGCGATGGCGCTTGCCGCGCCACGTGATGCTGGCCGGCGGATGATCCGGCAGCAGGGCTATCGCCTCGATCGGATCCGGACGCGCAAACAGCCGCACCGGCCGTCGCCAATGGTGAACCCAATCTTCCGTCACGTCCTCGCCGACGGCGGCGATCCGCTGGACGCTACGCTCCGGAACGTCGGACGCGACTGGCGCGACCCGGTAGACGCGCTGGCCTCGATTGCCGAAGACGTCGATCAGCGGCGTGATGTCGGCGTCCTCGTCATCGACAAGCGAGGACGCCTTCTGCTTCTCCTCGAGCGGTTCCGACATCACCGCGACGAGGGTCAGCTTCTCGATCCCGTAACCCGGCTCGATCCTTTCCGTCCGGTCGCGGAACAGTTTCGTCAGCCAGGCGACGTCTCGCGCGGGTTTGGCGGTGCCCGCTCTGATCGCTTGTCTGGTTCCGTCCACCTTCTCGACGATGAGATCGGTCCGACGGACGCCAAGACCCTTGCGCTGAAGTTCGGCGACGAGTTGAACGACCAGCCGTCCGACATACTTGTTGATCGTCTCCGCCGCGCCGATCGGTTCGGCGAATGATCGACTGACCTCGACGAGTTCCGGGCTACGAATGGGATCTATTGGTTCGCAGACGCGACCGAACATCTGGTCGAGACGGCGACCCACTTCCGGTCCGAAGCGAAGCGCCAAGGGAGCGCGCGGCGTCGCCGAAAGCTCCCCTATTGTCCGAAAGCCTAAAGTGCGCAGATCGCTCACGATCTTCTCGGGCAGCCGCAGCAGCGAGATCGGAAGGCGTTCGACGGCCCGGATAGTCTCCCCACTCGGGACGACGACGGTTTCCCGGTTGATGGCGCGGGCGCATGCGTGGGCGGCACCCCATGTGTCCGCTATGGCGACCCGTATTGTCAGGCCCTTGGCGCGGAAGCGGTTGGCGATGCTCGTCAACATCCGCTCCTCGCCGCCCTGTAGGTGGTCAGCGCCCTCCGTATCCATGACGATGCCGTCCGGCGGATCGATGGCGACGATCGGCGAATACTGGCTGAGCGCCCACATGGTGATCCGCTCGAGCGCCGCTGCATCGGCGGCGGCATCGGCGTCGATCATCCGGAGACCCTGGAAGAGCGCCTGCGCCTTGGCGGCCGGCGTGCCCACATGAACGCCAGCCTTTCTGGCCGCGGGATCGGCGGCCGACACCCAGCGTTTGGAACCGCTCTTCGAAATGATGGCGATCGCCTCCTCAACGGGAATGGCGGGATCGGCCCGCCTGATCCTGTCCGTCGGCAGATCGGGAAAGAATATCGATACAACCCTCGGCATTGCAGGCTCCTACTTCGAACTCGGCGCACTCACCCGCTTTCACCCTCATCAGTTCCAGAAGCCACCTCGCCCGCCCGACCCCCGGAACTGGCAGCTCCTCGCTCGGAATGACGCTCACCCTCCAGCGCGTGGTCGACGCCGTCGGCTGGCCAAAGTCACTGGCCTCGGTCTGCCGCCGCCATCGCCGGACAACCAAGGCCATGGTGCCGCTCTTCTCGGCTGCGAGTTGCAGTCGCCGGGACGCCGCCATCGGAAGCCGGACGATCTCGCCGATCACCGCGCCGAGGCCGCCGTATGAAAGGCCCTCCTCCATGTTCGCAAGGACGTCCTCTTCCCTATCGGACTCGACGAAGACGACTCGGTTCGGATGCAAACCCGCCTGCGCCAGGGCCGGAAAGAACAGGTCAGGACGTGTCAGGCACCAGACGACCTTGCCTTTGGTGCGAGCGGCGATCCCGGCCACGAACAGAGCGGCCGCCGCCCCGTCGACGGTGCCGGCCCCGCCGCCGGCACACTCGTGCAGCGCCCCATAGGCCAATCCGCCGCCCGGAAGCCGCTCGTCGATCTGCGCCACGCCGAAAGGCAAAACGCCTCGGTTGCGCCGATTGGCGCTTTCAAGGTGCGCGATCTGCTGGCGCAGACCGTCTAGGACGGCGTTTCGGGCGACGGCTGGGTTCATGATCTCCTTCGACGGCAACCCGTTTTCAGCTTGAGTAACAGCAATATGTTCTGTATTTGTTCTCAAGAGATAAATGAGTCAATGTGCATATGACCCGCTGAGGTTGAGCACGGGTGCAAAGCAAAAAAATCGTCAGCAGATTCAATCGGATGATGAGGAAGGAATATTTTCGTATGCGCCGAACGCGGCTTGTGGACGATGCGGTCCCGACACTGAAAGATCACAAGGTCCCCGTGGTCGAACTCATCTGCCGTATCTGCGATCGCCCTTGTGCGCACGAGCGCCGGTTGTTGGTGAAAACGTTTGGCGCGAGCGCGTCACCTTCGCGGAAATCCGCCGGCGCATGGCCATGGGCTGTGAGCGGATGCAGACGACCATGGGTGACAAGTGTGGGGCACACTTCCCATGTTTAAGTGACGGTCTCGCTGATGGAAGCTAGAGAATGACAGGCGAAGACAACCGCGAGCGGCCGCGCAAGATCGTGCATGTCGACATGGACGCCTCCTACGCATCGGTCGAGCAGCGCGACAATCCCGGATCGACGAGGCTGGGAAAGCCCGGAATTATGTAGCAATGCCACCAACCAAAAGCCCTGCGGCGCTGACAGCTTTGGGCCAAAGCGCGGCCGGTGGTCATCGTCCGCAATGCCTCAATTGCGGACTTCAGATCCATTCGACACGAAATCGCTAGTGTGTCTCCTGCTCCCCGACATGCGCGAGCAAATGCCCAATGAAACGAGTGAGTTTTGGGAGCGGTCTTCGATCCTGTCGATGCACGATATGGACCGCGCGCGGTTCGGGCAGATAAGTTTGCAGGACTGAAATCAGTGCCCCGCTCGCCAGGTCCTGAGCCACCAGAACCTCGGGCTGCAGTAACAACCCCGCCCCGGCCAGCGCAGCCATACGCAATCCGTTGCCGTCATTGCATGTGAAAGACGGTTCGATTGGTGGTTGCACCTCATCCCAGCCTTTCAGTTTCCAGGCATTACGGCTGTTCCATACCGTGTGAGAAAGGCAGTGATGCGCGCTAAGATCGTGCGGAGTCTGTGGATGGCCATGCCGGGCTAGATAGTCCGGCGACGCACAGATCACCATGCGATACATCGTCAACGGTTTTGCTACTAGGTCGACATCACCCAGCTCGCCGATGCGGATGGCCATATCAAATCCCTCGTCAATAAGATCGACGACGCGATTGCTTAATTCCAGTTCAATATGCACAAGCGGATAGGTCCGCTGGAACGTCGCCACCAGAGGAGCGATGACGCATGAACCAAAGGTGATCGGAGCGCTGATACGCAACGTGCCCGATGGTGATGCACGCAGTCGTTCGATCGACATCTCGGCCACGCGTACATATTCGAGGGCGCGCTTGGAGTCTTCGTAATACACGCGACCGGCATCCGTTAGTCCTTGGCGTCGTGTGGTGCGCTCAAGCAAGCGCGCGCCAAGGCTGTCTTCAAGCTGGCGCACATATTTTCCAACCATGACAGCCGACATTTCAAGCCGTTGCGCAGCCTCGGTGAAATTGCCTCCTTCCACAACGGCAACGAAGGTTTCCATGGCGCGTAATCGATCCATATTGCTAACCACCAGTTCGCGAACAACGAAGCTATGGCACATTTATTATCTCAATGGTTCGGTAAATGATAGCGGCGCTTCAGGCTGAATTTGAAAGGAATATTCTATGAAGATCGTTGTAATCGGCGCCAGTGGCGATGTAGGTCGCTTCGTGGTGGAAGAACTTGCGCGCGATGGTAAGCACGACATCATTCGTGTCGGTCGCACCCAGGGTGATTACCAGGTCGACATCGCGAGTGATGAAAGCGTGGATGCGCTGTTCAAGAAGATTGGACGGATTGATGCCATCATCGTTGCTGCAGGCAATGTCATCCTGGCGCCGATCGCAGAAATGACGACGGCCAACTTCCACAAAGGCTTGCAAGACAAGCTGCTAAGTCAGGTGCGCGTTGCACTGGTTGGTCAGCATTACCTGAATGACCGAGGGTCGATCACGCTGACCTCCGGCATCGCTGTTGATGAGCCGATTGCGCAAGGCTCTAACGCCGCAACCTCCAACGCCGGGATCGAGGGGTTCGTCCGTGCCGCCGCCTGCGATTTCTCGCGAGGCATCCGTATCAATGCAGTAAGCCCGACAATGCTAACGGAATCGATGGACCGCTTTGGTCCGTTCTTTCCCGGTAATGAAAGCGTCTCGGGAGCTCGTGTCGCAATGGCCTATAGACGCAGCGTTGAAGGCGTGCTGACCGGGCGCGTATACCGGGTCGGCCACTGAGTTGAAGGCCAATGGCGCTCCAACTGCCGCGATAAGTGCTTGAGCCTGGGTGTCGCGGGTGTCGGAACTCCGCGCCACTCCAATCTTTCGTGAGCGCTTCACGGGCCTGAACGCTCTGAAGAAGGATCCTGCTGAAGTCAGATCTGCGGTAGTCCATGACCGCTTCGGGCGAGAGGCGGACATTGATGGCATTTGCCACATAATTCCGGGAAAGTCAGGCTTGAGCGGTCGGTTCCATGGGACGTGCCGGGCAGGTCGGGTTTGTCGGCGAAGCCACAGAGAGATAGGTCGTTCCAGAAGTTGGTCTTTTGGTTCAGGGCGATCCGACGACCGCCCATTCGAACCCGTCGCCAGTCAGCTATTTGGCCACGTGCCACACTCCTCCAACGCCATCGCCGTTGGCTTCACCGGCTTTCTTATCCTCGACATAGGTGTAAAGCGGCTTACCCTCATAGGCCCACATCTCTTTGCCA
>NZ_RJJT01000036.1 GCF_003938655.1 Rhizobium pisi
CACTTGAGACAATCGCCACAATGAGCGATGATCCCCTCATCAGCCTGCCAGCAGCAAGCTGACACTCATCCGGCCCTCTGGGATGAGCCGTGGTCGTCTAAGCTACACCACGTCCTGGGACATGATCCTCAATCTGACGAGAATCCGGCCATGACGCCTGGGTAGCCCAAGCTGTGAGGTGAGCATTTGGGATTGGACGTTTGGCATGTTGTCGTAGGCTTTAAGGGTGGTCTCCATTGGCGTCAGGTCTGGTGGCGGTCCCAATAGACGATCTTCAACCATGTGGCCGCACGCTCATATTGGCCGTCTCCCAACCATGTTTCCTCGAGATTGGCCCGTAACATTCGCTGTCCGGCCTCCGACAGGTCATTTTCGCCAAATCGCGCCCGCCCTAACTTTTTGAGACAAAGCGCACACCGAAACTCACACTGGGGAACACTCAGCGCCATCTTTCAGCACGGCGACCAGGTGTTGGCCCGCATTTCAGCACACGAAGCCATGCTCCCCTGCCAGCGTGGGGCACGGACGTCGTTGAGACCAAAGGCTCTGCTCCCGAGCGGTAACGAAATGACTTTAAATAAGGCATACGCAGCCCGCTGAGCCCGTACGGTAACATCCCCCGCACTCTGATCCCGTAAGGGTGCAAGCTGGCTTGCAATGACCTACTGAAGTTGATATGTTCCCGATCGGGAGCAAAAGGTGGTGAAATTGCCCAAGAAAACGCTCGATTCGCCAAGAGACATCCAGAAACTGGTCAACCAAGCCAGTCCGGCAATCGAGCTGGCCCGCACGTTTGCCTCGATCGACGCCCCGGCAAAAGCCTTGAACGCTCTCAATGAGAGTTTTGGGTCGAACAACGACCTAATCAAGTCGATCGAGTCTGCCTCAGACATTGCAAGGCGATTATCGCACCATTCCGATCTGGCTGCCAAATTAACCGAAACGTTGCCGAAGATTAAACTGAACCTACCGAACGTTTCCGCAACGATAATGGCATCCTTGCCCAAGCAATTGGCGGATTTCTCCGCCGAGGCAGCGGAAAATGCCCCGGTTGCCATACAAAAAGCAAGTCCAGAGACCTTTGCACAAGCGGAAGTCCAACTCGATAGCACCAAAGATCTCGGAAACATGGTCCGTCGCCTACGGGAAAGTCGAAAACTATCGCAGCAGGAATTTGCAGATCTGGCAGGCGTTGGACGCCGCTTCCTCTCTGAACTTGAAAACGGCAAGCCGACTTTGGAATTCGCAAAAGTTCTTCAAGTCGCTCAGGCGGCCGGGATATCCCTCCTTGTGCGCGACCGGTCATAATGGAAATACTCGCTCTCGATGTCCGCTTGGACAGTTCGGAAAACCCGGTGGGCGTGCTCGTCCGCGATCAACGCGGCGGCTTGGCCTTCGCCTACGACAGAGCTTATGTGTCACAGCCGGGGGCGATCTCCCTTTCTCTTTCCCTGCCCTTAACGGCAGAGCCGTTTGAGGAAGCGGTTGCCCGGCCCTTCTTTGACAATTTGCTTCAAGAGCGTGATGGAGCGCTTTCCGACATCATGGCTCGCGAAGGTATAGCTCGTGATGATATCGCAGGCTTGTTGTTTCATCTGGGCAAGGATTGTGCAGGAGCGCTTTCGGTTCTGCCCGCTGGCTCACCTCCGACCAAGGTTCCTGGTGATTATCAGAAAGACTATCAGCGCCTCGAGGACGACCGGCTGATCGCGATCGTCGACTCGCTTCACAAGCGGCGGCGATTGCCCGCCGGCACGGACGACCCCTCCCCCCTTGCTGGCATGCAAAGCAAAACCGCTCTCACTCTCCTGCCGGACGGATCCCTCGCGGGGCCGTTGCCCGGTTCTGGTGCGCCGACGACGCATATCCTGAAAGTTCCCGACCAAGAGCATATTCATGACGGCTCTCTTGAATATGAAGCAATGCGACTGTCCCACGCGGTCGGATTTTCTACAGCCGATGTCTCCTTGCTTCCACTCGCTGGCATCGAGGTGCTTTTGGTAACGCGGTTTGACCGCGCGCTCGACAGAGACGGCCGCGTTGTACGAATTCACCAGGAGGACTTTGCGCAAGCCCTTGGTCTTCCCTCGGCGCTCAAATACGAACGACGAGGGGCTCCCGGCCGGCGTTTCGATGTCGACGCGGTCCGGCGAATTCTCGATGCGACAGACGATCCTGCGGGAGAACGAGAACTCTTTATTCAAGCGACGCTTTTTGACCTTCTCGTGGGAAACGTGGATGGTCACGCAAAGAACTTCGCGCTTTTCCATGAGCCAGGTGGGAGGATCCGTACTTCACCCCGTTACGACATTCTCCCTACACGGCTTGACGATACACTCACAGATGAACTTGCTTACCGAATTGGTGATGCCACGACGCTGGACGAGATAAGTGGAGAAGACTTTGATCTCTTCCTCCAGACTGTTGGCATTTCGAGCGCCGCGGCGCGCCAGCGCCTTTCGAAAAGATACGCCACAGAGATTGCCACCAAGCTTGCCGGACATTTAGACCGGCTTGGGAAGGGCGGACAAAAGCCGCTTGCCGACCTCATCGCCTCCAATATGCGCACGCTTCTCGGTGCACTGGATATCGAAGTCCCCGGCCCTGCAAGAGACCGTGACGCATATATTGGACGAGCCGGTGGGTGGTTGTTGAGTTGAGGGTGCCCTGCAACCTGCGCACCGAAGGCGAAGTCCTGAAATGGGCGCGCAGGGAGAGCACGCATCTCGGCGGCCGTCGCCCGATCGAGACGGATGCCGGCGCAGTCGAGGTGTTCGACTACGTCGAAGCATATATACGCGACCACGCCACGCAGCCCCCCGATATTTCGTCCGCTGATGCGTGGAACAGGATGTGAAGAACGAAAATCTGCGTCGCTTCTTCCTGGAATGTCCGCTGGATAGGCGATGGGAACTTCGGTGTCTCGCGGCCGTTTAGTTGCAGATGCGGTGTATCGGGCGGGACATCCTGCGCCTCGGGCGGCAGAAGAGATCGTCATGGCAAGGGATGCCGACATAACCATATTAAGAAAGCGCGGAATGCTGGCGACCGTGCGCGGCGTCGTTGCGCATAGCGTGGGCGGGGCCGAAGTCGAGACTGCGCCCTGCGATATGCTACTGGGTAATGCAATTCTGCATGTCGCGAGATTGGACGCTTCGGTTTGCACGACCGCCGCCGCGAGTGTCGTTGCGGAGGGCATTACGTTGAATTGCGAGGATTGCCGTCGGCTTGCCTTGAAATATGGCGATAAGCTTGAAGTTCGTGAGTAGGACGCAAGAGCCCTGAGCCCTGGCCGATCAGCTTGCTGGGCCCAAGGAACCTCAATCGGACATCAGAAGAATATCTCCTGCCATTCAGTGCGAGGTGATCGCACGACCGCTGGACGAGAGATGCTCTGTAATGGCGCGCCGGATTTCGGTGACCGTGTCGAAGAGCCTGTTGTCCAAGTCGATGACATTGAAGCGGACAGCGATGAATTTGAGGCGGTTTTCGACAGGGACCGCGATCCCGACTTCCTGACCGTTGAATACGACAGCTTGCTTTTGCATAACAAACCTCGGGGCGCGCCACACGGGAGCACCATCTTAGAAAAGTGGAACAAAGGGTTTACGACGCGTCAGATTGCCGTCGTAGGTCGGTATCGGATCGAGACGAGATCACGCACGCGCTGCACCATTGCGAAGAAACGAAGTCGGACAAACAACGTCATCATCCTCCTCAAGCGAGGTCAAACGACCGCTGAGTACCGCCGGCGAAGGCCGGTTATTTCGGAACTCTTCTGTAAAAAACGTAGTCGAGAAACCTCGAGTAAGCAACTGATTTTTGTTATTATTTAGCGTTTTGAATCGTATGACAATTACCGCAGGTGCGAAGTAAAAAATGATGTACGTTCGTCCGACCCCATCATCGAAGGCCCGTCAACGGCTTTACTGGGCGATATTGTAGACTAGGCGGCATCCATTACGTTGTATCTTTCAGCCTCCTTCGGACTTGGGGCAATCAAATGGTCACTTCTACTTTTAAACATAGATAGTCTTTGCGTCCTTCTCATCGAAAGGACCACGGACCTGGGATGTTAAGGGACCGATAGACTCGAGGGTTTCGCAAGCGTCGGGACGTCTAATTGCTTTAAAATCGAAATCTACGCCCCCGGGCTCTCGTCAGTGGGGGCCGACCGCAGACAGTTCACTGCCAGGACACGCAACGCGAAAAGCAGACATTAAAGCGTTCGGCGCCAAGGTCTGGGGTTGGGCCATTGAAGCTGCTTGCTGATAGCTCGGGCAAGTCAGAAGCCGGCGATCGGCATACGGCACGATGAATGGCACGGTTTGGCCTTTGCGGACATCAGCGCGAATACAATTAGGCCATCTTAGGTCTCAGAAGTCATTTCTTTTGCCAATTCGCCGATCATCGACCGCAACCATCTGTGGGCTGGGTCGTGGCGGTAGCGAACGTGCCAAGCCATCTGGACCGGGAAAGTGCCGAGATCAACGGGAGTCGCTAGTATCTTCAGCCGCGGATCCCGCTCAAGGCGGCGGCAGATCAGGCTCGGCAGCGTTGCGCAGTAATCCGTGACGGCAAGCATCTCTGGCACGGCCAGGAAGTGCGTGACAGAAACGGCAACCTCTCGCTTGAGGTTTTGTTGCCCCAATGCCTGGAAGAGGCCGGCACGCAGCCGGCCCGGCGGAAGCACGTTCACGTGCTTGAGGCCTTCATATTGTTCTCGTGAAATACGGTCTCGAACGTCAGGATGGTCCTTGCGCACCACGCAGGCAAGTCCGTCGTCCATCAGATGCTGGACGACAAGATTGTCGGGCGGATCGACGATCCGGCCAAGCACCATTGCGGTGGTACCAGAGATCACCCCGGTTTCGGCAAGGTCATTCCCAAATGGTGTCATACGGAGCTTAATTCCTGGCGCATGCTCCCGAAGCCGCGCCACAAGGGCAGGCATCAGCACGAGCTCGACATAACTATTGGGCGCGAGCGTGAACAGACGTTCGGCGCTTTGCGGCTGGAACTCCTGCTGGTTGAAAATGAGATCGTCCAGTTGAGCCAGCGCTGCTTCGATCGTCGGAGCGATCTCCTCGGCCAGTTGCGTCGGCCTTATGCCGTACCTTTCCCGGATGAACAGCGGATCCCGCAGGGTATCGCGCAGGCGGTTCAACGAATTGGACAGCGCCGGCTGGGTGATGCTCAGTCGCGCTGCAGCCCGTGTCACGCTCCGCTCTTCCATCAGGGCCAGGAAAACCGGGAGCAGGTTCAGATCGTATCTCATCGAGATATAATTCCATATGAATATCTAAAATCAAAGAAGTAAATTTCTGAAATATGTTGGCAGGTGTCACTATGAGCTCATCGACAAGCCGCTGCAGCTGGTCGAACTCCAAATCAACCGGCACGACGCCTCATGGCGCGGCATCATCTGACGAAAGGATCCGACAATGAAAGTCCTCATGGTGCTTACCTCCCACGATACTCTCGGTAACACCGGCAAGAAAACCGGCTTCTGGCTCGAGGAGCTGGCAACGCCGTACTATGTCTTCAAGGACGCCGGCGCCGAGATCACCCTCGCCTCGCCAAAGGGCGGCCAGCCGCCGCTCGACCCGAAGAGCGACGAGCCGATGTTCCAGACCGACCTTACGCGGCGCTTCAATGCCGACGAGGTTGCCAAGGCGCAGCTTGCAGAAACTGTGCGCCTGGACAGCGTCGACCAGAAGGACTTCGATACGGTCTTTTACCCCGGCGGCCACGGACCGCTGTGGGATCTGGCCGAAGATCCGAACTCGTTCAAGCTGATCGAATCCTTCGTCAAGGCCGGCAAGCCGATTGCCCTCGTCTGTCATGCATCGGGCGTCCTGCGTCACGTGACCAATGCCGACGGCACCCCGTTCGTTCAAGGACGCTACGTCACCGGCTTCACCAACAGCGAGGAAGAGGCTGTCGGTCTCACGAAGGTCGTGCCGTTCCTGGTCGAGGACGAACTAATCGGCCTCGGTGCGGTCTTTTCCAAGGTCAAGGACTGGGGCGTGCACACAGTCGTCGATGGCCAGCTTATCACCGGTCAGAACCCGGCGTCATCGAGCGAGGCAGCGGAGGCGCTGCTAGGCGCTTTGAGCCAGAGGAAGGTCAAGACCGCCTGAACAAACTGGAACACCGTGATCTGCCGACGGCTTGTGTCGGCGGATCACCTTCAGAAACTGGAGTTTGCCATGTCCACTACCGTTGCAACGATATTGCTGTCGGACGCCCAACAGATGATCGAAAGGTCGATCGCCGCCGCCCGCGCGCTGGATCTTGCCTGCTCAATCGCCGTCGTCGACTCGTCTGGGCACCTGCTGTCCTTTATTCGCCAGGACGGGGCGATGGCAGGCTCAGCGGCGCTTGCCATCGACAAAGCCTTTACCGCTCACCTTTTCAACAACCCGACGGACGCGCTGAATGCACTGGCGCAGCCTGGCGCCGAACTCTACGGGATCCAGCATTCGCATGGTGGAAGGGTCGTGGTCTTTGGAGGCGGCATTCCCATCCGATTTGAAGGGCGGACGATCGGCGCAATTGGCGTGAGCGGCGGGACCGTCGCGGAAGACATCGCCATCGCCGAGGCCGGCTCGGCAGCCTCCTCGTAATTTCCGGCGAGCGCCTGTCTCCGAAAAGAGCCCAGCGCCCTCGCTCAGTCATCAAATCAACCACTCGTCGCGCTTCGAAGACTGGACCAACCAGTCAACGGCTTCGCGCATCTTGCAAGCAGGTCATCAATCTCGGGAGAAAGCAAATGAATGGAGCTGATTGCGATAAGGAAGACGACCCCAAGTTCTCTGAATTGACCATGTCGGTCGCCATCACCTGTATGGTGCTGGTTGCTATCGACCTGCGACCGGCCATTGTGTCGATCGGTCCGCTTCTTCCTTCTATCCGGGACGAGTTTGCGATTTCGAACGCACAGGCATCGTTGCTGACCGCAATCCCTGCACTGTTGATGGGGCTGTTCGCTTTCCCGACACCATGGCTTGCCCGTCGCTTCGGGCGCGACAAGGTGATGCTGGTTGCGCTCGCCACCCTCGCCATCGCCACGCTCGCGCGTGCGTTCGCGGACAATGTTACGTCACTTTTCGCCGCCACAGCGGGTGTGGGCGCGGGAATTGCCGTTGCTGGGGCCTTGGTCGCCGGCTTCATCAAGAAGAACTATCCGCGTCACGTGGCACTGTTCACAGGGATCTATGCTTCCGCGATCGGGCTGGGGAGCACAATATCTGCTGCGCTGGCTGGACATCTGGCTGAAGCAAGCGGCGGATGGAGAATTGGTGCGGGCATCTTCACCCTGCCTGGTTTTATCGCGATCGGCGCCTGGATGGTCATTGCGCGAGCGGAGCGGCGAGCCGGGACGGTTAAGTCGGGCACGTTTGCGCCCCAGAAGGGTAGTTCGCTCCCGTTCACCAACCGAATGGCGTGGCTGGCCGCGTCTTATTTCGCGCTTAACAACTTCCTATTCTTTGGTCTGGTCGCCTGGACTGCGCCCATGTATATCGAGCGCGGCATGAGCGGCGCGGATGCGGCGTTACTCCTCGCCAGTTTCACTGCTGCATTCACGATGGCAAATCCGCTTGCCGGTTTCATCAGTCGGAACAACGATCGGCGGCGTCTGATTGCCCTGTTCGCGTCTACGTCTCTGTTCGGCATCTTAGCGATTGTTCTTATGCCGTCGATGATGCCGTATCTTTTCATTCCCCTGATTGCCGTTGGCGTCGGAGGCTCCTTTACCTTTGGCATGGTGCTGCCGCTCGACCACGCTCGGGATGCGAACGAAGCGAACTCCTGGACAGCCTTTGTTCTGGGCATCGGCTACTTCGCAGGAGCTTTGGGTCCATTTCTGCTTGGTGTGGCGCGCGACAGCACCGGGGGGTTCACTGTTCCAGTCTGGATGCTGGTTATCGCTGCAGTTCTCAAGCTGTCACTAGCCCCGCTGCTTCACCCCGGCCGTATCTAGCTGGGGAAAGCAGCAATCACCGTGTCCACCGCTTTTTTTGGTCGCCTCCAAACACACGTCAAAACAGTGACTTCATTCGTATCTTCGCCGTCTACTATAGCGCGACCTGAGCCGAGCGGCTGCCCACCCCCTTTTCGGCCTCTGAGCAATACGAAAGATCGACCCAAAGCCGGTGACAAGCAAAGGGACGACGCCCTGTATGACCGACAACTGTCGCATCACTTAGCGCAGATGAAGGACAGCTTCCCCCTGAGCAGCCACCCAAAGGCTGCCAGGCCGTTGCCCACCATCATCGCAGACCCCTGCTTGAGCACACTGGCAGCAGGGAGGGGCTGGACCGCAATTGACCCCATTGCAGGTGTTTAACGCAGGCAGACACGATTCTGAAAGCGGTCATCACCTACTGCCCAGATCTAATCATCTCACGAATTTTAGTCGCCTTCTCGAAATGATCGAGAGCATGGGTTTTAATCCACCACTCAGCGGCTTCCATAAGGAGGTCGGGGTCGTCGTTCTTGTTTGCAAAGAATGCATAGAATGACAGGCCAACGCCTTCACCCCTTTTTGAGATTTTTTCGTCGCAGACTGAAATGGCTTTCGCCCTTAGGGTTAGTCTCATGATGTGGCCCTAGCTTCACATGGAGGTTCAAATGTCCCGCAGGATGTTACCTCATTTCACTATTTTCCATCAATGGTGGTATTGCGTAGAAGCAACGTTGACGACGTGTAGATTTGCATGTAACTCTGCCACTCATGGTAATCGCAACGGTTCTCGTAGTGGTGATGTCGCGCATGGGCAGGACGGTGTAACCGTCCGGCAGCTGTCGCCCGTGCGCCGAAAACAAGGTCCCTGACGGGCCTTTTTTTATGCCCGTCGCACACCTCATCTTTCACCATGACGGAACCTAATATGACCAGCGGTAAAGCTAATTCCTTTTCTGGCAGCGCCTCCGATGCGCTGATGAACGGAGGCGAGATCGTTCTGCAAGCGTTGCGCGACAACGGTGTCGAACACATTTTCGGTTACCCCGGTGCAGCGGTGCTGCCGATCTATGACGAAATCTTCCAACAGGAGGACATCAAACATTTCCTGGTGCGCCACGAGCAAGGCGCCGGACACGCAGCCGAAGGCTATGCCCGCTCGACGGGAAAGGTCGGCGTCATGCTGGTGACATCGGGACCGGGCGTTACAAATGCGGTCACGGCGCTGCAGGATGCCCTTATGGACTCCGTTCCGCTCGTCTGCCTCTCCGGTCAAGTGCCGACAAATCTGATCGGCACGGACGCTTTTCAGGAATGCGATACGGTCGGCATCACCCGCCCCTGCACAAAGCACAATTTCCTGGTCCAACACATCGACGATCTGGCCAAAACGATACATCTGGCTTTCCGGATCGCGGCGGCCGGTCGACCCGGTCCTGTTCTCGTCGACATGCCGAAGGACGTGCTCTTCGCCAGCGGGACCTACGTCTCACGTGACAAGGTGGCTCTGCTGCCGAGCTGCCAGCCTGCAATGCAAGGCGATCAGAACGCGATCCAGGCGGCTGTCGCATTGATGGCCGAAGCCCGGCGCCCGATCATCTATACCGGCGGCGGCGTTATCAACGCCGGACTGGAGGCGTCGAGATTGTTGCGCGAGTTCGTGGACCTCACGGGCTTTCCCGTAACGTCCACCATCATGGGGCTTGGAGCGTACCCCGCCACCGGACCGAACTGGCTTCGAGTCGCCGGACAGGACGGATCGCATGAAGCCAATATGGCCATTGGCGATTGCGACCTGATGATCGCCATCGGCGCGCGCTTTGACGACCTTGCGACCTCGCGTGCCCAGGAGTTTTCACTTCGCTCGAAGAAAATCCAGATCGATATCGATGCGTCATCGATCAACAAACGCGTTCTCGTCGACATCGGCATTCAGGGCGACGCCGCGCATGTGCTGGCTGATATGATCCATGCCTGGCGGTCGCTCCCCAATATGCCCGACCAGAAGCGGTTGCGGGCGTGGTGGACAAAGATCGATCATTGGCGAGCCCACCATTCCTTTTCCTACGAGCGGCTGGACCATGCAATTACGCCGCAACATGCCCTGAAGCGCCTGCATGCGCTGACAAAGCCGCACGACCCCATCATCGCGACGGAGATCGGTCAGCAGATGTGGGTGGCGCAGTTCTTCGGTTTCGACAAACCCAATCGCTGGATTACCTCGGGCGGGCTGGGGACTATGGGTTTCGGCCTTCCTGCCGCGCTCGGGGCGCAAATCGCAAATCCCGGCCGTCTTGTCATCGATATTGCCGGCGACGCGTCGGTGCTAACGACGATGAAAGAGCTGTCGACGGCGATACAGCATCAAGCCCCGATCAAGATTTTCATCTTGCGCAATGAGCATCCGGGCATGGCGCGAGAATGGGGTCAGGTTGCAGATGGCAATCATCGATCCCGCGCTTATGCGGCTTCGCTGCCTGATTTTTCCAAGCTCGCGGAAGCCTATGGCGCCATCGGCCTTCGTTGCGAGAACCCCAGCGAACTCGATGCCAGGATAGAGGAGATGATCGACGCGGACCGACCGGTGCTCTTTGACTGCCGAGTCGCAGGCCTTGCCGACGCCTAGGCGCGGTAACGCCCGCAGTTGCCTTTTTTCATATGCTCAATTTGTCCCGAGAAGGGCCACGTGACGATCGAATTGCAGTTGCCGAGGTCGCGCACTTGCGTGGTGATCGCGGTCAAGACCGTCTCTCGACTGGAGCCAGATTCCGGTGAAGTTTGCAATTACCCACATCTGCGTGTCGGCGATACGGGCGAGAACATCGCCCAGCCATTCCTTCGGATCGATGTTGCCCTGATCTGGTGGACGCCTCCGCTCCCGGCATCGCAATGTGCAAAGTGTGGCTGCCGGAAGTCAGATAAGGGAGACCCGTCCATGGAGCGAACATCGACGCAGCGCACCTCCTGATAAAGAGCTCAGGTTTGCGGCTGGTTGAACGCGCGACTGAAAATGGAGAGCGGCACTTCTCTGGTGATACGGCAGGTTGGCAGCTTCGACAGCTTGGAAATTGTACCATCTAGCGGTATGTTAGACAAAACTGCATTCTGTTAGACAACGGCAGTCGTCGGATCATGAAGAAAACTCCAACAGAAAAAATCATTCCGGCAGCACCGCGTGTCGCCGCGACAGCAGCGCGAAAGGCTCGTACGGGGGACGTGACCGTCAAAGCACGCATTAGTGCCGTTATGGAAGCTGCTGAGCACTCCGGGCTACTGGGTGAAAAGAGCAAACGCATTGGCGGCCGCATTAGCTCAGCTTTAGTTGAGCAGGCTAAGAAGCACACCGGGATCGAGACGGACACGGACCTGATCGAATTTGCCCTCGCCAGTGTTGCTCTCGAGGATAAATTCGCCGAAACCTTTCGAAAGACGCGCGGCACCGTCGATCCCGCATTAAAGCTCGGGTTCTGACTTGCCAGCTTTCGATGTCGACTCCGCGCTTCGATGGGCGCGCCTCGATCCAGGAAGGACGCTCGCCCGACGAGCAGACGAGCACCTCCCTTTCATTTCGGACACAGCAGAAGCTGGAAACGAGCTTCTTTTGGATACCTGCGTTTATATCGATGGAATGCAGGGCAGATCCCCTGACGTAGTGGCAGACCTCTTGGACATACGCCAGATCAATCACTCAACCGTCGCGATCCAGGAGTTGATGCACACCATTGGTGTTCTGGATCCGGGGCATCTGGGAACAAAGACAGCTATTGGGCAGATCAAAACAACCATCGCCGCAATGCCTGAGCATCGCATCTTCACACCGAATGCCGATGTTCTCGGCCGCGGCGCAATGCTCTCGGGTATCTTATGCCGAATTCAGGGCTATCAGCATGACGCACGCTTGAGAGCGCTTCACGATTGCGTTCTTTTCCTCCAGGCACAAAAGCTCGGCTTGGCGGTTCTAACCGCGAATGTGAGCGATTTTGACTACCTGCTGCAATTGATGCCGACTTCTAGGGTTTTGCTATATCGGGTGGCTGCGTGACGAACGCCCTCGCCTTGAACGGAGTCAAACCGGCTCTGTTGCAAATGTCCATTTTGGAATAACGACGCGCCGCCTCATCCTATTTTTGGGACAGCTCCAAAGCTGCCTCCCAGATATTTGCGATAGTAGTTGTCTGATCGCCTGACGGATTGGATGTCGCGAAGACCGTAGACCGTGGTTCTGCCCTGGTAGTCCTTATCGCAGAATAGAACTTCCTCTTTCAGAAAATCCTCTAAGAGCGAGGGATTGTGGCAACTCATCCAAAGCTGCGCGTTGTGGGGGTTGCGTTCAGAATCGTAGAACCACCGAAGAATCTCAGGCAAAAGGAGCGGATGTATGGTTGCGTCGAGTTCGTCGAGAACGGCAATGCCGCCGCTTTGCAGCGCCCCGAGAATGAATGGATACAACCGGATGAACTGTCGAGTTCCGTGACTCTCGTAGATGATAGGCATGGGAACCGCCAGTCCCTCATGCTCAAAAAGAGCTATCGGGCCATTGTGACCCTGCTCGATCCGCATCTCACGTATTCCTACGTCAATTCGTTGTATCTCTCGATTGAAGACAGCTACCAGATCGGGGTTAGCAGCGTAATGTCTTACGGCAGTGTCATCGGTGCCATCGAACTTCTCAATTAGGATGTTCGACACGACCAAGCCGGCTGTCTGCCACAGTAGCTTCGCATAGGGGTGATCTAGCTGCGCAAGGGTGGAAATTACGCTCGCGTCCGGCCGCAATACCTTTTCCAGCGCCTGGCGATATCCTGACAGCCCGAATGGCTTCGACGCAGCTACCTCGCCGGCGGCATTCCGTTCAAACAACCGTACTTTGCGGCTCGCCGTCGACGGCCAATAGTAAAGGGCTTCGTGGTCAACCGTCTGGTGACCATCGCGCCCGCCAATGACAAATTCATACGCATATCGGCACTGCGCTGCATCCGGGTCATCGACCTTCTCAATATCCTCGATGCCTGCAAGTTGTATCGCGATCCGCGTCGGAGCAACAAGCATTTCTTCGCTGTTGAAGCGATCGAAAGGCATACGGCTGCCCCGAGGCGCGGAGAAGCTGTCTTTCGCAAACCATTTTATGAAAGAAAGGGCCTTTGAGACCGTCGATTTTCCCGAGGCGTTCGGACCAAAAAGCGCAATGACTTTCGGCGCCTTCTCATTAGATCCCCTCCATAATGGAGCAAAGCGACCGGGCTCATCGGGCGCGTTTGCAGCAACCGTCAAATCGATGACCTGGCGATCATGGATTGAGTAGAAATTCTCGATCTCGACACGATGAAGCATGTGGATATCCACCACTCGACACGATTTATGACAAAGCAAGGAAAGCACTTTGACAAAAAAATCAAATGATCCTCCTCATTCCGAATCATCTACCGCTCATCTCTTCGCACTAGGAGACAAGACGATGTATGGTGCGGTATCGCGCGCGCCACGCACCAACAGCAGCCGGCAAATCATGGCAACTCATCGCGGAGAACATTGCGTTTCGGTCGCGATACAAAGGCGGCCAAGCGGTTGTTGATCAGACTGATGAAGAAGCAAGGCCTGCCGTCAAAGTGCATAGTCACCGACAAACTGCGCTCTTACGCGGCGGCGAAGCGAGATGTGATGTCCGCTGTCGAACATCGATCGCACAAAGGCCTGCAATCGCGCGGAAAATTCCCATCTGCCGCTCCGAGAGCGGGTGATGCAGGGTTTCCGATCTGTCGAAGGCTTGCAACGTTTCATCTCGGTCTTTTCCGCAGTCAGAAATCTTTTCGTCGCCCCGCATCGTAAAAGCTCAGCCCTGGACAGTCCACAGCGGCCACTGCTGGCCGGCTATCTCCAGTTCGATATGCAGATGGCGGCCGAGATTGCCTTGCAGGTCGAACAATACGCCGGCCCTGAAAAGGCCGAGCCGAGAGGTCTCTTTTCGAGCAAAATGGATAGCGGCATCGAAGACGTCTTGCTGCGATTACTGACGGCCCTCGGCAGCCCGCTTGATGTCGCTGTGCTCGGCACCTCGATCCTGCGCGAATTGCACTACCGCGTCATGGTCGGCCCGCAAGGCGGCGCGGCGATTGCGGCCCTTCAGCGGAAAGGAACGTCCGGAAAACTTGTTGAGAGCGTGGCGTGGCTGCGGGCAAACTACGGCTCCGAAATTGCGGTCGCGGATCTGGCTCGAGACGTGGGAATGAGTGTTCCTTCCTACCACGTTCATTTCAAGAACCTGATGCAATACGTAAAAGCGATGCGGCTCCATGAGGCGAGACTTATGATCGCCCGCCAAAGCGGGACGATCGCGACGGTGGCGGCTTCAGTCGGCTATGTCAGCCCGGCGCAGTTCAGCCGCGATTTTAAACGGCATTTCGGGCGCACGGCGTCGGAAGAGGCGAAATGGGTTCAACAAAACCTCGGAGAACAGATCTGACCATTCCCCGAGGCTTCTTTGCGAGCGCGTCGCATAATCAAAATGCCTGGCATCTCATTGCAGAGCAGCCTGAAGCGCAGCCTTGCAATGAACCAGGGTGGTATCGAATACGGGGACGCCGACATTATCCTGATTCAACAGCATCCCCACCTCACTCCGGCTTCAGGCAGAAAGTAGACTCAGGAGTGTCGCCGTCGATACTTCAGATGGGCAACGTCTCACGCGCGCTCGGCGCTCAAAAGCCGATCGGCAAAGTAGCGTGATGGCGTGGTCCCAAGCGCCTTCCTGAACATGACGATGAAGGCCGTCGTGGATTCGTACCCTAAGTCGCCTGCCACCTGTTGGACTGTTGCACCGCCGGCAAGTTCCCGCAGCGCGATGACTAGATGTAGCTGGCGCCGCCAACGGCCGAAGCTCAATCCTGTCTGTTGGACCATAAGCCTCTTCAACGATCGCTCACTGACGGCGACATGCTCAGCCCATTGGCCGAGGGTACGGCGGTCGCTCGGGTCTGCCAAAAGAGCCGCAGCGATCAAGGCGATCTTTGGATGGTCAGATATAGGTAGCTCCAGCCCCTCACGTGGCATCAGCGCGAGCTCATCGAGCATAACCCGCACGAGGCGATCGACATGAGCGTCGCGCGCATCACTTTCTGATAGTTCCGCTACCCGGAGTATCATCTCCCGAAGCATCGGCGACACCGAAAGCGTGCAGCATTCAGCCGGAAGCATGGCCGCGCCGGGCTCGACAAACAGGTACGTTAGACGAGCATTGGACGTGACCTGATTGCTGTGAGGAACGCCACCGGGTACCCAAAATCCGCAGTCGGGAGGAACGATCCAGACCCCACTTTCCGCTCTGCAAGTAACCGCGCCATGGAGCGCCACGATCAGTTGACCCTGCCGGTGCTGGTGCAGCAGTCCCTCGGCTTCATAGTCGGCGAAGTCCATCCTGATTGCCATCGCCGGCCCGTGCGAGAGGCTCAGATCGCAAGCGGTACTGCAGGGAGGGCGCTTATTCGACGATTGGCCCGATTTCGAGATCATATGGCATTATCTCCAATTTTGCTCGTGATGCAAACCTTTAGGATGTTGGTCAAACAACTCTAGGAGATTAGCCATGCGTATTGCCGTGGTTGGCGCGACCGGCAGGATCGGTGCCAAACTTACCGAGAACCTCTTGGCCAAAGGCCATTCAGTCAAAGCTCTTTCGAGAGGAGGGCCCGCGCTCGATGTACTTGTCGCGAAAGGAGCAGAACCGTTCCTTGGTAGCTTCGACACAGGTGCTGGTGAGCTTGGCACGTTCCTCGAAGACGTTGACGCTGCGTTCCTAATGGTCAAAACCATTTGGGAGGCGGAGGACCTTCATGGGCACTACCCTACGGTAGCGCTTCGGTTTTTCGACGCACTTCGGAATTCCCCAGTGAAATTTGCCGTGAGCCTGACCGGAATGGGATCCGAGGTCAGCGGGAACACCGGCCATTTTCAGGGCTTCCATATCCTGGATCAGATCCTCAACCGACTACGCGACATCAACTTGGTGCACCTGCAGGGTGGCTGGTTCATGGAGGACCTGTCCAGGTGGGTCGATTCGATCGCGCAGCACGATAGGATCGGCTGGTCGCTTGACCCCAACGTCAAAGCTCCTTGGGTTGCCATTCAAGACATCGCGGATTTCGCGGCGAAGGAGTTCGACACGCCCACTGACCGGCACCGATCCGTAAAGCAACTGGGCATCGATTACACGATGCCTGAGATCGCCGCGATTATCGGCCGGGCACTCGGTAGAGAGGTGGACTATCGCTTCGTCGATACGAGCGATCGCGAGGTCGAAACGGTATTCCGGGAGAGGTTCGGAACTCTCGAACGGTGGGTCTATGATAACAACACCTTGGCTGCTCTTAACGATGGGCGTGTGAAGTTTCGCGATGATCGTCCGGCGCTGCGCACGACAATGGAAGAATTCGCCAAAGACACCCTCAGACCGCTGATCGAGAAGGCGCGGACGGATGGCGTCAAACCAGAGACCTTCCTGACGTGGAACTCACAAGAATAATTGCTGAGTTGGATCGGCGGCCTGAAAGAGCTCGACGCCTCTCAGGAAGGCGATGTCACGTTGTCAGTGGCTTAACGGTTGGCAAGGAACCTCAACATCGTTCTGGATCCGCCTTCATCCCAAATCGATCTCGTCGGCGGCCTTGCGGGCGCGATCGTCGACGAACTGGTTCATTGAGCGCTGACGATGGGTCTCGATCTGGGCGGCCATGTCGAGGACGTCTTGCATCCAATCACCGACCCTGAAGCCCTTCACGTCGGAGAATTGCCACTCGGAATAGTCCTTCATGAGATCCTTGGTGACATCGAACTTCGCAACAGACAGTTCGCCCGCGAAGAAATGGACTTCGCCTGTGTAGTAGGGTCACCGGGGGCCGATGATAAGCCTTCGTCTCGGAGAACGAGGCAATAAGGCCGATCCTTGAACGTGAAGTGGTTCATGGTCACAAAACTGGGCCCTAAATAGCATTTCCGCCAAAACTCTCCAGAGGTGAACAGTAGAAACCCGGATGATCACGCTTGATAATAGTTGATAAAGCAACTAGGCTCCTTTCGTTACCTTAGATGGAGGACTGCATGATCAGTGCCGATTTAGGAAAGCAGCTAGAAAGCTATATTCAGCAGCTCGTGGATACAGGTCGCTACGGCTCAAAAAGCGAAGTGCTGCGTGAAGGTGTGCGATTGGTCCAGGACCGTGAGACTCGACTAGCCGCGCTCGATGCTTCCATAATGCGCGGCATTACCGATGCGGACGCCGGCCGGACCAAGCCGGCAAGCGATGTATTCAGCCGTCTTGACGCTAAATACCGTGCGATGGCTGACAAGGCCGAAAAATCGGCATGATCCTTGAGTTTTCCAGCGAGGCCGAAAGCGATCTTGAGCAGATCGCCGATTACATTGCCGAGCACAATGCAAGTCGCGCTATTTCATTCATCCAGGAGCTGCGGAGAAAGTGTGAAGATCTGGTCATTAACCCGAATGGCTGTGCCCTCGTCCCGCGCTACGAAAACCATGGTATCCGTCGGCGCGTTCACGGAAACTACCTGATCTGTTATCGCGTTGAACCCGGTAAGTTGGTCATCATCCATATCCTGCATGGCGCCACCGACTATGGCGCCCAACTGTTCGGCGAATGATTCAAGATGCCCCGCGAGGACGTAGTCTCCGCTCTTGATGCGAATCGAACCTGAAGCCCCGCCGTTCAATTGGTCTGCTTTTGACGTTCGGGAGCGAGTGCCCTCGATCTGCGCCGGTTCGGCAGTACGGCGGATGCTCGAGCAAACCAGTCCCGTCGGCGTCATCACGATCCACGACATCAACCTGGCGATCCGGAAATGCGATCAGCTTGCGGTCCTCGATCGAGGGGAGATCATCGCCAGCGGTCCACCAGCCAACGTGATTACACCGGAGGTTCGTCCCGAAATCCGCAATCTGGCCGATCTGCGCCCCACCAGCTTGGATGATCTTCGAAAGCGCGTCGTTGATGTTGTCCATCTGGAAACAAAGGTGCCCGAGGCCCAGTTCGTTGACCCTCGGCTGATCACGATGGTGGGTGGTCGTATGCTGATATATTTCGAGAAAAGGGCGTTCAAGTGCGGGAAATTTTAGCCAGATGGTGTAAATCTCCGAATTCGGCAGTCCATTACCTCGCGAGACTTAAGGAGCGCGAAGCAATTCGCATTTCATGACATGCATGTAGAACGCTGCAAGTGCTTCCGCATCGTGAGCTACCAAGTTGATGTGAGCAAGTTTTATGGCGTTCGGCCTCTCGTTTTCGCGGGACCATAGCAACTGGTCAAAGGCAACGAAAGAAGTCCGCAAAGGGCCGACTGCGGACGACAATCTCACTCGCTCCGCCCAGAAAATGCGCGAAAGGCGCTTGACCTCGACACGCCGATTAGAGAAGCGCCGCTACAGCAGGAAGGCGGGATCGACTGCGCCCGGCGGAACCGTTCTGCCTGCAATGTCGGACCTTATGATCGCCCGAAATAACTGGTATCCATTGCTCAGCCAGCTGGTTCCATTGTCCAGCGCCCTCTCTGCACTCCACGGAAGAGCGCACTTGTATGGACACGTCAGACCCGGCGCATGATCTGCGTTGCGAGGGCAAGCGTTCTTGCAGCAAGGCCGACATACCATGCGTTCATGCTCCACTATGCCGGACTTTCGCGTGCGAGGGGACTGGCTCCACGTGCTTTTGCCCACGTCCACCCGCCGGGCGTACGACAGACAGGGAGAGAGGCATTTGGTAGGCGATTGGAATCCCGCCGAACCTGACTCTTGCAAATTCTAACCCTGAGGCCTGTCGAAGAATTCGGACGGCTACGGGCGTGATAAGCGGACTAAACCTGTGCAAGTTCAGCACGCCGTGCTCTTCCCGCTCGTTCCTCTTTCTTATTGGAAGAGCCGTTCCACGTCCGCCATCGGCCGGAACAGCCTCATTAGCCGGTCGGGAAAGGGCAGAAAGCTTTCACGCTCGTAGAAACGGCGTGCGTTATGATCCTTGGCGTCTACGATAACAGCAAAGGACGCGATCTCGCTCCTGACGGCACGAAAGAGGGCATCCGCCAGCAGATACCGTCCATAGCCTTTGCCCTGGTGACGTCTGTCGACCGCTAGTCGCCCGAGAAGGGTCGCTGGAACGAGCGGATAGCGCGGCAGTTTCCGCACTGCCTCTTCCGGCAGCTCCCCGAGATTCACTGCCGTCGACGAAAGGGTGTAATAGCCCGCGATGGCACCGTCCGACAACACAAACACAAAAGGTGCCGCCATTTTCTTGCGGGCATCCCGGCCGGCCTGAACCCGCAAATACCGGTCAAGCGGCTCGACTCCACTTTCAAACGCAGATCTGTCGTGCTGAGTACCGAGGATCTCGACTCGCGGAGCTTCTCCTATGTCGTGCGCCACCCGTCAGACGCCGGTCATTTGGCGATAGCGACGCACCGTGTCACGCAGACGATCATTGACAGGCTGCGGATTAAGCAATGCTTCTACAAAGGCCTCACTGTCACGGACCGAGAGATCCATGCGCTGGTGTTCTTCGATTGCCCGTCGGGCGGCTTCCTGGACGCTGGACAGTACAAAATCTGTCACCGTCCGTCCCTGGAGGGCCGCGGCGCGCTCGATCAGACTTTTCTGGTCAGCCGTCACGCGCGTCTCAAGACGCTCGCCGCGGACCCGTTCACGAGGCGAATTTACTGTAGAGACCATCGACATTCTCCTTTCTGACATATGTACGGCCAATGGCCGGAAATAGCAAGTGAAGCGATCAATCATGCGATGCCCTGCTGCATCGTCAGGAGAAAGACGGGTAGTCCTCCTCTCCCCCACTGCGACAGAGGCGGAAATCCCGAGAGTGGGCATGCGGGGCAGACTCCACCCGCGGGCTACACGATTCCCCACGCCCGAAACCTCCCCCTCCCCGTCATCTCGCGCAGGCCGAGCTCCACGTTTTCGCCACCATCCCGGCCGACACCAATGGTTTTGCCGTCACCATATTGACTAGCTACGGTAGCTTTGAGGACGTCCGGCGTCCGTCCAGCTTTCGTCTCATCAGTGTTCGGGCCAGCGCCAGCCGGTCATGCTCAGATCAGCAGATCGCCGGACCTCGTACAGGAGCCTTGAAGGCCGCTTCGGCCTCTTTCCTCTCTAGACGGCTGCTGGGGGCTCCCGGCTTTCCAGATGGCAATTGTGGTAGAGCTAGTCCTTAAGCTGATCGCCATGATGCAACAGTTCGCTTTCGGCGAAATCAATCGTGTCCCCGCGCCTTAAGGGGATCAAAGAAGACGTTTAGCCCGCAAGTCGGCCGCGAAGGTGATGAGCGGCATCACGAGAGTCAGCGGCTTGTCCTTCAGCGGTTCGGCGCCATAGGAAGCGTACCAGTTGGCGGCGCGCTCGCCTTTGGCATCGATGATCAATAGAAGTCCCCCGCCCTCTCCTGCAAGTCGTAGGCAGCGGAGCGCTGCGGCGGCTAGGAGCTGGCCTCCCAGTCCCTGTCCGGAAACCGCTCGGTCGGTAGCCAATCGCGCGAGCTTGAAGCCCGGCACATCATGGCGGGCAAGACCGCGTGTCATTGCATCAGGCACAGTTGCGTGCTCGACTGCCGAAGGCGCGATTGTATAGAACCCAAGAATGCGGTCGCGCACTGCGTCGTCGATAGCACAGAAGGTCTTCGAGGCATTCTGCTCATGGCTTTGTCGGGCAAAGCGGAGCAGGAACTCGTTCATCTGAGCGTCGCCGCAATCGAAGGCCGCCCGACCGTGAGACTTGGCGATCGGTTCCTCATGCCATGCAGGTAAAGTCATAGGCTGTCCGGCAAACCGGCAATCGCCGCGCGCAGCTTGGCGTTGGGTTTGGGCGGATTTTCCAGAAGCTCAAGAATGCGAAGATGATCGCGCTCTGACACTTTGATCGTTTCGGCTTCTTCGATCACAGCTTCTGCTTCTCGCAGTGCGGATTGGGTTACGAAATTCGTCAGATCGGTATTACGAAGTGCCGCAGCGCGCACGAGCTTAGCCTTGGCCGTGGCAGGCACCCTCAAACTCATACGCTCACTGTTCTCGTTCGCTATACTCGGCATGTCAGCCTCCATCTCTCAATGAAATATAGGCGAAACACCTCTCGGCGTCAATGGTGTGCGCCTTCAAGGCGTACACGGCGGATGGGAGCAGTTCTATATCTTCTTGGCTTGCCTCAGGGCTTGCAGAACGTTGGGATCACCTGTCAGCTGTTCAGCGATTTTCAGACCATCGCGAACGCCCTCAGGAGCAACGGGCGTCCGATTTCGCCCGTTGACGCCCAGTACGGACGCAAAGTCTGCAGATAGTCCGAGCTGTCGGCGGCCCTGAAGTAGATCAGGCTCCATGTGAGATGCTGCTTGGCAACGCCATTCTTCGTGTCGCCAGGTTGGATCAGTCTGTTCGCAGCACCGCGGCTGCGACAGTCACACTCGATGGCATTGAGCTTGATTGCGAAGATTGCAGGTGGCTCGCTCTCAAATACGGAGACCGTCTCGAAGTTCGCGAGTAACGACATCCCACTGTCATATCTGAGGTTGGCACTCCCGGCGGACGACGCGTAGAGTGTGGTGGCGAAGGAGCTTACCAACGTCGACGATCCGATGGACAGCATAGCAAGGAAATAAAACGCTGAACGCAAACGACGGGTTGCTCGCCTGCAGTATGCGCTGGCAGGCGAGCAATAGGAGCGATGATCACCCCTGCTTTCTGAGGGCCGCAAGCAACTCCTGCGCCAGAGGCCCAGCGGAAGCCGGATTTTGACCAGTGATGAGGCGACCATCGACGACGACATGAGGCTCCCAGTTCGCCGCAGACGAATAGATAGCACCCTCGCCCGTCAAGGCATCTTCAAGCTCGAACGGCACATCCTCGCGGGCGTAGTCGAATTCCTCCTTTTTCGAGAAGCCCGTCACCTTTTTGCCGCGTACGAACGGTGTTCCGTCGCCAAGATCAACGCCAAGTAACGAGCACGGTCCATGGCAGACCGCGCTGACGATCTTGCTCGTCGTCCAGGCGCGCACGATCGCACTCTGGACCTCACGATTGCGTTGGATGTCGACCATCGGCCCCAGGCCTCCGGGAATGAGGATCGCATCATAATCCGCGGCGTTCACTTCGCACAGCCGACGACTGCGGTTCAGTCGGCGGAAAGCCTTGCTCCCACGAAACTCTTTCTGCGCGGCGTCTTTCTCGTCATAGGCGTCAAACGGAGTCCATCCGCCAGCAGGTGACGCGAACTCGACGGCGACGCCCGCCTTGTCGAGGACGTCAAACGGATGAGCAACCTCCGCGAAGAAGAAACCGGTGGGACGATTGTGCGGACCGATCACTGCTGCATTTGTGACGATGAATAGAACGTGCTTTGTCATTTGCTTCTCCGTTTGTTTATACTTGGCATACGGGAATCTTGCTCGTTGGCGGACGCCACCCGCGTACTTAAAGTGTCACGGCCGGCTCGGTGGAGCGGCGTCTAGAGTTTGGCCAATTCACGATCCAGGAAGCCGCGAATTAGCGGAACCATTTCATCCAACTTGTCTTCGAGCGCGAAGTGTCCGGAATCGAGCAAGTGGATTTCGGCCTGTGGCAGATCCCGAAGGTAGGCACGCGCTCCTTCCTCAGGGAAGACCTTATCGTTCTTTCCCCAGACGATTAGCGTCGGCGGCTGATGGTCGCGGAAGTATTTCTGGAATGCTGGATAGAGCGGCACGTTGGTACGGTGGTCATAGAAGAGATCCATTTGGATATCTTTGTTACCGGGCCGATCCAGGAGCGCTTGGTCCTGGACCCAGTTGTCAGGACTTATGCGGCTGACGTCCGACACTCCGTCGGTATATAGGAACTTGGTCGCCTCGAGGGTCACCAGGCCAGATAGCGCGTCCCGGTGTATGCTCGATCCGTCCGCCCAATAAGCCTTTATCGGCTCCCAGAGTTCTCGCAGACCCTCATCGTAGGCGTTTCCATTTTGGATAATCAACGCGGTGACACGATCGGGGTGTTTCAGTGCAAGCCTGTAACCGACAGGTGCGCCGTAATCCATCACGTACATCGCGTAGCTCTGGACACCGATACCGGACACCAGCTCGTCGACGATGTCTGCATACGCCCCAAAGCCGTATTTGAAATCCTTGTGATCCGGAGCGTCGGAATGCCCAAAACCGGGAAAATCGGGGGCGATAACGTGGTATCGATCCGCCAGTTGGGGAATGAGATTTCGGAACATGTGTGAAGAGGTTGGGAACCCGTGAAGCAAGAGCACGACGGGAGCGTCCGCCGGTCCAGCCTCCCGATAGAAGACGTTCAAGCCCTGGATCTTGGCTGACCGATAGTGCACGGTGACGACCGTAGCGTGCATCTCTGGGGCGGTCTGCGCACTGGCATTCGCAGTCCGCGCAATAGGTGCCGCGGAGACGATAGCTAGCAGCAAGGCTAAGACAAAACGGCGCATGCACGTTCTCCCTTCTTACGATCGGACAGTGCTCATTTCGTTGCTGGATATTGCCTGACCGCAGAACCCCGAACGAGTTAATCGTCGTAAATCCCAGGGAAACGAGCATCGCGATTGACCTAGGAACATCGCTGGCGCTGGATGGAGCATTGGTCCGGCGAAGACGCCCAGGCGCGGCAACTGGACTGCGACAGTCAAACCGCAGTTACAGCGACGTTGAGCTAGCCAAGTAACAGGGCGGGCCAAAAACGGGGTGTTGAACACCGTCAAATCGTGAGAATGTTGCTATCCCCACTCGCGCGCAGCCGCCGCGTTTCACGCATGTTTACATCATTTCACCTGCGTTGCGGCCACTTCTGTCGTATTGCTCGATTAAGTCGAAAGCCCGCGATGGCGGAACGTGCCGCCAAGCAACGGCCGGGAGACGCGAATGCCATCCGTTCTGACCGATTTGTGGATACAGTTCTCTATACTGTTCGGAGCCAGAGCAGCCGCCCATATAGTGTCTCCCGCTCCTGGAACCCGTCGATTGATCATCGACTGCGTGTTTTTCTTGGCACTGACTGCCTTACTGCTTTGGAACGGCATACCGCCCTACTCTGTGGAAGACCTGGGGTCTGCGGTAACGTTGCGCTTCGTGCACGGGAGCCTCAAGACCATATGGTGGCTGGCGGGTGCAATGGTTTTAGCGAATTGCGCGCGCGTCTTTCTAATTCTTGAACACAAGCCTCGCGAAGGCAGACTTCTTCAAGATCTCGTCGTAGCAATTATCTACGTAAGCGCAGCGTTATGCATCATAGCCTATGTGTTCAGCCTGCCGGTCGGAACAATAATTGCGACATCCGGCGTCTTCGCCATCGTACTCGGCCTTGCCCTTCAAAGCACTTTAAACGACGTGTTCTCGGGCATCGCGCTCAACCTCAACAGGCTCCTTTCTGTGGGGGACTGGGTCGTTCTGGACGATGACGTTCAGGGCAAGGTCGTGGAGACCAACTGGCGGTCCACACAGTTTCTCAACAAAACTGGCGACCTCGTTGTTGTCCCCAACAGCATGTTAGCGAAGAGCCGCATAACAAATCTGAGTGTGCCAGACATCTCACATGGAGCCAGCCTGACTGTTAAGATGCAAGCGAGTGTGCCACCCAAAGCCATCGAAGACACGATGCATCAGGTGCTGCTTGGTAGCAGGGAGATATTGAGATCGCCAAGCCCATCGGTCTCGATAACGGGTATGAGTCGAGACAGCATCGAAGTGGAACTTTCATTCCGTGTACCCACCTTGTTATCTGTTGCGAAGGCGAGGAACGAAATATTCGACCTGATTTATCGCCACACCTTCGCTGCCAGCTTGCCACTTGCTTCAGATCCTCCCGCGGAAAAAACGGCGGCGGGTGCTGGAAAACCTGATTTTGTTAAGAGCCTCATCAGCTTGGCACCGATTTTCGCCAATCTCACGAACGACGAAGCGAACGCACTGGCCTCTTCCGCCGAGCGCGTGGTGATGAAGCAAGGAGCGGTAATCGCTAGGAAAGACTCGACGACTAGCGCACTTATGATGTTGGCACGTGGCGTCGCGATTGTCGAAGACGGTGTTGATGACGGAAGGATTGAGTTCGCAAGGCTCTCGCCTGGAGACGTTCTTGGAGAAAGAGGCGTTTTGCTGGGTAGTAAGGAAGTGGCCGATACCATATGCCTTACGGATGTGACGCTATATCAGATAAGCAAAGGCAAGATTGCAGAGATACTTAGAGAACGCCCCGCCATCGCTGAGGACCTCGCAGCTTTGCTGCTTACGCGCACAAAGGCGGAGGACGCGCTTCACCAAGCCAGCAGTGACCGCGCTTCCACGACAGCCCCCGACCTGAGGATGCGGATCCTTAGGCTCTTCCATCTCTAGGAATTCCCGTGCTTTAGCAGGATTTAACGAGATGCGTGACCTCGTGTGTTCTAGCCTGGATGTCGTGGGAGAGCATCCCACGCAAAAATAACGATCGACGGCCAATGCTGCCACTTTCCCACTAGGCGGCCTCTCATCGACGCCGCCCGGATGCAACGGGAAAGTCAAACAATCGATCGAGTTTTCACGCCGAAAATCGGCAAAAAGGAGACTTCAGATGATGACGATTTTGTCGACCGCAGCACTTCTGCTTTCAAGTTTGGCGTTATCGACCGCGGCCTGGTCCGCGGATGGGGCTGCAAAAACAGTCGTACTTGTCCACGGCGCTTTCGCCGACGGGACATCGTGGCAAAAGGTAATTCCGCGCCTGGAGAAGGCTGGCCTCAAAGTAATAGCCGTACAAAATTCTCTGGACTCGCTTGAAAACGATGTCATCGCTACCAAGCGCGCGATCAAGAACGCCGAAGGCCCTGTAGTTCTCGTCGGCCACTCGTGGGCAGGCGTTGTCATAACGGAAGCTGGAACTGATCCGAAGGTGAAGTCTCTAGTCTATGTGGCGGCCTGCGCGCCCGATAAAGGGCAGTCGTTAGAGGACGTTACGTCAAAATATCCCCAGCTGGAAAGCCGCAAGGAATACATGAAGGACGACGACGGCTTCTTGAGGATCAGCGACCAAGGCATCAAGAAGTACTTCGCAGCTGATCTCGACCCTGAATCTAAAGCGGTTGTAGCTGCGACGCAGGGTCCGTTCCACGTCAGATGCCTTAGCGCAAAGGTCTCGGAAGCGGCGTGGCGCGAGAAACCGACTTTCATGGTGGTGGCAACCAAAGACCAGATCATCCCGCCACAGCTCGAGAAGGATCAGGCTAAGGCGGCCAACGCCAAGGCGATCGAAATACCTTCAAGCCATGTCGCGATGCTATCGCATGCCGAGGAAGTATCGGATCTGATAATTCAGGCGGCAAAGTAAAGTGGATGGGAGAAGGCGCGATGACGAGCTATTACGAAATGACCTACCGCCGGCTCGCCGTCGAAGACACGGAGATCTTCTATCGCGAGACGCATCCGAAAGATGCGGCATCGACTTCTCCTCCCATTTTGCTACTGCACGGGTTTCCTTCAACGTCGCATCAATACAGAGCTCTTATGGAGCGACTTGGAGGAAGCTTCCGCATGATCGCTCCCGATTATCCCGGGTTCGGTCAAAGTACCGCTCCTGTCAGCAAGAAGGAGGGAGGAACATTTGAATATTCATTCGACAACCTTTCACGTGCCATCGAGGCCTTTATAGATACCCTTGGCCTAACCAGGGTGATCCTTTACATTTTCGACTTTGGTGCCCCAGTGGGGATGAGGATCGCAACCAGAAGGCCGGAACTCATAGCCGGCCTGATCATTCAAAACGGAAACTGTTACGACGCCGGATTGTCGGAGGCAGCAAAGAGGCTAATGTCGGCTCGACCAGAGGATCCCGCAGTCACCGCCGAACTATCAGGGCTGCTCACAGCAGAGGGAGTTCGCTTCCAGTACCTCACGGGAACATCGCGGCCGGAACGTATAATGCCGGACAATTACGATCTCGATTTGCACTACATCGAGCAGCCGGGTCGCAAGCAGTCACAACTTGACCTGCTTCTCGACTACAAGAGCAACCTGCCCCTTTACCCGCAATGGCAGGAATGGCTGAGAGCCAACGTGCCGCCCGCACTGATCGTCTGGGGTAAGAACGACCCCTTCTTCACACCGGCAGGAGCACAGGCATACCTGGACGATCTCCCCAATGCTCACCTACAATTTCTCGAGACTGGACACTTCGCGCTCGAGGAATGCCTCCCTCAGGTCGCGTCCCTGATCGGCCAATTTTTGGCTGGCTTCAACGCTCGCCCCCAGACGTGAAGCTTAGCGTGCGAAAAACTCGGACAATTTCGAATTTTGCGAGGTTGCGCGATCATCGATGAGTACTTCAACGATGGAGAAATTACATGCTAATGTTTCCTACGTTCGCCTTTGCCGCCCTCGCCCTCGGCATCTGTGGATAGCGGTTCGCATCCATTTGTCTCCGAGACCGCCAAGACGGACTCGACCCTGGTTCTGGCCACCGCGACCAGCGAAGATTCAAACCAAAGCGGAAGTGACGCTGCCGTCAGTTCGATGCCAAGAAATGCGTTTCCATCCTCGCGGAACGCCCAGAGGAGAGCACTGCGCAGGTCAGCCGACCGGGTAACCAAACCGATACCTCGGCTCAATTATGTTCTTTCTAATATTGGGGTAGCATCATGTCCGTCGCCACCTCCTCCCGAGGCGACCAAGGACCAAGGCTTGCTGGTCTCCCCTCCGCACCGCCGCCTGCGATACGGTCCAAGAGAGCCGCCCCCCGCCGGGGCGGCTCGCATTTCTAGTTCATCGCAACGGATCCAGCCACCTCTCTCGAGGAGCTACCGCTCGAGACGCGTTGCCTCGAACAGGAACCACAGCCTGCCTTCCGCCTCGTCGATCCAGTTCTCGATGAGGCTCGTTGTCGCATGGTCATCATGTGAAGAGGTCAGCTCATGTAGCTGACGTAAGATACCGACAAGCTGCTTGTTGTCGTCACGAAGCTCGGACAACATGTCTCTTGGCGTCACGAAATCCGCGTCGTTATCGAGGATCCTTTGAAGTCGCGAGATATGACCTATCGATTTCAGCGTCGGCCCGCCAACCTTTCGAGCACGCTCGGCGATATCATCCGTCATCGCGAAAAGCTGGGCTCCTTGCTCATCAAGCATCAAGTGATAGTCGCGAAAATGCGGTCCGGACACGTGCCAATGAAAGTTCTTGGTCTTGAGGTAGAGTGCGAAAACGTCCGCCAACAGAGCCGTAAGCGCTGCCGCGATATCACGGGTTGCGTCCTCCCCCAGGTCCGTCGGCGTTGAAAGCGGAAGGCTTCGGTGTTGATGCGCTACTTTTCTGTCCATGGCGTTATCCTTTGATGGGGAGGAAGCTCAAGAGAGCCAGCGCAAGTTTACCCGCTGGAACGCCCGCAGAGAAACTTTCGATGGTTTAAATACACTATACTCGAGTGCAACGAGAGGCTTGCAGGCCTTATACCGGGGAATAGGCGTGGCTTGGCCCAACCGCGCGGACGCGCAGTAACGATGACCTCATGCAGCCGGCCCTGATTGAAACGACATCGGATCAGCTGGTTTGGCGTTCTATCGGGACAATGCCGCATTCAGGCAAAGATCGGCATCACGAGGCTCCGAGCGCCGGTTGTTCGCTCCCGGGTGTCCTTGAAGGCGCTGTCGTCCGCGTTCGCAAGAGTTTGGGACCGTTCGAAGGAAAGGTGCAGCGAGACGTCCTTTACCAACTCTGCCAAGGTCCTCGCCTGCATTTTTTTCATCAATTTTGCACGATGCACTTTCACGGTGATTTCGGTGATTCCAAGGAGGGCGGCGATCTGCTTGTTCAACAGTCCGTCGACAACGCCCTCCAAGACCTCGCGCTCTCGTGACGTCAAGGAGTGAAAACGCCGGTCAATCGCAGCCTTGGAACGATTGATGCTGGCACGCTGCCTATACGCCAGATCAGCGGCGCAAACGGCGTCGAGGACTTCCTGCTCCCGGAAAGGTTTCTGGATAAAGTCGAATGCGCCGGCCTTCATCGCGCGCACGCTCATGTTCACGTCTGCGAAGCCGGTCATGAACACGATCTGGGACTGCGAGCCTCGATGCGACAGGCGCTGCTGAAGATCAAGGCCGCTCATCCCCTGCAGCTTTACGTCCAGCAAAATACAGCTGGGTTCGACGGTAAGTGGAGATGAGAGAAACTCGGAGGCTCCGACGAAAGTCACGACCGGAAACCCAACGTTCTCGATCAGGCTCGATACCAGTATGCGAGTGTCCGGATCATCCTCGATGACTGCAACGCACCCCAGATAATGAAGATCGTCATCCCGAGTGGAACTCGTTGCTCGCCTTGATGTAGAAATCATCATTGACTTTTCCTCTCGCGTTTCGACACGTTAACTTTACGCGTGTTTCCCCATGACAAACCGTTGAAGTCGGTGAAATGGTGTCAAACGGCGCGAAAGCCGAGGGAAACCCACTCCTCTCACTATTGCCCGCCGTAGCCCCTCCCACCACGGCCGTATGCCCTGATGAAGGCTTGCACCGTCAATGCAAGATCAGCAACGGCCTGGTCCAATTCGTCGCCGGACTTTGGGAACGGCATGGGTAGATCCCCCAATGTCCAAGTCCTGAGCTGCATCTCGAGAACCGATGACATGGCTTCGTAGTAGTCGGCTCGCTGTGTATCGACCTGAGGATCGTGGTCCCCGAGAGTTTCGAAGACTGCAGACGCTCCGCATACATTTCTCAGCGCCAGGAGAACACTATTCAGAGCATCTGAGCTGGCTATGGCACCGTTGCCGAGACTTAGTCCCATCGCCGCAACCTCAGCCCTGGAGCTGCCGACACCCGCGTCCGCCTGTGCCTTCGCAAGCTCCGCCGAATGCGGCCCGTGGCGCGACCTTCGCACGCTGGACGCAAATGACAGGTTTGCGGATACGGCTGTCCGGAGAGTATCGGAAATCGCGACACGATCCTTGGTCGGGAATATCAATATGCTCGCAACCACACCGAAGAGAGCACCAAGACTCTCGTTCACCGCTCTTAAAAAGATCAGATCGTCTGCGGGTCTGATGAGGTCAGAGAGCAACATGAACATCGGCGTCAGGAAGATCGTGAATAGCGCGTAATTCACCGTGCGTAAGGCAATGACCGCGGCCGCGAGCGGAACGATCGCTAGAGCCATCGCAACGTCGCCAGGGCTGTTCATGAGCAACCCCGCGGCGACCAACCCGCCGAGGAGAGTGCCTGTTGCTCGCTCCAACACCCGGGCCCAGGTGGTCCCCAAAGCCGGCTGCATCACGACCAAAGTCGCAATCGTTCCCCAGTATGACAAGGTAACTCCAAGCCACCCCTCCACGAGATGGCAAGCGGTCACAGCTGTGGCCACCCGCAACGCTTGATGCCACACAACAGACGGCATCGCAGGCCTCTCGAAGATCGTCGCTAATAGGCCGGTGGATAAAACATCTTGCCGTTGTTCCGGGCTTGTTGTTCCGCCCAGAGACATCAGTGCGATGGCCGCGCCCTCTATGCACCTGCCGAAAGCCCTGTTTTGGTCTTCGGCCGCGCGGTGGAGAGACCTTGCGTCTTCGTTGATTCGAGCCGAGGTCATGGCTCCTGAGTCCAAGCAATCGATCACTTCCCGCAACAGCTCGTCTAAATCGCGAAGTAATGTGACATTATCTTCGCTGAACACCCCGCCTGACCTGCGTAGGTGCCCGAGAGCGATCAGATTACCCAGTAACCTCGAGGCTACGTCAACCGCGTGACCGTGCGGCTTGCTCCCCAAAAGACGTCGCGCAACGATTTGGCGACCTCGCTCAATAGCGATCCTCACGGCCCTACGGGTCAGCGTCTCATATTGCAGCCAGGCCGCGCTGTCGGCAACTGGAGATCGGTCGAGATCGATCAGCGCGCTCAGCATCGTCCGCAACCGGCTGTAGATCGTCACGAGCAACAATCTGCCCGGGGCATTGGTGTGGTTCGGCCATATCAAGGTCGATATGAGGATTGTCGCCGTCGATCCGAGCAGGAAGCAACCTCCAAGTTGGAGCGCTCCCTCGAATGGACGCGGTGTCGACACACCGATCACAACTGCAATTGCGGAGATGAAGCTACCTTGGGCGGGTCCGGGTCCGAACGCGGGCGCGTAGGATCGACCTAGACAGCACAATGCGACGAGAGTGAAGAGCGTTGCGGTAGCAGCCACGGTGCCGAAGTGAGCACCGAAGGATGAGAGGGCAAACACGATCGCGCCTAGGATCGCAAATTTCGCCATGACACGGAAGCGAGACCGGGCTCCGCCGAACGGGTCGCAAAGGGAGGTCCAAAATGCGGCGACAACGCTGAATGCCAAGTCTGGTATATCAAGGCAGATTGCACCGGCTAGCAAAAGAGCGATCGAAATTGCCGCTCGAACCCCATCGAGAATGTCCAACTGTTCAGGGACGACAGCATAGACCTGTCCTTCAGACCACAAGGTCCGTCGCGAAACAAATGACACGAGCCTCGAAGTTAGGCGCATTTGTTGTGTGCTCTTCCGGTAGAGGTGGCGGCCCATCGGCACCACAGCTGAGGCAGGTGATCCGGCGGCAGCGAAGGGCCCTTGGCGCATACGCTAGCGGCTGCTTCGAGCGCCCGCGAGTTGAGCCTGGTTATGTCGCGGGAAATCACGTTCAGCTTGCGAGCGCCGTGTCTAGGCGCTGTCGTAGAAGCGAGTTGGCTGTTCGTAGGTCGGCGGTTTCGGAACCGTCCTGAAAACTTCGGACGATTTCCGCAAGCTTGCTGAAGCCTTCTTCCGTCGTATTAAGACCCATCGATCTGTCGGCCTTTATGCGGGCGAGGTGCAATCGAAGCTCCCACCCTAGCGCCGACGTTCTGCGCGCAATTGCGGTACCATCGTTTAAAAGACGATGTACCACATTGAAGTTCGAGTGTGGCGACGAAAGGAGGATCATGGCCTTCGTTCGTAAAAGCTCCGGCAGAAGGTAGGTCCCACCAGCGCGTTCGCACAGACCCAATGCTGTATCGATGGCCGAAACCGCTTCGGTATGCTCGCCAGCGACGGCAAGTCCCTCTGCAAGGGCACGAAGGGTTCCGAATATCAAACTCTGAAAGCCGATCGAACTCACCGATCGTAATTTCCCGCGCAACAAATCTATGCTTTGTTCCGCTTCGCCACGAAGGACCAGAAGCTGGCCGCGCACCGCCATGCCAGCATCACGGTATCCGGACAGATTGCCATTTGTCGCCGTTAGTTCAGCCAGTTCATCGGTCAGGATATCCGCTCGATCTAGCTCCCCGCTGTCCAGAAAAACGGTTATGCCCATTAGCAGGCTCAAACATAAAGCGGCTGGTTGGCTTCTTGCCTCCTCGATGGCACTCTCGGCCATCTGCAACGCTGTTTCCGGCGAGCCTCGGAGCCACGTGACGCGCGCTTGGGCGATCTTCGCTAGCGCAAGGTGGGCCTGCTCGAAGTACCCCAATCTCGACGGAGAAAATCCGGTGGCTCGCGCGAGACTATAATCGTAAGTGGCCGCAGCCTCCAATTGCTCTCCGAGCATGTGGTACATTGTTCCCAGCATCCAGCCCGCCACAAAATTGTCATTCGAGCTACTGTGGTGATCGACCTTGTTCGCGTAAGCTTCTGCAACGTTGAGGCCCGAACGGAAATCGCCCTGCTTCAGATGATACAGTCCCAATCCCGCCAATAGGTGAGATTCTATGCGATGGTTTTTGAGGCGACGGCTGAGCGGCAGTCCGACATCGAATAAGTTCGCGACCCCCGTATCGCCGCCATGCCCAAAGAGCGTTGCGATCGTGAGACTCTCCAAAAGCTTGAGGTGCAGTTCCGTGTTTTGATGTTTGGGCGGCAAAAGCTCTAACGCGCGTTGGCACCATCTTCTACACTCATCGAACTGCATCAAATCTTGGAAGGTTTCGAGCAGGAGACAACATGTCTCAACTCCGATCTCGGCGTCTCCGCCTTCAGAGAACGCCCACTCAAGCGCAGTGCGCACGTTTCCAATGTCGAAATCCTGCAGCGAGGTGTTTTTGCCCGATCCGCCCTCGCGGGCGCGCATTCTTCTTAGGTAAAAAAGGGCATGTCTTCGTTGGGTTTCGTGCCGCCCGGGTTCGCGCGTCAGCCTGAAGGCCGCGTATGTTCTGACGATCTCCCGGAGTTTCAACGCGCCGGTTGTCTCATCCCCCCCCGACGACACCATGGATTTGTCGACCAACTCACTTATCGCCATCGAAACATCGGCGTCACTTATGCCGGATCCAGCAACGACATCCGTCGCCGCATCTATCGTGAATTCGCTGGCGAACACAGATAGCCTGTTCAAGACCGTTTGGGTGTTCTTCGACAGAAGAACGTAGCTCCAGTCGAGCAGCGATTGAACAGTCTGGTGCCGAGGTGTCGCGTCCCTGTCGCCGCGCCACCGGAGCGATAACTGATTATCCAGCAGCTCCAATACTCCGTCCAATCCATACATGCCAACGCGGCTGGCCACCAATTCTATCGCGAGGGGATTCCCGTCCAACCGCCGGCAGATAGCAGCGACGATGGCGGCCTCCTCGTCAGCGAGGGCACCTTTGTGGCCACCGTCAACGGCTCGGCTCATGAAAAGCTCAACCGATGGCCATGCCAGAGCGTGGTTCGCAGTCATCCGTCCCGTATTGGGGGGGGTTCCCAAGGGCCGCAAGAGATACACCGCCTCCCCCGTGACCCGTAGTGCCTCGATGCTTGTCGCAAGCACATGCGTAGAATACGAATGTTTCAGGATGAACGAAACCGCATCGGCAACCCCATTGATGACATGCTCACAGTTGTCGACGATCAACAGGCTCCGCCTTTTAGAAAGCCATGTAACCGCGTCACGAAGCGGATCGCTGCTTCGGACACTTGAATTGACCGATGATGCGACGGCGGCCGCGACCAGGGTGTCATCCGTGACAACACTGAGATCCACGAACCTGATCTCATCGAAGTTCTGGAGGCTACGCGCCAAGGCTGTGACAAGAGTGGTTTTACCAACCCCACCTGGTCCCACCACCGTGATTAACCGGCGCTCTTGGACGGCACGCTCCAGTTCTTCAAGATTGGAAGCCCGACCCAAAAACTTGTCCGAGCGAGACGCGATCGGAACCTTGATCTCGCGTTGGACGGGATCGTCGAAAACTGCTTCGTCGGAGATGCTGTGGGAATGCGCAGAGGATACGTCCTGTTGCGTTTTGACAGGCATCACGAAGCTGTAGCCCCTGCCCGCGATGCTGGCAATATATCGGTCGCCGTTGACGCCGCAACCCAACTTACGGCGAAGGTGGGCCATCTGAACACGTATATTGGAGTCCTCAACACTCAGGCCGGACCAAGCGCAAGCCATCAGTTCGCGTCTCGAAAGGATCTCACCTTGTTTATTAACGAGTGCTACCAACATATCAAAAGCACGGCTGCCGATCGGCAGCTCACGCCCGTCCCGCATGAGTTTCCGCGAGACCGGATTAAGGCTGAAAGGGCCAAATTTGAAAACAGCGTTCACGTCACGCACCCCCGTTGGTGACCGCAACTGTGTGGCGACCGAGGCTTTGCACACTTATCACTATCAGTAGTCTATACGATGTAAGAAAAGCCGGGGGTTAAAACCGGTAAATAGTAGCGGCTGCTACCCCAGCGAGCACGAAATACCGACCGTTCGGAAGTAACTCTCCATCCGTGGAAACGACGGACTTGTCGGCTGGATGGCCGACGATGGTGAAGCGGTTGTGATCATGACTGCGAGCAATCCTGTTTTGCGGTTTGGGCACAAACCGATCGAGCACGTCATACCAACGGCACTCGGACGCTATCGCAAGGGCGGCGATGGCGCATGATCCGCTATTGCGGAAGGATTCTCAGATATTGCTCTTTTGCTTCGGCGCGATGGGATGGGAAACGCGCGCCGGGAACGTTGACGGGTCGCCACGCAGTTGCGCAGCGTCCGGCGGGGGACTGGTCTACATCGCATGCTGCGGGCAGCGGACCGCCACCTGACGCAACGGCGCACCCGATCTTCGCGTCGGTCGCTAGTCAGAGGACGGATGTTACGTGGCGTCGGCTGATGTCTTGGGTGGCCGCGTACGAGTCCTTTAAAAGCGCCATGCGGACCTCGTGATAACCTCTGCGAGCCGGATCAGGCCGGAACTCTCTTTCGAATTGGACAATGCGGCTGGCGGCATCGGCGATCGAGCCCGCTGCACCTATTCCTGCAAGGGCCATGGCCGCAGCCCCGGTCGCCGCCGCATCCGCGCTTCGTACACATCGAAGCGTTCGACCGAGCACGTCAGCGCGAATCTGGTTCCAAACGTCCGAAGCAAATCCGCCGCCGCCGCAGTTCAGGATCGACGGAGAGCTGTCGGCGGAGCGCTCAAGCGTCTCTAGCGCCCATTGCGCCGAATATGCAACGCCTTCCATAACCGATCGCACCAGGTGGGCGGGACCCATGGAGGAGTCGAGCCCTAGGAATATACCTCGCGCGAATGGGTCCCAGAGCGGCGCCCGCTCGCCATCCAGATGGGGGATGAAAAGCGGAATGCGTTCCTGTCCACTCATGGCGGCTGCCAGAACACAGAGTTCGTCGATGCTTCTACCCAGGAGACGGCTGAGCCACGCTAGCGACGCGCCTCCGGATTGTATCGGCGCGGCATGCAGTGTGATTTCCTGATAGGTAGGAAATGCTGCAACTCCCGGCGTCGGAACGCGCTTTGGCGATACGATCCCCAGCACGTCACTCGTACCGCTGAGATACATTGCGCTTCCAACTTTCCCGACATCGACGCCAAACATGCCACTCCATGCGTCCATAGTCCCGACAATGACGGGCGTACCCGCACAGGGCAACCCCGGCAAGACGCGTCCCACGACATGTGTGAAATCACGCAGTGGGGGCAGGCGTTGCACTGCATCCGGCACGAGATCAAGAAGCGCCTTGATGTAATTAAGTTGTCCGTCAACCAGACCAATAGATGCTATCGCGTCCGCCGCAACCTCTCCCGTCAATCGTGCGATGCAGTAGTCCTTCGGCAGGATGACGGCTCGTGAGCGGCCCCAGATGTCCGGCCTGTTGCGTCGCATCCATTCCATACGGCTGAGACAATGACTGGCGTCGATAGGCAATGGAGCACCCCACCATGCAATCCGACTCTCAGCGCCCACTTGCCCATCCAGTTCGGCGGCGATGTCGGCGCATCGCAGGTCCTGCCAGACAATCGCCGGAGCGAGTGGCGTTGCGTTGCGGTCAATGAAGACGTGAGTATTGGCCTGGGAGCATATGCCGATAGCCTGTAGCCCCCCGAGGTCAAAATCGCGCTCGAAGCCGGCAAGAGCCTGAATGGCCACCCTGATCCAGTCATCAGGTTCCTGCTCGACGATCCCTGGAGCGGGACGCGCGGTGGGATACGATTCGACATAGTGCCCCAGTTGAGTGCCCGCCCCGGTCACCAGCACCGCCTTAATGGCGGTGGTGCCGATATCGATGCCGATAACAGTTTTATCACTCATGTCCGTTCAACCTGCCTTTCACGTCGGCTCGGACGCTCACTGACCTCACGGCGGATAGACTACTACTTGCCTGCCCAAGGTAAATGCTGCGAAGAATTCTACTGAGTCCCTGGCTGGTGAGGTAACGCATTGCCTCGGTCGCTCGCAAGTCGCTTCCCAATTGCGCCAAGTAAACGAATGTGATCGTATGCGCTACCGTGATGATGAGGGTGCGAAGCATGAATAAGCTGCCTGCCTCTTATGCCAGAGGACGCGTGATCCTGAGTTCCTCCGGCAGGCGCTGGCAGGGTGTCCAGGCCGAACTTCGCTTCCATCCCGCGGGCGAGAGGCCACCTGGTACAATCGACGTAAACGAGATCTGTGTCGTCATGCGCGGAACGACGGTGGTAACCCGTCAGGCCGAGGGTGTGCGTGAACGGATCGTAGGGGCGCCGGGAACGATCGGATTAAGCCCCTCCGGGATACGAGAGGACTTTAAATCGATCTCTCGTACCATAGACGAGATGGTACACATCTATCTGCCTGCATCATTTGTATCAAATCTTGCCGGCACGCTCCGTAGCGATGCGTCATCGCCTTCTATCGACTATCATGCCGGCTTTCGTGACCCGCTCATCGAGTGCATCGCGACGGAATTCGTCAGGGAACTAACTTGCGAGACCTGGGGCGGGAGTTTGCTCATCGAAGCCCTCTCGGACGCGTTAGCTCTGAGGCTCCTGAATAGTCACGCGGGTTTTGGGATTGACCCTGCGCGCAGCGCAATCGCATCACCAGGTCTCGACTCAAGGCGCCTCCAACGCGTGATCGACTATATCGATGCTAATCTCGCAGAACCGATTACCTTGGACGATCTGGCAGCTGTGGCCTCGCTGAGCCGCTTCCATTTCTCGCGCATGTTCAAGATTGCAACCGGGCAGTCGCCCAGCACCTTCGTCGGTCACCGTCGGCTGGAAATGGCCAAGATACGACTCGCGGCCGGCCTTTCGATCGCCCAGATCGCATTCGATTGCGGCTTCTCGTCTGAGTCAAATTTCGTCCGGTCCTTCAAACGCGTCGGCGGGATGACACCGGGCGAGTTCAGGCGCATGTCCCGCCAGTGATGCACTACTGATCGACCGGTTATCACGGCGTGTGCCGCAAAGGACCTCAACTGCGCACAGACGGAATAATGTGCAGCACGCAGTGACCGTGCGAAGCTAGTCCAGCAAGATAGAGTGGTGCCGCAGCTGAGCAGGAGGTGGCACTGTGAAGATTGCGATCGTTTTGACATCGCACGACCAACTTGGCGACACGGGCAAGAAAACGGGCTTCTGGTTGGAAGAGCTTGCTGCACCGTACCTCCTGTTCCGAGAAGCCGGCGTCGATATCACGTTAGCCTCACCGAAGGGCGGTTTTCCGTCGCTCGACCCCAGGAGTTGCGAAGCCGCCTATCAGACGGATGATACGCGGCGATTCGAAAACGATGCGTCCGCCATGGCGTCGCTGAAAGCCACGCGTCGACTCTCGTCGATCGCCGCAGCGGAGTTTGACGCAGTGTTTTTCTCAGGCGGCTACGGTGCGCTCTGGGACCTGACGAATGATCCCGACGCGCTGTCCTTGATCGAGACGATGCTGGCGACGAGCAAGCCGGTTGCGCTGGTGTCTCATGCTCCAGGCATTCTCACCAACGTCAGGACCCCGGATGACCGACCAATAACCATGGGACTCGAGGTGACCGGCTTCACGAACTCTGAGGAGTCCGTGATGCAGTTCAGGGAGGTGGTGCCTTTCCTTTTGGAGGATCTGCTCAAGAGCCAAGGAGCGAAGTTTTCGGCCGCGGAGGACTTCAACAGCTATGTCATTCGCGATGGCCTTCTGGTGACCGGCCAGAATCCTTCGTCGTCGAGGACCGCAGCGATCACCCTTCTGATTGCGTTGCGAACCGAATGAAAAGCGGTCGGAGCAGTCAATTGCGTGAGCTGCGTAGTGCAATCCTATCGAAGAGACAGCCGCTGTTCCGTGCCAAGCGCAACAACCGAGAAGAGGCGGATCCGTGTCTTTTGGATGTTGCCCGCACTGGCAGCCGACGGTTTCCAAAGGTCTTGAATAAGAGCTGAAACCTGAACCCATGTCATTCTTTTTGCGGTTGAACGGATTAGAAACGACGGCCCTGTTATCGTAAGGCCCCGTCCGCCGAAGGAGACGTTAGGTCGGGGTTTGGCCCAGCGGCTTCTATCGACGTAACTCTTGAAGCCGGTATCGTTTAACGCTTTTTTACCGTGTTTTACGCACGCCTCTCAAGTCGACCGGATAGTGTGTCTGTCGGTTGTCGTCCCATCCGTGATGGGTGGGCGGTCGGATCAAAGGACACTATATGACAAACGTCAAAGTTTACGCGGCTCTTACGGCAAAATCCGGGAAAGAAGTAGAATTGGAAGACTTGCTAAGAGGCATGGCTGCGCCTTCGCGGGGAGAGAAAGGTAACTTGCGCTATGATCTTTGGCGAGACGCCGCGGAGCCGAGCCGTTTCATCCTTGACGAGATGTACATCGACGCGGAGGCCAACTCCTCTCATCGTGAAACTCCTCATTTTCAAAACTACGTGGGCAAGATCGGCGAACTCGCGGATCGATCCGTTTATACCGTGACAGCAGTCGACGTGACTGACCTATGAGCATGAGATTCACTGCATTTTACAACGCTTAATTACACTCGATCGATATCCGGCGTGAAGATAACGCATCCAGTTACAGGGACGGGTCCGAAACACTTTTCCCACCCCATTAAGGATGCGACCGATGCTCGACAAAGCCTATCACGCTCAATGCGCCGCGGTTAACGTTCATTCCTCCGATCCCGTGGAGCGCGGGCGATGCCGCCTGACACTGCTGTCGCTGGCTTTGGGCAGTTTCTGCATTGGCACCTCCGAATTCGCCAGCATGGGTATCCTCCAACTGTTTTCCGAAAGCCTGGGGATAAGCATTCCTACTGCGACGAACGCCGTGACTGCCTACGCTTTCGGAGTGGTCATCGGCGCACCACTTGTCACGCTAGCGGCTGCACGATTAAACCGTCGCACCCTGCTTCTCATGCTCATGGCGCAGTTCGTATTGGGGAATATCCTGTCCGCGCTGGCGGCCAACTTGGAGATGTTCGTACTCGCTCGTTTCATCAGCGGCATGCCCCAAGGTGCATATTTCGGGGCAGGAGCCGTTGTAGCCACCTACGTCTACGGCCCTGGCCATACCGGCAAGGCCTTTGCTCTGGTGATGATGGGACTGACCGTGGCGACCATCGTCGGCTCCCCACTCGCGACGTTCCTCGGCCAGACCATCGGCTGGCGAAACACCTACTTTGCGGTGTCGGGCCTCGGCGCGCTATCGTTCCTGGCGCTAATGGCGTTCGTGCCGAAAACCCACGCTCTGAACGGTAGCTCCGTCATACAGGAGCTTAGCGCTCTGCGTAAAGGAGCAGTATGGATGACCATGCTCGTCGCCGCTCTCGGCGTTGCGAGCATATTTGCGATCTACACTTTCGTAGGACCGTTAATCACGGATGTCGCCATGCTGGAAGCAGGATGGATCCCGATTGCACTTACAGTTTTCGGACTCGGGATGACTGCAGGCAATTTTCTTGGCGGTCGTCTCGCCGACACGTATCCGGCACGTGGTCTCCTGCTCGGATTTGGCGTAGCAGTCGTGGTACTCGCAGCACTGGCCACTTTCGGGTTCAAGCTTCCCGTCCTATTCGCCGGTTTCTTCCTGGTCGGCGCAACAATGTTCACCGCGATACCGACTATCCAGGTCAGACTGACTAAATTCGCTCCCGAGGCGCCCACCCTTGTAGGCGCGATGAATTTGGCGGCACTCAACCTGTCCAATGCGATCGGGGCATGGTCGGGTGGCTTCGCGATTGCGAGCGGCTTTGGCATTCTCTCCTCCGCTTGGGCGGGGTTTTGCCTCACGCTCACCGGTCTCGTCATCTTCACCATGACGCTCACTCGCCGTCCTAATCTGGCAGCCGCCTAGACCGTCACACATCGTGGTACCTTAGCGCATAAGGACAAACGTACGGCAACAGGAAGCCGTGTTGGGAGCAGCAACAATGTCCAAGCCAAAGCTTTTCACGCCCATTGAAATCAAGGGCCTCACATTGGCCAATCGGATCGTCATCGCGCCGATGTGTCAGTACTCCGCCGAAGAAGGGAACATGAACGAATGGCACTTGATACATCTGGGCAAGCTTTCCCTCTCAGGCGCAGCGCTCTTGACGATCGAGGCAACTGCAGTTCTCCCGGAAGGACGGATTACCTATGGAGATCTCGGCCTCTACAGCGATCAGAATTACGCGGCTATGAGCTTGACGCTCGAGAGCATCCGGCGGTGGTCGGACATGCCTATCGCGATTCAGCTCAGTCACGCCGGCAGGAAGGCGTCGACCGAAGTTCCCTGGAAAGGTGGCGGCCAGTTTGCTCCAACTGCCGGACTCGGTTGGCAAACATACGGCCCGTCGGCGATCTCCTACAACGCTGATCAACAACCCCCCGTCGCTTTGGATAAAGAGCGACTGAAACGCGTTCGCGATGCATTTGGAGCTGCCGCGGCGCGAGCCGACAAACTCGGTATCGACATCGTGCAACTTCACGCCGCGCACGGTTATCTACTCCATCAGTTTTTGTCACCGTTAGCCAACCAACGCACGGACGAATATGGCGGGAGCATCGAGAACCGAATGCGCTTTCCCTTAGAAGTTTTCGATACGGTCAGCGCAGCATTCCGTGAGAAGCCGGTTTCAGTGCGTATCTCTGCGACGGATTGGGTTCAGGGTGGCCTGACGCTTGAAGAGTCGCTTGTTTTCGCACAAGAACTAGAAAAGCATGGCGCTGGCGCGATACATGTGTCCAGTGGGGGCCTCCATCCCGCCCAGAAGATCGCAGTAGGGCCTAGCTACCAGGTCCCGTTGGCTCGAGAGGTGCGGAAGGTCGTCCACGTTCCCGTGGTCGCGGTTGGCTTGATCACCGGCTACGATCAAGCCGAAGCGATCGTCGGGACTGGTGACGCCGACATGGTAGCCTTGGCAAGAACTATCCTATTCGATCCGAACTGGCCGTGGCACGCTGCAGCGGAGCTGGGTGGTAAAATTCGTGTACCAAACCAATACCTTCGCTCGCAGCCCAATCGGTATCGCGGTCTTTTTGAGACGGAATAACACGCAGCTCCACGCTAACATCAACGCAGAAAGGATCTCAGGATGCCCCGTCATTGCAGATTCCGGGATTATGCAGCAAATGGCGCGGGGACATTTTCTCGGACGAATGAAAGCTAACACTCACGGGGTGCATCCCACTCGGAGCTGTCCGGGAAGGCTCCATTTTATAGATCAGGCCAAGTCAGAGACCCAAGCCGTTCTTGTTGAGGAGTGATTGGCAATGGTCGGCGGGCGCATGGACGCCATTTCTCTTGGTGATCTTGAAAACGGCATTTGGCATTGTCAGCCGGGCTTCGTCTTCGCAGAAGGCGTAGGTCTCCAAAGGTCGATGGCCGCTGCGGCCGTCGACGCTGAGCACGCCGCTGGCCGCGTGGCCGCAAATTAGCGATGCCTCGGAGGGGATCGGGGTTCGGGTTTAGAAGAAAATGTCGAATCTTGAAAGCCAACCTTATTCGCTATGCGGTCAGTCCTGCCCATTAGGGAGCGACTGCTTTAGGATAGCACGCCGCGAATTCTTGAACTGCCCTGATGCCACTCTCCCATGCACCGTGAGCTGTAGAGAAGTCGAAACGACTTGTCGCCTCGCCTGCAAAAAACAGTCGCTCGCTCACTGGTTTTGCCAATGTCTCGCGGTCTCGAGCGCATCCGGGCAATGCATGGCTGTATGAGCCGTGGATCCATTCAACGTTGCACCATGAAGAGGACGAAATTGGCTTGAGGTATTTTTCAATTTTACCACCGAGCAGCGCCGTCAACTCCTCGATGGCAAAGGCGAAAGCTTCGAGAACTCCAGCGTCTTCGATCGCGATCGCGCCAGGTCCGCCAAAAAATCCCTCAACGATCGGACGACCAAGCGGTCGGATGTAGTAACTGCCCGTTTTGTCGTTTGCGGGATTGCCCAGAAGATGAGTTTCCGCCTCCAGACCATGATTGCCTTCAAGGTGGAAGAAAAGTTTGTCCGCCAGGCCAAGCGGCAGGTTCCCAGCTGCGTGCAAGTGGTCGTCCATTTCCGCATCGAATTCGATAAGGGCTCTGGCAAGCACGGCTGTCGAGACCGTCACAATCACCGCCCGGGAACCAATTGCTCCGCGATCGGTCTCAATCCTAACGCCGGTTCGGGTTAGCCGCACCTTCCTCGCAGCGCAAGATAGATAAAGAGGAACAGCCGGCATACTCCTTACCAACAACGTTCCATATCCTTCACGCACCCGCCAGTTTGCCTGGGTCGCAGCCTTGTCGTAGGCAAGGAAATCCTCGACTGAGAGGCTATCGAGCGGCGCACCGTTGAGATATCCGCTTAGAGACTGACAGTAAGCGTTCCACTTCCCACCCGGGTCAAGGGCATCCGAAGCTCGGTCAGAGGCAGGTGGGTCTCTTTCCATCTGTTTAGACATTCCCGCCCAAGCCTCAAGGGCAGCTTTTCGATCATCGGGAGTGAATCCGAGGTCCCGCCATTGATCCTGCCAAGCGGTGCGACCTTCTACGACATCGAAGCCTTCAGCCCTTGCCATATCGACCAGCGGATTGCGTTCACCAGAATGTAACCAGCCACACCCCATGTCGAGTGGGAGACCATAGATCTCGTTGGTCCAGGCTCGGCCGCCGACGCGGCTGCTTGCTTCAATGACAACTACCTTGCGACCCAGCGAGGTCAGCATACGGGCCGCGGAAATACCAGCTGCCCCAGCGCCGATTATTGCCACCTCGAAGTCCATAACGCGCTCCGTTAATTTTGGTGAAATTGGCCGCCGGATGCTCATGATTCGGGCTACCGAGACTATAACGCCTACAGATCTTTGTTATTGTACATCATGAGCTTTTTCGAAACCCTAGTGGCGCTTCTGGCAGTCGCCGTGTTTCTGTTGCAGATCACAAGGCGAGTCCACCTGCCCTATCCAGGCATCCTTGCCGCGGCTGGCGTAGCGGTCGCGATGGTTCCCGGAGCACCTAACATCCCGATTGATCCCCATACAGCGTTGGCGCTTTTTATCGCGCCTGTCCTCGTCGACTCCGCCTATGACTTTCCTATCGGCGCTGCGAGGCGCATGCTCCTGCCGATCTTTGTTTACGCAGTAGTAGCCGTTCTCGCTACCACGGGTATCGTCGTTGCTATCGGCACGATGACCGCCGGCCTCCCCCTAGCGGTTGCCGTCACTCTTGGCGCGATCGTCGCTCCTCCGGACGCTGCGGCGGCAACCGCCGTTCTGTCAGGACTACCCGTCGATCGCAGGGTGGATACGCTGCTCAAGGGCGAGAGCCTGTTCAACGACGCGACCGCCCTTTTGCTGTTCAGCGCGGCTCTGAACGTCCATGCCAGTGGCGGGCTAGGGTCGGCGACCGTTATCAAGATTGCGATCGCGGCACCGGGTGGGATACTTTTCGGTATCGCATTCGGTTATCTTCTTTCCAGACTCAGGCCACTCACGGAAAACACGGTAGGCGGGACGCTTCTCCAGTTCGTTTACGCGTTCGCAACCTGGATAATCGCCGAGAGACTGCATCTGTCGGCGGTATTGGCTACCGTATCAAGCGCTATGACTATCGCCACTTTGGCGACTGTCAACGACTCCCCCCGGATGCGCGTCCATTCGTTTGCCGTATGGACGACCGTGGTTTTTCTCCTGAATGTGGTAGCGTTCTTGCTGATGGGCCTGCAGGCGAAAAGCATCGTTCAGACAATGTCTCCTGATGAGCTAACCCGCGCGATCAGCTTCGCCACGATTGTCGTCATCAGCGTGATCGTTTGCAGAATTGCGATTGCTTTTCTCTTTCACGCGGTAGTCGTGTACCGACACAAAAGAGGGGGTTACCTCGCACCATTCCAACATGGAGAGACTATGCTTGTGGGGTGGGCCGGGATGCGTGGCCTCGTCACTCTTGCGACTGCCTTCGCTCTCCTGTTAGCGGTCGTCTAAAACTGCGGGTATTCGGTGCCGAGGCTTTCACGAGTTATGTTTTTGGCCGTCGATTTCACTGGTGATCATCGCAGCTGAGTTGGCTTTGAAGCTCGGTCTGGATCTGGAC
>NZ_RJJT01000037.1 GCF_003938655.1 Rhizobium pisi
CCGCTCCAAACTCGCGTCCAGAACACAAACCAGCATCAGCCAATCCGCTTGAGTTTCTTTAGAACGAAAGACTTCGTCGCCAGCAGCGCCGCCGCCCTCGTTCAGTGAGTGGGCTTATAGAACTAACACCCGGAAACAGTCAACAGCGCTTTTTGAAAAAAGTGATATTTCTTTCAAATCATTGTTTTTACATAGAAAATTCTGGGCCGCGCCGGAACGCTGTCTTTTTCCGGATTCCGAACGGCCTGACAGGACACGAAAAGCGATCATCTCTCGGCTTTTTGTGGAAAGAGTGCTTCTTTCGTCTTCCGCGCCCCGACATCATCACAATCTGCTGGTCTTAAGAGAAGCACGATTCACACAGGCAAACGCAGGCAGACTGCCTTTTCCTGAGTGATTTGACTTCCATGCCCAAAATATGCACATCTTTCGCCCCAGCCAGGATGGCCAAACAATGCCTCCAGAGACGTCGAATGTAAGGACGCGGACTAGACTGCCATGATGACGGAGAAAATGATGATCCGCTCGTTGGGCAACGAGCCTCCGCTTCTGGCAGACGGCAGGCGCGCACCCGACCGGCGCGAGGTTTCCCTGCGCTGGCTCTCGGGCACGTTCCTCACCGGCATTACATCGTCCGTCCTGATGGGCGTCGCCCTTTTTGCCGCCCTTGACGGCCGCCAGCAGCTGGCGATCCCCGCCGAAGCCTATGCAAGTGCGGCGGCCGAAGCACATGAGGATACGACGGTAGTCCGTGGCGGCCGGCTGATTGCACCCGCCATCGCCGCCAAACCTTCCGACCGCGCCATCATGGAAGTTTCGACCGTCGTCCACGACGGTGAGAAGGAGGTCGTGCGCCGCCAGCCTTTCGCACATGTGAAGATGACGCTGGCCGCCAACCATGTGGCGACCGAGGATTATCCCGACTTCGATCCACTGGCGATCTTTTCCGCCGACGAGCCGCAGCCCGCGCCGCAAAGCCGCACGGGTGCGATCTATGGCTCCGACGTCGAATCCGAAGTCAGCCTGAAGACCATTCCCTTCCCAACCGGCAAGTCCACCCTGCAGATGGCGTCCGGCCTGTCGTTTGAGGAAGTCGAAGAAAACGTACGCTCCAACGGTTCTGTCCTGACCGACGGCAACACCCAGCTCGCAGCCCTTTATTACGTCGATCCGCGCCGTTTCTCCAACGAGGATGCCGATGTCGATCTGACCGCAGGTCTCTCCGCCCGCGTGCTCGAACAGAACATGACGGTCTCCGCGCCGGAATCGATCACGCCGCAGACCGAGGAATTCGCCGACGACATCCTGCCCGTGCGCGTGGACACGACGATCGCCAAGGCACTGACGGATTCAGGCTATCCGCAACAATATGCCGATGGCATTGCCGGCTATATCTCGCAGCAACTCGGCACGGGTGAGCTTGAGAAGGGCGACGTGCTGCGTATCGGCATTATCCAGAAGGGCGAACAGGCAAAGATCATCCGGGCCAGCGTCTACCGCGGCACGCGCCATCTCGTCACCGTGGCCGTCGACGACAAAGGCAAATACGTGCCCGGCAGTGAGCCGCCGATGCTGGACGCAATCGCCACCGCCTTCGACGACAATTCATTCGCTCCGCCGCCAGGCCAGAACCTGCCGCGCGTCTATGACGGCATCTATCGCGCCGCTCTTTCCTACGGCATGACCAAGGATATGACGGCGCTGATCATCAAGCTGCTTGCGAGCAATGTCGATTTCCAGGCGCAGCTGCGGCCGAGCGATAGTCTCGAGGCCTTCTTCTCCGTCGCCGACAGCGCCGGCCAGGCGACCGAAGATTCCGAGCTGCTCTATGTCAACGCCCGTTTCGGCGATACACAGACGCGCTTCTACCGCTTCCAGGATCCCGAGGACGGCACGGTCGATTATTTCGACGAAAGCGGCAAGAGCATCCGCCAGTTCCTGCTGCGCAATCCGGTTCCGAACGGCATCTTCAAATCAGGCTTCGGCATGCGCCGTCACCCGATCCTCGGCTTCGCCCGCATGCATACCGGCGTCGATTGGGCAGCACCGCGCGGCACGGCGATCATAGCCGCCGGCAACGGCACGGTGGAGAAGGCCGGCTGGGATTCCGGCGGCTATGGCAACCAGACAATCATCCGTCATGCCAACGGCTATGAATCCTCCTACAATCACCAGAGCGCCATCGCCAAGGGCGTCTTGCCCGGCGCCAAGATCCGCCAGGGCCAGGTCATCGGCTGGGTTGGCACAACGGGCGAATCCACCGGCCCGCATTTGCATTACGAACTGATCGTCAACGGCACCAAGGTCGACCCGCTGCGCATTCGTCTGCCGGGCGGTAAGTCATTGCAGGGCGAAGCGCTGGCGAAATTCGAGGATGAGCGCAAGCGCATCGATACGCTGCTGAACAACCAGACGCCGGATCAGGTGGCGAGCAAATAATCTTCCGTAGCTGACAAGCGCCGCAGGCGTTCTTCAGCCATCGAACGAAAATGGCGGCCGAAGCCGCCATTCGCAATTCTTTGACAAAGCGGTTTATGCCGCTTCGCTTACCGTCTGCCGTGTCTTGAACTGCAGCCGGTCCGAACCGCTGGTCACCTTCACCGTCGATCCATCCGGCACCTGGCCGGACAGCATCTGCTCGGCCAACGGATCCTGCACGAACTTCTGGATCACCCGCTTCAACGGCCTTGCGCCGTAGATCGGATCGTAACCCTTGTTCGCCAGCCAATGGCGGGCTTCCTCGTCGAGATCGATGACAATCTTGCGCTCGGACAAGAGAGCCACAAGCCGTTTCAGCTGGATATCGACGATCGCGCCCATCTCCTCGCGCTTCAGGCGATGGAAGAGGATGATCTCGTCGATGCGGTTCAGGAATTCCGGCCGGAAATGCCCGCGCACGACATCCATCACCTGCTCGCGAACCGTATCGCTGTCGTCGCCGTCCCTGAGCTGCGTCAGATATTCGGCGCCGAGGTTCGAGGTCATGATGATCATCGTGTTGCGAAAATCGACCGTCCGGCCTTGGCCGTCCGTCAGGCGTCCGTCGTCCAGCACCTGCAGCAGGATGTTGAAGACGTCGGGATGGGCTTTTTCGATCTCGTCGAACAGCACGACCTGATAGGGTCTGCGGCGCACGGCCTCCGTCAGCGCCCCGCCTTCGTCATAGCCGACATAGCCGGGAGGCGCACCGATCAGCCGGGCAACGGAGTGTTTCTCCATGTACTCGGACATGTCCATGCGCACCATCGCCGTCTCGTCGTCGAAGAGGAAACGGGCAAGCGCCTTGGTGAGCTCCGTCTTGCCGACGCCGGTGGGACCCAAGAAGATGAACGAGCCGATCGGCCGGTTCGGATCCTGCAGCCCGGCACGCGCGCGGCGGACGGCGCGCGACACGGCCTGAACCGCATCGCCCTGGCCGATCACCGATTTCGCCAGCTCGTCTTCCATCCGCAGCAGCTTGTCGCGTTCGCCCTCCAGCATCCTGTCGACGGGAATGCCAGTCCAACGGGAAACGACATGGGCGATATTGTCGGGGGTGACCACCTCCTGCACCATCGCGCCACGTTCGCCGTCCTGCTTTTCAGCATCGACGAGCTGCTTTTCGAGATCGGGAATGACGCCGTAGGTCAGTTCGCCGGCGCGCTGGAATTCACCCTTGCGCTGGGCGATCGCCAGTTCGTTGCGGGCATCGTCGAGCTGCTTCTTGAGATCGGCTGCAAGGCCGAGCTTCTGCTTTTCCGCCTGCCAGCGGGCCGTCAGCGCATCAGCTTCTTCCTCGAGGCCGGTGAGTTCGGTCTCTAGCCGCTTCAGCCTGTCGGCAGAGGCGACGTCGGTTTCCTTTTTCAGCGCCTCACGCTCGATCTTCAGCTGGATGATGCGGCGGTCGAGTTCGTCGAGTTCCTCGGGCTTGGAGTCCACCTGCATGCGCAGGCGTGCAGCCGCCTCGTCCATCAGATCGATCGCCTTATCAGGCAGGAAGCGGTCGGTGATGTAACGGTTGGAAAGCGTCGCCGCTGCCACCAGTGCGGCATCGGCGATGCGCACCTTGTGATGCTGCTCGTATTTTTCCTTCAGGCCGCGCAGGATCGAGATCGTGTCCTCGACCGTCGGCTCATCGACGACGACCGGCTGGAAACGGCGGGCAAGCGCCGGATCCTTCTCGACATGTTTGCGATATTCGTCGAGCGTGGTCGCGCCGACGCAATGCAACTCACCGCGGGCAAGGGCAGGCTTCAGGAGGTTGGAGGCATCCATTGCCCCGTCCGCCTTGCCGGCGCCGACCAGCGTATGCATCTCGTCGATGAACAGGATGATCTCGCCGTTCTCGGCCTGCACCTCGTTGAGCACCGCCTTCAGCCGCTCCTCGAACTCGCCGCGGTATTTCGCACCAGCGATCAGCGCGCCCATGTCGAGCGCCATCAGCCTCTTATCCTTGAGCGATTCCGGCACGTCGCCATTGACGATGCGTAGCGCCAGACCTTCGACGATCGCCGTCTTGCCGACGCCGGGTTCGCCGATCAGGACAGGATTGTTCTTGGTGCGGCGGGAGAGAACCTGGATGGTGCGACGGATTTCGTCATCGCGGCCGATCACGGGGTCGAGTTTGCCCTCGCGGGCCTCGGCGGTGAGATCGCGGGCGAACTTCTTCAGCGAATCGAACCCCTGCTCGGCATTGGAGGAATCCGCCGTCCGCCCCTTGCGAATGTCGTTGATGACCTGGTTCAGGCCCTGAGCCGTCACGCCGGCATTCTTCAGCGTCGAAAAGGTGGAGGCGGAGGATTCGATCGCCAGCGCCTGCAACAGCCGCTCGACGGTGACAAAGCTGTCGCCGGCCTTCTTCGCCGCCTCTTCGGCGGTGGAAAGCACTTTGGCGAGCGGCTGCGCCAGATAAATATTGCCGTTGCCGCCTGAGATTTTAGGAAGCTTGGCAAGCGCCGCGTCATTGGCAAGACGGGCAGCCTTGGCATCGCCGCCGGCGCGTTCGATCAGTGACGCCGCCATGCCCTGATCGTCGTCGAGCAGCACTTTCAGCACGTGCTCGGGCGTGAATTGCTGGTGACCTTGCGCCAGCGCATAGGTCTGCGCCGACTGGATGAAACCGCGCACCCGCTCGGAATATTTCTCGATATTCATATTCTACCTCCATGGATCGCCCTGCCCTGACGAGGCGCAGACCGATGATTGAGATCGACCCCCTGAAAAGGCAGGCCGCGCTTGGCCCGTCTGGGATTTGGGCGAAGCAGTTCGAGGAGAATATGGTACGCTGTTTTAAGAGTTTAAAGAGCCCGTAAAATGAAAATCCCCGGCACAAGGCCGGGGATTTTCAAGGAAGTCCGAGCAGATCGAATGAGCCATCCGCGTCTGCCCGAAGGGAGACGCGAAATCTTTCATTCCGATGCGACATCCGCCAGCACCGGCACCTCGGCAGAGGCGTCCTCGCCTTCCGCGGCCGCGTCACCTTCCGCGCCACGACGCGGGCGACGGGGACGGTTGCCGGCGGCGCGGCGGCGGGGCTGGCGTTCGCGCGGCTGGCCGGCGGAACCTTCCTCGTCCATGGCGACCTCGGCGGGAATGCCTTCGATCTCCGGCTGCGGGCCGGTCCCGTCGATGACTTCGGGCTGGGGCGCCGGGGCGGGCGCCGTAGCGGCTGCCGGCTTCGGCTGTGCCTGCGGCTGATGCTGCCTGTTTTGCGGCGGCTGGACGACAACGACATCGTCGCCGTCATTGTCGTTCGCATCGATGTCGTCGCCATCGCGGTCGGAAGCTTCGCGGTCATTGTATTCGCCGCGGTCGTCGCGCTGGAAGCGTTCCTGCATCTGCGCCTGGGCGCTTGCGATGATGCGATTGTAATGCTCGGCGTGCTGAAGATAGTTCTCGGCCATCACGCGGTCGCCGGAACTCTGGGCATCACGGGCGAGCTGCGCGTATTTTTCTGCGATATGCTGCGCAGTACCGCGGATCTTCACATCGGGGCCGGAGCTGTCATAGGTCCGGGTCAGCGGGTTGCCGCCCTTGCGGTTGAAATTGTTGTTATTGTTATTTCCACCGCCGCCATTGTTATTGTTGTTACCACGCCCTCGACCGCGCTTGTTCTGCTGTCCTGGCCTCATAGATCGTTCACCTGAATTCTCTGTTTGTGATGGATACATGGCACCAACCGCCATGACCGGAAAACCGGGTCAGGACCTTTGTGCCGCGAGCATACTGCGCCTTTGCGCCGACCTGCCGCTTGGTTCTCAAGTCAGTTTGACTGATTCACGCGTTGGGTCGTGTTCAACCGTTGAAACTCTCGTTTAAAAGAGCGGACCCCCGAGGCAAACCAAGTACCGAACGAATCTCGTTCATTCCTATCTGCCCAACACGTGACCGCAACCTATATTGCTTCCCCCGGAAATCCAAGCCTTTTCTTCGCAATAGCAATAATGTTCTGTTCGATGCCGGCAATTACCGCCCGTCACGCGAGCGCGAACACGAGCACCCTGTCGTTTTGACCATAATCTTTAACGGATTTGAGGCATCTGAAGCCTTTCGCTTCGAAGATCGCCGTCACATCATTTCGCTGATCGTAGCCGATTTCCAGTCCCACGACCCCATCGGGTCTCATGAAACTTGCCGCATCCTTGGCTATGGCCCTATAGGCGTCAAGCCCATCCGGGCCGCCATCTAGTGCTGCAACCGGATCAAATTTCGTCACTTCGGGAGCGAGATCGTGAATGACATTGGAAGCAATATAGGGCGGATTTGAGACAATCGCGTGAAACGAGCCCTGGATGTTCTCGAACCATTTCGACTCCACGGCCTGAAAGCGATCCTGCAACCCGTTTCTTTCCGCGTTTGATTTTGCCGTCCGAAGTGCATCCGACGATATGTCGCTGCCGATACCCGACGCCTCGGGACATTCGCTCAAAAGCGCAAGGCATATCGCCCCGGTCCCGGTTCCCACATCAAGGATATGGAGATGGCCCTCGGCCTTTGCAAGGTCCTTGAGATAGACAAGCACCGTATCGACCAGGATTTCCGTATCCGGCCGCGGTTCCAGCGTTTCTGCCGAGAGCCCGAGCGGCAGGCCGTAGAATTCCCGCTCGCCGAGAATGCGGTGCACCGGCTCATGGGCAAGCCGCCGCTCCAGCGCCTTCAAAATCTCGCCGGCCTGCTCGCGCGAAAGCTTCTCGGTCGATCGCGTCAGGAGCTCCGTCGAGGACAGTTTCAAAAGGCCTGCGACAAGCAGCCGCGCGTCGGTTGCCGGATCGGCGATACCGCCTTCGGTGAAGCGGCGTCGCGCCTCGGCAAGCATCTCGGCGACCGTCGGGCTCACTGCTGTTCGCCGAGTTGCGCCAGCTGGCTTGCCTGATAGTCCGCCATCAGCGCGTCGACGACCTCCTCGATCTCGCCTTCCATCATCCGGTCCAGCTTGTAGAGCGTCAGGTTGATGCGATGGTCCGTCACGCGCCCCTGCGGAAAATTATAGGTGCGGATACGCTCGGAGCGGTCGCCGGAGCCGACCTGGCTCTTGCGATCGGCCGAACGCTCGCTGTCAGCCCGCTGCCGCTCGGCGTCATAAAGCCTGGAGCGCAGCACCTGCATTGCCTTGGCGCGATTCTGGTGCTGCGATTTTTCCGAGCTGGTGACCACGATGCCGGTCGGCAGGTGGGTAATGCGCACTGCCGAATCCGTCGTATTGACGTGCTGGCCACCCGCGCCCGAAGATCGCATCGTGTCGATGCGGATATCTTCCTGCCGGATCTCGATGTCGATCTCCTCGGCCTCCGGCAGCACTGCCACCGTGGCAGCCGACGTGTGGATGCGCCCGCCGGCCTCCGTTTCCGGCACGCGCTGCACGCGATGCACGCCGGATTCAAATTTCAGCTTGGCGAAGACGCCCCGGCCCGTGATCGTCGCGATAATTTCCTTGTAGCCGCCGGCTTCGCCTTCGCTTGCCGAGAGCACCTCCACCTTCCAGCCCTTTTCCGCAGCGAAACGCTCGTACATGCGAAAGAGATCGCCGGCAAAAAGTGCTGCTTCCGAGCCGCCCGTGCCGGCGCGAATTTCCAGGATCGCGCTTTTTTCGTCCGCCGCATCCTTCGGCAGAAGCAGGATCTGCATATCCTGTTCCAGCGCCTCGATCTGCTCCTTCACCTCCGGCAGTTCGAGTTCGGCGAGATCGCGCATTTCGCGATCGACCGATTTATCCTCGAGCAGCGCATCGAGATCGGCAAGCTCGGCGACCGCTTTCTCATAGGCGCGGATCTTCGTGACGACAGGCTGCAGCTCGGAATATTCGGATGCCAGCTTCACATAGACGTCGGCGGCTGGGCCTGCCGACATGCGCGCCTCGATCTCGCCGAAACGGCGTTCCAGCTCGCGCATTTTTTCAACGGGAAGCTTCGCCACCCTTCACTCCGATTCTTCTTGTATGTGTCTAAAGGGGAATATTGTGGCTCTCGGCGAAGCGGGCAAGCACTTCGCGCATCGGCACCGTCGAGTGACTATCGTCCAGTACCTCTTCCATCGCCTTCGTCAGTGCCCCGACATCGAGCCCGAGCAGCATCGCCTTGACGGGACCGATCGAAGCCGGCGACATCGAAATCGAGCGGAAGCCGATGCCGAGCAGCGCCATCGCCGAGATCGGCTTGCCGGCAAGCTCGCCGCAGAGCGTCACCGGCGTCTTGTTGCGGTCTGCCCCGCGCACGATATCGCGCAGGATCCGCAGAAAAGGCTTGCCGAGCGGATCGAAGCGATCCGAAACCCGCGCATTGCCGCGATCGACGGCCATCGAGAACTGGAAGAGGTCGTTCGAACCGACCGAGACGAAATCGACCGCTTCCATCAACTCGTCGAGCTGCCACAGCAGTGCGGGCACCTCAAGCATCGCCCCGAATTGCAGCTTGCGCGGCAGCCCGTGGCCGAAACGCGAGAGATGCTGCACTTCCTTCTGCAAGAGCTCGCGCACCATCTTCAGCTCGGAAACCTCGGTCACCATCGGCACCATCAGTTTCAGCTCGGTATCAGCAGATGCCTTCAGCATCGCGCGCAGCTGGGTTCGCAGCAGTCCCGGCCGGTCGAGCGACAGCCGGATGGCGCGCCAGCCGAGCGCGGGGTTTTCTTCTTCGTGGCCACGGAAATAGGGTACCACCTTGTCACCGCCGATATCGAGCGTCCGAAAGGTGACGACACGGCCCGCCGCCTGTTTGATCACATTGCGGTAGAACTGCTCCTGCTCCTCCGCCTTCGGCATGGTGGAGGCGATCATGAATTGCAGCTCGGTGCGAAAGAGACCGATGCCCTCCGCGCCCGATTCCGAAAGCTGCGGCAGATCGACCAGCAGGCCGGCATTCATCATGAGCGAGATGCGCTGTCCATCCTTGGTGACCGGCTCGATGGCGCGCAGCGCCCGGAACTGCTCCTGCCGCCTGGCGCGGAAGCGGACCTTCTCCTCGTAGGATCGCCGGTGATCGGCCATCGGCCGGAGATGCACATGCCCCTCGTCGGCGTCGATGATGACAGCATCGCCATTCTCGGCGAGCGCCACCACGCCCGCCGCCTGGCCGATGACGGGAATGCCCATGGCGCGTGCGACGATCACCACGTGGCTCGTCACCGCCCCTTCCTCCAGCACCAGCCCGCGCACATTGGCGCGGGGATAATCGAGCAACTCGGCTGCCCCCATGGCGCGCGCCAGAATGATTGCGTCGTTGGGGAAACCTTCGCCGGTCGTCCGCCCGGTATAACCCGTCAGCTGCCTGAGCAGGCGGTTTGCCAGGTCCTCGAAATCATGCATGCGTTCGCGCAGATAAGGGTCGGTCAACCGCATCATCCGCGCCTTGGTGTCGCTCTGGACCTTCTCGACCGCCGCTTCCGCCGTCAGGCCGTTGCGGATCGCCTCCTCCAGCTTGCGCACCCAGCCCTGGTCATGCGCGAACATGCGATAGGTTTCGAGCACCTCGCGATGCTCGCCCTCCATCGAGACGTCGCGGCGCGACAGCATGTCATCGATCGAGATCCTGAGCGAGCCCATGGCCTCCGCCAGCCGCCGGATCTCCTTGTCGGTATCCTCGTTGAGCAGGTTGGTGACGACGATGCGCGGCTCGTGCAGCACGACGTAGCCGAGGCCGATGCCGTCATTATAGGTATCGCCGTCGATCGTCACCGAGCGTGTCAGGTCGAGTTCGAGGCCAGGCTTGGTGATCTTCTTGAGCTCGCCGGTGGCGATCATCTCGGCAAGCACCATCGCCGTCGTTTCGAGCGCTTCCAGCTCTTCTTCGCGATAGTTGCGGCTTGCCTTGTTCTGCACGACGAGAACGCCGAGAGAGCGCCCGGTTCGGAGAATCGGCACGCCGAGGAAGGAATGATAGATTTCTTCGCCGGTCTCCGGCAGGTAGCGGAAGGCTGGATGCGACTGCGCATCGGAAAGGTTCAGCGGCTGGGCCGAAGCGGCGATCGTGCCGACGAGGCCCTGCCCCATCTTCAGCTGCGCGAGATGCACGGCCTCGCGGTTGAGGCCTTCGGTCGCGTAGAGTTCGAGCACGCCGTCGGCGCGCAGCACATAGACCGAGCAGACCTCGGCCACCATGTTGCTGGCGATCTGTCGGACGATCCGGTCGAGACGATCCTGCGGCTCCAGCGGCTCTGCCATCAACTCGCGCAGCCGCCTGAGCAGCACGCGCGGACCGCCGGAAAGGTCTCTCATGACGTCTCAAGCTCCCGAAACAACACTCTCTGTCCCGGCGGGCCCGCCTCCGTCTCCTCAACCTGAAGGGGCAGGCCGCCCGCTGGGAATCAATTCTTATCCAGACCGTAGCAGGAATGCAAAGTCCTGACAGCGAGTTCTGCATAGGGACCGTCGATCAGGATGGAAATCTTGATCTCGGAGGTCGTGATCGCCTTGATGTTGATGCCTTTTTCGGCAAGTGCACGAAACGCGGTCGCAGCAACACCCGCATGGCTGCGCATGCCGATGCCGATGACCGACACTTTCACCAGCCCCGATTCGTTCTGCACGACATCGTAACCGATCTTCTCCTTATGGTCGCCGAGGACCTTGATCGCCTTCTCGACGTCGCCTGACGGCACGGTGAAGGTCATGTCGGTCTTCGATCCATCCTCGGAAATATTCTGGACGATCATGTCGACATTGATATGGGATTCGGCAAGCGGCCCGAAGATCGCGGCGGAGACGCCCGGCCGGTCGGCAAGACGGCGAAGCGAGATCTGAGCCTCATCCTTGGCATAGGCGATGCCGGTGACTACTTCCTGTTCCACGATTTCATCCTCGTCACAAATCAGCGTTCCGGGCGGGTTCAACAGATCGCCCATGCCCGGAGCATCGGGATCTTCGAAAGACGAGCGCACGAAGGTACGCACCTTGTGCACCATGGCAAGCTCGACCGAACGCACCTGCAGCACCTTGGCGCCGAGCGAGGCCATTTCCAGCATTTCCTCGAAGGCGATCTTCTTCAGCCTGCGCGCCTGCGGCACAATGCGCGGATCGGTCGTATAGACGCCGTCGACATCGGTATAGATATCGCAGCGATCCGCCTTGACAGCTGCCGCGATGGCGACGGCCGACGTATCCGATCCGCCGCGCCCGAGCGTCGCGAGGCGGTTGTCAGGTCCCAATCCCTGGAAACCGGCGATGACGGCGACCTGGCCCTCGCCCATCCGCTTGATGATGTCGGAACCGTCGATCTCCAGAATACGCGCCGCGCCATGGGCGTTGTCGGTCCGGATCGGGATCTGCCAGCCCTGCCAGGAGCGCGCATTGATATCCATCGCCTGCAATGCGATCGCCAGCAACCCCGAGGTCACCTGTTCGCCGGAGGCGACCACCGCATCATATTCGCGCGCATCGTAGAAGGGCGAATTGGCGCCGATCACCTTCGGCATGCCCTGCACCCAGCCGACCAGCTCATTGGTCTTGCCGGACATGGCCGATACCACCACCGCCACCTCATGGCCGGCGTCGACTTCGCGTTTCACATGGCGGGCAACGTTCTTGATGCGGTCCAGGTCAGCGACGGACGTGCCGCCGAATTTCATTACGATGCGTGCCATATGCCTCTACCACGACTGGCGCCGGAAAACGGAAACCCGGACCCGGCATCACGAAAGCTCTGGGGCGGACCGCTTGGCGAAAGAGCCGGATTCCCATTTTCTGGAACCGCTCTAAAAGCCCAGGCCCTGAAGGCCCCAAGTTGCGGCGTCTCTTAGCGAGTTTGGCGGGGGGAGGCAAGCGCGCGATAAAAGCAATCGCCGAGCGTCTGCGCCTTCGCCAGTTGGCCGATACCCACGCCCCTTGACTTATGCCCCCGATCGTCCGACTTCACTTGTCAGAACGCAAGGAGTGGACGATGACGGAAACCGCCAGAAGCACGATCGACCAGGGCGAAGTGGACCGCTTCTCGGCGATGGCGGCGGAATGGTGGAGCCCGACCGGCAAGTTCAGGCCGCTGCACAAGTTCAATCCCGTCCGCCTCGCCTATATAAGAGACAAGGCCTGCGAGAATTTCGGCCGTGATCCGAAAGGCGCCCGACCGCTTGAAGGCCTGCGCGTGCTCGATATCGGTTGCGGCGGCGGCCTCCTGTCCGAGCCTGTCGCGCGCATGGGCGCCTCTGTCGTCGGCGCCGATCCTTCCGAGAAGAATATCGGCATAGCCTCGACCCATGCGAAATCCTCCGGCGTTTCGGTCGATTATCGCGCCGTCACCGCCGAGCAGCTTGCCGAGGCCGGCGAAACCTTCGATATCGTCTTGAACATGGAAGTGGTCGAACATGTCGCCGACGTCGAATTTTTCATGGCGACCTGCGCAAAAATGGTCCGCCCCGGCGGCCTGATCTTTGTCGCCACCATCAACCGCACGATGAAAGCGGCGGCGCTCGCCATCTTCGCTGCCGAAAACATCCTGCGCTGGCTGCCGCGCGGTACCCATCAGTATGAAAAGCTGGTGCGTCCGGAAGAACTGGAAAAGCCGCTGACCGCAGACGGGCTCGAGATCACTGACCGCACGGGTGTCTTCTTCAATCCGCTGTCCAACCAGTGGAACCTCTCCAGAGATATGGACGTGAATTATATGCTGCTGGCAAAGCGACCGGCGTAATCCGCCGTCAATTAGCTGGCTACGCTTTCTACAGGTGCGAGGACGCCAGACGCGCGGGCTGCATCTCAGTTCACGTCTTCCGGCAAAACAGGGATAGCAGCGATGTCGATGCCCTCTTCCACGAGGGCCTGGGCCTCGTCGACCGTTGCCTGGCCGATGATGCCGCGGGCGTCTGCCTCGCCATAATGGATCTTGCGCGCTTCCTCGGGAAACTTCGCCCCGACATCCTCGGAATTGGCTTTGACGGCCGCGACGGCCTCTTTCAGCTTTTGCAGGGCCTCCCGGCGCATCGCATCCATCGCCAGTGTCTGCCTCTCATCCTTCTTGCGCGCCGTCGATACCGAAGGCGCCATCAGGAGTTTGGAAATGACGGCGGAATGGCAGACGGGACAGGTCAGGAAACCGGTTTCCACCTGACGGTCGAAATCGGCGCTCTCCGAAAACCAGCCTTCGAATTCATGGGCATTGTCACAGGTAAGGGAATAATGGATCAAGCGGCGACGCCTCCAGCGATTGCTCCCGCGATCTTCTCGACCGAGAATTCCCGACCGTTCCTGAGGTTCGGAATCTTGTCATGCGCAGCCTTGACCGCGGCGGGATCGATTTCGGCGACGATAACAGCCTCGCCGGTGGCGCCGGCCGAGGCCAGCACCGTGCCCCAGGGATCGATGATCATAGAATGGCCGAAGGTCTCGCGCCCGTCCTCGTGCCGGCCGGCCTGCGCGGCGGCAATGACGAAGACGCCGTTCTCGATCGCCCGTGCCCTGAGTAGGATCTCCCAATGCGCCTCGCCGGTCTGCCTGGTGAAGGCGGCAGGAACCGTCATGACCTCGGCGCCGGCAACAGCCTGGGCACGAAAGAGCGCCGGGAACCGAACGTCGTAGCAAATGGCAAAGCCCATTTCCGCAAAGGGCAGCGACACGACGCGCGCTTCCGAGCCGGCCGTATAGGCCGCACTTTCGCGCCAGCTCTCGCCATTGTCGAGGTCGACGTCGAACATATGGATCTTGTCGTAGCGATTGAGGATCCGACCATCGGGACCGAACAGAAAGCCGCGATTGGCGATCTTGCCGTCGGCAAGCGCGATGGCCGTTGAGCCGACATGCATGTAGATGCCTAGTTCCGCCGCGAGCTCGGAGCCGGTCTTGACGATGATGTCGTCAGTCTCGCCGGCAAGCACGGCGCGCGCCGCTGCGCGGTCGCGCTGCAGCATGCCGGTCATTTCGGGCGTCTGCACATAGGTCGCGCCCTGGGCGGCGGCGTCACGGACGAGCCGCGCCATGGCTGCGGCGTTCCTCACCGGATCGACCCCGGAGCACATCTGGACGGCGGCAGCCTTGAAGCTCATCGGTTCTTCCTCAGGCCACGAGCATCGGATCGAGCTTGCCAGCCCGATCGAGTGCAAAAAGATCGTCACAACCGCCGACATGATCGGCGCCGATGAAGATCTGCGGGAAGGTGGTGCGCCCGTTCGACTTGCCGATCATCTCCTGGCGAAGATCCGGCGAGAAAGTCGCATCGTGCTCGACATATTCGACGCCCTTTTCTTCGAGAAGGGACTTGGCGCGGATGCAATAGCCGCAGAACTGCCTTGTATAGATCGTGACGGGTACCATGATATCTCCAGACGGATGCCGGGTATTTTCTGTCATATAGGCTCGGAGAGAGCCCTTGCAAAGGTCAAAACCGTGATATCCGCAGCCCCCGCCTTGCGTACCGTGCGGCTTGCGGCGGCAACCGTCGCCCCTGTCGTATAGACGTCGTCGACGAGCACAATGCGCTTGCCGGAGACATCGTTTTCGCAATCCTTGGCAATCGCGAAAGCACCCCTGACATTGTCTTCGCGCGCCTTCGCACCAAGACCGACTTGCTGGCTGGTGCGCTTGACGCGGACAAGGGTGGTGGCAAGCAGCGGCTTGCCCGAAAGCCTTGCCATATGGCGGACAAGCTCGGCCGCCTGGTTGAACTTGCGTGCCAGCATGCGGGTGCGATGCAGCGGCACCGGGATCAGCCCATCACAACTTTCGACCGTGCCGTCGGAGGCGCGCAGCATCCAGGCCGCCATCATCGGCGCCAGATCGGTGCGATCGCGATACTTGAGCCCGTGAACGAGATCGCGGACCGCATGGTCATGGGTCGCGGCCGACCGCAGCCGGTCGAAGGGCGGCGGATTGGCGATCGCCTCGGCGCTGAGGATGCCGGTGCCGAGATCATGCGAGAAAGGAATGCCGAGCACCTCGCAATAGGGCCGTTCGATGAAGCGGATGCCGGACCAGCATTTCGCGCAGAGCCCGCGATGGCCGACGGTCGAAATACCGCAGACGGAACAGGCGGGCGGATAGAGGAAATCGGCCAGCGCCGAAAACGGCCGCAAGAGATGCGCCCGCAAGAATTTTGACGGAGTTTCGAAATCGATCGGCCCCATGCGGCTGAGACTAGCGCATAGCCTCGAAAAGGAAAATCGCCTTGCCGCTTCAGCGAGGCGGGACTATGGACATCCCTATGGAAACGATCTTCGACAGAGCCCTGATTGCCGCACATCGCCATCGCGCGCTTGTCGGCAACGATCCGAAAGCCGCCTTCCTGCTCGACATCGCCGCCGAGGAAATGGCCGAAAGGCTTGCCGTCGTCGAGCGCCGCTTCGAAACAGCCGTCGAGTTGCACGGCGCGACGGGTGCCGCGGCCCGCGCGGCAATGGCGACCAGCAAGATCGGCAGGATGATCCGCGTCGAAAGCGACAAGGCCTATGCGGCCCCAGGCGAAACCTTGATCGAGGCGCCGCTCGAGGACGTGCCGCTCGAGCCGCAATCAGCCAACCTCGTCCTTGCACCGCTCAGCCTGCATCTGACCAATGATACGCCGGGTGTTCTCATCCAGATCCGGCGCGCCTTGAGGCCGGACGGCCTGTTCCTGGCCGCGATCCCCGGCGCCGGCACGCTGCAGGAATTGCGTGAGGTGCTGTTGGCCGCGGAGGCCGAGATGACGGGCGGCGCAAGCCCGCGCGTCATTCCCTTCGCCGATGTGCGCGATGTCGGCAGCCTCCTGCAACGCGCCGGCTTCACGCTGCCGGTGATCGACGCCGAGAACTACACGGTGCGGTACGACTCGCTTTTCCCCCTGATGCGGGATCTAAGGGCGATGGGCATGAGCAATCCGCTCGCGGCCCGCGGCCGCACGCCGCTCACACGCGCCTTCTTCCTGCGCGCGGCGGAGATCTATGCCGAACGTTATTCCGATCCCGACGGACGCATCCGCGCGACCTTTTCGATCATCTATGTCTCGGGATGGGCGCCGCACGAGAGCCAGCAAAAGCCGCTCCGGCCGGGCTCCGCCAAAGCACGCCTTGCCGACGCGCTGAAGGTGGACGAGCACAAGCTCAGACAGTAGCCGCTGGCGGCTTTTTCAATTTGCGGGCAGATTGTTGCTGATCACGCCGAAGACGTTCTGCAGGGCATTGGTAAAAAAACCGAGACCGGAAATGAGCGCGGTACAAATGAGGGCGGCGATCAGGCCGTATTCGACCGCCGTCGCACCTCTGTCATCTGCAAAAAATGCTTTCAAAAGACGCATTACCCCATCCCTCTGCGTGAACCGAATGCTTCAACAAATTCCACGGCCATCAGGCGACGGCCGGCATTTTCAGCAACCGGAGCCGACCCCGTATCCCTGGACGACGCAGACCGAGCCAGGCGTCTCCTGAAGGACGCTGCGGCGGATCGTATAACGCTTGCCGCCTTCATCCTTCGGAATCGATCCCGTCGTGATCGTGTCGAAATCCACCGGAGCGCTGGCAAAGACACTCTTCTTCGAGGAATCCGCAAGCATGGGCGTCAGGATGAGCGTCAGGGCCACCACCGCCGTGCCGAACAGAAGGGCGATATTGAGCGCACCCGTCCTGCGCGAGGCAGACGAAGCCCGTTCCTTTTCCCGGACAGCTTTCCAGAAATCATCGTCCATGACGTCAAGCCTTTTTATACACGCACGCCAGATGCTTGATTGAGGCCGATCTTTGGCAGAAGGTGTTAAACGATCTATTAATATCCACAGCCGAAAATGGCGTTGGGTGATAATAATCAGGTAACGCTAAAGTAAATCCTGCAGCATCGGGATGAGCGGCTCGTCGGCCGGCGGCATCGGGTAGTCGCGCAGCGCCTGCGGACGCACCCATTTCAGAGCCTGACCCTCGCGACCTTCGGCAATGCCCTCATAGCGCCGGCAGATATAAAGCGGCATCAGCAGGTGGAAGGTCTCGTAGGAATGGCTGGCAAAGGTGAGCGGCGCCAGACAGGCGATCTTGGTCCTGATGCCGAGCTCTTCCTCGAGTTCACGCACCAGCGTTTCCTCCGGCGTCTCGCCGGGCTCAACCTTGCCGCCCGGAAATTCCCAGAGCCCAGCGAGCGACTTTCCCTCTGGCCGCTGTGCCAATAGGATACGCCCGTCGGCATCGATCAGCGCGCAGGCGGCGACCAGCAATATCTTCCGGCCTGCTTCGCTCATCTCGGCTCCTGCTGCCAGTAGCAATAATGATAGGCGTCGCGAAAGCCGAGGCGCTCATAGAGGGCGATGGCCGGGCGATTGGAAAGCTTCACCTGCAGCCAGGCCGAGCGGGCGCTGCGCATGCGCGCCCAGCGCAGTGCCGAAGTCAGGATTTCGGTGCCGAGCCCCTCGCGCCGCCGCGTCTCGGAAACGGAAAGCGACATGATGCCGGCAAGGTCGTTGTCCTGGACGCAGAGCACGGTCGCAAGCGGGCCTTCCATCGCATTCTCGATCAAGAACAGGCCCGACGGCGGCTTGATCGCCGAAATGATTTCGGCAAGCGCCGGCTTCAGCGTCGGCGGCGCCTGGTCGACAGCAAGGTTGGCGTCGACGAAACGGCCGACATCGTGGGTCGGCAGATGATCAAGCGTATCCGGCAGTTCCGCCTCGGCGAGATCGCAGGTCATCACAACAGTCTCGTCGAACTGCGTCCAGTTCTGCGCGCGGAGAAGATCGATCAGCACGGGCGAGGCAAGCGGCGTCTGGCGGACCACGGCGGCGCGGCCATAGGCCTCGAATTTCCGGCGCGCCTTTTCCAGGCGGATTTCGACGTCGCGATGATCGGAGGGATCGAGCGGGACGATGGAATTCAGCCGGTTGGACGGGTGGCCGGCCGTCAGCCGCACCTGCCAGCTGCCGTCATACTGCACCGATGCCGCCGGCCAGGCGCGGAAGCCGACGGCCTCCAGCCTGCGAACCAGCGGCAGATTCTGTTGGGAAATGGATGCCTGCGCCAATGAACGATCAGCTCCGATAGTCGCCGTTGATCGCAACATATTCCTTGGTAAGGTCGCAGGTCCAGACGGTTGCCGAACCAGTGCCGAGGCCGATATCGACTTTGACGGGGATATCCTGCGCCTTCATGACATCCGAGGCTGCCACCTCGGAATAATCGGGATCGCGCTCGCCATTGACGGCGACCCTGACGTCGCCGAACCAGATGGCTAGCCGGTCGCGGTCGGCCATCTCGCCCGATTTGCCGACGGCCATGACGATGCGGCCCCAATTGGCGTCTTCGCCGGCGGCCGCCGTCTTGACGAGCGGCGAATTGGCGATCGACAACGCAATGCGCTTGGCGGCGGCGTCGCTCTCGGCGCCCGTCACCGTGATTTCCAGCATCTTCGTCGCTCCTTCGCCGTCGCGCACCACCTGCAGCGACAGATCCTTCAGCACGTCGTTGAGAGCGGCCCGGAAGGCGGCAAGGCGCGGGTCGTCGGCACGTTCGATGCGGGCCTGACCGTCCTCGGCCGCGGCACCCGTCGCAAACAGCATCAGCGTGTCGGAGGTGGACGTGTCGCTGTCGACGGTCATGGAATTGAAAGTCGGACCGACGCCGTCGGACAGAAGCGCCTGCAAAGCCGCAGGCGTGATATCGGCATCGGTGACGACGAAGGAAAGCATCGTCGCCATATCGGGCGCAATCATGCCGGCACCCTTGGCAATGCCGTTGATCGTGACAGTGACGCCGCCGATCTCAGCGCTGCGGGTCGAGACCTTCGGATAGGTGTCGGTCGTCATGATCGCTTTTGCGGCCTCGAACCAGAAATCGCTGGTGGCCTCGGCCTGCATCCGCTCCAGGACGCCTGAGAATTTGGTGGCATCCAGCGGCTCGCCAATGACGCCGGTCGAGGCCAGATAGACCTCGTTTTCGCCGCAGCCGACGGCTGCTGCAGCCGACTTCGCCGTCAGCGCGGTCGCCTGGCGACCCTTCAGGCCGGTGAAGGCGTTGGCGTTGCCTGAGTTGACGACGACGGCCCGCGCACTGCCATGAGGAAGGTTCGCGCGGCAGAAATCGACTGGCGCCGACGGGCACTTGGAGCGGGTGAAGACGCCTGCGACCGCTGCCGGCTTGTCGAAGACCATCAGCAGCACGTCGGTGCGGTTCTTGTATTTAATGCCGGCAGAAGCCGTCGCCATGCGCACGCCGCGCAGCGAGGGCATGGAGACGAAAGATTTCGGAGCGAGCGGGGAGACGGAACCGGACATGATACGACACCTGCCAAAGAGCATTTCCAGGCGAAATGGGAACCGGTTCGCCGTCCGGAAATGCGACAATAAACGATGATCGAGCGTGATGCCGAAAAGTGCGAGCGGTTTTCGGCATCACGCTCTACTTTTGATCTAGATCCGGATTCGGATTTCAGGCCGCTCAGGCCGAAAATCATCCGGATCTAACGAAGGGCCCGGAAGAACCGGGCCCTTGATGCGAATATTACTTCTGCGGCGCGGGCGCGACGGGCTCGCTGCCCGGCTCCGGCTGCTTGTTGGCCTCGTCGTAGCCCTTGCGCAACGTCTCATCCATGATCTCGACCTTTGCAGACGTCTTCGCCTGGGCGAGGAGCGCAAGATACTTGTCACGCATGACAAGCTGACGAACCTGATCCTGCACCTGCTCGAAGGGCGGCGGAGCGGCGTCGCGCTTATCCTCGACCTTGATGACATGATAGCCGAAGTCGGTCTTGACCGGCGTCTTGGAATAGGTGCCCTTTTCGAGCGCGAAGGCTGCGTCCTCGAATTCCTTGACCATGCGGCCGCGGGTGAAATAGCCGAGATCGCCGCCTTCCGACTTGTTCGGATCGGTGGACTTTTCCTTGGCGAGTTCGGCGAAATCCTTGCCGGCGTCGAGCTGCTGGATGATGTCCTTGGCTTCGTCCTCGGTCTTGACGAGGATGTGGCGGGCGTGGACTTCCTCCTGCTTCGGCAGGGCTGCGACTTCCTTGTCGTAGCGCGCCTTGACTTCGTCAGGCGTCACGGTGTCGACGACATGCTTCTTGAAATAGGCATTGTGCAGCTCGCGGTCGGCGAGATACTGCATGCGCTTCTTGAATTCGTCGGTCTGATCAAGCTTCTCGGCGATGGCGTCGGCTGCGAGCAGCTTCACATCGATGGCGGCCGACAGGGCTGCGACCTTCTTCTGCTCATCGGGCAGCTGCGCCAGCTGCGGATCGAGATTGGCGACGGCGAGATCGAGTTCCGACTGATGGATCTCCAGCTTGCCGACCTTGGCGACGATTGCATCGTCAGCAAAGGCGGGCGCCTGGAGCGCAACAAAAGTGACAAACGCCAGCGCGGCGAATTTGTTGGTGCTCAACATGAAATACCCTTCACAGTTACATCGCCGGCTTCAGTATCCCCTGAATCCAGCCCAAAATAGCCATCAACATCGGATTGTGGCCTTTCTGTATCCGCCAAATCCGTTGACATCATTCGACCCCCCTCTTATCTGTCACGCAACCTCGCGTCCAGAACAGTTTCCGGGCGTTTTAAGCTGCGCGCCTGATTTTCGGCTGGGCCGCCAACAAGAAACGCCGGGGATGAAATATTGAGAAAGGGCCAGTCACATGGTCAGCTTTGGCGGCATAGCCCGCAAGTTATTTGGATCGTCCAATGATCGCCGCGTGCGGTCGTACCAGCCGAACGTCACTGCCATCAACTCTATCGAAGAGAAGACGAAGGCTCTGACAGACGAGCAGCTCGCCGCCAAGACGGTGGAATTCCGCGCGCTGCTTGCCGAAGGCAAGACGCTCGACGACATCCTGATTCCCGCCTTTGCCGTGGTGCGCGAGGCCTCGCGCCGCGTTCTCGGCCTGCGACCTTTTGACGTACAGCTCGTCGGCGGCATGATCCTGCATTCGAATGCGATCTCCGAGATGAAGACCGGCGAAGGCAAAACCCTCGTCGCCACCCTGCCGGTCTATCTGAACGCGCTTTCCGGCAAGGGCGTGCACGTCGTCACCGTCAACGATTACCTCGCCCAGCGCGATGCCGCGACCATGGGCCGCGTCTATGGCTTCCTCGGCATGACCACGGGCGTCATCGTTCACGGCCTTTCCGACGAGGAGCGCCGCGCGGCTTACGCCTGCGACATCACCTACGCCACCAACAACGAACTCGGCTTCGATTATCTGCGCGATAACATGAAGTACGAGAAGAACCAGATGGTCCAGCGCGGCCATAATTTCGCGATCGTCGACGAAGTGGACTCGATCCTCGTCGACGAGGCGCGCACGCCGCTAATCATCTCCGGCCCGCTCGACGACCGCTCCGAACTCTACAATACGATCGATGCCTTCATTCCACTGCTGGCGCCCAGCGATTACGAGATCGACGAAAAGCAGCGCTCCGCCAACTTCTCCGAAGAAGGCACCGAAAAGCTCGAAAACCTGCTCCGCCAGGCCGGCCTTTTGAAGGGCAACGCGCTCTACGACATCGAGAACGTCGCGATCGTCCACCACATCAACAACGCGCTGAAGGCCCACAAGCTCTTCCAGCGCGACAAGGACTATATCGTCCGCAACGACGAAGTCGTCATCATCGACGAGTTCACCGGCCGCATGATGCCGGGCCGGCGTTATTCGGAAGGCCAGCACCAGGCGCTCGAAGCCAAGGAAAAGGTACAGATCCAGCCGGAAAACCAGACGCTCGCCTCGATCACCTTCCAGAATTATTTCCGCATGTACGACAAGCTCGCCGGCATGACCGGCACGGCGCAGACGGAAGCGGAAGAATTCGCCAACATCTACAATCTCGACGTCATCGAGGTCCCGACCAACCTGCCGATCAAGCGCCTTGACGAGGACGACGAGGTCTACCGGACCTTCGACGAGAAGTTCAAGGCGATCATCGAAGAGATCCTCGACGCCCACAAGCGCGGCCAGCCAGTGCTCGTCGGCACCACCTCGATCGAAAAGTCGGAGCTGCTCGCCGAGCGCTTGCGCAAGCAGGGCTTCGACAACTTCAAGGTACTTAACGCCCGCTACCACGAGCAGGAAGCCTATATCGTCGCCCAGGCTGGCGTGCCGGGTGCTATCACGATCGCCACCAACATGGCAGGCCGAGGCACCGACATCCAGCTTGGCGGCAACCTCGACATGCGCATCGAGAGCGAACTCGGCGAGGTCGAAGCGGGTCCGGAGCGCGACGCCCGAATCCAGGCGATCGTCGAGGAGATCAAGGAACTCAAGCAGAAGGCGCTCGCCGCCGGCGGTCTCTACGTCATCGCCACCGAACGCCATGAAAGCCGCCGCATCGACAACCAGCTGCGCGGCCGTTCCGGCCGCCAGGGCGACCCCGGCCGCTCGAAGTTCTATCTGTCGCTTCAGGACGACTTGATGCGCATCTTCGGCTCCGACCGCATGGACAGCATGCTGACCAAGCTCGGCCTCAAGGAGGGCGAGGCGATCGTCCATCCCTGGATCAACAAGGCGCTCGAGCGCGCGCAGAAGAAGGTCGAAGCCCGCAACTTCGATATCCGCAAGAACCTTCTGAAGTATGACGACGTTCTCAACGATCAGCGCAAGGTGATCTTCGAACAGCGTCTCGAGCTGATGGAATCGACCAATATTTCCGAGACCGTCTCCGACATGCGCCGCGAAGTGATCGAGGATCTGGTCGACAAGCATATCCCCGAGCGCGCCTATGCCGAACAGTGGGATGCCGTCGGCCTGAAGACCGCCGCCGCCAACACCCTGAACCTCGACCTGCCGATCGAGGACTGGGTGAAGGAGGAAGGTATCGGCGAGGACGATATCCGCGAGCGCCTGACTCAGGCTTCCAATGCCGCCTTCACGGAAAAGGCCGAGCGTTTCGGCGACGACATCATGCATTATGTCGAGCGCTCGATCGTCATGCAGACGCTCGACCATCTCTGGCGCGAGCACATCGTCAACCTGGATCATCTGCGCTCCGTCATCGGCTTCCGCGGTTATGCCCAGCGCGATCCGCTGCAGGAATACAAATCCGAAGCCTTCGAACTCTTCACCGCGCTGCTCAACAATCTGCGCGAGGCGGTCACCGCCCAGCTGATGCGCGTCGAACTGGTTCAGCAGGCGCCGGCCGAGCCCGAGCCGCCGCTGATGCAGGCCCATCACCTGGATCCCACGACCGGCGAGGATGATTACGCTCCGATCTACCAGGCATCGGAAGTCATCGTCTCGCCTGAAAACCGCAATCCTGATGACCCCGCCAGCTGGGGCAAGGTCGGCCGCAACGAGGCCTGCCCGTGCGGCTCCGGCAAGAAATACAAGCATTGCCACGGCGCCTTCGAACAGGTCTGAGGCAAATCGCAACGATCCTGAAATGCCGCCTCCGGGCGGCATTTTCTTTTCTGCGGCAAGAGCGGAAAACCGGCATTTTGGCTTTGTGGCGAGACTGCCCCGGAACCGTTTCTTAACCCTGACCTGTCAAGACTTCGCGGACGATTTGCCTGACCTTCAGAGTTTTGCGTGTTCATCATGGCGGTCATAGAAACAGCGGAAAAGATGCTGCCCGCGGGCTTACGCCCGATCGGCGGCCGTACGCTGCGCATGCTTGCAGCCGTGCTCACCGAACGCGGCGAGAAGGCGGCGGCTCAGCGCATGGCGTTGACGGCCTTTTCGATCCGTATCCTCAGCGCCGCTCTCGCCTTCCTATCCCAGATCGTGCTCGCCCGACTGATGGGCGAATATGAATACGGCATCTTCGTCTTCGTCTGGGTGCTGGTCGTCGTCTTCGGCGATCTCTCCTGCCTCGGCTTCCACACCGCGATCATTCGCTTCCTGCCCCAATACAGGGCGGCGGGCGCTTTCGAGGAAATCCGCGGCCTCACCGGCACGGCACGCATTTTCGCGCTGCTTTCCGGCACGGTGGTGCTCGCCGCCGGCATGCTCGGGCTGCATTTCTTCGGAGATATGATCGAGACCTACTACCTCGTCCCGATTTTCCTCGGCCTGCTCGCCATGCCGATGATCGCGCTGGGCGACATTCTGGAGGGCACGTCGCGGGCAAACCACTGGCCTGTCATGGCACTGAGCCCGGTCTATATCATCCGCCCGATCCTCATCATCGCCTTCATGCTGATCGCGATCGCGATCGGAGCCCCGCATACGGCGGTCACCGCCATGCAGGCAGCGCTCGCCGCCACCTTCGTCACCGCCGTCGGCCAATACTGCGCCACGCTCTACCGTCTTCGCCGGCATTACGACGAAGGCCCACGCAAAGTCGATTTCCTCGCCTGGTTCAGCGTCGCCTTCCCGATCTTCCTGATCGAGGGCGTGAGCTTTCTGCTCACCAATTCCGATGTCGTCGTCGTCGGCATTTTCCTTGAGCCGCACGATGTCGCGATTTATTTCGCCGCTGCCAAGACGATGGCTCTGGTGCATTTCATCAATTTCTCCGTCAAGGCGGCCGCCGGCCCGCGCTTTTCCTCGATCATCGCCGAGGGCGACCACGCCCAACTGGCGGTTGCCGCCACCGACGCCGCTCGCTGGACCTTCTGGCCGGCACTGGGGGTTGGCCTTGCAGTGCTTGCAGCCGGTCACCTGCTGCTTTCGCTCTTTGGCGGCGCCTTCACTGCCGGTTACCTGCTGATGGCGATCCTGCTCGCTGGCATCCTTGCCAAGTCGCTGGTCGGACCAGCCGAAACACTGCTGATGATGGCCGGCAGGCAGAACCTCTGCGTTGCGCTGTACGCCGGCGCGTTGACCGCCAATATCGGCCTCAACCTCACTTTGATCCCGCATTACGGCATCGAAGGCACCGCGGTCGCCACGGCCTCAGCCATGGCGGTCGAGGCGATCCTTCTGCATATCGCAGTGCGCCGCACGCTCGGCATCGTCCTCTTCGCCTTCGCCAGCCCCTCCGCCGCAACGCCAGAAATGAGAGTTCGATAGATGGTGCGTCTTCCCCCCGTCACCGAAAGCACCGACAGCATCGCCAACCGGATGGTGCATGACCTCGCCGCATTGAATTTCGAAGCGCCGCAGGCCGAGGCCCGTGCCGAGATCGGCAGGCGGGGGCGCGAACTCTGCCTCTATCCCGGCAAGCTCGGCTACGAGCTGCAGGAAGAACTCGACTTCCTCTCCAATCGGGCGATGGAACCGAACGTCTTCTTCTCCGGCCGTTTCCTCGCGCCCGCCATGCCGCGGCTTGAAGATCGGCAGGTAAACTTCGCCCTCATCCGTGACCATGGCGCCGGCCGCAGCCGAATGCGCTTCCTCATGCCGTTTTCGGTCGACAAGCCGGGCTTTGCCGTTGGCCCGTCGATCATCCGCGGCTGGTCGAACAGCTTCGGCCCGCTCGGCACGCCTCTTGTCGATGGCGAGGATGCCGCCGAGACCCTCGACAATTTCTTCGAGGGACTAACCACCCCGGATCTCAATCTGCCCAGCACGCTGGTTTTGCCGGATTTGAGGCTGAACGGCATCTTCGTGCGCATGGCCAAGGCCGTCGCGCTCAGCCGCAACCTGCCGCTCACCGTGACCAATCCGTACCTGCGCCCGATGCTGCAGAGTGAGGAAGAGGCGCCTGTCTATCTCGGCAAGACCGTCTCCTCCTCGCATATGCGCGAGATGCGCCGCCAGTGGCGCCTGCTGGAAGAACAGGGAACGGCGGTCTATGCCGTCGCGCGCCAGCCACGCGAAATCCACGTGCGCTTCGAGGAATTCCTGGCGATGGAGGCAGGCGGCTGGAAGGGCAAGCGCCGCAGCGCGCTCGTGACCGATCGCTATCACACCGCCTTTGCCCGCGAGGCCGTATCGAACCTTGCCGCCGTCGATGCGGTACGCATCCACACGATCGACCTCAACGGCAAGGCGATCGCCGCCATCGTCGTTCTGATGATGGGCGGCGAGGCCTATACCTGGAAGACCGCTTATGACGAGAATTATGCCCGCTATTCGCCGGGCAAGCTCTTGATGAGCGAACTCACCGAGTGGCATCTCGACGACGCCAACATTGTGCGCTCCGATTCCTGCGCCGTCTCGGACCATCCGATCATGAGCCGCTTCTGGCAGGAGCGCGAGGAAATGGGAACCTTGGTGATCGGCCTGACGCAGAACGGCGACCGCGATATGCGCCAGGTCGCCGCCCAGCTCCATATGTATCGCAGCACCCGCAACATGGCGAAGATGCTGCGCGAGAAGATCATGTCGCTCGCCGGCCGGGGCTAACCTTCGGCCGCCGCCCTTTCGCGCAGCAGCCGGCGGATCACCTTGCCGGTGGTCGTCAATGGCAGGGAGTCGATGAATTCCACCTCGCGCGGATATTCATGCATCGAAAGCCGCATTTTCACCCATTCCCTGATATCCGTGGCCAGCGCCTCGCTTGGGGAATGGCCCGACGACAGCACGATATAGGCCTTGACGATCTCGGTGCGCACGGCATCGGGTTTGCCGATGGCGGCGGCAAGCTGCACGGCCGGATGGCCGATCAGGCAATCCTCGATTTCGGCCGGGCCGATGCGATATCCCGACGAGGTGATGACGTCGTCGTCGCGGCCCTCGAAGGTGATGTAGCCGTCCGCGTCCTGCCGGCCGATATCGCCGGTCAGTAGCCAGCCCTTGACGAATTTCCGCTCGGTCGCCGCCGCATCGTTCCAATAGCCCAGGAACATGACAGGGTCGGGACTGGCGATGGCGATCTGGCCGGGTTCCCCTACCGGCAATTCCTCGCCCGCTTCATCGACGATCGCGACGCGGTGTCCCGGCACCGTCCGGCCGATGGCGCCTGCCCTGGTCACGCCATAGGCAGCGCTCGACGAGAGCACGAAGTTGCATTCCGTCTGGCCGTAGAACTCGTTGACTGTGATGCCGAGCGTGCGCCGCGCCCATTCATATGTCTCGCGGCCAAGCGCCTCGCCGGCAGAACCGATAGTGCGCAGCACCAGGTCATATTTCGAACGCGGATCGGCAACGGATCGCATCAGCCGCAGCGCCGTCGGCGGAATGAAGGCGTTGCGCACCTTCATCTCGGCCATGATCCTGTAGGCCATGTCGGCATCGAATTTCTGCGCCGGCGACGAGACCACGGGAACACCGAGCAGAAGGCTCGGCAGCAACGCATTGAGCAGCCCGCCCGCCCAGGCCCAGTCGGACGGCGTCCAGACCTTGTCACCTTCTTTCGGAAAGCCCTCATGGGCAAACTGCATACCCGGAATATGGCCCGGCAGGACACGGTGACCATGCAGCGCGCCCTTGGGCGGCCCCGTCGTTCCCGACGTGAAAATCATCAGCGCCGGATCGTCCGGGCCAGTCTTGGCGACCTCGAAGACGGAGGGATGGGCATCCACCAGCTCGGAAAAAGCCAGTGCGTCCTTATTTTTCCCGTCGATGCTGACGACATGTTTCAGTATCGGCAGGCGATCGCGGATCTGCCGGATACGTTCCAGACCGAAGCCATTGGTGACGATGGCCGCCGTGCCTGCCGCCTTCAGCCGGTATTCCAGCGCCTCGACGCCGAAGAGCAGCGCCAGCGGCAGCGCGATCGCGCCCATCTTGTAGATCGCCACATGTGCGATCACCGTCTCGAAGGATTGCGGCAGGAGCAGCGCGACACGATCGCCGCGCTCGATTCCGAGCGAAACGAGTGCATTTGCGAAGGCCGAGGAACGGTCCGCGAGCGCGCGATAGCTCATCGTGCGATGATGGCCGTCCGGGCTGAAATGTTCGAGACAGACGCGCTCCGGCGCCCGGTCCGCCCAGTCGTCGCTGACGGCGCGGCCGATATTGAATTCCGCCGGAATCCGCCAGGAGAAATCGTGGTAGAGATCGTCATAACGATCATGGGACGGCAGTTGCATGGTCGAGTTCCGGTAAAAATGCTGCACCAGCTAACACCCTGCGGCGCGGATGCGCAAGCCGGAGCCGAAAGCGGCAAAACATGAGCTCCGCTTCAACGCGATCACCCACCATTGCGCTCGTAGCAGCACAAATTCTTCGTTCTGCTCCCTGCGACTTTGTCGGTTCCGCACTAGATCATGCAAAGCCGCAGGGGGTGTCGTCAAATTCATCACGGAGACGTTTCATGGAATACGCAAAATTCGGCAAGACCGGGCTCGAAGTCTCGAAAATCTGCCTGGGCTGCATGACCTTCGGCGATCCCGGCCGCGGTAACCACGCCTGGAGCCTCAGGGAGGAGGATAGCCGGACGATCATCAAACAGGCGATCGACCTCGGCATCAATTTCCTCGACACGGCCAACACCTATTCCAACGGCTCCTCCGAGGAGATCGTCGGTCGCGCCATCCGGGACTTCGCCAAGCGCGAGGACATCGTGCTGGCGACCAAAGTGTTCAACCGCATGCGGCCGGGGCCAAATGGCGCAGGCCTGTCGCGCAAGGCAATCTTCGACGAGATCGATAACAGCCTGCGACGGCTCGGCACAGATTATGTCGATCTCTACCAGATCCACCGTTTCGACTACACGACGCCGATCGAGGAAACGCTGGAAGCGCTGCACGACGTGGTCAAAGCGGGCAAGGCGCGATATATCGGCGCCTCCTCCATGTATGCTTGGCAGTTTGCCAAGGCGCTCTACGTTTCCAGGCTGAACGGCTGGACTGAATTCGTCAGCATGCAGGACCACCTGAACCTGCTCTACCGCGAGGAAGAGCGTGAAATGCTGCCGCTCTGCGAAGACCAGAAGATCGCCGTCATTCCCTGGAGCCCGCTCGCCCGCGGCCGCCTGACCCGTGACTGGGACGAGACGACCGCGCGCAGCGAAACCGACGAATTCGGCAAGACGCTCTACACGCAATCCATCGACGTCGACCGCAGGATCGTCGAAGCGGTGGCACAGATCGCCAAGGCCCGCGACATCTCCCGCGCCCAGGTTGCGACCGCCTGGATCCTGCAGAAGAGCGCGGTCACGGCCCCGATCATCGGCGCCTCCAAACCAAACCATCTCAAGGCCGCCGTTGCCTCGCTGTCTGTCAAGCTGACAGCCGAGGAAGTGGCGGCACTGGAAGCACCCTACATCCCGCATGCTATCGCCGGCTTTAAATAATTCGCCGGCCGAGACCACGCGCAGAAGGAGATCGAACATCACCTTCTGCGATTGAGCTTATGTCCGGGTGCCGGGATCGAGTTGCCGGCGCATCGTCACCAGAAACTGCTCGGCAAGCGCCCTGTCCTCGACCGCGCGGGCAAGAATGACGGCGCCCATCATCGATGAAAGCGTTGTGGCGGCATTGGCGCGGCGCTCTTCTTCACTCCCGCCCGGAACGATGTCGGCGAGCGTGTCGACCAACACCGATAGCCCGTCGCTGAAAACCTCACGCACCGCGCCGCGGCTGCGGCTCACCTCCTGGATCAGCGTTGCGAAAACGCAGCTGCCGCCCGGGTCATCGACGGTGCGCCAGTGGATGTAATGGTCGAGAAGCGCCTGCAACGGCCGCTCCGGCGATTCGGCGATATGCTCCTTCCAGCGCTCTTCCACCCTGTCGATCAGCTTGCGGCTGACCTCGAGCGCCAGGTCGTCCTTCGAGTTGAAGTGGCCGTAAAAGCCGCCATGCGTCAGTCCCGCCGCCTTCATGATGTCAGCAACGCCGACACCGTCGAAACCGTTCTCGCGGAAAAGCACGCCGGCAACGCTCAGGATCTTCTCGCGGTTTTCGGCAAATTTCTCGCGGCTGACCCGCATTGTCGTCTCCAGAAATAGTCGCTTGACAAAATATATGACGTCCATCATCAATAGGCAAGAAATATGATGATCATCATGTAAATCGCTCCCGTATCTTCCCGAAGCTGAATTTCAACGGATTGTGCTCATGGTTTCCACAGCCCTCGCCTCCTCCCTTGCCCGGCGCAACATCCATTACGGCTGGGTCGTCGTCGCAGCCACCTTCCTCACCATGCTGGTGACGGCGGGCGCCATGGGTGCCCCCGGCGTTCTCATCAAACCTCTGCAGGACGAATTCGGCTGGGAAACGTCACAGATTTCCTCCGCGCTTGCGATCCGTCTGATTCTTTTCGGTTTCATGGGTCCGTTCGCCGCCGCCTTCATGAATTATTTCGGCGTCCGCAAGGTCATCGTCTTTGCGCTTGCGCTGATCGGTGCAGGCTTCATCGGTTCGCTGTTCATGACCACGCTGTGGCAGTTGCTGCTGCTCTGGGGCATCGTGGTCGGCTTCGGCACCGGCCTGACGGCCATGGTGCTCGCCGCGACGGTCTCCTCCCGCTGGTTCACCAAGCACCGCGGCCTCGTCGTCGGCATGCTTTCGGCAAGCTCGGCCACCGGCCAACTCGTCTTTCTGCCGCTGATGGCCGAGTTGACGGAACGCTACGGCTGGCGCTCGACGGTATTTTTCGTGTGCGCCATGATCATGGTCGCAGCCCTTGCCGTGCTGGCTTTCATGCGCGACCGCCCGGCCGACCTCAACTTGCCGGCTCTTGGCGAAACACACGTGACGCCACCGCCGGCAAGCACCTCGCTCGGCGTCGCGCTGATGACGCCAATCACCGTCCTCAGGGAAATCTCGACGACCTCGACCTTCTGGATCCTCTTCGCCACCTTTTACATCTGCGGCCTCAGCACCAACGGCCTGATCCAGACGCATTTCGTCACCCTCTGCGGCGATTTTGGCATTGTCCCGGTGGCCGCCGCCAGCGTTCTCGCCGTCATGGGCATTTTCGATTTCTTCGGCACGATCGGCTCCGGCTGGCTGTCCGACCGGTTCGACAATCGCTGGCTGTTGTTCTGGTATTACGGCCTGCGCGGCCTCTCCCTGCTCTACCTGCCCTTTAGCAATTTCAACTTTTACGGCCTCTCCATCTTCGCTGTCTTCTACGGCCTCGACTGGATCGCGACCGTGCCGCCGACCGTCAAGATCGCTGCCGACCGCTTCGGCCGTGAAAAGGTCGGCCTCGTCTTCGGCTGGGTCTTTGCCGGCCATCAGCTGGGAGCCGCCACCGCCGCCTACGGGGCAGGGCTTTCACGCACGGAGCTTTCGAGCTATCTGCCCGCCTTCTTCGTCGCCGGCGCCTTCTGCCTACTGGCTTCAATCCTGGCGATTACGCTGAAGAAGTCCGGCCTGACCAATCCCGTGCCGGCCGCCGCCCATTGAGATCAAACGAGATCCGGCCTCGAAACGAAGCCGGATCTCTTCAACCGGATCAGCCGGATAACTTCGCCCAACCGTCTTGCGCGCGCGGGCGCTCGCATGTTAGACAGCCGCCCGGTCTGTATCCGTTGCCCCATTGGCGGAATTGGTAGACGCGCTCGACTCAAAATCGAGTTTCGAAAGAAGTGCTGGTTCGACCCCGGCATGGGGCACCAGCCTTCGCTCTGCGAGCTTTGGCTCGGCAGGCAGACGAGAGCAGCTAAGCGGAAAACCATCGCGCCGTAGTACCGCCGGAAACGAAGGCGGACTGGTCGGATGGTGCGCCGGTTAGCTGCGCCATCACGTCCAGCTAAAACTACTTATTCTTCAACAGCCACATCTTGCCGGCCATCGTGATGCCGTAGACGTCTTTTGATCCGTCGTCATCCAGATGGCGCCGTTCGAGGAAACCAGGCTCCTTCAACTCGCCCAACGTCTTGGCGGTGACCGATTTCACTTTCTGGGGACGTTCTTTCCACCGGTCGGTTTTTGCGTAGGTCACCGTCGCGTTCTGGTGCGTCCACTTGTTGGCCGGCTGGGGATAAAGATCTCCATCCCGGGCGAGTTTGAGTGCGGCGATCTGGGACGGGGTAAGCTCAATCATGCTGAAAAATCCTGTGCGGGAGGTCTTTGCGCTGGGAACGCGCTTTACCAAAGGCGTGCTCATAACATCGAAAATCGATTTCCACCACCGCATCGATATGTCAGCGCCTGAAAGGCGAAAACCCGGCTCGCACAAGAACCGGGCTTCGTCATTGTAGCATATATCCGTCAGTAGCAGCGGCGGACCGTCTTGGTCACCTCGCCTTCGTCGGTCTGGCGGGTGACGCTCCTGGTTTCGCAGCCGTCATCGCGATAGCGGCGGTGATCGCGTTCGCGCACCGCGCCGAAGGTGATGCCGCGTTCGCTGATGGTGACGCCGGGTCGTACCCGCTCAGGGCGATAGCCGTCATCATCATAGGAACGCTCCCTGACATAGACGCTGTCGGCGAGAGCAGGCGCGGCAAACGAGCAGGCGGCAAGGGCCGCCAAGGTACAGTTCAGGATGATCTTTCGCATCTTATTTCTCCTTCTCCTTGAAGAGGCAACGAGACAGACCGAAAGTGGTTCCAATATCGGCGGGGCGCCGTTCGCGCGGGGGGTGGAGCGAGGCCGCAATCCGTTTGCGACCGACCGAGCCTCTAAAACAGCGTTCCCATCACCCAAATCAACTGTTTAATTTTGCTTGCGCTTCGTACAAAGTGGCCGCCGTCATCACAGGAAGAGGCAGACGTGCATCAGGAAGTCGGACTCATTGCAACGGTCGCCGTCAGTTTCGTTTTCGCGGCGATCCTCGGTTACGGCGCCGACAGGCTTCGGCTGCCGCCGCTCGTCGGCTATCTGATGGCCGGCATCATGATGGGCCCGTTCACGCCGGGCTTTGTCGCCGATACCGCTCTTGCCGGTCAGCTCGCCGAAATGGGCGTTATCCTCCTGATGTTCGGCGTCGGCCTGCATTTTTCCGCCTCCGACCTGCTCGCCGTGCGAGGGATCGCCGTGCCGGGCGCGATCGGGCGGATTATCCTTGTCACCTTGTTGGGCATCGGCCTCTGCAAGCTCTGGGGATGGAGCCTCGGCGCCGGCATCGTCGTCGGCCTCAGCCTTTCGGTGGCGAGCACCGTGGTTCTCCTGAAGGCATTGGAGGAGCGCAATCTCGTCAATGCGCCGAGCGGGCGCGTCGCCGTCGGCTGGCTGATCGTCGAGGATCTGGCGATGGTGCTCGCGTTGGTGCTACTGCCGGCGCTTGCAGAACTTTTGGGTGGCAACGCGGTCGCGACGACGAACCACGGCCTCGGCGATCTGCCGCTGGCGCTGACGATCGCCCTGACGCTGCTGAAGGTGGTGGCCTTTGCCGCAATGGCGATCTTCCTCGGCCCTCGCATCGTGCCGTGGCTGCTGACCATGATCGCCCGCACAGGCTCGCGCGAGCTTTTCACACTAACGGTGCTGGCGATCGCACTCGGCATCGCCTTCGGCTCGGCGGCGATCTTCGGCGTCTCCTTCGCGCTGGGCGCGTTTTTCGCCGGCGTCGTCATGAGCGAATCCCAACTCAGCCATAGGGCGGCGGCCGACTCGCTGCCGTTGCAGAACGCCTTCTCCGTGCTGTTCTTCGTCTCGGTCGGCATGCTCTTCGACCCTTCGATCCTGGTGCGCCAGCCGCTGGCCGTGATAAGCGCGCTGGCGCTCATCATCCTCGGCAAGGCCATCATCACCTTCCTCATCGTCCTGCTGCTGCGATACCCGATCGGCCTGGGGCTGACGCTGGCCGGCGGCCTTGCTCAGATTGGCGAGTTTTCCTTCATCCTCGCCGGACTCGGCGTCTCGCTCGGGCTCCTGCCCCATGAGGGTCAGGATCTGATCCTTGCCGCCGCGATCCTGTCGATCACCCTCAACCCGCTGGTGATCTTTTCGACCGACAGCCTGAAGAAATATGTCCATTCGAAATGGCCTGCTCTCTGGGAAAGCTACGGCAGGAAGAAGCAGAAGACGCTCGGCAAGGAACTGGAAAAAATCAGGGCACTCGGCGAGGAGCGCGAACGCCAGCACCAGCTGAAGATGCAGCAGCTGATCGAAACCTTCCCGCTGTTTGCCCAGGTCGACGAGGACGCGCAGGAGGAGCTGCTGCTGCTCTTCAAGGCGAAATCCGCCCCGCCCGGTGAACGTGTCATCCGCCGCGGCGACCGCGGCGACGGCATGTTTTTCATCTCTTCCGGCGCCGTGGAAGTGCGGCTTGCCAGCGGTGCAATCCGACTGGAGCCGGGCTCCTTCTTCGGCGAGATGGCGCTTCTGACCGGCGGACGGCGCAGCGCCGACGTCATCGCCGTCGACTTCTGTCAGTTCGAGGTGCTCGAACGGCGCGACTTCAACATGTTCATGTCGCGCCATCCCAATCTGCGCGCCATCGTCAGCGAAATGGCCGAGAAGCGCACGGAAATGAACGTCCTGCGCCAGCAATGGGAAAAGTCGATGGACTTGTCCTGAAACGGCGACCGCACCGCCCTGTGCCTCAGGAGGAGGTCGGCCAGTAGGCGTCGGAACGAAAGTCCACCGGGATAGGATCGAGCCGCGACAGCGCCTCGGCAGCGAAATCGATCTGCAGCGACAAATATCTGAGTGCTGCCGGCATCGGCGCGCCGGTCGCAAATTCCCGGACGCGGGAGAGATGGTAGCCGCTTTCGTTGAGCCGCCGGGCGGCCTCCCACCGCACGTCGTCCGGGCTTGGTCCGTGGCCCGCCTCGGGCCACTCGTCCGCCAACGCCGCCTGCCCGCGCCCGCCCTCGATCACCTTGAATACCATCTCACGCCACCCTGCATGCCGATCCGAAAAAAGCTTGCCGCAGAATGGCAGATTCGCAATCCCGTGAAATCTTGCGAGAGACCCGGATGCATCGGATCACGAAAATTTTTAAACGGTGGTGGCGAGAAGGCCACGGCGAGCATTTACAGCACCGCGCACGGCCCCTAAAGCTTTTTGCGCCGCAACAGGAAGGGAACGGAATGCTCCGCAGACTTTACGACTGGACCATGTCTCTGGCCTCGCGCAAATCGGCCGAAGTCTGGCTCGCCGTCATCGCCTTCGTCGAAAGCTCCATCTTTCTCGTTCCCGCCGATGTGCTTTTCCTGCCGATGGCGCTTGCCAAGCCGGAGCGCTCCTATCGCTACGCGCTGATTGCAACCGTCGCCTCGGTGCTCGGGGGCATCGCTGGCTGGACGCTCGGCTATTACGCCTATGAGACGGTGGCGCGGCCCATTCTCGAATTCTACGGCAAGCTCGATGCCTTCGAGCAGATGAAGGCCTACGTCACCTACGAGACGATCCTGCTGCTGCTCGTCACCTCCGGCCTCGCGCATCTGCCGCCGATCAAGGTGGTCACCATTCTGTCCGGCGTCATCCACGTCAATCTGGGTCTCTTCATCGTCTCGGCGATCGTCGCCCGCGGCGCGCGTTTCCTCTTCCTCGGCTGGCTGCTGCGCCGATACGGCGAGCCGATCCGCCACTTCATCGAAAAGCGCCTCGGTCAGATCGTCGGCATCGGTGCCGCCGCCGTGATCGTGTTATACCTCGCCTACCGCTATCTCGCTCACTAGATTCAAGTTCAGATTTCAGGCTGCGGAGTTCCGCCATGACTGCCACTTCCTCGCCGCTCGTCCGCCCCGGCTTTGCCTATTCCCTGTTGCTTGCCATAGGCATGGCGGCGGTGGTCGGAACGGCGCTCGGCTTCCAATATATCGGCGGCTATATTCCCTGCGCGCTCTGCCTGCTGCAGCGCCAGCCCTATTACTACGCCATTCCGATCGCCATCATCGGTGCGATCTCGGCGCTCGTCGGCGTGCCGAACTGGATCACCCGCGCGCTCATTCTGGCGGCCGGCATGCTGATGCTGGTCACGGCGGGCATGGGTGTCTATCACGCCGGCGTCGAATGGCATTTCTGGCCAGGCCCGGCCACCTGCTCGACCACGGCAAGCAGCATGACGACCAATGCCGGTGATCTGCTAGGCGAACTCAACACCATCAAGGGCCCGTCCTGCACGGACGCGGCGCTGCGCGTGCTCGGCCTGTCTTTCGCGGGCTGGAATGTGATCGCTGGGCTCCTGCTCGCCGCCTTCGCCTTTCTCGGCGTTCGCAAGGCGGCGTAAGCAGGTCGATCAGGGCTGCAGTTCGGTATCCCAGTAGAGATAGTCGAGCCAGCTGTCATGCAGGTAATTCGGCGGGAACAGCCGGCCGTTATTGTGCAGATCCTGCACCGTCGGCTGATAGGGCTTCTGCGCCGGGAACATGCCTGCTTGCTTGGGAAGCTTGCTGCCCTTGCGCAGATTGCAGGGCGAACAGGCTGCCACGACATTCTCCCAGGTCGTCTCGCCGCCATGGGCGCGGGGGATGACATGGTCGAAGGTCAGGTCGTCATGCGTGCCGCAATACTGGCATTCGAACCGGTCGCGCAGGAAGACGTTGAACCGGGTGAACGCGGGATTGCGGGACGGCTGAACATAGGTTTTGAGGCACACGACACTCGGAAGCCGCATCGAAAAGCTCGGCGAGGAAACCGAATGTTCATACTCTGCGATGATGTTTACACGGTCGAGAAACACCGCCTTGATCGCGTCCTGCCAGGACCATAGCGACAAGGGGTAATAACTCAGCGGCCGGTAGTCAGCGTTCAGGACGAGCGCCGGCAGGGCCTGTGGGGAGACTGCAATCGTCAAGGGACTCTCCTGATCGATTCGGCATCTGCACCTGTATATTAGGCCGGTTGTTACAGGATTGTGAAGTCCAATAAATTCAGAGGATAAAGGCAATTTGAAGAGTGTTGCCGATCAGCCGATCGGCACCATGTCGCGACGCATTTTCGTGGCGTAATAAGCCCAGAAAAGCCGGGCCGCGACCGAACGCCACGGCGACCAGATTTCTGCCAGGAGAGCAAGCGCTTTTTCCTGCGGCCGGGCCTCAAGGCCGAAGGCCGCGCCCACGGCATTCTGCAGCGCGACGTCGCCGGCCGGGAAGACATCGGCATGGCCGCCGCAAAACATCAGATAGACCTCAGCCGTCCAAGGGCCAACGCCCTTCAACGCGGTGAGTTCGCCGAGCGCCTCGCCGGGCGGCTTCAGGCAAAGGCTGGAGAGATCGAGGCGGCCGGAGGCCACCGCTTCGGCGATCCGTGTGAGCGTCTCGGCCTTGGCGCGCGACAGGCCGAACTCCCGCCATGCCTCGGGGTGTAGCAGCGCATAGCCTTCCGCGGTCAGCAGACCGTCGGCCGGCAGCATCCGGCGCCAGATCGCCTCGGCGCTAGCGCGTGATACCATCTGCGAGACAATGATATGGGCAAGACCTGCAAAGCCTGGCTCACGCAGCCTGAGCGGAATGGGCCCGGCGTCCGCCGCAATCGGCGCAAGGCGCGGATCGAGGCGAAGCAGCGCTTCCAGCCCGTGCCTGACGTCGTCTTCGTTGCGGATGATCTGCACATCGCCTCGCAGTGGTTCGAAACGTGAATCCATGGCAGAAGAAAGCATGACCACGAGCGAGCGTCAAAAACCTGTCTTTCGTTTTGCGCCGAGCCCCAACGGGCCGCTGCATCTCGGCCATGCCCTCTCCGCCTTCCTGAACCGCGATATGGCGGAGGCCAGCCATGGCCGCCTTCTTCTGCGCATCGAGGATATCGACCTGACGCGCTGCACGCCGGAATTCGAGGCCGGCATCCTGAGCGATCTCGACTGGCTTGGTATCGGCTGGGAAAGCCCGGTGCGGCGCCAGTCGGAACATTTCCCCGAATATCAGGCGGCGCTGCAGGCGCTGATCGAGCGCGGCCTGGTCTACCCGGCGTTTCTCACTCGGGGCGAGGTGAAGGCGCGGGTCTCCGCCTACGAAGCGGCGGGCGAATCCTGGCCGCGCGATCCCGACGGCACCCCGCATTATCCCGCAACCGATCGCGAGCGCCCGAAGGCCGAATCGCGGGAAATGCTCGCCTCGGGGAAGAGGCATGCCTGGCGGCTCGATATGCGCAAGGCACTGGATCTGACCGGCGAGCTTTTGTTCTGGACGGAAATCGGTGACGGCAGGACGGGCGAGATCGCCGCAGAGCCTGAAGTCTGGGGCGACGTCATCCTGTCTCGCTCGGACGCCCCGTCGAGCTATCATCTCTCGGTGGTCGTCGACGATGCTCTGCAGGGCGTCACCCATGTCGTGCGCGGGCTCGATCTTTTCCACGCAACGTCGGTGCATCGGCTGCTGCAGGTGCTGCTCGACCTGCCGCAACCGATCTACCACCATCATCGTCTCATTCTCGACGCAGACGGCCGCAAGCTTTCGAAAAGCGAAGGCGACAGCGGACTTGGCGAATTGCGCGCCCGGGGCATGTCAGGGTCCGATGTTCGCCGCCTTGTCGGGCTCTGATTTCCTCGCGACGCGCTGCCGGCCGACGATCGAAAGCGTATGGGAGAACATCCGGAAGACGCGGAACTTGATCAGCGCCGCATTGATCTCTGCCCCGATGATGAAAATGACGCTGACCATATAAAGGAAAATCAGCACGATCATGACGGATGCGAGACCGGCATAGGTTGCCGTATAATTGGCGAAGGTCGCGAGATAATAGGCGAAGATCAGCGCGCCTGCGAGCCAAAGAAGCAGCGTCAGCAGCACGCCGGGAATGACGTCGAAGACCCGCCGTTTGCCGGCCGGCAGCCAGAGATGCACGACGAGCAGGGCGATCGTCAGCACCACCAGCGTGCCGTAGATGCGCCAGCTGAAGACGATGTCGAGCGTATCGGCAAACAGCGGAAACCAGCCGCGCGCATAATCGAGGGCGAGCGGCAGCGCGACCAGCAATATGCTGATCGCCGCAAAGATGACGACCGCGATCAGTACGTAGCCAAGGCTGGCGAGACGCGTGAGATACCAGGGCCGAGTCTCCTGCACCCGATAGGCGCGGTTGAGCGAGATGCGCAGTGCCTCGACGCCGTTCGAGGCGAAATAGGCCGCCGCCAGCACCGATATCGTCAGCAGCCCGCCGCGCGGAATGGTCAGCACCTGCAGCACCTGGTCGGCGACCGGCTTGGCGATCGCCTCCGGCCAGGTATCGAAGATCAGGTGGATGGCGGTCGAGGAAAACTGATTGGCGCCGAGGAAGCTTGCGAGCGCCGTGCCGAAGATCAGGAAGGGGAAAACCGCAAGCAGGCTCGACAGCGCTACATGGCTTGCCATGGCGAAGCCGTCGTCCTCGATCAGGTGACAGATCGCATCATAAACCACGTCGTAGATCGTGCGCAGCACCTTCGGCATTCCGTCTCCGGCTTTCCAGATTGTATCCTCTGGCCGAATATGGGAAACGAGTCCCATTTTGTACAGGAATCATTCCATGGCGGAGCAGCGCACCATCGTCGTGACCGGATGCTCGTCCGGTATTGGCGCTCATTGCGCGCGAGCGCTGAAAGCCGACGGCTGGCGTGTCTTTGCGACGGTGCGCAAGGCGGAAGATCTAGCCGGACTGGAAGCGGACGGCATCGAAGCCTTGCTGATGGACTACACCAGGGCCGAGACGATTTCCACGCTGGTCGGAGCGGTTCTGGAGCGCACCGGCGGCCGCATCGACGCGCTCTTCAACAACGGCGCCTACGGCCAGCCCGGCGCCGTCGAGGATCTTTCGACGGCGGCCTTGCGCGCGCAGTTCGAGGCGAACTTCTTCGGCTGGCACGAATTGACCCGTCAGGTCATTCCGCCGATGCGCAAACGAGGCCAGGGACGGATCGTGCAGTGCTCCTCCATCCTCGGCGTCCTGCCCTATCGCTATCGCGGCGCCTACACCGCCTCCAAATTCGCGCTCGAAGGCCTCAGCGTCACGCTTCGCATGGAACTGCAGGGCAGCGGCATTCACGTGAGCCTGATCGAGCCGGGTCCGATCGCGACACGTTTCACCGCCAATGCGCTCGTTAAGATCAAAGAGAATATCGACATCGAGAATTCGCCGCACGCGGTCGATTATATCAGACAGCTGGCAAGGCTCGAGGGTTCGGGGCCGGTCAATCGTCACAAACTTGGCCCCGAGGCAGTCTATTCGGTGTTGAAGCACGCATTGAACTCGAAAAAACCGAGGCCACATTATCCTGTAACGACTCCGGCTAAACAGGGCATGGTCCTGAAGCGGCTGCTTCCGGCAGATCTCTTCTACCGCCTGATGCGCTGGACGGACTGAGAAAGCTGAATGCCATGTCCACCGTCACCTATATCCTTGCGATCATCGTCATGGGCGTCGTCGCCCTCGTCCTGATCCGCGGCCTCTTCAACATGATGAAGGGCGGCGATGCCAATCTTTCCAACAAGCTGATGCAGCTTCGCGTCCTGTTGCAGGCGATCGCGGTCATTCTGATCATGCTGACGCTCTGGCTGACCGGCGGCGGCCGGCCGACCTGACCGGGTTCGTAGGGGGAGATCGTGGTCAAACTCAACAAGATCTACACGAAAACCGGCGATGACGGCACGACCGGGCTGGTCTCCGGCCCGCGCCGGACAAAGGACGACCTGCGCGTCGAGGCCTATGGCACGATCGACGAGGCCAATTCGGCGATCGGCCTGGCGCGCCTGCACACAACAGGCTTGCCGGAGCTCGACGCCATGCTGATGCTGATCCAGAACGACCTCTTCGATCTCGGCGCCGATCTCGCCACGCCCGATACCGGCGAGCAGCCTGCCTACGAGCCGCTGCGGATCGTCGAGACGCAGGTCGACCGCATCGAGCGCGATATCGATCAGTTGAACGCCGGCCTGGAGCCCTTGAAATCCTTCATCCTGCCCGGCGGCAGCCCCGCGGCCGCGCATCTGCATCTTGCCCGCACAATTGCACGCCGCGCCGAACGCCTGATGGTGGCGCTTGGCCGCGCGGACGGCGAGATCGTCAGCGAGGCGGCAATGAAATATGTCAATCGCCTCTCCGATTTCCTCTTCGTCGCGGCGCGTTACGCAAATGACGGGGGCCAGGCGGATGTGCTTTGGGTTCCGGGGAAAAACAGATAGGCTTGCTTGCCATCACGCCGGGGGGCCTTAATGTTCATACCACTCCATGATGCCAACACGCTGAAACATATCAAGGTTCAGTGGGTGACGCTCGCCCTGATCACCCTGAATGTGGCAATCTGGCTTCTGACCAGCCTGGAAAGCGAACAGGCCTCCCAGGCGACGACGGTCGCTCTCGGCTATATCCCGGCGATTGCTTTCGGCCACGCCGTGCTGGCGCAGGGCCTCGAAATCGTGCCGGAGCCGCTGACCTACCTCACCTATGCCTTCGTCCATACCGGCTTCTGGCATCTGGCTTCCAACATGATCTTCCTTTGGGTCTTCGGGGATAACGTCGAGGATGCGATGGGGCATCTGCGATTCCTGGTTTTCTACATTGCCTGTGCTGCTGCCGGCGCGCTTTGCCATGGCCTGCTGGGCACGACCTCGGAAGCGCCGTTGGTCGGCGCGTCGGGGGCGATCTCCGGCGTCATTGCCGCCTATGTCATACTGCATCCGCGCGTCAGGGTCTGGGTGCTGGTGTTCTTCCGTGTGCCCTTGCCGCTGCCGGCCTTCGTGCCGCTGCTTTTGTGGATCGGCCAGCAATTCCTCATGCTGGCGATCACTCCCGATGGAGACGTTTCCTGGGGCGCCCATGTCGGCGGCATCCTTGCCGGCGCTCTTCTGATTCTCGTTTTGCGCCGGTCTGACGTGCCGCTCTTCGATCGGGAAATCGTGACACCTCGCGCGGTGAGAAATGAAACCGGCAGCGGCCCAGCCGTTGCGGCCGGCACGGACGGACGAACGGCGCCGCGCCTTCCTTGGGGTCGCGGCCGGCAGTGATATTGACGTGAACGTCAACGTTATATATTGCCGAGGCAAATCGCCTGTCAGCGTCATGGAAGCGTTGTCTTTGGAGGAAAAACGCGTATCCATGTCGCCATTCGACAATCGGAGCGGCGCCTAAGCGCGCATTTTCCTAAAAACGCTGAAGCCAGTTTCTCTCGAAGGAAGGACCCCATGAAGATTCTCGTCCCAGTCAAACGGGTTGTCGACTACAACGTGAAGATCCGGGTACGTCCGGATGGCACGGGTGTTGAGCTTGCCAATGTGAAGATGTCGATGAACCCGTTCGACGAGATCTCGGTGGAAGAGGCGCTGCGGCTGAAGGAAGCCGGCAAGGCTGAAGAGGTGATCGTGGTGTCAATCGGTCCTGCCAAGGCCGAGGAGACGCTGAGGACGGCACTTGCCATGGGCGCCGACCGGGCGATCCTGGTCGAGACCGACGATCAGGTCGAGCCGCTGGCGGTTGCCAAGATCCTGAAGGGTGTGGCCGAGGCCGAGCAGCCCGGCCTTGTTATCGTCGGCAAGCAGGCGATCGACGACGACTCGAACCAGACCGGCCAGATGCTGGCAGCACTGATGGGTTCGGCTCAGGCGACCTTTGCCTCGAAGATCGAGATCGGTGACGGCAAGGCGACCGTGACCCGCGAGGTCGACGGCGGCCTGCAGACGATCGAGATCAAGCTGCCGGCGGTGGTCACATCGGATCTGCGCCTGAACGAGCCGCGCTACGCCTCGCTGCCGAACATCATGAAGGCGAAGAAGAAGCCGCTCGACAAGAAGGCTCCTGCCGATTTCGGCGTCGACACGACGCCGCGGCTGAAGGTGCTGAAGACCGAGGAGCCGTCGGGCCGCAAGGCCGGCGTCAAGGTCAAGTCGGTCGCCGAACTGGTCGA
>NZ_RJJT01000038.1 GCF_003938655.1 Rhizobium pisi
GAGCCAAACGGCATGAACAATCACCTCCGCTGGAAATCGGTGGCGACGATAAAGAGGATCGCGGGCAAATCTGGTCATGCCGCCAGATCCCACATTTTGATCGATGGCCGGTTAACGTTACGGTGCCAGTTTCTCCCCGACGAGTTCTCCAAAATGCGCATCACGGAGTTTTTGAGTATAATCTTTAATTGTGATCTTTTGCAACTTGCTACATCTCCGGATAAACAGGCCCCTCACCGCCTTGCGGCGGTACCCAGTTGATGTTCTGGTTAGGATCCTTGATATCGCAGGTCTTGCAGTGCACGCAGTTCTGGGCATTGATGACGTAGACCTCCTCGCCGTCCTTCTCCACCCATTCATAAACGCCGGCGGGGCAATAACGGGTCGAGGGACCGGCATAAACGTCGTGTTCGGAGCGCTTCTGCAGCTCCATGTCCTTCACCTGAAGATGCACCGGCTGGTCTTCCTCATGGTTGGTGGAGGAGAGGAACACCGAGGACAGGCGGTCGAAGGTGAGAACGCCGTCCGGCCTTGGATAATCGATCTTCTTGTGCTTCGAGGCCGGTTCGAGGCTCTGCGCATCCGTCTTGCCGTGCTTCAGCGTACCGAAGAAGGAGAAGCCGAACAGCTGGTTGGTCCACATATCGAGGCCGCCAAGACCGACGCCAACAAGCGTGCCGAATTTCGACCAGAGCGGCTTGACGTTGCGCACCCGCTTCAGGTCCTTGCCGATATCGCCTTCACTCCATTCGGCCTCGATCTCCACCACCTCGTCATGGGCGCGGCCGGCGGAAAGGGCCGCGGCGATCTTTTCCGCGGCCAGCATGCCCGACAGAACCGCATTATGGCTGCCCTTGATACGCGGCACGTTGACGAAACCGGCGGAACAGCCGATCAGCGCGCCACCGGGGAAGGTGAGCTTCGGCACCGACTGATAGCCGCCCTCGGTGATGGCGCGCGCACCATAGGAGATGCGCTTGCCGCCCTCGAAGGTATCGCGGATCGCCGGATGCGTCTTGAAGCGCTGAAATTCCTCGAAAGGATAAAGATAGGGGTTCTTGTAATTGAGATGCACCACGAAGCCGACGGCAACGAGGTTGCCTTCCAGATGATACAGGAACGAGCCGCCGCCGGTCTTGAGACCCAGCGGCCAGCCGAAGGAATGCTGCACGAGGCCCTGTTTGTGCTTCTCCGATTTGACTTGCCAGAGTTCTTTGATGCCGATGCCGAATTTTTGCGGCTCGCGACCCTTCGACAGGTCGAATTTGGAAATTAGCTGCTTGGCAAGCGATCCACGCACGCCCTCGCCGATCAACACGTATTTGCCGTGCAGCTCCATGCCGCGGGTGAAGTTCGGGCCCGGCTCGCCATTCTTCTCGATGCCCATGTCGCCGGTGGCGACGCCGATGACGGCGCCTTCGTCGTTGTAAAGCACTTCGGTTGCGGCAAAACCCGGATATATTTCCACGCCAAGCGCTTCCGCCTTTTCCGCAAGCCAGCGACAGACGAGACCGAGCGAGACGATGTAATTGCCGTGATTGTTCATCAGCGGCGGCATCAGGAAGTTCGGCAGGCGGATGGAGCCTGCGGGCCCGAGGAACAGGAACTGGTCGTCCTTGACTTCGGTCTTGAAGGGGTGGCCCTCCTCGTCGCGCCAGCTTGGCAGGAGCCTGTCGATGCCGATCGGATCCACCACGGCGCCGGAGAGGATATGCGCACCGACTTCCGAGCCCTTTTCCAGCACCACGACGGAGAGGTCCGGATTGACCTGCTTCAACCGAATTGCGGCAGACAGGCCAGCAGGTCCGGCGCCGACGACTACGACATCGAATTCCATGCTTTCGCGTTCGGGGAGTTCCATTAAATCCTCATTTCATTGCCTGGTACAGACCGTTTGCCGCTCAAAATGTCGGCGGTCGGCGACCCGCCTTGCGATAGGCGGCAATCACTGTATTAGCCATGAGCATGGCAATGGTCATTGGACCAACGCCGCCAGGTACGGGCGTAATGACACCGGCGACTTTTTCGCACTCCGTAAAGGCAACGTCACCAACGAGGCGGAACTTGCCCTCCCCCTTGTCTGGTGCTGGCACGCGATTGATACCAACATCGATGACAGTTGCGCCGGGTTTGATCCAGTCTGCTTTCACCATTTCTGGACGACCGACCGCCGCGACTAAAATATCCGCGTTTCGGCAGACTGCCGGCAGGTCCTTCGTGCGTGAATGCGCCGTCGTCACGGTCGCGTTTGCGGCGAGCAGCAGTGCCGACATCGGCTTACCGAAGAGATTAGAGCGGCCGATGACGACGACGCTAAGGCCAGACAGATCCGCGCCGTGAGTGCGGCGCACGAATAGCATAGCGCCGGCTGGCGTGCAGGAAACGAGCCCTCCGTCCAGATCGCCGGTTGCCACCTTCCCGGCATTGACGACATGCAGACCATCTACGTCCTTCTCCGGCAGGATCGATTGGATGATCGCCTCGGAATCGAGGTGCTTGGGAAGCGGTAGCTGGACAAGTACGCCATGGACGGACGGATCCCTGTTCAGCGTCTGTACGAGGCTCGAAAGCTCTTCCTGCGTCGTTGCTTCCGGCAGTGTATGCTGGATTGAATTATATCCACACTCCTTGGCCATCTTGCTCTTTGCCCCGACATAGGCGTGGCTGGCCGGATCATCACCCACGATGATCACGGCAAGTCCGGGGGTGCTTGCGGCCTCAGCCTTCAGCGCTGACGTCGCGGCCTTGACGCTTGCTATCATCTCGGCAGCGACTTTGCGTCCATCAATAAGTTCAGCCATGACTTAACCCATACGCTCGGAGACATAAGATCCCGGGCTCGCCGGGAAGACGACTGTTCGATTGCCGTTGATGAAAGTGCGGTGGTGGATGTGGGCATGAATTGCACGCGCCAGAACCTGGCTCTCAACATCGCGGCCAATCGATACATAGTCCTCGGCGCTCTGAGCATGAGTGATGCGCGCCGTGTCTTGCTCAATAATCGGACCTTCGTCCAGATCGGCTGTTACGTAGTGAGCCGTCGCTCCGATCAGCTTTACACCGCGCTCATAAGCCTGCTTGTAGGGATTGGCACCCTTGAAGCTTGGTAGGAAGGAGTGGTGAATATTGATGATCTTACCAGACATCCTCTGACACATCTCGTCGGAGAGGATCTGCATGTAACGAGCAAGCACAATCAATTCGGTGCCGGTCTGCTCGACAACTTCCATTATCCGCGCTTCGGCCTGCGGCTTGTTGGCTTTGGTCACCGGGATGTGGTGAAATGGAATGTCGTGATTAACGACTACCTTCTGATACTCGAAATGGTTTGAAACCACGCCAACGATATCAATTGGCAGCGCGCCAATCTTCCAACGATAGAGAAGGTCGTTCAGGCAGTGACCAAAACGCGACACCATCAGCAACACCTTCATCTTGGCGTCACCTTGGTAAAAATTCGCCGCCATATCGAAAGTCTTGGCGACAGGTGTAAACGCCGTCTCGATGTCCTCGATGGTGGCGCCCTCCTGACTGGAGAAGGTCAGGCGCATGAAAAACATTCCGGTGTCTACATCGTCGAACTGGGAAGAATCTATGATGTTACATCCCTTCTCGGCGAGAACGCCCGTGATGGCGGCAACGATGCCGCGCGTCGATTTGCAGGATACGGTCAGGATGTAGGTCTTCATCTCATGGTCCATTATCAGTAGGAGGTGTCAGGAGCACTTGCTCGTGCGTCGCGTTTTGGCTGGACGACAGAGTCGTAAGCTGGTGCTGCGCAGGCGGGCAGTGGCGATTAGGGCGATTGAGACCGGCGGATGCTGAGCACCCGACGGCTAATTCTCTCTTGTTGAGGCCGACTAGAGCGCCTTCTCAAGTTCCGGCAGTATCTCGAAGATGTCGCCAACCACGCCGTAGTCGGCGACTTGGAATATCGGCGCCTCCTCATCCTTGTTGATAGCAACGATAACCTTGGAGTCCTTCATTCCGGCTAGGTGCTGAATGGCACCGGATATGCCGCAAGCGATGTACAATTGAGGGGCAACCACTTTGCCGGTCTGGCCGATCTGCCAGTCGTTCGGAGCGTAACCCGCGTCCACGGCGGCGCGTGATGCCCCGACCGCGGCACCGAGCTTGTCAGCGACCGGCAGAATTACCTCCTTAAACTTCTCCGACGAGCCTAGTGCGCGTCCGCCGGATATGACGATTTTGGCAGAGCTTAGTTCCGGGCGATCGGAGGAGGAGAGTGCGTCGGTAACGAAACGTGACAGAGGCGAAGAAAAGGCTGCCGACGAGATCGTCTCGACGGCAGCAGTTGGGCCCTGGGGGGCCGGGGAAAACGAGGCTGTCCGCACAGTGATCACCTTCTTAGCGTCGGCCGACTGCACCGTCTGAATGGCGTTGCCTGCGTAGATCGGACGCTTGAACGTGTCGGCGGAGAGGACCTCGACGATCTCGGAGACCTGCGCGACATCGAGCAGGGCGGCAACGCGCGGCATGACGTTTTTGCCCACCGAGGTGGCGGCAGCGATGATCGTGTCGTAGGAACCGGCAAGCGAGACGATGAGGGCGGCGAGCGGTTCGGCAAGGCTGTGGCCTAGCGCGGCATCATCTGCGATGAGCACCTTCGAAATGCCCTGAAGCTTTGCTGACTCTTCGGCCACCGCGGATACGCCGGCACCGGCGACAAGCACATGTACGTCGCCGCCGATCTTGGAAGCCGCCGTCAGCGCCTTGGCTGTCTGGTCGGAAAGCGCGGTATTGTCGTGGTCAGCCAAAAGAAGAATGGCCATAGTCTTAGTCTCCTTGTTTCTGCCAGATCAGAGGACGCCGGCTTCGGTCTTGAGCTTTTCGATGAGCTCGGCGACCGTCTTCACCTTGATGCCGGCCTTACGTCCCTCTGGCTCCTCAGTCTTCAGAACCTTGAGGCGTGGGGCGGTGTCGATACCGAAGTCGGCCGGACTTCTCTTGTCGAGTGGCTTCTTCTTGGCCTTCATGATGTTCGGCAGCGAGGCGTAGCGAGGTTCGTTGAGGCGAAGGTCCGTCGTGATGATGGCCGGAAGCTTGACTTCGATGGTCTGGAGACCGCCGTCGACTTCGCGGGTCACGTTGGCGTTGGAAGCATCAATGATCTCTACCTTGGAGGCGAAGGTGCCTTGGGCCCAGCCGAGAAGAGCGGCGAGCATCTGACCGGTCTGGTTGGAATCGTCGTCGATCGCCTGCTTGCCGACGATGACGAGGCCGGGCTGCTCGGCTTCGACGACGCCCTTGACGATCTTGGCGACAGAGAGCGGCTCGACGGCATCTTCGGTTTCAACAAGGATGGCGCGATCGGCACCCATCGCGAGCGCGGTGCGCAGCGTTTCCTCGGCCTTGGCCGGGCCGATGGAGACGACGATGACTTCAGACGCCTTGCCGGCTTCCTTCAGCCGCAACGCCTCCTCGACGGAAATTTCGTCGAAGGGGTTCATCGACATCTTCACGTTTGCCAGTTCAACACCGGAACCATCAGGCTTGACGCGGATCTTGACGTTGTAATCAACGACGCGTTTGACGGTGACGAGAATTTTCATCGAAGTCCTCCTCAGGCTCGCGACCGCGTGGACTTCGGGTCATAAACAGCGGCGCGATGGACCGTGACAGCCGTTCCATCCTCCAGCGTTAAGCTCTGTCCTTCGTTAGCGCATGCGATCGAGACATAAGCCATGGCGATTGGATAACCGACCGTGTGTCCATAGGCGGCAGACGTGACACGACCGACGGCATCCGCGTCCAGTTTTACCGCAGTTCCGATGGCTGGGAGCGCGGCACTCGCCGGGAGTTCGAGCAGCACGAGAAGTCGCTCGGCCCCGTCAGACTTCTGACGCTCAACAATGGATTTACCGGGATAGGCGGCGTCCTTTGGCTTTATCGTCCAACCAAGACCTGCCTCAACAGGCGTCGTGTCTTCGCCGATATCGCGTCCCCAGATGGGATAGCGTTTTTCGATTCGCAAAGACCCCATCGAGCCCGCGCCGCAAGGCACAAGACCCAGAGGTTTGCCCGCTTCTAGTAACGCGTCGTAGAAGCTTTCGATATGTTCGGTTGGAACCCAGAGTTCATATCCCAGCTCACCGGTGAAGCCTGTGCGTGTGACGATGACGCCATCCACGTCGGCTACCTTGGCTGTCGTGACTGCGAAACCCGGCAGCGCGTCGTTCGATACGTCGAGTGCGGTGACGCGTTCCAAGCATGCCCTTGACTGCGGTCCCTGGAGCGACAGTGAGACATAGCGGTATCCGAGCGAGACGACATGTACACCATAGGAGGCGCCCCTTTCCTTCAGGTAGGCCTCAACCCGCTCGACACGGTGCGGGGCTGGAATGACCCAAAACAGGTGCTCAGAAGGGCGATAGGTGATGACGTCATCGATGAAACCGCCCTGGTCGTTGAGGATGCCGCAGTAAACGCCGCGACCGGGAGCAACTTTCGTCATGTCAGCGACGAAGGTATTGTTCAGGAACGTCTCGGCTTCGGCACCGGCGACCTCCAGCATAAACTGGCCAAAGATCTCGAACAGGCCCGCTGCGGTACGAACCGCTGAATGTTCCGTTTTCGCGTCGGTAAACACATTTGCCGTCAGGAAGTGCGCCTTCTCGGCCATCTCTGCATTGCGGGCCTTGAAGGCATGGTAAAGCGGTGTGCGCTTGGCTGTCATGGAGTAGTCCTTTCGGTCTTAAAGAAACAGGGTCGGGCGTTCGCGTTTGAAAATTCGGTCCTCGGGCTCCGTTCCCAGCACCTCGCGTGCGTGGCGATGTCCTGAGTAAACGGCACTCTGGATAACCCCTGGACATTCGGCATCGCCGATCGTGCGGAACGGGATGCCCTTTTCCGCAAGGCCGACAGCAAGGGTGGTGTCTGGCAGGCGGGTGCCGACGACGATCAGCGTCGTGGCCGAGATCGTCGGCAACGACTCTCCCGTGTCGCCTCTGATGACAGCAAGTCCCGCTTCATCCCAAGCGCTAGCGACAGTGTTTGGATACATTCGAACCCCGGCTGCCTTCATTTCGGCAATCATGCGCGGCTGTTCGAGGGTATGACCCATCCATGCCGACAGCGATGGCATTGGGGTGACCAAGTTCACTTGGTGCCCCTTTGCGGACAGGTCGGCGGCAAGCGCATTGGCCATGTAGTAATGGTCGTCATCGTAGATCACGACGGATGGACCGATCGCTGCGCCGTCCATTACAAGGTCAGGCGTCAGGGCAAAGTCTGCAAAGCCGGAAATCGGCTGCAGCCGCGTGCGTCCTGCCCCGTCGCTGCGCCAAGGGGCCCCGGTAGCGAGAAGGACATGGTCCGCCCCGAAGTCGGCGATGCCGTCGGCACCCAACTCACTACCGGGATAAAGATTGACGTTCGGCATTTGCTGCAGTTGGTAAAGACGATAGTCCTTGACCCGTCCCCATGAGGAAAGTCCCTTTATACGAGCCTCACGGGTGGAGCGACCGCCGAGCTCGTCGTCACGCTCGGCTACAGTCACAGCATGACCAGCCTTTGCGAGAACGAGTGCCGCTTCCAGTCCGGCCGGACCAGATCCTACGATCAGGATATTTTTCTCATTTTCTGTCTTTGGTATCCGTTCCGGATGCCAGCCGCGGCGCCATTCCTCCGAAATGGTCGGGTTCTGGGTGCAGCGCAGTTCCATGCCGACGGTTTCCACCGCCACGCACATGTTGCAGCCAATGCACTCCCGGATATCCTCGATGCGGCCTTCGCGGATCTTTTCGGGCAAGAAAGGATCGGCAATCGAGGGTCGTGCGGCGCCGATCAAGTCCAGTACGCCCCGTCGAATTTGACTCACCATTGCGTCGGGAGAAGTAAAGCGACCCACTCCAAGGACAGGCTTGCCGGTCACAGTCTTGACGAACTGGGTAAACTCTTCCTGGAAACCTTCCGCATCATAGCGGGCCGTACCGCTGTCGCGGCTCCATGAGGAGACATTGACATCCCACATGTCGGGAAGATCCGCCAGGCTCTCTATGACCGCCCTACCCTCTCCCGTGTTGAGGATGCGCTTAGGTCCAGAGAGCTCATGAACGGCAAAGCGCACCGCTACCGCCATCTGATCGCCTGCCTCCTCCTTTGCTTCTTCCAACACCTCCCGGAACAGCCGCACGCGGTTTTCAAAGCTGCCGCCATACTCGTCGGTCCGGAAATTGTAGGCCGGCGAGAGGAAGTGCCAGAGGATGGAGGCATCGTGGGAAGCATAGACGTAGGCGATGTCATAGCCAGCCTTTTTGGCGCGGCCGATTGCGTCGCGAAACGATCGGCGCAGCGTTCGGATGTCGTCCTTGTCCATCGCCTTTGCCATAAGGGGCATGTCAGGCTTCAAAGTTGGCAGGACAGAGGGCCCCATGGCAGGGTAACCTGTCGTGAGGCCGCGCGAACGGATGCCAGTGTGGCCTAGTTCGATGGAGGCAAGGGCGCCGTGCGCGCGGATTCGATCGACGGAGCGAGCATGGGCCTTGACGTCGCCTTCATCCCACAGGCGCTCATATGGCAGCCCCGCGAGATCCGAAGTCGGGTCGATCTCGCTGAGCTGCATTGCAACGATACCCCAACCGCCTTCCGCCCGCGTTTCGCGAATACCGATGGCGCCGTTTGGCATCAGATAGCTATGGCCGATGGCGTGCGGCATGGACACGAAGCGGTTCGGCGCTGTGACCGGACCAATTTTGATCGGCTCAAACAGGATTGAGTAACGCGGGTCCATGCCACACCTCACCGTGTTGTCTTGATTGTGCCGTCAGCGATCCACCGGTCGATAACGGAGAGGACCTGCTGCGAGAATTCGAGATCATTGATGTGGCAGTCGAGAACTGTCAGCTCGATTGGATCGACCATGACGTTCCGGTACTCATCTACCATCTCGGCCAGTGCAACGGGATCATGAGCGGGCATGCCCTCTACGTCCCAAGCGTGAATGCCTTGCGTAGGCAATACAAAATGAACCGGGCCCTTGGATTGCCGCAGCCGGCTGGCTACTTCACGTGCGAGTTCGCGACGTTCCTCGGCCGTAAGAGATGCTGAAGCAAGAAGACGGTTGTGGGCATGATATGGCCGGTCTCGAAACCTCTCTGGCACTGGCTGCCAGGTAGCGAAATCAATCATGTCGCCGAAGGCGGGCGCAGCGATGATCGGCGTGCCGCTCTTTCCTGCGGCAAGCATGCGATTAGCGCCGGCATTCACGACGGACCCAACCATCAGGTTGCCGATTTCGGCGACAGCCAGTTCGAGCACTGCAGCGAAGTAGCCTTGCTCCGCCAAGCTTTCCAGCGCCATACCACCCATGCCCGTTCCATGGAAAACCGCAACAGAAAAGCCGCGGTCGATCAGCGGTTGGCGTAGATGGATCATGTACTGGAGGGCCGACGAACCGAAGCTGACCATGCCTATAACTGGACGATCAGGGTCGGGCGGCTCCACAGCGAGCGCCGCGCCATAAACGGCACCCGCGGCCTGGCTCAGCGTTGCCTTGCAGATATCGTTGAGGCCATAGAGACCGCCGGCCCATAGGATCATCTGGATATCGGCCGAAAGCCGATCCGGCGCGATGAGTGGAGAAAACGCGATCGTAGATACAACATACTTCGGAACGCCGATCGGCAGGGCGCGGGCACAATCCAGGGCCAGGTCTGTTCCCATAGTGCCGCCAAGCGCAATCATCCCGTCGATGCTCCCCTCGGCATGAAGTTTTGCGCAAAGCGCGGAAGCCCCTGCCGCCATAATCTGCATCGCAAGATTTTCGTCCTCGGCACTGACGGCATCCTCGATGGTTTTCCCCGCCGCGGCGGCGACTTCATGCTTGGAAATATTCGTCGGCACAGAAGGGTCGCCGAGCACACTGACATCCATTGTCAGGACATTTCCGCCGAGCCTGCGGATACGGTCGGCTACATAATTGAGTTCTGCATCCTTGGTGTCGTAAGTGCCGATCACAAGGATCGTTCTCTGCTCGCTCATTTTATAGTTCCCCATTTTCTGTATTATTGACTTCAGCCGCGCATGATCGTGCCGCTGGGATCGTAAAATGCCCCAAGCTGGACTCGTGCGGCATGCATTTTTCCGGCGATCTGCACCTCGAACTCACCTTCATCGAGCCAGTCTTTCGTTACTCCGGCCTCCCGATGCAGCGAAGCGAGGCCAATCATTGCCTCCACTCTCCAGCCCCAGCCGCCGGAGGTGATGTGCCCGACAAGCTCGCCCTTCTTGAAGATGGGCTCATTGTGGATGAGGTAAGGGCCAGCCTCGGCGGTGGCGTGCTCGAGCATGATCGACACCGTGCGATGTGGCGTCGCTGCGCCATGGGTCGCTTTTTGCTTTGCAAGAACATCGCGTCCGACGAAGTCTTCTTTCGAGAGCTTGACGGCGAAACCGAGACCGGTTTCGAACGGCGTGTCTTCTTCGCCGATATCGTGGCCGAAATGCCGAAAACCCTTTTCTAGGCGGCACGCGCCAAGCGCGAACATGCCCGCATGGCGAAGTCCATGGGCTGCGCCGACCCTCACGATCTCTTCGTGAAGATGAACGGTGAATTCACTCGGAACCATCAACTCATAGCCGAGTTCGCCGAGGAACGAACGGCGGATTGCCCAGACGCGCGCGAAGGCAAGGTCGATCTCGCGCGCAGCACCGAAAGCGAATGCCTCGTTTGACAGATCGTCCGCCGACATCTGCTGCAGGATGGCACGAGACTTCGGACCGTGGATCGTCAAGAGGCCATAGGCTGACGTGGCGTCGAACAGCTCGAACCGCCACGCGGGATCGGCATGGCTGCGGATATAGGCTTGGTCGCGGATCTGGCTCGGATGGCCCGTGACGATCATGAATTGCTCGGCGGCGATGCGAGTGACCGTGACATCGGCTTCGATACCGCCCTTGCCATTGAGGAACTGTGTGTACACCGAGGTACCGACGGCCACGTCCATTTCGGCGCCACTGACGCGGTTCAGCGCCCGTACGGCGTCCGGTCCCTGCACCAGGAGCTTGCCATACATTGACTGGTCGATCAGAACCGCCTGATCGCGCGCGGCGAGGCACTCTTCTTTTACACGTTGCGACCAGTCCTGCCAGCCGAGGCTCGCCCGCTCTGGCCAGACGGGATTGGCGGGATCGAAATACATCGGCACTTCCCAGCCAATGCGCTCCGCCATCAGGGCACCGGCGGAGAGGAGCCGGTCGTGGAGCGGAACGCGGCGGATGCCGCGCGCAGTCTCTATCTGTCGGCCCGGCCAATGCAGGCCCCAGTGAAGGCCGATGCCTTCAGTGACGCGCTCCGCGTTATAGGCCTTGTTCTTCTGAAAGGGGTGCGCGCGCGCCGCCAGCATCGAGGCGACCGCGCGTGGCGGCTGTCCGTCCGTCATCCAGGCCGCCATTGTCAGACCCACGCCGCCGGAATTGAGGATCCCGTTCGAATTCATGCCCGCAGCGATGAACAGGCCGGGCATTTCCGGCGCCGGTCCGATATAGGGCCGTCCATCGGGCGTAAAGCTCTCGGGCCCGTTGAAGAAGGTCTGAATGCCCATGGTTTCGAGCGCAGGGAAGCGAGTAAAGAATTTTTCGAGCACTGGTTCGACATGCTCCATGTCGAATGGCAGTTCGTCGAACTCGAAGCTGTCGGGAATGCCGTCGCGCGCCCATGCCTTGCCGCGGGCCTCGAAACCGCCGATCAGCAACTTGCCCGCATCTTCCTTGGTGTAAAGGCGTTCCTCAAGTACAACGAGCCCCGGAAGCGTGCGCGGTAGGTCCGGGATAGCTTCGGTGAGAATATAGAAGTGCTCGGCGGCATGTAGAGGAACGGTTACACCGTGCTCTGCTGCAAAGCGTAGCGACCACATGCCGGCGGCCAGCAGCACCTTCTCCGTGGCGATCACACCCTTGTCGGTCTCTACGCCAATCACCTTGCCATTGCGTGTCAGGATGCGAATAGCCCGGGTATGCTCATAGATTTTCGAGCCGAGAGCCTTAGCTCCTTTGGCGAGCGCCTGGGTCACATCCAACGGGTTCACTTGCCCGTTCGATGGCACGAGAAAGCCGCAGTGCACGTCGGAGGTATCGACGAGCGGCCAGATTTCGTTGATCTCCTCGATGCCGAGAAGTTGGCTCTCAATTTTCATTCGCGCAGCATGGTCGTGGTTGCGACGTAGTTGCTCGGCACGAATATCTGACAAGGCGAGATGCAACGTGCCGTTTTGCTTGTAGCCGGTCGCCTGCCCCGTCTCGACTTCTAGCTCCGTGAAGAGGCGTGCCGTATATTTGGAGAGCTCGGTCTGGGCGGAACTCTCGCGAAGCTGACCGACGATGCCAGCAGCATGCCAGGTTGTCCCCGAGGCCAGCTGCTTTCTCTCAACAAGAACGGCTCCTTCTACACCCTTTTTAGCGAGGTGATAGAGGGTAGAGACCCCGATGATGCCGCCGCCGATAATGACAGCCGGCGCGCTTTCCGGAAGATTGTTAAGTGAGGTCACAGCTGGATCCATGCAGTCTTGAGGTCTAAGAATTTGTCGAGGGCGAAGGTGGATTTGTCGTGGCCGTTGCCAGACTGCTTCACGCCGCCAAGGGGAACGGTCAGATCGGACCCACCATAAGTGTTGACGTGCACGATTCCGGCCTTCAGTGCCCGGACCATGCGGTGAGCGCGGGACAGATCGGCAGTCCAAACCGCCGATGCTAGGCCGAAATCGGTGTCGTTGGCGAGCCGGATGGCCTCATCCTCGTCCTTGAACGGGATTACGGAGAGGACCGGTCCGAAGACCTCTTCACGTGCTACTTCCATTTCCGCACGGACATTGGCCAGCACCGTCGGCGCCATAAACCATCCTCCGGTTTCCTCTCTAAGCCGACCACCTCCGGTCAACAGAGCGGCGCCCTCGGCTTGTGCGCGTTCGGTAAAGCCCATGCTCTTCAGAAGCTGCGCTTCGGAATTGATCGCACCGGCTTCTGTGGATAGGTCCAGAGGATCTCCCACTTTCATGGACCCTGCGATCTTTGCCACCCTGGCCGCAAACTCTTCGGCGATGGACGCTTCCACCAATAGACGCGAGCCGGCAATGCAAACCTGTCCGGAATTGCGGAAGATTCCATAGGCGGCTACTTTCGCAGCCTTGTCGAGGTCTGGGGCGTCGGCGAAAATTATATTCGGGCTCTTGCCACCAAGTTCTAGATAAGTCCGTTTGAGGTTGGAGCGGGCCGAGTATTCCAGAAGCTTTCGTCCAACGCCTCCAGATCCCGTGAAGGCCATCACGTCGACATCCATCGACAGGGCGAGTGCTTCACCGGTGACAGAGCCCCTGCCAGTGACGACGTTAAAGACCCCCGGGGGCACCCCGGCCTCGAGTGCAAGGTTCGCGAGCCGCAGCAGAGTAAGAGAGGCCGTCTCCGCTGGCTTCAGGACGACGCTGTTGCCAGCCGCTAGCGCGGGTGCGATCTTCCAGGCACCGATCATGAGAGGGAAGTTCCACGGCACGATAGCAGCAACGACACCGATGGGCTCCCGGTGCACAAGAGCCAGCACGTCGGTAGCGGTCGGCGCAATCGCACCATAGACCTTATCAATCAATTCTGCGTAGTAGCGAAAGGTGGAAGCTGCGCTCAATGGCTCGGCCTTAAGGGCCATTGCTATCTCGGTGCCGTTGTCGCGCACGCCAAGTACCGCGAGGTCGAGCGCATCGCGTTCTATGAGTTCCGCCAGCCGGAACAGCACCTTTTTGCGCTGGGCAGGGGTTGAGCGAGACCAGGCGCCACCCTCGAACGCAGCGCGGCCCGAGGCGCATGCGAGAGCCACATCGTCATGATCGGCATCGGCAATGGTCGTTAGCTGCTTGCCATCCAGTGGGGAAAATACGTCTAGCGTCGCGCCGGATCGGGCCTGCCGCCATGCCCCGTCGATAAGAAGCCCTTGGGGTGCGACCTCGGCTGTTCGCCGGGCGTCAATTTCGCTTTGCATATCGAGTTACTCCACCGTTCGGTCTTTACCGGGGTGTACGTGGACTTCCCGCCTCGACGCCGTTGAAACCAAGGCGTCATACACCTGCAGCAGCAACTGCCACTCCGTGCACCGACGGCAGAGCCGTCCTAGACAGTCATCTAACGCAAACTCCCAGTTTGCTGGTGTGGTTCATTATTATCTACACCGTTTCAAAAATGTTGCATCTGAGACTGGTTTCTGTCAAGTAGTGATCAGGCAAGGCGGAAAAAAATGTAAATCGCTGCCAGGGAACGCGAAGGCGAAAGCCATGAAGACAGTCGACAATGCAATGAAACTGCTGAGTTTTTTCTCAGCACAAGCCCCTGAGCAAAAGCTGAGCGACCTGGCTCGGGCTGCTGGCATGGACAAGGCAAGCGCTATGCGCAGTCTTGGATCGCTGGTCGCCTGTGGCTTGGTTGAGCAGGACAGCGAGACACGTCACTACCGGCTTGGCGCGGGGATGCGAAGGCTCGCTCGCATTCGAAATTCGACCGTCCCGATCGCGGTGGAGCTTCAGCACGTTCTTCACGATCTGACCGTCCAGACAAATGAAACATCTCACGTCAGCGTCTTTTCCGGGCAGGACATGACGACTGTGGCGGTATGTGAGCCGTCCCGGCCAACGCGCGTCTTCGTTGATCCCACGCAACCGCTGCCCGTGCACGCAACGGCATCAGGGCTCGTGTTTTTAGCCCACGCCAGCGACGCAGTCGTCGATAAGGTGCTAGCAGGCATGGACGTACCGATGAGCTTCACAGCGACCACAATAAGCTCGCCGGCTGAGCTCAGACTTCGGCTTGACGGTATCCGCAAGCGCGGTTTTGCGACCGCCACTCGCACATTCGAAGACGAGGTCACTGGCATTGCAGCACCGATATTTGACGCTCGTGGGCTGATCCAGGCGACGATTGCAGCAGCCTGTATCTCATCTCGAACGACAGAAGTTCTTGCAGGCGAGATCGAGACCTTCGTGCTCCGTGCTTGCCTCTCGGCGACCCGCGCCTTGGGCGGTACGCCACCCGCGGATTTTCTACATAGGATCAAGGAGAATGGTTGATATGACGCAACGAGCGTTGGTGTTGGATTTTGGCGGCGTGATTTCAAAAACGCTGTTTGAAACCCATGATTTAAGCGAGGAAGCCCTCGGTCTGGCCCCAGGCACCCTCACATGGCGTGGCCCCTTTGACGTCAGTACTGATCCGCTGTGGAGCGATATGCAGGCGGGTCGGATCAGTGAACGGGACTACTGGACTACCCGCGCCCGAGAGACCGGCAGTCTGGTGGGCAAGGAGTGGGATACGCTCCCACCGTTTCTTAGTGCGGTGCGCGGCGACGATCCCTCGCAGGTCATCCGTCCCGAAGCGCTGGCGGCCATCGCTACAGCAAAAAAGGCCGGTCACCGTCTGGCGATCCTGTCCAACGAACTCGACCTCTTCTACGGGAAGGAGTTTCGAGACAGGCTTCCGTTCCTCGCAGACTTCGATCTGATTGTCGATGCAACTTACACGCAGATCCTGAAGCCTGATCCGCGCGCCTTTGACTTCATTACCGACGGCTTGGCCATATCCGCCGCCGACTGCGTCTTCGTGGACGACCAATTAAAGAACATCCGAGGCGGCCAGGCTGTCGGCATGACCTGCGTCCATTTCGATGTCACCCAGCCTGCCGAGAGCTACGAGCGTGCTCTCACTCACCTTTCTGCCTGACCCATCATATCGAGGAGATCCATCCGATGGCCGATAGCAACTTCCTGACCGAGCATAATGCCCGCCACGTCTGGCACCCCATGGCCCATCCGGCCGAAATGAGGGCTAACCCGCCCACTATCATCAGCGCCGGCGAAGGTGCCGAGATCATAGACGTTGACGGTAAACGGCTCTTGGACGGCGTCGGTGGTCTCTGGAACGTTAATCTCGGCTACTCCTGCGATCCTGTTAAGCAAGCAATCACCACGCAACTGGGCGAACTGCCCTACTACTCGGCCTTTCGCGGAACCACTAACGGCCCGCTGATTGAACTTTCGGTGGCGCTTGCTGAGTTTTTTGCTGCCGACGGCATGGTTCGGAGCTTCTTCACATCCGGCGGCTCCGACAGCGTCGAGACCGCCCTTAGACTTGCTCGCCAATTCCACAAGTTGAATGGACAGCCGGAACGCACCAAATTCGTTTCACTTAAGAAGGGCTATCACGGCACGCATTTCGGCGGCGCTAGCGTCAACGGAAACCAGAATTTCCGCCGAGCCTACGAGCCGCTGCTGCCGGGTACGATTCATCTCGCCTCGCCCTACACGTACCGGAACCCGTTCAACACGGATGATCCAAAGGTGCTTGCAGATAGCATTGCGCGTCAGTTTGCCGATGAGATTGCCTTCCATGGGGCTGATACTATCGCTGCCTTGATCATGGAGCCCGTGCTTGGTGCGGGAGGAGTCATAGTGCCGCATGAAAGCCTGATGCCGGCCCTACGCGCACTGTGTGACAAGCACGGTATCCTTCTGATAGCTGACGAAGTTATAACCGCCTTTGGGCGCACCGGTGCCTGGTCGGGAAGCCGGCTGTGGGGAGTCAAGCCGGATATGATGTGCACTGCCAAGGCGATCACGAACGGCTACTTCCCGTTCGGCGCTGTCATGATCGGCGAAAAGGTGACTGAGGTATTCGAGAACGATCGCACCGCTATGGGCAGCATCGGCCACGGTTACACTTATTCAGGCCATCCGGTAGGAGCAGCCGCGGCTATTGTGTGCCTGGCCGAAACGGTCAAGCAGGATCTTGCCACGAACGCGGCCGAACGCGGCATTGAATTGCTTGAGGGGCTCGAGACCCTCAAGGCACGCTATCCTTTGGTTGGCGATGTACGCGGGAAAGGTCTGATGTGCGCGCTAGAGCTTGTTTCGAACCGCGACGACAAGGCCCCCGCCGCAAAGGACAAAGTTGCTCAGGTCTATAAGGGCGCCTATGAGGCGGGCGTTATGATTCGCACCTCAGGCAACAACATCATCCTTTCGCCAACGCTTATCATCAGCAAGCAGGACGTGAGCCGCATTCTAGAAGCGCTAGAGGCTGGGCTGAAATCCGCGGCAAACTAACCGCCAACAAAAAGGTCGGGCTCAGTCAAACCTGATCCCGGCCGATACAAGTGACGTTTGTCTCCTAGCCTGTCAGACCCGAAGCTCAGGTTGATCTACGAAAAGCTCCAAAGCCATTGGGTTCGCCAGCGAATCGAGGTTACGGACCGGCCGGCCATGCACGACATCCCGCACCGCAAGCTCAACGACCTTTCCAGTGTTGGTCACCGGAATATCATCGACTGCAATGATCTTGGCAGGCACATGGCGCGGCGAAGCGCCCGTTCTGATTTGCTGGCGAATCATCTGTTTCAGGTCCTCATCCAGCACGGTGCCACAACTGAGCTTTACGAACAGCACAACGCGTACATCATTGTCCCACTCCTGGCCGATGCACACGGCGCCCGAGATGCCAGGGATGCGTTCCAACTGGTTGTAAATTTCCGCAGTGCCGAGGCGAACACCGCCTGGATTAAGTGTGGCGTCGGATCGGCCATGAATAACGATACCGCCGTGCTCCGTCCACTCCGCGAAATCTCCATGGCACCAGCAGTTTTCGAAGCGCTCGAAGTAAGCAGCGCGGAAGCGTGATCCGTCCGGATCATTCCAAAAGCCAATGGGCATCGACGGGAACGATCTCGTGCAGACAAGTTCACCCTTGCCCTCGCGGATCGGAAGTCCCGTTTCGTCGAACACCGCGACCGCCATGCCTAGACCCGGGCCCTGAATTTCACCCGACCAGACGGGCAAAGTCGGGTTCCCTAGCACGAAGCACGATACGATATCGGTTCCGCCGGACATGGACGCGAGATGCACCGACGGATTAATGTCGCGGTAAACGTAATCGAAGCTTGCAGGCGACAGCGGGGAACCGGTGGATAGCAACGCCTTCAAGCTGGAGAGATCGTGTGTCTCTCGAGGTTTGACGCCCGCCCTCTCCAATGCGTCGAGGTATTTCGCCGAGGTCCCAAGGACTGTGACGCGTTCGGCCTCGGCATAGTCCCAAAGGACGTTCGACGTGGGTGCGAATGGCGAGCCGTCATAAAGACAAAGCGTGGCGCCGCTTGCGAGGCCGGATACGAGCCAGTTCCACATCATCCAGCCGCAGGTCGTATAGTAAAAGACCCGGTCTCCGTCCACGATGTTACAATGGAGTCGATGTTCCTTTAGATGCTGTAGAAGCGTGCCGCCCGCAGAATGGACAATGCATTTGGGAACACCGGTTGTTCCCGATGAGAATAGGATCATCAGCGGGTGTCCGAACGCAAAAGGCTCGAACACAGGCTCACAGGCGGGATGATCCGCGATCACGGCGGCTAGAGTTGTGCCGTCCTTGAGCTCTGCAGCGACTGCCTCCGCATTACCGCAATAATCGACGATAATGAAGGGCACCCCAAGTCGGCCTTCGAGAGCCCTGACCTTTCCCGCCAGGTCGATCCGCTTGCCATTGTACCAATAGGCATCGCAGGTGATGAAAATTCTTGGCTCGATTTGACCAAAGCGGTCTACGACGCCCTGTTCGCCGAAGTCTGGGGAGCAGGAAGACCAGATCGCGCCGAGTGATGCCGCCGCTAGCATGCAGGCGACTGTTTCAGGAAGGTTCGGCAGCATTGCCGCGACACGATCGCCAGCGCGTACACCCATGGTCCGGAAAGCCTGCTGGAGCCGCGAGACTGCCGCATTGAGCTCGTCGAAACTCCAGCGTAGTTCTCTTTTGTCCTCTCCGCGAAATATCAGCGCGTCACCGTCACCGCGGTTTCGCAGCAGGTTCTCAGCAAAGTTTAACTTCGCTTGCGGAAAAAACCGATCCTCAAGAATATGCCCTGCATCGAGGAGCGGGTGGTCCCCTTTGTCTCCTATTACGCCACAAAAATCCCATACAGCTGACCAGAAGGCGCCGCGATCGCGCACCGACCATGCGTGAAGGTCGTCGTGCGTTGGAAGGGCAATTCCAAACTGCTGCGAGCACCAGTCTTGGAACAGCGCCATCTGCGTCGGAACGGCGACCTCGTCCGGTATGAAATGCGGCTTGATCGTTCCATTCATCAAGCAAACTCCTTTAATCGAGCATTGAAGACGGCTCGTCCGCTGACCATTGTCTCGCTGCGGCGTCTTAGAGCGCGACAGAGGTCCGATGCTGAAAGCGCCGCCGCTATGTTCAAACCGCGGAGCCAACCTCCGGCCCAATCCCCGAGCGTGCAAGCGCAAGGGCTTGCCCGATGGTTTCATAGTCGCCTACTTGATTAAGAAGGATTAGGATGAGGCGTGCATTCAGGGCCTGGCTCTCTTCGTCAGTGAGCCCTTCGTGGGTCTTGATGAGCATGGCATAGGTCTCGTCGGGCCGTGAAAAATTGGGTTTGGTCTCAAGCATTCGTTTGATCCTTTGCAAGCGCGCGGGAAAGGGCGGCGGCGACGGCGTCGGCATCAAAGCTTACGAAGCGGGCGACCACGTGCTGATCAGGGCGAACGAGATAAACGGCGCTCGACGCCGCACCAAGATATCGCTCAGCAATCGCGCTACCCGGGGACGCGGCAAGTGACAGCACTTTCACGGAGACACCGTGGGCCATAAAATTTTCCGGAACTGTTGCATTGAGCGAAAGTAGCGTGAAGTCCGAGCCTATCAAACGCAGGAGCCATTCATCCCCCACGGGGGCGTCCGGACAGGCACTTCCAGGCCGCGAACGTGCTGGCATAAGGGCATTGTCGGGACCATTCAGCGGCGAGCCATCATAGGTACAAGGTAGGGACAGTCGCCCCGAATTCACAATGGTGCGTGCAAAAGGCACGGCCTCCGCCAAGGAGAGGACCGCGTTTCGGAACAGCTTGGAAACAGCCGATTTCGGCGTGATAAAATCAGTTGCCCGCGTCGAATTGGCGATATTCTCGTCAGCGCCGTATACGCGCTCCCAATCATAGCTGTCGAGCAGGGCCTCTCCGGCAGTGCCGTTTACGACCATGGCGAGCTTCCAGCCAAGATTGTCTGCGTCCTGAATGCCAGAATTGGCTCCACGCGCGCCAAAGGGTGACACTTGGTGGGCAGCGTCGCCAGCAAATATAACCGGGCCGTGACGGAAACTGTCCATGCGCCGGCACTGGAAGGTGTAGATCGAGCACCAGTCTAGCTCGTATTCGACATCAGGGCCGAGCATTGCACTGACACGAGCCCGAATGGATTCGGGCTGCAATTCCTTCTGCCGGTCGATCTCCCAGCCTAGCTGAAAATCGATCCGCCAGATGTCATCCGGCTGTTTGTGGAGCAGTGCGCTGTCGCCCGATTTGAAATGGGGCTCGAACCAGAACCACCGCTCGGTCGGAAAATCGGCCTTCATTTTTACATCGGCGATCAGGAAGTTGTCCTCGAAGACGCGTCCCTCGAAGCCGAGCCCGAGCATGGAGCGTATTGGCGACCGAGCGCCATCGCATGCGACTAGCCAGTCAGCCTCAATCTGGTAAGGACCATCCGGGGTCGAGACGTCGATGGTTACGAAACCCTCATTGCGTTCGACCGCCTCGATCCGGTTGCGCCCTCGAATCTCGATCGGTGCGCCTGCAGCCTGCGCCCGCACGATAGCCTCATGCAAAAAGCGCTCGAACCATGGTTGCTGCAGATTAATGAAGGCAGGTAACGCATGACCTTCTTCCGGTAGTAGGTTGAAGGAATAGAGCTGGCGGTTATCGTGAAACACCTTACCGACATTCCATTGGACGCCTTTCGCAAGCATTGCCTCGCCTGCACCGAGACGATCACAGATTTCAAGTGTCCGCTTGGCAAAACAGATCGCGCGGCTGCCGAGTCCAACACCTTCCTGATCGTCCAAGACAACGACTGGAACGCCGCGCTTACCGAGGTCAAGCGCGGTGGCAAGCCCGACGGGTCCACCGCCACCGACTACGACAGGACGCCGCACTGGTGAGCTTGCCGACTGATCGGCGCAACGAACATAGGGATATAGCCGGAAAGCTATCGGATAGCGATCCGTGACGAGATTTTCCATTGTCCCCTCCCTGGGAAGCGGGTCAGCCCTGGAGTTGTGCCCACATTTCAAGATCCCGCGCTGCTGTCCAGATGCGCGGATTGTCGATACCCCGCGCTTCGTCGTAAGCGCGCGCTACATTGAAAGGCAGGCAATGTTCGTAGATGGCGTAGTCTTTGAATTTCGGATCGCATTCGGCGCGAACAGCATCCCATGCCTCGCGTAGTGTACCGCCTCGCGCAGCAATGCGGGCCACGGGCCGATAGGTAGATTCGACAAAATCGCGGGTTCGGTCGAGAGCAGCGTTCACCGCGTCGCGACCGACAACCGCGTCACCACGACCGGGTGCAATGGCTGCCAAATCGTAGGCCCGGATGGCTTCGAGCGTCCCGCCCCAATCGGCAAAATGACCGTCGCCGCAATAGCAGGCCGAATGCGCTTCGACAATGTCACCCGTGAACATCACATTCTGGTCCGGCACATAGATGACGGCATCGCCTGCAGTATGGGCGCGGCCCACCTGCATAATGTCGACCCGGCGCTTGCCAAGAAAAACGGACATCCGCCCGTTGAAGGTCGTGGTCGGCCACGTCAAGCCAGGGATCGATTCGTGTCCCTGGAAGAGACGTGGGAAACGTTGGAACTCACTGTCCCAATCTTCCTGGCCACGTTCGACAACCATTTTGCGGGCCGCCTCGGACATGATGATCTGGCCAGCGTTGAAAGCGCTCGCCCCCAGCACCCGAACAGCGTGATAGTGCGTCAGTACCACGTGACTTATCGGCTTGTCGGTAACACCGCGAATGCAGTCGATAACTTTTTGCGCAAGACGCGGCGTAGCCTGGGCTTCGACCACCATTACACTTTCATCGCCGATGATGACGCCAGAGTTGGGGTCACCTTCGGCCGTAAAGGCATAAAGCCCATCACCGATCTCGGTGAAGCTGATCGTCTTTTCGCTGAGGTCGCCTTGGGATGCAAAGGCTTTAGCCATGATTTTCTTCCTTATCGAGCGTAGGGATCGGAAAGCGCAGGCAGGATGCGACCTGTACAGTCGCCAAATCCAATCGTGTAACCGTCGCCCTTTGCGTGTCCGCGCAGGATGATCGTGTCGTGGTCGTGGAGGAAGCTGCGCGTCTCGCCGCCGTTCAGCACCAAGGGTTCCTTGCCGCCCCAACTGAGTTCGAGAAGCGAACCGCGGCTTTCCTTACTCGGGCCGGAAATCGTCCCTGAGCCGAGGAGATCGCCGCTTCGCATGGCGCAGCCCGATGTCGTGTGGTGTGCGAGCTGCTGGGCAGCCGAATAGTACATCTCGCGGTAATTGGTGCGAGAAATCACGGTTTCGCCGGCAGACTGAGGCGTCAGCGCGACCTCCAAGTCAATGTCGTAAAGCAACGGTTCTGCTTCCACGAGATATGGAAGCAACGGCACTTCGCGTGTAGGGGTCGAAACCCGGAAGGGCTCCAATGCCGCCTTCATGACGATGAAGGGCGATATTGTGGTTGCTGTTGCCTTGGACTGGAACGGGCCGAGCGGCTGATACTCCCATGCCTGGATATCGCGGGCAGACCAGTCGTTCAGCAGCACGTAGCCAAAAATCATTGCATCAGCTTCGGCCACCGTCAGCGGTTGTCCATTTTCTGAAGGAGTGCCTATTATGGCTCCCATCTCCAACTCGATGTCGAATCTCTGCGAAGGCGCAAAGCGCGGTGCCTCGTCGTTTGGCCCTTTTATCTGCCCCCAAGGTCGACGGACATCCGAGCCAGAAACAACCACGGATGAGGCGCGGCCATTATATCCGATAGGGATGTGTAGCCAGTTGGGCGGTAGTGCGTTCTCGGGTCCCCGAAACATGGTCCCGACATTGAAGGCATGATGCCTTCCGGCGTAGAAGTCTGTGTATTCAGAAACTTCAAGTGGCATGACGAGCTTGGTACCGGCAAGCGGAACTAAATGCGGTTCGATAAGAATGCGTTCAGGCGCGCCGGTGGCGAGCAGCCTTTGTACCTGCGCGCGCAACGCCGCCCACACAGCTGGACCCGCTGCCATGAACCGGTTCCAGTTCGGCCCATTCAACAGTGGGCCACCGTCGAGTACAATGTGTCCCGCGCTTTCAAGACTTGCGAGATTGAGGAGGTGATCCCCAATCGGCATTGCGCAGTGCCGCGTGTCGTCGCCTGTCGCAAAGACGCAGCAAGGCAGGTTATTAAGGGGGAAAGGGCAGTCGGAAAAATTGGCACTGTCCACCCAGCTCAGCAGTAATGGCATGTAAAAATCCGTTGGTTGCAGCCGTGACAATCAGTTTTTGATGCCGGGCGTGCCGTCGAACTTCTTTTCGAGGCTGTCCCAGCAATCAATGTAATCGTCTTGGAGAGGGGCACTGTGCGCAGCCCATTCGGTCAAGTGCTGGGGAAAGCGCGTCTCGAACATGAAGCTCATTGTTTCGGCCTGAAATTGCGGCACCATCGGCTCGTTAGAGCCGTGTTCGAAAGCGTTCCGGTCCGGCCCATGTGGCAGCATGCAATTGTGCAGGCTCATCCCGCCGGGTGCGAAACCTTGCGGCTTGGCATCGTAAACTCCGTAGATATTCCCCATCAGCTCCGACATGATGTTCTTGTGGTACCAAGGCGGGCGGAACGAATGCTCGGCCACCATCCAGCGCTCTCGGAAAAGCACAAAATCAATATTTGCTGTGCCTTCCTGCCCGGATGGCGCCGTCAGAACCGTGAAGATAGACGGATCGGGGTGATCGAAGAGGATGGCGCCTACCGGTGAGTAGGTCCTGAGATCATATTTATACGGGCAATAGTTTCCATGCCACGCTACGACATCGAGCGGAGAATGGTCGATCCGGGTCTCATGGAACTGGCCGCACCACTTCAAAATAACACGGGAAGGCGCTTCCCGGTCCTCAAAGGCGGCGACGGGGCATTTAAAATCCCGTGGGTTGGCGAGGCAATTCGCGCCGATCGGGCCACGGTTAGGAAGATCGAACTTCTGGCCGTAATTCTCGCAAACGAAACCACGGCACGGCCCTTCAAGCACCTCAACGCGATAGACAAGGCCGCGCGGGAGAATCGCGATTTCCTTCGGCTCGAGATCGATGATGCCAAGCTCGGTGGAAAATCGTAGACGTCCTTCCTGCGGCACCACCAGCAGTTCACCGTCGGCGGAGTAAAAATATTCATCCGTCATCGATTCTGTCACGAGATAGACGTGGTTCGCCATCCCGGTCTGAGTATTGACATCACCGGCCGTGGTGACCGTGCGCATTCCTGTCACCCATGTAAGCTTTTCCGTCGTATGAGGGATAGGATCCCAGCGGTACTGGCCAAGCGAAATGACGTCAGGCAGGATATGCGGCGCAGATTTCCAATGCGGCACATCGATCTTTGCGAACCGTCCGGCGTGTTTTACAGAGGGGCGGATGCGATAGCACCACGTCCGCTCGTTTTGACCGCGCGGCGCTGTAAAGGCGGTACCCGATAGCTGCTCGGCATAGAGGCCATACGCACACTTCTGGGGCGAATTCTGCCCCTGTGGCAAGGCGCCGGGTAAGGCCTCAGTTTCGAAATCATTACCGAAGCCGGGCATGTAACCTTCATGCGGGCGAGCATTTTTCAAGTCATGGGTGACAAGCTGTGAGGTGGCATGCTGGTTCATCGTCAGCTCCGCATTGGCGTCCATCTTGGTCTGGCAAATTAGTTGCATCTGTAACTTTGTCAAGTTAGAGTTTGACCGACGACAAAGGGATTTTGCGATGCCGACGGAAACGATTTTGAATGATTACTGGCGTTCTTCCTCCGCCTATCGGGTGCGCATCGCGCTGAACCTGATCGGTGAAACCTACCGTGCCGATCCGATCGACTTGTTAAACGCCGAGCATCGCGAACCGGCTTATCTGATACGTAATCCGCAGGGGTTAGTCCCCACCCTGGAGATCGATGGGGTTGTTCTGACGCAGTCTCTGGCAATCCTTGAATATCTCGACGAAACCCGTCGCACGGGCTGGCTTCCAGAGAAGCCAATCGAAAAGGCACGCGTGCGTGCGCTTTCCTATGCGATTGCCATGGAAATCCATCCCGTCTGCAATCTGCGTGTCGCGCGCTATGCGACCTCGCTCAGCGGGACGAGCATGGAAGACTGGATGCAGCATTTCATATTGGGCGGGCTCAAGGATTTCGAGGCTATGCTCGAACTTGGCCCGAGTGGTCTTTATTGCCACGGAGACATGATCAGCCTCGCCGACATTTGTCTCGTGCCACAGATCTATAATGCACGGCGCTGGGGCGTGGATCTTCATACCTTCCCCAAAACGATGGGAATCTCCGCCCGGTTAGAGGCGCTTGATGCCTTCGCCGCTGCCCATCCCGATCGGGTGCGTCCGGCGGGGTGACATCTGACGTCGCCTGTGGCAAAGGTTCCCTCCTATCATAAGGGACCAAAGCATGGCGGAACAGGACGCGGCAGAACATAGCTCGGAACCCGAATTCGACCTCGAGCAGTTTCTACCCTATCTCCTTAACCAGGCAGCTGAAGCAACCTCGCGCGATTTCGAGAGCGTCTACCGCGAAGTCTATGGCATGACGCGGGCGCAATGGCGGGTTATGGCAAATCTCGGCAAATTCGGCTCGATGACAGCACGCGACATTTGTGCGATCTCCCATATTGACAAGACTAAGGTAAGCCGCGCGGTTACAGCGCTGGAAGCCACGCAAATGCTCGTCCGCAGTCCCAGCGAAGACGACCGCCGGGCTGAGTTTCTTTCGTTGACTGAGGGAGGGATGAATGCTTTCCGCGACCTCGGTCGGCAAGCGCGCAAATACGATGCCAAACTCAGGTCAGATCTTGGTGAGCGGGTCTCGGCTGATTTGAAACGCGTGCTGACCATATTAATGCGCCGGTAGTTATGCTCCTCCGCGTGGTCAATATATTCGAAAGCTCCAGCACGAAGTGCACAAAAAAAGGCCCTGCGTTGCCGCGGGCCTAGGACTTGACGTGAGCGATTTGGGGTGGAGGTGAGAAGTGTCACCTCCACTGGGATAGGTCAGACGGGGTCTGTCGAAAGGGCTACGACCAGTCCCGGCCGCGTCTTTGCCCGAATGGCACCTATTACGGCAGCGACGAGGATGAGCGAGGGGAGCGCGATGGCGAGCGGTCCAGAGGCTCCTGTCAGAATGTCGAACCCGCTGACACCGAAATAACCGACCAGCGCAAAACCGATTGCCGCGAGAGCTGGCATCAACTTGGTCTTAATCGGTTGGCCGGGTTCCAACTCTGGATTTTGCACGAAGAATACGATGACTGCGATGCAGACTAGTAGCATCAGCGTGATCACGCAGATAACCGCGATATTGGCAATCCAGGCGAACAATGTAAGGAGAGGGTCCATACCGAACGCCGCAAATGTCCCAATGACAGCCATCGCAATGACGGTCTGTAAGATGGTGCCCCGATAAGGGCTCTGATAGCTCGGATGCGTCTTGCCAAGCCAATGAGGCATCATACCTTCCTTGCCGAGGAAGTAAAAATAGCGGGCAACGTGATTGTGGAACGCCAGCAGGCAGGCAAAGACACTTGTCACGAAGAGAACGCGCATCATGTCGGAGAGAATGCGACCGCCGAACTGGTCAGAAATGTTAAAGACGAATTGAACCGGGTCCTGAAGTTGCTTGAGCTGGTCGACAATCGTGGCGGTACCCGCTGCCTCGACAATCCAAATTGCCGACAGTGAATAGAAACCGCCGATCAAAAGGACCGATGCATACGTGGCACGCGGGATAGTGACCCGCGGATTGTGCGCCTCGGCGCTGTAGATGGTCGTGGCTTCGATGCCAATGTAGCATCCAAACGCGAACACAAAGGTGACCCCGAGCGCCGCGCCGCTTGGCATGCCAGACAGCGAAAGCGGTGCCAGCGAAAACCCGCCAGGTACGCCCTGGTGCACGATCAGGATATCAAGAACGAAGACAACCGCGAATTCCGCTAGCACGAGAAGCGCCAGAACTTTTGCCGAAAAGTCGACCCGGCGATAGGCGAGAAAGCCGATGATCAAGGACGCCCCAAGGCTGTAAACCCACCAGGGTAGGTCTATGCCGACGGAGGTCTTTATGAGATCGGCGGTGACCGGACCGAACATCCCGGACATCCCGATCTGCATGCAGTTATACCCAAGAAGGGCGACCAATGCCGCTGCGCCTCCCAGTGTGGGACCTAGGCCGCGTGTGATCATGGTATAAAAAGCGCCGGAATTTGGCACGTAGCGCGACATGGTTACGTATCCGACGGAAAACACGAGAACCAGTAGCATCATGAGTATGAAAGCCGGAACGATGGCTGTACCGTTGCCGAAGAGAATGGCAACCGGCAAGATCCCGGCCATATTGGTCAAAGGCGCGACGGCCGATATGACCATCAGTGTGATGGCTGCGGCGCCGAGCGTCCCGGTGCGTAGTCCGTTGTCTGTTACTTTCTGTGAATCTGACATGTAGCTCCCCTACAGGTTGGTCGAGCGGCTTCATTGGTTCATTATTATCACCGTCGGTTATTTTATTCTGACGTAGGTTTGAAACTTGTCAATAGGAAGTTGGTGAGCCGTAACTCAGCGAATGTGGATCGTTTTCCGAGTATGCTCGTGACTTGAACGATGGCTGCGGATCGCTATTATCAACAACGCATCGGTATGGATCCTCCTACGACCGGTTTGCGAAATTCGCCTGCACGCAGAATGGACCTGATTTTGGACGCGCCGAAAAAGACGACGAACACGATGAAGACCGTAGATAAGGCCTTCAATCTACTAAACTATTTTACCATTTCGGAATCTGAATTCGGCCTTAGCGAACTGGCACGTAAGGCAGAGCTCGACAAGGCGACGACGCTGCGCATCTTAACGTCTTTAATGAAGCACGGCTTCATAGAGCAGGTCGATTTCAGCAAGAAATACCGGCTAGGGGCAAGCGTACTGAGGTTCGCGAAAATTCGTGAAGCAACTTTTCCCATCGCTTCGACGGTGCAGCCGTGGGTGGACTGGTTGGCCGAGCAAACATCAGAGACCGCCCACGCCAGCCTTGCATCAGAAGACGCGCTAACCACAATCGCCATAGCGGAGCCTGCCCGCTCGACGCGGGTGTTTGTCGATCTGTCCCAACCGCTCCCGTTTCACGCGACGGCATCCGGCCTTGCCTACCTTGCCTTCGCGCATCCCGATGTCGCTGAAGCAGCGCTGGCTGCCGACGCGTTTCCCCCGCACACCGATCGCACACCGCGCACAGCCGATGAGATGCGGGAAATGATCGCAAAGGTCCGACAGCGCGGCTATGCCGTTGGTCGTCGCAGCTTCGAGACCGAAGTGACGGGTATAGCTGCGCCGATCTTCAACGCCGCCGGCCATGCTTTTGGTGCAATCGCAGTCGCGTCGATAGCCTCGCGAACCTCTGAGGAAGTCGAAGTGTCGATCGCGCGCCACGTTGTGCGCGCCGCAATAGAGGTCAGCCGCGCCCTCGGCGCCGATTCCCACCCATCTTTGCTGGCGGCTGACAAGGCGCTCTAATGTCCGATTTCGCCCAATATTTTAGCTGAACCAATTTACTTCGGTGACTGCTGGATTGCTTTCTCAAGGATAAAATAACAGCGAAGGAAAGACGTCACCTGCAAGGTGATTCGATTCATGCCACTTGATGATTGGGTCTCGAATACATCGTTCTCAAAAAGGTAGTGAACGGCGTTGCCCCGAAGGGATTATACATTGATATAAAGTCCGTATCGGGCAGATAATACTAGACAGAGCGCCAGCTCCGCCTAAGGGAATCAGCTTTGCTATATTTTCATCTAAATGTTTGAGATAAAATTCAAGTGTTACTACCGGCATTGATCTGATGGTTGGGACTGCTGTCGCCACTCGCCTGGCGGACCAAGCTTTTGGACAATCGGCATTGTTGACCCTCTATTAGTATTTAGGAACTATAGATTAGTTACAAACGCAACTATAGAGCCTTCGCCGGCCCTGAGTGCTGACTCAGAAAATGCGACTGGCCGTTTCTTCGGGGAGTGCAATGTTCCGATCTGCGACACTCAGAAACACCTTCTCCATTGTCGGACTAGGATTGGCATCAACTCTTGCTGTGGCGGGCGCGCTGTTCCTGACCTCATACGAGCGCGCCTACAACCAAAGCATCGAGAAGGTTTCAACTGAGGCGAATGCAGTCGCCTTCCAGGTCGAATCTGAACTTCGTGACGCCTATAAAACGGTGTTCGACCTCAAGACCGCCCTCTTGCAACTGCAGAAGCACGCAAACGGAGGCAGCCGCGCGGTGGTGGACGACATTTTGTCGGAAACCGTTGTAAACAACCGTCTTGCTTTCGCGGCTTTCACCGTCTGGAACGCAAATGCTTTCGATGGACGCGACGCGGAGTTTATCGGCAAGCCGCTTCACGACCAAACCGGCCGTCTGGTACCTTATTTCTTCCGAGAAGGTACGGGGGTCGGAAGCATGGTCACTCCAGGCTACGATGACCCCCAACTAGCCGGCGTTGTGGGAGCGCTGCCAGCAGGCAAGGCGATACTTTTTGACCCTTATTTGTATCCGATCGGGGACAAGAAGTTGCTGATGACGACCGTTGCCATGCCCCTGCACATCAACGGCAAAAGCGCAGGATCACTTGGTATGGATTTCGATCTCGAGACCATTGCCACTCGCCTCGCCTCTGCGAAACCGATGGGCGTCGGCCACGTGATGCTGGTTTCTAGCGGCAAGACATTTGTTGTCAACTCGGATCCGTCGCTGCTGACAAAACCCCTTTCCGACGATCACAGAAACGGTCAGTCATTAAATTATTTGATATCTACGGAGACCGGCTACGCCGAAACGATAGGACAGAACGGGGCTCCTGACATTTCCGTTTCCAAACGGATCAGTCCGTTCGACGACGCCACAATGTACGTCATTGTCTCCGTTCCAAAATCGGTTGTATTAGCTGATTTGTACCGCATGATCATCACGTCCACCGCGACGATTGTAGCATGTGCAATTGTCATGTGTCTTGCTGGCTGGCTCGTGGCTAGACGCTTCAGCAAGCGCATTGCTGGCGCCATCAAGGAGACCACGGAACTGGCGCAGGGCAACTTTGATGTGGTTCTGTCTGACATTAATACGAACGATGAAATCGGTGATCTGGCACGCGCGCTGGAGATCCTTCGCAAGGCCGGCAGACGAAAGATCGAATTGGAACGTGAATCCGAACTATCGCGTGAGCAACAAGAGATCGAACGGCTTGAACGCGAGCGTATTTCTCAAGCACAGGAAGCTGATGTTGAGTTTGCGGTTCAGGAACTCGCGACTGGGCTTAAGAAACTGTCCGGTGGCGATATGACCGTTCGGTTGGGTCGGCCATTTACTGCATCCCTTGATCCGATCCGTCTCAATTTCAATCGTTCTGTTGAAACCCTCGAAGATGCAATGCTTGCGTTTTCTGAGAACGCGGCCACGATCCATGGGGGTTCAGAGGAGATCCGGAAGGCTGCGGACCATCTGGCCGGTCGAACCGAGCAGCAGGCAGCGTCCGTCGAAGAAACTGCGGCTGCGCTTGCCGAAATTACTAACTCGGTCAGAGACTCTACGTCACGTGCTGAAACGGCTGGCAAGCGCGTGGCGCAGACGCGGGAACGGGCGGAGCAATCCGGTGTTGTTGTCCGTCGCGCGGTCGACGCCATGGGTGCCATCGAACGATCTGCAGGCTCGATCTCGAACATCATTGGAGTGATCGACGAAATTGCATTCCAGACGAACCTGCTCGCGCTGAACGCCGGTGTAGAAGCAGCTAGGGCTGGCGAAGCTGGCAAGGGGTTTGCGGTAGTTGCGCAAGAAGTGCGCGAACTGGCGCAGCGTTCCGCGCAGGCGGCCAAAGAGATCAAGGCTCTAATTAACACCTCGAGTAGTCAAGTCGTGGAAGGTGTCTCACTGGTCGGGCAGACCGGCGAGGAGTTGGAGACGATCGTACAAGAAGTTCAGGAGATCAATCGCCATGTGGAGGCGATAGTGCTTGCCGCGCGTGAACAGGCCGGCAGCCTCCAAGAGATCAACACTGCCGTTGGCCAGATGGATCGAATGACCCAGCAGAACGCAGCCATGGTTGAAGAATCCAATGCGGCGACCCACACGCTTGCTAGCGAGGTGAGAGCCCTGACGGATCGTATCAATCAGTTTAGACTTAGCAGCAACGATGCAATTCGCACGGCCGCGTAGAAGCTGGTAGCGTGCCAAAGGAGTCTTCAGAGTCATTCCTGATCGGCCACGCCGACAGCATCTCCAGTAACGTGAAATCACCTTAGGTTTGCTCACGCAGCGCCGGCGTGGAATCGGCGGAAAAGATAGTGCAGCTGGCGAAACGCGAGGCGGTGTTCGAGGTAGTCTGCGGCTTCTAGTTTCGGAGGCCGCAGCCCCGAGTGCAGCCGTCGTGGCCATCACCGCATATTGGGAGAGGTACAGACATAACGCTGCTTTCCATCAACCGCACTCCGCGTGGCTCTGAAGCCGATTGGCCAAGCTTCCTTTGGATCATCGACAATCGCACGCGGCTTCGTCCAGATACTACGGTATTCACCGATATTGGGGAGCATGAGGATTTGTGGGGTGGTCATGCGGCGCGAGCGGTTTCTCTGTACTCGTGATTGTCGTTCGACATGCCGGGATACCACTTACGAAAGGTCGAACGAAGGGAGCCGTCAAGCGTCTGCGTGCGGGTTTGCAGCAGAAGATGAGCGCCGACTTTGCTCCATTGCATTTGCTGCTTCTTGGCGAAACGCTTGGAAATGACGGCATTGACGGTTGCCTCGACGAAAGCAGAAGAGATGCGTTCACCGGACCGGTAACGCTCGCCGTAGTTGATCAGGCTTGCATTGTTGGAGGCGATGTAAGACCTGAACTCGCTGATGGTGGTCAAGAACTTGCGCATGTTGGGATAGCCCGTTTCAAGAGCTTCCGCATCAAATTGCAGTTCTGCGATTTCCTCGCGCGCACGATAGCCGTTGCCATGCCAGAGATGCCATTTGATTTTGCGTAGGCCCTCAAGCAGATCCTGCCCAGCCTGCTCGTCGTAGTTTTCGAGCCCCTGCGCGAACTGGCGAAGGACCGTGATGCGCATGGTGACGTGGAACCAGTCCAGGACATGCTCGCTCGCCGGTGCGATCATTTCGGCAAGCGATCGAACCTCTTCACCGCCATCGGTGATGAAGGTGATATCCTGATTGGCCTGAACACCTTGCTTTTTGAGATGGTCGAGTATGCGGCGTTGCGGCTTGCGATCATGACCTTGGACGAAGCCGATATAGCGTGGATCACCGTCGTCGGGTAGCGAACGACCGACGATCAGTTCGAAATTCTTTTTGCGGTTATCGCGGTCTCGGATGTAGCCGCCATCCAGACCGATAACGATGCGGCCATCCGGAATAGGCAGGTTCATCCAGTCATGCGGGCAGGCATCCTGCATAAAGGACACCCGTTCTTCGGTCAGCTCCCGCTCGATACGACGTGCCGCGCGCAACGCATGCTGGCGAACTGTCGTGGCATTGGCACCGCAATCGATCGACAGCACATCGGCCAGCAGCTCCGCGGCGGCGGCATAGGGCACAAGGGAGGCCCACCGGGTCTCCAGATAAAGGCGTTCGGGTGCGATGTGGTCGGGGATCAGTTCCCGCAGCGGTGAGATCGTCGCAGGACCGTTCGCGCCTTCAGCCCTTGGCAGATAATAGCGCGGGCTCTTCAGGCGTACGTCACCAAACAGGGTATGGAAGGTGACGGGGTAGCTGCCTTTGCTTCGCAGACGGCGGCCATCCCTGTCGCGATTTTCACTGAGCCACGATTCTACCTGCGTCTCCACCATGACTTGCTGCAGTTTTGCAAGGAGGGTCTTTGCCTCCGACAACGACAGGCCAAGATCTTCGGGCCTTTTCGTCACCTTCACCAGATCGGCGACTGTGTCGATCGCGACAATCTCGCTGTCGTCGTTCAGCATTTGCAATATCAGTCGTGCACGCATGTCGTCTTCCCGCATCAAATCTTCCACAACAGCCGTCATGGGAACCTGATGTTCGCAAAACTCCGTCTCCGCACTTCGGTCGTGCCGGAAACAGCGATAGAGATCATCGGTTAGCAATCCGCAAATTCTTCAGTGAACTGGCAAGACTTCGACGGGGTCACGGCCCCGGCCGCCCGCGCAGAATGAAACATCACATCTGTTGATGCATAAGGCTGAGATGTTCACCGCGTTGCAGGCGTTCATTGGTTTTCCGGCGTTCGAAGTTTTCTCCCAGGCAGCTTGCGCGCTGCTTCAGTCTCTCCAGGGCGGCGCGCAGTTCATCCCCGCGATCCGGGTCGTCCAGCATCGCAAGGGATTTTGTTTCGGTGACTTCTTGCAGAAACGCGGTCGTGATCACCAGATCGTTCATCGTCTCGTAGCCGAAGGCGTTGTCCTGTCGCCACATCAATGCTTCCGGCCCACCGCACTCCTCCGTCGGGCAGTCGCCGTCTCCTCCCGCGCATGCCGGATAGTGAGCGCCCGGTTTGACTGACTGGCGCTCCTCCAGCCGGATTTCATGCTCCCAGGGAATGTTGAGGTCGTATTCATACAGGAATCGGATGCCCTTGCGCAGCTTCAATTCGCCAAGCGACATGGCCGAGGATCGGGCTCCAGTTTCCCACGAGCCATACCGTGCAGTGTGAATGATGAATTGGTAAAGGTGGATGCCTTCCCATCCCATCACGACCTGAAGGACGCCATGAAACTCGCGCAACTTCATTGTCGAGGCAACCTGAACCCTGCGCCATACCATCGGGCTCACGCCCTTTAGCCAGATGCGGAATTGCAGGACGAAATCCTCATCCTCCGAAATTGCCGTCTGTTCAGCAGTTTTCCCTGCCGCTCGTTTTGCCCTCTGCACATCCGCCGGTCCCATCGAAATTCAATGACGGCGACATACTTCGTTCTATCCCGCCCCACAAATGCTTATGCTCCCCGAAGGGGCTGGAAATGGCACTGGCGATCGGCACGCGACAACGTGAAACCGGCCTGATCCGGTCGCGGGAGGTGGCCGGCTGGTTGCGCCGAGCTTGCTCCACCGCGAGGATTTCGAGAATCCGGACGCCAGAGATAATGGTGGCGATCGTTACAAGGAAACATCGCGCCATTTGCGAGGAAAAATAGTAGAAAGGCGATTTATTCTCGCTTTTATATTCACCATGACGATTTTCGGACGTAAAAATCCCTGTTTGTCGATTTCTTATCGTTTGAAAGGAGGGGAAGAAGCAAGTATTTCTAGGGGACCCAACAAAAGAGGATTTGACGATGCATACCAAACGCCCTCGCGGACGGCCTGCCGGTTCCGGCATCGATGACAGTCGGTTTCTCAATGAAGTCGCCGATCTCCTGCTTGCCAACACCCGGCTGAAGCCTACGACGGCGATGCGTCGGGTCATCACAACGCGTAAAGGTGCCTGGATAGCCCATTCGGAAGAGGCCATGCTTCGCCGCCTGCAGGATAAGTGGAAGGCCCATAAAGCCGTGTTCACAGCGGAAGCTCAGCGTCGTCAGCAGCCTAGCGTGACGATTTCGGACGTGATCGAGGCGGGGATCGCTCTACACGCCGCTTACCGGCGCATTATGACGCCAGAGAACATCGAGAAAGCAATCCGCACGATTAACGCGGTCAACGAGCGGATCAGGGAGTTCGCCGAACCTTTGACCCGCCTTCAGCAGCATCCCATGTTTCGACCCGAAAACCTGCAGAAATTTGCTTACGCGGCAGAGCGGATAAGAGATATGGATCGTGTCTCACTTCAAATATCTCAGGCCAGGCTTCGGTAAAACACCAGCTGCCTCGCCCCTCACGCGCGTCAAGGCACGCTCCGCTCTTCGGCCTAGACCCGCGCTCGCGGCTGCGTCGGGGGCTTGGGAACAGCGAGCCTACTTGTGGGCTCGCTGCCCCGCGATTTACGGGGTGTCGCTTTCAGTTACCGATTACAAATGTCAAAACGCCCTGCACTGGTTGGGGCTAGCGGCCACCATCGGCCCCGATTTCAGCTAAGAATTTCAATTTCGGCTTTGAACTACTAGAGCGGTAAAGAGCCTTGGATAATCGCGAATCTCTGAGGGACGATGGTTGCTTGCGCGACGCCTCGAATGCAAAGCTCCGGAGCGTTTTCGTAGGCCGACTGATAGACTGAAGCTCCCGCTCCCCGCGATTTTTGGCGCACGTCGGTGCGTCCGATTTTCAGCAAAGCGCTGCAATTGCAATCGGTAACTGAAATCGACACCGAATGTGCCCCATGTACGCAAATTCGTACGTGGGGCAAAATCGGTGGCAGGGTTTCAGCGTCCCCGCCTAGAAAGTGTGCATAACCGGGCGCGTTGAATCCTGTTCGTCGGCGCAGGGATTCCTAAGACGGGGCAAATCATGATTCGGTCCAGGGATGGCAAAGAGACGGCTCCCCTCCCCCGAGCATGCCGACACGCTTTCACTGAATGCGTTGCGCAGTCTGGTGACGGGCTTGTTGGAGCGGTCGCAACAGGCGGAAGTGCGGCTGGAGAGGCTCGAGGCCGAGACTATTCAGCTTCGCGAAGAAAACGCAGCCCTTCGGCTGGAAAACACCCGGCTGAAAGTCGAGAACCAGTTGCTGCGTGACGAGATTGCGCGATTGAAAAACTTATCCCCGCGACCGCCGTTTCGCTCCTCTGGGATGGAGAAGGCGACGGATGCCACACCCGGCGACAAATCGGTATCGAAGAAGAAACCGCGCGGTCCGAAGCTGGATGTCAAGCGGGTGAGCCGGCAGGAGATCCTGCGCGTCGATGCTCCTGATGGATCGCGCTTCAAGGGATACAGAAGCTTCTACGTTCGCGACCTGGTGCTCAAGGCGGAGCTCGTGCATTACCGTCGTGAATGCTGGGTGACCCCGAATGGAAAGACGGTACTGGCAGCCTTGCCCGCAGGGATTATGGGTGGCTATGGCGCCAACCTCAGACGGCTTTGCCTGATGCTCCACGCACATGGACAAGTGACGACCGCCCGGCTGACGACATTGATGAACGATATCGGTCTCGATATCTCCAAGCGGCAGATGGTGCGGCTTTTGACAAAAGAGCTCGATGGGTTTGTTGCCGAGGACGCGGCGGTGCTGCATGCCGGTCTTGTATCCTCGCCTTATGTGACGGTCGACGACACTGGCGCGCGGCATTCCCATAATATGTATTACCTCACAGGTTTTTGTCGCATGACCTCACCTTGAAGTCAGGTTTTCTGGCAACTGGTCGAGTAGTCAATGATTTCTGCGGAGGCCTGATAATGGCAGATGAGATCGATATAGAGTTGTTTCGGCAACTTGAGCAGGAGTTACACAGGCCAGATATTCGGTCGTCCCGGGAAGCTGTCTCCGCGCGGCTTGCGGACGACTTTCTGGAGTTTGGCAGTTCTGGAAGGGTCTATGACAAGCATCTCACTACCAATTCCCTAGCTCAGGAAGGGCCTTCAGATCGTGTCACGTTGCCGGAGGTTCGCGATTTTACCGCCCGGATAATCGCCGAAGATGCGGTATTGGTCCTGTATCGCAGCGTGTGGCAGGCGGATGGTGGCCTTCCCGAGAGAACAACCCTCCGAAGCTCCGTATGGAAGCTGATCGATGGCCGATGGAGAATGGCCTTCCATCAGGGAACAATCGTGCCAACAGCTGTGCTTCGCTCAGCTCCTGCTATTCCGGGACACAACGTTCTCCTTCGAACCGCCACCTCTAATGACATCGAGGCCCGCCTTGCCCTCGGGAACGACCCTGAGATTATTCAGATGTTCGGGATGAGCAAGACGGCTGTGAAACCCATGAGCCGGGATAAGGCAACAGGGTGGGTTCAAGGCATCATCAGCAACCCGTATGCTTGGGTAATCGAGGTGAATGGCAAGTTTGCTGGCGAAATCAGGCTGGACAGGGTGGATCGAACCGACAGACGAGCGTCCATGGCAATCGGGATGTATGATGCAAACATCCTCGGTAAGGGATATGGGAGCGAAGCTATCCGACTCCTTTTGCAATACGCTTTCGGTGAACTGCACCTGCATCGCATCAGCGTTCGCGTGCTCGCATATAACGATCGGGCTATACGCGCTTACAAGAAATGCGGTTTCATTATCGAGGGGCGGGAGCGGGAAGCAGCTTTTGTCGATGGATCATGGCACGACGACTTAATAATGGGAATTGTTGATCGCGAGTTTCTGAAGCAGCCATCCTCAACTCCTCGCTGATTCAAATTCAAACAGCCGGTTGGAAGAAGGGACATGCTTTGATCGAGAAAGCCCTGATCTATGCTACCTCTTCCCGAGGGCTTCTGGTGTTTGACGAACCCGATTTTCCTGAAGTTCCCCTACAAGTACCGGGAGTGTTAGCGGTCGTCTAAAACTGCGGGTATTCGGTGCCGAGGCTTTCACGAGTTATGTTTTTGGCCGTCGATTTCACTGGTGATCATCGCAGCTGAGTTGGCTTTGAAGCTCGGTCTGGATCTGGACG
>NZ_RJJT01000039.1 GCF_003938655.1 Rhizobium pisi
TCGAGCACGGTATAACCCAGCATCTGCGAGGCCGTCGGATAAGTACCGGCCGCCACCATCGCCTTCAGCGCCGTCATCGCCGCGTCACCGCCACCACCAGCCACCGGTACGTCCTTCCAGGCAAAACCTTCCTTCGACAGATCCTGCTTCAGCACGTTCAAAGCCGCAGCCTCGCCGCCCGACGTCCACCAGTGCAGCATCTGCACTTCCTTCACATCGGCTGCCTGCGCGCCACCAAGACCAGCCATCATCACAACAGCAATAGCCGCCGAACTTAAAAACCTATTCATCGAAGAACCTCCCAGTTCCAGTTTGGAAGATGCGGGACCCATTCCCGCACCAATCACCCGCCCTCCTCGAGCGTAGTTCGACCGCCGGCTAGGCCGGCTTTTCCGTCTGCGGCATCCACCAGCTGGTGCGTTTGCCGATATGCATGTTGAGCGTCTTGGTCTCCGTATAGTCCTCGACCGCATGGCGGCCGAGTTCACGGCCGAGGCCGCTTTGCTTGTAGCCGCCAAAGGGCAGTTCCGAGGCGCCGTCCATGAAGGTGTTCATCCAGACCGTGCCTGCCCGTACCGACCGGCCGATCGTCAGGCACGTGTCGAAATCGCGGCTCCAGACGCCGGCCGACAGGCCGTAGTCGATCGAGTTCGCAATCCCGATCGCTTCGGCTGACGTCTCGAATGTCAGGACCGAAAGGACCGGCCCAAAGACTTCCTCGCGCGCCACCGCCATATCCGGGGTGACCGCTTCAAGGATCGTCGGCGACATGAATTGCCCCATGCCAAGGTCAAGCGTCTCGCCACCATGAGCGACCCGTGCGCCGCCGCTTCTTGCACCGGCGACATATGTCGATATTTTCTCCAGATGCTGCGGCGTGATGATCGCGCCGACCTGCGTCGAAGGATCGAGCGGGTCGCCGACTTTCACGGCCTTCGATAACTCGGCAATCCGCTTGACGACATCGGAAGCGATTGATTTGTGAAGGATCAGCCGCGAGCCGGCATTGCAGCACTCGCCGGCATTGAAATATGCACCGAAGACCGCGGCGTCGATGAACGCATCGAGATCGGCATCCGGGAACACGATCTGCGGGTTCTTTCCACCCAGTTCCAGCGAGACCTTCTTCAGCGTCTGCGCGGCATTCGACATCGTCAGTTTTCCGACACCGGTCGAGCCGGTGAAGGATACCATGTCGACGTCGGGATGAGACGTCATGACCGCACCGACCTCAGGTCCCGTACCGGTGACAATATTGACGACGCCATCCGGAATGCCTGCCTCCTGCAGGATCTCGCCCAGAACGAGCGTCGATCCCGATGTCAGTTCCGAAGGCTTGACCACGGTCGTGCAGCCTGCGGCCAGGGCGAATGGCAGCTTCTGGCCGACGATCAGGAAGGGAAAATTCCAGGGCGTGATGATCGACACCACGCCGATCGCTTCGCGCAGGACGACGCCGAGCGTGCCGTCGCCAAGCGTGTTGTAGCTTTCGCCATGGAGATCGCGGGCGAGCGCAGCCGCATAGCGCCATATGTCGACGGAGCCTGCAATTTCGCCTCGCACCTGTGTGATTGGCTTTCCTGCCTCGATAGCATCGAGAAATGCCAGCTCTTCCGCACGTGCCGCAATCAGATCGGCGGCCTTGAGTAGGATGGCAGAACGTTCGGACGCGGTCATTCGAGGCCATGGCCCGAGGTCGAAGGCGTTGCGCGCGGCTGTTATGGCGCGCTCGGCATCCTTCCTGCTGCCGGTCGGGAACCAGCTGACCACGACGCCATGGCTTGGCGCGACACGCGCGATCGGATCGGAAGCGCCGGCTTCCCATCTGCCGTCGATGAGCATCCTGAAATCGCGCGCCTTGTGGTCGCTCAGCGCGGTGGGGTTGACGAGGACCGTCATTACCATTCTCCCTTAAACGTTGCCGGGCGCTTCTCGCTGAACGACGCGACGCCCTCTTTGAGATCGCCGGTCTTGGCGGCGAGGATCGAACCCAAGGCTTCGACCGCGGTTCCGTTGTCTTCGCCGTTCGCCGATGCAATCATCAACTTGACGATCTCGACGGCGGCAGGTCCCCTTGCAGCAATTCGTTCGGCATATTCCCTGGCGGCGGCCAGCGAGTTTCCTGTCGGAACGACCGCATCGACCATACCAAGCAGGCGCGCCTGCTCGGCGGTGAAGATCTCACCGCCCAGAGCCATGCGTCGGACGACCTGCGCGCCAAAGCGGCGGACGAGACGCTGGGTCCCGGACCAGCCCGGCACCATGCCAAGGCCGGTTTCCGGCAGACCGATCTTGATCTGCTCCTCGGCAAGACGAATGTCCGCGACCCCCGCAAGCTCAAGCCCTCCTCCGAGAGCGTGGCCGTTCAGAGCCGCAACCAGCGGCACCCGGAGCGTCGCCAGCCTTTCGAAGATGCGGTGGCCCTGCCGCACCCAGGCGTGACCGAATTCCTGCGGCAGCATTCCGCCCCAGGCCTTGATATCGCCTCCGGCGGAAAAGCCCTTCCCTTCGCCGGTGAGAATGGCAGCGCGCACATTCGCGTTCGCCTCCACCTCGTCGGCGGCGTCCGCCAAGGCTTTCAACATGTCGAGGTCGAGCGCGTTGAGCTTCTCCGGGCGAGAAATCGTCAGCGTCGCGACGTGTCCTTCGACGTCGACCTTCACCGTTCCGCTAGCCATTGAAGGTACCCTCCAGTGTCCGCGCCCTCTTTGCCGGAAGCGACAGGCCGATCCGTGCCTCCTGGAAGAGCGCGGCGTCCATGACCTTCAGGTCGGGCGCGACGATCAGCGGGAACTCGGACTGATCGAGGATGTGGGTCTGAAGATCGACGCCGGGGGCAATCTCGGTGAGGACGATGCCGTCAGGCGTCAGCTTCATTATGCATCGCTCGGTGACATAGGTGATGTCCTGCCCCTGCTCGATCGCGCGCTTGCCGCTGAAGGTAACGTGTTCGACCTCGTTCACCAGCTTCTTCAGCTTGCCTTCTTTCTCGATCAGGAGAGCGCCATCGGCGATCGAAAGCTTCGCTCCGGCATTGAACATGCCGGAGAAGACGATCTTCTTCGCCCTCGCCGTGATATCGACGAAGCCTCCGGCACCCGCCGTCACATGGGGCCGGAACGAGAGCTTGGAGACATTGACGGAGCCGTCCTTGCCGATCTCGAGGAAGGAGAGAAGCGACGCATCGAAGCCTGCGCCCTGGAAATAGGTGAACTGATAGGGAGACGGCATGTAGGCGTCGGCATTGGACGCGCAGCCGAAGGCAAAGTCGAGCAGCGGCACGCCGCCGACCGCGCCCTGCTCGATGACCCAGGTAACGGCGCCATGGAGCCCCTCCTCCAGCAAAATCCGCGGCACATTGGCCGAGATGCCGAAGCCGAGATTGACGCAGCTTCCGGCCTGAAGCTCCTGAGCGACACGACGCGCGATGACTTTCTGGACATTGAATTCCGGAACGCTGAAGCTCTCGAGCGGGCGGAAGATCTCCCCTGATATCGCGGGATCGTACGCCGTCTGCGTTGTCTGCTTCTGCTCGGGATCGACAACGATATAGTCGACCAGCATTCCAGGCACCCGGACGTCATGGGGCTTCAGCGAGCCCTGCTTGGTGATCCGCTTGACCTGGGCGATGACGATACCGCCGTTGTTGCGTGCGGCAAGCGCCTGATCGAGGCCGCCGAGATAAGCGCCTTCATGTTCATATGTGAGGTTGCCGCGCTCGTCGGCGGTGGTGGCGCGGATGATGGCGACCTGAGGGACGATCGAGGGAAAGAATAGCCAGTCGTCACCCTCGAAGCTGAGGCGCTTGACCACCGGATGCTCCGAAGCCAATTCGTTCATTGCGCAGCCCTGCCGCCGGGGATCGACGAAGGTGTCGATGCCGACCTTGGTCAGGACACCTGGCCGCTTCGCGGCGGCTTCGCGATGAATGTCGAACAGGATGCCGGAGGGAATGTTGTAGGCCGGGATTTCGTTGTTGGTGATCATTTGCCAGATCAGCGGCGGCTCCGACGACGAAGGGCCTGAGGGATAGGAACCGCCAATGATCCGCTTGAGCAGGCCCCTCTTGGCGATGTGGTCGACGCCCTTGATGCCGCTCATGTCGCCGGCGGCGATCGGATGAAGAGTGGTGATGTCACGGGGATGGCCGGTCGCATCGAAACGTTCGCCAATCGCCTTCAGCATGAGATCCGGGCAACCGAGACCGCTCGAGGACGATACCGTTACAACGGCGCCATCCGGGATCAGCGCGGCCGCTTCGGCCGGGGTAAGATGCTTCTTCATTGGCATCACGCAAAGTCCTGTTTGATTTTGACGCTCATGCCGGCTCCGCAGCTCTCGCGAACGACCAACCGAACAGCTGTCGTCACCGTCTCCGCCTCGGCCTTGCCGGCATTGATCTGCTTGAGAAGCATTTGCGCGCCGCGCCGCCCAATGCCTTGCGGATCGACCGAGACCGTCGTCAGCGCCGGAACGGCCGCCTGGGCCTCGATGACGTCGTCGAAGCCCACGACGGCGAAGTCGGAGCCGGGCTCCAGACGGCGCGCGCGCAATCCGTCGCAAACACCGAAGGCCACGGCATCGTTGAAGCAGACGGCGGCTGTCGGCCTATCAGCAAGACCGATCGCTTTTCCGATCGCCTCGACCCCGCCCGCTCGCGAGGGCGCGGACGCGATGACGAGTTCTTCACGGTAGCCGAGCCCGGCTGCCTCGACGCCATTTCGGTAACCGGCAAGGCGGTCGTCGAAGACAGCGGTATCGGGAAAGCCGCCGAGAAACGCGATGCGTTTATGACCGAGTTCCGCCAAGTGCTGAACGGCGGACATCATGCCGGCCTGGTTGTCGGACACGATCGAGGAGACTTTGGCGCCGGGCAGGTTTCGGACGACAACCACGACAGGAATCCCCGCAGCAACGAGTGGCTTGAAGTCCGCGGCATCGGTGGCGCGCGCCGGCGACACGATGAGGCCGGAAATGCCATGTTCGCGCATCGATGCGACAACCTCGCGCTGCCGGTCGATGCTCTCGCCGGTGTTCGACAGGAATTGTACGAAGCCGGCCGACTGAACGACCATGTCGACCCCAACCGCGAGCTCGGCAAAGAAGCTGTTCGTCAGATCGTTCACGACGACGCCGATGATCCTCGATTTGGCACCGGCTTGGCGAAGATTGGCTGCGCCGCGATTGTAGACGTAGCCCAGCTCGCGCATCACCACATTGACCTTGGAACGCGTGCCTTCATTGACCAGGGAGGAGCCCTGAAGCACCAGCGAAACCGTCGACTTCGAGACGCCGGCGGCCTTCGCAATGTCAATGACGGTTACCCGCGGCTTCGTCACTCTTTCCTCCACACGATCAACGTAGACTGATCGTTAAATATTTGGAACGTTCCAATTCTGTCAAGTGAAATCTGCGCAGGCAGGCGCCTTGTAGAAGTATGCAAAGCGAAATTCGGCTTTCTGGATCGCCGAATTTTCTGCCTAAAAATTGGAACGATCTAAAACCCGGCCATGACTGAGAGATATGTGTCGATATTTTGCGACCTGCAAAATCGTGCTTTGCGCACGACTAAAAGATCATTGAAGGTGTTTCCCGTGAAGGCAAGGACCCGCCGAACCGACGTCACGGCTTGCCCAAAGGGGCCGCCGACCATGGGCGAGGTTAGAAATGCAAGAGGATGCGGATCAACATTCACCGTAACCCTTCCCATCGAGAGCAGGTAACGCTTCTGCGAGCAGTGACGCTGCCTGATATTTCTGGATTGCTGTCCTGCATATCTACCCTATCCTTCTCTCAGTAGAGGAGGACCATGCCATGGCTTTCATTCACACTCCCAATGCATCCGCCAGCGAGAAGACGACGTCGATGTATGCGTCGGCGGAGGCGAGCTACGGTTATCTGCCGAATATGTACCGTGCCTTCGGCCACCGGCCTGAGGTGATGGAAAGCTGGGGAGCGCTGCTTTCGAGCATTCGCAGCCATATGAGCCTCAGGCGCTACGAGCTGGTGACGCTGGCGGCGGCCAAGGAGCTGAAGTCCTCCTATTGCATGCTGGCGCATGGCTCCGTGCTGTTGCGCGAAGGTTTCACCAGCGACGGGCTGACGGCGGTCGTCAACGAGACGGAAAAGGCGCCGATCGATGCCGGCGAACGCGCGATCATGGCCTTTGCCGCCAAGGTGGCGCGCGATGCGACGTCGATTACGCAGCAGGATATAGACGGGCTGAAGAAACATGGGCTGGGCGATGCCGAGATCTTCGACGTCACCGCCGCCGCAGCGGCCCGGTGTTTCTTCTCGAAAATGCTGGATGCGCTGGGTGCTGCGCCCGACCACGCCTATATCGAGCGGCTGGAGCCGAATGTGCGAAAGGCGCTCAGCGTCGGCCGCGAGGTCGAGCGGCCCCTAACGCCTGCGCCACCCCACGGCACATCGCAATGATGCGGTAATTGAGAAGGCCGCAGCGCCTACTCCTTCGGCCTGTCAGCAAAATGCCGGATTGCGAATTCGGCGATGTTCTGGCTCGCCCGATCGGCATCATCGAGCAGCGAGGGAAACAGCTGCCACTGATGAGGCATGCCCGGCCAGACCTCGGTGGTGACATCCACACCGGCCTGGCGCGCCTTGTCGGCGAGCCGCAGCGTGTCATCAAGCAGGGCTTCGCCGGAGCCGACCTGCAGCAGCAACGGCGGAAAGCCCTTCATGTCGGCATAGAGCGGCGACACCTGGGGATCTGTCGGCGGCCGGCGGCGGAGATACGGCTTGCCAAGGGCTTCGATCCAGGCCTTATCGACCAGCGGATCGCTTTCGGCATTGGAGGTCATCGATCCGCCCGTCGCGGCGAGATCGGTGATGGGACTGAGCGCCACCACAGCCGCCGGCAACGGCTTTGCCGCCTGCATCTGCCGCAGAACCGTCTCGATTGCGATATTGCCGCCGGCGCCGTCTCCCGCCACGACCACGTTCCCGTTGTCATAGCCGTTGTCGAGAAGCCAGCGATAGGCCGTCAGCGCGTCGTTGATCTGCGCGGGATAGCCATATTCCGGCATCAGCCGATAATCGATAAGGAGCACGTCGCTCGATGCCGCCTTGGCGAGCGAGCCGGCAAGCAGGCTGTGGGTGCGGATGGAGCCGCTAGAGAAGCCGCCGCCGTGGATATAGAGGATCACCCTTTCACCAATCGGGTGATGAAGACGGGCTGGCCACATCAGCTCGGCTTTGACGCCATCGGCATCGATCTGCCGAAGCTGGATTCGCGTCGGCCCCGGCGTCGCCTCCATCAGCGCCTTGAAGGCCGTGCGCTGCTGCTGCAGGCTGTCAGCGCCGGCAAAATGATCCTTCCAGAGGCCGACGAGCTTTTCGACCTGCGCACGCGAAGTCTGACTTTGCGGCCCTATGTCCTGCCCGACCGCCGCCGTTGTCAGCAACAGCGTGGTCGCCAAAGCGGCGAACAGAGATGCGAGCCGCCTGGGGGCTCGAATACCAGCTGGCGAATTCCGACCGTTCATCAACCTCTCCCGACGATCCTGGCCATGGCGGCATCTTTGGCCGGTTCGCTCACAGGAGTCAAAAGGGTGACAGACGCAAACCTCAAGCTTTTTCCGCGGGCATCGCCTCGATGATCGCTCCGAAGCCCGCCATCATGTGGCGGCGCTCGGATGACGGGACATGGCGGCTCCTCCGGAAACCTTCCGCCGCGCCTGGAACGAAGCCGGCAGTTGCCCGTTCACTGCGGGCTCTTCACGCTGCTTCTCAAAAAATTGGGCAAACTCCCTGCCGGCATGGCTTGCCATTTGCGGTGCTTCCGTCGGAAATGGATTCCGTGCTTGGCGGTCCCAGTCCGGCACATCGTCTCGCATGTGAGTGAAGGATACCGATGACCACCATCTATCTTGCCGGCCCGGAAGTCTTTCTCCCGGATGCCATGCCCATCATGGCCGAAAAACGCCGTTTGGCACGCCAGTTCGGCTTCGAGCCGACCGGCCCCGGCAGCGACGAAAACCAGACGCCGGTGAAGCGGACGGCTGCAGAGATCTACGCACGCAACGACACCGCTATGCGTCGTGCCGAGATCTGCCTTGCCAACATTACTCCCTTTCGAGGCGTCAGCGCCGATCCGGGTACGGTCTATGAGATCGGCTTCATGATTGCGCTCGGAAAAGCGGTCTTCGCCTATACCAATCACCCCGATGACTATGGCCTGCGTGTTCGTTCCATCTGGTATGCGGGGCTTGATATCGATGAGACGAGCGGGCGCCCACGCGGACCGGACGGCATCGCGATCGAAAATCACGGCTTGTCCGACAACCTGATGATCGACCGAGGCATCGAGGCGACGGGAGGCAAAGTGTTCCGTGCGGCCGCTCTCCCCGCGGATCCCGCCCGCGACCTGACGGTTTATTTTGAAGCGCTTCAAACGATCACCAGCCTGCGCGCTGACGGCGCCCGCGGCATCGATTTCAGCCTTACGCCGCGCGCATCGCCTCGATGACTGCCCTAAAGCCCGCCGACATATGGCGGCGGCTCGGATAGTAGAGATAGAGCGGTTCCTCCAGTTGGCACCAGTCGTCCAGCACTTGGACGAGTTTGCCACTGGCGATCGCCCTTTCCGCCCGTGGCTCCCAGACATAGGCAAGGCCGACGCCATCAAGCGCCGCCTGCATCATCAGCTCGTGATCGTCGAGCGACAGCGGCCCGGTCGGCTGAAAGCTGACCGTCTGGCCGTCCTTCTCGAATTCCCAGGCATAACGCGCGCCTGACGGAAACATGTTCTGGATGCAGAGGTGCCGTTTGAGCTCGTGGGGCGTTTCGGGCTTCGGACGTGTCTCGAAATAGGCTGGCGAGCCGACGACGACCAGGCGGATGCGCGGCTTGATGCGTAGCGCAATCATGCCTTCGGTCACACGCTCACCGAAGCGGATCCCGGCATCGAAACCTTCCTCGACGATATCAACCAGCCTGTCGGTGGCGTTGATTTCCAGCTGCAAGTTGGGATTCTTCTTGAGCAGCGGCCCGACGACATGGCCAATCACGAAGGGGCCGATCGAATTCGGCACGTTGATCCTCACCTTGCCGAAGGGCGTGTCGCGATAGCGGTTGAGCGCATCGAGCGCGCCCGCCATCTCGCCGAAGGCAGGGTCGAGATGCGAGATCAGGAGCTCGCCGGCCTCGGTCAGCGAAACGCTGCGCGTCGTGCGGTTGAGCAAGCGGATTCCGACCCGATCTTCGAGATTGAGCACGGCATGACTGACCGCGGAGGCTGTGACACCCCGCTCCTCGCCCGCCTTGCGGAAACTTTTATGCCGCGCAACGGCCGCAAAAGCTGCGAGTTCGGAAAGTTCGGCAGCACGCATTGCTGAATTTCACTCATCACAGTGTCAAGAATAACGAATCTTATACATCAGAGGATTTTCGGTCAAATTCAACCTGTCAGCACAGAGATGCGACGCCAACCGAATAGTTCTGGAAAGGAATTCGCCATGAAAGTCTGGTTCATCACCGGTGCATCCCGCGGCTTCGGCGCGCTGATGACTGGGGAAGCCCTTGCAGCAGGTGATGCCGTCATCGCCACCGCCCGCAACCCGAAGACCGTCACCGAGCAGTTCGGCGATCATCCGAACCTGCTTGCCATCGCCCTCGACGTCACCAACGAGGCGCAGGCAAAGGAGGCCGCGGCTGCCGGTATCGCCCGCTTCGGCCGTATCGATGTTCTCGCCAACAACGCCGGCTACGGCTTGCTCGGCGCCGTTGAGGAAGCCACGGCCGAAGAGATCGAAAAGCTCTATGCCACGAATGTCTTCGGTCTCCTGAAGGTGACACGCGCCGTGCTGCCCTATATGCGCCGCCAGCGTTCCGGCCAGGTGCTGAACTTCTCCTCGATAGGCGGTTATTTCGGCTATCCCGGCTGGGGCGTCTACGGCTCGACGAAATTCGCCATCGAGGGCCTCTCCGAATCGATGGCCGCCGAACTCGAGCCCTTCGGCATCAAGGTGACGATCGTCGAGCCCGGCTTCTTCCGCACGGACTTCCTCGCCGACAATTCATTGGCGATCAGCCCGGCTTCCATCGCCGATTACGAAGGCACGCCGGCCGGCAACATGCGCAACTTCGCCGTCGACGCCAACCATGCTCAGCCCGGCGACCCTGCCAAGCTCGCTGCCGGTATCATGACAATGGTCAACTCAGCCAATCCGCCGCTGCGCATGCCATTCGGCAGCGATACCGTGGCAATGATCGAGGCTCAGCATGCGAGCGTCGAAACGGAACTTGCTGCCTGGCGCGAACTCGCCCTCTCTACGGATTTCGCCAGCGATACGACGGCCGCGGCCTAAGATCCCTGCCGCCCATCCCAACTTTAAGGGACGAGGCGGCGGCACCGTCGAGGCAGCTGGAAAGAGCGCCTTGCGACAAATTAGCATTCGCCTCTCGCCGGGGATGACTTAGATCTAGGTCAAGTCACGACCATGAAGAGGCAATGCATGTCCATCAAGACCATTTGTATATATGGCGCCGGGGCGCTTGGCGGTGCCATCGCCGCCAAGCTCGCAAACCGGGTCGGGAACGACGCCACCGTCTCCGTTGTCGCCCGCGGGGCTCATCTCGAGGCTATCCGCAGCCGCGGCCTCAGCCTGCGCGAAGCCGATGCGGAAACGCCGCTTGACGTCCATCTCACAGCAACAGACGACCCTGGGACATTGCCGCCGCAGGATCTCGTCATTACCGGCCTCAAGGGGCATCAACTCCCGCCCGCCGCCGAGGGGATCGCAAGCCTCCTCAAGGATAGCACCCGGGTCGTCATGATCCTGAATGGCATTCCGTGGTGGTATTTCCATCGCGACACCAGGAGCGGGCACGCGGAACTGCAATTCGATGAACTCGATCCCAACAGCAGGCTTTGGCGGCTGATCGGGCCGGAACGTGTCATCGGCTGCGTCGCCTATCAAGGCGCGGAGGTGATCAATCCGGGCGAGATCCGGCTTTCCAACAGGGGACGCTTTGTGCTCGGCGAGCCCTCCGGCGAAATGTCGCCCAATCTCGAGGCGATCGGGGCCTTGATGACCAGTGCCGGCCTCAGCATTACGACGACACCCGATATCCGCGACGAGATCTGGAGCAAGCTGATGGGCAATGCCGCCTTCAACCCGATCAGCGCGCTGACGCGGGCTGTCATGACCGACATCATGGCGGATCCGGCGCTTTCGGCCATGGTCGGCAAGGTGATGAACGAGGTGCGCGCCGTCGGCGAGGCGCTGGGCGCGCGCTTCACCATGACGATCGAGCAGAGGCTGGAACATTCGCGCCATGTCGGCGCCGTGCGGACATCGATGTTGCAGGATCTGATCGGCGGCAAGGCACTCGAAATTACGCCACTGATCGGCATGCTGGTGGCTCTCGGGCGCCTGACAGCCGCGCCGACCCCGGTGTCGGAAACGGTCCTGGCGTTGGTGACGCAATTGGATCGGGAAAATCGGCGTGGCAGCTGATGGCAGGGCGGCCGGGAAAGCGGCCGCCTTCGCTTATTTTCCGACCTGCTCGGCCCAGTTCGGCGCCTTGCCGCCGCTGTTGAGGAAGGTCATCGCCATATTCGCCATGAGAGGCGAGGCAAAGGTCTCGTAGTGGGTGAGATCGGGCAAGATTGCCAGTCGGTTCTTCGACATGTTTTCCCGCGTCCAGCCCGCATCACGCAGGCCGCCGCCGAGCTTATGGTAGAAGTCGATCATATGCTCGGGGCGGATCATGTCGGCATCGCCATACATCAGCATAACAGGCATGGTGAGCTTTGCGATCGCATCGCTGTAATCATTGGGTTCGCGCATCAGCGCACCCATGGCGTCGAGCAGCTTCGGGAATTCGGATACGTCGGGCGCCACCGCCTTGTAGGACAGGAACATCGGCGTGCCCTTCATCATGTCGGCCATAGCGGCGCTGACGGCCGCCTGCTGCGGCAGCATCTCGGGGAAGAAACCATTCTGCGCATAGGGTGCTGAGAGTATTACCAGCCGACGCACGCGGTCCGGTGCATTCGCCGCCATGTTCAGCGCCACTCCGCCGCCGAAGGAATAACCGAAGACATCGAGCTTGTCGTAGCCGAGCTGCTTCACCAGGATCGCGAGATCGGCGCCGATTGCCGGAAGCTCGATCGGGCGATTGCCGAGGGGCGTGCGGCCATGGCCCTGCAGATCGACGGCGATCACCTGCCGGTGGTCGGTGAAAATCGGCATGACGGGCGTGAACATCTCGATCTGCCCAAGGCCACCATGAAGGAGAAGCAGCGGTTCGCCCTCGCCGCGGATCTCGTAATAATAATCGATGCCGTTGACCGGCACATTTCCCTTTCGCACGATCGGCGCTATCGCCTTGTCGTCCTCGATCGCAGGCGCGCCGCCGGCAGCTGACATATCCGGGGCGGCCAGGAATGTGGCGGCTGTGGCGATCATAGAAATCAACGTCATCTTCGACATGCCCTTGCTCCGTGTTTGCATCGATACCGCAAGGACGGCTGTGATCATCCCCTTCCGACATCACACGTCGAAATTTCTGCCGTCGGCCTTTATATCATTCCTATATTTTCACACCTCGCCCCGAATGGATTTCCTATCGCAGCCGGCAGTAGACTCTCGCCATTATTGCAAAGGTCAAATGCCATGCGAAATGTGATGTCCTCCGCCTTCCACCCTCTTCGCCCGCACAGAATCACGCGCAGCAGCCGGCAGGTGCGCGAAAAGCGCACCGCTTGGGCGCTGATCGTCTTCGGAGTCGTGCTCGCCTCCGTCGAGCTTTACATCGTTTACTCCGCGCTCTGAGTCCCCTTCCCCGAAACGGCAGGGAACGCAGACATGCGTTGAAGGGCTGATTTCCAACCTTTCCTTAACTGACATGTCGCTAAAATGTCGGCATACATTTCAGACGCCACGAGACCAATGCCGAAACCGAATTTCCGCTTCACCCATTATGATCTCAAGGAACAACGCGCCGGGACGATCATCGAGGTGTCGTTGAATGCGGTGAACAATGTTCGCCTGATGACGTCGCCGAATTTTCAGCGGTTCACCGAGGTTCTCGATTTCAAATATATCGGCGGCGTGGCGCGAAAATCACCGATCAAGATCGCCGTTCCTGAAAGCGGTCACTGGCACGTGGTCGTCGATATGGAGGGCCATCACGGCCTTGCGGAATCTTCCGTCAAGGTGATTGCCGCGCCGGCCAATCAGAAGATGCCGCGGCCTTCCTGAGATTTTGCAGCACCGTGCATCTTTCGAACGCGCAAAACCGTGACAAGACGCCCAATCGTGCTGATCTTTGATTGCGATCAATGAATCAGACCGCAACGTCGGTCACAGTTCTGTGGTCGCGAGGCTTACCCCGCACAGCCAGCTGCAAGTCGGCTCCTCATTCATGTTCTGCTAGAGAGTGGGGAACAGCAGCTATGATCTTCATCACCTGGGGCAGTCCATGACTTCGAACCCGATCGATCATATCCCCAATATCATCGATCCAGGCGATGCGCTCGGCGAAGTCCTTTTCGGATTGATCATGGCGCTAACATGGACGGTAGGTTCGAGGCTTGTTTTTGAAGATGAAGGGTTAGATGTCCACGAGTTGATCGTCGCAACAATCGGATGCAACGTCGCTTGGGGGATCATTGACGCCGTGTTGTTCATTCTGGGTACGACGTTTTACAAGAGCAGACGGCTGCGCCTTTTTCGGCAAATCAAAGCCGCCAGAAGCGAACCTGCTGCGCTCAAGATGCTCGCGCAAGAATTCCCGATCGAAGAAGCACCGTTGTCTGCAAAGGCCGCCGATGCGGATGCGCTCTATCGATCACTCCTGACGCTTGCATCTCGGGCCGATCCTGTGAAGGTGTCCTTATCGAAAGGTGATCTCTCTGCCGCCATCGCGGTCTTCTTTCTGGTCTCGGTCACCTCCATTCCGGCGGTGACCCCTTTCCTTCTCATCGACAGCGCGCACCTTGCTCTGAGAGTCAGCAACCTGTTTCTCATCATGCTGCTGTTTGTAACGGGCTATGCGTGGGCGAGATTTTCGGGAGGCAGGCCTTTTTATGCAGGGATGACGATGACTTGTCTCGGATTGCTTCTGGTTGCGATAGCGATCGCTCTTGGCGGCTAAGCCCCCTTTGCCGCCGACCAGGCATAAACGTCAGCGCGGATTGCGCTCCTTGCGAAGCTTCGCCCACCATTCCAGCCGCTTGCGGATATCGCGCTCGAAGCCGCGCTCCGGCGGATCGTAGAAGGTTTGGCGGCCCATCTTCTCGGGGAAATAATCCTGGCCGGAAAAGGCGTCAGGCTCGTCGTGGTCATAGCGGTAACCCTCGCCATACCCCTCGCCCTTCATCAGTTTCGTCGGCGCATTAAGGATGTGCTTCGGCGGCAGCAGCGAGCCGTTCTCCTTTGCAGCCTGGCTGGCGGCCTTGAAGGCCGTGTAGACGGCATTCGATTTCGGCGCCGTGGCGAGATAGACGCAGGCCTGGGCGAGCGCCAGTTCGCCCTCAGGCGAGCCGAGATACTCATAGGCATCCTTGGCGGCGTTGCAGATCACCAACGCCTGCGGGTCGGCAAGGCCGATATCTTCCACCGCCATGCGCACCAGCCGTCGTCCGAGATAAAGCGGATCCTCGCCGGCATCGAACATGCGGGCGAGATAATAGAGCGCGGCATCCGGGTCCGAGCCGCGCACGGACTTATGCAATGCAGAGATCAGATTGTAGTGACCGTCCTGCGCCTTGTCATAGACCGGGGCGCGGCGCTGGACGATGCGCGTCAGGCCTTCGGTGTCGAAGCTTTCGCCCTCGCGCGCCGCACGCCAGACCTCTTCGGCGAGTGTCAGCACGGCGCGGCCATCGCCGTCAGCCATGCGGATCAAGCTGGCACGAGCCTCCTCCGTCAGTGGCAGCGGCTTCTGCTCGATCGTCTCGGCGCGCTTCAGCAACTCCTCCAGGCTCTCCTCGTCATGCGACTTGAAGGTCAAGACGCGGGCGCGCGACAAGAGAGCGGCGTTGAGCTCGAAGGACGGGTTCTCGGTGGTGGCGCCGACGAGGATGACGGTGCCGTCCTCCATGACGGGCAGGAAACTATCCTGCTGGGCGCGGTTGAAACGGTGAATCTCGTCGACGAAGAGCAGCGTCTGACGGCCGTCCATTCGCCGCAGGCGGGCTGTCTCGAACACCTTTTTTAGATCGGCAACCCCGGAGAAGATCGCCGATATCTGCTCGAAAGCCAGGCCCGCCTCGCCCGAAAGCAGCCGCGCTACCGTCGTCTTGCCGGTGCCCGGCGGCCCCCAGAAGATCATCGAGCCGAGCGAACCGCTTTCGATCATCCTCTTCAGCACGCCGTCCTCACCGGTCAGGTGTTCCTGACCGGTGACATCGGCGAGCGTCTTCGGCCGCAGCCGGTCGGCAAGCGGCCGCCTGGCGGCAACCTCTTCCGGAACACGCGGCGCGAAAAGGTCATCGCTCATCGGAAAAACTGCCGAATGCGCCGGCCGTCACGCTCGATTTCGACCCGCCAGAGGCCGGGATCGCTGTCGGCGATCTCGGACAGCTCGCTGGTTGTCGTCACGTTGGTGCCGTTGATCGAGACGATGATGTCCTTCGGCTCGAAACCGAGACGGGCGGCTGGAGAATCCTCCTTTACGTCGGAGACAACGACACCAGCCGATTCCGACGGCATGCGCAGTTCATCGGCAACACGCGGCGACAGGTTCTCGACGACCGCACCGGTAAAGGGCGTGTGTCCGCCGATCGTGCGCTGGTCGCGCGGTGAGGTTTCCGGCGCGCGGGCGAGCGTCAGCGGAAGTTGCTCCTCGCGGCCGTTCTCGATGACGGTAAGCTTGACCGACTTGCCGAGACCGGCCGTCGTCAGCCGGTAGAGCAGCGCATCCGGATGTTCGACGGAAATGCCGTCGACGGCCGTGACGATTTCGCCGGCCTTCAGCCCGGCCTTGGCAGCCGGCCCGCCTTCCGAAACCTTGACGACGAGTGCGCCTCGGGCCTTGTTGAGCCCCAGCGCCTCAGCCACCTCAGAGGTCACGGCATCGAAGCTCGCGCCGACATAGGGGCGCTCGAAGGATTTGACGCCGGCATCGGCCGAGGCGAGGAAGACCTTGACCAGATTGGCGGGAATGGCAAAGCCGATACCGTTGGAGCCGCCGCCGCGCGAGAAGATTGCCGTGTTGATGCCGATCAGTTCGCCCTTCATGTTCATAAGCGCGCCGCCGGAATTGCCCGGATTGATCGAAGCATCGGTCTGGATGAAGAAACCGAACTCGTTCTTGACCACCTGATTGCGGGCAAGTGCGGAGACGATGCCGCTGGTCACCGTCTGGCCGACGCCAAAGGGATTGCCGATCGCCAGTACGAGATCGCCGACCTCGACGGCGTCGGAATTGCCGATCGCCAGTGTCGGCAGGTTCTCCTTGGTATCGATCTTCAGCACGGCGAGGTCGACGCGGTCGTCGCGCAGCACCACCTTGCAGGGGAATTCGCGGCCATCCGACAAGGCTACCTTGATGTCGTCGGCGCCTTCGACGACGTGATTGTTGGTCACGATGGTGCCATTGGCCTCAACGATCACACCCGAACCGAGAGACGATTGCTTTTCCGAGCGGTTCGGCATCTGCTGGCCGAAGAACTGCTCGAAGAAAGGGTCGCCGGCAAAGGGAGACTGGCGCTGGATGATCTTTTCCGCATAGACGTTGACGACGGCGCCTGAGGTCTGTTTGACCAGCGGCGCGAAGGAGAGCTGCATCTGCATCTGGCTCTCCGGCACGGTCTTTGCCGTCTGCGCGTGAACGGCAGCCGGTAGAACGAGCATCAGAGCGAAGAGCGAGACGGACGCGCGCTTGAAAAGGCCTGGCATGGGTATCCCTTTTGAATCCTCTTGAGAAATTGTTTTAGCGCCCGACGCTAGAAAGGAAAGAGGGCGGAAGCATGGAAGAATAAGGCAAGGAGAGGCTCAAGAGATTCTGCTTGAAGCATTTGCGATTTCGATTCAGGAAGATCGGCCATGCAACTGATATCAAAAGCCAAAATCTGGGCGAAGTCACTGAAGCGTGACATCGTTGCATTGTGGCTGGCCGCACGTGATAGCCGCGTGCCGTGGTACGCAAAAGCGGTGGCGGGCGCCGTTGCAGCTTACGCGCTGTCACCAATCGATCTCATCCCCGATTTCATTCCCGTGCTCGGATATCTCGGCGATCTCGTCATCGTGCCGCTCGGCATCCTGTTGGCGACGCGGCTTGTTCCGGCCGACGTGATGAGCGAGCTTCGCGCGGAAGCCGCAAGGCGCATCGAGCGCCCTTCCGGCCGGGCCGGATTGATCTTCATCCTTGTCGTCTGGCTCGCCTGCATCATCTTCCTGGCTCTGGCATTGCGCAAGTTCGCCTGAACGGCAGCAACGGAGATCTACGAATGACGGTGACAAGAGCGATGACGGCGGCCTTTGGTTTGGCGATCCTGATTTCCGCATCGAATAGGACCGAGGCGGCGAGCTTCGATTGCGACGCAAAGGAATTGAAGCCGGACGAAAAGGTAATCTGCGATAACCGTGCCCTGAACGACGCCGATGTGAAGATGGCGACCACTTTCGAGCTACTCTCCGGCCTGTTGGCAATGGGCTCGCGCGGCACATTGCAGGACGAACAGACCGCCTGGCTGAAGAAACGGCAGGAATGCGGAGCTGATGCTGTCTGCATCAAGGCTGCCTATGACGAGCGGCTGAAGCAACTTGGCGAGACCTATAAAAACATCAACCGGCCGCTTTGAAAGCGGCCGGTTGGCAGAACAACTGACTTTTAGTCAGTGGGCATCCGTTGAGATGCCTCAGCGGGCGTTCAGATCGCGCACGGCGCCGCGATCGGCGCTCGTTGCGAAGGCTGCGTAGGCCTTCAGCGCTGTCGTGACGTTGCGCTTGCGGACTTCTGTGGGATGCCAGCCCTTGGCGTCCTGATCGGCGCGGCGGGCGGCAAGTTCGGTTTCGCTGACGCGCAGGCTGATCGTGCGGCTGGGGATGTCGATGTCGATCATGTCGCCTTCACGCACCAGGCCGATCATGCCGCCATTCGCCGCTTCCGGCGAGACGTGGCCGATCGAAAGACCGGAGGTGCCGCCGGAGAAACGGCCGTCGGTGATGAGCGCGCAAGCCTTGCCGAGGCCCTTCGATTTCAGATAGCTCGTCGGATAGAGCATTTCCTGCATCCCCGGGCCGCCCTTCGGGCCCTCGTAGCGGATGACGACGACGTCGCCGGCCTTGACCTCATTGGCGAGGATCGCCTTGACTGACGCATCCTGGCTTTCGAAGACGCGGGCGGGGCCGGAGAATTTCAGGATCGATTCATCAACGCCGGCCGTCTTGACGATGCAGCCGTCGATCGCAAGGTTGCCCTTCAGCACGGCAAGACCGCCGTCCTTCGAGAAGGGATGCTCGACCGAGCGAATAACGCCGTTTTCGCGATCCGTGTCGAGTTCGTCCCAACGGGCCTCCTGGCTGAAGGCAACCTGGGTCGGGATGCCGCCCGGAGCGGCGCGATAGAAGTTGCGGACCGTTTCGCTGTTGGTGCGGGTGATATCCCAGCGGTCGATCGCATCGCCGAGCGTTTCGGCGTGGACGGTCGGGCAATCGCGGTTCAGCAGGCCACCCCTGTCGAGCTCCCCGAGGATCGACATGATGCCGCCGGCGCGGTGGACGTCTTCCATGTGCACATCACTCTTGGCGGGCGCGACCTTCGACAGGCACGGCACGCGGCGCGACAGCGCGTCGATATCGGCCATGGTGAAATCGACCTCGCCCTCATGAGCAGCGGCAAGAATATGCAGGACGGTATTGGTCGAACCACCCATGGCGATGTCGAGCGCCATGGCATTCTCGAAGGCCCGCTTGGAGGCGATGGTGCGCGGCAGGGCCTTGACGTCGTCCTGCTCGTAATAGCGGCGGGCGAGATCGACGATCAGGTGGCCGGCTTCGACGAAGAGGCGCTTGCGGTCGGCGTGGGTGGCGAGCGTTGAGCCGTTGCCCGGCAGCGACAGGCCGAGTGCTTCCGTCAGGCAGTTCATGGAGTTTGCGGTAAACATGCCGGAGCAGGAGCCGCAGGTCGGACAGGCCGAGCGCTCGATGACCTTGACGTCCTCATCAGAAATTTTGTCGTCGGCAGCAGCAACCATGGCGTCGACGAGGTCGAGAGCATGCGTCTTGCCGTGCAGCACGACCTTGCCAGCCTCCATCGGGCCGCCGGAGACGAAGACCGTCGGGATGTTGAGGCGCAGCGACGCCATCAGCATGCCGGGGGTGATCTTGTCGCAGTTGGAGATGCAGACCATGGCGTCGGCGCAATGAGCGTTGACCATGTATTCGACGCTGTCGGCGATCAGTTCGCGCGAGGGCAGCGAATAGAGCATGCCGTCATGGCCCATGGCGATGCCGTCGTCGACGGCGATCGTGTTGAATTCCTTGGCGACACCGCCGGCAGCTTCGATTTCGCGAGCGACGAGTTGGCCGAGATCCTTCAGATGCACGTGGCCAGGCACGAACTGGGTGAAGGAATTCACCACGGCGATGATCGGCTTGCCGAAATCCGAATCCTTCATGCCCGTGGCGCGCCAAAGGCCGCGCGCGCCCGCCATGTTGCGGCCGTGGGTCGTGGTTCTGGAACGGTAAGCTGGCATCGGTGTCTTCCTCGATATCTAGGAATTATCAGGCGAAGCGGGCGGCTGTGGAGTTTGCGGGCCAGGCGATCGCTGCTTTTTGGAATTGTCCTAATCCAATCGACCGAGACTGTCACTACCGGGAAGGCCAAATCCGGTACGCTGCCGCGTGGAGCGATCCGAAGCGCATCCATCATATACGGTTCGACGAGGCCTTTCGTTACAGCCCATCCCATCACAGCCGAACACAAAAAATTGGCTTCCCGTCGGCGATATTCAAGGCATAGACATTGATCGAACATGCGGGCGGTTCGTTTAGGAACTATAATGGGTAATCCGCCCTGGAGGTTTTGACATGCCAACCTATCGCCCACCGAAGATCGTCTCATCTGTGATCACGCCGCGGCAAGTCTATCTGCGTCGCCGCGAATTCCTGGGCGCTGCAGCACTTGGCGCCATGGCGCTCTACGGCGCCGGTAAGGCCAGCGCGGCCGCGCTTTCTGCCGTCGAGAGCAAATACAAGGTCGATGAGAAGACGACCCCGCTCAAGGACATCAAGACCTACAATAATTTCTATGAGTTCGGCCTCGACAAGGGCGATCCCGCCGCGCTTTCCGGCAATTTCAAGCCGCTGCCCTGGACGATCAAGGTCGACGGCATGGTCAACAAGCCTGGCACCTTCGACATCGAGGCGCTCATGAAGGAATTCCCGATCGAGGAGCGCACCTATCGGATGCGCTGCGTCGAGGCCTGGTCGATGGTCATCCCCTGGGACGGCTTTCCGCTGGCGTCCTTGCTCGACAAGGTCGAGCCGCTCGGCAGTGCCAAATACGTCGCCTTCGAAACGGTCGTGCGGCCGGAGGAAATGCCGGGACAGAAGGGATTTTTCCAATCGCTCGACTGGCCCTATGTCGAGGGTCTGCGCCTCGATGAGGCGCGCCATCCGCTGGCACTGCTTGCCGTCGGCCTCTACGGCGAAACGCTGCCGAACCAGAACGGCGCACCGATCCGGCTCGTCGTGCCCTGGAAATACGGCTTCAAGGGCATCAAGTCGATCGTCCGTATGACGCTCACCGACCAACAGCCCAAGAATACCTGGCAGGTGACCAACCCGCAGGAATACGGCTTCTACGCCAACGTCAATCCGGCCGTCGATCATCCGCGCTGGAGCCAGGCCACCGAACGGCGGATCGGCGAAAGCGGCTTCTTCGGGGCGAGCCGTCACCCCACCCTGCCCTTCAACGGTTATGCCGACGAGGTGGCAAGCCTTTATGCCGGCATGGATCTAAAGGCGAATTTCTGATGGCGGAACTGTCGCTCGCCATCCCCAAGCGCTGGCAGCCTGCCTCCGTCTGGCTGCTTTACGTCGTCGGGCTCGTGCCTGCGGCCTGGACTTTCTATCTCGGCGCGACCGATCAGCTCGGCGCCGATCCGGTCAAGACCTTCGAGCTTTTCCTCGGCATCTGGACGATCCGTTTCCTTATCGCAACGCTTGCCGTCTCCCCTGCCCGCGAGCTTTTCGGCTGGAACTATCTGCGTTATCGGCGCGCGCTCGGCCTTTTATCCTTCTATTACGCGCTGATGCATTTCACCGTCTACATGGTGCTCGACCAGGCGATGGATATTTCTGCCGTCATCAACGACGTGCTGAAACGCCCCTTCATCATGTTCGGCATGGCAGGCCTTGCAATGCTTGCGCCGCTGGCAGTGACATCCAACAATTTCTCCATCCGCCGCCTCGGCAAGAACTGGATCTGGCTGCACCGCCTCGTCTACATCATCGCTGCCTGCGGGGCGCTGCATTTTGCGCTCTCGACCAAGATCCTCGATCTCCAGCAGTATATCTATGTCGGGCTGATCATCGCGCTCATCCTCTACCGCTCCTACCGGCCGATCGCACGCAGCCGGAAGAAGGAGCAAGGACGGCCGCGCCAGCGGGCGGTGGCTCCAGCTCGATGAGGCTTGGGGTCAGCGAGGACGCCTTGCCGGATCGAACCTGCAGGCCACGGCTATTCCGATCGCGTAGGCCAGGATGTTCCAGAGGGAAAATATACGGCCGAGCAGTAGGGCGCCTGCGGTGGTCAGCCGAAACGCGTCGAGCCAGGGCGTGTGATAGAGCCGGAATAATTCGACTGAAATGGCCACGCACAGCGCCGTGATAGCAATTGCCGCCGGCCGCAATCTGCCAAAAATAGCGCCAACAGCAGATAAACCATCGCGCCCCACAGGGCCGATCCGCCATATTTGACGACGATGAAGGGCAGATCGACGGCGTAGCCGAAGCGCCTGAGCGCCAGTCCGAGGACGATGACGAGAAGCAGGGCGGCGAGACGGAGGAGCTGTGGTCGTGACCGGGTTTGAATAATTTCGCGCAATGACCTTGTCCCGTCACGATCTCGGGCGATTGACGGCCGGAGGTGCAGATATTTCACTATAAGCAAGCCGGTCGTCGGCCAATACACAAACGAAAACAGCCGGGCTTTGCAGCCCGGCTGTCCTGTTTCCGGCGAAGCCGAAAATCTTAGGCGGCGACAGCCTGCTCTTCGGCAGCGACGCGGGCCTTGTCGGCTGCGCCCTTGGCGAAGGTGTCGCGGTCAACGAATTCGACAACGGCCATGGCGGCGTTGTCGCCCTGACGGAAGCCGGCCTTCATGATGCGCAGGTAGCCGCCGTTACGGGTGGCGTAGCGCGTTGCGATCGTGTCGAACAGCTTCGAAACGACGGCAGCGTCGCGGATCTGCGAGATCGCCTGACGACGAGCATGCAGGTCGCCGCGCTTGCCGAGCGTGACGAGCTTCTCGACGATCGGGCGGATTTCCTTGGCCTTCGGCAGGGTCGTGACGATCTGCTCGTGGGTAATCAGCGAAGCCGCCATGTTGGCGAACATCGCCTTGCGGTGGCTTGCAGTTCTATTCAGCTTGCGGCCGGCTTTACCATGGCGCATTGCTATTCTCCTTTAATGCAGGTGCCCTTACGCTAAATGGGCCTGCCGTTTCCTTGCACATGCAGGCGATCGGCCTGCTGTTTGACGGGGAAAGGCAGCCGAAAGAGCCTGCCTTTTGTTTTCTCAGTACTGGTCTTCGTAACGCTTGGCGAGATCTTCGATGTTCTCGGGCGGCCATGCCGGCACTTCCATGCCGAGGTGCAGGCCCATGGAAGCGAGAACTTCCTTGATTTCGTTCAGCGACTTGCGACCAAAATTCGGCGTGCGGAGCATTTCTGCTTCGGTCTTCTGAATGAGGTCGCCGATGTAGACGATGTTGTCGTTCTTCAGGCAGTTTGCCGAACGGACCGACAGTTCGAGTTCGTCCACCTTCTTGAGGAGAGCCGGGTTGAAAGCGAGTTCGGTGACTGCTTCCTCTTCGGTTTCCTTCTGCGGCTCGTCGAAGTTGACGAAGACGCCAAGCTGATCCTGGAGGATGCGCGCCGCGAAAGCGACGGCGTCTTCGCCGGTGATCGAGCCATCGGTTTCGATGGTCATGTTCAGCTTGTCGTAGTCGAGAACCTGTCCTTCGCGGGTATTTTCAACCTTGTAGGACACCTTCTTGACCGGCGAATAGAGGCTGTCGACCGGGATGAGACCGATCGGAGCGTCTTCCGCACGATTGCGTTCGGCCGGAACGTAGCCCTTGCCGTTGTTGACGGTGAATTCCATGCGGATTTCGGCGCCCTCGTCGAGCGTGCAGATGACATGCTCGGGGTTGAGGATTTCGATATCGCCGACCGTCTGGATGTCACCAGCCGTGACAACGCCCGGGCCCTGTTTGCGCACGACCATGCGCTTTGCGTCGTCGCCATCCATCTTGATGGCGATTTCCTTGATGTTGAGCACGATATCCGTGACGTCTTCGCGGACGCCCGGAATCGAGGAGAATTCATGCAGCACGCCATCGATCTGCACCGCCGTGACGGCAGCGCCGCGCAGCGAGGAGAGCAGAACGCGGCGAAGCGCGTTGCCGAGGGTGAGGCCGAAGCCGCGCTCCAGCGGTTCGGCAACAAGCGTCGCTCTGGTGCGCGAGCTCGAGGAGAACTCCACCTTGTTCGGCTTGATCAGTTCCTGCCAGTTCTTCTGAATCATGAGTTTGCCTTCCGTTCGTTGCCACCATCCAATCGTGGCAACCGAGCTTGAAAACCACCGGGAGCGCGAAGGCGCTCACCGGTGACGAGAGCGATGATCAGACGCGGCGCTTCTTGCGCGGACGGCAGCCATTGTGCGGGATCGGGGTCACGTCGCGGATGGACGTGATCATGAAACCTGCAGCCTGGAGCGCGCGCAGAGCCGACTCACGACCCGAACCCGGACCGCAGACTTCGACTTCCAGCGACTTCATGCCGTGCTCCTGGGCCTTCTTGGCGCAGTCTTCGGCAGCGATCTGGGCAGCGAACGGGGTCGACTTGCGCGAGCCCTTGAAGCCCTTGGCGCCAGCAGACGACCAGGCAATCGCATTGCCCTGCGCATCGGTGATGGTGATCATCGTGTTGTTGAAGGTCGAGTTAACGTGAGCGACACCCGACGAGATATTCTTGCGCTCGCGACGGCGAACGCGGACGGCTTCCTTAGCCATGGTATTCCTTTCTTGGATCTCTTCACCGCCGTAATGCCAGCGGCTACACCGGAACGGCGCCTATATGGTCCCGCTCCAAACTCAAAAGAGGCCGGCGCAGACCGCCAGCCTCCCCACTCCGGTTTCCCGGAAATTACTTCTTCTTACCAGCGATTGCCTTTGCCGGACCCTTGCGGGTGCGGGCATTGGTGTGCGTGCGCTGACCGCGGACCGGAAGGCCGCGGCGATGACGCAGGCCGCGGTAGCAGCCGAGGTCCATCAGGCGCTTGATGTTCATCGCGGTATCGCGACGAAGATCGCCTTCGACCTGATAGTCGCGGTCGATGGCTTCGCGGATCTGAAGGACTTCTGCGTCCGTCAGCTGATGCACACGACGTTCGGCCGGGATACCGACCTTTTCGACGATTTCCTGTGCGAATTTCGGACCGATCCCGTGAATGTAGGTCAGCGCGATAACAACGCGCTTCGCAGTCGGGATGTTGACGCCAGCGATACGTGCCACGCCTGTTCTCCTTGCATTCCAGTTGCCATCCGGCAAGTGGGCTTCGTTATGCGGCTCTTGAGAACCGCCCGTTCAGATTTACGTCCGTAACATGTCAAAACGACCGCACCCGGACTTCCCTGGGAAATCCGCGCCGATCGCATGGAATGTCGCGAGTTGGCGCGGTGTTTAGCGGAATCACTGCTGAAAAGCAACCGTTCCACCAAGTTTATTTTCAAAGCCTTAAAGCTTGGAAAGAATGCCTTCAACCTCGGCGGTCACCAGATCGATCTCCGCCATCCCGTCCACGGACTTGAGTTTGCCCTTGGCATGGTAATAGCCGATCAGCGGTGAGGTCTCCTTGTAGTAGACCTGCAGCCGAGCCGTCATGGTCTCCGGAGTGTCATCCGGACGGCGCTTGAAGTGGGTGGAACCGCACTTGTCGCACACGCCCTCGGCAGCAGGAACCTTATCGGTATCGTGATAGACGCTGCCGCACTGCGCACAGGAGTAGCGACCGGCAACGCGACGAACCAGTTCGTCGTCATTGACACGGAATTCGATGACGACCGAAAGGTCGAGACCCTTCGCCTTCAGCATCGCCTCGGTGGCGTCCGCCTGGACCAGCGTCCTGGGGAAGCCGTCGAGAATGAAACCGTTGGCGCAATCGGGCTGATCGATTCGCTCGGAGACTATGGCGATGACGATCTCATCAGAAACAAGCTTGCCGGCGTCCATGACTGCCTTGGCACGCTTGCCGACATCAGTACCGGCGTGGACCGCTGCCCGCAGCATGTCCCCCGTGGAAAGCTGCGGAATGCCGTGCTTTTCCACGATCCGCTGGGCCTGGGTTCCCTTACCCGCGCCCGGCGGCCCCAAAAGGATAAGTCTCATCGCCCCCTCTTTCCTCCACGCAACTTCGATTTCTTGATCAGACCTTCGTATTGCTGCGCGATCAGGTGACCCTGGATCTGTGCAACCGTATCAAGAGTTACGCTAACCACGATCAAAAGCGAAGTCCCACCAAGGGATAATGGGATGCCGGTTTGCGACACCAGAATCTCCGGCAGGATGCAGACGAAGACGAGATAGATTGCGCCGATCATCGTGATACGGGTCAGCACGTAGTCGATATATTCGGCAGTGCGCTCACCCGGGCGAATGCCGGGAATGAAGCCGCCATGCTTCTTCAGATTGTCGGCCGTGTCCTTCGGATTGAAGACGATAGCCGTATAGAAGAAGGCGAAGAAGGCGATCAGCGCCGCATAGAGAACCATGTAGAGCGGCCGGCCGTGACCAAGCGCCGCAACGATGGAGGTCGCCCAGCCGGGCATCGAGGTCGTGCTGGCGAAGCCTGCGATCGTCGCCGGCAGAAGCAGCAGCGAGGATGCGAAGATCGCCGGGATGACGCCTGACGTGTTGAGCTTCAGCGGCAGGTGCGAGGTATCGCCCTGGAACATGCGGTTGCCGACCTGGCGCTTCGGATACTGGATCAGCAGGCGACGCTGGGCGCGCTCGACGAAGACGATGACGCCGATGACGCCGATCGCAACGACGATGACGAGCAGGATGAGGCTGGTCGACAGCGCGCCGGTGCGGCCGAGTTCCAGCGTGCCGGCAAGAGCTGTAGGAAGACCGGCTGCGATACCGGCGAAGATGATCAGCGAAATGCCGTTGCCGATGCCGCGCGAGGTGATCTGCTCGCCAAGCCACATCAGGAACATCGTGCCGCCAAGCAGCGTGAGCACGGTGGAAACACGGAAGAACAAGCCCGGCTCGACGACGAGACCCTGGCCGCTCTCAAGGCCGGCTGCGATGCCGTAGGCTTGGAGCGCGCCGAGGACAACGGTGCCGTAGCGGGTATACTGGTTGATGATCTTGCGGCCCTGCTCGCCTTCCTTCTTCAGGTTTTCGAGCGCCGGCACGACCGAGGTCATGAGCTGCACGATGATCGAAGCAGAGATATAGGGCATGATGCCGAGCGCGAAGATCGCCATGCGCTGAACAGCGCCGCCCGAGAACATGTTGAAAAGACCGAGAATACCACCTGCCTGGCCGCGGAACGCCTGGGCATAGGCTTCGGGATTGAGGCCCGGAAGCGGAATATGGGTGCCGAGCCTGTAGACGAGGAGAGCTGCCAGTGTGAACCACAGGCGCTTCTTCAAATCCTCGGCTTTGGCAAAGGTCGAAAAATTGAGGTTGGATGCCAGTTGTTCCGCTGCAGAAGCCATGCGTTTCTCCGCGCTACCAATTCCGGCGTCTCTGGGGATAGGCCGGCCCCGGAATCAGTATGAAAATTATTCAAAACCGGGATTGGGACGGATTGCGGCGCAACCCCGTGCCTCACCCTTGTTTTACAGTCTTACCGGCATGACGCGGGCGCGCCAGCCAAGTTTTTGTGAGGCCCACATATGGGAGCAAAATCGCCCGGTGTGAAGCACCCCGGGCGAGATATCATCAGATTATTATTCGGCGGCTGCCGGAGCCGAAAGCAGCGTTACCTTGCCGCCGGCCTTTTCGATCTTCTCGACGGCAGGCTTGGAGGCGCCGGCAACTTCGAGCGTGATCTTCGCCTTGAGTTCGCCGTCAGCGAGAACGCGAACGCCGTCCTTGGCGCGACGGATAACACCGGCCGCCTTGAGGGCTGCTGCATCAACGGTCGCCTTGGCATCGAGCTTGCCGGCGTCGATCGCGGCCTGGATACGGCCGACCGACACGACAACAAAATCGGAAGCGAAAATGTTGTTGAAGCCGCGCTTCGGCAGGCGACGGTAGATGGGCATCTGACCGCCTTCGAAGCCGTTGATGGCGACGCCCGAACGGGACTTCTGACCCTTCACGCCGCGACCACCGGTCTTGCCGGAACCCGAGCCGATACCGCGGCCGAGGCGCTTGCGGCTGTGGGTCGAGCCTTCGTTGTCCTTGATTTCATTGAGTTTCATGAGCGTTTCCTCCGTCTCACTTCTCGTCGACGACGCGAACGAGATGCTGGACAGCACGGATCATGCCACGAACCGAAGGAGTATCCTCCAGCGTGCGGCGACGGTGCATCTTGTTCAGTCCGAGACCGATCAGCGTGCGCTGCTGGACATCCGGACGGCGAATCGGGCTGCCGATCTGTTCGATCGTGACGGTCTTCGCTTCAGCCTTCTTGGTAGCCTTGGCCATCTGTCAGACTCCTCTTATTCTTCAGAGGCGTTGCCGGAGGCGCTACGACGAGCCTGCAGCGTTGCATACTTGATGCCGCGCTGAGCTGCGATGTCCTTCGGGTGAACCTGGTGCTTCAGAGCGTCGAAGGTGGCGCGAACCATGTTGTAGGGGTTCGACGAACCGGTCGACTTGGCGACAACGTCGTGCATGCCGAGCGTCTCGAATACGGCGCGCATCGGACCACCGGCGATGATACCGGTACCGACCTTGGCCGAACGCAACAGAACCTTGCCGGCGCCATGGCGGCCATGGACGTCGTGATGCAGCGTACGGCCGTCACGCAGCGGTACGAAAATCAGTTCGCGCTTGGCAGCTTCGGTTGCCTTGCGGATGGCTTCCGGCACTTCGCGTGCCTTGCCATGGCCGAAGCCGACGCGGCCCTTCTGGTCGCCGACGACGACGAGTGCTGCGAAACCAAAACGACGGCCGCCCTTGACGACCTTGGCGACGCGGTTGATCGCGACAAGCTTGTCGACGAATTCGCTATCGCGCTCTTCACGGCTCTGGCGGTCTTCCCGCTGCGGCCTTCTTTCCTGTGCCATTGTCCTCTTCCTTTTTCTTTTCCGGGTGCAATCGGCAAACAAATGTGGACCGCATCAGCCTCCCCTTTCGGAGAGTGCCTGCGGTCCGGCGAAAATCCGGCCGGCGCTTGAGGCGTCCGGCCGGAAACTGATCAGAAGGTGAGACCGCCTTCGCGGGCAGCATCGGCGAGAGCCTTGATGCGGCCGTGATAGATGAAGGCGCCACGGTCGAATACGACCTCGGTGACGCCCGCCTTCGAAGCGCGCTCTGCAACAAGCTTGCCAACGAGGGCAGCTGCTGCGGTGTCAGCACCGGTCTTCAGAGAACCACGCAGATCCTTGTCGAGAGTCGATGCAGCGGCAAGGGTCTTGCCGGCGACATCGTCGATAACCTGGGCGTAGATGTTCTTCGAGGAGCGATGAACCGACAGGCGCGGACGGCCGTTGGCCACCGACTTGAGATGACGGCGCACGCGGTTGGCACGACGTGCAAGTGCTTCTTTCCTGCTAGCCATTTCGCGTGATCCTTACTTCTTCTTGCCTTCTTTGCGGACGATCCGCTCGTCAGCGTACTTGACGCCCTTGCCCTTGTAGGGTTCAGGACCGCGATATTCGCGGATTTCAGCGGCGACCTGACCGACCTGCTGCTTATTGATGCCAGAGACAACAATTTCAGTCGGCTTCGGAACGGCGATCGTGATGCCGACCGGCGGCTCATAGATCACATCGTGGCTGAAACCGAGGGCCAGCTGCAGGTTCTTGCCCTGCAGGGAGGCGCGGTAACCGACGCCGTTGATTTCAAGCTTGCGCTCAAAGCCGTCCTTGACGCCCTTGAAGATGCCTTCGATCATCGTGCGGGACATGCCCCACTTCGAACGCGCATCCTTTGTCTGGTTCACCGGCGTCACGACGACGGCGTTATTTTCGAGCTTGAGGCTGATTTCGTCGTTAGCAACGAAAAACAGCTCGCCCTTCGGGCCCTTTGCAGTCACCTTCTGGCCATCGACCGTAGCCGTGATCCCAGCAGGCACCTGAACGGGCTTTTTACCGATACGAGACATGTTTCAATCCTGTCTGTTCGCTATGGAGATCCCTGCCCGATCTTAGAAGACCGAGCAAAGAACCTCGCCACCAACGTTCTGTTCGCGAGCCTGGTGATCGGCCATCACACCCTTCGGAGTCGAAAGGATGGTGATGCCGAGACCGTTCGCGACCTGCGGAATGGACTTGACCGAGACATAAACCCGGCGGCCCGGCTTGGACACACGGCCGATCTCACGGATCACCGATGCGCCTTCATAATACTTCAGCTCGATGCTGAGTTCCGATTTGCCATTGCCGAAATCGACAACGGAATAGCCACGGATGTAGCCTTCGGACTGCAGGACATCGAGAACGCGTGCACGGAGCTTGGACGCAGGCGTCGAGACCGACGACTTGCGGCGGGAAGCGCCGTTACGGATACGGGTGAGCATATCGCCCAACGGATCAGTCATTGTCATGTAACCTGCTCCTTACCAGCTCGACTTGACGATGCCCGGCACCTTGCCGAGATTGCCCAGTTCACGCAGCGCAATACGCGACATGCGCAGTTTGCGGTAATATGCGCGCGGACGCCCCGAAACTTCGCAACGGTTGCGAATACGGGTCTTCGATCCATCGCGCGGCAGGGATGCCAGCTTGATCGAGGCCTTGAACCGCTCTTCGATCGGAAGAGCCTGGTTCATGATGATCGCCTTCAACGCAGCCCGCTTAGCGGCCTGGTTGGCGACCGTAGTACGGCGGCGCTTGTTCTTTTCAACTGCGCTTGTCTTCGCCATGTCAGGTTCCTTTTCTACGCTCGTCGTTACGGTTATTGACGGAACGGGAAGCTGAACTCTTTCAGAAGAGCCCGTGCTTCGTCGTCGGTCGTCGCCGTCGTGCAAACGATGATGTCCATGCCCCACATCTGATCAACCTTGTCGTAGTTGATCTCAGGGAACACAATGTGCTCCTTGATGCCCATGGCGAAGTTGCCACGGCCGTCAAAGCTCTTCGGGTTCAGGCCGCGGAAGTCGCGAACGCGCGGGAGCGCGATGTTGACCAGACGATCCAGGAACTCGTACATGCGGGCGCCGCGCAGGGTGACCTTTGCGCCGATCGGCATGTGTTCGCGGACCTTGAAGCCTGCGATAGAGTTGCGTGCGCGGGTGATGACCGGCTTCTGGCCGGCGATCGCTGCGAGGTCGGCGGCCGCAACCGTCGGCTTCTTCGAGTCAGCGGTCGCTTCGCCAACACCCATGTTGATCACGATCTTGTCGAGCTTCGGAATCATCATCTCGTTGGCGTAGGAGAACTGCTCCTGCATCGCCTTGCGGATGCGCTCGACATATTCCTTCTTGAGCCGCGGCTCGTACTTTGCCTCAGCCATCGATCACTTCTCCAGAACGCTTGGCCACACGGACCTTCTTGCCGTCAACGACCTTGAAACCGACGCGGGTCGGCTTGCCGTCCTTGTCGACGATTGCAATGTTGGACAGGTGAACCGGGGCTTCCTTGTTGATGATGCCGGCTTCCTGGGTCTGCGTCTGGCGCTGGTGGCGCTTGACGACGTTGACGCCACGGACGACCGCACGATCTTCCTTCGGCATGACCTGAACGACTTCGCCGGTGCGGCCCTTGTCCTTGCCAGCGAGCATGACGACCTTGTCGCCTTTACGAATCTTCTGCATCGCTTCCGCTCCTTACAGTACTTCGGGAGCCAGCGAGATGATCTTCATGTGGTTCTTGGCGCGAAGTTCGCGCGGAACCGGTCCGAAGATACGGGTGCCGATCGGCTCTTTCTTGTTGTCGATGAGGACTGCTGCGTTGGTGTCGAAGCGGATGACGGAGCCATCCGGACGACGGATATCCTTGGCGGTGCGAACGACAACCGCCTTCATCACGTCACCCTTCTTCACGCGGCCGCGCGGGATCGCTTCCTTGATCGAAACGACGATAACGTCGCCGATCGAGGCATACTTGCGCTTCGAGCCGCCCAGCACCTTGATGCACATGACACGACGTGCGCCGGAATTATCCGCGACGTCGAGGTTTGTTTGCATCTGAATCATATCAGGTCGCCTTCTTGGTTTACCGGAATGGTTGGGCCAGGCCCCCTATTCCGGCTTATGAAAATGTTCGCCGGCCGCTTGCCTTACGGCAAGCAAAAACGCGGCAATAGCTGAATAGCGCGGGGTCGATCGTGCCAGGGTGGTTTCCCGAACGGGACCTTCCGTGCGCTCAAAGCAAAAGAACGCCCGGCATTCGAGCGTTCTGACGCTGCTTCATACAGATATTTCGCGCGGACGCAAGGCCTCGCGCAAAATTCTGTTACTTGCCCTGGGCGGCAATCACCGTCCAGCGCTTGTCCTTGGAGATCGGCGCGCATTCCTCGATGGATACGGTATCGCCGATCTTATACTGGTTGTTCTCGTCGTGGGCCTTGTACTTCTTGGAACGACGAACGGTCTTCTGGAGCAGCGGGTGAGCGAAACGACGCTCAACGCGAACCACTACCGTCTTCTCGTTCTTGTCGCCAACGACGACGCCCTGCAGGATGCGCTTTGGCATATTTTTCTTCCTTTAGGCCTTAACTTCTGCCGCCTTCTGGCGGGCAATGGTTTTCACGCGGGCGATGTCCTTGCGGACTTCGTTGATGCGCGAGGACTTTTCGAGCTGGCCGGTCGCCTTCTGGAAGCGCAGGTTGAACTGCTCCTTCTTCAGCTTGGCAAGCTCGTCCTTGAGTTGGTCGGCGGTCAACGCGCGAACATCTGAGGCTTTCATGAGCTCAATCCCTTACTCTGCAATGCGCTGAACGAAGCGCGTCTTGACCGAGAGCTTGGCAGAGCCGAGACGAAGCGCCTCACGGGCGATTTCTTCGCTAACACCGTCGATCTCGAACATCATACGACCGGGCTTGACCTTGCATGCCCAGTATTCGACGGAGCCCTTACCCTTACCCATGCGGACTTCGGTCGGCTTTGCGGTTACCGGAACGTCCGGGAACACGCGGATCCATACACGGCCGGCGCGCTTCATGTAACGCGTAATCGCGCGGCGGGCCGCTTCGATCTCGCGTGCGTTGACGCGGTTGGGTTCCTGAGCCTTCAGGCCAAATTCGCCGAATGCCAGGTCGGAACCGCCCTTGGCGACGCCCTTGATGCGGCCCTTGAATTGCTTGCGGTACTTAGTACGCTTTGGCTGCAACATTTTCTTACTTCTCCGAGCTTATCTTTCGCCAGCGCTAATTACGCGTTGTCGCGTTCGCGGCGACGATCGCCACGGTCGCGTTCGCGGCTTGCCGGACCTTGTGCGTCGCCTTCCAGCGCGCGACGTTCGGAAGCCATTGGATCATGTTCAAGGATTTCGCCCTTGAAGATCCAGACCTTGATGCCGCAGATACCGAATGCGGTTTCTGCTTCGGCCGTGCCGTAGTCGATGTCGGCGCGCAGCGTGTGCAGCGGCACACGACCTTCGCGGTACCATTCCGTACGGGCGATTTCAGCGCCGCCGAGACGGCCGGCGCAGGTGATCTTGATGCCTTCGGCGCCAAGACGCATCGCGGACTGAACGGCGCGCTTCATGGCGCGGCGGAAAGCCACGCGGCGCTCGAGCTGCTGGGCGATCGACTGAGCGACCAGCGTCGCATCGACTTCGGGCTTGCGCACTTCAACGATGTTGAGGTGCGTTTCCGAATTCGTCATCTCCGACAGCTTCTTGCGGAGCTTGTCGATGTCTGCGCCCTTGCGGCCGATGATGAGGCCCGGACGTGCAGAGTGGATCGTGACGCGGCACTTCTTGTGCGGACGCTCGATGACCACCTTGGAGATCCCGGCCTGCTTCAGTTCGCTCATGACGAACTTACGCATCTTCAGGTCTTCGTGCAGCAACTGGCCATACTCGGCATTGTCCGCAAACCAGCGGCTATCCCAGGTACGGTTGATTCCAAGACGGAAACCGATTGGATTGATTTTCTGACCCATTATGCGGCCTCCTCTGCTGCCTGCACTTCACGAACGACGATCGTCAGGTGCGCGAAGGGCTTTTCGATACGCGACGCGCGACCGCGGCCACGAGCGTGGAAGCGCTTCATGACGATCGACTTGCCGACGTAGGCCTCGGCGACAACAAGCGCGTCGACGTCGAGATCGTGGTTGTTCTCAGCGTTGGCGATCGCAGATTCAAGCGTCTTCTTGACGGCGCCTGCGATACGCTTGCGGGAGAATTCCAGCTCAGCGAGTGCACGCTCGACCTTCTTGCCGCGGATAGCCGCAGCAACCAGGTTGAGCTTCTGGGGGCTGACACGGAGCGTGCGGGCGACTGCTTGCGCCTCGTTGTCCTTCAGCCGGCGTTCGGCTTTTGCCTTGCCCATTGTTACTTCCTCTTCGCCTTCTTGTCCGCGCCGTGACCGTAGTAGGTGCGGGTCGGAGAGAATTCACCGAATTTGTGGCCGACCATGTCTTCATTGACGCTGACCGGGATATGTTTGCTGCCGTTGTAGACGCCGAAGGTAAGACCGACGAACTGCGGCAGGATCGTGGAGCGACGGCTCCAGATCTTGATCACTTCTGCACGTCCGCCTTCACGAACCTTCTCAGCCTTCTTGAGAAGATAGCCGTCAACGAACGGACCTTTCCATACTGAACGAGCCATTGGAGACTTCCTCTCTTACTTCTTACGCTGATGACGCGAGCGCATGATCATCTTGTCGGTCGACTTGTTCGACCGGGTGCGCTTGCCCTTGGTCGGCTTGCCCCACGGCGTCACCGGATGGCGACCACCAGAGGTGCGGCCTTCACCACCGCCGTGCGGATGGTCGACCGGGTTCATGACGACGCCGCGGTTATGCGGACGCTTGCCGCGCCAAACGGTACGACCGGCCTTGCCGTCGTTGATGTTGGCGTGATCCGGGTTGGAAACGGCGCCGATCGAAGCAAGGCAGGTGCCATGTACGAGACGCTGTTCACCGGAGTTCAGGCGAAGGATCGCCATGCCCTGGTCACGGCCAACGAGCTGTGCGTAGGAACCGGCAGAGCGAGCGATCTGACCACCCTTGCCCGGCTTCATTTCCACATTGTGGATGATGGAGCCGACCGGGATGTACTGTAGCGGCATGGTGTTGCCGGGCTTGACGTCGACAGCCCTTTCGGAAGCGATGACCTTGTCGCCGGCAGCGAGACGCTGCGGAGCGATAATGTAAGCCTTCTCGCCGTCAGCATAGGTCACCAGCGCGATGAAAGCCGTGCGGTTCGGATCGTATTCGATACGCTCAACAGTGCCTTCGACATCGAACTTGCGACGCTTGAAGTCGACCAGACGGTAGGTGCGCTTGTGACCACCGCCGATGAAACGGGCGGTGATGCGGCCGAGGTTGTTACGGCCGCCGCTCTTGGTCAGACCTTCCGTCAGCGCCTTGACCGGCTTGCCCTTGTAGAGCGAGGAGCGATCAACGATGACCAGCTGACGCTGGCTCGGGGTCGTCGGATTGAATGTTTTCAATGCCATTTTCTTATTCCTCAGAGACCGGTGGAGACGTCGATCGTCTGGCCTTCAGCCAACGTCACGACTGCCTTCTTCACGTCCTTCTGCTTGCCGACGAAACCGCGGAACCGCTTGGTCTTGCCCTTGCGCAGAAGAGTGTTGACGGCCGTGACCTTGACGCCGAAGAGCGCCTCGACAGCAGCCTTGATTTCCGGCTTCGTCGCCTGCTTGGCGACATTGAAAACAACCTGGTTGTTTTCGGATACCAGCGTGGACTTTTCGGTGATCGCCGGAGAGACGATCACATCGTAGTGGCGAAGATCGGTCACTTGAATCGCTCCTCTAGCGCTTCAACCGCAGCCTTGGAAAGCACGAGCTTGCCGCGGCGCACGATGTCGTAAACATTGATGCCCTGGATCGGCAGAACATCGATGTTCGGGATGTTCTGAGCTGCGAGCTTGAAGTTGCCGTCAAGCTCCGCGCCGCCGATGAAGAGGGCGTTGGTCAGGCCGAGCGTCTCGAAAACGGACGCGAGAGCCTTTGTCTTGGCTTCGGCAGCAACAAGGTTGTCGATGACGATGACGTCATCGGCCTTGATCTTGGCCGAAAGGGCGTGGCGAAGGCCGAGTGCACGAACCTTCTTCGGAAGGTCGTGCTCATGGCTGCGGACAACCGGGCCATGGGCCTTGCCGCCGCCGCGGAACTGCGGAGCGCGAGCCGAATGGTGACGAGCGCGGCCCGTACCCTTCTGCTTGTACATCTTGGCGCCGGTGCGCGAAACTTCAGCGCGGCCCTTTGCCTTGTGCGTGCCCTGCTGCTTCTTGGCAAGCTGCCAGCGGATGACGCGGGCGAGAATGTCTTCGCGGGGCTCGAGGCCGAAAATCGCGTCCGAAAGGGAAACCTTCCCGGCGTCTTTTCCCTCGAGGGTCTTGACGTTCAATTCCATTGATCTGGCTCCCTTACTTCGCGGCCGACTTGACGGCGTCGCGCACGATGATCCAGGCACCCTTGGAACCAGGAACAGCACCCTTGATCAGGATCAGACCACGATCTTCGTCGGTCGAAACCACTTCAAGGTTCTGCGTCGTGACGCGCGTCTGGCCCATGTGACCAGCCATCTTCTTGTTCTTGAAAACCTTGCCCGGATCCTGGCGCGAGCCGGTCGAACCGTGCGAGCGGTGCGAAACCGACACACCGTGCGTGGCGCGCAGACCGCCGAACCCGTGGCGCTTCATGGCGCCGGCAAAACCCTTACCAATCGTCGTGCCCGTCACGTCGACGAGCTGACCGGCTGCAAAGTGACCCGCCTTGATCTCCGTGCCGATCTCGAGCAGATTGTCTTCCGACACGCGGAATTCTGCGAGCTTGGCCTTCGGCTCGACGTTGGCAACGGCAAAGTTGCCGCGCATCGCCTTGGACGTGTTCTTCACCTTCGCCTGGCCGGCACCGAGTTGAACTGCGGTATAGCCATTCTTTTCGACAGTGCGCGTGGCAACGACCTGGACGGCCTCCATACGCAGTACCGTTACCGGGACATGCTCGCCGGCGTCGTTGTAGACGCGGGTCATTCCCACCTTCTGTGCAATCACACCTGAACGCATCGGTTCAATCCTTCCAACTCAGCTCGAGCAAGCTCAGAGCTTGATCTCAACATCGACACCGGCGGCGAGATCGAGCTTCATCAGCGCGTCTACCGTCTGCGGGGTCGGGTCTACGATGTCGAGCAGGCGCTTATGCGTGCGCATCTCGAACTGTTCGCGGCTCTTCTTGTCGATGTGCGGGGACCGGTTGACCGTAAACTTCTCGATGCGGGTCGGAAGCGGAACGGGGCCCCGGACGCTTGCACCGGTGCGCTTCGCCGTCGACACGATCTCGCGCGTAGAAGCATCGAGAATCCGGTGATCGAACGCCTTCAGGCGAATGCGGATATTTTGGCCGTTCATTCGACGTTATCCTTGTGTTTGTTTTCCACATGTCTCTAGGCAAGACACGGGTTGTTCTTTCTTCCTAAGGCGGACCACCGGTTTCAAACATCGAGAGGGCGCCGAAACGGCATCCCTATCCAGTCTTCAGGGCCTTTTAGCCCACCTTATTGTTTGTTTAGTCTCCGCTTTGTCATCCAAAGCAGTACGCAAATCGCGCTCGCGCGCCATTTGCTACATTTCTGTGTAATAAGCAAGCGGCTTGCGCCGCCTGCATCATAATAATGTCATCGAATCGGCCGCCCCGCCGGAGCGGCCGAAGATTACTCGACGATGCTCGCGACGATACCGGCGCCGACGGTGCGGCCGCCTTCGCGGATAGCGAAGCGCAGCTTTTCTTCCATCGCGATCGGAACGATCAGCTCGACGGCAACCGTGACGTTGTCGCCC
>NZ_RJJT01000003.1 GCF_003938655.1 Rhizobium pisi
AGCGCCTTGAACATCAAGGTCGGATCGAGCGGTGGGCGGCCGTTGTCGGCGCAATAAAGCCCCGCAACGCGATCGTGGATGAAGGAAAAGTCGATCACCGCGTCGATCTTGCGAAGCAGGTGATCCTTCGGCACCAGGCTATCGAGCGTCACCATCTCAAGAGCCGTCTGGGTGGGGGCAGGTTTCTTCAACATGTCCCAATGAATCATAAACCCCTGGACGGTGCCAGGGGTTTGTCAGCAGTCTGAGCGCCGCTCGGAAGCGGCGCTTTGTATCAGGGATCGCTGAGCGATCAGCCGGCGGTGCAGAAATGGCTGCGGCCGTCACCGCCGATATAGGTGCCGCTGCGCGGGTCGAAGGAGCGGTAGCGGTAGGAGCAGTAACGCTCCCATTGCGGCGACCAGGGCTCGACCGCCGTGCGGACCGGCGCATAATACCGCGGCTGCTCGACGTATTGCGGCTGCTCGACATAGACGCGGCGCGGCGCGCGGTAGACCGGGGCGGGCTCGTAATATCCGGGCTGATAGGGCGGGTCGATGTAGCGAGGCTCATCGTAGACAGGACCGTTGTTGGCATTGGCGATCGCCGAGCCGACGATCAAGCCCGTGGCGAGGCCGACTGCGCCGCCGACAAGGGCGTCGTTGCGGTCATGATGGCGCCAATGATGGTCGCCGGCCGATGCCTCGCCGATGGCGGAGAGGGTGAGCGCGGCAGCCGTTGCCGTCAGAAGAAGAGTTTTGGCGAGCCTGTTCATAAGCGTAAAGTCCTAATCCCCGGGAACCGAACGCCGGTTCCTTCTCGATGGTGTTAGTACTAAAGATTTATAGCTGAACGAAGGCTGAACGACAAAACCCGGCATCGCTGCCGGGCTTCAACTCGAAATTCGACAGCCTTGTTAAGGGCTCAGCCTGCAATCTGCAGATTGACGGCCTTGGGGCCCTTGCCGCGGCGATCCGGCTCCGTGTCGAAGCTTACCTTCTGATTTTCCGTCAGACCGGCCAGCCCGGAGGCCTGAACGGCAGAAATGTGAACGAAGATATCGGCGCCGCCCCGGTCCGGCTTAATGAAGCCGAAGCCTTTGTCGGTATTGAAGAACTTTACAGTGCCAGTCTCTGCCATGCCTCAGGTCCTTTTCTCTCTGCCCGCCATCCACACGGGCAGCATCATAGCATTGCCTCCTTGCGGGAGGTGTTGGCAGGCAATTCTTGAAATGTGAGAAAAAGGTCCCCTCTACCTCGGCCTGTTCCAGGCAGAACTTTCGCCTGCCTTTTCGGAACCGGCTGACCGGGATATTAGCGTTCCCGGCGCGCAAATACTTAAGGACTTCCCATGCTCGCAAAATGCCCGAACGAGCCGAGAGTGCTGCGTTTAAAGGCTTTTGGCAAGCAAAAGTTTTTTAATGGATCCTTTCGGGCGCACCTCCGCCGATGCCGAATTTTCGCAAAAACGCAAAATTTCCTCCTCGAATAGGGAATGATTAACGTTTTATATCGTCTGCAATGTAAGTTCCGAGCAGATTTTGCCAAAAATGCAACGTAAACGCGCTTTTGAGGTCCGCTAAAATTTTTTTCGAATCCGGCACTCACCCATATTTGGACGCGTGTTCAGCCGGCCACTACGCGTCGGCGGGTGAATCCCGGCACGAGCTCGACTACAAGCATAGCGATAAACATTAGCGCACAACCTGTATAGCCGGTGGCCGGCATCGTCTCGCCGAGCAGGAGGGCTGCGAGCGATGCGCCGAAGAGCGCTTCGGACGAGAGGAAGATCGCCGCCTGCGAAGGCGTGGTGTAACGCTGGGCGATCACCTGCAGCACGAAGGCCAGGCCGGAGGAGAAGATGCCGACATAGAGTATCTCAGGTGCCGCGTCCGATATGGCCGAAAGGCTGATCGGTTCGACAGCTGCGGCAATGGCCAGCGCGCAGGCTGCGGTGACGGCGAATTGCACGGCGGAGAGGGCAAGCGGCCTTCCGGTCTCGGAGACCGTGGTGCCGGCAAGGGTAATCTGGATCGCCCAGAAGACGGCGCAGACGACGGTCAGGAAATCGCCTACCGTCAATGCCGAGAGATGGCCGCCGGACAGAAGATAGATGCCGCCGACAGCCATCAGCGCACCCGGCCAGATGATCCAATGTGGTGCACGGCGCAGGAAGAATACGGCAATGAGCGGCACGAACACGACATAGAGGCCGGTGATGAAGCTGGAATTCGTCACCGATGTCGTCTGCAGGCCCATCTGCTGCGTGGCTGCGCCGCTGAAAAGGGCAAAGCCGGTCAGGATATAGAGTTTTGCATGGCGCGCGCTTGTCTTCACCTTTGCTTTGCCAGCTTCGAAGACAACGAAAGGCAGCACGGCCAATGTGGCGACGGCGAAACGCAAGGCGATGAACCAGAAGGGACCGATCGCCTTCATTGCCGTCGATTGCGCGACGAAGCCGCCGCCCCAGATGGCGGCTGCAAGCAACAGGAGAAGGTTCGCCTGAACGCGCGTCATGTCGATCCTCGATCGGGAAGGGAGATATGCCCGAGCGGTTAGCAGTTGCGTTTCCTCGAGGCAAGGGCGAAGACTTCACGCCTGACGACGGAGGCGAGGCATGCGACGTGAAGAACGGGCCGGCGATACGACAACGCCGAGCACGGCAGGCTATTCCGGTACGCCGCTCGCGAGGAAGCTCGGCCTTGTGCGCGGGCAAGTGGCCGCACTTCTCGGCGTTCCCAAAATGATCGAAGACATCAATGGCTTCGATGGTTTTGCTTCGGTCGTCCACGCGCTTCCCGAGATGCCGCAGCGGGTCTTCGATTATGTGCATCTATTCGCAACTGAGCGCGCGGCACTGGAAGCGGTAGCACCTGCGCTCTTCCGTGCCTTGAGGCCGGACGGCATGATCTGGATCTCCTGGCCGAAAAAGAGTTCACGCATGCCGACCGACATTACAGAGGACGTGCTTCGGGAAATCCTGCTGCCGACCGGTCTGGTCGACGTCAAAGTCTGCGCCGTCGACGAGGTCTGGTCCGGACTGAAATTCGTCATCCGCAAGGAATTGCGCGGCGCGTTGTGACCGCTCAACCGTTGTTGGCTTCGGCTCTGGAGATCCTGAGCAGCGCGCCGTTATCCTCGTCCGTCACCATCAGCAGCGCGCCGTCGGGCGCGACGATAACGTCGCGGATGCGGCCGTATTCGCCTTCGAACAGGCGCTCCTCGGCGACGAAGGCACCGCTTCCGTCACGCTGCATGCGCGAAAGCAGCTGAAATTTCAGCGCTGCGACGAGGAAATTGCCGTCCCATTCCGGGAACATGGCGCCGCGATAGACGACGAGCGCGCCGGGCGCGATCGAAGGGTCCCAATAATGCAACGGCTGCTCAAGCCCTTCCTTGGCGGTGCCTTCGCCAATCTCGGCGCCTGAATAGTCGCGGCCATAGGTGATGATCGGCCAGCCGTAATTCTTCCCGGCCTCGGGCTGGTTGATCTCGTCGCCGCCGCGCGCGCCGTGTTCGACGGTGTAGAGCTTGCCGTCCTTGGCATCGAAGGTGATGCCCTGCGGGTTGCGATGGCCCTTCGACCAGATTTCCGGCAGCGCCTTGCCGCCGTCCCTGAACGGATTGTCGGCGGGGATGCTGCCGTCGGCGTTGATGTGGATGATCGAGCCGGCATCGTCCTTCCAGTCCTGCGAGCGGTCGCGGTCGCCGCGATCGCCGACGCTGATGAACAGCGAGCCGTCGGGAGCGATCGCGATGCGCGAGCCGTATTGGATATTGCCCGGCGTAAAGCGCCGCATGGTGAAGACGGGCGTGACGGCCTCGAGCTGCTTTTCATCGGCGGAAAGTGTCGCGCTGAAGGCTTCGGTGCCGGAGCCCTGGCCGCTGGCGATGGCGGCGGTGAAATAGAGTATGCGAGATGTCGCAAAGTCCGGAGCGAGCGCCACGTCCATCAGGCCGCCCTGGCCGCGATCGCTCACCTTGGGCACGCCGCCGATCGGATCGGAGACCTTGCCGTCGCGGACGATGCGCATGCGGCCCGGCCGCTCAGTGACGAGATAGGCGCCATCGGGCAACACCTCGACCGCCCAGGGATGTTCGAGGCCGTCGGCGAGTTTTTCGACGCGGACGGTTGGACCCTGCGTGTTGACGGTATCGGCCGCATCAGCGGATGTGGCGGCGAACACGATCAGCGCCGCGGCGAAATGGAAGGCAGATGTTCTCTTCATTGGCTTCCCCGTCGTTTCTCCATGCGGAACGTGGAGCGGGCAAGGGAAGGCTTCAACCCTCATTCGGCCTGCAATAACGGCTTTGTGTTTACCGGTTGAACGGAGCCTGTCGCCTGGCTATCGACCAGTTCCGCTTCGACGATGTAGCGCAAGGGGCCGCGTTCGGTGGCGTTGAAGGGCCAGCAGGTGGTCAGCACCAGGTGGCGGCCGTCGGAGGCGGAATCGATGCCGCTGGCATCCCATGGAGCGATGCGGCCTTCGCCTGCCTTGAAGGTCAACACCTTGCCGTCGCGGCGGGTAACTTCGATCGCATCGCCCGGTCTTATATATTGCAGCCAGCGGAAATGCGTGTCGCGATGGGCCGCGATGACGGAGGTGCCTTCTTCGCCCGGCTGCGGCGTATTGGCGAGCCAGGCCGGACCGAAGGCCAGAGCTTCGCCGGAGGCGCCGGCGAGCACGATCGCCTCCTTGCCGAGGCGCGGTGCGCGCACCTTGGCTTCCGTGGTGAAATCCGCCCAGGGCCAGGGCTTTGTCCCTTCGCCACGCAGTTCGGCGGCGAAAGCGCGTTTCAGCAGGACCTGCGAGAGCTCCGCCTTCGCCTTCAGCAGGAAGCCGTCGCCGATCAGCGCCAGGCCGTAAAGGGCAAGGCCGGCGATGGCAAAGGCGATCGCCTGTTCGATCGGCGAAAGACGCCAGAGGAAGAAACCTTTCTTCGCCCGCTTCTTCGGCCTGTCGTCAGCCGTGGCGGCAGCCATGGCGAGTTCCAGATAGGTCGGAAGCGGCTCGAATTCGGCCGCTTCCTCATTCTGGCTTTCCGAGAGCCTAGAGACCATTGCGCTTGGCTCCGGCCGTGATCAGCCCCTTGAGGCGGCGGCGCCAGACGGCGAGCCCGCTTGCCGCCGTCAGCGCCAGCAGCAGCATGGTCAGCCCGCGCAGGATCTGCTCGTCGGCGCGCGTCGCCGTCTGCGGCAGGTTTACGGTCGAGCTCTTCTGAGCAACCAGTGTTGCGGCCTTTGCCGTCGGCGCTGCGGCCATCAGGTTTGCGATCTCCGGCGATGCGGCGAGTGCCGGTGTTCCCGCCGGCGTCGCCGAGCTATGGTCTTCTCCGCCGCCAAGAGGGGCAGCGTTTTCGCCGAAAACCTTATCGAAGTCCCAGCCCTCGGGCAGGTTGAGCGGCAGCTTCGGCGAACCAAGCGGCTGATCGGCCGGTCGCGAGGGGGTGACGTCGACAGCGACCAGGCTGGTGACGCGGGAGACGAGATGGTGGGCGAGCGCCACGGTCTCGATATCCTTGTCGAGCGCGGCCGGATCCTGGCGCTCATAGGCGCGGGCTTCGAAATCGTCGATCTTGCGCCGCGCCCAGAGCTTGGAGATGCCGTTGCCGTCGGCGGCATTGGCGATATCCATTTCGACGCGCCAGGGCTGATTGCCTGTCCTGCCGACGATCTGCAGCTTGCCGGCCGGCTTCTCCTGCGGCAGTTCCGCCGTCAGCACGACAGGCTCGCCGCTGTAGAGGTCGGGCATCGGGTTCGGCGTGATATCCTGAGCTTCGATGCCTTCGAAGGTCGCGGCGATATCGGTCATGGCGGGGTTCTGCAGCTTGGCGAAGAGCTCGCCCATGCGGCTTGCCACCTGATCGGTCGAGCCGATCTCGGTGAAGGTGCCCCGGCCGATCTCGGCAGCCTTGGTCATGAAATAGGTGTTCGGCGCCGAGCCGATGCCGACGGTAAAGACGCGGGCGTCGCCGCGGTTTGCCGTGATTTCCTGGAAAAGCTGCTGTTCGTTGCCGATCGCGCCATCCGTCAGGAACACGATCTGGCGCAGCGCTCCGCTTGCGACCGGTCCCTGATTGCGCAACGCATCCTCAAGGGCGGGCAGCATTTCCGTGCCGCCGTCGGCGGTCAGGCCCCTAACATAGGCGATGGCCCTTTCGCGGTTGTCCGGTGTCGCGGCGACGAGGCCCTTGAAATAATCGGTCATCGTATCGTCGAAACGGATGACGTTGAAGCGATCGTCGGGGCCGAGCTTGGAAATGGCAAGCGCCAGGCTCTGCCTTGCCTGCTCGATAGACTGACCGGACATGGAGCCGGAATTGTCGATGACGAAGACCACCTCGCGTTTTGCCGGCGGCATGGCCGCATCCGGCGTCGTGGGCGGGGTGACGAAGGCAAGCAGATAGGTCTTGCCATCAATCACTTCGCGGAAGAGGCCGGCACTCGGCATCTTGCCTGAAGCGGCCTTCCAGGTGAGTTCGAAGTCCTTGTCGGCGGGAACGGCGTTGCCCTTCAGGCTGATCGTCCTCGCCTGGTCGCCGTCCTGCCGGATATCGACTTCGTGGAAGGAGGATTTGACGTCGCCGAGCGGGAAGCCGGCTTTCAGATCGACGGTCAGGGAGAGTGGGTTGATCTTGGCGTTCTCGCGCGGATCGAGCACCGGGGCTTCAATCTTGTCGCGGTTTTCCACCGGATCGCGCGGCGTGGCGAAACCGGCGCCGTTGTTGAACTCGACGGTCTGGACGATCGGCGCCGGATTGTAGCGCGGGGCGACGACCATCGGGAAGCGCAGCGAGAACTCGTCGCCCGACTGGCGGACAGCCTGCTGATATTCGATCTGCACGACGATATCTTCGCCGGGGCCGATATTGGCGACCTGGTTGGTGAAGACGTTCGGCCGCTGCTGTTCGAGAAGCGCCGTCTTCTTGCCCTCGGCCTTGGCCTGTTCATAGATCTCGCGAGCCTCCTGGCGCGGCTTGATCTGGCCTTCGATGAAGCGCTCGCCGATCTGCATCTTCAGCGCATCGACGGCGGAATTGTCCGGCAGCGGGAAGACGTAGGTGCCTTCGACCCAACCATGGCTCGGGTTCCGGAAGCGCTGCGTCACCTTCACCCTGGCGATCGGGCCGGAAACATCGATTGCGACGTCGGTCTTCAGCCTCGGAGCCTCGACATAGAAGCCCGGCTCCTTCGACGGAAAGAGCAGCGAGCCGCTGTTGACGTCGTTCGGCCGGACCAGGGCCGCGAGCTGGCTGGATGCCTGCTGTGTCTCGGCGCGGGCGACAGAGGCAAGCCCCAGCATCGCGGCGATGCAGGCGGCAAAAGCGGTGATGGCGACAAAACATGAAATGGAGATCCGGCGCATGCGCATGCGCCCGATGGCAAACTCATCTTCCAGAAACATTGGCCTACCCTCAATAACCAATTTTGGATGCCGAATGATGCGGCTTCGATCTCGGCGCGCTCGCGACGGAATTGCGGCGGCGTGCGGCATTTGTTGCGGCTTATTCGTGGCGACGGCCGAATCCGACGATGCCTCTGATTTTAGGGGTAAAATTCCGATGGCTTCGGAAAGGGATTCAAGATCTGCACCTGGTGGTCGTGGACTGTGGCGCAAGCTTGCCGAGAGGGGACCGGCGTGCCGGCGGGCCGTGCGGCGAATTGATCAATAAGAATCATGTCGCCATGACGCCTTTACGCTTGAAATGCCGTCATACATTGGACATAGAGCTAACCGCAGAACTCCGGTCCCGGCTTTCTGCCCGTTTCAACCATTAGGACCGATATCATGGCCTTCCTTGCCGATGCTCTTTCCCGTGTGAAGCCTTCAGCCACCATCGCCGTTTCCCAGAAAGCGCGCGAGCTGAAAGCAAAAGGACGCGACGTCATCGGCCTCGGCGCGGGTGAGCCGGATTTCGATACGCCCGACAATATCAAGAAGGCCGCCATCGACGCGATCAACCGCGGCGAGACGAAGTACACGCCAGTTTCCGGCATCCCTGAGCTGCGCAAGGCGATCGCCGCCAAGTTCAAGCGCGAGAACGGCCTCGACTATTCCTGGGAACAGACGATCGTCGGCACCGGCGGCAAGCAGATCCTGTTCAACGCCTTCATGGCGACGCTGAACCCCGGCGACGAAGTCGTCATCCCGGCACCTTACTGGGTCTCCTATCCTGAGATGGTGGCGCTGTGCGGCGGCACGCCGGTTTTCGTTTCGGCCACCCAGGAGCATAACTTCAAGCTCCAGCCGGCCGATCTCGAAAAGGCGATCACGCCGAAGACCAAGTGGTTCGTCTTCAACTCGCCGTCCAACCCGACGGGTGCTGCCTATACGCACGCCGAGCTGAAGGCGCTGACCGACGTGCTGATGAAGCATCCGCATGTCTGGGTGCTGACGGATGATATGTACGAGCACCTGACCTACGGCGACTTCAAGTTCGCCACGCCCGTCGAAGTCGAGCCGCAGCTCTACGACCGCACGCTGACGATGAACGGCGTCTCCAAGGCCTATGCGATGACCGGCTGGCGTATCGGCTATGCGGCAGGCCCGCTCCAGCTCATCAAGGCGATGGACATGATCCAGGGACAGCAGACCTCGGGCGCGACGTCGATCGCCCAGTGGGCGGCTGTCGAAGCGCTGAACGGCACGCAGGACTTCATTCCTGAAAACAAGAAGATCTTCGAAGGTCGCCGCGATCTCGTCGTTTCCATGCTGAACCAGGCCAAGGGCATCGTCTGCCCGGTGCCGGAAGGCGCCTTCTACGTCTATCCGTCCTGCAAGGGCCTGATCGGCAAGACGGCTCCGTCGGGCAAGGTCATCGAGACGGACGAAGACTTCGTTTCCGAGCTGCTGGAATCCGAAGGCGTCGCCGTCGTTCACGGCTCGGCCTTCGGCCTCGGCCCGAACTTCCGCATCTCCTATGCGACCTCGGAAGAGCTTCTCGAGGAAGCCTGCCGCCGCATCCAGCGCTTCTGCGGCGCCTGCAAGTAAGCGTGGGGTAATATCTATCGAAGGCCTGCCGGTGACGGTGGGCCTTTTTGTTTGCGCGGCGTTGACGGTGTGGCTGCATGTGGCTACATTTGATGTCATGAAGACCGTTTCGATCCGCGATGCGAAGAACCGCCTGACCGAGCTTGCCCGCGAGGTGGAGGCAGGCGAGACCATTGTGGTCACGCGGAACGGCCGGCCGGTGTTCGATCTCGTGCCGCATCAGAAGCGTGGCGGTTTGAATCTGGAGGCTGGCGAAGCCTATCTTCGTTCCAAGGGTATAACGAGGACGGAGATGTATATTGCCGACGACTTCGACGATCCTTTGCCGGAAGATTTCCTTCTCAAGCCATTGCCGTGACCATGCGCGTGCTGCTCGACACGCATATGGTCATCGCAATCGTCCAGCGAAAGCTGAAGGACCGTTTTCCTGACGTCCAGCATGTGCTTTTGGACGCGGCGACCGAAGGCTTCGTTAGCGTCGCCAGCCTTTGGGAAATCGCGATCAAGACACGACTCGGCAAATTGCAGCCGGGACTAGCCCTGGAGATCATTCCACCCTACCTGCAGGGGACCGGGCTGACGATCCTTTCCATCGATATCCCGCACGTCATCACCGCCGCCGACCCGGAGCCCGAGACGCGCGATCCCATTGACCGGCTGCTGCTGGCCCAGTGCAAGGTCGAGGGGCTGCAGCTTGCGACGGTCGACCGGCTGCTCGTCGATCATCCGCTTGCATTGCGGCTCTGATCTCACATCCCGATTCAACAGGCTGAGCATTCGATTCCGCTTTGCCTCGCAAGTCATTGAAATCCGATTCAAAACGTGACGAGGAGCGGCGGTTCGCCAGGTGATCTGCGGTTGCGGGCGGACGTCAAACCAACTAGATATCCGGCATCAAGTTTAAGTCGCCATTTCGGGAGGCCGAGTTTTGCAGCAGAGTGCCGTTATCGTATGTTCGGATGTCAACATGTTGCCGGCCGCCTGCTGTACCCTGCTTTCCGTCAAGCGCAACCTCGCAGTCTCTCCCGTGGAGTTCCTGCTTCTCGGCATCGACCTTAAGCCGAAGGAGATCGCCGAGGTCGAAAACTTCGCGCGGGTGCACGACATGGCAATCAAGGTGCTGCCTTACAATACGCCGGATGCGGCGCGGCAGACGCGGGGGCGCTGGTCCATGGCGACGCTGGCGCGACTTTATATGGATCTGCATGTGCCCGCTCATGTCGAGCGCCTGCTTTATCTCGACGCCGACGTGCTCGCGGTGGCGCCTCTCGACGAACTCTTCACAAGGGATCTGCAAGGAAAGGCGCTTGCCGCAGTCGATGATTACATCATGGCCTTTCCGGAGAAATCCGGCGCACGGCAGCGCAAGATCGGCATGCGCGAGGGTGGCCGTTACTTCAATGCCGGTGTGCTGCTCTTCGACTGGTCGGCCTGCCGGGCGAGGGGGCTTTTCGCCAGGACGCGGGAGACATTCGAGGAGCGGTCGCATCTTTTCCAGTACAATGACCAGGATGTGCTGAACGTCACTTTCGACGGCGACTGGCTGGTGCTCGATCTGCGCTTCAACACGCAGACGGGGCTCCTGCCTTTCGTCCGCCGGCCGGCGATCCTCCATTTCACCGGAAGAAGGAAACCATGGCAGGCGACCGTTCCCTGGGTGCACCGGCGGATGGCCAGGCGTTACGTCGAGGATCTCCGCGATACGCCATGGGCCTCCTTCTGCAAGCAGCCGTCGATGACACGCCGCATCGGTGGTTTCTTCACGTATCTGGGAAAGCGGATCAGCGGACGGACGCGGTTTGCCCAGACGCGCGCCTATTTCGGCAACAGCTAGTGCGGCGGGCAGAGCGCATCGTCCTTGGAAAGTGCATGTGAGCCGATATGGAAACAATCCCCAGCAACACGCAGACCATGATCGCCCCGGACGGCGGCCTCAATTTCCTGGCGCCGGATGCGTGGAAGGCGCTGCTGTCGCGCTATTCCCATATCGTGCTGGTGGCAAATAGTGAGGCGGTCGATTTCGAGCGGCTACGCAGCGAATTGCCGGTAACTGCGCTCTACGTCTTCTTCAACAAGGTCTACAAGGTGCTCGACGAACCGTTCGTCGGCAATGCCGTGCTGGTCGCCCGCAGCGGTGTGATGGGCGCCAATATCGTGCATAGGCGCGAAGTGACGGATGTCCTGCGTTTCTTTGGCGGCGACGATTTCCTGGGAATCGTCAACGTTCGCGTCGCTGCGGAGGAAAATTTCAGCGAGGAGAGCCGCTTCGAAGGCGCCAAAACCCGTCACCTTGATCTGACGCAAATACTCGGCGATCTCTATCCGGTAGGCAGGATTGCGACGAGCGGCTTTGCGCTGGCATTGTGGCTCGCCGACCTGCAGCTGCCGGGCAAGATCGTACTTGCCGGTTTTTCGGCAAAGAGGAGCGAGAAGTGGAAGGTCTTCGACGTGCACGACTGGACATTCGAGCAGATCTTCCTGCGTCTCTTTGCCAGAATGGGCACGATCTCGATGATGGGCGGCGTCGATGCCAGCCCCTATTCGGCGCTTGCCAAACGGTTTCCACAAGTGCCGCCGGTCGAGATTGCGATGACGGCGGCCGAAGTCTTATCGGAGCGGCTCGACAATGCGAACGGCCAGATCGACAGGCTCATGTCCGTCACCAAATCCATCCGCGCCATCGAGAATTTCTTCCGGCGCTTCAAGCCGAAAACCCGCAAGCAGCGGTTCCTCGAAAAGTCCAAGGAATGACTGTCTCAGGCCCTCGCCGACGGGCGCGGGCTGGCAAGAATGCTGTTTCGAAGATCGGTTCAACTCTTTATAACGCTCACGACCGTGGGCCATCGAGGTAGAAAATGGAACAACAGACCGTCAGGATTTTCGTGGGATTCGATTCCAAGGAAGTCGTCGCCTATCACGTCCTCGCGCAGAGCATCATCGAGAAGTCGTCGATCCCGGTCGAGTTCTCGCCGATCGTGCTTTCCAATCTCGGCGGGCTCTTCACCCGCGAGCGCAATGCGCTGCAATCGACGGAGTTCTCCTTCTCGCGCTTCCTGACGCCCTATCTCAGCGGCTATGAGGGCTGGAGCATCTTCATGGATTGCGACATGCTGATGCGCACTGACATCGCCGAGCTTTGGGCCCTGCGCGACGATCGCTACGCCGCCATGTGCGTCAAGCACGACTACCAGCCGAAGATCGAGACGAAGTTCCTCGGCCAGACGCAGACCAAATATGAAAAGAAGAACTGGTCGAGCTTCATCCTGTTCAACAATGACAAATGCCGGGCGCTGACGCCTGACTTCGTCAATACGGCGACCGGTCTGCAGCTGCATCAGTTCAAGTGGCTTGAAAATGATGACCTGATCGGCGAACTGCCGGTGACCTGGAACTACCTCGTCAACGAATACGACTACCGCGAAGACGCAAAGAATGTGCACTTCACCGACGGCGGGCCGTATTTCGATGAATACAAGAACGACGACTATGCCGAAGAGTGGTTCGCGGCCCGCGAACGCATGCTCTTCGTCCAGCAGCGCGCCTAAGCAGCCTGCTCTTTCTCTCCCTTCCCCGCTGGGGAAGGGAAGCCCTCAAAGCCCAACCACCGTCAGCATGACGAAGGTGGCGAAGAGGATGAAATGCGTCATGCCATCATGATGGCGAGGGCGGCGGCAATCAACGCGACGCTGCTCCGCATCTCCATTACCGCGTGTTCAAAGAGATAGGCGATCGTCGCAACGACACGTGCGGCGAGCAGAAACTTTTCCCCTTTAAAGCGCGACGCGATCCTCAACCCCCAGCTCCGATCCCGATTTATGTCCTTTATCTAAGTCACTGATTTTGCGTGTAGAGCAAGTCACGGTCCGGTCCTATTTGCAGTCTTCGGCGTTTAATGGAATACTGCACGCCATCGGGGCCGGAAAGCAGATCGCGGCGTCCTCGAATTCTTGTAAAGCGGCCGCGATGATCCGGACCCTGTCCGGAAGCGTGCGAATGCGCAACAAGAGGATGAGGAGTCGGATGCATGATCAAGGTGGTCTACGAAGTCGTGCCGCATGACGGCGGCTGGGCCTACAGGCTGGGAGGCGTCTACTCCGAAGCATTCCCGACCCATGCCGAGGCGCTCGAAGCTGCGCGCATCGTTGCGGACGAACAGCAGGTCGGCGGCGATTCCGCCGAGATCAGTTGGCAGGACGAGAACGGTAAATGGCATGAGGAATATGCCGAAGGCGGCGACCGGCCGGAAACCGAAGTGGTGGACGGAATGTGGCAGAATCGCGGGGCCGGGGCCTCACAAAGCGTCTGACACCAAAGCGCGGCGCGATCTTTCAGCTTCGCCTGCCACGCTTCTGGTCGTCGATTTTCGCATGTCCCCGTGGCAAAACCGCTGCACGCTTTTGCTCGATATGCTTTAGCCATTGCCCGCCCGCGCGACGATCGCGTCGACGAATTCGCGCTTCTCCGCGGTGTAGCGATCGCCGTCCATCCGGAATTCAACTGCCAGCCTGCGCTTGAGCGCGGCATAATCGGCCGCCGCCTGCGGATGCGCGATGAGATAATCCCGGAAAGCCAGCCTGTTTCGATGCGTGCCGTTGCCGGCCGGGCAAAGGTAGACCCGTTCCGCCGGCTCGGCGCCTCTCGATAAAAACGCCCAGACCTCGTCGTCATAGCGGTTGCCGCGCGGCTCGTAGTCTTGCGAGAGAAGCACACGTGTCGCATCCTCGATGTGTCCGAGGCCGGGAAGAACGATGTCGATATCGATGAGCGGCTTGGCCGCCATTCCCGGTATGGAGGTGCTGCCGATGTGATCTATGGAGAGCGCGTTCGGCAGCAAGGCCAGCAGCCTGGCGCGGATGTTCCGGAAGGCCTGCGGCCATTGCGGATCGTAGCTCACAAGTTCAACCGGCTTTTGCATCGTCATCTCCACCCCAGCGAGTGGGATTAGCGCATGATTCTTGCCGGATATCGATTCCGATTTTTGCGTCAGGTGCCTGTGGAATAGCGGTGGTAGTCCTGGAGACCCTTGACCAGCGCGTCGAAGGTGACGCGGCAGCGCGGGGAGGTTTTCAGGCTCTCATGCATCGCCACCCATGTGCCAAGGGGGATGTTGAACGCCTCGGGCAGGATATGAATCAGATCGGGGTTTTCCCGCGCAAGCCCGGTCTGGCAGATGCCGATGCCGACGCCGGCGCGGATGGCGGACAGCTGGGCGAGATTGCTGTCGGAACGAAAGGCGAAATTGATGTCAGGCATCGAATAACGGCTGATCATCAGGCGGATATAGGCCGTTTGCCGGTCGAAGCCGATGAGGCGGTGCCTTGCAAGATCGGCAAGGGTCTCCGGCAAGCCGTGGCGCTCGATATAGCGACGATGGGCGTGGAAGCCGAGCGGAAGATCGCCGATCCGACGCACGACGAGCGCATCCTGCCGGGGCTCGGCCATGCGCACGGCGATATCGGCTTCACGATTGAGAAGGTCCTCGATCGCATCGGACGCCGACAGTTCGATCTGGAGTTCCGGATAGGTCTCCTGCAGCGGCCCGAGGATGCGCGGCAGGATCTCGACGCCGACGATCTCGCTGGCGCTGACCCTGACGGTGCCCGCCACGCTCTCGCGCTGGCCGGATGCCGTCCGCAAAAGTGCTGCCGTGGTTGCGGCGAGCGTTTCGGCATAGGGCTTCAGTGCCAGTGCGGTGTCGGTCGGCAGCAGGCCGTTCGGCGAGCGGGTGAAAAGTTCGGCGCCAATTGCTTCTTCCAGCGCGTCGACATGGCGGCCTATGGTCGGCTGGGTCAATCCGAGTTCGCGGGCGGCGGCCGAAAGCGAACCTTGCTGCAGCACGGTCAGAAAACTGCGGTAGAAATCCCAACTCAGCTCGCTCATATATTTTTGTATATCAGGCGCACTTATTTAGTCAATTTTGTTTATCAGGCGCAGATGGCATCATGCCTTCATTCAATCGAAGGAGATGATCATGAGCAGCGACATGAATAAGACGGCACTCGTTCTCGGTGCCACCGGCGGTATCGGCGGGGCGGTCGCCCGCAAGCTTGCCGAGCGCGGCTGGCAAATCCGAGCGCTAAACCGCAATGCCGCCAAGGCATCCCGAAGCCAGCCGGCATTCGAATGGGTGCAGGGCGACGCCATGAATTCAGGTGACGTGCTGAAGGCGGCGGAGGGCGCCAGCCTGATCGTCCACGCCGTCAACCCGCCCGGCTATCGCGACTGGGAAAAGCTGGTGCTGCCGATGGTCGACAATACCATCGCGGCAGCCCGAAGCGTGGGTGCCCGCATCGTACTGCCCGGCACGGTCTATAATTTCGGTCCCGATGTCCTCCCGATGCCGACGGAGGAAAGTGCCCAGCATCCGGTGACCAAGAAGGGAGCGATCCGCGTCGAGATGGAGAAGCGGTTGAAGGCTGCGTCACAGTCCGGCGTCGGCGTCATCATTGTTCGCGCCGGCGATTTCTTCGGTCCAGGCACGACATCAAACAGTTGGTTCTCATCGGCCATGGTTACACCGGGCAAGCCGGTCGCCGCGATCAAGAACCCGGCACGACGCGGCATCGGTCATCAGTGGGCCTATCTGCCCGACGTGGCCGAAACCATGGTCCAGTTGATCGCGCGGGCCGATCAACTGCCGCCCTTCGCCGTCTATCATATGGAGGGCTTCTGGGATGCTGACGGCATGCAGATGGCCGAAGCGATCAAGCGCGTGGCTGGCGGCAAGGCCAAGATCGTCGGCTTCCCCTGGTGGATCGTGCCGCTTGCCGCGCCCTTTATGCCGATCATGCGGGAGATCAAGGAGATGCGCTATCTCTGGAAGGTGCCGCTCAGGATGCAAAACAGCAAGTTGACGGCCGAACTCGGCAAGGAGCCGCACACGCCGATCGACGAGGCGGTGAGGGCCTCGCTTGTGGCGCTCGGCTACCTGCCGGAGCCGCATCAAGGCGCGGCATCGACTTTCATCGGGCATTCGCTGAAGGATGCGGGTTAGTTATCAAGCTCGGCCAGCGCGATCCGGGCCACCGTCAAGGCTTTCTCTGCCTGCTCGATGTTCGGATCGCCAAGGAACCAGGCGGCGGAAAGGCCGGAATAGGCGGCGATCCATTGCAGCAGCCGTTTCGGCTCGAGCTCGGCCTCCGCCGAGACGACGGCGAGCTGGCGGCGGAAGCGAGCCGGATCGGTGATCGTCGGCAACTCCTCATTGGCGAAGATATTGGCGAAATCGAATCCGCGCTCGCCGTGGAGCCGCTTCGGATCGATCGCCAGCCAGCCGCGCGCTTCAAAATCAAGGATATTTTCGTGATGAATATCGCCGTGGAGGACGGCGAGGTCGCGCGGATCGGCAAGCAGGGCGTTGGCGATCGCCGAGCAATCGGAAAGCGTGCCGCCGTGTTTGGCGGCGGCCGGTTCGAGATCGCGGAGCCAGCGGCTGAGGGGCGCGGGATCGGGAAGCGGTTTTTCACGCGGCGCATGCAGCCGTGCGGCAGTGCGGCACAGGATGCGGCTTGCTTCATCGTCCTCACCGTCCATCGCCATGGTAAGCAGCGAGCGTTTTCCCATCGCTCTTTCCAACAGCACGGCGTCGTCCTCACGGGCGTAGACATGGGCTGCGCCGTCACCATCCCACCATTGCATCAGCAGCGCGCCATATCGTTCGTCGATATCGGCAGCCACCTTCAACATGGCAGGCTTACCCTGCCAGAGGACCGGCAGCAGGTGGCTCGAATGGGTTATGATAGGCTCGCCGTCTGAGATGAGCGACCAGCGATGGAGATGGGAATCAAACATGGCGGCACACTACAAAGCTGCATCGAAAATGGAAATCCCGCCTTTCGGCGGGAATTCTCGGTTCGTATCCTGAAGGTTCAGGCAACCTTTTCGAGGGTGGGATAGTCGATATAGCCCTTGGCGGTGCCGCCGTAGAAGGTCGACTGGTCGGGCGTGTTGAGAGGCAGCTTCTTTGCCAGCCGTTCGACGAGATCGGGATTGGCGATGAAGGGCTTGCCGAAGGCGACGAGGTCGGCACGGCCGCTTTCAACGGCGTCGACCGCCAGGTTGCGATCGTAGCCGTTGTTGACCATCCAACTGGCCTTGCCGCCGGCCTTTTCATAAGTCTGGCGCAGCGCCTTGTAGTCGAAGGAAGGGTTGTCGCCCTGTCGATAATCGCGGTCGCCGCCCGTCTGGCCTTCGATGACGTGGAGATAGGCGAGGTCGTATCTGGCCAGGCCTTCGACGACGCGGGTGAAGGTTGCCTGCGGATTGGAATCGTAGCTTTCGCCTGACGGCGTCACCGGCGAGATGCGGATTGCGGTGCGACCCGCGCCGATTTCCTTCACGACGGCGTCGACGACTTCGAAGGTCAAACGGGTGCGGTTTTCGATCGAACCGCCATATTGGTCGGTGCGGTCGTTGACGCCGTCGCGGATGAACTGATCGAGCAGGTAGCCGTTGGCGCCATGGATCTCGACACCGTCAAAGCCGGCATCGATCGCCGCACGGGCAGCCTTGCGGTAGTCCTCGACGATGCCGGGGATTTCGGCGGTTTCGAGCGCGCGCGGCTCGGAGGTGTCGGCAAAGCTGCCGGTGCCGTCGGCGTTGACCAGATAGGTCTTGGCCTTGGCGACGCGGTTGGTCGAGGAGACCGGCTTGGCGTCGTTCGGCTGCAGCGTCGTGTGCGAGATCCGGCCGACATGCCACATCTGCACGACGATCCTGCCGCCGCCAGCGTGAACGGCGTCGGTCACGCGCTTCCAGCCATCGAGGGCCTCTTTGCTATAGAGGCCGGGCACGTTGGCGTAACCCTGGCCCTGATGGGTGATCGCGGTCGCTTCGGTGATGATCAGGCCGGCAGAGGCGCGCTGGCGGTAATATTCGACGTTGAGGTCGTTCGGAATCGCGCCCGGCGAGCGGTTGCGGGTGAGCGGCGCCATGACGATGCGGTTCCTGACTGTGATATCGCCAACTTTGGCGGGGTCGAAAAGCTTGGCCATGATAGTCCTTTCTTTTGCGGGAAGATCACTCGGCAGGGGCAAGGGCGGCCCGGCCCCTGGCGGAGAGATAGGTGAGCGCCGTCGCGCCAAGGCCGATCAGGGCCATCAAGGCTGCGGCGAGCGGAACGCGGGTGAGATCGAAGCCGGCGTCGATGACCAGGCCACCTGCCCAGGCACCCAGCGCATTTCCGGTGTTGAAGGCGCCGATGTTGATCGTCGAGACGAGGTTCGGGGCATCCTTGCCGAAGCCGACGACGCCGACCTGAAGCGCCGGCACGGCGGCAAAGCTTGCCAGCGCCCAGAGGAAGAGGGTGATTTCAGCCGGGATCAAGAAGCGGCTCGTATAGCTGAAGGCGATCGAGGTGACGGCGATCGCCACGAAGACACCGGCAAGCGTCGCGCCGAGCCGCCAGTCGGCAAGCTTGCCGCCGACAAGGTTGCCGACAGTCAACCCGAGGCCGATCAGAAACAGCGTCCAGGTGACGCCTTCCGGCGAAACGCCGGTCACATCCCGCAGGAGCGGTGCGATATAGGTGAAGAGGGTAAACATCGAGGCGGCGAAGAAGACGGTGGTGGAGAGCGCCAGCCACAGGCCGCCATTTCTGAGCGCGGCGATCTCGCGCAGGATGCTGCCGTTTTCCTGCTGCCTGTCCTTCGGCAGGACGGCGATCAGGCCCGATATGGTGACGATGCCGATGACGGTGACGACACCGAAGGTGGCGCGCCAGCCATAGGCCTGGCCGATCGCGGTGCCGAGCGGCACGCCAAGGACGTTGGCGAGCGTCAGCCCGGTGAACATGAGCGCGACGGCGCGAGCCTTGCGGTCTTCCGCGACGAGGCCGGCGGCGACGACCGAGCCGATGCCGAAGAAGGCGCCATGGCAGAGCGCAGTGACGATGCGCGCGATCATCAAGACCCAATAATCGCTCGCGAGAGCGCAAAGCAGGTTGCCGACGATGAAGAAGGCCATCAGTGCGATCAACGCGGTGCGGCGTTTCAGCTTCGCGGTCAAAACGGCCATCACGGGTGCGCCGATGGCGACTGCCAGCGCATAACCGGTAACCAGCCACCCGGCCTGAGGAATGGTCACCTGGAGATCGGCGGCGACCTCCGGCAGAAGGCCCATGATGACGAATTCGGTGGTGCCTATCGCAAAGGAGCTCAAGGCAAGAACGAGAAGGGAAAGCGGCATGTCATAGATCCTGTGTCAGCTGCTTCAGGAAAGCGGCGATCGTTTCTTCGTTGCGCTTGTAGAAGATCCACTGGCCGACGCGTTTGGTGGTGACGAGGCCGGCGCGGTGCAGCGTTCCCAAATGGGCGGAGACCGTCGACTGCGACAGGCCGCAGCGCTCGAACTGGCTGGCACAGACACCCATTTCGAAAGGGTGTTCCTGCGAGGGGAAGTGTTCCTCAGGATTTTTCAGCCAACTCAGAATGTCCATCCGTGCGGGATGGGCGAGGGCTTTGATGATTTCGTCTTTATCCATCGTCATTCGCCGAACTATAAATCGTATTTAGCCGATATATGGATCGGTAGGTGTCGATATGCAAATCACGGAGATGTGAGGCGGCGGGTTTTGCTGAGTGAGCAAATTTTAGGCAAAAAAAGAGGGCCGCTGGAAAACCAGGGCCCTTATAATTGTGAAGGTCAAAAACCTCCAGAGGGGAACAGCTAATGCGGTGGTACTGGGAGAGAAACCACAAAATGCATCAGCTGGAATGGATATGGTGCTTCCTTGTGCAGGTTTCAATGCTTTTTTGTGCATGTCTGCTATGCGCCGCACAATTTTTTTGCGATGCGGCATTTATCGAGGAGGCAAGGCAAAAAAAGAGGGCCACTGGAAAACCAGGGCCCTTATAAGTGTGAAGGTCAAAAACCTCCAGAGGGGAACAGCTAATGCGGTGGAACTGGGAGGAAAAGCCACCATGTGCATCAGCTATGTGCGATATGGTCGTTTAATGGGCAAACAACAACCCTTTTTTGTGCATGCCAGTCATGCGCCTTCTGCATAGTTGCAATTTATTCCATAAAACCGGGATCAAAAGTTCCAGTTTCTGGCCTTGCTGACGATGAAATCTCGGAAGGCCTTCAACTTGGCGGCGTTCTTGATTTCGTCGGGATAGCAGAAATAAGTATCGAAAGAGGGGACATCGGCGTTGATCGCCAGCTGAATCAGGCCCGGGTCGCGGCCGACGATGTAATCCGGCAGGCAGGCGACGCCGATGCCGAGCAGGCAGGCCCGCTTGATCGAGGTCTGGCTGTTGATCTGCAGATGCGGGATGCGCTTGTTGTCGGACGAGCGACCGGCGACCTCAAGCCAGTTGACGTCGAGCAGGTAGCTCGGTGCCGGCTCGCCGAAGGTGATGATGCGGTGATTGTCGAGATCCTCGATCTTCTGCGGTTCGCCGTGGCGGTTGATATAGGAAGGCGCCGCATAGACGTGCATGTGCACGGTGAAGAGCTTGCGCTGGATGAGGTCGGACTGCTGAGGCTGGCGCAGGCGGATCGCGCAGTCGGCATGGCGCATGTTCACATCCACTTCCTCGTTGTCGAGGATGAGCTGGATCTGCACATCGGGATAGAGCTGCAGGAATTCCTGGATCTTGTCGGTCAGCCAGCCCTGGCCGAGGCCGACGGTCGTCGTGACGCGCAGCTTGCCGGACGGCGTCTCGGTCGTCTCGGTGAGCTGCATCTTCACGGTTTCGAGCTTCAGCAGCACGTCATGGGCGGTGCGGTAAAGCAGTTCGCCCTGTTCCGTCAGGATCAGGCCGCGCGCATGGCGGTGAAATAGCTTGGTGCCGACATCCTGCTCCAGCGCGCTTACCTGACGGCTGATGGCGGATTGGGACAGATGCAGTTTATCTGCCGCATGCGTGAACGAACCCGCCTCGGCCGCTGCGTGAAAAATACGCAGCTTGTCCCAATCCAATGGCATTCCCCCGCCTCTCATGCCGGTCTTACTCCGCGGCCACGGCGACGGGCATGTGGCCCGTCAGGTATCGTTCGGCTTCAAGCGCTGCCATGCATCCCATGCCGGCGGCGGTGATTGCCTGGCGGAACGTATCGTCCGTGACGTCGCCGGCGGCATAGACCCCCTCCAGGCTGGTCGCGGTCGAATCGGGCGCCGTCCAGAGATAGCCATTGTCCTTCAGCTTCAATCTGTCCTTGAAAAGCTCGGTTGCCGGGGCATGGCCGATCGCGACGAAGACGCCGTCGATCGCCATTTCCGTGATGGCGCCCGTGCGCGTGTCGCGCAGGCGCGCGCCGGAAACGGATTGCGGCATCGGGGGCTTGGCCGGCGTACCAGTGATTTCGGCCACCTCGGTGTTCCACAGCACCTTGACGTTTTCCTTGGAGAACAGGCGTTCCTGCAGGATCTTCTCCGCCCGGAAGAAATCGCGACGATGCACCAATGTGACCGATTTGGCGATATTGGAGAGATAAAGAGCCTCCTCGACGGCGCTGTTGCCGCCGCCGACTACGATCACGTCCTTGTTGCGATAGAAGAAACCGTCGCAGGTGGCGCAGGCCGAGACGCCGAAGCCCTGGAAATGCTGTTCACTCTCGATGCCGAGCCACTTGGCCTTGGCGCCCGTGGCGATGATCAAAGTATCTGCTGTCCAGACCTGGCCGCTGTCGGTGCGGGCGACGAAGGGACGCTGGTTCATATCGACTTCGGTCACGAGGTCGTTGACGATCTCGGCGCCGACATGTTTGGCCTGCTGCAGCATCTGCTCCATCAGCCAGGGACCCTGGATCGGATCGGCAAAGCCCGGATAATTCTCGACGTCGGTGGTAATCATCAGCTGGCCGCCCTGTTCGAGACCGGCGATCAGAACCGGTTTCAGCATGGCGCGCGCGGCATAGACCGCGGCGGTATAGCCGGCGGGTCCGGAACCGATGATGAGCACCTTCGTGTGGCGGGCAGGCATGTCATTTCCTTTCGACTGGCAGGAGAGCGGCGGCTAGGTGGCGATTGCGGCCGTTTCGCGGTCCATGCGCCATTTATGAACGTCCAATGCTATTATTCAAGGGCAGCCTTGCATTACCAACAAGGCAAATCTTCCTGTTGTGCAAGAATCCGTCATCACAGTGAAACTTTCTTGCGTATTCCGCGGCTTTATATAGAAGCTCGCCGCGGAGAATTAAAGAAAGGCAATGATGTGGGGCGGACGGAACTCGACGTCATCGACATAAAGATCCTCCGGGAGCTGCAGGCCGACGGCCGCATGACCAACGTGGAGCTCGCCGACCGGGTCGGCATCTCGGCGCCGCCGTGCCTCCGCCGGGTGCGCAAGCTCGAGGAAGCGGGGGTCATCGAGGGCTATCACGCGATGCTGAACAGCCCGAAGCTCGGCTTCGACCTCGTCGCCTTCTGCATGGTCGGCCTCAAGCACCAATCGGAAGGCAACCTCAAGGCCTTTGCCGCCGCCACCACCGAATGGCCGCTCGTGCGCCAGGCCTGGATGGTCTCGGGCGACAGCGATTTCCTGCTGCATTGCGTGGCGGAAAACCTCACCAGCTTCCAGGATTTCGTCATCGAGGTGCTGACGGCGAACGAGCACGTGGATACGGTGCGCACCATGCTGACGATCCGGCAGGTGAAGAAGCTGGGACTGGTGGAAGTCTGAACGGCCACGGACCTTGATCGCCGCTACTTGCGCGAGGCATAGCCGCCGCGGTTGATGCCGTGGCGCTGGAGCTTGTCGTAGAAGGTCTTCCTGGGAATGCCGAGCGCCTCGATGGTGCGGCGCACGTCGCCGTCATTGGCCGACAGAGCGTCGCGAATGATCTCCGCCTCATAACGTTCCAGCCGTTCGGGAAGCGTGCCGCCCGCCGGCGGTTGAGGAACTACTGCCGGTCCACGGCCTTCGACGCCGAGCACCACGCGTTCGGCATAATGGGAAAGCTCGCGGACATTGCCCGGCCAGGCATGTGCGGCGAGATGGCGTCGCACATCGGGCGAAAGCTCGGGCACATCGCGGCGGAAGCGCTCGGCGGCGCGAGCGGCGAAATGAGAAAACAACAGCGGAATATCGTCGCGGCGTTCTCTCAGCGGCGGAATGGAGATCGTCACGACGTTCAGCCGGTAATAGAGATCCTCGCGAAAATCGCCGCGCACATCGGGATCTCCGAGGTCGATCTTGGCAGCAGCGACCACGCGCAGATCGACCGGGCGCACCTCGTTGGTGCCGAGCGGCGTGATTTCACGCATTTCCAGCACCCTCAGCATCTTAACCTGCGTGGCGACGGGCATGCTCTCGATCTCGTCGAGGAAAAGCGTGCCGCCGCTTGCGTGTTCGATGCGGCCTGTACGGCGCTTCTGGGCACCGGTAAAGGCGCCGGCCTCGTGGCCGAAGAGCTCGCTTTCGATGACGGTTTCGGGGAGCGCCCCGCAGTTCAGCGCCACGAAATTACCCTTCCGGCGCCGGCTCCACTGGTGCAGGATCTGGGCGACGACTTCCTTGCCGCTGCCGGTTTCGCCGGCGACTAGCACGTCCACATCGGTATCAGCGATGTGGCGAAGAATGTTTCTCAGGTTTTCCATGACCGGCGTCTGGCCGATCAGGGGCAAGGTTTCCTGCGCATTTTCGGCCGCCCTGCGCAACATGCGATTTTCCAGAACGAGCCGTCGTTTTTCGCTCGCGCGGCGCACGCTTTGGACGAGCCGGTCGGCGGCGAAGGGTTTGGCGATGAAATCATAGGCGCCGTCCTGGATGGCCTGGACGGCCATGGGAATATCGCCGTGGCCGGTCATCAAAATCACCGGCAGGTCTGCATCCATGCCCTTGAGCGTGGCGAAGAACTGCAGCCCATCGATTTCGGGCATGCGGATATCGGTGACGACGGGGCCGGCAAAATCCGCCGGCAGGTCCGCCAGCGCGGCTTTCGCGCCGTCATAGGCTGAAACGGAAAAGCCGGCGAGTTCGAGCGTCTGGGCGGTGGCGCGGCGCAAATCCTTGTCGTCGTCGATCAGCGCAACGGGGCTTAGTGTGTCCATGATCTCAAGCCCTCCGGAGATGAACGATGAACCGGGTTCCCTTGTCGTCGCTGTCGACCTCCATCCGGCCGCCGTAATCGCCGACGATATCCTTGGAGATGACGAGCCCGAGCCCCAGGCCCTTTTCCTTTGATGTGTTGAACGGCGTGAACAGGCCTTTGCGGATATCAGGCGAAATGCCGGGGCCGTTGTCGGCGACCGTCAGGGTCACCGTCTTCGCATCGACCGAGGTCCGGACCTCGACGCGGCCGAGGTCGGCTTTCGGGGCGACAGCCTCCAGCGCATTCTGAAGCAGGTTGATGAGCACCTGTTCGAGGCGGATCCTGTTTCCCATGACCTGCAGGTCGGCAGGCGGCAGGTCGATATCAAGCGTGTCCATGCGCCCGGCAAAGCGGCTGCGGAGCAGCATCACGGCCCCCTCGATGACGTCCTTCAAGCCGGTCGGCTCGGCACTACCGCGGCCCTTGCGGGCAAAGGTCTTTAGTTCCTCGGTGATCGCGCCGATACGCTCCGTCAGCGTCGCGATATTCTCGAGGTTTTCGCCGGCGGGCGCGGTCTGGCCGCGGTCGAGGAAGGTGCGGGCGTTGTCCGCATAGGCGCGAATGGTCGCGACCGGCTGGTTGATCTCGTGGGCGACGCCGGCGGCCACCTGACCGAGGATCGCCAGGCGGTTCGCCTGCACCAGATCCTGCTGCACCGCCTGCAGCTTCTGCTCCGTGCTCCTGTGACCGACGATTTCGGCTTGCAGCCGGTCGCGCGCCTGGCTGAGATCGAGCGTCCGCTCGGTCACACGCCGTTCCAGTTCCTCGCGCGCCTGCTGCTCCCTTGATATCCTGAGGGTGACCGCCTGGCGCCGGCGCAGCAGGAAGGCGGCTGCGGCGAGCAGCGGCAGGAGTGTGAGGAGCGCCAGCATGCGGGCTTCGCGAATTCCGGCATCGACGGCGGGGCCGAGCGCCACCAGGTGCTGCAAACGCCATCCGGTCTCGGGAACCGGCGTGCCGACATCGAGAAACCTGGTCTTTCCGGCGCCGCCCGGCATGACGATCTCGACGACGTCGAGCCTGTCGCCGAGGTTTCGGACGGTATCGAGCGGCAGAGGCTGAAGCGGCGCATCGCCGAACTGCAGACTTTCGCGGATCGCCGTCAGCCGGTCCCCTGCGATCCGGCCGATCGTCATGAACCGCCATGACGGAATGCTGGTGATAAGGACGATGCCGCGATCGTCGACGACATAGGAAGGGGCGTCGGTGGCGTTCCAATCCGCCTCGACGTCGTCGAATTCCACCTTGACCACGACGACGCCGAGGAGGCCGTTGCTGCCGGATATTCGCTCCGAGATATAAAGGCCGGGTTTCTTGCTGACGGTGCCGAGGGCGAAATGCTCGGCCTGTCCTTGGGCGACGGCGCCCTGAAAATATTCCCGGAAGCGATAGTCATTGCCGACGAAACTGGTCGGCTCGCGCCAGTTGCTGGCCGAAACGGCCATGCCGTCCTTGTCGATAACATAGATGACGGCGGCTTTCGTGCCCGCCGCCAGCATTTCCAGCTTCTGGCTGAGCCGCTCGAAGGCGCCGGCATCGCCTCCGGCGAGTGCTGTGGCGAGTGCGTTGTCCTGTGACAGCACGAAGGGAAGGGCCCGGTATTTTTCAAGGACGGTGCGCAGCAGCGCGGCATTCAGCCTTGCATCCATGCGGGCCTGTTCCGCGAGGGCGGCCTCTGCCCGGCGCCGGCCGATCTCGCCGCTCGCCCAGAGGCTTGCCACGACGGCAAGGAGCGCGACGACCGCATAGGCCCACCACATCCGACGGATGCGATGGTGCAGGGGCAGGGCGGGCCACAGCGACGATACGGATAAGGACATGGGGGAATTTGTGCACTTTTCTGCACTAGATGCAAATGGATTTGTGCGGATTTCCGCATTTCTTAACGATGCATTGATAGGTGCGAAAATTTTTATTTAATCAAATCAAGTTGTTATGGCGGTGCTGCGAAACTGGCACGGCGGTTGCGAAGGAGGTGGTAACAACGGCTGAGCTGTTGGAGTGAAGCGAACGGCTCGGGAGGCCGGAGTTCGTTCCGGACGAGCCTTTAGGAGGACATCATGATCGCAGCACCATTGCATGCAGTCGCAGACAGCAAGGGCAAGAAGCCCTTTTACGCGCATCTTTACGTTCAGGTTCTCGTGGCAATCGCCGCGGGTATCGTTCTCGGCCATTTTTATCCCGACCTCGGCACGCAGCTGAAGCCGCTCGGCGATGCCTTCATCAAGCTCGTCAAGATGGTGATCGCGCCGGTCATCTTCCTGACGGTCGCAACCGGCATCGCCGGCATGAGCGACCTGAAGAAAGTCGGCCGCGTCGCAGGCAAGGCGATGCTGTACTTCCTGACCTTCTCGACGCTGGCTCTCATCATCGGCATGATCGTCGCCAATGTCGTCCAGCCCGGCGCCGGCATGAACATCGATCCGGCTTCGCTCGACCCGAAGACCGTCGCCACCTTTGCCGAGAAGGCGCATGAACAGAGCATCGTCGGCTTCCTCAGCAATATCATCCCGACGACGATCGTCGGCGCCTTTGCCGATGGCGACATTCTGCAGGTGCTTTTCTTCTCGGTGCTCTTCGGCATCGCGCTCGCCATGGTCGGCGAAAAGGGCGAGCAGGTCGTCAATTTCCTCAATGCCCTGACGGCTCCGGTCTTCAAGCTCGTCGCCATCCTGATGAAGGCCGCCCCGATCGGCGCCTTCGGCGCCATGGCCTTCACCATCGGCAAATACGGCATCGGATCGATCGCCAACCTCGCCATGCTGATCGGCACCTTCTATCTCACCTCGTTGCTCTTTGTCCTCGTCGTGCTCGGCGCCGTTGCCCGCTATAACGGCTTCTCGATCCTGGCGCTGCTGCGTTACATCAAGGAAGAGCTGCTGCTGGTCCTCGGAACCTCGTCTTCGGAGGCAGCACTTCCGGGACTGATGAACAAGATGGAAAAGGCCGGCTGCAAGCGCTCGGTGGTCGGTCTCGTCATCCCCACAGGCTATTCCTTCAACCTCGACGGCACCAATATCTACATGACGCTGGCGGCCCTGTTCATTGCCCAGGCAACCGGCATCCATCTCTCCTGGGGTGACCAGATCCTGCTGCTCCTGGTGGCGATGCTGAGCTCCAAGGGTGCCGCCGGCATCACCGGCGCCGGCTTCATCACGCTTGCCGCAACGCTCTCCGTCGTGCCCTCCGTGCCGGTCGCCGGCATGGCGCTCATCCTCGGCATCGACCGCTTCATGTCGGAATGCCGGGCGCTGACGAACCTCGTCGGCAATGCGGTCGCGACGATCGTCGTCGCGCGCTGGGAAAAGGAACTCGACACCGTGCAGCTCGCCGCGGCGCTGGGCGGCCAGATTGACGAGACGTCAACCGCCGGGCTCCAGCCCGCCGAATAATCAGTCCTATTATTCACAATCCCGAGAGCGGCCCGTTATCCGACGGGCCGTTTTCTTTTCCGCTCAGCCGCGGTTGTCGCCGAGAAGGCTGTTGTAGACGGCGCCGATCGCGCTTGCTTCCTTCTCCAGCGCGAAATTCGCCCTGACATGGCGCAGCGCATTCTCGCCATGCGCAATCGCCAGAGCGGGGTCTGCAATGTAAGGGGCGATCGCCCGCGTCAGCGCTTCGCCGTCGCCGGCAGCCACCACGGTGCCGGTCTCGCCTTCGGCGACGAGCTCGGCATAGGCGCCGGCATTCGATGCCACCACTGTAGTTCGCGAGGCCATGGCTTCGAGCGGCGTCAGGCCGAAGCCCTCATTGCGGGAAGGGGCGACGTAAAGCGTCAGGCGGCGATACCAGACCTTGATATCGGGCACCTCGCCGAGGAAGAGGATACGGTCGCTGAGGCCAGCGGCGGCGACATCCGCCTTGAGCTTGTCGCCGAAAGCGGCGTGTTCCGCCGTCACCCGGCCGGAGACGACGGCCGTCCACTCGGCGTGTTGCGGCAGCAGTTCGATCATCGCCTTGACGAAGAGGTCGGTGCCTTTCTGATGGCGAACGCGGCCGAAACAACCGACGAGATAGCGGCCGGGCAGGCCGGTGGCGGCAATGTCGTCCTCCGCCGTTTCAGGCGGGTGGAACAGGGAAAGGTCGACGCCGTGCTGGATGACCGTATGAGGCACCTCGAGGAAGGAACCCGACCGGTCGCTGGTCGCAATTACCGCGTCCATGCGGCGGATCAGCCATTTCGTATAGGCGGTGTGGCGGCGTTGCGCGGCCGAGGTGAAGAGCAGCTTCACCGGCATGCGCAAGACATGGCGAAGCAGAATGCCGGTGGCCATTTCGTTGTTGCGGCGGGCGTGCCAGACGCGGTGGTGGCGGCCGACCGGCGGGCGCCAGAGGCTAAGGAGTTGCGACCACCTCAGCTGCGCCAGGCCTTCGGGCAGGCCTGGGCCGAGGGTTGCGATCCGGATGCCCAGCCGGATCTGGCATGGGATGAGCTGGACGATGGTCGACGTGACGCCGGAGAGCCGGCGCTTGAAATTGGGCGCGATGATCTCGACGTCACGTATATCAGGCAAGGAATGGATCTCGTGTCTGGCGGGCGATCAGCCCCAGGAAACCTGGAGGATTTCGTAGGCCTTGGAGCCGCCGGGCGCATTGACCTCGATGGAATCGCCGACTTCCTTGCCGATCAGCGCACGCGCGATCGGGGAGGAGATGGAGATGCGGCCGGCCTTCACATCGGCTTCCTGGTCGCCGACGATCTGGTAGGTCTTTTCTTCCTCAGTATCCTCGTCAACGAGCTTCACCTTGGCGCCGAACTTGATCTTGTGGCCCGACATCTTGGTGAGATCGATGACCTCGGCGCGCGCCGTCAGGTCTTCCAGCTCGCTGATGCGGCCTTCATTGTGGCTCTGGGCTTCCTTGGCAGCGTGATATTCGGCGTTTTCGGAAAGGTCGCCATGGGCACGGGCTTCGGCGATCGCCTCGATGATTCGGGGGCGCTCCTCCTGCTGACGCCAGCGCAGCTCTTCCTGCAGCTTGACGAAACCACCCTGTGTCATCGGTACCTTTTCAACCATTTTTCTGTCCTTCAGTCTTCGTGTCCGCGCAGTCAGGCACACACAAAAGAAAACAGGTCCCGAAGGGGAGCTTCGGAACCGTGCCACAATCCTAGTCGAACGCTTATAGCAGATCGCCAAGGCCGATTTCCAGAAAATTCGCATAAATGAAACGCAACCCATTGCGACGTCAGGTGGTACGCTTCAAAAATGGGCACGGGGAGAGCAACGCGATCCAAGAGGACGCGCGCTCTTCCTGAGCGTGCATCCATCCTATCTGCCGCGCATTCCGGACGAGCGGCCGAAGGTGGAGGAGATGGCGCGGTTTGGCGAGGATATGCTGAAGATTCAGCTAGATATGACGGAGTTCGGATAAACCGATTCCGGCGAAGGTCGCGCCACCGCCCGTCGAGCGGTGGCGCCGCCATGTTTTATGCGAAATAGCTTTGCAGCGGCCGCACTTCGAGATTGCCTGCCTTCAGCGCCTTGATCGCCTGGGCGGCGGCTTCGGCGCCTGCCATCGTCGTGTAATAGGGCACCTTTTGCATCAGCGTCGCACGACGCAGCGACTTGGAGTCCGAGATCGCCTTGTTGCCGTCGGTGGTGTTGATGACGAGCTGGACCTGGCGGTTGCGGATCGCGTCCTCGATGTGCGGGCGGCCTTCCAGAACCTTGTTGATCTTGGTGGCGGTGATGCCGTTTTCGCCGAGGAAGCGGGCGGTGCCGCCGGTTGCCAACACCTTGAAGCCCTGTTCGACGAGGATGCGGATTGCCGGCAGCACGCGTGCCTTGTCCTCGTCGCGCACGGAAACGAAGACCGTTCCGTCACGTGGCAGCTCGACGCCGGCGCCGAGCTGCGACTTGGCGAAAGCCAACGCAAAATCGGTGTCGAGGCCGATGACTTCGCCGGTCGAGCGCATTTCCGGGCCGAGCAGCGTGTCCACGCCGGGGAAGCGGGCGAAGGGGAAGACGGCTTCCTTGACGGCGATATGCGTGAGCTTGCGCGGATCGGGCTTTTCGCCATAGGCGGCGAAGGTCGCATCGAGCTTTTCGCCGGCCATGACGCGGGCGGCGATCTTGGCGATCGGCGCGCCGATAGTCTTGGCGACGAAAGGCACGGTACGCGAGGCGCGCGGATTGACTTCGAGAACGTAGATCGTGCCGTCCTTGATGGCGAACTGGACGTTCATCAGGCCGCCGACATTGAGCGCCTTTGCCATGGCCTTGGCCTGGCGTTCCAGTTCGTCGAGCAGTTCGACGGGCAGCGAGCGCGGCGGCAGCGAGCAGGCGCTGTCGCCGGAGTGGATACCCGCTTCCTCGATATGCTCCATGATGCCGGCGACATAGACGTCGGTGCCGTCGGAGAGGCAGTCGACGTCGACTTCGATGGCATGAGAGAGATAGCTGTCGAAGAGCAGCGGGTTCTTGCCGAGCAGGGTGTTGATCTGGCCGGTTTTGTCGTTCGGATAACGCTGCTTGATGTCCTCGGGCACCAGTTCCGGAACCGTGTCGAGCAGGTAGGTCTGCAGCTGGCCTTCCGAATGCAGGATCTGCATGGCGCGGCCGCCGAGCACGTAGGACGGGCGCACGACCAGCGGGAAGCCGATTTCGGCGGCGACCAGGCGGGCCTGCTCGACCGAATAGGCGATGCCGTTGTTCGGCTGGTTGAGGTCGAGCTTCATCAGAAGTTTCTGGAAGCGGTCGCGGTCTTCGGCAAGGTCGATCATATCGGGCGCGGTGCCGAGGATCGGGATGCCGTTCTTTTCGAGTGCCTCGGCAAGCTTCAGCGGCGTCTGGCCGCCGAACTGGACGATGACGCCGACCACTTCGCCCTTTTCCTGCTCGGCGCGCAGGATTTCGATCACGTCTTCGGCCGTCAGCGGCTCGAAATAGAGGCGATCCGACGTGTCGTAGTCGGTCGAGACGGTTTCCGGGTTGCAGTTGATCATGATCGCTTCATAGCCGGCATCCTTCAGCGCGAAGGCGGCGTGGCAGCAGCAATAGTCGAACTCAATGCCCTGGCCGATGCGGTTCGGGCCGCCGCCGAGGATGACGACCTTCTTGCGATCGGAAACCTGGGCTTCAGAACGGGCGGCGCCGACGAAGGGCGTTTCGTAGGTCGAATACATATAGGCGGTCGGCGAAGCGAATTCGGCCGCACAGGTGTCGATGCGCTTGAAGACGGGGCGAACGTTCAGGCCGTTGCGGAGTTCGGCCACTTCTTTCGGGCGCTTGCCGGTCAGTGTCGCCAGACGCGCGTCGGAGAAGCCCATCGCCTTCAGCATGCGCAGGTTCGCGGCATCGCCAGGCAGGCCGTGCTCGCGGATGCGGGCTTCCATGTCGACGATGTTCTTCAGCTCAGCGATGAACCAGGGATCGATCTTGCAGCCTTCATGCACCTCTTCGATGCTGAGGCCCTGGCGCAGCGCCTGGGCCACCATGCGCAGGCGGTCCGGCGTCGGTGTGCCAATGGCGGCGCGGATGGCGTTCTGGCTGGATTCGCCTTCCTCGAAATCGGGAATTTCGATTTCGTCGAGGCCGGTCAGGCCGGTTTCGAGGCCGCGCAGCGCCTTCTGCAGCGATTCGGCGAAGGTGCGGCCGATCGCCATGACTTCGCCGACCGACTTCATCGCAGTCGTCAGAACCGGCGAGGCGCCGGGGAATTTCTCGAAGGCGAAGCGCGGGATCTTGGTGACGACGTAATCGATCGACGGTTCGAACGAGGCGGGCGTTGCGCCGCCGGTAATGTCGTTTTCCAGTTCGTCGAGCGTGTAGCCGATGGCAAGCTTGGCGGCGACCTTGGCGATCGGGAAACCGGTGGCCTTGGAAGCGAGCGCGGAGGAGCGCGACACGCGCGGGTTCATTTCGATGACGACGAGGCGGCCGTCTTCCGGATTGACGGCGAACTGGACGTTCGAGCCGCCGGTCTCGACGCCGATCTCGCGCAGCACCGCGATCGAGGCGTTGCGCATGATCTGGTATTCCTTGTCGGTCAGCGTCAGCGCCGGGGCGACGGTGATCGAATCGCCGGTGTGGACGCCCATCGGATCGATGTTCTCGATCGAGCAGATGATGATGCAGTTGTCCGCCTTGTCGCGGACGACCTCCATCTCATACTCCTTCCAGCCGAGCACCGATTCTTCGATCAGCACTTCCGTCGTCGGGGACGCATCGAGGCCGCCGCCGACGATCTCGAAGAATTCCGAGCGGTTGTAGGCGATGCCGCCGCCGGTGCCGCCAAGCGTGAAGGAGGGGCGGATGATGGCGGGCAGGCCGACATGGTCGAGCGCCTGGGCGGCGATCGCCACGGCATGGTTCATGTAGCGCTGCTTGCGGTCGCTTTCGCCGAGGTTCCACTGGTTTTCCAGCTCGTCCAGCGCTTTATCGAGATCCGCGCCGGAAAGGCTTTCGCGCAGCTTGGTGCGCTCGGCTTCGTGGGTCTTGCGGTCGAGGTCCTTGATATCGGTGGCATTAGCCAGCATCGAGCGTGGCGTTTCCAGGCCGATACGGGCCATGGCCTCGCGGAACAGCGCGCGGTCCTCGGCCATGTCGATGGCGGCGGGTTTGGCGCCGATCATTTCGACATTGTAGCGATCGAGCACGCCCATGCGCTTCAGCGAAAGCGCGGTATTCAAAGCCGTCTGGCCGCCCATGGTCGGCAGCAGCGCATCCGGGCGCTCCTTTGCGATGATCTTGGCGACGACCTCGGGGGTGATCGGCTCGACATAGGTGGCGTCGGCAAGGCCCGGATCGGTCATGATCGTCGCCGGGTTGGAGTTGACGAGGATAACTCGGTAGCCTTCCTCCTTCAGCGCCTTGCAGGCCTGGGTGCCGGAATAGTCGAATTCGCAGGCCTGGCCAATGACGATCGGTCCCGCGCCGATGATGAGGATCGATTTGATGTCTTGGCGCTTCGGCATGGCGATATCCGTTTCTAGCTGCGCAAAAAGCCGGCCAGGGTGGGAGGTCACCGGGTCGGGTCGCGCATTGAGGTCTTTTCAGGCTAGAAGCGGCTTATAGGCAAATGTTTTTGCAAACGGAACCCCATAAATCACGGAATCGACAGGAATTCCGATGCGATGCGAAAGGCTATTTCCCGTCGGGCACGACGAGCACCCTGATTTCGCCGTCGCGCGCCGGATTGATGATCGCTTCCGGCGCTTCGGAAAGACCGATGCGCCTTGAGATCAGCGGCTCGACCTTGATCCTGCCCGAGGCGATGAGATCCGCGGCGCGCCCGTGGGTGAAGGGGTTGACGAAGGAGCCTGTCAGTCTGACTTCGCGAAAGAGCAGGTCGAAGGGCTCGATTTCGATCATCGCACCCTGCGCCATGACGCCGAGGATGACGGCGGTGCCGCCGCGCCGGGCAAGCCGGGGCGCCTGCTGCATGGTTTCGTCCACGCCGGCACATTCGAAGACGACATCGGCGCCACCGGGCAGAAGCCCGTCTTCGCCGGTGATGCGGGCAATGATATCGCCGTCGCCGGGGGCGGCGGTCGCCGTGGCCCCGAGGCTTTCGGCCAGCCGGCGCTTTTCGGCGCTCCGCGTCACCAGCACGACACGGGTCGCACCGGCAAGCCTTGCCAGTTGAATGGTGAGAAGGCCGATGACGCCGCCGCCGAGCACGATCGCCGACGAGCCGGCTTGTAGCCCGCCGAGATCGACGCCGTGAATGCAGCAGGCGAGCGGCTCGCAGAAGGCGCCGTGAAGCGGATCGAGATCACCAGGCAGCGCGAAGGCCTGGCTTTGCGGCATGGAGACATAATCTGCGAAACCGCCGTCGCAATGGATGCCGATCGCCTGCAGGTTCCGGCAGAGATTGACGCGGCCGCGCCGGCATTCCTCGCAGCCTCCGCAGGCGATGTTCGGGTCACCGGTCACGCGCATGCCGGGGCGGAAATCGGTGACGCCAGCTCCGACCGCTTCGACGATCCCTGCGAATTCATGGCCGAGCGTTACCGGGGACTTCGAGGGAAATTCGCCATGAAAGATATGGCGGTCGGTGCCGCAGATGCCGCAGGCTTCGACGCGGACCAGCAGTTCGCCCGGGCCAGGCGCCGGCTTTTCGACCTCGCGCAGCTGCAGTTTTCCTGTTGCTTCCAGGCGTACGGCCTTCATCGGCATTTCCTCCCGCATTCTCCTCTTGGTTCAGGAAGAGCGAAATCCGGAGTCCCGTCAAGCGCTTGGCGGCGCTTCCTTACGTGAAGCGGCGGCGCACATCCTCGGCATAGCTGCGGCTGACCGGGATTTCCGTGCCGTCGCGGGTGAGAATCGTAAGCCGGCCATTGTCACGTCTGATGCCTTCGACATGAGCGTCGGCCACCCAGTGCGAGCGATGGACGCGAAGGCCCGATGTCGCGGCGGTTTCCTTCAGCGCATCGGCGAAACGCAGGAGCACCAGTTCGCGCCCACGGCTCGTCACGACCTCGGTATAATGATCGCGAACGGAAAGGCGCAGCAGCGGGCCGCGATTCCCGGGCTTCAGCCGGTCGAGGATCGAGGCGCCGGGATTGTTTTCCTCGGGTGCGGCCGCTTCCGCGATTCTTTCGCTCATCGCCATGTAAGTCAAAAGGCAGAAGAGGGCGCAGAGTGGCACCGAGAAAAGCGCGCGCTGCAGGCCGCTTTCCAGCGTGGTCGTTTCGCCGGTGAAGGCATAGTGGACAAGGCCGACGGCAAAGCCGATCGGCAGGGCGGCGGCGAGCGAGCCCGTCATCATGCGGGTGAACATCGAAGCGATCATCTCGCGCAGCAGCTTTTCTGCTACCACCGCGCAGAGAATGGCGATCGTCCAGGCAAGAGCATGCAGGCTTAGCCAATAGGTGAGGCGTTCGCCGAAGGCCATGCTTTCCATCGTGCCGTAGGGGCCGGTGACGGCGAAGATCAGAACGATCGCGGCAAAGGTTCCCCAGAAGCGCCGGGAATGGAGAAAGACCTGCAATTCGCGAAGCGTGGATTGCAAGAAGGGGTGATTCACGAAGTTTTCCTGCCGTTCGCGCGGTTCAGATTGAGGACATGGAAGTCTTGGCTGAAAGAGGGATCGAATTCAACCGGATGCCGCCCATGACCCTCGAACCGCTTCTTAGTGCCCCGTTCGCCGTCCAGATCCATGTCGCCACCGTTACACCAGCCGCACTTCTCGGCGCCTATATCCTGCTCAACCCGAAGGGCACGCCGCGGCACCGGCTGCTCGGCAAGCTCTGGATGGCGCTGATGGTGGTGACGGCGACATCGAGTTTCTTCATTCACCAGATCAATCTCTTCCACGGGTTCAGCCCGATCCATCTTCTGTCGATCTCGACACTGTTCGGGAGCTGGAATGCTGTCGCTGCCGCCCGCCGCGGCGATATCCGCCGGCACAGGCGCATCGTCACGGGTCTCTATCTCAGCGGGATCGTGCTGGCCGGCCTCTTCACTTTCCTGCCCGGCCGGATCATGCACAGGGTCGCTTTTACCGGCGCGGAATGGCCGGCCGCCTTCGTCGCGGCGTTGATCGGCGCGATCCTGGTTGCGATCGTGCTGCGCAGCAGGCGCGGTGACCCGATAGCCCGATGAAGTTGCTGGAATTCCATCCGCCGGCGGATATATAACTCCTTGAGCATACGCACGGGCATTGCCGGGGAGAGAGAAGATGGAATGGAGAGGCCGGCGTCAGTCCGACAATGTCGAGGATCGCCGTAGCGATCCGACGAGCGGAGGCAGTCCCTTCGGCCGCGGCGGCGGCTTCAATTTTCCCTCCGGCGGCGGCGTTCGCCGTGCCGGCGGGGGCTTGAGCATCGGCACGATTATCTTCCTCGTCGTCATCTATCTAATCTTCAAGGCGATGGGCATCGACCTGATGCAGGTGCTCGATACCGGCGGCACGTCGAGCGGCCCGGGCTACGAGCAGACCCAGTCGGGCACGCGCACGCCCGCCAATGACGAGATGACCGCCTTCGTGCGCACCGTTCTTGCCGAGACCGAGGATACCTGGCACGGCATCTTCCAGGCGCAGGGCAAGGAGTATGAAGAGCCGCGCCTCGTTCTCTTCTCCGGCCAGACGGAGTCGGCCTGCGGTTTTGCCTCGGCCGCAACCGGGCCGTTCTATTGCCCCGGGGATCACAAGGTCTATCTCGACACCGCCTTCTTCCAGGAGCTTTCCGACCGGTTCGGCGCATCCGGCGATTTCGCCGAGGCCTATGTCGTCTCCCACGAGGTCGGCCATCACGTGCAGAACCTGCTCGGCATCCTGCCGAAGTTCAATCAGGCCCGTCAGCGCATGAGCGAGGAAGAGGCCAACAAGATGTCGGTGCGCGTCGAGCTGCAGGCCGATTGCTTCGCAGGCATCTGGGGCAAATATACCCAGCAGAAGGGTATTTTGGAGGCCGGCGACCTTGAAGAGGCGCTGAACGCCGCCCAACAGATCGGAGACGACACGCTGCAGAAGCGCTCGCAAGGTTATGTCGTGCCGGAAAGCTTCAATCACGGCACGTCGGCGCAGCGGGTCAGGTGGTTCAAACGTGGGTTCGACAGCGGGCAGTTGACGGCCTGTGATACGTTCTCCGGGCCGGTTTGAGGGGGTAGCGGCTTCTCCTGACGGGAAGGAGTGATTGCCCTTGGCTTGCGCTCAGCGCATTCGCTCCTGTCGTCGCGCGGATGAGGGGCCGCACGGCACAACGTTCAAGCCCCTTCAATCCGCCCTTTGCTTACTTCTCACTGTCCATATGCTGCAGCATATGTTCGGGGTAACGCCCGCCAGCCGCCGCATCCTTCGGCACGGCACGTTCGATGGCGGCGAAATCGTCTGGCGACAAGTCGACCGCGCGGGAGCCGAGCGCCTCGCTCAGCCGGTCGCGGCGGCGGGCGCCGATGAGCGGGACGATGTCCTTGCCCTTGGCGGCGACCCAGGCGATGGCGATCTGGGCGACAGAGACGCTCTTTGCCTCGGCAATTTCGCGTAGCTTTTCCACCAGAGCGAGGTTCTGCTCGACATTGCCTTCCTGAAAGCGCGGGCTGTGGGTGCGGAAATCGCCGGCGGAGGCGGCCTGGTCCTTCTGCCAATGGCCGCTGATCAGGCCGCGCGAGAGCACGCCATAAGCGGTGATCGAGATGCCGAGCTCGCGTGTCGTCGGCAGGATGCGGTCCTCGATGCCGCGTGAGATCAGCGAATATTCGATCTGCAGGTCGACGATCGGGGCAACGGTGGCGGCGCGGCGGATCGTGTCGGCGCCGACTTCCGACAGGCCGATATGCCTGACATAGCCAGCCTGGACCATGTCGGCGATGGCGCCGACCGTATCCTCGATCGGCACGTTCGGGTCGAGGCGAGCCGGCCGGTAGATGTCGATATAATCGACGCCGAGGCGCTGCAGCGTATAAGCGAGGAAATTCTTCACTGCGGCCGGGCGGGCGTCGATGCCGCCCCAGGCAGAGGCGGGATCACGCAGGGCGCCGAATTTGACGCTGATGACGGCATTCTCAAGCTTGCGGCCTTTCAATGCCTCGCCGATCAGCATCTCGTTATGGCCCATGCCGTAGAAGTCGCCGGTGTCGAGCAGGTTGATGCCGGCATCGAGCGCGGCATGGATCGTGGCGATGCTTTCGGCGCGGTCGGCAGGGCCGTACATGCCCGACATGCCCATGCAGCCGAGCCCGATGGCGGAGACTTCGGGTCCGGTTTTTCCCAAACGATAGGTCTGCATTGTCTTCTCCATCATATGCGCCGTGCGGCGCGATTGGGCATTGCGCCGGAGCGGCGCTGTCGGATGTCGTTCTACCGCTTTCGCATTTGTCCGATAATCCGGATGGTATCGAACGGGCCGTGCGGAAAAATGCACAATGAACGATCTTCCCTTGAGTGATCTGGATGCCTTTGCGGCGATTGCAAGGGAGCGCGGTTTTCGCGCCGCCATCATCTTCTGCTCGGGTTTGTCTGCCCGCGCGAAGACGGAGGAGCGGTTCTGTGTTAGCCTCGCTAAACTTGCGGCTGCGATCTGTGGGAACTTCTCGGAGGGCGAATGGCGAGCGTTCCTGTCAAGCGACGGTTGGCGGCAATCATGGCCACGGACGTGGTCGGTTACGCCCGCCTCATGGAGAGTGACGAAGAGGCGACCCTTGCTCTGATCAAGGCGTTGCAGGCTGACGTCATCGCGCCGAACATCGAGCGCAACGGCGGCAGGATATTCAAGCTGATCGGCGACGGAACCTTGTCCGTGTTCGATTCCGCCACCGGGGCGGTCGAATGTGCGATGGCGATCCAGGGCGAACTGGTGCGCAGCGAGCCGGGCGCCCGCATGGTTCTCAGGATCGGGATCAACCTTGCCGACGTGCTGGTCGACGGTACCGATATGTTCGGTGACGGCGTAAATGTCGCCTCCCGGGTTGAGGCAGGCGCCGTGCCCGGCGGCATCAGCATTACCGATGGTGTCTATCACCAGATTGCCGCGCGGATCGGCGGCGAGTTCGTGGAGGGCGGCGAAAAACGTCTGAAGAATATCGAGCGGCCTGTTCGCGTCTGGCACTGGCAGCCGCCTCATACGGGAACCATGAAAGCGGAGCCCTCGCGCATTGCCGGATCGGCAGCATCGTTGGATAGAGAAAAAGTCCTGGTCAGGGTTGGCGTCGCGTCTTCGGCTCTTCCCCATCAGCAGGAGGTCATGGGGTTGATCACCTCCGGCCTCGAACAGTTCCTTTCGGAGCGACACTGGATCGACGTCGCGTCCGCCTCGGCGGCTGAAATGGGCAGCCGCTCCCACGACTACACGGTCAGCATCGGCATTCATGGGGCGGGTCCGTTCCGGTTGAACGTCAGGTTCCTGCGCACCTCGGCCACATCCATCCTCTGGTCGAGGGCTTTCGATCTTCCTGCGGATTGCGATATCGACGCCATCGAATCGGTGGCGGCGGGGATCGTGTCGCTCGTCGTCGACAAGGTGCTTTCCGCTGCATCAACGACGATTGCCAGGAAATCAGAGGCTTCCTGGTCGGCATACGAGTATTTTCTTTACGGCAGGATGCTCGACGCGAAACATCTGCTGCCCGACGCAGAGCGCTTCTTCCAGAAGGCGACGGAACTTGATCCAACGCTCATCGACGCGCATGCGATGTATGCGCTTGCACTGACCTATTCCTTCTCTATGGAAGGCGTGATCGAGCGACTGCGTCGCGCCGAAGACATCTCGCGCATTGGCCTGCAGCTCGACAATAACCATGCCTTTTCCCACTACGCGGCGGCATCGGTTCAACTGGTGATGCGAAACTATGATGGCGCGGAATCCCACTATGTCAAAGCACGCGACCTGGCGCCGGGCGACATTGAGATTCGCGCCGATCATGCCGAGATGCTTCACTACGTCGGTGATCTGGAAACGGCTGCAACCGAAATCGAAGAATGCTTCAGGAAGGCGAAATATCCGCCTGTGTGGTTCTGGGCGGTCAGGGGGATTATCCGGTTTCAGCAAGGCCGGGCGGATGATGCGGTCGAGGATTTCGAGAATATTCCCAAGAAGTCGTGGCGGTCGCTGATCTTGCTCGCCGCAGCTCATGCTCTGCGCGGTGATGAAGTGCGGCGGAGGCACAATGAGGTCGAGGCGCGCAGCCTCCAGCCGCGGCTGAGCCCGGAGCTGGTGCAAAGAACATTTCCCTATCGCAACGAAGGTGCGCTTGCGAAGCTCCTTGGCGCTTTCGGAGCCGTGGCATAGATTTCGATGCATTCACCGGACTGAGATAACAGGCAAGATCCCTTCAGTGTCCACTTCTTCGGGGCTTGGGGCACTTGCAACCAGGATGCTGCATAAATTTCCCGTACAGCACATCGAAACTTTGAATGTTCACGGATTGTTTCGGTTTCTTTTCTGAGCTATGTCACTTTGGCGGCGACGAAATCGTCTTTCCAGAAACAACCGCTGTAGAGATGCCTCATGTTGGATCCAAAATTCGTTCGTCGCGGCCTTTTCCTGGTTTTCATCATCCTCTTCCTCGACATTATCGGCATCGCCATCATCATGCCGGTTCTGCCGGCCTATCTCGAGCAACTGACCGGCGGTAGCGTCAGCGATGCGGCGGTCGACGGCGGCTGGTTGATGCTGGTCTATGCCGGCATGCAATTCCTGTTTGCACCGCTGCTTGGAAACCTGTCAGATCGTTTCGGCCGCCGGCCGGTCCTTCTGCTTTCGGTGCTGACCTTCGCGATCGACAATTTCATCTGCGGCATCGCCACCAGCTTCTGGATGCTGTTCGTCGGCCGCGTTCTTGCCGGCATCAGCGGCGGCAGCTTCGCCACCTGCTCGGCCTATATCGCCGACATCAGCACGGAGGAGAACCGGGCGAAGAATTTCGGGCTGATCGGCATCGCCTTCGGCGTCGGCTTCACGATCGGCCCTGTGGTCGGCGGGTTTCTCGGCGAATTCGGCCCGCGCGTGCCGTTCCTCGGCGCGGCTGCGCTATCGCTCCTCAACTTCATCGCCGCCTGCTTCCTGTTGCCGGAAACGCTGGAGGCGAAGAACCGCCGCCGGTTCGAGTGGAAGCGCGCCAATCCGCTCGGCGCGCTGCGGCAGATGCGCCATTATCCCGGCATCGGCTGGGTCAGCCTCGTCATGTTCCTGTTCTTCCTGGCGCATGCCGTCTATCCCTCGGTCTGGTCGTTCGTCTCGACCTATCGCTACGGCTGGAGCGAAGGGCAGATCGGCCTGTCGCTCGGCATCTACGGCATCGGCGCAGCACTCGTCATGGGACTGGTTCTGCCGCGCGTCGTGCCTCGGCTCGGCGAATGGAAGACCGCACTTCTCGGCCTTTGTTTTTCGGCTGCGGGGCTGACCGGCTATGCCTTTGCCTGGGAGGGCTGGGTCGTCTACGTCGTCATCGTCGCGACTGTCATGGAAAACGTCGCCGACCCGCCGTTGCGCAGCATCGCCGCCGGCAAGGTGCCGCCTTCGGCGCAGGGCGAGCTGCAAGGCGCGCTGACCAGCCTCAGCAGCATCACGACCATCGTCGGGCCGCTGATCTTCACGCAGATGTTCGGCTATTTCACGCGCCCCGATGCGCCGGTCACCTTCGCCGGCGCTCCCTATCTGATGGCTGCCCTGTTCATCCTGCTGGCTGCCGGCGTGTTCCTCATGCGCGTCCGGGTTCGCCAGCGGACCGAGGTGCTGGAAGCGGCGGGTTGACCGATCAGAAACGCTGATACGATGATGAATTTTTCATCATTTGCCCCTTTGGGGTGGTTCTTTGCGGGGCTTTCATCTAAATCCAGATGATATTTCGCCGAGAAACTGCGCGGCGACGCATATTTCAACCACAGGAATGGTGTCATGGACACGCCGATCGACGCGCGCAGGATTGCGCCGACAACCGATAACCGCTGGGGCGCGCATTTCCGCGCAACACTGGCGCTCGGTATTCCGCTGATCGGCGCCCAGCTTGCCCAGCTCGGCATCAACACCACCGACGTGATGATCGTCGGCCGGCTCGGGGCAGAACACCTGGCGGCGATGGTGCTTTCGGCGCAGTTCCTGTTCACGATCCTGCTTTTCGGCTCCGGCTTTGCCATCGCCGTCATTCCGATGGTGGCGCAGGCCTATGGCCGTGGCGACGTCATCTCCGTGCGCCGGTCGCTGCGCATGGGCCTCTGGGTGGTGACGGGATACTGGATCATCATGCAGCCCGCCTTCTTTAATTCGGAGCAGATCCTGCTCTTCGCGCAGCAGAAGCCGGAGGTGGCACGGCTTGCCCACGGCTACATCGTCATCGGCCAGTTCGGTGTGCTGCCGGCCCTGCTTTTCAACGTCATGCGGGCGCTGGTCAGCGCCATCGGCAAGGCGGGCATCATCCTCAACGTGACCATCGCCACGCTGGTGCTGAACGCGATCTTCGCCTACATGCTCGTACTCGGCCATTTCGGGTTCCCGGCAATGGGGCTCGAGGGTGCGGCGATCGTTTCGGTCGTTGTGCAGACGGCCGGTTTCCTCTTCATTCTCGCCTTCGTCCAGAAGCGGGAGGAGACGCGGCGCTACGAGATCTTCGTCAGGTTCTGGAAGCCCGACTGGCATGCGCTGTTGGAGGTCATCCGGCTCGGTTTTCCGATCAGCGTCACCGTGCTTGCCGAGGTCAGCCTGTTCACGGTGGCTTCGCTGCTGATGGGCTATATCGGCACCATCGAGCTTGCCGCCCACGGCATTGCACTGCAATGGGCTTCGATCGCCTTCATGATCCCCCTCGGCCTCAGCCAGGCGGCGACGGTGCGCGTCGGCGTGGCGCATGGGCAGGGTGATTACGATGGGGTGGTGCGTGCGTCGATCATGGTGGTCATTCTCGCCTGCGCCATCTCGGCGGTGGGCTCGGTCCTCTTTGCCACGATGCCGCAATTCCTCGGCAGCTGGTTTCTCGACCTCAGTTCGCCCGAGGCGCCCGAGGTGCTGGCCTATGCCGGCCCGCTGATCGTCGTCGCCGGGCTTTTCCAGCTCGTCGACGGGCTGCAGGTCGTCGCCAACGGATTGCTGCGCGGCCTCAAGGATGCGCGCGTGCCGATGATCATGGCGCTGATCGCCTATTGGCCAATCGGCTTCCTGCTCGCCTGGACCTTCGCCTTCCCGCTGGGTTTCGGGGGCATCGGCATCTGGTTCGGCTTCCTCGTCGGGCTGGCAGCTGCCGCCGTCATGCTCTGCGGGCGGTTTTACCTTCTCCTTCGTCGGGAAGGGTCTACCGTCGGCGCCTAGAACGTTGGAGCATGATGTCGTCCGAAAACCGCTTACACTTTTCGGCATCACGCTCCGGCCGACCGTCTTTCCCTCAGGCCGCGACAGGCTTGTAGCTGGCGAGATCGGCGCGAATGCCAAGACGCGCAAACATTTCCTGCGGATCGAAATTCGCGGCCTTGTGCGCGGCCGCGACGGCTGCCCGCACGCGCTCGACGACATCGGCGCTTTTCCACTGGGCGATCGTCACGAAATTGAATTCGCCGGGACCGGCGACCTGCTCCAGCACCGTGTGATCGATGAAGCCGTCCTGGGCCTCCAACACCTTGTGGACCATCATCACATTGACCAGAAACTCCTCGCGCGCCGCCGCCGGCACGATGAACTTGTCGACTCGATAGAAAGCTCCGCTCATCCGTTTTCTCCTGCATCAGATGTCTGCAGGCAGTTCTGTAATTCCTCAAGCTAAGTTGAGGTCAATATGGTGGCAAAGAAAAAGGCCCGGTCGAGCGGGCCTTCATCCGAAATCGTCATGCCTTGAAATCAGCGTTCGGCCAGCGCCGGCTCGCCCTTCTTCTCGCGCACCATGTTGATGAAGCGGCGGAAGAGATAGTGGCTGTCCTGCGGGCCGGGAGAGGCTTCCGGATGATGCTGGACCGAGAAGACCTGCTTGCCGAGGACGCGCAGACCGCAATTGGTGCCGTCGAAAAGCGAAATATGAGTCTCTTCAACGCCATCGGGCAGCGACTTCGAGTCGACCGCGAAACCGTGGTTCATCGAGACGATCTCGACCTTGCCTGTCGTATGGTCCTTGACGGGGTGGTTGGCGCCGTGATGGCCCTGATGCATCTTCTCGGTCTTGGCGCCGAGGGCGAGACCCAGCATCTGATGGCCGAGGCAGATGCCGAAGAGCGGGATGTCGGTCTTAATAAGCGTCTTGATCACGGGCACGGCATATTCGCCTGTCGCTGCCGGATCGCCAGGGCCGTTCGACAGGAAGATGCCGTCCGGCTGCATGGCGAGCACGTCTTCGGCGCTCGTCGTGGCCGGCATAACCGTCACCTTGCAGCCAAGGCCGGCAAACAGGCGCAGGATGTTACGCTTGACGCCGTAATCGAGGCAGACGACGTGGTATTTCGCGTCCGCAGCGGCGAGTTCGCCGTAGCCTTCGTTCCAGGCCCACGGGGTCTGGGCCCATTGCAGGGACTGGCCCGAGGAGGCGATCTTGGCAAGGTCGAGGCCTTCGAGGCCGCTCCAGGCTTTGGCTTCGGCCTTCAGCGTCTCGATGTCGAAGACGCCGTTCGGGTCATGGGCGATCACCGCGTTCGGGGCGCCGTTCTCGCGGATCCAGGCGGTCAGCGCGCGCGTGTCGATGCCGCAGAGGCCGATGATGCCGCGCGCCTTCAGCCACTGGTCGAGGTGCTTGGCGGCGCGGTAGCTCGAGGGTTCGGTGATGTCGGCCTTGAAAATGACGCCGACGGCGCCGTGACGGGCGGCAGGCGTCAAATCCTCGATGTCTTCATCATTGGTGCCGATATTGCCGATATGCGGAAAGGTGAAGGTGACGATCTGGCCGAGATAGGACGGATCCGTCATGATCTCCTCGTAGCCGGTCAGCGCCGTGTTGAAGACGACTTCGGCCTGGACCTTGCCGGTGGCGCCGATGCCCTTGCCTTCGATGACAGTGCCGTCGGCAAGAACGAGCAGGGCGGTCGGCTTTTCGATTGTCCAGGGTGCTGTCGCGGTCATCTTCATCCCGTTTCCGGCGGTCGGCGCGCGTTGCCGCGCTCGTCGCCATTTGATCTCGCAGGCGTGTGGGCACGGCAATGCCGCGCGCTTGAGGCCTGATCACGAATTTTGGTGCAGGTGGCGGTAAATAGCCACGCAATCGCTTAGCGTCAATCTTTGTAGCCGAGATCTCGGCCGTTTTCTTGCGCTTTATCGCGCTGACCGCGCAATTTATTTGATCCCCCGCATCAGCGTGGTTTATGAAGCGGCATCAAAAAAGGAGTGAAGACCATGCTGCGCGATCAACTCGGCACCCAGCTGAAAGAGGCGATGAAGGCCAAGGATGCGGAGCGGCTTTCCACCGTCCGGCTGATTCAGGCCGCGATCAAAGACCGTGATATCGCCAATCGGGGCACCGGCAAGGAGCAGGCGAGCGACGACGAAATCCTGCAGATCCTCGCCAAGATGGTGAAGCAGCGCGACGAATCGGCAAAGATCTACGAAGAAAATTCCCGGCCGGAGCTTGCCGCCAAGGAGCGCGCCGAAATCGTTGTCATCCAGGATTTCATGCCGAAGCAGCTTTCCGAGAGCGAAGTGCGGGCCAATGTGTCGGCGATCATCGCCGAGACGGGTGCGGCGGGCGCCAAGGACATGGGCAAGGTGATGGCGGCGCTCAAGGAGCGTTATGCCGGCCAGATGGATTTCGCCAAGGCGTCTGCGACCGTCAAGGAACTTTTGAGCTGATGGGTTGCGCCTGCGGTTCGTCGTGGACCGCAGGCCCGAGCACCGCTTCGGCGGCTGCATCGATGATGGCGAATTTCGACGCCTGATAATTCCAGTATTCCAGAATGAAGGGACCGGACAGCCAGAAGTCGCCCTTGCGGGATGGCTCGGTCCAGCCGACGCTTCCCATGTTTGCTGCCTGCGTCAGAAGCCGCTTCAGGTGGGTGTTTGAGATCATGAACTGTTCGCGGATTTCCCGGAGCGACAGAGGGCCGATCACGACGCGCTCGGCCGTCCGGGGAAATTCCGGAAGTCGCGAGATCAGGTAATCCATCACCAGCCCGCCGGAATTTGCCCAGTTGAACAGGTTGAAGGTCGGGCCCGGATTGCGCACCGCCTCGCTGCCTATGATCGCCTTTGCGATCAGCGGCTGGATCGCCGCCATCATCGCCGAGGGATCGGCGCTGATCTTGTCGGCGCGTTTGGCGCCGTCGATGCTGTCGAGGATCATCATGTGGGCGACGAGCCACCGGATGAAATGCTGTTCGGCGATTTCGGTGGGCTCCAGGTAGCGTGTGCGCTTATCGGGACCGGGAACGGCGCGCAGGAAGCGGTAGGCCAGCATTTCCTGCATGAAGGCCGCGGCCGTGTTGCGGCTGGCGATGTCGTTCTTCACGGCGAAATCGATGAAGCGCCCGGAATAAAGGCCGCTTCTGCCGTCGTCGGGATAACCATAATGAAGCGCGAAGCCGGCATGTGCCATCAGCCAGCGTTGCTGTGCAGCAAAAATCGAGGCGATGCGCGGGCTCTCGCGATAGATCGAAAGCATTTGATTGGCGCAATGCAGGATCGCAGCGAGAAAGCGATCTTCGGCTGAAAGATTTTTCGCGGTAAAGGCCATTGGGAGGTCCAGGATTTCGGCGCATACATCTTCACGCAAGCGCCGCCTGTCAACGGTTTTGTTAATAATCAGTTAATTTCAAAGGGAAACTGTACCAAAGGAAGCCAAAAATTTAAGAAGGCAGGAGCTGGGGGCGCTCCTGCCTTCTTGCTCTTTGCTTCCGCCGGCACGCAGGGCCGAGGCCCAAGCCGGAGGGTATTTGCAAAGGCACCCTTGCGAAGCGGCGCCGGGGGTAGGGATGGTGCTTCGCTTGGGGATCGCTTTGTTGAGATCGAACCTATTGCGGTGCGGTGGCTTATTCAAATTACAAAAAAATAATGATTGGCGGAAACGGCGGTTTGGGAGGTGTCAAGGCGCATGCCGGGCCGTCGGCCCGAAGATGAGGGCGCTCAATCGTTTCGATTGATAACATACTGTTTTAAAATGGTTTAATCAGAGCTTTCCAAAAGCTTCGGTTCCTGGCGGAGGACTCGCGTCGACGGAATTCCTGGTCTGCGCGGACAATAATGTCGCACCCCTGTCGCAGGGGCGATAACGTGTTTTTGATTGGATAACCGACGCCGCCGACGGCCGGTGCACTTGCCTGTGAATAGCGGGTTTTCCTGACGAGTTTCGTGGCATGGCATGGCAAAGCAGCTTATATGGAGGTTGGCCAAGAGGTATAAATGCGCTTTTCCAACACCTTTCTCGATGAGATCCGCGATCGCGTTCCGATTTCGAACGTGATTGCGCGTCGCGTGAGTTGGGACAAGCGCAAGACCAACGTCTCGCGCGGCGACTACTGGGCCTGTTGCCCGTTCCACGGCGAGAAATCGCCGAGCTTCCACTGCGAGGATCGCAAGGGCCGCTATCACTGCTTCGGCTGCGGCGTCACCGGCGACCATTTCCGCTTCCTGACCGAGCTGGAGGGCCTGAGCTTTCCCGAGGCCGTGCAGCAGGTCGCCGACATGGCCGGCATGCCGATGCCGCTTGCCGATCCCGTGATGGAGAAGCGGGAGAAGGAGCGCGGCTCGCTGATCGACGTCATGGAAATGGCGACGCGTTTCTTCCAGGACCAGCTGCAGACCGCCAACGGAGCCAGGGCGCGCGCCTATCTGCGCGACCGCGGGCTGACGGGACGAACTATCGAAACCTTCCGTCTCGGTTATGCGCCGGACAGTCGCAACGCGCTCAAGGAATTCCTTGCCGGCAAAGGCGTCACCAAGGAGCAGATCGAGGCCTGCGGCCTGGTCGTCCATGAAAATGTGCCGGTGTCCTACGATCGCTTCCGCGACCGCATCATGTTCCCGATCCTCTCGTCGCGGGAAAAGGTGATCGCCTTCGGCGGCCGGGCCATGTCGGCTGATGCGCCGGCGAAATATCTGAACTCCAACGAGACCGAACTCTTCCACAAGGGCAATGTACTTTACAATTTTGCCCGCGCACGCCGCGCGATCCAGGGGCCGGGCCGCGATGCCCAGGACGACAGCGCGTCCGGCACTATCATCGCCGTCGAAGGCTATATGGACGTGATCGCGCTCTATCAGGCGGGGGTGGAGAATGCCGTTGCGCCGCTCGGGACAGCGCTCACCGAAAACCAGCTCGAACTGCTCTGGAAAATGGTGCCGCAGCCGGTGCTCTGCTTCGACGGCGACGGCGCCGGCATCCGCGCCGCCAATCGCGCCGCCGAACTGGCGTTGCCGCATCTGAAGCCCGGCCGCTCCGTCCGCTTCGCGCTGCTGCCCGACGGCAAGGACCCCGACGATCTCGTGCGCGACGATGGTCGTGCGCCCTTCGATAAGGTGATGAGCCAGGCAAAGCCGCTTTCCGAAATGCTCTGGAACAGGGAAATCAACACCGGCAAGTTTGATACGCCCGAGGCGCGCGCCGAACTCGAGGCGCGACTGAAGCAGCTCGTCGCCGTTATCGCCGACGAGAATGTGCGCCGCCATTACCAGCAGGACATCCGCGACCGGTTGAACGCCTTCTTCCAGCCGCAGTTCCAGAACCGCGGCAATGGCGAGCGGCGCGGCTTCAACGGCCGCGCAGGCCGCGACAATGCTGGAAAGGGAGGGCCGAAAAGCCCGAACGTCATTTCCGACCGGCTTGCCCGCTCCGGCCTAGTGCGCGGCCATCAGGACAATACGGCGCTACGCGAAAGCGTGCTGGCGCTGACCGTCGTCAACCATCCCTCGCTGATGATCGACGACTATGACGAAATCGCCGCGATCGAATATGACAGCAAACCGCTGCAGCGGCTCTGGTCGGCGATGCTGGGGGCAGCCGCTGCCGTCGCCAGCCAGCATCTGACCCGGGAATATCTGACCGAGCGGTTGGAATTCGAGGGCTTCGGCCCGCTTATCCAGAGCCTCGACCAGCAGGTGCGCAATGCCCGGCTGTGGACGGCGACCGAGGAAGCGGCGATGGAGGATGCGCGCGAGGGGTATCGCCAGGCGCTTGCCTTCCACAAACGCGCCAAGGCGCTGCGCCGCCAGAAGATCGAACTTGAGCGCGAGATTGCGCTTGCGACCGAAGCCGGCGACGGCGAGGCGATGGTCCAGCTGATGCGAGCGCAGCAGGAGGTGCATTTCGAAGGGGTACGCCTGGAAAACCAGGAAGCCATCATCGACGGCTTCGGTGTGCTCTCCGGCCGCGTCAAAGGAGCGGCGAACCACTGATGCCGCTCAGCGAACGCAATGAACCGGGCTTTTCCGCTTCCGGCGCGCTGTTTTCCGACCGCCGCGCGCCGCTCGATGTCCTGAAGCAGGTCTACGGCTATTCCTTCTTCCGCGGCAAGCAGCAGCAGGTGGTCGAGCACGTGGTTTCGGGCGGCGACGCGGTGGTGCTCTTTCCGACAGGCGCCGGCAAATCGCTCTGCTTCCAGATCCCCGCACTTTGCCGTGAGGGCGTCGGCATCGTCGTCTCGCCGCTGATCGCGCTGATGCGCGATCAGGTGGAGGCGATGAAACAACTCGGCATCCGCGCCGCCGCCCTCAATTCGTCGCTGTCGCGCGAGGAGTTCGGCGAGGTTCGCCGCGCACTTTCGGCAGGCCAGCTCGACCTTCTCTACGTGACGCCCGAGCGTATTCTGACCGATGGTTTCCGCGAACTGATCGCCAATGAGAAGATCGCGCTGTTTGCGATCGACGAGGCCCATTGCGTCTCGCAATGGGGCCATGATTTCCGCCCGGAATATCGCGAGCTCGGCCGGCTCGGCGAACAATATCCCGGCGTGCCCAGGGTGGCGCTGACGGCAACCGCCGATCCGCACACGCGCGACGATATCATCGAGCGGCTGGGGCTCGGCAATGCCGAGATCTTCACCACTAGCTTCGACCGGCCGAACATTGCCTATGAAATCGTCGAGCGCGACCAGCCGCGCCAGCAGCTCCTACGCTTCCTCTCCGGCCACAAGGGTGACAGCGGCATCGTCTATTGCCTGTCGCGGGCCAAGGTCGAGGACACGGCCGAATGGTTGAACGGGCAGGGCATCCGCGCGCGTGCCTACCATGCCGGCATGGACAGGACGGTTCGTGACGCCAATCAGGATGCCTTCCTGAAAGAAGAAAATCTCTGCCTGGTCGCCACCGTCGCCTTCGGTATGGGCATCGACAAGCCGAACGTGCGTTATGTCGCCCATCTCGACCTGCCGGGCTCGGTGGAAGCCTATTACCAGGAGACCGGGCGTGCCGGGCGCGACGGCCTGCCGTCGGAGGTTTGGATGGCCTATGGCATGGCCGACGTCATCCAGCGCCGCCGGATGATCGACGAGGGCAATGCCGCCGAGGAGATCAAGCGGGTCGAGCGTGCCAAGCTCAACGCCTTGCTGGCGATCTGCGAAACCGCCTCCTGCCGGCGGCAGGCGATCCTTGCCCATTTCGGCGAGGCGCATGGCGGCCAGTGCGGCAATTGCGATACCTGCCTGAAGCCGGTCGAGACCTGGGAGGGCACGGAGGCGGCGATCAAGGCGCTGGCCGCTGTCTATCGCACCGGCGAGCGTTTCGGCGCCGGCCATGTCGTCGATGTGCTCCTCGGCAACGTCAACGAGAAGACCGAGCGTTTCGGCCATACCGAGATGCCGGTCTTCGGCGCCGGCAAGGATATTCCGGCACGCACATGGCAATCCGTCTACCGCCAGTTGCTCGCCATGGGGCTGATCCGCATCGATCATCAGGCCTATGGAGCGCTGAAGCTGGAGCCGGAGGCGCGCGCGGTCTTCAAGCACGAGCGGCAGGTGTTCTTCCGCAAGGACCGCCCGGCCTCGGAGCGGCGCACGAAGAAGGCCGAGCGCAGCGAGCGCAAATCGGGGCTGTCGGGCGCCGACGGCACCCTCTTCGAGGCGCTGCGGGCTGAGCGCATGGCGATTGCGAAATCACTCGGCGTGCCACCCTATGTCGTCTTCCCCGATACGACGCTGATCGCCTTCGCAACGGAGAAGCCGCGGAGCCGCAAGGAATTGCTCGCCATATCAGGTGTCGGGCAGGCGAAGCTCGAACGCTATGGCGATGCGTTCCTGGAGATCATTCTCTCGCACGACAAGGATTGAGCGGGCCGGCCGATGCTTGAGATCGGCTCATGAGGCGTGGTAGAGGCTACCGCCCGGGAGGAGTGCCGATGGCCCAGAATATCTACGACCGGCCGGATTTCTTCGCCGGATACAGCGACCTCAGCCGCTCCGTCCGCGGGCTCGACGGTGCGTCCGAATGGCCGGCGGTGCGTGCGCTTCTGCCCGATCTTGCCGGCAAACGTATCGTCGATCTCGGCTGCGGCTTCGCCTGGTTTTCGCGTTTCGCCATGAGCCAAGGCGCCAAAAGCGTGCTGGCGCTCGACATCTCGGAAAACATGATCGCGAGAGCCAGGGCCGATACGGCTGAAGCGGCGATTACTTACGAGATCGCCGATCTCGAGCATCTCGAACTTGCAAGAGCCTCCTTCGATTTTGCGTACAGCTCGCTGGCGCTGCATTATATCGAGGATTTCGCCGGTCTCGTCGCGACCGTGCACCAGGCGCTTTTGCCGGGCTCGCACTTCGTCTTCACCATCGAGCATCCGATCTTCATGGCGCCGACCAGGCCGGACTGGGCAACCGATGCCGAGGGGCGGCGCATCTGGCCGCTCGACCGCTATTCCGTCGAAGGCGCGCGCACGACCGACTGGCTCGCAAGCGGCGTCGTCAAGCAGCACCGCAAACTCGCCACGACGCTCAACACCTTGATCGCGGCCGGTTTTTCCATTCGCCATGTCGAGGAGTGGAGCCCGAACGATGAGGAATTGCGGGACAATCCCGATTGGGCCAGGGAAATGGACCGGCCGATGTTCCTGCTGATTTCCACCCAGCGCTGAAAGAAGACAAGCCGGCGGCGATATGCTAACCCGGAAGCTATAAAACGTCAGGAAGGGCCGTCCATGACCTCGCAATTTCTCTCCCATCTCCGATCCGAGATTTCGGCGCTGAAGGATGCCGGCCTCTACAAATCCGAGCGGGTCATCACCTCCAAACAGGCCGGCGAGATCGGCATTTCCACCGGTGAGCGGGTGCTGAATTTCTGCGCCAACAACTATCTCGGCCTTGCCGATAACGAGGAGCTGGCCGAGGCCGGCAAGCAGGCGCTCGATCGCTACGGCTACGGCATGGCCTCGGTGCGGTTCATCTGCGGCACGCAGGAGGAGCACAAGCAGCTCGAGGCGCGTATCTCCGCCTTCCTCGGCATGGAAGACACGATCCTCTATTCCTCCTGCTTCGACGCCAACGGCGGTCTCTTCGAAACGCTGCTGTCCGAAGAGGACGCGATCATCTCGGACGCGCTGAACCACGCCTCGATCATCGATGGGGTCAGGCTTTCGAAGGCCAAGCGTTTCCGCTACGCCAACAACGACATGGCGGCGCTCGAAGAAGAATTAAAGAAGGCCGAAGGCAGCCGCTTCAAGCTGATCGCGACCGATGGCGTCTTTTCGATGGACGGCATCATTGCCAATCTCGGCGGCGTCTGCGACCTCGCCGAGAAATATGGCGCAATGGTCATGGTCGATGACAGCCATGCGGTCGGTTTCGTCGGCAAGCATGGCCGCGGCTCGCCGGAATATTGCGGCGTCGAAGGGCGGATCGACATCATCACCGGCACGCTCGGCAAGGCGCTCGGCGGCGCTTCCGGTGGCTATACCTCGGCAAAGGCTGAAGTGGTGGAATGGCTGCGGCAGCGCTCGCGGCCTTACCTGTTCTCGAATACGCTGGCGCCTGTTATCGCGGCCGCCTCGCTCAAGGTGTTCGACCTCATCGAAAACGGCGATGCCTTGCGACAGCGTCTTTCGGACAATGCCGATCTCTTCCGCAGAGAAATGACTAAGCTCGGCTTCACGCTTGCCGGCGAAGGCCATCCGATCATTCCCGTCATGCTTGGCGACGCCAAGCTCGCGCAGGACATGGCGAGCCTGATGCTGAAGAAGGGGATCTATGTGATTGGTTTCTCCTTCCCCGTCGTGCCGAAGGGGCAAGCTCGCATCCGCACGCAGATGTCGGCGGCCCATTCGCGGGCGGATGTGGAAAGGGCGATTGCGGGTTTTGCCGAGGTGGGACGGGAACTGGGTGTGATTTGAGCGAGGCTGCCACCCCTTCTCCCCAGCGGGGAGAAGGTGGCCCGAAGGGTCGGATGAGGGGGTGAGCGAAGCGAAGTTTCGAGCGGCAAGCGAGAAACAAAGTAAGCGTTATATGGCGTGCCGTGCCGCCCCCTCATCCGCCCTACGGGCACCTTCTCCCCGCTGGGGAGAAGAGGGAGTAGCGAGGTCGAGCGCCAACCAAAGGGTGGAAAACAAATATGTCGAACATGATGAAGGCGCTGGTCAAGGCGAAGCCGGAAGTCGGGCTCTGGATGGAGAACGTGCCGGTGCCGGAGGTGGGGCCGAACGATGTGCTGATCCGCGTGAAGAAATCGGCGATCTGCGGCACCGACGTGCATATCTGGAACTGGGACCAGTGGGCGCAGAAGACCATTCCGGTGCCGATGGTCGTCGGTCATGAATTTTCAGGCGAGATCGCCGAGATCGGATCGGCGGTCACCAAATACCATGTCGGCGAGCGGGTTTCCGGCGAGGGGCATATCGTCTGCGGCAAATGCCGCAATTGCCGGGCGGGCAGGGGGCATCTCTGCCGCAATACGCTCGGCGTCGGCGTCAATCGGCCGGGTTCCTTCGGTGAATTCGTCTGCATTCCCGAAAGCAACGTCGTGCCGATCCCGGACGATATTTCAGACGAGATCGCCGCGATTTTCGATCCGTTCGGCAATGCAGTGCACACGGCACTCTCCTTCGATCTCGTCGGCGAGGACGTGCTCGTCACTGGCGCCGGGCCGATCGGCATCATGGGAGCGCTGGTCGCCAAGCGCTCCGGCGCCCGCAAGGTGGTCATCACCGATATCAATCCGCACCGGCTGGAGCTGGCGCGCAAGCTCGGCATCGATCATGTGGTCGATGCCTCCAAGGAAAACCTTGCCGATGTGATGAAGGCGATCGGCATGACCGAGGGTTTCGACGTCGGGCTCGAAATGTCGGGCGCCGCACCCGCCTTCCGCGACATGATCGACAAGATGAACAATGGCGGCAAGATCGCCATTCTCGGCATTGCGCCGGCCGGTTTCGAGATCGACTGGAACAAGGTGATCTTCAAGATGCTCAATCTCAAGGGCATTTACGGCCGCGAGATGTTCGAGACCTGGTACAAGATGATCGCCTTCGTCCAGGGTGGCCTCGATCTCGCGCCGGTCATTACCCACCGCATTAAGATCGACGAATTCCGCGACGGCTTCGAGGCGATGCGGTCGGGCAACTCCGGCAAAGTGGTCATGGATTGGATGTGAGGGGACGACATGCTCTATGAGGGAAGCTGCCATTGCGGCAACGTGGCTTTCGAGGTCGAAGGCGAATTCACCGAGGCGCTTGACTGCAACTGTTCGCTCTGCCGTCGGCGGGGCGGGCTTCTGGCTTTCGCACCGCTCGAGAAGCTCGTGGTAAAGACACCCGAAGACAATATCTCGACCTATACTTTCAACAGGCATGTCATCCGGCATCACTTCTGCGCCAATTGCGGCATCGCGCCGTTCGGCGAGGGGGTTGGCCCGAACGGCGCGGCGATGGCTGCGATCAATCTGCGCTGCATTCCCGCGATCGATCTCGGCGCTCTGACGGTGAAGCCCTATGACGGCGCGGCGCTTTAGCCAATATTTGCCCGAGAGAGATGAATATACCGTCGGCACAACTGCAAAACGGCCGAAACAATTGGGGGCGGCGGGGCAAAATCTTTGCCGCCCTTGTCTTTTGTTCGTTGCCTCTTAAATAAGGTTCGCAATCGCAGCCGCGGTTCAAAGCCTGTGGATAAGGCTTTTTCCGATTTTTCGTGGGCTTTTTTTCTGGAAAAGCTTGACGAGAACAAAAAATGTGGGAATCACCGTTCGACTTGTTGAAACGGTGAACTGGGTCAAGGCGGATCGCGCAACCGTGGCCGGAAATCCTAAAGCAAGAAAGCTTTGCTGTCCGGTGCCGGCTATCGTGGTTAATCAGGCTTTAAATGTCATCCCGTTAGGTGGGCAAAGGTGATTCTGGGCGGCGCGTGCGATGCGTCAGGCCCTGAGACGGCCCATTCACCGTAGCGAGATTGGATAGCGTCAGGAAGGCGACGATATAAATGGCAACCAAGGTCAAAGAGAACGAAGACGCGGAAGTCGAACGCGACGGCGCAAGCGACGGCCCTCTTCTCGATCTTTCCGACGACGCGGTCAAGAAGATGATCAAGGCCGCCAAGAAGCGCGGCTACGTGACGATGGACGAGCTCAATGCCGTCCTGCCGTCCGAGGAAGTGACGTCCGAGCAGATCGAAGACACGATGTCGATGCTGTCGGACATGGGCATCAACGTCATCGAAGATGAGGAAGCCGAGGAAGCCGGCGCCCAGGGCGGCGATGACGACGACGCCGGCGGCGACGAAGAGAGCGAGGGCGGCGAACTCGCGCCTTCGAGCGGCACCGCACTTGCGACCGCCAAGAAGAAAGAACCGACCGATCGTACCGACGATCCGGTTCGCATGTACCTGCGCGAGATGGGCTCGGTGGAGCTTCTCTCCCGCGAGGGCGAAATCGCGATCGCCAAGCGCATCGAGGCCGGCCGCGAAACGATGATCGCAGGCCTCTGCGAGAGCCCGCTGACGTTCCAGGCGCTGATCATCTGGCGCGACGAACTCAACGAAGGCACGACGCTGCTGCGCGAGATCATCGATCTCGAAACGACTTATTCGGGTCCTGAAGCCAAGGCTGCGCCGCAGTTCCAGAGCCCGGAGAAGATCGAGGCCGACCGCAAGGCGGCGGAAGAGAAGGAAAAGACCCGCCGCGCCCGCTCCGGCGACGACGACATCACCGATGTCGGCGGCGAAAGCATGCCTCCCGAGGAGGAGGAAGAGGACGAGGACGAATCCAACCTTTCGCTGGCGGCAATGGAAGCCGAGCTTCGCCCGCAGGTGATGGAGACGCTCGATACGATCGCAGAGACCTACAAGAAGCTGCGCAAGCTGCAGGACCAGCAGGTCGAGCAGCGCCTGTCGGCATCCGGTACGCTGTCGACCGCCCAGGAGCGCCGCTACAAGGAACTCAAGGATGAGCTCATCAAGGCCGTCAAATCTCTGTCCTTGAACCAGAACCGCATCGACGCTCTGGTCGAGCAGCTTTACGACATCAACAAGCGCCTCGTTTCCAACGAGGGCCGCCTGCTGCGCCTGGCCGAATCCTATGGCGTCAAGCGTGACTCGTTCCTGGAACAGTACCAGGGCGCCGAGCTCGATCCGAACTGGATGAAGTCGATCGGCAATCTGGCCGCTCGCGGCTGGAAGGAATTCGCCAAGGGCGAAAACACGACGATCCGCGACATCCGCCAGGAGATCCAGAATCTCGCGACCGAAACCGGTATTTCGATCTCGGAATTCCGCCGCATCGTGCACATGGTGCAGAAGGGCGAGCGCGAAGCACGCATCGCCAAGAAGGAAATGGTCGAAGCGAACCTTCGCCTCGTCATATCAATCGCCAAGAAGTACACGAACCGCGGCCTGCAGTTCCTCGACCTCATTCAGGAAGGCAATATCGGCCTGATGAAGGCGGTCGACAAGTTCGAATACCGCCGCGGCTACAAGTTCTCGACCTATGCGACGTGGTGGATCCGTCAGGCGATCACCCGCTCGATCGCCGACCAGGCCCGCACGATCCGCATTCCGGTGCATATGATCGAGACGATCAACAAGATCGTCCGCACATCGCGCCAGATGCTGCACGAGATCGGCCGCGAGCCGACCCCGGAAGAACTGGCCGAAAAGCTCGCCATGCCGCTCGAAAAGGTCCGCAAGGTCCTGAAGATTGCCAAGGAGCCGATCTCGCTCGAAACCCCCGTGGGCGACGAAGAGGATTCGCATCTCGGCGATTTCATCGAGGACAAGAACGCGCTGCTGCCGATCGACGCCGCCATCCAGGCGAACCTGCGCGAGACGACGACCCGCGTTCTCGCCTCGCTGACGCCGCGCGAAGAACGTGTCCTGCGTATGCGCTTCGGCATCGGCATGAACACCGACCACACGCTCGAAGAAGTCGGCCAGCAGTTCTCGGTTACTCGCGAGCGTATCCGCCAGATCGAAGCGAAGGCGCTGCGCAAGCTGAAGCATCCGAGCCGCTCCAGAAAGCTGCGCTCGTTCCTCGACAGCTGAGGGACGATACGACCTCTACGATTGCGAAAGCCGGGCTTCATGTCCGGCTTTTTGCTTTTCGTCTTTGCGCCACTGCCGCACACTTTTGGGCGACACGCCTAATACCAATGATCCCGGCGGCTTTCTTGTCGCTCGGTGGTGACAAGATTATAGTCCGGCCACGGGGGAAGAAATCGATCGCGATGCGCGAGCGAGGACCGACGCATGCCCGTGTCGGGCGAATCCTCCGGTGGGAGGTGCGATATGACCACTTACATCGTGTTGATCAACTGGACGGACCAAGGTGTGCGCAACGTTCGCGACTCGTCAAAACGGCTGGATGCGGCGAAGAAACTGCTCGGCGACATGGGCGGCTCCTTCAACCAGTTCTTTCTGACGATGGGCGGCCACGACATGGTGGCCGTCTGCGAAGCGCCTGACGATGCCGTCATGGCGCGGTTTGGCCTCTCGCTGGCGATGGGCGGCAATGTCCGCACCCAGACACTGAAGGCATTCCCGGAGGCCGCCTATCGAGAGATCATCGGCTCGCTTGGTTGATCGCGACAAAGGACCGCTATCGGCGATCATAAGCGTTGCACAACTCGCGTCAGACTGGCACTGTCGCCCTGTCCTTAATTCCTCGTGGCGTATCGGCAGGGCTCTTGATGAAAGCGTTCCCGGGTTTCATGGCCGCCTTCGATTGCCCGACAGCTGCTTCCTGAGCGATGGCACTGGTGTGGGAAAATCGGGATGGAGGCATCGAGCGGGGCGCTTTCGCCTCGTTCGCGTTGCATGCCGTCATGCTTGCGCTGCTGCTCCTGCTGCTTCCGAGACCTGAGCCGCCGGCACCGTTGCCGGACGACGGCATAACGGTCGATATCGTTCCCGAAGTCGCCAAACCTTCCGCGATAGCGCAGCGGGTCGCGACGCCTGCACCCATTGCGACAAAGCCGGATGCGAGTGTGTCGGCGCAGGAGATCCCTCCGCCGCATCAGGAGAAGGCGCCGGCGGCCTCGACGTCGCCTGAAGTGGCTTCCGTCCCTCCGGCGCTGCCGAAGCCCGATGCATTCGTTGAGGCGGGCCAGCTGTTTTCGGAGACGGTGTTATCAGATCCGCGCAGCCGGCGCGCCCGCGAAGCGTTGCGTGGCCTTGCCGGCGGCGAGCGCAATTTGCAGCTTTGTGACCTGGAGGCGATGGAGCAGGTCCGCCGGGCGCGGCAAGACATGCGTCCGGACGCGTTTGCGCCCTATGCAATGGCGGCAGAAAAGGTCAGCGGCAACAGCGTCGAGGTGAGGGGCGGCGCCATCAGAACCGAGAAGGCGTGGTACAACATCCAGTTCAGGTGCGAACTCGATGCCCGCTCCGGCAAGGTCGCTTCCTTCGCCTTTCTCATCGGCAGCGCTATCCCGAAGGACGAATGGCAGGCGCATGATCTGGCGGCCGATGACGGGCCTGCCGACCAATGAACCCCATGGTTGCTGCGATCACAAGGTTTTTTACTTTTTTGGCTTGATGCTGCCGGTTTTAGAGGCCACATCGCTGCTGTGACAGACGAAGTGGTACAAACGGAAGAGCATCACGAAGCGGGAAACCGGCGGCCTGAAATCCGCTGGGGCGTCGTCGCGTCGGTTGTTGCGCATATTCCTATCGTCGCCCTTCTTATTTTCGGGCTGCCGAAGATTGAGCCGAAGCCTGCCGAGGATGAGAGCGTGAAGGTGGAACTCGTTCCGCCGCCGGAGGAGAAAAAGCCGGAGGAGAAGAAGCCTGAGGAGAAGAAGCCCGAGGTAAAGCTGCCGGAGCCAAAACCGCCGGAAGAGGCAAAGAAGCAACCACCTCCGCCTCCGCCGCCCCCACCGCCGCCTCCGCCACCGGCGACTGAAAATAAGTCTTCTTCGCAAGCCAAGTCCGCGCCCATGCCCAGTTTGGCTCCCGTCTTCGAGTTTGGTGAGAGGGACAGTGGACGTGAAAAAACGACGGTGGGGAATTCTTCCGAAGGCGACGTAAAGTCTGCGACGACAGCACCCCAGCACGGCGCAAAGCCGGAACAGGCGCCTGCGGAGGCGTCCGCAGAAAAGCCACCGGCTGAAACGCCGCCGGCAAAGCCGGTTCCAGATGACGTGCAACTCCCCGAGGTTGCGACGACCGATGTTTCTTCCGAACACAACGCGCCGCTTGCAGAAGCGACCGGTGAAGCAAAGACCGATATCGAGATCGTCAAGCCATCGGAGCAGAAGCCGCCTAAACCGCCCAAGGCGGATACCGCAAAGGACGATCTGCCCAAAGCGAAGACACTATTTTCGCAGGCGGACGACGACGATCCGGTGGCGAGAATGGCGATGAATGGTATGTCGCGCGGCAAACGCGTCGCCCAGCTTTGCGGCAACGAGCTCCAGCAACAGCTTATTCACGATTCGCCCAGCTTTCAGCCGATTATCGTGCCTACTTTCGGGCTATCGAGCGGCACAGTTCTCGATATCAAAAGTGCCGCTTTCCGCACCGCTAAAGGCTGGTACCAAATTCGTTTCCGTTGCGAGGTTGATGAGGATGCCACGAAAGTCGTTTCGTTCGGCCATGAGGCCGGCGGGTTAATCCCTCGCAGCCAGTACGCAACCTACAGCATTCGTGAGTAGCTAATGCAATCCGCGACCGTATCTCGCTGGAACCAGCTAGGCGCAAGGAAGCGCTCCTATCGTTTCCCCATGGCCGTGATGGTTACGGTGAAGAAGGGACAATGACATGTCGAACGAAATCGAGCAGTTCTTGGAGCGTCAGGACGAAGCCGTGAGCGCGCTGTTCCTGGAAAACAAGGGCGAGGAACTGACCGATATTCTGGTGGCGGCACTGGAAGAAGCTTTCGAGATCCTTCTCGAAGCGGCGCCCGCCGAAACGTTTCATTGAAAGTTTCCGAGAAATTGCCTGCTGGTCCGTTGGTGGCGCGCCTTTCTGGTTACCGGATGGAGCAGGATGCGCTCGGCCGATCGGCGGCAAGTGTCTTCCGCCTCGAAGGCGAGGGGCTACCGGCGCTCTATCTGAAGGTCGAGGAGGTGGCTCCCTTCGGCGAACTCGCCGACGAAGCGGCCCGGCTCGGCTGGCTCAAGGCCGCCGGCTTGCCATGCCCCGATGTGATCGCGCGGGAAAGCGACGGCGAGCGCAACTGGCTTTTGATCAGCGCGCTGCCGGGGAGCGACCTTGCCAGCGCATCGGCGCTGACGCCGCTTGCATGCGTCGAGCTGCTGGCGGCGGCACTCCTCGACCTCCATCGCCTTCCGATCGCCTCCTGCCCCTTCGATCATCGCCGAGAAAAGCGCCTGCCGATCGCCAAGGCGCGCATGGAGGCGGGGATCGTCGATGAGGAGGATTTCGATGCGGCCAGGCTTGGGAAGAGCGCTGCCGAACTCTTCGCCGAACTTGAGAGCCTGAAGCCGGGCGACGAGGATCTAGTCGTTTCGCATGGCGATGCCTGCCTGCCGAATTTCATCGCTTCCGACGGCCGCTTCGCCGGCTATATCGATTGCAGCCGTCTCGGTGTCGCCGACCGCTATCAGGATATCGCGCTCGCCTGTCGCAGCATTGCCGATAACTTCGGCGAGGGGCTGTTACAGCCCTTCCTCGCTCGCTACGGCATGTCGGTTCCCGATCCGGCAAGGCTCAACTACTATCAACTGCTCGATGAGTTCTTCTGAGCGTCGCTGCTGTAGGTGCCCGAACAGCGACGGTTGCGTGCTATCCGCCCGGCTGGCAAAGTAGCCGAGATCGGACATACGGACCGGAAATGCTAAAAAGCCAGTTCAGGATGCTGCGCTCGGCGCTGGCGGGCGTCGAAGCCGTGGAAGCGGAAACGCATCACAGCTTTGCGCGCCACACCCATGAGCAGTTCGGCATTGGCCTCATCTTTGCAGGCGCGCAGAAATCGCTGAGCGGGCGCGGCATGGTGGAGGCCGAGGCCGGCGAGATCATCACGGTCAATCCGAACGAGGTGCATGACGGCGCGCCGATCGGCGAAGGGCGATCCTGGCGCATCCTCTATTTCGATCCTGCCATCGTCGCCGATCTCCAGCGTGAGATCAGCGAAGGTGGGGCGGGGCGGTCGGAAATCCCGCGCCCCGTCATCCGCAATCCTGAGATCGCCGTCCGTTTCGAATCGCTGTTTCGCGCGGTGACCGGTGCGGCGGCTGATACATTGCTGCATGAGGAACTGCTTCTGCAACTCGTCGCCGATGTCATGCGGGAACGCGCCGAGCAAGAGGACCGAACGGCGGTGCCGGCATCCATCCGCGCGGCGCGGGATCTGATCGACAGCGACCCGCTTGCGGTCGTTTCGCTTGCCGATCTATCCAGGGAAAGCGGGCTCAGCCGTTTCCAGGTGCTGCGCGGTTTTGCCAAGGCGACCGGCCTGACGCCGCATGCCTATCTCGTGCAGGCCCGCATCCATATCGCCCGGCGGCTGATCGCTCAGGGCATGCCGCTCGCGGAAGCGGCCTTTGCCAGCGGTTTTGCCGACCAGAGCCATATGACGCGCGTCTTCGTGCGCAAATACGGGTTGTCGCCGCGCGTCTATGCCAGCGCCTTTCTCTGAGCGACGGCACGGCACCTGCAATTTCGTTCAAGACCTTCGACCGGCTCCTGCTGTTTCCTCGACGCTTCCAACAGGAGAGACGGAATGTCGAGACAGGTTCAAGGGTATCTCTATCTGGCGCTGGCCATGCTGACTGTGGGAAGCACGGTTATTGCGAGCAAGCTCATTGCGTCGGGCCTGCCGCCGTTTACGGCTACGGCTCTGCGCTTCGCTCTCGCTTTTCCCGTCTTTCTCGTGCTGATGCGGGCGACCGGCGCGCGGCTGCCGAAGCTCTCGCGGAATGACCGCCTCATTCTCGTCATTCAGGCAGGCGCCGGCAGCGTCGGCTATACGACGCTGCTGATCTCCGGCCTCAGCCTGACCTCGGCGGCCAATGCCGGCGTCATCATCGGCACGCTGCCGGTGGTGTCGGCTGCAATTTCCATCCTGCTGCTTCGCGAACGGCCGCAGCGCGCCTTGCTTTTCGCAATAGGTTTTGCGACGGCCGGCGTGCTTTCGATCGCCGTCACGCCGAATGCGGCCGGCGGGTCGCTCTTCGGCAATGCACTGATCTTCCTGGCGGTCGTCTGCGAGGGACTGTTCATCCTCTTGAACAAACGGCTGAAGGCGGAGATCCCGCCGCTTTGCCAATCGACACTGATGACTGGCATCGGCCTGCTCGTCTCCGTCATCCCAGCCGTTTTCGAGGCGCCTTTCGCATATGATGTTTCCGCAAGCGCCATTGCTGCCGTCGTCTATTATGCGTTGGTGCCGACCGTCGGCGGGTTCCTGCTCTGGTATGCGGGCGCGGAGCGCGTGAGCGGAACGGAAGCCTCGCTCTTCACCGCACTTGCTCCGGTTTGCGCCGTCGTACTCGCCTTCGCCATCCTCAGCGACCCAGTCGAGCTCAACCAGATCGCCGGCATTGCCTGCGTGCTGGCGGCCGTGTTCGGGCTTGCCTTGGCCGGGAGCCGTACCGCAACGAAGATCGCCGAAGGGAGATAGGCCATGCAGTTCGGTCATTCCGATGCCGTGTGGCAGACCTTTCCGGAGCTTCGCGCCGGTGCGCTCCATGCCGAAGGCATCCATGCGGCGGCAGACGTCGAGGCATCGGTCGTAAGCTTCAGCGCGATTGCCGCGGCCCGGCTCGCCGAAGTGCCGGAAGGCGAATTCCCCGAGATCCAGGCCTGGCGGCGCGGCTTTTCCCGCATGGGGCTGAAGCCGACGCAATATCGCTGCGCGTCCGAAGCGCTGCTACGTCGCTTCCGCCAGGAACAGGCGCTGCCGCGCCTGCATCCGCTCGTCGATCTCTGCAATGCGATTTCGCTCGCCTTCGCCATTCCGATCGCCGTCTTCGACACGGAAAAGATTGCGGGCGATCTCGAGGTGCGCCGGGCTGTTGGTGAGGAGAACTATCTTACCTTCGGCGGCGAGAACGAGCATCCCGAGCCGGGCGAGGTGATCTTCGCAGATGGCAAGGGGAGAGCGCATGCGCGGCGCTGGACGAACCGTCAGAGCGGGCTTTCGGCGGTGCGGGAGACGACGCGCTCGGTTCTGATCGTCGCCGAGGCGCTGCATGCTTCCGCCGGCGATGATATCGGCAGGTTGGTCGCGACGGTCGCCGATGCGCTCGCGCAACACTGGCCGGTCGCACCAAAGACGGAGATGCTCACCTCGGTCTCGCCGCGTTTCGAATTCCAGGCCTGAGGGAATGTGGCTTTCGTGGCTTGGGCCGGGGGCATGGCCGCCCTATGTCAGTGGGATCGATATCTTCTGGAGAAGAATCCATGTCGGACAAGTCATTCAAGATCCCGGGGCCGGATCATCCGATTTCCATCGAACACAATCCCTCCCGCGTCGTCGTCACCGTTGCAGGCAAAACGATTGCCGATAGCCACAATGCGCTGACGCTGCGCGAGGCCTCCTATCCGCCGGTGCAGTATATTCCACGCAGGGACGTGGACATGTCGCAGCTTCAGCGCACCGACCACGGCAGCCATTGTCCCTATAAGGGTGATGCGTCCTATTACAGCATCATCCCGGGCGGTGAGCGTTCGAAGAATGCCGTCTGGACCTACGAGGCGCCGAATGCAGCCGTCAGCAGCATCAAGGAGCATCTCGCCTTCTATCCCGACCGCGTCGACGGTATCGAGGAAATGGCGTCGCCGGAGGCAGGCACCTACTGACGATCCGGCTTGAAGATCCGATTTGGCGAAACATGTCGTCAACCGCGACGGGGGCAACCGGGATGGGACAGGATTTGCGTCCGTCGAGGTCGCGAAAGTGGCGGCGCTGCCGGCGACTCCCGTCAATGGCCGCCGCTATCCTAAGACATCAAGCCATTCATTGCTGAAGACGAGGCTGGCAACGGTGACCGGATCGCCGCTTTCGTCGCGAACGGTGATGGCGATCGTCATGCGATCTCCCGCGGGAAGTTCGTCGCGGGCGACATCCAGCAGAATGCGGGCCACTTCTTTCGGAATGTCTGCACGAGATCTGAGTTCGGTGCCGTGCTCGTCGCGCGTGGGACCTTCTCCGTTGTGCAGATCGAAATAATAACGAGCCATGTTCTTTCCTGTGCATCACAGAGAGAAATCACAGAGGAAGACAATGTTCCCGCGGCTAGGCATTGATTCTTAAAGAAAATATATGGTCGCATCGAAATCGGTCCGACCCTTCGCGATATTGGCGGGCAAGGCCGTGATCGAATCCCTGCTCTTGAAGCCGCGATGTGTTGTCGGCCGAAGAGGGCAGGCCCTTCGCTGGTGGAGAGGACCTCAGAGCCGCGCTGGAAATCGTCGCAGAGATTCCTGTGACACGGTTGCCAAGTGCCTCTGACATGCTTGCTGCGGATAGTGCTTGGTCGCTATTATCCATGCCATGGATAATCTCTCCTCGATCGACCTCAACCTCCTCGTTGCATTCGACGCCATCATGGCGGAACGGAGCGTCACCCGGGCGGGCGCCCGGATTGGCCGCACCCAGCCTGCGATGAGCGCGGCTCTTGCCCGCTTGCGGCAGGTTTTCAACGACGAACTCTTCGTGCGCAGTTCAAGCGGGTTGCAGCCGACGCCGCGGGCGCTCGATCTTGCAGAGCCGATCGGAAAGTCGCTGCGGCATGCGCAGGAGGCGCTGGCCTTCAGCGGCGTTTTCGACCCGCGCTCGTCTTCCGTCTCTTTCCGTCTTGGTCTTTCGGAGCATCCGGCCTTCGTGCTGCTGCCGAAGCTGTTGGCGGCGATCGGACGTGTGGCGCCCGACGTCACCGTCGAAGTCAAGGGTTTCGTCGCGCGTGAAAGGGCGGTGGAGATGCTGGATGCCGGCGAGGTGGACGCTGCTGTCGGCGTGCCGGTTTCCTCCTCCCCACGGATTCTGTCCCGGCCGCTTTTCGAGGAGAGCTTCGTCTCGATCCTTCGCGCCGATCATCCCGCGGCGGCAAAGCGCCTCGATCTCGAGACCTTCGTCGGCCTCAAGCATCTGCTCGTATCACCGGAAGGGGATCATTATGGCCACGTCGATCGAAAGCTTGGGGAACTCGGGCTGCGCCGTCACCTCGGTCTGACGATGCCGCAGATGTACGTCGCCCCGGCGGTCGTTGCGGAGACGGATCTTGTGGCAACCTTGATGCGCGGCGTGATCGACGCCTTGGGCAACCGTGCGAGATTGTCGATCCACCCGCCTCCGATCGAGCTTCAGCCGGTCTCGTTCGCGCTCTCCTGGCACCGCCGCAACGATTCGCATGTCGGACAGCAGTGGTTTCGCGAGCTGATCCAGTCTGTCGCGGCAGACCGAAACAGCGCGAAAGATTGAGCTGACCCGTTTCCGCGGCCGCGGCCGGTTATGGTCTGACCAGTATCTTGCCGCGGGCGCCGCCCTTCAACAGCAGCCGGAAGGCATCGATCGTATCGGCGAGGGGGAACTGCCTGCCGACAACGATCTGAAGACGGTCCTCAACCGCAAGCGCGGCCACTGCTGCCAGACGGCCGGCATCGCTCTGATGGAATAGAAACTGAGCATCGATGCCTCGCGCCTTTGCCGCCTCGGTATCAAAGGGGGCCGAAAGGCCGATAAGCTTTCCGCCGGGACGGATAATGCCGAGCGAACGCTCCAGCGTCTCGCCGCCAATCGTATCGATCACCACGTCGGCGGTCGGCGATATGGCGGCGAAGTCCTCATGGCGATAATCGATGACCTTTTTGGCACCGAGCGCGTGGACGAGGTCCAGATTGGCTGCAGAGGCCGTCGCCGTCACATGCGCGCCTGCAAGGCTTGCGAGCTGAACCGCGAAACTGCCGACCCCACCTGCACCGGCATGGATCAGGACCGATTGGCCGGGCCGGATCGCCGCAGCCTCGAACAGCGCCTGCCAGGCGCTGCCGGCAGCTGTGGGCAGGCCGGCAAGGCTTGCTAGCGCAAGGTCGGGCGAAACCCGGGCGACCAGCCGGGCGGGCACGGCCGCCAATTCGGCAAAGGCACCGCCGGCGGTCGGATCTGTCCGCGCGATCACCTTGTCGCCCGGGCTAATGCCGGCGACCAGCGCGCCTGTTGCAACGACGGTTCCGGCGAGGTCGGTCCCGAGCGTATAGGGAAAAGCAAGGGGAAAGAAATCCTTCAGGTAACCTGCCATCAGCTTGTTATCCATGGGATTGAGGGCGGCGGCCTCGACGCGGACAAGGACGTCGTCGAGGCCGATGACCGGCTCGCGAACATCCTCAAAACGGATGTCGTCGATCGTGCCGTAGGCGTGGATGCGGGCGGCCCTCATGACGCGCGCTCCTCAGGAAGCGATGCCGTCTTCGGCGGCCAGGCGCCCAGTTGATGCAGCATGCCGAACCAGTCTTCCAGATGCCAGGTGTAGGAGATTCTGTCGCCTTCGAAGCGGTGGAATTCATGCAATGCGATCTCGATCCGGCGGTTGGTGGCCGGTATGCCGAAGAGCGTGCCACGATGCGTGCCGACGATGCGGGCGCGTACGCCGGCGCGGTTGTTGAAGCCGATGACTTCGTCGACCACGATCTCGACATCCGGCAGGGCGTCGATGAAGCCGAGGATGATCGGCTTCAGCCCGGCCGGTCCCGGGCCTTGGCCCGGGGATAAGGGAATGTCCTGCCACTCCGGGGTGACGGCTTCGTCGAGAAGATCCGGGTTTTTGCGCGTGAATGCGCCATAAAAGATTTGAAGTGTCGCGTGCTGGTTTGCGGTCAGGGCGCTTGCGGTGGTGTCGGGTGTCATTCACAGCCTCTCGTATTGACGAATGCCTGGAGGCTAGGGCGGACCGAATCATAAGTGAAATCGATATACGTTATCTGGTATTATCCATGAGATTTATGTGGCGAGCACAATTTGGTGAGTGCCATTCCTCGCGATTGACAAACCGGTCGTTGCGGCAGAACACGGGCCGCATCTGCAAACTCTCATGAAGGCCGCGCGGCCGTATGGCCGGCCGACAATATTGCATGGACATATCCCAAAGCCCGGGGAGCGTTCTTCGCCATCCCGGCTATCTGAATTTCGCCGCTTCCCGCGTCTTTTCCTCACTCTCCTTCCAGTCCGTCGCCATCGCGATGGGCTGGATGATCTACGACCAGACGCATAGCGCCCTTGCACTCGGCCTCGTCGGCTTCTGCCAATTCTTGCCGATGGCGGTGCTGACCTTCGTCGTCGGCCATGTTGCCGACCGGTTCGACCGGCGGCGCATCGGCCTTGCCTGCCAGCTGATCGAGGCGGTGACGGCGCTGGTGCTGGCGGTTGCCACCTGGCAGCAATGGCTGACGCCGGCCGGCATCCTTGCCGCCGTGACCGTGCTCGGCGCGGTCGTCGCTTTCGAGCGGCCGACCATGGCGGCGCTGCTGCCGAACATCGTACCCGCCTCGATGCTGCAGAAGGCGGTCGCCACCTCCACCTCGATGATGCAGACGGCGCTGATCATTGGCCCCTCGCTCGGCGGCCTGCTCTACGGCCTGAACCCTGTCGCTCCCTTTGCAATGGCCGCGGTGCTCTTTGCCGCGGCGAGCTTCAACGTCATCTCGATCCGCATGCAATGGAGCCCTGCCAAGCGCGAGCCGGTGACACTAGCCTCTGTCTTTGCCGGCGTCTCCTTCATCCGCAGCCGGCCTGTCATGCTCGGCACGATTTCGCTCGATCTCTTCGCGGTGCTGCTCGGCGGCGCGACCGCGCTGTTGCCGATGTTTGCTAGGGATATCCTGCATACCGGCCCCTGGGGGCTCGGTCTTTTGCGTGCCGCGCCGGCGATCGGTGCGCTCGCCATGTCGATCGTGCTTGCCCGACGGCCGCTCGAGACCAATGTCGGGCGCAAGATGCTTGTCGCCGTTGCCGTATTCGGCGTTGCCACCATCGTCTTCGCGCTTTCCACCAATATCGCGCTTTCCGTCGCGGCACTGTTGGTCGTCGGCGCGTCGGATACGGTGAGCGTCGTCGTGCGCAGCTCGCTCGTGCAGCTTCTGACGCCGGATGAGATGCGCGGCCGCGTCAGCGCGGTCAACTCGCTGTTCATCGGCACCTCCAACCAGCTCGGCGAATTCGAATCCGGCATGATGGCGGCCGCCCTCGGGCCTGTTGCCACCGGCATCGTCGGCGGGCTCGGCACGATTATCGTCGTCATCCTCTGGATGCGGCTCTTCCCGGATCTCACCAAGGTCAAGACGTTGCAGGGTTAAAGCACGATGCCGAAAAGCGTCAGCGGTTTTCGGGCGACATCATGCTCTACCCGGCATAGGCCTTGTCGAGTTCGGCGACGTCGATCTTGACCATCTGCATCATGGCGGCCTGGACACGCATGGCCTTCTCGGGATCCGGATCGCTGAAATAACGTATCAGCGCATCGGGAATGATCTGCCAGGAGAGGCCAAAGCGATCCTTCAGCCAGCCGCATTGCTGCGGCTTGCCGCCGTCGAGCAGCTTCTCCCAGTAGTGATCGACCTCGGCCTGGTCGTCGCAGCGCACGAAGAACGAGACCGCTTCGGTGAAGTTGAAATGCGGCCCGCCGTTCAGCCCCATGAACTCCTGGCCTTCAAGCGCGAAGGAGGCCGTAAAGGCCTTGCCGTCAGGGCCGCGCTGGATGTCGCTGACGCGGGCATTGCTGAAAATGGACGTGTAGAAGCCGATGGCCTCTTCGAGCTGATTGTCGAACCAGAGAAACGGCGTGATCTTCTGCATGCTGATATCCTCCCGTCAGCGGTGTTCGCAGCAAGGACGTATGACCGGGCGGGATGCCGACAAGGGGAAGACAGTTTTTTCGGTTGTGTGCCCGGTAAGCCTCGTTGAAATCGACGTTTGGCCCTATGAAGGGTCGGCGCGAAGCATTATCGAGTGGGGATTGCGTGACGAGACGTTCTTCAATTTGCGTGCTGGCGGCGTTTTTCGCATCGGTGCCGGCTATCGCCTTGGCCGAGTGGCAGGCTGTCGAAGAGGTGCGGCCCTATTCGATATCAGGCAAGACCGGGGCCGAACTTTATGAATCGATCGGGGCGCGGGGGCCCGAGGTTGGCGGCACGGGCAGGACGATCGCGCATACGACGTTTAAGCTAACCTGGACCCGGAAATACGAACCGCAGGGCAATGCCTGCACTATCGTGACCAACCGGCCGAAGCTCGTCATCACCTATACGCTGCCGAAACCTTCGGCTGAGCTGCCGGCCGCCGTCAAGAGCAGCTGGGAGGGCTTCATTTCAGGTGTGCAGGCTCACGAGCGGGTGCATGGCGAGACCATCAAGGACATGGTCAAGGAGATCGAGGCGACGAGCATCGGCCTGACCGTTGCCGACGACCCAAGTTGCAAGAAGATCAGGACCGAACTGACGCGGCGCCTTGGCGAGATCTCCCAGAGACAACGCCAGCGCGGCCGCGACTTCGACAAGATCGAACTCGGCGACGGCGGCAATATCCGCCAGCTCATCCTCAAGCTGGTCAATGGGCCCTGATCGGGCGAAGCGCGCTACTGCGCGTTGACGGTCACGAACTGCGGATCGTCCCATCCGGGCTTGCCTGATCCACCGCTGCCGGCAGGTGTTGCGCCAGGATATTCGCCACCTGATCTGTGGGCACGCCGAGCTTCTGCGCCAGCGAGACGAGATACTCGTTCGATAGCGCGGAACGGATTTCTTCAGGCGTGATCGGCTGGTTTTCGCCGCGTCCGAGCCAGGAATTGACCTGTGATCCGAGGCCGGCCTCGTTCAGCTTCGCCACCACTCCGTCCAGCCCGCCGAACTGGGAAAAGGCATCGGACATCAGGCCGCTGAGGCCGCCCGGATGGCTGCTGATCGCCTTGCTCAGCATGCCGCCCAAATTGTCAAAGAAACTCATGGTATCCTCCGTGTGGATCGTTGCCGACGCCGCCTTCAGGCGGCGCCGACGATTGCCGAGCGAGATGACGTCAGGACTTCAGTTTGCTGTTGCAGATGCTGTAATAGCCGCCGCCCTTCTTGATCCAGGTAAGGCCGTTCAGGGTGTTATCAGCCTTGTTGGCTTTGTATTGGTCGAGACAGGTATGCATTCTCGCCTTGCCGGGCGACTCGCTTGCATATTTCGCTGAAACCTTCGTGGGGAAGACCACACCCTTCGGGGCTTTGGTCGTGGTGGCCGCCGGCTCTGGTGCATTGTCGGTGTTGGCCATCGTCGGCTCTTCATCCTTGGCATCGCCTGCAGCAGGTGCCGCGGGCGCTGCCGCTGCATCGGTTCCGCATTGCGCCTTGCGGAAATCATTCCATTTCATTCCGTTCAGGCTGTTGGCCTCCTGTGCCGCTTTGTATTTGGCGCTGCATTCCTTCATGGTCAGGGCATTCGCGTGAGACGCGAAAGTGAATGCTCCGATACCAAGGGCGATGGCTGTTCCGATAGAAGCAAGCTTGATCATGAATACATCCTCCACGAACTGTGTTGATGCCGACGCCTGAACGCGGGGTGGGTACCGTCAGGCCACTCCAGATCGCGGAGCAATACTGTCGAATTTTAGGCAATAATTATATAAGTACGGAATAAAACAGTATTTTTTGATATTAAGCATGCTGCTGGCCCGCTTCCAACCGGGCGAATGGTTCGCCGGGGTGGACCTCTCCGATCCGTTTCCTATCTCTCCCGTCAATACGAGGCGCAGACGCGCGGAGGAGGAGTGAAATGTCTTATGTCGATGGTTTCGTGGTGGCGGTGCCGAGGGAGAATATCGAGGCCTATAAGAAGTTCTCGACTTTCGCCGGCTCGATCTGGAAGGAATATGGCGCGCTCGAATATGTCGAATGCCTCGGCGACGACGTGCCCTATGGCGAATTGACCTCCTTTCCCCGCGCCGTACAGGCCAAAGAGGACGAGGTGGTGGTCTTTTCCTGGATCACCTATCGCTCTCGACAGGAGCGCGACGAGATCAATGCCAAGGTGATGGATGATCCGAGACTGAAGGGCGACGGCTGGCAGATGCCGTTCGATGGCAAGCGGATGATCTACGGCGGCTTCGAGACGCTGCTCAAGCTCTGACGCCCGTCTTCCAAATGTCATGTGCTTGATGTTTCAATCTGCACGATAAGCGTGCATAATTTCCGCGGGGCTCGGCCGGCCGCCGGCTGCCTCGTTGGGGGGACGGAGATGCAGCGACGTGATTTCATCAGGGGATTGATCGTGCTTGGCGCCTGTCCGGCCTGCGCCCGGGCGGGCTTTGCCGCGGAGGCTGGGAATTGGAGCTATGAGGGACAATCCGGCCCTGACCACTGGGGTGCGCTGGCGCCTGAGAACGCCGTCTGTTCGGCCGGTTCGCAGCAATCGCCGCTCGACCTGACCGGCGCCGTCAAGGCTGAGCTTCCGCCGCTTGCGATCGACTGGAAGCCGGGCGGGCAGATCGTCAACAACGGCCACATGATACAGGTCAACATGCCTGACGGCAGCAGGCTTTCGCGCGGCGGCAAGAGCTACGAGTTGCTGCAATATCATTTCCATGCGCCGAGCGAACATCATGTCGATGGCAGAAGCTTCCCGATGGAAGTCCATTTCGTCCATAAGCACCGGGAAAGCGGCGCGCTAGGCGTGCTCGGCGTGTTCATCACGCCGGGTGCCACCAATGCTACTTTCTCGCGGCTGGCGGCCGCCTTTCCGAAAACATCGGGCGGCGAAGCGGTAGTCGAAGATGTCGATCCGAACGGGTTGCTGCCGAAAGAATTCTCCTACTGGTCCTATGAGGGGTCGCTGACGACGCCGCCCTGCAGCGAGATCGTCGACTGGATGGTGGCGAGACAGCCGATCGAGGTCGATGAGAAGGATATAAAGACCTTCACGGCGGTCTATCCGATGAATGCCCGGCCGGTGCTTGCCGCCAACCGGCGCTTCATCCTCTCCTCACCCTGAAACGGCCATTGACTTGCCCGGGCAAGCTTGACTTGCCGACCGCGGCTTGCCACCTCGCGGGGATATCCTTGCAAGATGGAGAGCGCCTTGCCTCAGACGATCCTCACCCTGTCCACGCGCGGGCAGGGCCTTTACGAATTCACTGACCAGGCTGATGCTTTCGTCAGCGTGTCAGGGCAGGAGGAGGGCTTGCTCACCGTCTTCGTGCGCCACACCTCCTGCTCGCTGCTGATCCAGGAAAACGCCGATCCCGACGTGCGCACCGATCTTCTCGCCTTCTTCCGCCGCCTCGTGCCGCCGGCCTCCGATCCCTCGATGGGCTGGGTCGTGCATAGGGACGAAGGACCGGACGATATGCCGGCGCATATCAAGTCGGCGCTGACGCAGGTGTCGATCGGCATTCCCGTCGCCAGGGGGCGCCTGATGCTCGGCACCTGGCAGGGCATCTATCTCTTCGAACATCGGGACCGGCCGCACCGGCGCGAAATCGTGCTGCATCTCAGCCCCTGAAAGGGGTAATCCTTCTGAATGAGAAGTGAATGCCCGGTTCGAACGCCATTCAGTTTGCAGCGTCTACTGTCGAGGCAATCCCTGAAGGGAGACCTTGGGTAAAACCGATCGACGGAGACACTCCATGACGCATTTCCTCACCAAGGCTTGCTTTGCCGCAGTGCTGGCGCTTTGCTCCATTCCGGCCACTATTTCCACCGCCGCCGCCGCGGGACCGCAGACGAATCTCGTCGTCGAGGCGCAATATCATCGCCCGATATATGGCTGCTCGCCGATGCGGGCCGTGCGCAAGGCGCATTATCTCGGCCTGCGGGATGTCCGCATTGCCCGCATGTCGCCGCGCGTCGTCGTCGTTGCCGGGCGCGACCGCCGTGGCTGGGACAGGATCACCTTCGCGAATGTCCGCGGCTGCCCGCTGATCCGGCGCTGAGGCGGCACTTGGCGCCGTTTTGCCTTGACGGCGCCACTTTCAGCCGTCTTGTGTCTAATCCGTATGGGTGATTCCCGCATGATGGTGCGGCGTGATGCGGAGAGTGGGAGGGCGGCTCGGCCGCACGACCTTAAAGGAGAGGTTCTTAAATGATGCAGTTTCTGGCAAAGGCGGGTCTTGCCGCCATGCTGACAGCCGGCACCCTTGCCGGCACGGTGGCCCCGGCTGCCGCCCAGTTCAATATCATTATCGGTGAGCCGGACCGTGGTCCGCCGCCGGATTACCGCCGCCCGCCGCCGGATTATCGCCGTCCGGGTCCGCCGCCCGGTTACGGCCGGCCGATGCGCGGCTGCGATCCGCGTCTTGCCGAAGATATGGCCCGGGATTACGGCTTCCGCCGCGCGCGCGTCGTCGATATCACCCCGCGCCGCGTCATCGTGCAGGGCTGGACACGTCGCGGCCCCGACGAGATGAGCTTCGCCAATGTGCGCGGCTGCCCCGCTCTGCGCCGCTACTAAAACCATTGCCGCCTCGTCTCCCCGATGCGGCGGCCAAGAACCGCCTTTGCCCGTCTCCCCAGGTCGGCAAGGGCGGTTTCTTTTTGTGCGGCCAAGCGGAAGAAACGATCTTCTTCCGCCCGGCCAAAGGCTTACTGGTCGATCGCGAAGGTCACGGTGACGCTGACATTGTAGTTGTTCTCGCCGCCCTGGACGGGAACGGCGCCGTCTGAAGCTTCCTTCATCATCGTGGCGCGATAGACCGGCTGCGGCAGCGGGCGCGGCACATTTTCGTTGATCTCGATGATGCGGCCGAGCTTGACGCCGGCGGCTTCGCTCAGCGTCTTCGCCTTCTTCACGGCATCGGCAACGGCATTCTTGCGCGCCGTTTCGAGGGCTGCTTCCGGCTTGTCGTTGGTGAACTGGATGTCGCCGCCCTGGTTGATGCCGAGTGTGACGGACTGGTCGATCACCTGGCCGAGCTTGGAAAGATCGCGCAGCCGGACGGTGACGGAATTGATGGTCTGGTAGCCGACCAGCTGCGGTTGCGCGGGCTGGCCGTCGGTCGGCTGCGGATAATTGTATTGCGGTTGGATCGAAAAGCCCGAGGTCTGCAGGTCGCGTTCGGCGATGCCGCCGTCCTTCAGCGCCTTGAGCACCTCGTTCATTGCCTTGTTGTTCTCATCAAGCGCTTCGCGGGCGGTTTTCGCCTGCTTGACGACAGCGAGATTGACGACGGCCATGTCAGGCGCCACGGCCGATTCGCCGTCCCCCGTCACCGAGATCACCGGCTCGCGCGGCTTTGCCTCCTGCGCAAATGCCGGCGCTGCGGCGGCCAGCGGCAGGGCCAGAAGGGCAGTCATCACAATAGTCTTTGATAGAATCGGCGCCATGTTTCATTCCCTAGTTGTCGTTTCCCGGATGAGCTTTCTGTCGGTTGATTGTGAAGCTATTGCGGCGGAAAAGACAGGCGCATGTGTATCGGGAGAAAAATGTGAGGGATGCGTGCGTTGGGGCTTGAGCACGAAGGCTATTCGCTGATCCTTAAAAGCCAAAACGCCTGGACAGGAACCGACGGGTTGCTATCCCGCGACATTGCAAGCAAACAACACTCCTCCCAGCACAAACCGACTTGGCAACGCGACCGCTTCCCAAATCCCGCAAAGCTGCTAGCAATGACAGCGGGTTAAGAAACAGACGGCGGCCGCTTCAAAACGGGCGCCCAAGGGGCTTCCGGACACAAAGTGGCCGGCGAGGGGGCAGGATGCGTTTCATGGCAGTTTTTTCGATCGTCCTCGCCATCGGGTTGGCGGGGTGCACTCAGGTGGCGGAAAAGGTGGAGAACGCCGCCAACCGCTCTTACACCAGCTATGCGCTGGGCAAGCCCTATTCAGAGATTGCGAATCTTGGCCAGTCGCCGATGGCGCAGCTTTCGGGCTCGGAGGCGACCTTCGGGCCGATGATCGGCGCGACGCCGTTGAAGAACGGTATGATGATCTACCGGCACATGGCGCCGGCCGCCAAGACCGAGACCGGCACGAATTTCGCCGGCCTGGTCGGCAGTTCCACCGTTTCGCAGAACAACCGGCTTTCCTATTTCCTGGTGGGTGCCGACGGGATCGTCAAGGATTGGGCGACGGGCTCGGTGCAAGGCAGCGCCAGCGACTGCGTGCAGTATATCGGCGGCATCATCAAGCGCTGCAGCGATATGCGGCAGCTCCAGGCCTCGCTCGCGCTCTACGACATGCGCGTGGCGACCAAGGGCGGCCAACCCATTTCCAGCTGGGGCGAGCCGGCTGCACCCGTTGTGAACTGAGGGGAAGGGCCGGCCGGGATAAGGTCGTTTGCCTTATCCCGCGGCCAGCGGACGCGTTGACGATCAGGCGCCGAAATCATCCATGAAGGATGGATGGATGGCGGGCGTGCGTTCTTCGCGGGCTTCGCGAATGCGCTGGGGAACAGCCCCGAGACCGCTAACGAAACGGCTCAGGAGCCGGCGGTTGAAAAGTTTCTGTATGGCACTCATTGCAATTCACTCATTCTTTTTTTTGTTAGCCGGCAGCGTATATTTTGCGCAGGCTGCCGGAACAATGGGCAATTTTGCATGACAGTTATGTGACAGCGCATAGGCTTGAGAAAGCAGCCTGTTAGGCGATCACATTGACGTTAAGAGGGGTCGTCCAGGCGGTCGGGCGCTATACATCGTCCATTTGGGGCAAAGTCATGCCCTTGCGAAGGAGAAGCTCAGATGACCCGATTTTTCGCATTTATCACAGTGGGAACGCTGATCAGCCTTGCCACGATCACTTCGGCCTGCACCTCGTCCGGAAGCCTCGACCAGACTTCGTCGATTGGTGGCTATTATGAGAGCCAGCCGCTCAATCCGGCTTGCGGGGGTGGGTTCAGGCCTAGTGATGGGCGGTCTTGTAGTTATTAGGGCCGCGCTCGGCTCGCAATCGATGACGACGTGGCGAGTAACAGGTAAACAATCGCCCCGGGGCGTAGCGTGCATATGTCGTTGCTTGGACATAACGAATATGGAAGCTGCAGTCTGTTCAAAAAATGCCTCATTCACTCGATCGATTAGCTACTTAGCTTAGGGGAATCGGTATGAGATGCGAAGGCGCCAGCCCTTGAGGGCGGGCCTCGGCTTGGTGGGGAATGAATGAGCACGGCATTTGCTTTTCTAGGTTTGTTCACCATCATTTACATGGGCTGGAACCTGCTCACGTCACTATTCGTGTGGCGCCGAAGAAAGTCTAAATTTAAACGTGCCGGGATCGCCTTCCTTGTCCTAACTGGCTCGACTTTAATCTGCGGCATTCTGTTGGAACACGAAGCGCGGGATGCCGGCTTCGAAAGTACCAGTGATAGGGAAGACGCGAATAGCGTCGGTATTTACGATCCGGCAATTTGGAACGCCGAGAAGGCGGCCGAGCTGCGATAGCCGAAGGCTGAGCGAGCGACGGTGAAGGCCGAGTGAACTAAGCAGGCAGATCACGCCTGCCTAACGGCAATAGGTTGGGGAGCAGAGTTTGAACGGTCGGGGATTGATCTTTGGTATTGCCCTTGTGGCATCTTCCAGCTTGGCGATGGCTGATGAAAGGGTGGTCGAGAAATATGGGGACTTCCAATGCCTTAATGGGTTTGGACTTGTCCAGCCGCGGAGCAATCTGGTGAAAGTCTCTATGCCGCAGATTACCGAGGAACAGGATTTGGGGAACCCACTGCGTACAGAAGTCAGAATCAACCTGCCGATCCAAAACAAGGCGCCGACCGATCTTTATTTCGCGTCTGACTTTTTGTTTCTCAATAGCGCTGGCAGGCCGATTGCCGCTCTGAATGTCAGTTCATCGGACTTTCGAGTGGGTCGAGGCCAGAGTATTACGGCTAGCGGTGTTACATCGGTTAGCGGCAGTGTAGGGCTGCAGGCGAAGCAACTATGCATGCGTTGGTTTATTATGCAGGTTCCGAAATCCGTATCATCAGGAGGTGATCGCGTCGAAGATACGGCGCAATAGGAAAAGCTTAGGCAGTATTCCTTGGATGTTATTAGAGACTAGCTTGACTGTGAGACTTAGCCTGCCAGATTGCTATCCATCGGCGAGTATCTGATTCAGTTGTAGGCAAGGCAAATTGGACGCTAGGCACTTCTTTGGTAGTTCCGAAACGGAAAGAAAGCTGGATTGCCTCCGCAGGTATCTCACCGCCTATACGACGGCGCTGCAAAACAAGGCGTTTTCTCGCATCTACATTGATGCTTTTGCCGGCACGGGAAGCAGAACGGAGACGAAAGCGGTCCTCCCCTTTATGGGCCACGGCGAAGAGTCGGTCGTCGAGGTTTCCACGCCCGGCAGCGCGCGGATTGCTTTGGAGACAAGGCCAGCGTTCCATCATGTTCTGTTGATCGAGAAGGACCCACAACGCGTCGCTGCGCTCAAAGGTGTGCTGAGTGAGTATCCTGAAAGCCGAGCACAAGTCCGTGAGGGAGACGCAAATAGGATCGTCCAACACGTCTGCAACCGGTACCACTGGCAACGAGAGCGGATGAGAGGAGTCGTATTTCTCGATCCTTATGGGATGGAAGTCTCTTGGGAAACTGTCGAGGCGGTAGCCAAGACGGAGGCGCTCGACTGTTGGTATTTCTTCCCGTTGTCAGGGTTATACCGAAACGCGCCAATGGATCCTGAGCGATTGGATGCTAGCAAGGTCGCGATTCTCAACAGGGTCTTCGGCACTTCGACCTGGCGAGATGAATGGTATGAACATAGAGCCCATCAACTCGACATATTCGGGGAACGGGTCGTTGAGGAACGTCGGACGTTTGACGTCAATCGAATCGAAGCTTGGGTCGGCGACAGACTTCGATCCGTGTTCAAGGGCGGAGTTCTGGAACCCATGCGGCTGCATCATCCGAATGGCGCCCCAATGGCTTCGCTCTTCTTTGCAATCGCAAACCCGAACAAAGCCGCCGTCAGATTGGCAACCGAGATTGCAGGTCACATACTCACGCGCGGCATCTGATCCCAGGTTCGCTGACGGTAGATTCTCCCTGTAGCCTTCTTGTTCTTGCCACCCCATTGTTTGAAAAAGAAGGCCGCATCGGCGTCGCTGCACATGTCGAAAATCTCGTCAATCCACGAGGGCTCGATATGTCGGGCGTTAGGCCCAGATTCTCCGCCTACGATAGCCCAATGAATTCCATCTAATGAACCGCCTGCCACAGAGCCGATGAGGGGCTCGAACGAGACGAAGCGGATTGCTGCAGGGATTACTCGAAGCTCGTCTAGACGGTGGAGTACGCGACTGTCTTCTACGCTCGTTCCCAGCCAAACATTTGGCAAAACCCGGAAACCATCACGAAGGGTTTGTGCCATTCGATCCGGTCGCTTCGTTAGGATTTGGTATGTGTGACGTTCAGTCCGCGCCATAACATCCCAAACTTTCCGTACAAATTCCACGGGAACGCCCGGATGAAAGAGGTCGGACATCGAGTTGACGAATACGTTTCGAGGCTTCACCCAGGTATCGGGAATGCTCAGCGCGGTGGCGTCCAATCGAATGTCACCCGTCCATTTTGCGCGGCTACCGCTCTTTCGCGTAAGCCCGCGATATTTTTCTAGGCCCATCGCATCAAGACGGGCTGCCATTCTCATAGCATAGCAGTTTGTGCAGCCCGCACTCATGATTGAGCAACCAGCAACAGGGTTCCAGGTGGCATCAGTCCACTCGATAGATGTTTCTGCCATTGCCTCGTCCTGACAAACTGCAAACCAAATTACATCGAAAATCGTTTAGGAGCAGTTTCTATGCAAATTATAGGCCGTCATGCGACGTTTTGCTTGGATAGCTATTCGAGATCCTGGCATCGGCCGCGATGTGAAAAGCCTGAAAAAATGGTGGGCCCGGAGGGACTCGAACCCCCAACCAAGCGGTTATGAGCCGCCGGCTCTAACCATTGAGCTACAGGCCCTTGGGCGCCGAAGGCCGGCACCGTGGATGCCGGGGCAATGGTTCCCGCGGCATGGGTTCGCTCTAACGCAAATTGCTGGGAGCCACAAGCGGAGAGCGCAAGCATCTGTGGATGATGCATGTTTCATGGGCAGAGGTACTGGAACCTTCTCGCGCGGGCCGCACTTATGCGAATCGCATACCGCATGAAAAGGGCGATCTGAGATGGTGGGATTGAACAGTGCCGTGGTGCTCATCGTGGAGGACGAGCCGGTGATCCGGTTCAATGTCCTCGATGCGCTTGAGGACGTCGGCCATGTGGCGCTGGAGGCGGCCAATGCCGATGAGGCGCTGGTGGTGCTGAAGGGGAGGCAGGATATCGATATCCTCTTCACCGACGTCAATATGGCCGGTTCGATGGACGGCATCCAGCTTGCCAAGCGGGTGAGGGCGATGCGGCCGAACATCGGCATCATCATCACCTCGGGCTTGGTGCAGCTCGATCCGATGGCGCTGCCGGCCAATGCCGCCTTCCTGCCGAAGCCCTATATGCACGACGCGCTGATTTCGGCGATCGATTCGCTGATGACGTGACGCGGCGCGCAGCCCGAAAACCTGTTGCGGGTTTTCGGGCTGCGCGCGGGGGCGCCGGGAGCATGCTCGTCTTCAGATGTGGCGGAGGGAACCTCAGCTGAAGCTGCTCTTCAGCGCCTCGTTTTCGTAATGGGCCTTCTTCTCATAGATCGTGAACAGAGCCATCGAGAGGAGATAGGAGAGGAAGGGATCCCCTATCTGCGTAGCGATGTCGCGAGATGCGAGCACGTGGCGCTCCAGCGCGGTGATATCTTTCTGCATAGTGGTGTTTTCAGCGAGGCGGTTCATGCTGCCATCTCCAGGAATTGGGTCACGACCGAGCGGGCCGGCACGTGCCTGACATATAGGGGGAGGGTCAGGCCGAGGGCGGCGCGCATCTTGCGCAGCACGCGGTCCGACACTTCGAAGGCGCCGCAGCAGACGGGGTACTTGCCGTAGCCGTCTGCGCGGCCGAGTTCTTCCACTTCGGCGCCTGCGCGCTTGTAGACGCGCTTGAGATAGGGTTCGTAGTTGGAAATCATTGTGTGGATGCCGTGATCGAGCGCGCATTCGCAAAGGGCGAGCAGCATCATCGAGAAGGCGCGGCCGGCGTCGATATTCGGGAAATCCCGGGCGATCGCCTCTTCGTCGATGCACATGCGCGTGCCTTCCCAGATGCCGGGGGCGATGAGATCGGCGGCAGCGGGGAACGTCTCACGGAACACGTCGTAGAGAAGGGTCGGGCCGGTCGTCGGCATCAGGCGCATGCCGCCATAGAGACGGGTGCGGCTGTCGTTGCACCAGACGAGATAGGCAGGAGAAAGAGAATCGTAGCTGTCGCGCTCGTAGGGGCCGATGACAGGAACGTCCCAGCCCAGCGTATCGGCGAAGACCTTCTTGCGCAGGCGAAACATCTGGTCGAGTACGGCGGCGTATTTCTGATACTCATGTGCCTGAATGATAGCGAACATTTTGCCCTCCAGCGTTTGCAAGTCCGTGGAAAGCAGAATGGTTCAGGCGGGCCGGATCGGAAATTCCCTCAGATAGGCCCCCCCAGATGGGGGGATTAGCCCAAAAGTATGATGAAACGGGTTAGGACACGTGCAACCGCGGCGCGGCAAGGACCGCGACGCTCCGGCTCTTTTAATCGAGGCATCGCGCCGTCCGAAAACCGATTTCGGGTCGATACTAGGGATTGATGATGCGCAACTGTACGGCCCGCGAGGCGGCCGCCGAAATGGTGGCGCAGCCGAGCTTGAAGCGGGCGGTCTTCAGGTAATCGCGCGTGGTGTGCTCCGATATGCCCAATATGACCGAGATGTCCTTGTAATCCTTGCCGAGAGCCGTCCAATGCAGGCATTCGATCTCGCGCGGCGAAAGCGCCGGCACGGGATCGTTCTCGCCGTAGAGCTCGTAGACGGCTTTCCGATGGATCAGATGGGCGATCTCGATCCATTCGTTGCGGTAGCGGCGGACCAGCTCGACCCATTCCTCCTGCGGTATGCGGGCATTCACCGACAGCAGGGCGCGGCGCTGTGCCTTGTCGGCGACAGGAATGGAATAGCCGTTGCCGCCGATGCCGTGCTTCTGGGCGTCGACCAGCATGGCATAGGCCTCCGGCGTCGGCTCGACCTCGCTCCAGTCGAAAGGCAGCTGGCGTTCGAAGCCCTGCTTGACGATCGGATCGACCTTCACATAGCTGTTGAGGAGGTAGCGCGAGACCCAGGCATCCGGGTAGGTCCTGCGCACGAAGGGGGAATCGATCTTGCTCGCGATCGTCTGGGCGAGATGGTAGGTCACGAAATCGAGCGCATATTCGGCCTGCAGAATGCGGATGGCGGCATCCACATTGGCCGCGCCCTTGATCTGTTCGAAAGCGGACTCGAACTTTTCGCTATAGGTATTCTCGCTCATTTCCTACCGCCCCAATTCCTCAAACCTAACGTGACTTTCGTAACAAATACAAGGCATCCCCACATATGCGGGGAATGACTATTTCGGCCCCATCTGTTAGCGCCTTCATGAGGAGACCTCATATGGACAGCAAGAGACCATTCGAGATTGTCGAATGCCAGCAGGCGGCCAAAGGCCTGAAATCCAGCTGGCAGGACATGGCTGGTTCCGAAGCGCTGATCCGCGCGCTCGTTGCCGAACGCAACGGCGACACCCCGCTGGCGCTGTTCTGGACTGCAGTCCATAAAGCGCTCTGCGAGGAAAGCAACGCCTTCTGAAAAGGCGCTGCGAGCGGGCTCCGGCTTCTCCCCCCGATTTCCACAGGCTTGGCCGGACATCGAAACCGGCACCCGCGTCGCGACCAGCGAGGCCTTGCCACGGGTGAATACGTTTTCATCTTACTCCCGTACCCGATCTGCTTGGAGCACCGAACGGCGGCATTCCAAGGAGGTCAATGAGATTCGACATTCCTCCATCGATTTGAGCCGTTATGCTTGACGAAGCGTTTCCGACAGGCGCAATGGTGCCCGTGTAAACGGTTACACTGTGTCGCGGCGGTGCATGTTGGCGGAATAACATACGGCGTTCAGGAGCTGTTTCCCATGTCTGCCGCCGCCGGCACGAATGATTCGGGATGCCTGGGGGCTGTGAGCACAACGGAATTGAAATGACTGAAAAGCGCGTGCATCTCATCTTCAAGACCCATCTCGATATCGGTTTTACCGACCATGCCGAGAAAGTCCGCCGGCAATATCACGAGCGCTTCATTCCGCAGGCGATCGAGACGGCCAAGCATTTCCATGCCGAAAATCCAGACGTGCCGAAATTCATCTGGACGACAGGCGCCTGGCTGATCTGGGACCATCTGAATTCGCGCTCGGCGGGAGAAGTCGCGGCACTGGAACAGGCGATCGAGCGCGGGCTGATCCGCTGGCACGGCCTGCCGTTCACGACCCATACGGAGCTGATGTCGCCGGATCTCTTCCGGGCCGGGCTTTCCTATGCGCAAGAGCTCGACCGCCGCTTCGGCAAGACGACGATCGCCGCCAAGATGACCGACGTGCCCGGCCATACGCTCGGCATGGTGCCGCTGCTGGCAGAGGCCGGCATCCGCTTCCTGCATATCGGCGTCAACACGGCCTCGCCGCCGCCCGATGTGCCCGAGATCTTCCGCTGGCGGGCGCCTGACGGCGAGGAGGTTGTCGTCATGTACCAGCGCTCCTATGGCGAGACTTGTTTCCCGGAAGGCTTTGCGGACGGCCTGAGCTTTGCCCATACCAACGACAATATCGGCCCGCAGAGCGTGCCGCAGACGGCCGAAGCCTATCGGGAGCTACGCGCCCGCGAGCCGGACGCGGTTATCCGTGCTGCGACGCTCGATGACTATGGCGCCATTCTCTGGAACGGGCGCGAGCGCTTTCCCGTCGTCGAACTGGAACTTGGCGACAGCTGGATCCATGGCTCAGCCAGCGATCCCGTGAAGACGGCGCGGTTCCTGGCGCTGCAGCGGCTCTACGACAGCTTCGCGGCGGATGGTCTCGACCAACGCCGCCTTGCCTTCGGGCGCGGGCTGGCGATGGTGGCCGAGCATACCTGCGGCGTCGATATCAAGTCCTATCTGCGCGACGAAAAGGCGTGGTCGCGGGCCGATTTCGAGGCCGCGCGCCGGTCCGATTATCGCTTCGCCTATACCGAAGCCTCATGGGACGAGCAGCGGGCCTATCTCGACCAGGCGGTTTCGGAACTGGACGAGATAGACCGGAGCGCCGCCCAAGCCGCGCTTGCCGAATGCGCCGCACCCGCCGTGGTCGAAGGCGGCGGCCGGGACCTTACCCTCCGCGCCGGCGGCTGGTCGATCGCGCTCGACGCTGTCAGCGGGGATGTCGTCGAGATCGTCGCGCCCTCCGGCAGGAGGATTGCCGGCCGTAACGGTTCGCTGATCGCCTATCGATACGAAAGCTACGATGCCGGCGACGTCGAGCGGCACATGCGGACCTATCTGACCCATCGCGAGGAATGGGCGGTGCTCGACCACGACAAGCCGGGGCTCGCCCGCTCGGGTGCTGCCCTTTCCAAGGTCTTTCCGCCGGTGCTGGAGGCGACGCAAGGGACGGGTGTGCTTCTGTCGATGCCTGATGAGGCGGTGCAGGCGTACGGCGCGCCGGCCCGTGTGATGCTGCATTTCACCGCTACGGACGACCGGCTCGAATTGCGCCTGACATTGCGCGACAAGCCGGCCAATCGCATGCCGGAGGCGAGCTTCCTTTCCTTCACGCCCGAAAGCGTCACCGACTGGAGTTTCCTCAAGATGGGCCTCTGGCATCGATCGCCAAACATGGCGCCGGGCGGCGGGGCGCAATTGCAGGCGGTGAGTGCTGCGCGTGGCGATCTTGGCGGAGGAGATCGGCTCACGATCGAAACCTTCGATGCGCCGCTCGTTGCGCCTCAGAGTTGGGATTTCATGACGTTCTGCCGGACGCGGCCGGATTTTGACGCCGGCATCCGCTTCAATCTGCACAACAATAAATGGGGAACCAATTTCCCGATGTGGTGGCGGGGAGATTTTCAGGCTCGCTTCCGGCTCAGCATCGACTGAGCCGGAAGCGAGGCAAAGGTCAGCCGACCTTTGTCGAAGGATTGACCCAATCTTGTCGCGGCATTTCGGGCCGCGGCGGTTTCGGGCGAAACTTCACCAGCACCTCGCGGCCATCGGCGGAGGCCTTCGTGCGTTCCAGAGCATTGCGTTCAGCAACCGCCTGGCGCCAGTGTTCGTCATCACGGCCGTGGGGACGGCCGTGTTCTTCCCAAATCGCGTAAGCTCTTTTGCTGATCCATTCGTGGCGTCTGTCGCTCATCTATCCGTTCCATTCCATTGGTGAAAGAAAGTTATTCGGCAATTCTGTCTGGCAGAACCGGCTGACGGCGCTTGGCTGCCATCAACAGGTCGAGCTCGATCGAGGAGGGCCCGAAACGGGTGAACAGGCTTTCTGCCTGCTCGCTGCGCAGTCCATATTTGGAGGCGAATTCATCAAGGCTATAGGGGCGGCCGCGCAAGATTTTGCTTCGGCGCTCCGGTTCGCGAATTTGCGTCATTGTTGGTGATCCCAGTCGGTTTGGCGAGTTGTGAGAACAAAACAGATTACAGCGATAAAAGTTCCGTGAATTTTCAGGGTTTTTTGGCTGCGTCGTGCCATTCCCGAGCGATTTCGCGCTGGTGGCATAGAATTTTAACGATGGCGCCCAGCGAGAAAATTTCAACTAAAAAATGAAGCTAAATCATAGCGTTAGGAAATTCGCTTCCGCGACCGGGGATAAATGGCTTTATCCCCAGCGCGTTACTCTATAGAATCAATAGTGTTATTCGGTTCGCAGGGGGCAAAATGTTCGCCGTTCCCGCGTCGATGCGACCGATACCGGAGGACTTTGGCTTCAATCCATCAAGAGGAGACAGACATGATGAATGCCCTGCCGCCACTTCATGACGGCCACGCGCCGTTTACCCTCCAGCAGCTGTTTCGCGAAGCGCTGTATGCTTTTGAGGAATGGGATAGCGAATTGACCGAGCCGATCGTGACTCACGAAGGTCGGGTCATGCCCATCAGCTTCGTTTTCGAAGCCATGCGCGAATGCACCGACATCGTGCCGATGAACATCGTCGGCGCCGTCACCGAACGGCTGACCAAGCCGTGGGAGGGCGAAGGCCCGCTCGACCAGATGACCTTCTCGACGGCTGCGCGCGTCATGCGCGTGCTGGTGCGCAAGCGCCTTCTTGCCAACGGCACCGCGGATCTCGTCGCCGTTTCGGCCCATGCGGCTGAAGATCAAAGCCGTGACTGACAGACTTAGGGATCGCGGCCACGGCTGCGATCCTTTTCCGTTTCTTGGCGGAACCTCGCTCATTCCCAGCCGTTAATCCGGCAGCACGGCCGCATCAAGAAATGGCCTGGGAATGAGCACATGCTGAAATCCATCGTTCATGAAATCATCGGCACGCCCCGGCGCGAGCCGGCTCTCCCGCGATCGCTCGAGCAGTTTCGCGACAACAAGCGCGTACTGATCATCTTTGCCGATGCACAGGACGATCGCCCCCTCATCCAGGACGAATGGCTGCGCAAGGCGCAAATGCGCCTCATCGAGGAAGACATCGAGGTATTCACCATCGCCGGCGGCGGTGCCTTTGCGCTGTTCGACGATGACTGGGAGCTCGATGCCGACGATATTAGAGAGCGGCTGCAGGGGCCGCCGTCCGGCGAGTTCGGGCTGATCCTGATCGGGCGCGACGGGACCGTCAAACTGCGCTCCAGCGAGCCGCGCACCGTGGAGGAAATCTTCAAGGCTCTCGATGACCTGCCGAAGACGACGCCCTGGTGACTGCTCTAGACTTCGCTTCATTCGGGTGCGGGCATGCGAAAGCTGTCCGCGCCTTTTCCACGTTCAGAGTTCGAAGGCCTCTTTCAGTCCAAGGCTTTTGCGTTCGCGCAGGTCGAGATCGGCCTCGATATGGGCGATGTGGTGCAGCATCAACTGGCAGGCGCGGTCGAGATCCTTGGTTTCGATCGCCGAGATGATGTCGCCATGTTCCGAATGGCCGCAGCTCGATGCGGTCGACTGACCGTAAAGGGCGATGACAAGAGAGGAACGGGCGACGAGTTCCTCCATGAAGCGCTGCATGATCGCATTGCCGGAGACTTCCGCCAGCATCAGATGAAAATCGCCCGATGCCTTGATCTCGGCGCGGCGCGCGGTCTGGCCGCGCTCGCTCATCAGGCGGCCTTCCTCCAGCAGAAGCTCTTTCATCCGCTTGATATCGATGGGCGTGATGCGTGCCGCCGCCTCGCGCAATATGCCAGGCTCGACCAGGCGGCGGGCGGAAAAGATCTGGCGGGCTTCCTCCGGCGAGGGATAGGCGACGAAGGCGCCGCGGTTCGTCTCGACGCTGACGAGCCCTTCATAGGAGAGCGCCTGTAGAGCGGCGCGTGCAAGCGTGCGGCTGACATTGAAGAGATTGCCCACATCGCTTTCCGACAGCTTGGTGCCGGGCGAAAGCCTGCGCTCGACGATCGCATCGCGAATAGCGTCGCGGATCTGCTGTGCGCCGGTTTCGGAGGTATCTTCGGACAGTGCCTTGGCGGCGGATTTCATCAAATCGTTTCCTGGTGAACGTGCAAACCATATCCGGCTTCGCGGCAAAAGTTAAACGAATTTGCGTTCGAAATGACGGTTAAATTGTATACGATTTTTTGCACGAATTGAGGACGAAAGCCTAATTCATGTGCATATGCAGACCTGCCTATAAATTGCTCTCATGCGCCGGCTGATGCTGAAATCCTTTCTCCGTAAGGGTTTAAGAGGACGCGACACAATCTGGCACGGCGGATGCATCGTCTTTTCCGAACAGGGGAAGGCATGATGTCGAAAGCGGCAGAGATCGATATAGTATCCGTTTCGAAGGTGTATGGGGCGACGACAGCGGTCCATGCAATCAGCCTGAAGATTCCGGCCGGCTCCTATTGCTGCTTCCTCGGCCCGTCGGGCTGCGGCAAGACCTCGACGCTGCGCATGATCGCCGGCCATGAGAGTATCTCCTCGGGCGATATCCGCCTTGGCAATGTCGTCGTCACCGATTTTCCGCCGGCCAGGCGCGGCACGGCGATGATGTTCCAGTCCTATGCGCTCTTCCCCCATCTCGACCTGATCGACAACGTCGCCTTCAGCCTCAAGATGAAAGGCGTCGACAAGGCGGAGCGCCGGGCAAAGGCGCTCGAGATGCTGCAGCTGATGCAGATGGAGCCTTATGCCAACCGGCGTCCGGCGCAGCTTTCCGGCGGCCAGCAGCAGCGCGTGGCGCTAGCACGCGCGCTGATCACCGATCCGGAGGCGCTGCTGCTCGACGAGCCGCTGTCGGCGCTTGATCCGTTCCTGAAGATCCGCATGCGCGCCGAACTGAAGAAGCTGCAGAAGTCGCTCGGCATTACCTTCGTCCACGTCACCCACAGCCAGGAAGAGGCGATGGCGCTCGCCGATGTCATGGTCATCATGAACGACGGCCGGATCGAACAGGCGGCTGCACCCCGCGAGGTTTTCGAGCGGCCGGCAACAGCCTTCGTCGCCCGCTTCATGGGCGACCACAACGTGCTCTCCGGCCGGGTGACATCGAGCGAGAACGGCGTGATCGTCATGACCGTGCCGGAGGGCCAGAGCTTTTCCGTGCGCGGAACGGGCAGGGAGGTCGGCGAGCCTGTCGATATCGGCATCCGCACCGACCGCGTCCGCCTGCAGGTGGCGACCGAATGGACGCTCGGCTTCAACGGCATCGTCTCCAACATCGAATATCGCGGCTCGTCGGTGAAGATCACCGTTCTCGGCGCCGGCAGCGACGACTTCACCGTCATATCAGACGACGGCGATTATTTCGACCGGCCGGTCTCGGTCGGCGATACCGTTGCGCTCAGTTGGGCGCTCGACGATGCGGTGCTGCTCGGCCGTGCCTCCGCATAAACCATCACCATCAAGAACCATGAACCTTCAAGAAAAGGGGAACTGACATGACGACTGAAACGACATCGACCAAGGCGGAGAAGGGTCTTTCCCGCCGCACGCTGCTGAAGACGGGTGCTGCCGCCGTCGGCGCCATCGCCGGCTCCGGCGCGATCACCGGCTTTCCCACCATCTGGGCAAAGACGAACATCACGCTTCGCCAGTTCGGCACCGGCGTTTCGAACATCAATGCCATCGCCGAGAAGTGCAAGGCTGATCTCGGTATCACGCTGGAGATGACGGCGACCGATTCCGACGCTGCCGCCCAGCGCGCCGTCACCCAGCCCGACAGCTACGACATTGCCGACATCGAATACTGGATCGCCAAGAAGGTGTTCCCGACTGGCGCCCTGCAGCCGATGGACGTCAAGAAGCTGAAGTACTACGACAAGATCGTGCCGCTGTTCATCAACGGCAAGCTGAAGCCGGATAGCGTGATTGCCCAGGGCACGGCGCCGCACACGGTCGGCTTCGTCGAAGCGCAGGGTTCGAAGAAATTCGCCAAGGAACCGACGCAGTGGATGACGATGGTTCCCACGATCTACAACGCCGATACGCTCGGCATCCGCCCCGACCTGACCGGTCGTCCGATCACCAGCTGGGCCGACATTCTCGATCCGGCCTTCAAGGGCAAGACCGCGATCCTCAACATCCCGTCGATCGGCATCATGGATGCGGCGATGATCATGGAAGCCGCCGGCAAGATCAAATATGCCGACAAGGGCAACATGACGAAGGACGAAATCGACAAGACGATTGACTTCCTGATCAAAACCAAGGGCGACGGCCAGTTCCGCGCCTTCTGGAAGTCCTTCGACGAAAGCGTCAACCTGATGGCATCGGGCGAAGTCGTCATCCAGTCGATGTGGTCGCCGGCTGTGGCCGCCGTCCGCTCGAAGGGCATCGCCTGCACCTTCCAGCCGCTCAAGGAAGGCTACCGCGCATGGGGCGGCGGCCTCGGCCTTGCCTCGCACCTCAAGGGCGCTGAACTCGACGCGGCTTACGAATACATCAACTGGTACACGTCAGGCTGGGTCGGCGGCTACCTCAACCGCCAGGGCTACTATTCCGCCTGCATGGAGACCGCCAAGAACTTCATGACGGCAGACGAATGGGGCTACTGGATCGAAGGCAAGGCTGCGACCGGCGACATCCTGTCTCCTGAAGGCAAGGTCATGGAGAAGGCCGGTGCGGTCCGCGATGGCGGTTCCTTCGAAGCCCGCATGGGCGCGGTCGCCTGCTGGAACTCCGTCATGGACGAGGACCGCTACATGGTCCGCCGCTGGAACGAGTTCATCGCGGCCTAAGGCGATCGCCGTTTTTCCCCTCCCCAACCCTCCCCACAAGGGGGAGGGAGTCCGGAGGCGGTGCGGCAGAGAAACTTCCTCCCCCTTGTGGGGAGGGTTGGGGAGGGGTCTTTCTTGAGCCCTCCCTTTACCGACAGGACGAATGACTAGAATCCGAAAGGGCAAGGGATGGCGACCATCGCAGCGGAAACGGAGGAGAACGGCCAGGGCGCGCGCGGCGGGCGTGGACTGAGGCTTTCCCCATCCGCGATCTCCTATCTCCAGGCGACGCCGCTGATTGCCATTCTCGGCTTCTTCTTCCTGCTGCCGATCGCCATGATCGCGGTCGTCAGCTTCTGGGATTACGATTTCGCCGGTCTCTATCCCGATTTCCTCACCATGAACTACACCGATACGCTCGGTTCGTGGGTGACGTGGAAGACCTATCTCAACACGCTGAAATTCACCGCCATCGTCTGGTCGTTGACGCTCGTCATCGGCTTCTGGGTCGCCTATTTCCTGGCCTTCCACATCCGCAAGACCTCGACGCAGATGATCCTCTTTCTCGTCTGCACCGTGCCGTTCATGACCTCGAACATCATCCGCATGATCTCGTGGATCCCGGTGCTCGGGCGCAACGGCCTCGTCAATTCGACGCTGATCCAGATGGGTATCATCCCGAAGCCGATCGAATGGCTGCTCTATTCCGACTTCGCCGTCGTGCTCGCCATGGTGCACCTCTACACGCTGTTCATGGTGACGCCGATCTTCAACACGCTGATGCGCATCGACCGGTCGCTGTTCGAGGCGGCGCGCGATGCGGGTGCCTCCGGCTGGCAGGTGCTGTGGAACGTCGTCATTCCGCTCGCCAAGCCCGGCATGGCGATCGGCACGATCTTCGTCGTGACGCTCGTCATGGCTGACTTTTCGACGGTGCTGGTGATGTCCGGCGGACAGAGCGCCTCGGTGGCGCTGATGATGAAGAACCAGATGTCGCTGCTGCAATATCCGGCCGCCGCCGCAAACGCCGTGGTGCTGCTCGCCGTCGTGCTCCTGATGGTCGCGGCCATCCTGCGCGTCGTCGATATCCGCAAGGAGCTTTGAGATGAGCCACGAAAAACGCGGCCTGGAATTCTATCTTCTGGCGATCTTCTTCATCGTCTTCGTGCTGTTCCTCTACGGCCCGCTCTCGGCAATCCTGATCCTCTCCTTCCAGGGGCCGGACGGCGGCCTGACCTTTCCGATGAACGGCGTTTCCACGCACTGGTTCTTCAATCTGTTCGAAAAGCAGGCGGTCGGCGATTTCGGCGCCTCCTTCCGGCGTTCCTTGTCGCTCGGGCTGATGGTGATGGTGGTGACCGTCGTCGTGTCGCTGCTCGCAGGCCTTGCCTTCCGCCGCCGCTTCCGCGGATCAACCGTGCTGTTTTACGCCACCGTCGCAAGCCTCGTCGTGCCGTCGATCATCGTCTCGCTCGGCATCGGCGTCGTCTTCCAAGAGGGCGGGTTGAAGCCCGCCTGGTATTCCTCGGCCTTCGGCGCGCATCTCACCTGGACGCTGCCTTTCGGCGTCCTGATCATGTTTGCCGTCTTCAATCGCTTCTCGCCGGCCTATGAAGAAGCGGCGCGCGACCTCGGCGCAACCTCCTGGCAGACGTTCCGCCATGTCGTGCTGCCGATGATCGCGCCGAGCCTGATCGGCGTCGGCCTGTTCGGCTTCACGCTCTCCTATGACGAATTCGCCCGCACGCTGATGACCTCTGGCACCTACAATACGCTGCCGCTCGAAATCTACGGCATGACGACCAACGTCACGACGCCTGTGCTCTATGCGCTCGGCACGGTGACGACGCTGTTTTCCTTCACCATCATTCTCATCGCGCTCGGCATCATGACCATGCTCAGCCGGCGACAGGCAAAGACAGACTGAACAATGCGCATCCTCATCGTTAATCCGAACACCACGGCCTCCATGACCGAGAAGGCCGCGACCGCCGCGCGCGCGGTAGCTGCATCAGGCACGGAGATCATCGCGGCCACCTCCCGTATGGGTCCTGTCTCGATCGAGGGACACTATGATGGAGCGCTGGCGATCCCCGGCCTGCTCTCAGAACTCAAGGAGCGGCAAAGCGCGGGTTACGACGCGGCTGTCATCGCCTGCTTCGACGATACCGGGCTCGAAGCGGCCCGCAGCTTCGCCGATGTGCCGATCCTCGGGCTTTGCGAATCCGCAGTCGTGACAGCGGGCTTCCTGGCGCAGCGTTTCACCGTGGTGACGACGCTGGAGCGATCGCGGGTGCTGATCGACAATCTGGTGCGCCGCTACGGCATGGGCGAGCGCGCCAAGGTGCGCGCCTCCGACATTCCAGTGCTGGAATTGGAGGATGCCGCATCAGGCGCGATCGGCAAACTCAGGGCCGAGATCGAGCGGGCGCTGGCGGAAGACGGCGCCGAGGCGATCGTGCTCGGCTGCGCCGGGATGACGGATCTCGCCAGGGAATTGCAGGCGATCTACGGCGTGCCCGTCGTCGATGGTGTGGCGGCGGCGGTAAAGCAGGCGGAGGCGCTGGTGTCGCTCGGGCTTTCCACCAGCAAGCACGGTTCCTATGCCTCGCCGCTGCCGAAACCCTTCATCGGGGCGATGAGCGGTTTTTCGCCGGTTCTGAAGGTCGGCTGAACCGATGGCCGTTTCCTTCGATTTCGAGCAGTTGACGGAGCGCGAACGCTACAAGCTGATGATCGGCACGATCATTCCCCGGCCGATCGCCCTGGTGACGACGGTCGACGAGCACGGCCGGATCAACGCCGCGCCCTTCAGCTTCTTCAACTGCCTTTCGGCCGATCCGCCGATCCTGGCGATCGGTGTCGAGAACAATGCCGACATGTCGTTCAAGGACACCGGCCACAATATCCGCATGACCGAGGTCTTCACGGTCAACATCGTCTCCTTTGCCATCGCCGAGGCGATGCATGTCTGCGGCGCCAAATATCCGCGCGGCGTCGACGAGCTGAAGGAGGCGGGGTTGACCGCGATGCCGGGCGAGAAAGTGGCTTCGCCCTGGATCGCCGAGGCGCCGGCCGCCTTCGAATGCCGGCGGCATGTGACGCTGGAACTCGGCCGCTCCAGGCAGATCATCATGGGCGAGATCGTTTACGCGCATTATCGCGACGGCGTCGTCGATCCGGAACGGCTGCATGTCGATCCGGCCGAAGTCGATGCCATTGCAAGGCTCGGCGGAGATACCTGCGCCACCATCCGCGACCGGTTCGAGATGCTGACGCCGAAGCTCTGAAACGGGATAGGCTCAAGTTTTGCTTTACTTTTTTGCCTCTGGCGAGAATGGTCTGCAGCGGATCATTGCGGCAGAGGAGGGCTTATCCATGACAATCGAGGACGATCTCAGCCGGATCGCGGAGCAGGAGAAGGCGCTGAGCTTCGATGCTTTCGACCTGACGACGGCATGGCAGCTCGGCAGGCTTCTGCAGGAACTCGCGACCGAGCGCGGCCTCGGCATCGTGATCGACGTAACACTGCATTCGATGCCGGTCTTCTATGCGGCGCTTCCGGGTGTGACGCCCGACAATGTCAACTGGGTCCGCCGCAAGCGCAACATGGTGCTGCGCTATTTCCGCAGCAGTTATTCTTCCGGCCTGAAGCTTAAGAAGGACGGCAAGACGGTTGAGGATAACGGGCTCGATGGCGCAGACTATGCGCCGCATGGCGGCAGTTTCCCGATCAACGTCAAGGGCACGGGCTGCATCGGCGCGGTCACCGTCTCCGGCCTGCCGCAGCGTGACGACCACAATCTCGCGGTCGAGGCCCTGGCGCTGATGCTGGCGAAGGATCTGGATACGCTGCGGCTCGCCCCGCTTTGATGCGGCTGCGCCAGCCATAATTTTGACAGAAAAAAGCCATGGAAACTGCAAAATCGCGTCATCGCTCCGGTGACGCGGGCTTATCCTGCGGTTAAGGTGCGGCATCGCCCTCCTTAACCTATCCGGGACATCATGATCCGACTGTTCCTTGCGCTTGCCGCCGCCATCGGTTTTGGTCTTTTCCTCGCTTCCTGCAACACGCTTTCCAAGGAGGAGTGCATCGCCGCCGACTGGCGGGTGATCGGCGAGAGCGACGGGGCGGCGGGCTATGAGCCGCAACAGCGTTTTGCGGCACATGCCAAATCCTGCGAGCGGGTCAAGATTGTGCCCGATCAGACGATCTGGTTTCAGGGATACCAGGCTGGCCTGGTGCGCTACTGCACGCCGCTCAGCGGCCTTGCGCGCGGCCAGTCGGGCAGCGGCTATGCCAATGTCTGCCCGCCGGAAACCGTATCGGGCTTCCTGCGCGGCTTCAACCTCGGCAGCAAGCAACACGGACTGCAGGACCGCCTGAACTCGATGCAGAACGACTACAGCTCCAAGGAGACTGAGATCGACGAGCTTTCCGACAAGCTGAAGGACGCGAAGGATGGGGACAGATCCGAGCTGCGCCGGCGGATCGAGGATCTGGAAGACGATATGCACGAGATCCGCCGCGACCAGCGCGACGTGCAGGACGATCTCGATCGCGTCAACGAGGATGTCGAATGGTTCCAGCGGAACCCGAATGTTGCATTGCCTGCGCCGGGGTATTGACCTGGCCTCGGAGCCTGCGGCCGGTCTCGACGATACCTGTCGCTGCGTCGTGACTTCGCACCCAAAATAAAGCTGCCGAAACGGAAGATCGCCACGAACGCGCGTAGTGACAGGCGGATACGCAACTGGTAATAATGTTCCCGTTTTGTTCTATTTGACGGGTTTGTTATGCTGCGTTTGCTTTCTATCTTTGCCGTCATCGGCATCAGTCTGCTGCTTACCTCCTGCTACACGATCTCCAAAAAGGAATGCCTGGCTGGCGACTGGAAAGGGATCGGTTTCACTGATGGGTTCAACGGTTATCAGCCGCAAGCACGGTTTGAAGGGCATATCAAATCCTGCAAACGAGTGAAGGTTGTCCCGAACCTCACACTTTGGAACCAGGGCTACAAGAAAGGTCTGCTCCGTTATTGCACGGCGTCGAGCGGGCTGTGGGAAGGACAGCATGGGTACGGCTACAATGGTCTGTGTCCGCCCAAGACGGAAGCTGAGTTCCTGCGTGGCCACGAGCTTGGTTATCGTCAGTATTCGCTCGAAGCTGAACTAGAGCGATTGAAAGACGAGGCCAATGACAAAGAGGAAGAGCTCGAGGATTTGTCGGAAAAACTCAAAACAGTGCCGGAGGCGCAGAAGTACGAGATACGCTCCGACATCCGCGATCTGGAATGGGAGCTTACCAAGATCCGTGATAAACAGCGGGATGTTGAGAGTGATCTCTACCTTGCAGAAGGAGCTGTGGCCAGATTCCGGAGCCAGCTGTAACCGCAGCGATACCGGTTCGAGGCTCGAGAGGCTTTCGCCTCAGAGCCTGCCGCCGGCCTCGGCAATGCCCTTCGTCAGGCTGCCCGTTGCCGGGAAGAGCGGGATGAGGCAGGCTTGCAGGGCGTGGTAGATGTCGCCCTTGCCGGGGAAGAGCGAGTGCGAGGGAACGAGATCTTCCGTCAGTTCCTCATTCCAGCCGCCGTTCTTGTGGTCGATGAAGGCGCGTTCGATCACGTTCCAGATCTTGCGGTAGCTCTCTTCGTGGAAATCGCTCGGCAGGTGTTCGTTGAGGAAATGTGCGGCAGCCGCACCCTCGCAGGCCGGCCACCAGAGCTTGTTGCGCTTGGCGGGCTTGTCGTCCCAATCGAGCGTGTAGAAGAAACCGCCCTTGTCGTTGTCCCAGCCGAGCGCCATGGATTGGGCGAAAAGGGCCTTGGCCGCATCCGGCATCCATTCGATGCGTTTGCCGCCGAGCGCCCAGAGCTGCAGGATCAGGCGGGCCCATTCCAGCCAGTGGCCGGGCGTCGTGCCGGCCGGGCGGAACATTTCGTTCGGATGATAGTAATCCTTGTCGAGGTTCCATTCGGCATCGAAATGCTCGGCGACGCGCCAGTCGACCGAACCGGCCGAGCGGCGGATGACGAGATCGGCGATGCTTTCGGCCTTGGTCAGGTAATCCCTGTCGCCGGTGGCTTCGAAAGCCGCCATCAGCGCTTCGGTCAGGTGCATGTTGGAATTCTGGCCACGATAGCTGCCGCCGTCGAGCGGCTGCCAGTCGGCGGTGAACTCTTCGGCGATCGCGCCGTGGCGCGGTTCCCAGAACCTGGTGTTCAGGATCTCGGTGATATCGGCGAGCATGCCGTCGGCCAGCGGATGACCGATCGTCTTGGCGGCGGAGGCGGCCAACAGAACGAAAGCATGGCCGTAGCCCTGCTTGTTGGAATCGACAGGACCGGCATTGTTAAGCGACCAGAAATAGCCGCCGTTTTTCCGGTCGCGATGATGGTTCCAGATATAATCTATGCCATGGTCGACGACGTCGGAGGCGCCGGGACGGCCGAGCAGGGCGCCGATCGAGAAGCAATGCACCGCGCGCGCGGCGATATGGATGCCGCGAACCTGGCCCTCGGCATCCAGCGGCCTGCCGGTATCGTCGAGATCGTAGAAGCCGCCCTTCGGGTTGATGGAATTGTGCTGGAAGAAATCGAAGAGGCCGTTTGCCTGGGCGAGCAGCCAGCCGCGATGATAGGCGCGGCTCGTCCAGTTTCCGAGTGCGGCGTTGCCGGTTGCGGGTGCCATGATAATCCTCCGATTTCGTGCGCACTATGTCGCAAACGCCTATATAGAGGTCGGGCGAGTCTGTCATCCGGTTAGCGCATCGGCGCGAAAATCAGAGCCGATTGTCGGAAAGCGCAATGCCAGGATTGAAAGTGTGGAGCGTCCTTTGCGCGTTTGAAAAGACGCGCGGCGCTGCAGGCTTGAAAAGCACGAAATAGACAGGCATATATTGACATAAAGATATCTTTATGTGATTTGGTCTGTCTGGTCTTATGACGTCAAGGAGCCCTCCCGTGTTTGATAATCTCTTTGGTCCCGAAGGGGGCAAGCGTGACGGCAGTGAAGTTTTCGCAGCTTTGAAGAAAGCCGCGAGCGAGCGCATCCTTGTACTCGACGGCGCCATGGGCACGCAGATCCAGGGATTGGGCTATGACGAGGACCAGTTCCGCGGAACGCGCTTCATCGGCTGCGCCTGCCATCAGAAGGGCAATAACGACCTTCTGATCCTGAGTCAGCCGGACGCGATCGAAGAGATCCATTACAAATACGCCAAGGCCGGCGCCGATATCCTCGAGACCAACACCTTCTCCTCGACCCGCATCGCGCAGGCCGATTACCAGATGGAAGGCGAGGTCTATGCGCTGAACAAGGAAGGTGCGGAGATCGTCCGCCGGGCGGCAATCCGCGCCGAGCGCGAGGACGGCCGCCGCCGCTTCGTCGCCGGCGCCATCGGCCCGACCAACCGCACCGCCTCGATTTCGCCCGACGTCAACAATCCCGGTTTCCGCGCCGTCACCTTCGATGATCTGCGCGATGCCTATGCCGAGCAGATCGACGGGTTGATCGACGGCGGCGCCGACATCATCCTCATCGAGACGATTTTCGACACGCTGAACGCCAAGGCTGCGATCTTCGCCTGCGAGGAACGTTTCGCGGCCAAGGGCGTGCGCCTGCCGGTGATGATCTCCGGCACGATCACCGACCTTTCCGGCCGCACGCTCTCCGGCCAGACGCCGTCGGCCTTCTGGAACTCGGTGCGCCATGCCAATCCGTTTACGATCGGTCTCAACTGCGCGCTCGGCGCCAATGCGATGCGCCCGCATCTACAGGAGCTTTCTGGTGTCGCCGACACCTTCATCTGCGCCTATCCGAATGCCGGCCTGCCGAACGAGTTCGGCCAGTACGACGAAACGCCGGAGCTGATGGCGGCGCAGATCGACAGCTTCGCCCGCGAAGGCCTGGTCAACATCGTCGGCGGCTGCTGCGGCTCGACGCCCGAACATATCAGGGCGATCGCCGAGACCGTGGCGAAATACAAGCCGCGGCCGATTCCGGAGCATCGCCCCTTCATGTCGCTGTCGGGCCTCGAACCCTTCGAACTGACCAAGGACATCCCCTTCGTCAATGTCGGCGAGCGCACCAACGTCACCGGCTCGGCGAAGTTCCGCAAGCTGATCACCAATGCCGATTACACGGCGGCGCTCGATGTCGCGCGTGACCAAGTCGAGAACGGCGCGCAGGTGATCGACATCAACATGGACGAGGGCCTGATCGACTCCGAAAAGGCGATGGTCGAGTTCCTCAACCTGATCGCCGCCGAGCCCGACATTGCCCGCGTGCCCGTGATGATCGACTCGTCGAAATTCTCGATTATCGAATCCGGCCTGAAGCGCGTCCAGGGCAAGCCGATCGTCAACTCGATCTCGCTGAAGGAAGGTGAGGAGAATTTCCTCGCACAGGCGCGGCTCTTGCACAATTATGGCGCGGCCGTCGTCGTCATGGCCTTCGACGAGACGGGGCAGGCGGACAGCTATGAGCGCAAGGTGGAAATCTGCACGCGCGCCTACAAGCTGCTGACCGAGAAGATCGGCTTCCCGCCCGAGGACATCATCTTCGATCCGAATATCTTCGCGGTCGCGACCGGCATCGAAGAGCACAATAATTACGGCGTCGACTTCATCGAGGCGACGCGGACGATCCGTCAGCGTATGCCGCTGGTGCATATTTCAGGTGGTGTCTCCAACCTGTCCTTCTCGTTCCGCGGCAACGAGCCGGTGCGCGAGGCGATGCATGCCGTGTTCCTCTACCACGCCATCCAGGCGGGCATGGACATGGGCATCGTCAATGCCGGCCAGCTTGCGGTCTACGACAATATCGATCCGGAACTGCGCGAGGCCTGCGAGGACGTGGTGCTGAACCGGCGTCCCGACGGCACCGAGCGGCTGCTCGAAGTGGCGGAGAAATTCCGTGGCGGCGCGGCACGCGAAGGCCGCGTCCAGGATCTCTCCTGGCGCGAATGGAGCGTCGAGAAGCGCCTCGAACATGCGTTGGTCAACGGCATCACCGAATATATCGAAGCCGATACCGAGGAGGCGCGCCACCAGGCCGCCCGGCCGCTGCACGTCATCGAAGGGCCGCTGATGGCCGGCATGAACGTCGTCGGCGACCTGTTCGGCTCGGGCAAGATGTTCCTGCCGCAGGTGGTGAAGTCGGCGCGCGTCATGAAGCAGGCGGTCGCCGTGCTGCTGCCTTATATGGAAGAGGAAAAGCGCCTCAACGGCGGTGAAGAACGCCGGTCGGCCGGCAAGATCCTGATGGCGACCGTCAAGGGTGACGTGCACGACATCGGCAAGAACATCGTCGGCGTTGTGCTCGCCTGCAACAATTACGAGATCGTCGACCTCGGCGTCATGGTGCCGGCGACGAAGATCCTTGAGACGGCGATCGCCGAAAAGGTCGACGTCATCGGCCTTTCGGGCCTGATCACGCCGTCGCTCGACGAGATGGTGCATGTCGCGGCCGAAATGGAACGGCAGGGTTTCGAGATCCCGCTCCTGATCGGCGGAGCGACGACCAGCCGCGTGCATACGGCCGTGAAGATCCACCCCGGCTACAATAAGGGGCAGGCGATTTATGTGACTGATGCGAGCCGCGCGGTCGGCGTCGTCTCGGCACTGCTCTCGCCGGAGACGCGGCAGGGTTATGTCGATGATATAAGAGCGGAATATGCCAAGGTGGCCGCCGCCCATGCGCGCAGCGAAGCCGAGAAGGTGCGCCTGCCGCTGCCGCGCGCCCGCGAGAATGCGCACAAGGTCGACTGGTCGGCCTACCAGCCGACGAAGCCGCAATTCTTCGGTACGCGGGTGTTTGAGGATTACGATCTCGCAGAGCTTGCCAGATACATCGACTGGACGCCGTTCTTCCAGACCTGGGAACTGCGCGGCCGTTACCCCGCCATTCTCGAGGACGAGAAGCAGGGCGAGGCGGCGCGTGCGCTCTGGGCCGATGCGCAGAGCATGCTGAAGAAGATCATCGACGAGAAGTGGTTCCGTCCGCGTGCCGTCATCGGCTTCTGGCCGGCCGGCGCCGTCGGCGACGATATCCGCCTGTTCACGGATGAGAGCCGTAGCCGCGAGCTTGCGACCTTCTATACGCTGCGCCAGCAGCTTTCGAAGCGGGACGGGCGGCCGAACGTGGCGCTCTCCGATTTCGTCGCGCCTGTCACAAGTGGCGTGCAGGATTATGTCGGCGGCTTCGTGGTGACAGCAGGCATCGAGGAAATCGCCATCGCCGAGCGCTTCGAACGCGCCAACGACGACTACTCCTCGATCCTCGTCAAGGCGCTCGCCGACCGCTTCGCCGAAGCCTTTGCCGAGCGCATGCATGAGCAGGTGCGGCGCGACTATTGGGGCTATGCCAAGGACGAGACGCTCAGCAACGAGGATCTCATCACCGAAGCCTATGCCGGTATCCGCCCGGCGCCGGGTTACCCCGCCCAGCCCGACCACACTGAAAAGGCAACCCTCTTCAAGCTGCTCGACGCGGAAAAAGCCGCCGGCGTGAAGCTGACGGAGAGCTATGCGATGTGGCCCGGCTCGTCCGTATCCGGCCTCTATATCGGCCACCCCGACTCCTATTATTTCGGCGTCGCCAAGGTGGAGCGGGACCAGGTGGAAGACTATGCCAAGCGTAAGGGCATGGAGGTTTCCGAAGTCGAGCGCTGGCTCGGACCGGTGCTGAACTACGTGCCGCGCAAGGTTGACGAGGAGATCGAGGACGCGGCGTAATCGGCCGCTTGGCACGGTTCGTTGATAAAATGAATCAAGGGACGATGAAGCCGGAAAGTGATTCATTTTCCGGCTTCATGCTTTTGAATATAAAGATAAAAATGTCTGCTAGAGTTTCACCTAACGGCGAACGGGCTCGCTTTTCCTGGCCTTGGCGAGGTCAAGAAATCTCGCCTTGATCAGTGTAAAAAGTCCAGGAGGGATGAAGCCATAAGCGAATATTCCGCCGCTGCCCGGCACTGGTGAAAGCCCGCCATTCGGCCATTCATCGACATTGTATTCCGAGATGATGACCCAACTCGGCTCATCATCTAGGCCGATCGCCTGTTTCACTTTCGGCGGGATTTCGATTCCGATCGTTTCGCCGGATGGCGGCGTGTGCGTGATCGGCAATAGAACGACGTAGCGGGGATTGGCGAGGCTATCGCTCGCCGCGACGAGGCAGGTTGGCCTGTCCTTGCCCTGATTGCGACCCGCCAATGCTTCGTGCGACCAGAGATAATCATAGCGCACCACAAGGCCCGGCCTTGGTTCGGGAATCGTCGCCATGGCGATGTTATTTCAGCAACTCATCGAGAGGGGCGTGGGTAGGATCCATTTCCGCGCGCTCGACGGCATCGATCACGATGGAGAGGGCATCGGCGGTTTTGTGCGTCCGTTGCGCGGCGGCCTTCAGCCAATCATAATGTTCGGCGGACATGAGAACGAATTCACGGCGGCCATGCCGGGTGATCTCGACAGGTTCCCGTTGCGCCTGGTGCTGGAACTCGCCGAATTTACGCTGAAATTCCAGAGCCGTGGTCTGAGCCATGATAATCTTCCAAACTGTGACATCCGAATTATACGTATAATTCGGATGAATTCAAGATCGTCATGTCACCCCGATCGTCAGCTCCGCGACAAAGTCATAAGCGTCGCCGCGATAGAGCGAGCGGGTGAATTCCACGGCGCGGCCGGAGCCGAGATAGGAAATGCGCTCGATCGACAGGCCGGCGGCGCCGACAGGGACGCCGAGAAGCTGGGCGTCGGCTTCCTTCATATTGGTCGCCGAAATGCGCTGCACGGCGCGCACAGGTCGGACCTGGAGGCGTTCGAGTTCGGCATAGAGCGAATTGGTGACGGCCGACGGATCCGGCAGGAACTCGCCGGAGACACTGGCATTTTCGATCGCCAGCGGCTGGTCGTCGGCGATGCGCAGGCGGGAGAGGCGCGAAACCTTCACGTCGGCGGCGAGGCCGAGGATCATCATCTCGTCGGGCGAGGGGGTGTGGATGCCCTTATGCAGCCATTCGGAGCGCGAGGACATGCCGCGGCGCGCCATGTCCTCGGTGAAGGAGGTGAGCTGCGACAGGCGCTGCTCGACCTTGGAGACCGGCTTGGCGACGAAGGTGCCCGAGCCGTGGCGGCGCACCAGCAGGCCGTCGGCGACGAGTTCGTCGATCGCCTTGCGCACGGTGACGCGGCTGACGGCGGCAAGTTCGGCGATGTCGCGCTCCGGCGGCAGCGCGTCGCCGTGGCCAAGCGTGCCGGTGCGCACGGCTTCTTCGAGCGTGCGGCGCAGCTTGACATAGAGTGGGCCGGTGCCGGCCGCCTGCAGCCGCTCCAGGGATAGAATGGTCGCGAGGTCGTCGCTCATGCCGCACCTCTCTGCCGGTCGTTCAGGAGTTTGACCGCAAGTTCCACCGCGCCGTGCAAGGCATCGTTCTTCGGTCTAGCGAGCAGCGGCCTGTAGCGTTCGGAAAGCCACGGTTCATAGGCCTGTGCAAGGCCGCCGAGAAGGCAGATCGACGGGCATTCGGGCCAGAGGAGCGCTTCGAGACTTTCGCCGATTGCCGTTGCGGCATCCGTGACGATGCCGACAGCGACGGGATCACCTCTTGTCGCATGTTCGAAGACGGCGGGCGCATAACGGGCGAAATCCGTCGGCCGTGCCGAATGGGCGAATTCGACGACGCGCTCGGGGTCGTTGCCGTATTCGGCCATAACAGCCTCGGTGATCGGCGATGCCGGGCGCACCCGATCATGGGCGAGCAGCGCTCGCTCCATGAGGTCGCGGCCGAGGCGGGCACCGCTCGCCTGGTCGCCCACGACGAAGCCCCAGCCGCCAATGCCATTCAGCCGGCCATCCCTGCGGGCATTATAGACCGAGCCGGTGCCGAAGGCGCCGACGATGCCGTCGGCATCGCCGAGCGCGCCCTGCAGCGCGATCAGCGCATCGGTGACGACGCGGCCTTCGGCAAAGGGCAGGGCTCTTTCGATTCGCTGGCCGTAATCCGTGACATTGGCGCCAGCGACGCCGACGACTGATACGACAGAGGAAGCGGCTTCAGCGCCGAGCCCCGCATCGCGCAGCGCCTGGTGGGCGGATTCGACGATGTTGAGAAGAGAGCTTTCGAGATCCGACAGGATATTGGCAGGGCCTGATTTACCGCGGCCGATGACATTGCCGCTCCTGTCCGCCACCGCGGCCCGGCAGCTCGTTCCACCGCCATCTATGCCGATTGCAAGCTCCGTCATCGGACCTCCGAAATACGCCGTTCCCACTTGTTTTTAGTACAATACCAAAAAAATACCATTTACCAAGTGGGGAGAAGGGTGAAATTTCATCTTTTTATCATATTGATTTTATTGACTAAAATTTTTTAATGAATTTTTGGCGACAAAAAAGTTAAATTCGGCTGGACAATTGGTATTTTTTTGGCCTTAATTTGATCAAAGGGAACAGCGTTTCGAAGCCCACGAAATCTGGCAGCAAAGCCAAGCCGGAACTGCTTCGAGGATGATTGCAAGAATACCCGCCGGCCCGTGTGGTCAGTCGTTGAGTTCAGGCATCCATCGGCTTTCCCAGTCATTTCGCCACGCCCGGTGCAGGCCACCGGGAAGGCGCGCAGTCCGGCCGCAGGCGATCCGTCTTTGCGTCCGTCGAGCTTTCGGGGCCGGCAGTCGTTGGCGGCCCTCAAGGGGCGTTGGGTGTTTCCTCAAGCACGCCAACTGCTTGTTTCAGATCGAAAACGGCGCCTTCCGGCGCCTGAAAACAGGAGAGGGAAATGAAAAACACTGCTCTGAAAAGCTTCCTGCTTGCCTCCAGCCTGCTGACGTCAGCAGGTCTCGTCCATGCCGCCGACGTCACGCTGACGGTCGAAAGCTGGCGCAACGACGACCTGCAAATCTGGCAAGAGAAGATCATCCCGGCTTTCGAAGCCAAGAACCCGGGCATAAAGATCGTCTTCTCGCCGACTGCGCCGACCGAATACAATGCTTCGCTGAACGCCAAGCTTGATGCCGGCTCCGCGGGCGACATCATCACCTGCCGTCCGTTCGACGCCTCGCTCGAACTCTTCAACAAGAAGCAGCTCGTCGACATCACCAGCCTGCCCGGCATGGAGAACTTCTCTCCGGTCGCCAAGGCCGCCTGGTCGACCGACGACGGCAAGTCGACCTTCTGCGTGCCGATGGCTTCCGTCATCCACGGCTTCATCTACAACAAGGATGCCTTCGACAAGCTCGGCATTTCTATTCCGAAGACGGAAGACGAGTTTTTCGCAGCCCTCGACAAGATCAAGGCCGACGGCACCTATATCCCGCTCGCCATGGGCACGAAGGACCTCTGGGAAGCCGCGACCATGGGCTACCAGAATATCGGCCCGAACTACTGGAAGGGTGAGGAAGGCCGCGAAGCCCTGATCGCGGGCAAGCAGAAGCTGACCGATGCCGACTGGGTCAAGCCCTATGAAGAGCTTGCCAAGTGGAAGCCCTATCTCGGCGACGGTTTCGAAGCCCAGACCTATTCGGACAGCCAGAACCTCTTCACGCTCGGCCGTGCAGCGATCTACCCAGCCGGTTCGTGGGAAATCTCGCTGTTCAATACCCAGGCGCAGTTCAAGATGGGCGCCTTCCCGCCGCCGGTTCCGAAGGCTGGCGATACGGGCTACATCTCCGACCATCCGGATATCGGCGTCGCCCTGAATGCAAAGAGCAAGCATGCCGAAGAAGCCAAGAAGTTCTTGAGCTGGGTCGCTTCGCCCGAGTTCGCCGACATCTATGCGAACTCCCTGCCGGGCTTCTTCAGCCTGAACTCCAACCCCGTCAAGATGTCCGATCCGCTGGCCCAGGAATTCGTCTCCTGGCGCGGCCCGTACAAGTCGACCGTGCGCTCGACCTACCAGATCCTGTCGCGCGGCAAGCCGAACCTCGAAAACGAGACCTGGGTCGAATCGGCCAACGTGATCAACGGCACGGATACGCCGGCGGTTGCTGCCGAAAAGCTCCAGAAGGGCCTCGACAGCTGGTACAAGCCGGCCAAGTGATGTGATCGAGGGGGCGGTGTCTGCTGCCCCTCATCCGGCCTGCCGGCCACCTTCTCCCCGCTTGCGGGGAGAAGGAGACTCGCAGCGACCTCCCAGCCCCGACATGACATCTCAGCAGGGCGCGTTCCTTCTCACATACGGAGAGAAGGTGAGGGTGAGGCGCAACGTATCCATCTGCGCTGCGCCTTGCGGCCAGTCGACTAGAACGGGCAAAAGCCATGAGCCAAACCGACAACGCGGCCGATATCGTCCCGATCAAGCGCCCGATGCGCTGGCATATCTTCGTCTTCATGCTGCCGGCAGTGATCGTCTATTCCGCCGTCATGGTGCTGCCACTCATCGAAACGCTCAGGCTTTCGCTCTACAATACGGTCGACGGACAGCCGGCCTTCGTCGGCCTTGCGAATTTCAAGGTGCTGTTCGGCGATCCGCGCTGGGCGCATGATTTCTGGAACGCGCTCGTCAACAACCTGATTTTCTTCGTCATTCACATGTGCGTGCAGAACCCGATCGGCGTCGCGCTGGCTGCGCTGCTTTCGGTGCCGAAGCTCAAGGGCGTTGCCTTCTACCGCACGGCGATGTTCCTGCCGACGCTGCTCTCCTTCGTCATCGTCGGCTTCATCTGGAAGCTGATCCTTTCGCCGATCTGGGGTGTCGCCCCCTGGATGCTCGATCTCATCGGCCTGAAATTCCTCTTCGCGCCCTGGCTCGGCAAGCCGGGCTCGGCGCTGATCGCCGTGTCGCTGATCTCCAACTGGCAGTATATCGGCATTCCGATGATGCTGATCTATGCAGCGCTTCTCAGCATCCCCGAAGAGGTGATCGAGGCAGCCGAATGCGACGGGATCACCGGCTGGGCCCAGTTCTGGAAGATCAAGCTGCCGCTCATCCTGCCGGCGATCGGCATCATCTCGATCCTGACTTTTGTTGGCAATTTCAACGCCTTCGACCTGATCTACACCGTGCAGGGCGCGCTTGCCGGGCCTGATATGTCGACCGATATTCTCGGCACGTTGCTCTACCGGACCTTCTTCGGTTTCCAGCTGCAGCTCGGCGACCGTTCGATGGGCGCGACCATCGCCACGGTGATGTTCCTCATCATCCTCGCCGGCGTCTCGCTTTATCTCTTCGTCATCCAGCGGCGCATGCGTCGCTACCAGTTCTGAGGAGCGCGCATGTCCAAGGCACGCACATCTCCCATCCGCACCGGCCTCGTGCACCTGGCGCTCAGCGCCTACACGCTGGTCGCGCTGTTTCCCGTGTTCCTGACCATCGTCAACTCGTTCAAGGATCGCGCCTCGATCTTCCGCGAGCCGCTGATGATCCCGACGCCGTCGACCTTCAGCCTCGTCGGCTACCAGACGGTGCTCGGCCAGGGCGATTTCGCCACCTATTTCCAGAACAGCTTCATCGTCACGATCGTCGCGATCCTGCTGGTGCTGCTCTTCGGCGCGATGGCTGCCTTCGCGCTCTCGGAATATCGCTTCCGCGGCAATATGTTGCTCGGGCTCTATATGGCGATCGGCATCATGATCCCGATCCGTCTCGGCACGGTGGCGATCCTGCAGGGCATGGTGGCGGCCGGCCTCGTCAATACGTTGACGGCGCTGGTTCTCGTCTACACCGCGCAGGGCATACCGCTGGCGATCTTCATCCTGTCGGAATTCATGCGCACGGTTTCGGACGATCTGAAGAATGCCGGGCGCATCGACGGGCTTTCCGAATATGCGATCTTCTTCCGCCTGGTGCTGCCGCTGGTGCGCCCGGCCATGGCGACGGTCGCTGTCTTCACCATGATCCCGATCTGGAACGACCTCTGGTTCCCGCTGATCCTGGCGCCTGCAGAAGCGACCAAGACCGTGACGCTCGGCTCGCAGATCTTTATCGGCCAGTTCGTCACCAACTGGAATGCGGTGCTGGCGGCGCTGTCGCTCGCGATCCTGCCGATCCTCGTCCTCTACGTCATCTTCTCGCGGCAGCTGATCCGCGGCATCACGTCGGGAGCCGTCAAGTGAACCAGGAAAAACCGATCCGCGTCCTCGTTGCCGGCCTCGGCAACATGGGCCGCAGCCATGCGCTCGCCTACCATAACAACCCCGGCTTCGAGATCGTCGGTCTCGTCAACCGCTCGACGCCGGAATTGGCGCCGGAGCTGCAGGCCTACACTGTTCATCCAGACTTCATGACGGCGCTTGCCGAACTGAAGCCGGACCTCTGCTCGATCAACACCTATTCCGACAGCCACGCCGACTATGCTGTCGCCGCCTTCGAGGCCGGCTGCCATGTCTTCGTGGAGAAGCCGCTGGCGACCACGGTTGCTGATGCCGAGCGGGTCGTCGCGGCGGCTGAGAAGGCGGGGCGCAAGCTGGCGATCGGCTATATTCTTCGCCATCACCCGTCCTGGATGAAATTGATCGAGGAGGCCCGCAAGCTCGGCCCGCCTTACGTCTTCCGCATGAACCTCAACCAGCAGTCCAGCGGCCCGACCTGGGCGACGCACAAGTCGCTGATGCGCACGACCTCGCCGATCGTCGATTGCGGCGTGCATTATGTCGACGTCATGTGCCAGGTCACCGATGCAAGGGCCGTCGAGGTGCGCGGCATGGGGCTGCGCATGTCGGAGGAGATTGCCGACGATATGTACAACTACGGTCACCTGCAGGTGCTTTTCGAGGACGGCTCGGTCGGCTGGTACGAGGCCGGCTGGGGGCCGATGATTTCGGAGACCGCCTTCTTCGTGAAGGATGTGATGTCGCCGAAGGGCGCGGTGTCGATCGTCATGGATCCGAACGCCAAATCGGACGACATCGACACCCACACCAAGACGTCGGTGATCCGTCTGCACACGGCCGAGACCGGCCCTGACGGCAAGTTCATCCGGCCCGACCAGGACATGAGGATGACGGGCGAGCCCGATCATCAGGCGCTCTGCGACCTGGAACAGGCCTTTATGCTGAGGGCGATCCGCGAGGATCTGAACCTCGATCGCCATATGGCGGATGCAGTGGCATCGCTGCGCATCTGCCTTGCCGCCGACGAGAGCGTGCGTACCGGCCAGCCGGTCAGATTGTAAGGGAAAACCAGTGGGATCGCTTCAACTCAAATCCATCCGCAAGACCTATGGCACGCATGAGGTGCTGAAAGGCATCGACCTCGAAGTCAAGGACGGTGAATTCGTCATTTTCGTCGGGCCGTCGGGCTGCGGGAAATCGACGCTGCTGCGCAGTATTGCGGGCCTTGAGGACGTCACGTCAGGCGCCGTGGTCATCAACGGTCGCGATGAGACGCTGACGCCGCCGGCCAAGCGCGGCATCGCCATGGTGTTCCAATCCTACGCGCTCTATCCGCACCTGACAGTCAAGGACAATATGGGGCTTGGCCTCAAGCAGGCCGGTACGGCCAAGGACGAGATCGACAAGCGCGTCAACAAGGCGTCCGGTATGCTCTCGCTGGAACCTTATCTGGCGCGGCGGCCGGCCGAGCTTTCCGGCGGCCAGCGCCAGCGCGTCGCGATCGGCCGCGCCATCGTGCGCGAACCGGAACTCTTCCTGTTCGACGAACCGCTGTCGAATCTCGATGCGGCACTGCGCGTCCAGACCCGCCTCGAGATCGCCCGGCTGCACCGCAGCCTGCAGGCGACGATGATCTACGTCACCCACGACCAGGTCGAGGCGATGACGCTTGCCGACAAGATCGTGGTGCTGAATGCCGGTGCGATCGAGCAGATCGGCTCGCCGATGGAGCTTTATAACCGCCCGGCCAATGTCTTCGTCGCAGGCTTCATCGGCTCGCCGCAGATGAATTTCATTGCGGGCGAGAAGGTCGGCGATCACAGCGCCAAGACGATCGGGGTACGCCCCGAACACATGACGCTGTCGCGCGAGCAGGGGACCTGGGCTGCGAAGGTCGTGCATGTCGAGCATCTCGGCGCGGACACGATCATCTATCTGGAATCCGACCAGTGCGGCCTGCTGACGGCGCGCCTATTCGGCGAGCACCAGTATGAGCCCGACGAGATCGTCTATGCGAGCCCGGACCAGGCGCATGTGCATCGTTTCGATGCCGACGACCGCGCGATCCGCTGAACCGATGACAGAACGAAAAGCCCGGCCAGCGTGCCGGGCTTTTTGCTTCCCGTCGGCGTGCGGGTGCGATCAGCCGAGCACGGGCCGCATGAAGCTGCGTTCATAGCTGACGATACTGCGGTTGCGTTTGTCGAGCTCGAAAGCGGCCTGACATTCCGGATCGCTTGCCATGCGCGTGCGATAGTCTTCGTAGGCGGCAAGGCTCGGGAAGGAAAACAAGGCCACGGCAATGTTGTTGGCGCCTTCGGACGGCAGGAAATAACCGTGATGGGTGCCGCCCATCCTGTTGACGATCGGAATCCAGAGCCGGGCATATTCCTCGAATTCGGCAAGCTTGTATGGATCGATCACATAGCGCAGGTGGCAGGTAATCATTGAAATATCCCATCGTGTAAAATGCCGGGCGGAAAGCTGCCTGGCTGATTTGGTTTGTTCAACTTCTGGCACGGAGCTGGGGGAGTTCAAGTGCTTCGCAGTGATGGCTGCATCACCTTTTCTGACAGTTCGGGCGGCCTGAAATGAAAAAAAGGCGCCGCGTCGGCGGCGCCTTTCGGACGAGGTCGCGTTGCCGGATCAGTCGCGGATGATCAGCAGGTCGGCCGCCATGAAGCGCAGCGTGACGGTTTCGCCGGCCTGCGGCGGGGTGGTGCCCGGGCTGTTGAACATGTCGAACGAGATGACGTTGCCGCCGACGTTCATGCGGGTGCGGATAACCGAACCCAGGAAGTGAGCCGAGACGACCTGACCGGTCAGCGCGGTATCACTTCTGGCGCTGTCGGAGAGCGAACCTGCTTCCGGGCGCAGCGCCAAAGAGACGGTCTCGCCTGCCTTGTGGGCTGCGACCGACTGTTTCAGCGTAATTTTCTGATCGCCGATCTGGATGAGGTTGGTGTCGGGATCGACGACCTTGGCTTCGATGAGGTTCAGCGTGCCGACGAAGGAGGCGACGAAGCGCGTTGCCGGCGTGTTGTAGATCTCGAAGGGCGAACCGATCTGGTCGGCCTTGCCGGCATTCATGACGACGATGCGGTCGGAGATCGACAGCGCCTCTTCCTGGTCGTGGGTGACGAAAACAGTGGTGATGCCGAGCTGCTGCTGGATCTGTCTGATTTCCTCGCGCAGCGACACGCGGATCTTGGCGTCGAGTGCGGAGAGCGGCTCATCGAGCAGGAGGACCTGCGGCTTGACGGCAAGCGCGCGGGCAAGGGCGACACGCTGCTGCTGGCCGCCCGACATCTGGTAGGGGTAGCGGTCGGCCAGGTGATCGAGCTTGATCAGGCCGAGCATTTCCTTGACGCGGGCGTCGATATCGGGCTTCGGCGCGCCGGCGACCTTGAGGCCGAAGGCGACATTGTCGTGCACGGTCATGTTGGGGAACAGAGCGTAGGCCTGGAAGACCATGCCGATATTGCGCTGGTTCGGTTTCAGCGAGCTCTGGTCTTTGCCGTTGATCGTCAGCGTGCCGCCGGTCGGCGTTTCGAAGCCGGCGATCATGCGCAGGACGGTCGTCTTGCCGCAGCCAGACGGTCCGAGGAAGGAGACGAACTCGCCCTTCTCGATATTCATGTTGAAGTTCTTGACGACCTGAACCGGGCCGAAGGATTTCTGAATGTTGGTCAGTGTGAGAAAAGACATGAGCCAGATACCTTAAGCCTTTGCCGGGGCGGCTTTGCCGAAGCGGGAAACGAGATTGAGCAGGCCCATGCTGAGCCAGGTGATCGAGAAGGCGATGACAGCGAGCGCCGAAGGCTCATAGGCCTTGTTGGCGCCGACGAGCTGTAGGTAGGGACCGAAGGCCGGACGGTTGAGCAGTGCGGCGAAGGTGAATTCGCCCATGACGATCGCGAGCGTGATGAAGGCGCCCGAGAGCACGCCGCTCATGACGTTCGGGAAAATGCACTTGAACATGATGGTCGTCCAGCGGGCGCCGAGGCTCTCGGCCGCCTCCGTCAGGGTGCGGACGTCGATGGCGCGCATGGCAGTATCGACGGCGCGGTACATGTAGGGCAGGGACAGCGTGATATAGGAGAAGACCAGCAGGATGTTGGTGCCGGTCGTCGAACCCGTCAGCGGCAGATAGGACGACGAGTTGTACATCCTGAGGTAACCGAAGACGATAACGATTGCCGGAATGACGAGCGGCAGCAGCGTGATGAATTCGACGACGGGGCGCATCTGCGGCAGACGCAGCCGCACCCAATAGGCCGTCGGCACGACGAGCAGCATGCCGAAGACGATGGTCAGCAACGCCATCAGCATGGAATAGCCGAAGGTCTCGCGGAACTGAATGTCTGAGAAGACCGATTCATAGGCATCGAAGCTGTATTCTCCGCGGCGCATGCGCAGCGAAAACTCGATCGTGCCGATCAGCGGAATGACGAAATAGGATGCACCCAGAATGACGGCAATCCAGGCTCCGAGACGTTGAGCTTTCATTTCTGCCACCGTTCGGCGCGCATGCGCAGCATGAGGTAAAGGACGTTCGAGACCCCGGTTATGACGATCATGCCGAGCGCGATGGCGTAACCAAGGTTGGCATTGTGCAGGACGTCGCCGCGGATCTGCGCGTAGAGCAGGATCGGCACGATGTTCAGCGAGCTGCCGGTGAGCGCGAAGGCGGTAGCGATGGCGCCGAAGGCGTTGGCGAAGAGCAGCAGCGTCGTGCCGAGCAGGCTCGGCCAGAGGATCGGCATTGCGACCATCGTCCAGTATTGACGGTTGGTCGCGCCTAATATCTGCGAGGCTTCACGCCATTCCTTCTTCATGCCGTCGAGAGCGGGCGTCAGGATCAGCACCATCAGCGGGATCTGAAAATACATGTAGGTGATGGTGAGGCCGAAGAAAGACAGCAGGTTGAAACCTGTGCTGTAGAGATTGAAACCGAACCATTCACGCAGCAAGAACGTCACAAGGCCGGTGCGGCCGAGCGTTGCGAGAAAGGCGAAGGCAAGCGGCACGCCGGCGAAGTTCGAGGCGACGCCGGAGAAGGTCAGCAGCGTCGAGCGCACGGAGGCGGGAAGACCGCCGAGCACGACGGCCCAGGCGAGAAAGAAGCCGATCAGCGCACCGCCAAGGGCTGACGCCACCGAGACGCGGATACTGATCCAGTAAGCGCTGATGATCGATGGGGTAAAGAGATCGCCGATATTCTTCAGCGTGAGGTCGCCCTCGGGCGTCAGGAATGCGCCCGCCACGAGATAGAGCGTGGGGATGATCAGGAAAAGCAGGGAGAAAATGATGAAGGGTGCAATGCCCAGCCAGTCGATCACACGGTCTCGGTTGATCAAGGGGGCGCTGCTCACCATAGGCGTTGACACGGTGCTCATGGAAAAGCTCATCCTGGGGCGTGGAGTGAGAAAACCTCCCCGCCTTTTGGGCGGGGAGGCTGGATCGGAGATTACTTGACGGCGGCGCCGACGACGGAATCCCAGTTCTTGGTGATGGCTTCCTTGCCGGCAGCCTGTTCTTCGAGCGTCGGGAAGACAGCCTTTTCATAGGCTGCTGCCGGCGGCAGCTTGTCGAGCAGGTCCTTCGGGATCTTGTTTTTCTTGGCAAGATCGTTGAAGCGGATCGGGTGGCAATAGCCCTTCAGCCAGCCGAGCTGACCTTCGTCGGAATAGAGGTATTCCATCCAGAGCTTGGCAGCGTTCGGGTGCGGAGCGAAGGCGGAGATAGCCTGGACGTAGACGCCGGCGACGACGCCGGTCTTCGGAACGATGACCTCGAACGGCGGGTTGCCCTTCAGGCTCTGGCCCCAGGAGAGGGCGTTGTAGTCCCAGGCGACGATGATCGGCGTGGAGCCCTGCGCGAACGGAGCAGCCTTGCCGACAACCGGTACGAAATTGCCGCTCTTGTTGAGTTCGGCGAAGAACTTCAGGCCTTCTTCGCCTGCCTTGGCGGCGTTACCGCCGGATGCCGAAAGACCAGCGGCATAAACGCCCTGGACAGCCTGGTTGGCTGTGCGCGGATCGCCAGCAAGGGCGACGGTGTTTGCGTAGTCGCTCTTCTTCAGATCGGCCCAGTCGGCCGGCGACTGCTTGACGAGGTCCTTGTTCACGAGGAACGAGAGGACGCCGTAATAGTCGCCGTACCAGAAGCCGTCGGCATCCTTTGCGGTGTCCGGGATCGAGTCCCAGGTCGATACCTTGTAAGGCTGGATCAGGCCGTCCTTCTTGGCGGACGGACCGAAGGAGAGGCCGACGTCGATGACGTCAGGAGCCTGCGGGCCGGTGTTGCCCTTGTTGGCCTTGATGGCTTCGACTTCGTCGCCCGAACCTGCATCCGGGTTCAGTTCGTTGACCTCGAGGCCATACTTGGCCTTGAAGCCGGCAATGACGTCACCATAGCCGCACCAGTCGTGCGGAAGAGCGATCGTCGTCAGGGTGCCTTCCTTCTTGGCGGCAGCGATAAGTTCAGCGCTCGGCTCAGCAGCGGCAATCGCGGTCGAAGCCACGATCATCGCAGTAGAAAGTGAAAGCAGTCGAGAAAGGTTAGAGATCACTGTTGTTCTCCTTCGGGTTTCAGTGTCTGGCGATGCTGTTAATGAGCTTGCATGAAGCTTGTGTGACACTTGGATGACGTTAATTTTGCCATGAATGGCAAGCGTTTGCGACGGATGGTTTATTTGCGACAGCGCCATCGGTTTTCGCGAAAAGCCGTCATTGTTTTTCCTTTGTTTTAGCCGCCCTCCTACCCCGGTTTGCGGAAAAGCTTGGTCTGCTCGAACAGGCCTTCCAGCGTCTTCATGCGCTCCTTCGTCTCGTCCCAGGTCGAATTCTGAACAGCCTCGATCAGCGCTTCGACGATGAAGAGAGTGACGACGGAAGAATCCCAGGCGGACGGCGCCTCAATCCGGACGCGGAAGGCATGCCTGGCAAGCTTGGCGGCAGGCGAGCCCCACTGATCGGTGAACACCACGATTTCGGCGCCGCGCTTGCGGGCGGCGGTGGCAAGGCTCACCATCTCCTGCTCGTAGCGGCGGATATCGAAGATGATCAGGACGTCGCCGGCATTCATGTTGAGGACATATTGCGGCCAACTGCTGGAATTCGACGACAGCAGCGTCGTTGCCGGCCGGATCACCTGCATATGAGTGAAGAAATATTCGGCGAGCGCGCCGGTGATGCGGCCGCCGGCGAAATAGAGGCCGCGCTTGCGGTCCGACAGCAGCGCGGCGACGTTGTCGAAGGTCGCGGTGTCGAGATCGGTCAGCGTCTGGCGCAGGTTGCCCATGATGGCATCGGCGAAACGGTTGAGGATATGCGTGCCCGGCGCGTTCTGCGCCCAGCGATCGTGCTTGGCTATCGGGTTGGAGATCGTCGCCTCGACTTCCTGATGCAGATGCGCCTGGAAATCGGGATAGCCCTTGAAGCCGAGCTTCTGGACCATGCGCACGACGGTCGGCGTCGAGACGCCGGCATTCTCGGCGATGGTGGTGATGCTGCCGAGGCCGGAAACCGGATAATTGTCTAGAAGGCTTTCCGCCAATTGCTTCTCGGCGCGCGTCAGCACCCCAAGATGCGAGTGGATGACGTCCGAAACCGTCTTCGACGCAGTTGTCACTGACTTTGCTCCCCGGGATGGTCTAGCGCCACTTTCCCACCCAAAGTTAACAACGCTGTCATAATCCATGTCAACTGCCGTCATGAAAAGAAATTTTCAGCGGATGCTTGACAGCGGCCGAAAGCTGAAGAATTCTTTTCTTATAAATATTTTATTAAGGGACAGGAGTGGCGCCTTTGGTGCTGGCCCAGCCGAAAATCCTCAGCGAAGCCGATGGCGAATGCGTCGGGATCGAGCGTATTGGCGGCCGCAGCCCTGTGCTGCTGGTTTGCGAGCACGCTTCGAACACGCTTCCTGCCCGGTTCGGCGATCTCGGCCTGTCCAGCGAAGCGCTCTCGAGCCATATCGCCTGGGATCCGGGGGCTCTAGCGGTTGCGCGCGGCATCTCCAAAGCGCTCGACGCCACACTTGTCTATCAGCGCTTCTCCCGGCTGATCTACGATTGCAACCGTCCGCCGAGTTCGCCGGGCGCCATGCCGGAGACGAGCGAGATCTACGTCATTCCGGGCAACAAGGATCTGACCGACGAAGAGCGCCTTGCGCGCACGGACGCACTCTATGTGCCTTTCCACGACGCCATTCGCGAGCTGATCGGCGATCGTCGGGCGAGGGGCCAGGACAGCGTCATCGTGACGATGCACAGCTTCACGCCGATCTATCACGGCCGCCAACGCGCCGTCGAACTCGGCATATTGCACGACGAGGACAGCCGGCTCGCCGACCGCATGCTTGACGCTGCGGCCGAGGCGCCGCTCTACCGAACGGAACGCAACGAGCCTTACGGGCCTAAGGACGGCGTGACTCACACGCTGATCCTGCACGGGCTTTCGAACGGCTTGCGCAATGTAATGATCGAGGTCCGCAACGACCTCCTCACAGACGATGGCGGCCAAGGGGTCATGGCCGACTATCTGACAGGGCTTCTCCAGCAAAGCCTGGACGCCTGATAAAAAAGAAGACCCGAGGGAGCAGTTTATCTGCGGACGTCCGCACGGCGCAAATGCCGCGGACAATTGGCACTGGACCGGCCCGCAATCCCGCGGCCGATCGTGAACAGGGGGAAGTCATGTCGGACTATACCGAACTGGACAAAAAGCAGGATGTGCACATCCTGCATTCCATGGGCTATGCCCAGGAACTCGAACGACGCATGAGCTCGTTCTCGAATTTCGCCGTATCATTCTCCATCATCTGCATTCTCTCCGGCGGCATCAATTCGCTGGCGCAGGCAACCTCGGGTGCCGGCGGAGCCGCTATCGGCATCGGCTGGCCTGTGGGATGCTTCATCTCGCTCGTCTTCGCCGTCGCCATGGCGCAGATCAGCTCGGCCTATCCGACGGCCGGCGGCCTCTATCACTGGGGTTCGATCCTCGGCAACCGCTTCACCGGCTGGCTGACCGCCTGGTTTAACCTGCTCGGTCTCGTTACCGTGCTCGGCGCCATCAATGTCGGCACCTATTATTTCTTCATGGGGTCGTTCGGCACCAGCTATTTCGGGCTGACGGACACGACGTTGGTGCGCATCGTCTTCCTCGTCATCATCACCGGCGCGCAGGCGCTCGTGAACCATATGGGCATCGGACTTACCGCGAAGCTGACCGACTTTTCGGGTTATCTGATCTTCGCGACCTCGATCGCGCTGGCGGCCGTCTGCCTGATTGCAGCGCCCTCCTACGAGATCAGCCGTCTCTTCACCTTCGCCAACTATTCCGGCGAAGCCGGCGGCAATGTCTGGCCGTCCACCTCGGGCGCCTGGGTCTTCCTCGTCGGCCTGCTGCTGCCGATCTACACCATCACCGGCTACGACGCCTCGGCGCATACGTCGGAAGAAACGGTCAAGGCCGCCGAGTCGGTTCCGCGCGGCATGGTCGCGTCCGTCCTGTGGTCAGCGCTTTTCGGCTACATCATGCTGTGCGCCTTCGTCCTCATGCTGCCGAACATGGACGATGCGGCCAAGCAGGGCTGGAACGTGTTCTTCTGGGCGATGGACAGCCAGGTGAACCCGATCGTCAAGGACATTCTCTACCTCGCCATCCTGGTCAGCCAGTGGCTGTGCGGTCTTGCGACCGTCACTTCGGTCTCGCGCATGATCTTCGCCTTCTCCCGTGACGGCGGTCTTCCGGCATCGAAGGCGCTGTCGAAGGTCAGCCCGCAGTATCGCACGCCGGTGGCCGCGATCTGGACCGGCTCGATCCTGTCGGTACTTTTCGTCTGGTTCACGTCACTCGACTTCATGAAAATCGGTGACACGCCGGTTTATACGATCGTCGTCTCGTGCACCGTCATCTTCCTCTTCTTCTCCTTCGCGATTCCGATCACGCTCGGCCTCTTCGCCTGGGGCACATCGAAGTGGGACAAGATGGGTCCGTGGAACCTCGGCGAAGGCGCCTTCAAGCTCTTTGCCGTGCTCACGATCATCGCGATGGTCCTGATCTTCATTCTCGGCATCCAGCCGCCGAACGGTGCTGCGCTCTACGTTACCGTTGGCTTCCTCCTGCTGACCGCGATCGTCTGGTTCGGTTTCGAAAGCCGGCGCTTCAAGGGTCCGCCGATCGGCGCCGATGTGGCAAAGCGTCAGGCCGAGATCGCGGCGGCCGAAGCAGCCGTCGGCGAAAGCGGCGAACGCTAAACATCGAGCTTCCCTCTCAAAGGATGGGGCCGCGTCCTGCGGCCCCATCGGATCAACGAAAGCGCATCGGGCCGCGATCTCAGGCCGAGCGCATGCGATTTCGTTGCCCCGATCTCTCAATTCCAATTCAGGCGGATCAATCATGAGCAGCAGTTACACAATCGACGATCTCAGGAAGGATGTTGCCGAAGGGCGCATCGACACGGTTCTGGCCTGCCAGGTGGACATGCAGGGCCGGCTGATGGGCAAGCGTTTCCAGGCGGAATATTTCGTCGAGAGCGCCTGGAAGGAAACGCACAGCTGCAACTATCTGCAAGCGACTGACATGGAGATGGAAACGGTCTCCGGCTACAAGGCGACGAGCTGGGAGAAGGGCTACGGCGACTACACGATGAAGCCGGATCTGGCGACGCTGCGCCGTATTCCCTGGCTGGAGGGCACGGCGCTCGTGCTCTGCGACGTGCTCGATCATCACACGCACGAAGAGGTCGCCCATTCGCCACGGGCGATCCTGAAGAAGCAGGTGAAGCGCCTCGAAGACATGGGCATGAAGGCCTACATGGCTTCCGAGCTCGAATTCTTCCTGTTCGACCAGACCTACGAGGCTGCGCAGGCTTCCGGCTACCGCAACCTCAAGCTCGCCAGCGCCTATAACGAGGACTATCACATCTTCCAGACCACCAAGGAGGAAGAGGTGATGCGGGCGATCCGCACCGGGCTGCAGGGCGCCGGTATTCCGGTCGAGAATTCCAAGGGCGAGGCTTCGGCCGGCCAGGAAGAAATCAACGTGCGGTATGCCGACGCGCTCGCGATGGCCGACCGGCATGCGATCATCAAGAACGGCTGCAAGGAGATCGCCTGGTCGAAGGGCAAGGCCATCACCTTCCTCGCCAAGTGGAACTATAATGCCGCTGGCAGTTCCTCCCATATCCACCAGTCGCTCTGGAGCCTCGAGGAAAAGCCGCTGTTCTTCGACCATGCCGGCAAATACGGCATGTCGCCGCTGATGCACAATTACGTTGCCGGGCTTCTCTCCCATGCGAGCGAGATCACCTATTTCCTGGCGCCTTACATCAATTCCTACAAGCGCTTCATGGCCGGCACCTTTGCGCCGACCAAGGCGATCTGGAGCAAGGACAACCGTACTGCCGGTTATCGCCTCTGCGGCGAGGAAACCAAGGGGATCCGTATCGAATGCCGCGTCGGCGGCTCCGATCTCAATCCCTATCTCGCCTTTGCCGCGCTGCTTGCCGCCGGCATCGACGGGATCGAGAACAAGCTCGAACTCGAAGCTCCCTTCGTCGGTGACGCTTACGGCGGCAAGGACATTCGCGAGATCCCGCGCACGCTGCGCGCGGCTTCGGCCGCGATGACGGAATCGGCAATGCTGCGCAAGGCCTTCGGCGACGATGTGATCGACCATTACACCCGTGCCGCCGAATGGGAGCAGGAAGAATACGACCGCCGCATCACCGATTGGGAAGTGGCGCGCGGTTTCGAAAGAGCTTAATAGGCATTTGCGGGCTGCTTGCCCCTCACCCTAACCCTCTCCCCGCATGCGGGGAGAGGGGACTTGCCATGCGAGACGTGGCGGGGAACGGAGAGATTGCGGCATTCCCCTTCGCCCCGTTTACGGGGAGAAGGTGCCGGCAGGCGGATGAGGGGCTGTCGCCCACCTGAATTTTGATCAATACGAGGATGGAAATCGATCATGGCAATGATCCAATGCATTTCACCGGTGGACGGATCGGTCTACGCCGAGCGACCGGCACTTTCACTTGACGCTGCCAAAGACGTTGTGGCGCGCGCCCGCAAGGCGCAGAAGAGCTGGGCGAAACGGCCGCTCGAAGAGCGTGTCCAGCTTGTGCTGAAGGGTGTGGCGCGGCTGAACGAGATGTCTGACGTCGTCGTGCCGGAGCTTGCCTGGCAGATGGGCCGTCCGGTCAAATACGGCGGCGAATACAGGGGCTTCAACGAGCGCTCCAACTATGTCGCCTCGATCGCGGCGGACGCGCTGGCGCCTCTCGTCGTCGAGGAGAGCGAGCGTTTCGAGCGCCGCATCGAGCGCGAAGCGCATGGCGTCGTCTTCGTCGTAGCACCCTGGAACTATCCCTACATGACGGCGATCAACACGATCGCCCCGGCGTTGATGGCTGGCAATACGGTGGTGCTGAAACATGCCTCGCAGACGCTTGTTGTCGGCGAGCGGCTGGTGCAGGCCTTCATCGAGGCCGGCGTTCCCGAAGACGTGTTCCAGAACGTCTTCTTCGATCACGAGACGACGTCGGCGCTGATTGCCGCCGGCAGCTTCAATTTCGTCAACTTCACCGGATCGGTCGAAGGCGGACGGTCGATGGAGCGGGCCGCTGCCGGCACTTTCACCGGCCTCGGCCTCGAACTCGGCGGCAAGGATCCGGGCTATGTCATGGAAGACGCCGATCTCGAAGCGGCGGTCGATACGCTGATGGATGGCGCCACCTATAATTCCGGCCAGTGCTGCTGCGGCATCGAGCGCATCTATGTGCATGAGTCGCTCTATGACGCCTTCGTCGAGAAATCGGTCGCCTGGGTGTCGAATTACAAGCTCGGCAATCCGCTCGATCCGGAAACCTCGCTCGGGCCGATGGCGAACAAGCGCTTCGCCAAGGTGGTGCGCGAGCAGATCGCCGATGCAGTTTCCAAGGGTGCCAAGGCGCTTGTCGACCCTAAGCTTTTCCCTCAGGATGACGGCGGCGCCTATATCGCACCGCAGGTTCTCGTCGATGTCGACCATTCCATGGCCTTCATGCGCGAGGAAACCTTCGGCCCGGCGGTCGGCATCATGAAGGTGAAGAGCGACGAGGAGGCACTCGCTTTGATGAACGACAGCCAGTACGGGCTGACGGCTTCGCTCTGGACCAAGGATGTCGAACGGGCTGCACGTCTCGGCCGCGAGATCGAAACAGGCACCGTTTTCATGAACCGCGCGGACTATCTCGATCCGGCGCTCTGCTGGACCGGCGTCAAGGAGACCGGCCGAGGCGGCTCGCTGTCGATCATCGGCTTCCACAATCTGACTCGTCCGAAATCCTTCCATTTGAAGAAAGTCACAGCATGAGCAGCAACATCACCGCAAACTGGAGCTATCCGACATCGGTCAAGCTCGGCCGGGGCCGCATCAAGGAACTGGCCGACGCCTGCAAGAGCCTCGGCATCAGAAAGCCGCTGCTGGTGACCGACCGCGGCCTCGCCTCGATGGCGATCACCAAGAACGCGCTCGATATCCTCGAAGATGCCGGCCTTGGCCGGGCGATCTTCGCCGATGTCGATCCAAACCCGAACGAGAAGAATCTCGAAGCCGGTGTCAGGGCCTTCAAGGACGGCGGCCATGACGGCGTCGTCGCCTTCGGCGGCGGCTCCGGTCTCGATCTTGGCAAGTGCGTCGCCTTCATGGCCGGCCAGACGCGGCCGGTCTGGGATTTCGAAGATATCGGCGACTGGTGGACGCGCGCGAGCCTCGAAGGCATCGCGCCGATCGTTGCCGTGCCGACGACGGCAGGCACCGGTTCAGAAGTCGGCCGCGCCAGCGTCATCACCAATTCCGAAACGCATGTGAAGAAGATCATCTTCCATCCGAAGTTCCTGCCCGGCGTCGTCATTTCCGATCCGGAACTGACCGTCGGCATGCCGAAGATCATCACGGCCGGCACCGGCATGGATGCCTTTGCCCATTGCCTGGAAGCCTATTCTTCGCCCTTCTACCACCCGATGTCGGCCGGCATCGCGCTCGAAGGCATGCGGCTGGTCAAGGAATTCCTGCCGCGCGCCTACAGGGAAGGCACCGATCTCGAAGCCCGCGCCAATATGATGGCTGCCGCCGCCATGGGCGCGGTCGCCTTCCAGAAAGGGCTTGGCGCCATCCATGCGCTGTCGCACCCGATCGGCGCCGTCTATAACACCCATCACGGCATGACCAATGCTGTGGTGATGCCGGCGGTGCTGCGCTTCAACCGCGCTGCCATCGAGGAGAAGATTGGCCGGGCGGCCGCCTATCTCAGCATTTCGGGCGGTTTCGACGGCTTCTACGATTACGTGCTGAAGCTCCGCTCCGATCTCGGCGTGCCGGAGACACTGACGGCGATGGGAATCGCCCCCGACCGCATCGATGAATTGTCGGCCATGGCGATCGAAGATCCGAGCGCCGGCGGCAATCCGGTTGCAATGACGCTCGAAAATACCAAGGCGCTTTTCAGGGATTGCTTCTGACAATTGAAGGCGGACCTGCAGACTGGCCCGGAAGGCTTTGGCTTTCCGGGCCTTTTTCGTTTCAAGGCATCCCTAATTTTAGGGATGTGAAAAATAACAGGCTGCAATTTCGGCGGGCGCGTTTGGAATTTGTTAACCATGATTGTAAAGGATGGCTTAACCGCACGATGCTCCGAGAGTGCGCAAAAGAGCGATGCCGGCTCGCATCATTGCCTTCCGAGGAACGAACATGCCTGTCATTACTTTCGCAAATACCAAGGGCGGCGCCGGCAAGACGACCGCTGTTCTGCTGCTCGCGACCGAGCTTGCTCGTACGGGTTACCGCGTCACCATCCTCGACGCCGATCCGCAGCACTGGATTTCGCGCTGGCATGAGATATCAGGTCACGTGCCCAATATTTCGGTGATCGATTTCGTGACCACCGCCTCGCTGCCGCAGCATATCAGCGAGAACAAGCACAATACCGACTACTTCATCGTCGATCTGCCGGGTGCGCGCAATCCGCTGCTCGCCACCGCCGTCGGCCTTTCCGACCACGTGCTGATCCCGATCCAGGGCTGTGCGATGGATGCGCGCGGCGGCGCTCAGGTGCTCGAGCTGCTGCAGTATCTGGACGAGAAGGCGGGCATCAAGATCGGCCATTCGGTGGTGCTGACCCGTGTCAACTCGATGGTGACGACGCGGGCGCTGCAGCTCGTCAAGTCGCTGCTCAGCGAGCGGCACGTGCCGGTGCTGGATACCGCCATCATCGAACGCTCGGCTTTCCGCGACATCTTCGACTGCGGTGGCACGCTGCATACGATCGATCCGACACGCGTCAGCAATCTCGACAAGGCGCGTGAAAACGCCACCTGTTTCGCCGAGGAAATGATGCGCAAGCTGCCGGTCAAGCTGACGGCGTCCGCCCGGATGGCGACGGCAGCCTGACAGTTAGCGTATCCTCGAACGACATGCGTCCGGTTCGCACCGCGACGCATTTCGTTTTTCAGGCGCTTGCCGTGCGGCTGCCATCATGGAGGGAATGAGCCAGAAGGTCGGAAAGGCGCCTTTTGACGTCGGCCAATTCGTCCGACATGCGATTGCGTTGCCGCGGCAGGCCTATATCGACCACCTCCAGAATGCGTCCCGGCCAAGGGCGCATCACGACGACGCGATCCGCCAAATAGGCTGCCTCTTCGATATCGTGCGTGACGAGCAGCATCGTCGTGGCATTCGCGCGCCATAGATCGATCAGATGATCCTGAAGTTCGACGCGCGTCATCGCATCGAGCGCGGAGAAGGGCTCGTCCAACAGGAGCACGGCCGGCTTTGTCACAAGTGCGCGCGCCAAGGCCACGCGCTGCGCCTGCCCGCCGGATAGTTCCTTGATCCAGCGCTTCTCGTAGCCGCGAAGACCGATCTTCTCCAGGGCCGCCGACACCTGCTCATCCCGTTCGCGGCTTGCCAGATTACGTAGGCCGAAACCGATATTGTCCGCGACAGTCAGCCAGGGAAAGAGCCGAGGCTCCTGGAAGACGATATTCACCAATGAGTCCGGCTCCGTCAGCAGCCGTCCCTCCAGGCTTATTTGGCCCTGCGTGGGAGCTTCGAGGCCCGACAGCAGCCTCAGAAGGGTGCTCTTGCCGCAGCCCGATCCTCCGATGACCGCGACCAATTCCCCCTTTCCGATATTGAGGGAGAAGTCTTGCAGCGCATGTGTTCCGTTGGGATAGATCTTGGACAGAGAGCGGATATCGAGCATGTCAGATCCTGCTCGCATGGCTGTCGCGCCAGCGCAGGAACGGCGCGCTCGCAATCAGAAGCAGGCTGTCGGTGGCCTTGCCGACAACGGCAAAGATCAAAATAGCGGCAAGGATCTGGTCCGGTTTTCCGAGTTGCTGACCATCCACCAGAAGATATCCCAGGCCTTCGGATGCGCCCATGAATTCCGCCGCAACGACGAACATCCAACCGAGACCCAGGCCTGCGCGCAAGGCAAGGATAAAGTCCGGAAGGACCGCCGGCAGCAGGATCAGACGAATGAGCTCGAAGCCTGAAAGCCGAAAGACACGACCGACCTCGACGATGCGTCGGTCAACGCCGGTAACGGCGCCATAGACCCCGAGATAGACCGGGAAGAAGACGCCGACGGCAATCAGGGCGACTTTGGAAGCTTCGAAAATGCCGAACCACAGGATGAACAGCGGCACCCAGGCAATGGAGGGAATTGCCCGCAGAGCCTGCAGCGTTGGATCCAGCAGGCGTGCTAGCAGTTTGGAGTAGCCGGTCAGCGCCCCAAGAGCGGTTCCCGCCAGCGACCCGAAGGCGAAACCGATCGTCACTCTGCGCAGCGTCGCGCCGACATGTGTTGTCAGATCTCCGGATGCCGCCAGCGCATAGACCGTAGAGAGAATTTTCGAGGGCGGAGGCATCAGGCGGCCGCCGACTATTCCCGCACGGACGAGGATCTCCCATGCGGCAAACAACGCGAGCGGAAACACGATTCCGACGATCGGATGATCGAAAGGCGAAACTCGGCGCCGCCGGGTCTCCCTTGCTGCTTCCGTCTTTTGCCATGACAGCGCGATGTCCACCAATGACATGGGGATGCTCTTTCTATCGCTTCACTGGCCGAGAGCGGCGGAGGCGTAGCTGGGGTCGATCAGCGCCGATACGGTCTTGCCGACATCGACATCCGCCTTGATGACATCGGCCTTTTGCAAAGCCAAACCCGCGGCTTCGATCGTCTCGCGCTGGGCATCGCCGATCACGGAATAGGTGAGGTTCGTGCGCTCCAACTGGCGGTCTATCACGCTATCGGGCAGCTTGGTGGCGGCGACGAGGGCGGCCTTGAGCTTGGCCGGATCTTTCAGAGCTTCGGTGCGCGCCTTTTCATAGGATGCAAGCACGCGTTTGACGAGATCGGGATGGGCGGCGGCAAACTCTTCGCGCACGTTGAGAACGCCCCAGCTGTTGTTGTCAGGCTTGCGGTAGAAGAGCACATCGCCATCTTCAATCTCGGCGGAGGCCATGATCGGATCGAGGCCGGCCCAAGCGTCGACGTCGCCGCGCTTCAACGCAAGGCGTCCGTCCGCATGCTGCAGCAGAACAAGCGAGACATCCTTTTCAGTCAGGCCTGCATCGGCGAGAGCGCGCACCAGGAAAATGTGCGGATCGGTGCCGCGCGTCACAGCGATGGACTTGCCCTTGAGGTCCTGTACCTTGGCAATGCCGGTATCCTTGCGGGTTACGAGCGCGGTCCATTCCGGACGTGAATACACATAGATGGATTTGATCGGGTTGCCATTGACGCGGCCGATCAAGGCAGCCGCACCCGCGGTCGAGCCAAAGTCGAGGGAGCCGGCATTCAGGAATTCCAGGGCTTTGTTGGAGCCTGCGGACTGGACCCAGGTTATCTTGATCCCATCCTTTTCGAATTCCTTTTCCAGGATGCCTTCATCCTTCAGAATGAGGCTGACCGGGTTGTAGGTGGCCCAGTCCACGCGAATTTCCGAGACATCGGCAGCCTGCGCCGTGCCGACGGCGATCAAACCCGCCAATACGCTCAAAGCCAATCGAACAAGCGATTTCATACGACCTCCAAAATGTTAGGAAGTGAAATCTACAGATTTAATAGCTTTTTGCGCGCTTTCGGGTTCCAAACTTTGGGACGGGAGAGCAAATTTGAACTGCCGCCGCAGCCCGCGCTAGATTGTTGTGTCAAAAATGCTGTTGGCACCGACCGACCCTGCCGCGCCTCGGACGATCCCAGCCGCCTGGCATCGTCGTCTGTTTGCTTGCGGTCATTCCGCCCGAAGATGCGGGGTCAGTCGACGAATTCGACCGTCACGCCCGGCTTGACCATCTTGGCAAGTTCGGTGGCATCCCAGTTGGTCAGACGGATGCAGCCATGGCTCTGCGTGCGGCCGATCTTGGAGGGCTCGGGCGTGCCGTGGATGCCGTAGGTCGGCTTGGAGAGCGCCATCCAGACGGTGCCGACCGGGCCGTTCGGGCCGGGCGGAATGTTGAGGATCTTGTCGTTGACGCCCTGCTGGAAATTGATCTTCGGATTGTAGGTGTAACCCGGATTGAGGGCGACGCGCTCGACAGTCACCGTGCCCGAGGGGGAGGGCGTGTCGGTGGAGCCGATCGAAGCCGGGTAGGCGGCGAGGAGGTTGCCGGCGCCGTCATAGGCGAAGACCTGCTTGCGGGCCTTGTCGGCGATGATGCGGGCGACGTCACCGGTCTTCGGCTCACCGGGATTGACGACCTTGATGACGGTGCCGGGAACGCTGAAATCGGCGCCGGGGTTCATCTCCTTGAGGAAGGCCTCGTCCATGTGGAAGCGCTCGGCGAGCATTTCGGTGGTCGAGGTATAGGCGAGCGACGGCAATAGCGCCTTCTGCGAATAATCTTCAGGGATCTGCGCGACGAAGGGGCCGGCGGCATCGGCCGGGGTGATCGTGTAGCTGACGACGGGCAGGCCGCCGTTCATGCGCAGCTCTTCCAGAATGGCATCGGTGTCGTTCGGATCGAGTTTCGACCCGGTCATTTGGTCGTAGGCATAGATGCCCTTGGTGACGTTCGAGCCCATATGCCCGTCGATGACGCCGGGGGAGATGCCGGCGCGGTCGAGGAAGACCTGCAGTGCGACGATCTCGGGCTTCGACTTGTTCTTCAGCGTGATGACGGGCTCTTCTGGTACCGCCTTCGGCGCGTCGGCCGGCGGAATCTGCTGATCGGGATCGATCGAGGCATAGTCGTCGCCCGGCTGCGGATTGCCGATGCTGTTGTCGTCAGGATAGGGCTGCTCGCCGAGCGGCCGGCGCTCGATCGCCGCATCCCGCGGAATGCCGCCGGTCACGGCCCCGCGCTCGGAGTAACGCGTATCGCCATTGTTACCGTCGTCGGCATAATAGGGATCGTTGCCGTACTGGTTGGCATCGCGCGAGCCGGGGCGAGGCGGATAATAGCCGCGGGCACGCATCTCGGTGGCGACGATGTTGCCGTAGGCATCGATCAGCACTCGGTTGCCGCTGCGGTCCCGGGCGTAGGCAGCGCCGGGGGGGAGGTAGTCGAGGATTTCGCCGTTCGGCGTAACCAGCACGATATCGCTCTGGCGGCGGTCGCGGAACTGCTGCGCGCCTGCCTCAGGCGCTGCGGCGGCAAGGGCTGCCAGCACGACCGCAAGCGAAAATGCCGATTTCAAAAAGCGATTCACGTCTCAAACCTCGAACGGTGACTGGGCAGACACACACCCGTCAATTTTGACGCTAGTGTGGAATTTATGAAACTGTGCTGAACAAAATATGAAAATCACTAAGATTTCCTTTTACTCATAAACGTTTGCGTTCTTGTGTCCGTTCCGCAAAATCCACCGTTGCGGCGAAAACGCAAGATGGAGGCGGCGCCAATTGACGAAGGGCGGACCAAAACCTAACGCTACGGCGGGCGATAAATCCTTGAGGAGACTGCGATGATCGAATTTGCCGCCGCAAGCGGGCCGCGCCTGATGCTGGATGAAACATCGGTGCTGGATATCGGCGGATGTATCGTCGACGGCGTCGATATCGCGCCGAAGCGGGCCATTCCCGATGACGGCGATCCGCGAATCGATCATTCGCTTGAAGGCTTCCTCTTCACCTGCGGACCGGACCATATCCGCCACCGCCAGCCGATCCCCGGCCGGTCGGACGGCAAGGTCTATCCGTTGCACGGATCGGCCTCCGGCCATGCGGCGAAGGTGCTGTGGACGAAATTCGAAAACGGCAATGCCGAATGCCGCGCCGATATCGACATCATGACCGTCGAGGGCCTGTCGCAACGCATCGAGCGGCTGTGGCGGATCGAGGGGGCGACCGGCGAGGTGCGGCTCGAGGACCGCGTCGTCAATACCAGCGACCGGACCGTGCCGACCTTCCTGATGTATCACATGAACACGGGCGGCAAATGGCTGGACGAGGGCACCCGGCTCGAAGGGCAGATGCTGGAGAATGGCGGCTTTCCCTGGACCTTCGGCGAGGAGCCGGGCGGCATCTTCTGCCTCCCCACGCCGGTGACGGAGGAGGGCTTTGCGGAGGTCCGGCTCGGGCCGATCGCCGCGATCGGCGGCAGGACGCTTCGCGTGCGCTTCCGTGCCGATACGCTGCCTTATCTGCAGGTCTGGCGGAACCAGAAGACGCCGGCCCATATCATCGGCATCGAGCCCGTTTCGCACCGCTGGGTCTTGCGCGACGAGCTTGAGGCGGCCGGAGAGTTCAACATGCTGGCGCCTGGCGAGAGCCGCAGTTATGCGCTGACCTTCACCTTCCTGTGAGTGAAGTGTTGTTGACGCCTGCCGGCCTGCGTCGTAGACCTTCAGCCCACGATTTTTAGGAGACAGGACGATGGATATTCGCCAGATCGACGATGAATATTCGGTTTCGGGTCAGATCACGCCCGAGGACCTCGACGAGATCAAGGCGCTGGGCTTCAAATCGATCGTCTGCCATCGCCCCGACCAGGAAAGCCCGGACCAGACGCCGTTCTCGGTCATCGAGGCGCGCGCCAGGGAGCTCGGCCTCGATATCGCCCATGTGCCTGTGGGACCGATGGGCGTGACCGAGGAAGCGGTGCAGGGCATGGTCGACGCGCTCGACGAATTCCCGCGGCCGATGCTCGGCTATTGCCGCTCCGGCGCACGCTCGACGGCGATCTATCAGAAGACCCATCATATCCGCGGCTAAGCCCGGCTCCGGAGCCCGATTTTCCGGCGCTGTTTTTCAGCGCCGTCATTTTCCATTCACTGAGGAGACTATAATGAGCATCAAGCGTATCGACGTCGGCTCGCGCATGAGCGGCGCCGTCATTCATGGCAACACGGTTTATCTCGCAGGCCAGGTCGGCGAGGGCGAAAGCGTCACCGATCAGTGCAAGTCCTCGCTTGCCGAAGTCGACCGCCTGCTGGCTGCATCAGGCAGCAGCAAGTCGAAGATCCTGCAGACGATCATCTACCTCTCCGATATCGCCTATTTCGCAGAAATGAATGCCGTCTGGGAAGGCTGGATCGACCCGGCAAACCCGCCGGCACGCGCCACCAGCGAAGCCAAGCTCGCTGCGCCGAAATACAAGGTCGAGTTCATCGTCACGGCTGCGCTCGACTAAGGTCGCCGCAAGTCTGCTCTCAAAGCCGGTGGGGCAACCTACCGGCTTTTTGTTTGCGCGATTTCAGAAAGAGTGCGCGTCGGCGTGATCGCCTCCGGATCGAGCTTCACCTCGATGATCGCGGGTTTGCCGCTGGCGCGCGTGCGTTCGAAGGCGGGGGCGAATTCCTCGGTCTTCTCCACCGTCTCGCCATGGCCGCCATAGGCGCGGGCAAGGGCTGCGAAATCGGGATTGGTCAGATCCGTGCTGCTGACGCGGCCCGGATATTCGCGCTCCTGATGCATGCGGATCGTGCCGTACATGCCGTTGTTGACGACGACTGATATGATCGGCAGGCCGTAGCGGATGGCGGTGGCGAATTCCTGGCCGTGCATCATAAAGCAGCCGTCGCCGGCAAAGCAGATGACCTCGCGCTCGGGAAAGAGATGCTTGGCGGCGACGGCGGCCGGCAGGCCGTAACCCATCGAGCCGGAGGTCGGGGCGGACTGCGTGTTGAAGCGGCGGAAACGATGGAAACGGTGCACCCAGGTGGCGTAATTGCCTGCGCCATTGGTGAAGATCGTCTCCGGCCCGGTATTGGCCTCCAGCCATTCCATGATCGGTCCCATCTGGACGGCGCCCGGGCCTGTCGCCGGCGGCTTCGACCAGCCGAGATAGGCCTGGTGCAGACGCTCGGTGCGCTCGGCCCAGCGCGGCTCGGCCGGCGCTTCCAAATCGGCAAGTGCGGCGACGAATTCGGAGGGTGCGGCGCAGATGGCGAGATCCGGACGGTAGATCCGGCCGAGTTCGGAAGCGTCGGGATAGACGTGCACCAGCGATTGCTGGGGGTAGGGGATATCGACCAGCGTATAGGACGAGGATGGCATTTCCGACATGCGGGCGCCGAGCAGGATCAGCAGGTCGCTCTCCTTGACCTCTTTTGCCAGGGCAGGATTGATGCCGATGCCGACGTCGCCGGCATAGCAGGGATGGAGATGATCGAACAGCATCTGCCGGCGGAAGGAGCAGCCGACCGGCAGGCTGAAGCGTTCCGCGAAGCTCTGGAAATCGGCAACGGCATCGGCATCCCATCGCGTGCCGCCGAGGATCACCATCGGCCGCTCGGCCTTCAAGAGGCGCAGATACAGATCGTCGATCTGGCGGCGGCCGGGATGAGCTTCGACGCGCGTGTAGCGCCGGGCGCGGGGTGCTTCCACCTCGTCGCGCAGCATATCTTCGGGCAGCGTCAGCACGACGGGGCCGGGGCGGCCGGAGGTCGCGATCGCAAAGGCGCGGGTGACGAATTCGGGAATGCGGGCGGCATCGTCGATTTCGCCGACCCATTTGGCGAATTCGGTGAAGGCGCGACGGAACTCGACCTCCTGGAAGGCTTCGCGCTCGCGCGCTTCCCGCTGCACCTGGCCGATGAAAAGGATCATCGGGATCGAATCCTGTCTTGCGATATGCAGCCCGGCCGACGCGTTGGTGGCGCCGGGGCCGCGGGTGACCATGCAGACACCGGGTTCGCCCGTCAGCCTGCCCCAGCAATCGGCCATCATCGCAGCTCCGCCTTCCTGACGGCAGACGAGGACGTCGATATCGCTGTCGCGCAGCGCGTCGAGGACGGCAAGGAAGCTCTCGCCGGGCACGCAGGAGAGGCGTTTGACGCCGTTTGCCTTCAACGCCTCGACGATCAGTTCTCCGCCCGTTTTCTTCATGACCAAGCCTTCTTCATGACGATGCCTTCCTCTCGTACTCAGCGAGTTCCGCCAGAATTTCATCCCTGTGTTCGCCGAGGCGCGGGCTCGGCCTGGTGTAACGCAGCGGCGTCTCGGACATGACGACAGGCGTCCTGACGCCTGGGATCATCGTGCCTGCGGCATCCGCAAGGTCGATGCGCAGGCCGCGGGCCTGCACCTGCTGATCGGCGAACATTTCCTCGATCGTGTTGATCGCGCCGGATGGAACCCCATTCTCCTCGCAGGCTTTCAGGAGATCCGCCTTCTGCCATTTCAGCGTCTCGGTAGAGATGAGGCGGCGCACCTCGCCGCGATTGGCGACGCGAGCCTTGTTGGTGGAAAAGCGCTCGTCGCCTGACATCGCCTCCAGGCCGAGGATGGTGCAGAGGCGGCGGAACTGGCCGTCGTTTCCCACAGCAAGGATGAGATAACCGTCAGCCGCCGGCACGACCTCATAGGGCGAAATGTTGGGATGGGCATTGCCGAGGCGGGTCGGTGCGGCGCCGGAAATGAGGTAATTCATGTTCTGATTGGCAAGCACGGCCGACTGTACGTCGAGCAGGGCCATGTCGATGAGCTGGCCTTCGCCTGTTTTCAGCGCGTGGATCAATGCGGCCTCGATTGCCGAGACGGCATAGATGCCGGTGAAGATATCGGCGATAGCCACACCCGCCTTCATCGGCTGGCCGTCAGGCTCTCCGGTGATCGACATGAAGCCTGAGATGCCCTGCACGATATAGTCGTAGCCGGCGAAGCTGGCATAGGGGCCGGTCTGGCCGAAGCCGGTGATCGAGCAATAGACGAGCTTCGGGTTCACCTTCCGCAGGCTGTCGTAATCGAGCCCGTATTTGACGAGGCCGCCGAGCTTGAAATTCTCGATCACCACATCGGCGGTGGCCACGAGCCGGCGGACGAGATCCTGGCCTTCCCCGCTCTTCAGGTCGGCGGTGATGGAGCGCTTGCCGCGATTGGTGGCGTGATAATAGGCGGCCGAGAGATTTTCGCCGTCGGCGCCTTCGACGAAGGGCGGTCCCCATTGGCGGGTATCGTCGCCGCCATCGGGATTTTCGACCTTGATGACGTCGGCGCCGAGATCGGCAAGCATCTGTCCTGCCCAGGGGCCGGCCAGCACTCGGGCAAGCTCGATCACCCGGATGCCGGCAAGCGGCGGCTTTTTCGTCACGGTTTCCGTCATATTCCTCCGGAAGGCGGTTACGGCGCCAGCGTCGCCTCAGATGTATCGGATACGGGTCTGGATGCAAAGCGGCGCTCGCGCCAGAGGATGTAGAAGCCCGACGCCATGATGATCATGATGCCGAGCCATTTGACCGCATTCGGAAAGTCGCCGAAAACCAGCCAGGCGAAAATCGTCGCCGATACGATCTCGAAATATTGCAGCGGCGCCAGCGTCGAGGCCGGTGCGGCGCGATAGGCATAGACGCCGAAGATGCCAGCGGTTGCCGCCGTGGCGCCGACGCCTGCGAGATAGAACCAGACATTGCCCTGCGGCATGACGGGATCGAGGAGATCTGAACCGGTTCCCTCGCCGAAAAAGAGCAGGATGGCGCAGAAGAGCAGGCCCCAGATGCCCATCTGGAACTGCATCGCCCAGGGGTCTTCCCTGTGCGAGAGGACGCGGGTCATCAGCACGAAGGTTGCGATGCAGAGCGCGCTGAGGACGGGCAGAAGCGCGACATAGCCGACCTCCTCGAAGCTCGGCTGGATGATCAGCATCGCCCCGAAGAAGCCGACGCCGCAGGCGGTATAGCGCCGCCAGCCGATCGTTTCCTTCAGGAAGATGCCGCCGAAGATCGTCACGATGATCGGCTCGACGAAGAAGATCGCAATCGCGTCGGCGACCGCCATGTATTTCAGGGTGGTAACGAAGGAGATCATCGAGACGGTGATGATCGCGCCGCGGATGGCATGGAACAGGCTCTGGCTCCACGAGAAATCGGTAAAGCTGCGCCGCCACAACACGATCGGCAGCATGCAGAGCGCCTGGATGGCGAAGCGGGCGGCGGTGACCTCGGCGGATGGAATGGTGACGACAGCAAGCTTGGAGAAGACATCGATGAGCGGCGAGACCATCACCGATAGAAACATCAGCGCAAGCCCGGTCGTCACTTCGGAGGCGGACGAAACTGTGCGGGAGGAGGAGCTGCTCATGATGGAATCCCTGTGGCTCAGGCTCTTGCGATGGCCCCGTCGCACCAGTCCGCGAAGGCCGCGGTCGCCGCATCCGCGCCGATCTCGTTCAGCGTTTCGTGCCGCATGTCCTGATATATCAAGGTGCTGATACGAGAGAAGCCCTGGCCTTTCAAATGGTTTGACAGCCAGAGGATGGCTTTTCCACGCTCCGTTGCTGGATCTTCTTCGCCGCCGACCAGATGGATCGGCAGATCTCGCGCCAGCCGGTCGAGATGGGCCTTCTGCGGCGCGCGGAAGGTCATCTCGAAGAGATCGAGCCAGAGGGAGACGGAGGCATCGAAGCCGCAAAGCGGATCGGCGACATATTTCTCGACTTCTCCGGGAATGCGCGACAGCCAGTCGAATTCGGTGCGGTGGCCGGGAACGGATTTGCCCCAGGCGCCGAAGGTGAGTTTCGGCAGCAGGCCGCTCGGCACGTCGGAGCCTTTCAGCATGCGCTCGGCAAGGAGGATCGCCTGGGCGGCGCGGCCGGCAAGGCCGACGGCGAAATTCGAATTCCAGACGGCGACGGCATCGAAATCGGCCGGAGCCGTGACCGCCGCATTGAGAGCGATGAGGCCGCCCATCGAATGGCCGAAGAGGATCACCGGCAGGCCGGGGTGGCGGGAAGCGGCATGGGCGCGCATGGCGATGACGTCGCCGATCACCTTATCGACGCCGCCGCGCCGGGCAAAACGGCCGATCGGCGCGTCGGGCGCCGTCGTCTCGCCATGGCCGCGGTGATCGTGGGCATAGACGTGATAGCCGCGCGCCGCCATCGTCTCGGCAAAGGCGCGGTAACGTTTGGAATGTTCGGCGAGCCCGTGCGATATCAACAGGATGCCGCGCGCCGGGCCGGCAGCCTCGGCATGATGATAGGCGAGCGACGCCTCCGGCACCACGAGCCTTCGCGTTTCAGAAAACATGCAGGTCCTCCTTGCGGCAACAGACCAGATCGCCGGGCAAATGCAACAGAGGCGTTTGATTTATCCGATAGCAATTTGCGATGCTGTTGCGATTCAGGGTTGCGGGCTTTCGATCTTCATGCTTATTTGTTCCTGTATTGTTCTTTTGGGGGTTGAAATGAGCAGCATGCAGTTGCGTACCTTGGCGTTCGCCTTGTCGATGGTTCTTGCCGGCGCCGCCACGGCGCAGGAAGGCGGCGGGCGCACCCGCTTCATTCTGGCGGCGAGCTGGCAGCCCGCCTTCTGCCAAACGAACCAGAAGAAGGCCGAATGCGCCAGCCAGACCGGCGAGCGTTCCGACGCGACGAATTTCTCGCTGCATGGGCTCTGGCCGATGAAGCAGGATTATTGCGGCGTGAGCGCCGAGCAGAAGGCCGCCGACAAGGACGGCAAATGGAACGAATTGCCGGAGGTCACGCTCTCGGCGGAGGCGAAGTCGGCGCTCGCAAAGGCGATGCCCGGCACGCAGTCCGGCCTGGAACGGCATGAATGGGTGAAGCACGGCACCTGCACGAAGATGAGCGCGGAGGATTATTTCGGCGTCGGAATTCATCTCGTCGACGCGCTCAACGCCTCGGCCGTGCGCGATCTCTTCGCCGCCAATATCGGCAAGACAGTCAAGGCCGACGCGATCAAGGCGGCTTTCGACAAGAGCTTCGGGCCGGGCGCCAGCGACCGCGTCAAGATGAGCTGCCGGCGGGCTGGTAGCGTCAGGGTGATCAGCGAGCTGACGATCGGGCTTTCTGAGGACGCAGGAACGGCGTCTGCGAAAAGTGCCGTGCTTGCCGATCTGATCCAGGGGGCGGGAAAAACCTCTTTCGGCTGCGATGAAGGCGTCGTCGATGCTGCGGGTTTCTGACCGGAAATCCTGAGTAAACCGGGTTTCGGCGTTGCCCGCAGGCGCTGTTTCGCCTACATAGCGGCACGATTGAAGTTTCCCGCCCGGAGCAGCGCAGTTATGGCACGTCAGTTCATCTATCACATGTCCGGCCTCAACAAGGCCTATGGCAACAAGAAGATCCTGGAGAACATCCACCTTTCCTTCTACCCGGATGCCAAGATCGGTATCCTCGGGCCAAACGGCGCCGGTAAATCCACCGTGCTGCGGATCATCGCAGGTCAGGACAAGGAATATACCGGCGAAGCCTGGCTCGCCGAAGGTGCGACGGTCGGCTACCTCGAGCAGGAGCCGAAGCTCGATCCTGCCAAGACCGTGTTCGAAAACGTCATGGAGGGCGTTGCCTCCAAGACGGCCATCCTCGATCGCTACAACGAATTGATGATGAACTATTCCGACGAGACGGCGGAAGAGGGCGCCAAGCTCCAGGACATCATCGACAGCCAGAACCTCTGGGATCTGGAAAGCCAGGTCGAGATGGCGATGGAAGCGTTGCGCTGCCCGCCGCGCGATGCCGAGGTCACCAGCCTTTCCGGTGGTGAGCGCCGCCGCATCGCGCTCTGCCGCCTGCTGCTGTCGCAGCCGGATCTGCTGCTGCTCGACGAACCGACCAACCACCTCGACGCCGAAACCATCGCCTGGCTCGAAAAGCATCTGCGCGACTATCCGGGCGCCGTGATGATGATTACCCACGACCGCTACTTCCTGGACAACGTCACCGGCTGGATCCTCGAACTCGACCGCGGTCGTGGCATTCCTTACGAGGGCAACTACTCGGCTTACCTGCTCGCCAAGGCCAAGCGCATGCAGCAGGAAAATCGCGAAGAGGCAGGCCGTCAGAAGGCGATCAGCCGCGAACAGGAATGGATCGCCTCCAGCCCGAAGGCCCGTCAGGCCAAGTCCAAGGCACGTATCAAGTCCTACGAGCAGTTGGTGGAAGCCGCCGAGAAGCAGCGTCCCGGCGACGCTCAGATCATCATCCCGGTCAGCGAGCGTCTCGGCCAGGTTGTCATCGAAATGGAAGGCATCACCAAGGGCTTTGAAGGCCGCACGCTGATCAACGACCTGTCGATCAAGCTGCCGCCGGGCGGCATCGTCGGCATTATCGGCCCGAACGGCGCCGGCAAGACGACGCTGTTCAAGATGATCACCGGCCAGGAAAAGCCGGATAGTGGTTCGATCCGCATCGGCGAGACCGTCCATCTCGGTTATGTCGACCAGAGCCGCGACGCGCTTGCCGCCGACAAGACGGTCTGGGAGGAAATCTCGGGCGGTGCCGAAATCATCAAGCTCGGCAAGTTCGACATGAACTCCCGTGCCTATTGCGGCGCCTTCAACTTCAAGGGCGGCGATCAGCAGCAGAAGGTCGGCAATCTCTCGGGTGGTCAGCGCAACCGCGTTCACCTTGCTAAGATGCTGAAGGCCGGCGGCAACGTTCTGCTGCTCGACGAACCGACCAACGACCTCGATACGGAAACGCTCGGCGCTCTGGAAAGCGCGCTGGAAGCATTTGCCGGCTGCGCCATCATCATCAGCCACGATCGCATGTTCCTCGACCGTCTGGCCACGCATATCCTGGCTTTCGAAGGCGAGGGCCATGTCGAATGGTTCGAAGGCAACTTCGAGGATTATGAACAGGACAAGGTCCGCCGCCTCGGCCCCGACGCCCTCAACCCGGGCAGCCAGGCCCACAAGCGCCTGACGCGCTGATCGCAGCAGGGCGCTGGGCGATTTACTCGCTGGGGATATTTTCGCGAGAGTTTGGCTGAATAGTCGCCGCAAAACTTGATTTTGCGGCGACGTAAAATCAAATATTGCAGCAGTTGTATATTTCGGCGATTTGCAATGCGTGAGATGCCTGGGTGGCGCCTAACTGCGTGTGACGTGCGTCCGCGCCAATTTTCAACGAGCCTAACGATTTTGCTATGGCCCCTGTGAAAAGCGAATTTCCCGCCCTTCTAACTTATCGACTCCGCCTGCGTGAATCGGTTTTCGATGACTGCGGCGACGTCCACGACTTGCTTTCTATTCCGGAAGTCACCCGGTTCTCGAACTGGTCGGATGCGCCGAAAAAAGGACAAACCGAGCGCGTGATGAAATGGATGTGCGGCGCATTCGCGAAGGGAAAGGGCTGCGCGTGGATCATTGAGGACCGCGCCTCAGGACGGTTTTTAGGAAGCATACGGTTCAACAGCATCGATAAGTACTCAAAATGGGCTGAGATCGGCTACGAATTGCATCCATCCTTCTGGGGGAAGGGACTAATGAGCGATGCGGTGAAAGCAGTCGCTCGATGTGGGTTCGATGACTTTTCCCTGAACCGGATCGAAGCCTGGACTCTGCCTGGAAATCCGGCGTCGGACCGGGTTCTGGAAAAAGCCGGGTTCCGATATGAAGGGACACTTCGCCATCAGGCGTGGTTCAAGAACGCCTTCCATGACTTCCGAATGTTCGGCCGTCTAGCCGGTGAACCGCCTGACCTGCCAAAAAGATCCTGAGTTTAGTAATAGACCGATCGTCCTTTGCGAGATCGGTGGTCCATATTTTGGCCCGGCATTGACGGTTCGGTCGGTGTTTTTTTGCCCAACGAGCCTTGTCGCAATCTGAGCAGCCAATTTCGCGGAGAGCGCAAATTGACGCTTGCCACGTTCTTTCAAATCACATAAAGATATCTTTATATCTTGATTGGGCTGGAAATGAGCGAACCCTTGAAGCTAGGACTGGATGGGCTGGTGGACGTCTTGAAGGCGGCCGGCGAGCCCACGCGCCTGCGTCTTCTGGCACTTCTCGACGGCGGCGACCTGACGGTCACCGATCTTACCGAAATCCTCGGCCAATCCCAGCCCCGCATCTCCCGCCACCTGAAGCTGCTCGGCGAGGCCGAACTGATCGAGCGTTACCAGGAAGGCGCCTGGGCCTATTTCCGGCTCAAGCAGGACGGCAAGGCGGCCCTGCTCGTGCGGGCGCTGTTGAAGCATGTTTCCGAGAACGATCCGACCGTCCTTCGCGACGGCGAGCGGCTTTCGCAGGTCAAGCGTCAGCGGGCCGAGCGGGCGCAAGCCTATTTCAGCCGCAACGCCGCCGAATGGGACGAGCTTCGCCGTCTGCACGCGGCCGACGAGGAGGTCGACGCTGCCGTCATCCGGCTGCTCGGCAACCAGCCGATCGATTCACTGCTCGATCTCGGCACCGGCACCGGCCGCATCCTCGAGCTTCTGTCCGGCCTCTACCGCCGCGCCATCGGCGTCGACGCCAGCCGCGACATGCTGAGCGTGGCGCGCGCCAATCTCGACAAATCCCGCATCACCAAGGCGACGGTCCGTCACGCCGACATTCTGAACCTTCCCTTCGAGGGGCAGGATTTCGATCTGGTGACGATCCATCAGGTGCTGCATTTCTTCGATCAGCCGGAAATTGCGATTGCCGAAGCGTCGCGCATGCTCCGGCCAGGTGGCAGACTCGTGGTCATCGACCTCGCGCCGCACACGCTCGAATATCTCCGCGACGAGCATGCCCATGTCCGTCTCGGCTTTTCGCACCAGGCGATGTCCGACTGGCTACGCAAGGCCGGGCTCGACGTCGAGCAGGTCGTCGATCTTCATCCGGGTCAGCAGGGCGGGCAGGGATTGACGGTCACCGTCTGGCTCGCGCGCGATCCGAGGCGCCTCATGGCTTCGCAGACGAGCGAAGGCGCCGAACCTACATTTGCCGGGAGAGTATGACATGGCTTTGAAAAACGAAGGACGCGGGCGCAACATCGGGATTTCCTTCGAATTCTTCCCGCCGAAATCGGAGGAGATGGAAGGGCAGCTCTGGGATACCGTCAGCAAGCTGCAGGACTGGGATCCTGATTTCGTGTCGGTGACCTATGGCGCCGGCGGCACCACCAAGGCGCCCACGCTCTCCGCCGTCACGCGTTTCCTTTCGCAGACGCCGCTTGCCACGGCCTCGCACCTGACCTGCGTCGGCGCGACGAAGGAGGAAACGCATCATATGATCGATACGTTTCGCAAGGTCGGCGTAAAGCATTTCGTGGCGCTGCGTGGCGATGCGCCCGGCGGCGCCGGCGCACCTTATCAGCCGCATCCCGGTGGTTACGCCAATGCGGCGGAGCTGGTGGCCGGTCTCAAGTCGGTCGGCGATTTCGAGATTTCGGTCTCGGCCTATCCGGAAAAGCACCCGGAAAGCCGCGATACGGCCGCCGATATCGACATGCTGAAGCGTAAGGCCGACAATGGCGCCGACCGGGCGCTGACGCAGTTCTTCTTCGACAACGACAATTTCGAGCGCTACCTGGAGCGGGTGCGCGCTGCCGGCATCACGATCCCGGTTGTGCCCGGCATCATGCCGATCCAGAACCTGACGCAGTTGAAGCGTTTTGCCGGCGCCTGCGGCGCGGTCATCCCCGCATTCCTCGACGAGCGCTTCGAGGGCTTCGACGACAAGCCCGAGGAGCGGGCGAAGGTCGCGGCCGACGTTGCCGCCGAGCAAATCGAGGATCTCGTTCGGCGCGGCCTCGACGAGTTCCATCTCTATACGATGAACCGCGCGCCGCTCGTTTCCGCCGTCCTCGACAATCTCGGCTTCTCCCGCCGGGCGCAGAAGAGTGCCGGCGCGGCAGCCTGATCCTCTCGGCACGGCTCAAATGTGAAAAGCGCATGTCGGGCGGGACATGCGCTTTTTTGTCGGCGGATTGATCAGCTATTGGGGAGTGTAGGCACTATCAGTCATTTCGCCTTCGTGATCCGGCTCAGATAAAGAGCATGGACAGGACGAAAACAAACGCTGCACTGACCAACAGAACATTCAAGGATTGCGTGAGTCCCATGTCTGTCTCCTCGCGTTAACCGTCAAATATTATGACCGAAATATGTCGGTTGGAAAGCAGATTCTATGCTGCAGTGCCGAACCGGTCAGTGGATAAATGAAAACGTGATTCTGTAACTAATTGAAATTATTTTATAATTTTGAATAAATTTTTGTTCACAGAATTTAACATGCCGTTAAATCGGGCGATTGGGGATTTACCTATGCGCCCAAAACATGGCGGACGCGCAAGCGGTTGAAAACATAGAGGAACCGCAACCGGTTTTCAGGCTGTTCTCGCCAACCGACGATAGGCGCGGCCGTCGAGGATGACGAGGCCGAAACCGATGAGCGCCATTCCGGCGTATTCGGCAGCACTGAGCCTCTCACCGAGAAAGAGTACGCCGAGAAGGATGGCGCTCGGCGGCACCAGAAGGGTGACGAGAGAGGCGTTGGTGGCTCCCGCCGCGGCCATGATCCTGAAATAGAGGATATAACCGAAGGCGGTCGACAGCAGCGCCAGCGCCAGGATGGCGAGGATCGCATCGAGCGGCGGTATTGCAAGCGTCCAGGGGCGATCGGCCAGCAGCGATAGCGGCAGTGCGATCAGCGAGGAGGCCGTCAGTTGGCCGGCCGACGTGACAGGGGCGGGGACGTCCCTGAAACGTTTGCCGTAGGTGGCGGCGAAGCCATAGGAGACGGCGGCCAGCACGGGAAGCAGCAGCGCCCAGAGCGGCGCCTCGCTGCCGGTGGAGATGCCGGGGCCGATCAATACGATCGTTCCGGCGAGGCCGACGAGGCAGCCGGCGATCTTTGCCGAGGACAGTTTCTCGTCCGATGTGAAGTAGTTGGCAATGAGCACTGTCCAAATCGGCGTCGTCGCGTTCAAAATCGCCGCAAGGCCGGCGCCGATGCGGGTCTGGCCGAAGAAGATCAGCGCGTGCGGGAGCGCATTGTTGATGAGGCCGAGGATCAGGAATTCGCGCCAGCGGGCCTTGAGGATCGGATAGATGTCGAAACGGCCGGCGATATAGACATGCAGCGCCAGCGCCGCGAGGAACAGCCTGAGAAAGACGAGGGTCAGGGGCGGCACGTAATGGACGGCGATGCGGGCAAAGAAGAAGGAGCCGCCCCAGATCAGGCCGAGCAGGACCAGCAGACCCCAGGTCCAGGCATTCATTCTGCTTTCCACGCCGCTTCCTCCACCGCAAATCGCATTGCCGCCGGAGTTCGTCTAAAACTGGCGGCTTTTCACCACGAAGTCTTAGCGCATGCAGGAAACGGCGCCACCCGTTTCTTGCGGAACGGATGGCGGAAGACCGTCAGTGATGGTCAGAGAGCGTTGAGAAGGGCAGGGGTCGCCCAGCCGTCGGCCGGCATGCCCAAGCGCTGCTGTTCCTTCTGGATCGCGATACGCGTGCCGGAGCCGAGGATGCCATCGATCTCGCCGACATCATGACCGAGCGACTGCAGCTTGTTCTGCAGCGTCTTCATCTGGTCGTTGGCGAGCCCCTGTTCCGGTGCGCCCTTGAGATAGGTCGGGGCGCCGGAAAGGCGGGTCCCGAAATACGCGGCCGAGGTCGTGTAGATGAACGACTTGTTCCACTCGAGATAGATCTTGAAATTCGGATAGGCGATGAAAGCCGGTCCCATGCGGCCTTGCGGCAGCACGAGATCGCCTTCGAGATTGGCGAAGGCGGTGTTCTCGTCTCGCGGCTTGACGCCGAGCGCGAACCATTCGCCTGCTTTCATCGTGCCGCCGAGGCCGGATTTCTCCCAGGGCAGATTATCGGGCACGGTCACTTCCTGCAGCCAGGGCTGGCCGCGCTCGAAGCCGAGATGCTGGATGAATTTCGCCGCCGTCAGGATGGCGTCCGGGCCGCTCTGCTTCAGGCGGATGTGGCCGTCGCCGTCGCCGTCCATGCCATAGGCGATGATGTCGCGCGGCAGCATCTGCACCTGGCCGATCTCGCCGGCCCAGGCGCCGGTGTTGGTCGCGGGGTCGAGATCGCCGTGCTGGACCATCTCAATGAGAGCGATCAGCTGCGGGCGGAAGAGTTCCGGGCGGCGGCAGTCGTGCGACAGCGTCACCAGCGCGTTGCGGGTGTTGAAATCGCCCTGGACGGCGCCGAAATCGGTTTCCATCGCCCAGAAGGCGGTGATGACGCCCGAGGGAACACCGAATTCCTGCTCGGCGCGGGCAAAGACGTCGGCATATTGCTTCATCTTCTGGCGGCCGATGTCGAGGCGGGCCTGGCTGACGGTGCGCTGGGAGAATTCGAGGAAGGTCTGCTTGAAGACGCCTTGGGCGCGATCGCGGCTGAGCACCTTGGGATCGATCTCGGCGCCGGCAAGCGCTGCGTCGGCGGCTGCCGCACTTGCGCCTGCGGCGACCGCATCGGTTTTGACGCCTTCGAGGAAGGCCGTGAGATCGCCGCCGCAGGGTGCTGCCGGGGCTGTTGGGTCTGCGGCCGGGGCTTGCTGGGCGGCCGCGCCGCCTGCAAGGGCGAGGGCAAACAGGAGGGCGAGTGCAGAGCGGCTTGCGAGCGAGCGGTGCATGAATGCGGTCCTTATATCAAACGGATGTCCGTCGCTTTCCCAGAGGAATGTGACGGAAGCAAGAAACATCGAAAGACGTTACTAAGAATTTCTATCCTTGGAAACGGCCGCGACCCAATTGTTCCAGTTCTTTGCGCTGCCGGCAAAGACGTTGATATCGGTCGGCCCCTTGATGCCGGGAATAACGCCGGTCGAGGTATATTGCCAGAAGGCCCAGCGGCGGTCGGAATAGGTCACTTCCGGGTGTTTCGCGACAGAGCGGACCCAGAAATGATAGTCTTGGAAGTAGCCGGCGAGGTTGTCGCGATGGAAATCGACCGAGGTATAGATGATCGGGCGCTTGCCGTAGTAAGCCTCCAGCCGGTCCATGAAACGCTGCATTTCGGAGCGCACCGTTTCCGGGTCGGGCCGGTAGCGGCAGGTCTTCGACTCGGCGTTCCATTCGACGTCGAGCACCGGCGGCAGGCGCATGGCCTCTTTCGGCACGTTGCGGATGAACCAGTCGGCCTGTTCGTCGGCCGAGGAGCAGAAATAATAGAAATGATAGGGCGCGTGCGGGATGCCGGCGGCGCGGGCCTCGCGCCAATATTCGTCGAAGCGGGGATCGACCCTGTCCTTGCCTTCCGTCGCCTTGATGAAGGCGAAGCCGACGCCGGAGTTCCTTACCGTGCTCCAGTCGATATCGCCCTGCCATTTGGAAATGTCGATGCCATGGATGGCATTCAGCTGGGGATGCTTCGGACCGAAATCCTGCGGATCGGTGTCCTTGAAGCGCATCTTCGGCTTGATCGATGCGGTTTCCAGATAGTCATGACCTGCTGAGGAGCAGCCGGCCAGGAGGATGGCCAAAGGCAGAACGCAAAACAAAAGCCGGCGCATGGGTATCCCGTCGTGAACCGAATGATCTCTTTGCCCCACAGCCTGACCTTCGAATATGACGAGCCCAGCAGAGGAATAACCCTCTTTTCACCATATCAACGTAAAAAATCGGTTAGTTTCAAGCGAATTATGAGCGCTTGCTGATAATAGCCGCCCGCCAGGCATAGCCGCCGCCGACGGTTTCGAACAATAATCTCGCGTTGTTTTCATGGGCTTGCGCTTCCAGCACCTCGCGCAGATCGGAGCGCGGGGTGACGTGGAATTTCGCAAGCCAGGACTGCAGCATGCGGCGGAACCAGCGCGGCAGGCCTTCCTGCTCGCCGAAATCGACGATGTGCAACTGGCCGCCGGGTTTGAGCGCGGCGATCGACGCGTCGACGGCGCGTTCCCAATCCGGGATCATCGACAACGCATAGGAGATCAGGATGCGGTCGAAACCGCTGACGCCGAATTCGCGCGGGGTAAACGCGGTGGCGTCGGCGACGCGGAATTCCGGGATCGTCGCCTTGGTGGCGAAGGTCTTGCGCGCCGAGATCAGCATTTCCTGGGAAATGTCGAGGCCGAACAGCTTGGCGGTCGGGAAATGCTTGTGGGCGAAGGCCATATTGCGGCCGGTGCCGCAGCCGACTTCGAGCAGGGTGCCGCCCTCGGGCACGTCGAGATTGCGGATCGTACTGTCGCGGCCGAGAAGATAATATTTGCGGGTGAGGTCGTAGATATGGCGCTGGTAGCGGTACATGCCATCCATGAGGCTGGCATGTTCACCGCTCTTTTCTGCCGTCTCGGTGCCGACCTTGCTCACGCCTTCTTCCCGTAAATGTGGAAGCCGCCGTAAATCGCCGAGCGATCGAGCGCGGTCAGTTCACGCGACTTCTCCTCGAAGTAATCCCACTGGTCGCGGATCGAAGGCGACAGGCGGCCTTCGATGATGCTCTTCTCGGCAGCGGTGCGGAAGATCACACGGGCGCCATCGCGCGCCGTGCGGGTGATTTCCCGCCAGACGTCGTTGAGCTGCGTGTCCGTCATCCAGTCCTGCGCGTCGAGCAGGATATAGCGGTCGCGCGAGGCGGCCGGCTCGCGCGCCAGAAGCTCGGTGAAGCTTGCATGGTGGACGTTGACGCGGTCGACATTGGCGCGGATCACCTCGTAATGCTCCGGCTTCAGATAGGTCGGCAGCGGCCCTTCCTTTTCGGTGCCGTAGCGCCGGCCGAAGGCCTGCCAGGCGAAATAGTTGTCGCTCATCGGGAAATGGCAGGCGAGCTTTTCCAGGCGATGCTTCAGCACCGGCGCGATCGAATGATCGTCTGCAAGGCTTGCGAGCTCGTCATATTGCTGCGGCGGAATGCCGAGGCCGAAAAGCGAGCTCTTGCGGCCGGTGATCCACCGCACGACCGGCTTTTCGAACAAGGGCGCGATCTGTTCGTCGAAGAACTGGCGCTGTTCGCGGATCGTGCGGGTCTTGGTCATTTCGCGCAGCTTGACGCCGTGCAGGCGGGCAAGAAGATGGGCTGCGCCGATGAAGCGGCCGAGCAGGCCCGTTTCATAGATATTGCGGTCGAAGACGGTGACGCGGCGGCGGCCGAACTTGCGGCCGTTCCAGTAGTTGCGGGTCGTCTCGTCGAGCTTGGCGGAGAGGTGCCGGTCGAAGGCGCGGCTGTTCGACTTCTCGTTCGGCATCGCCAGGAAACGGACGAGATCGGCATGATCGGGGAGATGCTTGAAGGCGGCGAGCTTCAGGCGGTTCAGCGCGATATGGTGCGGGTTGAGATCGACCACGTCGATCGAGGCCGGCGCCTTGGAGAGATAGGCGAGCATGTTGCAGCCGCCGGAACCGATGGTGACGATGCGATGGTTTGGCTTCAGCTCCATCGCCTGCATGTCGAGATCAGGATCTTCCCAGATCTGCGGGTAGACGAGGCCGGAGAAGAGAAGGCCGAAGAGGCGCTCGGAAAAGCCGTCCTTCGAAAAAGCCTTGTGGCGGAGAAGGGCGTCCTTGAGTTTCCGGTTCTTGCGGAAGCCGGCATCCGGTGCAAATTCTGACATGAGTCTGTCACCTTTTTAGCGTTCAGGGCGTGTAACGCGCCTCTGCTACAGTTTGATGACGCGGGCTGTGGGCCTTGCGTTCTCGATACATGCTCCTCCTCGGAAAGTGATCGGGGTGACGGGCCTTCTTCACGCCGCCCTCTTTCCGGCGAGCGCAATTCCTGCTTCTCTCGGGGCATTCGGAGGAATGCCATGCGATTTGTTCTGCGTGTCCTGAAGGCGCTTGCTCTCCTTCTCGTTCTCGTCGTCATCGCCGGCACCGGCTGGCTCTTCGTGCAGCCGCCGGAACTCTTGCGCGTCGGGGACGGTTACGCCGCCAAGATCGTCTGCTCCAATGTCTTCATCGCCGGCCGGGAGGCGGACGAGGTGCTTCGTGACGATGTTCAGGCGCCCGGAAATCCGTTGCTGCGGCTGATGCGCGTCGGCGTCGACCGCGACAACGACCGCGTGACGGCGCGTTTCATGGGGCTGTTTGCGCCGAGCTATGCGCTCTATCGCAGCGGTCTCGGCTGCACGACCGTGCCGGACGGCGATTTCGAGGCGGCGGCGAAAGCCGTGCCCTTCGATGCGCCGCCCAGGATGGAGGCAAGCGACGCATTGTGGCCGGAGGGCGAGGGCGCCGGCAATGAGCCGGACAAGACGATCGCCGCGCTACTGGCCGATGCCCGGTTGGCCGGGCCGGCGATGCGGGCGATCGTGGTGGTGCGCAGCGGCCGCATCGTCGCTGAAGCCTATGGCCCCGGCTTCTCGGCGAAGACGCCGCTGATCGGCTGGTCGATGACGAAGACGGTGAATGCTGCGATTCTCGGCCGGCTGATGCTCGACGGCAAGATCTCCTTCGACGACGATCATCTGCTGGCGCAGTGGAAGAACGACGAACGAGCCAGGATCAAGGTGTCCGACCTGCTCGGCATGGAGAGCGGCCTTTCCTTCAACGAGGATTATGGCGATGTCGCTGACGTGACGCGCATGCTCTATCTCGATCCAGACATGGTCTCGCTGCCGGCCAACGCGCCGATGGAGGCCGCACCCGGCCAGCTTTTCCGCTATTCGAGCGGCACGGCCGTGCTCTTGTCGCGTATCTGGATGGACAGGGTCGGCAACGCGCAGGCCGCCTTTTCCTATCCGCATGACGCGCTGTTTTCACCGCTCGGCATGACGAGCGCCGTCTTCGAAGTCGACGCGCGCGGCACGTTTGCCGGCAGCTCCTATCTTTACGCAACGGCGCATGACTGGGCGCGATTCGGGCAATTCCTGCTGCAGGACGGTGTGTGGAACGGCCGGTGGCTGCTGCCGGAGGGTTTCGTCGGCGCCATGCGCACCCCGACGGCGGCTTCGAACGGACGGTATACGCAGGGCCAGGCCTGGCTCGCCCCCGGCGGACCGAGCGCTGCGTTCGGGCTGCCGGAGGATACGTTCTGGCTGACGGGCCATGACGGGCAGAGCATGGCGATCGTGCCTTCCGCCGGGCTGGTCGTCGTCCGGCTCGGACTGACGCCCGGCTGGCTTGGCTATCAGCCGCAGCCGCTTCTCAAGGCGATCCTGGCAGCCTTGCCGCAAGCCGGAGAGCCGCAACAGCAGGCCGGATCGCAATAGCGCACGCAAGCGCAGCCATAAGCAGGCTTCGAAGCCGTTTCAGTTTCGTTGTTAGCAATTGCCCGGTGTCAATAATTGCCTTGGGCGACGTCGGTCATGCCCTTGCGCTTGGCGTCGTAGTAATAGCCGCGCGCATAGAGGCGGACGGCGTCGTCTTCCTTGTTGTCGGAGACGAGCCAGGCGCCGCGCAGATATTTCGCGGCATATTTGATGTTGGTCTCGGCGTCGAAGAGGCCGCCCGGCGCACCGTCATAGCCCATGGACTTGGCGGTGTTGTACTTGATCTGCATCAGGCCGAAATAGCCGCGCTTGTTATAGGCCTTCGGATTGTAACGGCTTTCGCGATGGACGATGCGGTGGAGCAGCGTCTCGGGAATTTCGTAGATCTTCGAATATTTCTGGATGAGCTTGGTGACGAAGCTTTTCTCGACGGTCGGCGCGTCGTCTGTGTCGTCGTCGCTGAACATCGGCGGCGCGGTCGGCGGATCGATCGGCCCGGATTCGTCGAAGCCGTAATCCATGGAGCGCGGCGTGGTGTCGACCGCGGCAAGTGCCGCAAGGGCGCTGTTCTGCGGCGTTGCCGCAAAGGCAAGCTGTGTCGTCGGCTGCGCGGGCGTGCCCGGACGCGGCGTCGGCACGACGGACTGGATCGCCGTCATCTCCGGCGTCAGCGGGATTTGCGCATAGGCTACCGGCTGGATGCCAAGATCGGCGGGCTGGGACGCCGTGGCAGCCGGCATCGCCGTTGCGGTCAGCGAAGGAGTTGTCTGCGTCTGGGGAAGAACGGCGCCGGCAACTGCCTGGCCGGAAGCGCCCTCGGCTGTCGGGATCGCGGCGAGTGTCGCATCTTCGCCGGGCTTCGGCATCGGTATCACGGTCTGAGCGGCTGTCAGTTCGGCCTGGGAGGTGTATTCGACGCTCGAGCAGCCCGTTACCACGCCGCAGCAGAGCATCGTGGAAACGACAAGACCGCGTTTTAAGCCGGACAATCCGATCGCTACCATTCCGTCACTTTCGTGAAATCGCGCCGCCCCGGCAGCGTATAAAAGTTACTAAATACCTTAAGCCCCGCTGACCGCATTAACCTATTCGTGGCTTTCCGGCAACCACGGAATGTTACTAAGCTGCAATACGGCGATACCCGGCCGTTACGGCGCCTGCGGCGATCAGCAAAGTGCCGCCTGTGCGGTTTACGGCGCGCTGGACGCTCGCCTTGCGAATCAGTCCGCGGGCGGCATGGGCGAGAAGCGCATAGGTGGAGGCGTTGAGGATCGCGAGTACGAGGAAGGTCGCTTCCATGATCGCCATCTGCCCGAAAAAGGGCAGGGCGGGGTTGAGGAACTGCGGCACGAAGGCGACGAAGAAGACGATGCTCTTCGGGTTGAGGGCGGTGACGACATAGGCGTGGAGGAAGATTTTGAGCGACTTCTCTTCCGGCAGATTGTCGTTGTCGGCAACCGGCTCGCCGATCACGGGAGCCCGCCAGAGCTTGATTCCCAGCCAGATCAGGTAGGCGCCGCCGATCCACTTCAGGACGGTGAAGAGGGCGGCGGAGGTGGCGAGCACCGCGCCGAGACCGAAGAGGGAAGCCGTCATCGCCGTGAAGTCGCCGAGCGCCACACCGCTCACCGTCGCGAACGCAGTCCTGCGGCCATGACCAAGCGCATAGGAGACGACGAGCAATATCGTCGGCCCCGGTATGGCCAGCATGATGGCGGATGCGGCCGCAAAAGCGACCCAGGCTTCAACCGACATGGTGTCTCCTCCTATTCCTCAGGAAGAAGCAAAGACATCATATTAACGATCCGTCAATCACGCTTCCTTGTATTTCTGCCCTATATTGTCCATGACTTCGGCAAACCATGCCGTAGAAAGGTCAAAAGCCTTGCCGCCCTTGATGCGCGGGAATTCTATAGTGCGCAATTTACCGTTCTGCGCTTCATCGTGACCGGTGACGCCGGAGACTTTGTTAAGAGCGCTTTCGACGGCGAGGTCGACCATGCTCTGGATCAGCCTGAGGTCGTCGCCATTGGCCGGAGCCGAACGGGCGAAATAGCCGGATTTCTGTACGAGGGAACGTTCGGCATCGAGCAGATTGGCGAACTGCTTCTGGAACCAGGCGCCGACATTGATCGTGTCGATCTTCACATGACCGAAAGCGTCGCGCTTGACGGTCTCGCCGGCGGCTTCGCGCTCCGCGACGATGGCGTCGAGGCAGGCGCCTTCCGAGACGAAGACGGTGGCATGGCCGGTGCGGTCCATGATGTCCTTCAAGCGGGCGGCCTCGGCATCGAGGTCGAAGGCCATCTCGGGCAGGTAGACGGCGTCGATGCTCTTCAGATGCGCATCCATCATCAGGCCGTCGACATACTGGTTGCGGCTGGTGCGCTGGAGATAGGCGCGAGCGGTGGCGGCCGTCAGCCAGCCGCAATGGCGGCCCATAACCTCGTGGATGACGAGGGTGCGGGGCGCTGCCGTCTGCTCGTTGCTGACATTGTCGAAGAAATGCGCGCCGACTTCGGCGGCCGTCCAGGCGCCAAGCGACTGGCGGATCGGCACCACGTCGTTGTCGACTGTTTTCGGCAGGCCGACGACCGTGAGATTGTAGCCGTTGGCGGCGAGATAGGCGGCAAGGTCGGCAGCCGTGGTGTTGGTGTCGTCGCCACCGATCGTGTGGAGAATGGTGATGCCGTCGTTGGCGAGGCGTTCGGCGGCGACCCGGAGCGGGTTCTCGCCTTCCTTGACCAGGCCGCGCTTGACGCAATCGGCGGCATTGGTGAGCTTGACGCGGCTGTTGCCGATCGGCGAGCCGCCGTAGCGGTGCAAGAGCGGCGCCTTTTCGCGCATATCGCGACTGATTGCGATGCTGTCGCCGAGCAATACGCCCTGATAGCCCGACTTGTAGGCGACGAGGTCGATCTCGGGTGCGACGTCGCTGTAGCGTTCGATGAGGCCGCCGACGGCGGAGGAAAGACAGGGCGCCAGGCCTCCGGCGGTCAGCATTGCGACTTTCTGTTTGGCCATGGATCCCTCCTGCGGTGTTACTGTGCGGCAGCGTAGCTAGCGCATGGATGCGGCAGGGAAAGGGCCCTGTAAAGTAAAGAATTTACGAAAAACGCGCCTTTCTGCGGCTGCCGACAGCAAAGGCTAATGGAACCGCCGATATAATCGTTTCAAGCCCGGCCTGTGCGTCTGGAAGCTTTTGTGGAAATCGTCGACGTGGCGAACCGGGAGCCATGCGAAGTGGAGCAGGGGCGCTTGCTGCGATGCAATAATTACCGAATTGTGAAAACTGTTTTCGATCCTACGACCAATAGTCGCCTTGCAAAGGCTCGGATTCTTTGGTCAAGCTGTTTGTTATAACGGCAAGCGTGCGAGAGATCTTCGATGTCCTTCTGGGAAAAACTGTTGAATGCCATTGGCAATACCGCGGGCAATGCGCTCTCCGCGGTGGTCGAGGCTATCCGCACGGTTTTCGAAGGCGATCCGGAGACGCGGCGCAAGGTGGCCTTTTCCGTGGCGATCATCGCGCTTTCGGCCAAGATGGCCAAGGCTGACGGCATCGTCAGCGAGAAGGAGGTCGAAGCCTTCCGCGAAATCTTCGAGTTTCCTGCGGACCAGGCGAAGAACGTCGCCAGGCTCTACAATCTCGCGCGCCAGGACGTCGCCGGCTACGAAGCCTATGCCGAGCGGCTTTCTTCGCTCTGCGTCACCTGCGCGGCCAATTGCCCGGTGCTCGAAGACGTGCTCGACGGCCTTTTCCACATCGCCAAGGCCGATAGGCTGGTCCACGAGAAGGAACTGAATTTCCTGCGTCATATCGCCGAGATCTTCCAGATGAGCGAGACCCGCTTCGAGCAGATCGCCGCCCGCCACGTCTTTTCCGGCGGCGATCCCTATAAGGTGCTTGGCGTGTCGCCATCCGACGATTTTCTGACGATCCGCCGCCGCTACCATGGCCTCGTGAGCGAACATCACCCCGACCGGCTGATCTCGCGCGGCGTGCCCAAGGAGTTCCATGTGATCGCCAATGAGCGCATGGCGGCGCTGAATGCGGCCTATGCGGCGATCGAGAAGGAACGCCGCGCCGCATGACCTCTTTCGAGGCCGATTATCGAAGCGCATCCGTGCGTCCATCGCCGAACCATGGCGAGCGGGCGGACGGGCGCGATCCCGATATGATCCTGCTGCACTATACCGGCATGCCGACGCCAGAGGGCGCGCTCGACTGGCTCTGTCGCGCCGAGAGCCAGGTTTCCAGCCATTATTTCGTGCATGAGAACGGTGACGTGGTGCAGCTCGTGCCGGAAACGCGGCGCGCCTGGCATGCAGGCAAGAGCAGCTGGCACGGCGAGACGGATATCAATTCGCTGTCGATCGGCATCGAGATCGCCAATGCAGGCCATCCCGGCGGCCTTCCCGACTATCCGAAAGAACAGATCGCGGCGGTGATCGAATTGTGTCGCGACTGTGTCAAACGTTGGTCGATCGCGCCGGAAAGGGTGCTTGGTCACTCCGATGTCGCCCCTGTCCGCAAGGTCGATCCGGGCGAAAAATTCCCCTGGGGCGAGCTTTGCCGGGCGGGTGTCGGGCACTGGGTCGAGCCGGCAAGGATCACCGGCGGGCGCTTCTTCCAGCGTGGCGACGCCGGCCAACCGGTCGAAGCGCTGCAATCAATGCTGTCGCTCTACGGTTATGGCACTGAAATCACGGGTGAATTCTCCGAAAAGACGGCCGGCGACGTGGAAGCCTTCCAGCGCCATTTCCGCCCCGAACGGGTGGATGGGATCGCCGATTTCTCGACCATCGACACGCTGCATCGGCTGCTGTCGGCGTTGCCGCGTTATTCCTGACGGTAGAAGCCGGATTTTTCGGCGGTTTTCCCGTGTTGGGCGAGAAATCTGCCGCGCCACATCATTTCCCTATTATCTCCTCATTGCGATGGTCTAAGAACGCCCGCTGAACAGCGCTCGCGGCTTATTTAAAGTGTAACGACGAGCGCAAAATGAAACGATAAGAATTGCTGCGGACGCGATCAGTCCTTGATCGCGTATGACCGGATGACGGCGAGGCGCGCAGTCCTGCAATTCTTTGGGTCGGAGTAAAGAGACTATATGAAGAATTTGATTATTGGCGCTGCGGCGTGCTTCGGCATGCTGCTGGCAGGGTATAACTTTGCCTCGGCGAATGATGACTGGGGTGTCAGGGCGCAAACCATCTCGCTGAAGACCGTTGATCGCCAGAGCGGCTATGCGATGCCCGACTTCTCCACCGCCGCCGTTCCCTATGCTGCGCTGATCAATAAATATGCCGCTCAATACGACGTCCCCGTCGCACTCGCCCAGGCCGTCGTTCGCGTCGAGAGCAATTTCAATCCGAACGCGCGCGGCAGCGCCGGCGAAATCGGCCTGATGCAGATCAAGCCGGCAACGGCCAGGGTGATGGGGTATTCCGGCACGAGGAAGGGCCTGTTCGATCCCGAGACCAATATCAAATTCGGCATGAAATACCTGGCGGCCGCCCACCAGCTCGGCGGCGGCGAGACCTGCAACACCATCCTCAAATACAATGCCGGCCATGCCGCAACCCGCATGAACCCAGTGTCGAAGACCTATTGCGGCAAGGTGCTGGCAATGCTCGACTGAGCACGGCCGCACAAGCGCTTTCGAGAACTCTTGCGGCAATTTTGCGATATGAATCAGTGCGCTTGCCGTGATATCCCAGCTTGAAACGAGGTGGGCCACCTCGCAATGAGGTGGAAATGGCAGTCGATTTCAGGTTCATCGTCATCGGGCGCGGCATGATGGGGGCGGCGGCCGCGCGGCATCTCTCCTCGATGGCCGACGGCATCGCGCTGATCGGCCCGCGCGAGCCGGAAGAGCGAAAGACGCATGACGGCGTCTTCGCCAGCCACTATGACGAAGCGCGCATTACCCGCACCTTCGACGCCAATCTGGCCTGGGGAACCTTCGCCGCGCGGGCGCTCGACCGCTACCGCGAGATCGAAGCAAAGAGCGGCATTTCCTTCTATTCCGAGGTCGGCTGCCTCTATGTCGGTCCTCAGAAGGCCGAGGAGGACTTTTTCCGCGACGCCGTGGCCGTCAGCCGGACGCTCGGCAGCGATATCGAGGCCATCGCGCCGGCGGAACTCGGCCGGCGTTTTCCCTATTTTGCCGTCGATCCCGATTTCACAGGATATTTCGAGCGTAGGCGTGCCGGACATATCAACCCGCGGGCGCTGGTGCGGGCGCAGGTGAGCCTTGCCGAGCAGGGCGGCGTTTCTCTGATCGAAGAAACCGTAACCTCCGTTCGCGACGCCGGTTCGCATGTCGAGGTGACGGCCGGCGGCAAAAGCTACAGCGCCGGGCGTGTGCTGGTCGCGGCCGGCGGCTTCAGCAATTTCCATACGCTGTTGCCGCGCCCTATCGATACCAGGGTGATGGCGCGCACGGTCGTCTTCTACGAAATGGGAGAGCGCGAGATGGCGATCTTCGGCGATATGCCGTCGACCATCGTGCTCGGCGACCGGGAGGAGGACCACATCTATATCCTGCCGCCGGTGCGTTATCCCGATGGCAAGACCTATTTGAAGCTTGGCGGCGATACCGAGAGGCTTTCCTTCCAGAATCTGAAGGATGCCGGCGCGTGGTTTCGTTCCGACGGCAGTGCGGCCGAGCGTGATCACCTCTCGCGCATCGCCCCGCAGCTGATGCCGGAACTTGCCGGCTGCCCTGTTACCTCAGGCCCGTGCGTGGCGAATTTCACGCCGACCGGTTATCCCTATGTCGGCTTCGCACAGTCGCCGCGCATCGGAGTGCTCACCGGCGGCAATTTCGTCGCGGCCAAATCCTCCGACGAACTCGGGCGGCTGGGAGCCGTGCTTCTGGCGGAAGGACGGCTCGGGGATGAGGATTTCGGCCGGGAGCTGACGCCCGTTTTCGCTGCGGCATAACTCCTTAAACCCGAGAAGACGCGCGGCGCTGTAGAGAGGGAAATTCCATGGCAGTCGATTTCAAATACATCGTCGTCGGCCGCGGGCTGATGGGAGCCGCCGCCGCGCGGCATCTGGCGCGGCAGGCCGATGGCGTGGCGGTGATCGGCCCGGACGAGCCTGATGATCGCAGGACGCACGAAGGTGTCTTCGCCAGCCATTACGACGAGGGGCGCATCACCCGCACCATCGATCCCGACCGCAACTGGGCGCTGCTCGCCAACCGCTCGATCGGCCGTTACGGCGAGATCGCGAGCGAGAGCGGCATCGATTTCTATCGCGAGGTCGGTTGCGTCGTCGTCGCGCCCGATGGAAGCGACTATCTCGCGAGAACCCGGCAGGCCGCCGCCTCTCTCGACGTCGAGACCAGCCTTCTCGACGAGGCAGGGCTGAAAGCCGCCTTTCCCTTCTTCGCCTGTCCATCAGGCAGTGCAGGTGTCTTCGAAGCGAAGGGCGCCGGCCACATCAGCCCGCGCAAGCTGGTCAAGGCGCAGTCGCTGCTGGCGGAAAGGGCAGGCGCCACCGTCATCCCAGATCACGTCATCTCGATCCGCAGCGAGGGCGGGTCGGCTGTCGTTCAGACCGCTGGCGGGCTCACCTATCGCGCCGAAAAGGTGCTGCTGGCGGCGGGCGGATTTTCCATTGCGGAGAATCTGTTGCCGCGACCGGTTGCCATGACGGTTTATGCCCGGACCGTGACGCTGTTCGAGGTCAGTGAGGCCGATGCGGCCCGCCTTGCCGGGATGCCTTCGCTCATTCTCGAAACCCCCGGCTTTCATATCTACCTGCTGCCGCCGATCCGCTATCCCGACGGCAAATTCTACCTGAAGATCGGCGGCGACCCCGACGATCTGATCCTCCACGACGAGGCGGAAATGCGGGCCTGGTTCAAGACCGAAGGGCGTGAGACCGTGCGTGCGCATCTGCAGCGCATCGTCGCCGGCCTCGTGCCCGATATAACGCCGCTTTCGATTTCGACGGCGGCCTGCGTCGTCTCGTATACGCAAGGCGGCTATCCGATGATCGGCTATACCTCATCGCCCGCAATCGCCGTACTGACGGGCTGTGCCGGCACCTCGGCCAAGAGCTCGGACGAAATCGGCAGGCTCGGGGCCGAGCTGCTTTTGTCAGGCAGAATCAGCGGGCAGGGCTACTCCACGGAATTCACACCACAATTTCGGTAAGTAAATTTTGATTTTTATAGCAATTGCGATTTCTCTCGTTTATGGGAGCCCTGCCAGTTGGCCGGGCAGCCGCGCTTTACCAATGCCGAAAGGCGGTAGGGTGAGGAAAGTCCGGGCTCCACGGAAACACGGTGCCGGATAACGTCCGGCGAGGGCGACCTCAGGGAAAGTGCCACAGAAAGCAAACCGCCTGTCATGACAGGTAAGGGTGAAAGGGTGGGGTAAGAGCCCACCGCATCTCCGGCAACGGAAATGGCACGGTAAACCCCACCGGGAGCAAGACCGAATAGGGATGACGTGGCGGGCCGAAAGGTCTTCCGGCCGGTTTCCAGGTCAGTCATCCGGGTGGGTTGCGTGAGGCAGCGTGCGAGCGCTGTCCCAGAGGAATGGCTGCCACGTTCCGGTTCACGCCGGAGCCATACAGAACCCGGCTTACAGGCCAACTGGCGATTCATATTCTGTGGCGCAGAGATCCGGATCTTCACCGTAAGTCGCTGAAAGAGGCTGTTTTCAAGCGAATATTCATGCAGCCAGCGGATGGATTTTCTTGCGGAACCACCACTGCGCGTCCCCTGTGAAGGCGGTCCGCTAACCCTTTGTTAAACTTAACGGCTTATAAATTTTTGATTATGCGTCCATTGCAAAATGGGCGTATCCCATTGACGCCCATATGGTCCCATGCTATCCCAAATGTGCACTGCATCAGGGCAATCATCTGCCCGTTCATCGCAAAGCAAAGGCGGCTCCCTCTCCGGGAGCGTCGGATGGTTTTTTGCCCATTCGGCTTGCGAAGCTGTGCCTGATATCGGGACTTTCGGGCGTCTTTTGGTCCGGATCCCTGCGGGAACGGATGTTTCGTGTCATGAACCGCTTCCTTTCGAATGCGACCAACAGGATCGATGCCAAGGGCAGGGTTTCCGTGCCTTCGGCGTTCCGTTCCGTGCTGGCGCAGCGCAACGTCCAGGAGCTCTACTGCTTTCAGGACTTTGTGTTTCCGGCGATCAGCGTCGGCGGCCCGGATCTTCTCGAAAGATTCGAGCGGCAGATTGCTGCGGAAGACCCGTTTTCGCCGGATGCGAACGAGATGTCGCTTCTGATTCATGGGGGCGGGGTCTTCGTGAAGCTCGATGCCGAGGGGCGGTTGATGGTCACGGATTTCATTCGCGACTTCACCGGTGTCTCGGACGAAGTGACCTTCGTCGGTCGGGCGGATCATTTTCAGCTGTGGCAGCCGAAGGCATTTCTGGCGGCGCAGACGCAAGCACGAGGGGAGCGCAAGCTGGCGGGCAAGCGTTCCTGAAAGGACGAGGGAACGGAATGGCGGCGAATCCTGGCGGAGGTTCAACTGATGCCGGTGGCGGATCGGTTCGTCACATTCCGGTTCTTCTCGAAGAAGTGCTCGCGGCTCTGGCGCCTGCGCCCGGCAAGCTCATCCTCGATGGCACATTCGGTGCGGGCGGTTATAGCTCCGCTATTCTTGCGGCCGGTGCCGAGGTGATCGCGCTCGATCGCGATCCGACGGCGATTGCGGCGGGCCAGGCGATGGTCGCCGCCCACGGTGGTCGCCTCAGGCTCATTCATTCGCAATTCTCGCATCTTGCCGAGCATGCGCCGGAAGGCGGGCTCGATGGCGTCGTGCTCGATATCGGCGTTTCCTCGATGCAGATCGACGAGGCCGAGCGCGGCTTCTCCTTCCAGAAGAGCGGGCCTCTCGATATGCGCATGTCGGCCGAAGGCGTTTCAGCCGCCGATGTCGTCAATCGCGCCAAGGTCGCCGATCTCATCCGCATCTTCCATTTTCTCGGCGAAGAGAGCCAGTCACCGCGTATCGCGCATGCGATCGAAAAGCGCCGCGAGGAAAAGCCGTTCGAAACGACGCGCGATCTCGCCGGCCTCATCGAGCTCGTCACTCCGCGCAAGATGAAGGACAAGATCCACCCGGCAACACGCGTCTTCCAGGCCCTGCGCATCTTCGTCAACGACGAGCTGGGTGAGCTGGCCCAGGCGCTGTTTGCCGCGGAACAAGCGCTGAAGCCCGGCGGGCGGCTCGTCGTCGTCACCTTTCATTCGCTTGAAGACCGCATCGTCAAGAAATTCTTCTCCGACCGCGCCGGCAAGGCGTCCGGGTCGCGACACCTGCCGGTCGCTCATGAGCGGGCGGCGACTTTTACGGCGATCGGCAAGCCGATGGTGTCCGCAAGCGAGGCGGAGGCCGAAGCCAATCCGCGCGCCCGCTCCGCCAAGCTGCGCGCCGGCCTGAGGACGGATGCCGCGGCCGAGGCGGCGGATATGTCGCTCTTCGGATTTCCCAATCTTGCCACTCTCGGAAAGCTTGGAGGTTGATATGCTGAAAACGTTCGATCTCGTGCTCATCGGCGTCATGACGGCAGCGGCCGCCGTTACCTACACGATCAAGCACCGCGCCGAATTGAAGCTCGAGGAGGTTCATCGCCTCGAAACCGAGATCAAGCTCGAGAAGGATACGATCGACCTTTTGAAGGCCGACTGGGCGTTGCAATCGCAACCGAACCGGCTGGAGCGGCTGGTCAAGGCCTATAATGACGAGTTGCAGTTGCAGCCGACGGAATCGACTGCGCTCGTGCATGCCAAGGAATTGCCGATGCTGAAATCCGAGGTTCCCGTGCCCGATGTGACGGAGGCCAAGGCCGGCGGCGCGACCGGAGCCGCCGCCAAGGGCGCGACCGTTGCCTCCAAGGCCCAACCCGTTCCGACAACTGCACCGCGCGGCGCAGCGGAGCCGCGCGGTGCAGTTGATCCGCATGGCGTAGTGGAGCCCGGCGGCGGGGCAGAGGATGACGTAGACGCAGACGAGATCGAAACGGGGTCGGTGGAATAATGTCGTTTCTTTCCCGCATCATGGTCCTGAAGAGCCAGGCGCATTTTTCTGCCGGCGTCTATAACCGTTTCGGCGGTCCTTCCGCCGGCATGGCGATCGAGGGGTCGCGCAAGAAGAAATCAGGGCAGGCGAAAAGCCGCGTCGGCCTGCTGATCATGGGATTCATGGGCGTCTACGCCGTCATCGGCGGCCGTCTCGTCGAATATGCGATGAAGGACCAGGAGGTCGTCTCCAGCATCCTGCCGCCCGACCGGCTGATGGCCTCGCGCCCCGATATTGTCGACCGTAACGGCGAGGTGCTGGCCACCGATATCCGCACTGTCTCGCTGTTTGCCGAGCCGAACAAGATCGTCGACGTCGACGAGGCGGTCGAGAAGCTTTCTTCGGTCCTGCCCGAACTCGACGCCAAGGACACCTATAAGAAGCTTTCCCTCAAGACTTCGCATTTCGCCTGGCTTCGCCGGCAGCTGACGCCGAAGCAGCAGAGCCAGATCCTGGCGCTCGGCATTCCCGGCATCGGCTTCAGGCCGGAGAAGCGCCGCTTCTACCCGGGCGGATCGACCGCCGCTCACATCCTCGGCTACGTCAATATCGACAACCGCGGTGTCGCCGGCATGGAGAAATTTATCGACGACCAGGGGCTCGCCGATCTCGCCTCGGTCGGCATGACCAGCGACCAGCCGCTCGAGCCGGTGCGGCTTTCGATCGATCTGCGCGTGCAGAACATCGTCCGCGACGCCGTCGTCAACGCCGTCAACAATTTCCAGTCCAAGGGTGCCGGTGCGGCTGTCATCGACGTGCACACCGGCGAGGTGATCGCCATGGCATCGGCGCCGGATTTCGATCCGAACGATCCGCAAGAGGGCGCCAAGGACGGTTGGCTCAACCGCATGACCAACGGCACCTTCGAAATGGGGTCGACCTTCAAGACCTTTTCGCTGGCGATGGCGCTCGACACCGGCAAGGTGAAGATGACGGACACGTTCGATGCCAGCAAGCCGATCTATATCGGCGGCTTCACCATCCACGATTTTCACGGGCAGCGCCGCTGGCTGAGCGTTCCCGAAATCTTCCAGTATTCCTCGAACATTGGCACGGCGCGCGTCATCGACATCGTCGGCATCGACGCGCAGAAGGATTACCTGAACAAGTTCGGCCTGCTGACGAAGATGCAGACCGAACTGCCCGAAGTGAAGATGCCGAGCCAGCCGCGTGTCTGGAAGAAGATCAATTCGATCACGATTTCCTTCGGCCATGGTGTCTCGACGACGGCGCTGCAGACGGGCGTGGCGGCGGCCGCCCTCGTCAACGGCGGCAAGCTGATCGAGCCGACGTTCCTGCCGCGTACGCGCGCTGAGGCCGATGAGGTCGCAACGCAGGTGATCAAGAAGTCGACCAGCGACCAGATCCGCTATCTCCTCGACGTTAACGGTTTCAAGGGCTCCGGCCGCGTCGCCCGCGTGCCGGGCTTTGCCGTGGGCAGCAAGACCGGTACGGCCGACAAGGTGGTGAACGGGCGTTATTCGGCGACGCTGAACTTCAATTCCTTCATCGCCGCATTCCCCATCAACGATCCCAAATACGCCGTGATCACCTTCTGCGACGAGCCGAAGACCGGCGAGAAGCAATATGGTGGAACGATCTCTGCCGGTACCGCAGGCCCGATTGCCCGCGAGATTATCAGCCGTGCGGCCCCCATTCTCGGCATCGAGCCGAAATTCGGGGAGGGCGGTTCGGCCTTGCTGGTGTCTTATTGAATGTGAATGAATACCGACGCCGATTCGCAAGGTGCGGACCGGCTACAAGAGGGAAAAGTGCATTCGATGAAATTGCGAGACCTGGCCGGAGATCAGTTTCCGGAACTTGAAGCACAGCTCGAAGGCCCGGCTGGCCTGCTTGATATTTCAGGCCTGTCTTCGGACAGCCGCAAGGTGGCGCCGGGCAATGCCTTCGTCGCGGTCGCCGGTACCAAGGCGGACGGCGCGGGCTTCATCGCCGATGCCGCCGGTCGGGGTGCTGCCGTCGCGATTGCCTCCCAGGCCGTCGATGCCTCCATTCCAGTGCTTGCGGTCGGGGAACCGCGCCGCTTCCTTTCCATTGCCGCCTCGCGGTTCTATGGCAGACAGCCCGAGACCATGGTCGCCGTCACCGGCACGGCGGGCAAAACCTCCGTCGCCTCTTTCACAAGGCAGATCTGGGCGCATGCGGGCCATCCGGCCGCGATGATCGGCACGACGGGCGTCGTTTCGCCGACACGCAACGAATATGGTGCGCTGACGACGCCAGATCCGGTGTCGCTGCATCAGTTGCTCGCCGAACTTGCCGGCGAGGGCGTGACACATGCCGCGATGGAGGCGTCCAGCCACGGCCTCGACCAGTGCCGGCTCGACGGCGTGAAGCTTGCCGCTGCCGCCTTCACCAATCTCGGCCGCGACCACATGGATTACCACCCGACCGTCGAATCCTACATGGCCGCCAAGATGCGCCTTTTCCAGCTGCTGCCGAAGGGCTCGCCGGCGGTGATCTTCGCCGACGATCCGTGGTCGGCGCAGGCGATCAAGGCGGCGGCCGATGCCGGTCACGATGTTCGCACCGTCGGGCGCAAGGGCGATTATCTCACGCTGAAACGGGTCGAGCATTTCCGTCACAAGCAGACGGCCGAGATACATGTCGGCGACGAAATCTTCGAGGTGGACATTCCGCTGGCCGGCGATTTCCAGGTCGCCAACGCGCTTGTTGCGGCAGGGCTTGCGATGTCGACCGGCGTTTCGGCGAAGGTTGCGATGGCAGCGCTTGAGAAGCTCGTCGGCGCCTCCGGGCGTCTCGAGTTGGTCGGCCATACCAAGGACGGCGCGCTCGCTTATGTCGATTACGCCCACAAGCCCGATGCGCTGGAAAACGTGCTGAATTCGGTCAGGCCCTTCACCACGGGCCGCGTCGTGGTCGTCTTCGGCTGTGGCGGCGACCGCGACCGCGGCAAACGGCTGATCATGGGCGAAATCGCCTGCCGCCTGGCCGATGTCGTCATCGTCACCGACGACAATCCGCGTTCAGAGGAGCCGGCCTCGATCCGGGCGGAGATCATGGCGGCAGCAAGCTGCGCCTCGGAAATCGGCGATCGCGCCACGGCGATCCGCGAGGCTGTGGGCATGCTGAAATCGGGCGACACGTTGATCGTCGCCGGCAAGGGGCATGAGGAAGGGCAGACGATCGGGAGCGTCACATTGCCGTTCTCCGATCATGCGGAGGTGCGCAAGGCCTTGGAGGAACTGAAATCTTGAGCTGGCTCTGGACGACCGAAGACATGATTGCAGCGATGGCGGGGCGCCCCTTCGGCACTCCGCCCGAAGGCATCACCGGCATTTCCATCGACAGCCGCTCGATCAGCCCGGGCGAGGCTTTTTTTGCGATCAAGGGCGATCGTGTCGACGGTCACGACTTTGCGTCGATGGCGATGGCGAACGGCGCTTCCCTGCTCGTCGTCAGCGAAGCGAGGCTTCCCGCCATGGGGCGCCTGACGGTACCGATGATCGTCGTGGAAGACGTGCTTGCGGCGCTCGGGCGTCTGGGGCAGGCCTCTCGCGAGCGCTCGCGGGCGAAGATCATCGCGGTCACCGGTTCTGTCGGCAAGACCACCACCAAAGAGATGCTGCGGCACGTTTTGTCGCCCTCCGGCAAGGTGCATGCCTCCGTCGCCTCCTTCAACAATCATTGGGGCGTGCCGCTGACACTGGCACGCATGCCTGACGACACGGATTACGGCGTCTTCGAAGTCGGGATGAACCATCCGGGCGAAATCCGGCCGCTGGTGGCGATGATCCGGCCCCATGTCGCCGTCATCACGACGATCGCGCCGGCCCATCTCGGCAATTTCAAGAGCATCAAGGAGATCGCCGCCGCCAAGGCCGAGATATTCGAAGGGCTGGAACCCGGCGGCCATGTCGTGCTCAACCGCGACAACGACCAGTTCAATTTCCTCGACCGAACGGCGCAATCGCTCGGCGTCGAGCATATCCATTCCTTCGGCCAGCACGCCAAGGCGGAATTCCGGCTCGCCGAATTCAACGGATCGGACGAGAATTCGACGCTGTGGCTGACGATCGGTGGCGAGACGCTGGAGGCGGCGATCGGTGCGCCGGGCCGCCATATCGCCGAGAATGCGCTCGCAGCCCTCGGGGTCGTCAGGATCGTCGGCGCCGACATGGGCAAGGCGATCGAGGCGCTTGCGACGCTGAAGCCGGAAAAGGGCCGGGGCAAGCGCCACCGGCTTTCGATCGGCGGCGGCCGCGGCAGCTTCACGCTGATTGACGAGAGCTACAATGCCAATCCGGCCTCGATGCGCGCGGCGATCGCGCTGCTTGCGGCCTCTGAACCGGCCGGCCGCGGACGCCGCATCGCCGTGCTCGGCGACATGCTCGAAATGGGCGAATATGCCGAGAAGGTCCACACCGATCTCGCAGGGCCGCTGCTTGCGGCCGGCATCGAACATGTCTGGCTCGCGGGGACCGAGATGGCTGCGCTGAAGGAATCACTGCCGGAAAGCGTCCACGTCGAGTACCGCGAGAACACCAGCGAATTGACGGACTACGTGTTGAACTCGGTCGCTCCGGGCGACGTGTTGATGGTGAAATCGTCTCTGGGCATCGGTTTCGGCAGGATCGTCGCCGCGCTTCTTGACAAGTTCCCGGCATTTTCCGACACGCAACGCGAACTTTGACCGGGTAACAAGGGGCCCTGAATGCTGATCTGGCTTGTCGAACTGTCGGAATATTTCAAATTTCTGAACCTGTTCAGATATATTACCTTCCGCACGGGCGCCGCTCTCTTCACCTCCGCACTGATCGTCTTCCTGTTCGGGCCGACGATCATCAATTCGCTGCGGATCCGCCAGGGCAAGGGCCAGCCGATCCGCGCCGACGGGCCGCAGACGCATTTCAAGAAGGCCGGCACGCCGACCATGGGCGGGCTGATGATCCTTGCCGGCATCATCGGCGCCTCGCTGCTCTGGGCCGATCTTTCCAACGTCTATGTCGTGGCGACGCTGCTGGTGACGCTGGGCTTCGGCGCGATCGGCTTCTATGACGATTATCTCAAGGTGACGAAGCAGAGCCACAAGGGCTTCTCCGGCAAGGCGCGTCTCGGCATCGAGTTCGTCATCGCCGGCATCGCCGTCTATTTCATGATGCGCACTGCCCTTGCCTCGGGGATCGCAGGCTCGACCTTCGGCTCTTCGATCGCCTTTCCCTTCTTCAAGGACTTCATGATCAATATCGGCATCATGTTCGTCGTCTTCGGCGGTTTCGTCATCGTCGGCGCCGGCAATGCCGTCAACCTGACCGACGGCCTCGACGGACTTGCCATCGTGCCTGTGATGATCGCCGCTGCTTCCTTCGGCGTGATCGCCTATCTCGCCGGCAACGTGGTGTTTGCGAACTATCTGCAGATCAACTTCGTGCCCGGCACCGGCGAGCTTGCCGTCGTGCTCGGCGCCGTCATCGGCGCCGGCCTCGGCTTCCTCTGGTTCAACGCGCCGCCGGCCGCCATCTTCATGGGCGACACGGGATCGCTGGCGCTCGGCGGCACGATCGGCACCGTCGCCGTCGCCACCAAGCACGAGATCGTCATGGCGATCATCGGCGGTCTCTTCGTCATGGAGACGCTCTCGGTCATCATCCAGGTCGGCTTCTTCAAGATGACCGGCCGGCGCGTCTTCCTGATGGCGCCGATCCACCATCACTTCGAGAAGAAGGGCTGGACGGAGAGCCAGGTGGTGATCCGCTTCTGGATCATTGCCGTCGGCCTTGCCATGCTCGGCCTCTCGACGCTGAAGCTCCGGTGAGGCGGCAATGATCCCGGTCACGACGCTCAAGGACAGGAAGGTCGCGCTCTTCGGGCTCGGCGGCTCCGGCTTTGCCACCGCCCGCGCGCTGATTGCGGGCGGCGCAGACGTGACCGCCTGGGACGACAATCCCGACAGCGTCGCCAAGGCCTCGGCGGAAGGCATCCGGACGGAGGATCTGCACACGATCGACTGGAGCCAGCAGGCGCTGTTCGTGCTGTCGCCCGGTGTGCCGCTCACCCATCCGAAGCCGCATTGGACCGTCGATCTTGCGCGCGCGGCGGGCGTCGACATCGTCGGCGATGTCGAACTCTTCGTGCGCGAGCGCCGCGCCCATGCGCCGGATTGCCCCTTCATCGCTATAACAGGCACCAATGGCAAGTCGACGACGACGGCGCTGATTGCCCATATCCTGAAATCTTCCGGCTACGACACGCAGCTCGGCGGCAATATCGGCACGGCCGTATTGACGCTCGATCCGCCGAAGGCGGGCCGTTTTTTCGTTGTGGAATGCTCGTCCTACCAGATCGATCTGGCGCCGACGCTCAATCCGTCTGCCGGGATCCTGCTCAACCTGACCCCGGATCATCTCGACCGTCACGGCACGATGCAGCACTATGCCGACGTCAAGGAGCGGCTGGTTGCCGGCAGCGATGTGGCGATTGTCGGCATCGACGACAGCCATTCGGCGTTGATCGCCGACCGCGTCGAGCGGGCAGGCGTCAAGGTAGTCCGCATCTCGCGCCGCAACGTGGTGGCATCGGGCATCTATGCTGAGGGGACCAAGCTTGTTCAGGCCGCCGGCGGCGCCGCGCTGCCCTTCGCCGATCTCGACGGCATCCAGACGCTGCGCGGCAGCCATAATGCGCAGAATGCTGCCGCAGCCGTCGCCGCCTGCCTTGCCGTCGGGGTTTCCGCCGACGACATTCGCGCCGGCCTTGCTTCGTTCCCCGGCCTCAAGCACCGCATGCAGCCTGTGGGCAAACGAGGCCGCGTCGTCTTCGTCAACGATTCCAAGGCGACCAATGCCGATGCCGCGGCACCGGCCCTTTCGAGCTATGATCGCATATACTGGATTGCCGGCGGCTTGCCGAAATCAGGCGGCATCACGACGCTTGCGCCCTATTTCCCGCGCATCGCCAAGGCCTATCTGATCGGCGAGGCGGCGGCGGAATTTGCCGCGACCCTCGGCGAAGCCGTGCCGTACGAGATTTCGGGTACGCTGGAGCGCGCCGTCGCACATGCGGCAGCCGATGCGGAACGTGACGAGGCCGCCGCTTCAGCCGTGATGTTATCCCCGGCTTGCGCAAGCTTCGACCAGTATAAGAACTTCGAAGTCAGGGGCGATGCCTTCGTCGGCCACGTGGCGGCACTTGACGGAATGACGATGCTGATCGGTCCGGCAACAGGAGAGAAATGACATGGTAAGCCGCGCGGAACGTGGGCCTCTGGCCGATTGGTTCTGGACCATCGACCGCTTCTTCCTGGCGATGTTCATCTTCCTGATGGGCATCGGCTTCATGCTGTCCTTCGCGGCATCTCCAGCGGTTGCCGAGCGCATCGGGCTTGAGCCTTTCCATTTCGTCAAGCGCCATGCGGCCTTCATGATCCCCTCGATCGCCGTCATGCTCGGGCTGTCCTTCCTGACGCCGCGACAGGTGCGGCGCACCGCGATCCTGCTCCTGATCATCTCGCTCGCGATGATGGTGCTGGTGCTGTTCGTCGGACAGGAGGTCAAGGGCGGCAGGCGCTGGATCTGGATCGCCGGCCTTTCCATTCAGCCGTCGGAATTCATGAAGCCCGCCTTCGTCGTGGTCTGCGCCTGGCTGTTTGCCGAACATGCGCGCCAGCCTGAGATCCCGGGCAATCTCTTTGCCATCATCCTGTTCGGCATCGTTGCGGCCCTTCTCGTGGCGCAGCCGGACCTCGGCCAGACCATCCTGACGACGGCCGTCTGGGGCGGCATGTTCTTCATGGCCGGCATGCCGTGGATCTGGATCATGCTGCTCGGCGTCGGCGGCGCCGGCGGCCTGCTCGGCGCCTACTACGTCTTCCCGCACGTCGCGCTGCGAATAGACAAGTTCATGACCGGCGAGGGTGACACCTTCCAGATCGACACGGCCCGCGAGGCGATCATCCGCGGCAGCTGGTTCGGCCAGGGCCCGGGCGAGGGTATCGTCAAGCGCATCATTCCGGATGCGCATACCGACTTCATCTTTTCGGTCGCGGCCGAGGAGTTCGGCATCGTCTTCTGCATGGCGCTCGTCGCGCTGTTTTCCGTGCTTGTGCTGCGCGGCCTCTCACATGCCTATCGCGAGCGGAACGATTTCAACCGGTTTGCCGTTGCAGGCCTGGTGCTGCAGATGGGTATCCAGTCTATTATCAATGTCGGCGTCAATCTCGAGCTGCTGCCGGCCAAGGGTATGACACTGCCGCTGATTTCCTACGGCGGTTCTTCCATGGTGGCGATCTGCGTCACCGCCGGCTTCATTCTGGCGCTGACGCGCCATCGACCGGAAAAGCGCGCGCAGGACCGGAGCCTCTTCCGCGTCCCGCACGGCATGCCGGCGGAGTAAAAGCTTATGAGCAAGGGCATCGTGCTGCTTGCCGCCGGGGGAACCGGCGGCCATGTGTTCCCGGCGGAGGCGCTGGCCTTCAAGCTGAAGGAGCGCGGCTATTCGGTGCATCTCGTGACCGACAGCCGGGCCGAGCGTTATGCCGGCAAGTTCCCGGCCGAGGAAATCCATGTCGTGCCGTCGGCAACGATCGGCTCGAAGAACCCGGTCGCCGTCGCACGCTCGCTGTGGACGCTTTGGAGCGGCATGCGGGCGGCGAAAAGGCTGATCCAGCGGCTGAAGCCCGTCATCGTCGTCGGTTTCGGTGGTTATCCCACCGTGCCGCCGCTGCTTGCCGCGACACGGCTCGGCGTGCCCTCGATGCTGCATGAGCAGAATGCCGTCATGGGGCGCGCCAACAAGGCCCTGGCGCCGCGCGTGAAAGCGATTGCCGGCGGATTCCTGCCCGAAAGCGGCGGTGCTTTCTCCGACAAGACGATTGCAACGGGAAATCCCGTGCGTCCGGCGATCCTTGCCGCGGCCGAACAGCCTTATCTGCCTTCCCGTGCCGGCGAGCCGTTCAATCTCGTCGTCTTCGGCGGCAGCCAGGGCGCGCAGTATTTCTCCAAGGCGATGCCGACGGCGATCAGCCTGCTCGACGACGTGCTGCGCGACAGGCTGCGGATCACGCAGCAGGTGCGCCCCGAGGATATGGAGATGGTGCGCGGCTGTGCGGCTCAGTTGCAGATGAGCGCCGATATCGCGCCGTTTTTCAATGATATGGCAGAACGTCTTGCGAAAGCGCATCTGGTGATCTGCCGCTCCGGCGCTTCCACCGTTTCGGAAATCTCCGTCATCGGGCGCCCTGCCGTGCTGGTGCCGTATCCGCATGCGCTCGACCACGATCAGGCGGCCAATGCCGCAGCACTCGCCGCGACCGGCGGCGCGAAGGTGATCGTGCAGGCGGAGCTTTCGCCTGAACGCATCGCCTCCATTCTGAGCCATGTGATGAACGATCCGGAAAAGCTTGCCGGCATGGCGGCTGCGGCCAAGCTTGCGGGAAAACCGGATGCCGCGAACTTGCTTGCCGACATGGTTGAGGCTATTGCCGCCGGCAAGACAGTCTCCGAATTCAAGAGGACACGCGCATGAAACTGCCGAAGGCGATCGGTCTCGTCCATTTCATCGGCATCGGCGGCATCGGCATGAGCGGTATCGCCGAAGTGCTGCACAATCTCGGCCACAGGGTGCAGGGATCGGATCAGGCCGACAGCGCCAATGTCCAGCGACTGCGCGACAAGGGCATCGAGGTCTCCGTCGGCCACAGGGCTGAAAACCTGGGCGATGCCGAAGTTGTCGTCGTCTCGACGGCGATCAAGAAGAGCAATCCCGAGCTCATCGCCGCGCGCGAAAAGCTGCTGCCGGTGGTGCGCCGTGCCGAAATGCTCGCCGAACTGATGCGCTTCCGCAATTCGATCGCTATCGGCGGCACGCACGGCAAGACGACCACCACCTCGCTGGTCGCGACCCTGCTCGAAGCCGGCGGGCTTGACCCGACCGTCATCAACGGCGGCATCATCAATGCCTATGGCACCAATGCCCGCATGGGCGAGGGCGAGTGGATGGTGGTGGAGGCCGATGAATCCGACGGCACCTTCCTGAAGCTGCCGGCCGATGTCGCCGTCATCACCAATATCGACCCCGAGCATCTCGACCATTACGGCAATTTCGATGCGGTGCGCGCCGCCTTCCGGCAGTTCGTCGAGAACGTGCCGTTCTACGGCTTCGGCGTCATGTGCCTCGACCATCCCGAGGTGCAGTCGCTGGTCGGCCGCATTGAGGATCGCAAGATCATCACCTACGGCGAGAACCCGCAGGCCGACGTGCGCTTCAAGAATGTCCGCATCGACGGCACGCGCTCGATCTTCGACGTCGAGATCCGCCGCCGCCGTACCGGCCAGGTGATCGAGCTCAAGGGGCTGGTCATGCCGATGCCCGGGCGTCATAATATCTCCAACGCCACGGCGGCGATCGCCGTTGCGAACCGCCTCGGCATATCGAGCGCCGATATCGCCAAGGGTCTTGCCTCCTTCGGCGGCGTCAAGCGCCGCTTCACGCTGACCGGCGAATGGAACGGAGTGCAGATCTTCGACGATTACGGCCACCATCCGGTCGAGATCAAGGCTGTGCTGCGCGCCGCCCGCGAAGCCTGCAAGGGCCGGATCATCGCGGTTCATCAGCCGCACCGCTACAGCCGCCTTGCGAGCCTGTTCGAGGAATTCGCTGCCTGCTTCAACGATGCCGACAGCATCTTCCTCGCGCCGGTCTATGCGGCAGGCGAGGATGCGATCGAGGGGATCGATTCCATGTCGCTCGTCTCGCGCATCAAATCCGGCGGTCATCGCGACGCCCGCTTCCTTGCTTCGGCAGAGCTTCTGCCGCAGATGGTCGCGGAGGTTGCAAAGCCTGGTGATTTCGTGGTTCTGTTGGGGGCTGGGAGCATCACATCCTGGGCAGCGGCGCTGCCCAAGCAACTGGAAGGCCTATCGGGAAAGTCCGCATGAAACAGGTGAATGGGGAAAAGCTTCTCGCGTCTCTCGGAGACGGTGTAAAGGATATCCGCGGTCGTATTACGCCGGATGCCCCCATGGACCGTGTCACCTGGTTCAGGGCCGGGGGCCTTGCCGAGCTGATGTTCCAGCCGCATGATATCGACGATCTCGTCGCCTTTCTGAAGATCCTGCCGGAAGAGGTGCCGCTGACGGTGGTCGGCGTCGGTTCCAACATCCTGGTGCGCGACGGCGGCATTCCTGGCGTCGTGCTGCGCCTGTCGGCCAAGGGCTTCGGCTTCGTCGAGCTTGCCGGTGAAAACCGCATCCTTGCCGGCGCCATCTGCCCGGACAAGCACCTCGCGGCAATGGCGATGGACAACGGAATCGGCGGTTTTCACTTCTTCTACGGCATTCCCGGCAGCATCGGCGGCGCGGCGCGCATGAATGCCGGCGCAAACGGCGTCGAGACGCGCGAGCGGCTGATCGAGGTCAACGCGGTCGACCGCAAGGGCAATAAGCATGTGATTTCCAATGCCGAGATGGGGTATTCCTACCGGCATTCCACGGCATCCGCCGACCTGATCTTCACCTCGGTGCTGTTCGAGGGCTATCCTGAGGACCGCGCCCAGATCCGCGCCGAGATGGACGCGGTACGCAATCACCGCGAGACGGTGCAGCCGGTGCGCGAGAAGACCGGCGGCTCGACCTTCAAGAACCCGCCCGGCCATTCGGCCTGGAAACTGATTGACGAAGCCGGCTGCCGCGGCCTCGTCATCGGGGGGGCGCAGATGTCGGCGCTTCACTGCAACTTCATGATCAACATGGAGCAAGCGACCGGCTACGATCTCGAATATCTCGGCGAACAGGTACGCCGCGAAGTCTTCGAGAAAGAAGGCATCAAGCTCGAATGGGAAATCAAGCGCCTCGGCGTCTTCATGCCCGGCCGCGAAGTGCGCCCGTTCCAGGGTGTGACCAGCGAATAAAGGTCATCTCACTGCCAGTTTCAAGCCTTCGCGCGGGGTGACGACGGGCGACCAGCCCAGAACGTTGCGCGCGTGGGATATGTCGACCTGCAGCGAGCCGCAAAGGCGCTGATAGACCGCTTCCTTCCCCACCAGCTTTGCAGCCATGTGCAGCAATGCGGGTGGGAAGGGGAGCAGCGCTGGCTTGACGCCCAGCCCTGCGGCAATTCCCTTGATGAGCTCCGGCGTTGAAAGATCCTCGCCGTCTCCGGCAAGGAAAGTCTCGTTTGCTGCGGCGGGATGCGCCATGCAAGCGATGATCAGATCGACGAGATTTTGCACTGCGACCAATGTGCGGCGGTTCTTCAGCGAAGCGAAGGGGAGCGGCAGTTTTTTGCGCACAAGGCTGGCGAGCAGCGCGAAGTTGCCCCTTGCGCCCGGGCCGTAGACCAGGGGCGGGCGGATGATGACGGCTTCCATGCCTGTGCGTGCTGCGATGTCGCGCAAGCCAATTTCGCATTCCAGCTTCGAAATGCCATAGGGATCGATGGGCTTCGGCGTGTCGTCGTGCCGGAATGGTCGATCGTTTTCTTCCCCGTTGACCTTGATGGTGCTGATGAACACGAACCTTTTTACGCCGGCGCGCGCAGCCTGTTCGGCGAGATTCAAAGTGGCGGCGGTGTTCGTTCGGCGGAATTCCGCAAGCGGGTCGGCCGCCCGGTCGTTCATGATGTGAACGCGGGCGGCGAGATGAACGATGACATCCACGCCCTCAAGAGCCGGCGTCCAGTCGGTCGCCTCGGTCATTTCGATGGGGAAATGCCTGATATCCCCAGGGAAGGCGGAGGCCTGAGATCGCGTCGTCACCGAAAGCTCTGAGATGCTCTCCCTGTGCAGTCTTTCGACGAGGGGACGGCCGACGAACCCGGCTGCGCCGGTGATGAGGCATCGCATGATCTTTTCCCTGTACTGAAGCAGAATTCTGGCTAACCGGAACTGACGATCGCATCAATCAAAAACCGCGGCTATTCCCGCTACCGGCCCGACATGCGTCGGCGTCCGATCCTTGCGTGAAGCTTGCGGTGACGGCGCTCCCCAACTTGACCGGAATCGAATTGCAGCAGATTCATCCTGAACTTTCTGGTTGAGGTGGAGGGACTGCGCATGCAAAAGAGCCTTGTGGCCGAATTTCTCGGCACGTTCTGGCTGGTCTTCGGCGGATGCGGCAGTGCCGTGCTTGCCGCTGCCTATCCCGAGCTCGGGATCGGATTTACGGGCGTGGCACTGGCGTTCGGCCTGACCGTGCTCACCATGGCCTATGCCGTCGGCGGCATATCGGGCGGTCATTTCAATCCGGCCGTTTCCCTGGGTCTTACGGTGGCGGGACGGTTTCCTGCCGCTCGCCTCGTTCCCTATGTCGTCGTGCAGGTGATCGGCGCCATCGCCGCTGCCGCGCTGCTTTATCTCATCGCCAGCGGCAAGGCGGGTTTCGAACTCGGCGGCTTTGCCGCAAACGGATATGGCGATCATTCCCCAGGCGGCTATTCGCTGCTTTCGGCGCTGCTGATCGAAGTGCTGCTGACCATGTTCTTCCTGAGCATCATCCTGGGATCGACCGGCAGCCGGGTGCCGGCAGGCTTTGCGCCGCTTGCGATCGGCCTCGGGCTGACGCTGATCCATCTCGTGTCGATTCCCGTGACGAACACCTCGGTCAATCCGGCGCGTTCCACCGGCCAGGCGCTGTTCGTCGGCGGTTGGGCGCTGCAGCAGCTCTGGCTGTTCTGGATCGCGCCGCTGGCGGGCGGGGCGCTCGGCGGGCTCGTTTGGAAGTTTCTCGACGACGCCGAGTGACTGCAGGATACAGCTATCCCATTGAGCCCGCGCGGTTTTTCCGCGCGGGCTTTTCCGTTTCCGCGGATCGGCGGGCCTGGTTGCTCTGATGGTCCCGAAAAAGCGAAGGTTAAAAAATCAAGGGCGCGGCAAGACGGAGTTAACGAAAGTAAACACTTCATTAACCATAATGATGCTCTAATGAGGGCCGGTCGGACAAAGGCCTGAAACGGCGCAGACAGCTTCGCGCAAGCGTCGATTTCAAAAATAAAGGTTATTTTTGGGGGTGTTGATGAGTCGCAAGCATGTCGCTGTCCTGATGGGCGGATTTTCCTCGGAAAGGCCGGTCAGCCTTTCCTCGGGAAAGGCTTGCGCAGAAGCCCTCGAAGCCGAAGGCTTCGAGGTGACGGTGATCGATGTTGCCCGCGACGTTTCCGAGAAGCTTGCTGCGTTAAAGGCCGATGTGGTTTTCAATGCGCTTCATGGCCCCTTCGGCGAAGACGGCACCATCCAGGGCATCCTCGAATATCTCCAGATCCCCTATACGCATTCCGGCGTGCTTGCCTCGGCGCTGGCGATGGACAAGGACAAGGCGAAGCTGGTTGCCGCCGCCGCCGGCATTCCGGTTGCCGAATCGCAGGTGATCAACCGTTTCGCTTTTCCCTCGACCCATCCGATGAAGCCGCCTTATGTGGTGAAGCCAGTGCGCGAGGGGTCGAGCTTCGGCGTTGTCATCGTCACCGAAGATCAGGCGCATCCGCCGCAGGTCGTGAGCTCCCCCGAATGGCGTTATGGCGAAGAGGTTCTCGTTGAGCGTTATGTCTACGGCCGTGAGCTCACCTGTGGCGTCATGGGCGAGACCCCCCTTGGTGTCACGGAAGTGGTGCCGCAGGGACACAATTTTTATGATTACGACTCCAAGTACGCGGCCGGCGGTTCAAAACACGTCATCCCGGCGAAAATTTCACCGAATATTTACCAAAAAATACAAACATTGGCCCTAAGGGCGCATCAGGCAATCGGTTGCCGCGGCGTCAGTCGGTCCGACTTTCGTTACGACGATCGTTTCTCCGAAGACGGCGAAGTCATCTGGCTGGAGGTCAACACCCAGCCCGGCATGACTCCAACCTCGCTCGTGCCCGAAATGGCCGGTCATGCCGGCTATTCATTTGGTCAGTTTCTCCGGTGGATGGTGGAGGACGCGTCTTGTTTGCGTTGACGGTCAAGAGGATAGGGCGTCCCAGCCATCATGCCGTGCTTCCGATCGTGGAAGCCGAAGAGCGATTCGTGCTGCCGCGGCCGTTGCGCCGCGTTACCCGCTTCCTGATCAGCCTCTGCAGCGGCCGCATCTACATTCCAGCTCATACGGGCACGGTCTCGGCACTTGCATTCCTGGCTGCAACGGGTCTCTACGGCATGTCGCTCGGCGGTCATACCGAGGCCGTCGCGCAGGCAACGACGACGGCGGCGGGTTTTGCGATCGAGGACGTGAAGGTCTCCGGCAATTCGGAGACGTCGGAAATCGAGATCCTGCAGCTGATCGGCCTTGACGGTACGACGTCGCTGGTTGCGCTCGACGTCGATGCGGCCCGGCAGAAGATCGCGCATCTTCCCTGGGTCGAGAGCGTCGAGGTTCGCAAGGTCTATCCCAAGACGATCGAGGTGAAGCTCAAGGAGCGCCAGGCCTATGCGATCTGGCAGCACGGACAGGAGCTTTCCCTGATCGAGAAGAACGGTAGCGTCATTGCGCCGCTGCGCGACAACAAGTTTTCGTCGCTGCCGCTCGTCGTCGGCCGCGATGCGGAAACGGCAGCGGCCTCGCTCGACGATGCCTTCTCGAAGTGGCCTGACGTGAAGGCCCGCGTGAAGGCCTATGTCTGGATATCGGGCCGTCGCTGGGATCTGCATATGGACAACGGCGTCGTGGTCAAGCTGCCGGAAGATGGCATCGACCAGGCGCTCGCCACGCTTTCGAAGTTCGACAAGCAGCAGCAGCTCCTGGAGCGGGATATTGCGGCGGTCGATTTGAGATTGCCTGACAGGACCGCGATCCAGCTGACGCCGGAAGCGGCAGTCCGCAGGCAGGCGGCAGTGACTGAGCGTACCAAGGAATTGAAGAAGGCGGGGCAGAGTATATGAGCTTATTCGGTTCATCCCATTTCGGATTGCCGCGCCTGAAGCCGCTTTCGTCGAAGCGGTCGCATATCGTTTCGGTGCTCGACATCGGCTCGACCAAGGTGGTCTGCATGATCGGCCGGCTGACGCCGCGCGAGGAGAGCCAGATTCTCCCGGGCCGCACGCACAATATCGAGATCATCGGCATCGGCCATCAGCGTTCGCGCGGCATCAAGACCGGCGTCATTGCCGATCTCGACGCGCTGGAAGGCGTGATCCGTCTCGCCGTCGATGCGGCGGAACGCATGGCGGGGCTGACCGTCGAGAGCCTGATCGTCAACCTGACGGCCGGCCGCCTCGGCAGCGACATCTACACCGCGACGATCGATCTCGGTGGCCAGGAAGTCGAACTCAACGACCTGAAGAAGGTGCTGTCGGCAGCCTGCCAGCAGTCGCTGCGGCAGGACCGCTCGGTGCTGCATTCGCTGGCGACCGGCTTCTCGCTCGATGGCGAGCGCGGCATCCGCGATCCGCTGGCGATGTACGGCGATGCGCTCGGCGTCGACATGCATGTCGTCACGGCGGAGCGCTCGGCGCTGAAGAACCTCGAACTCAGCGTCAATCGCGCGCATCTCTCGGTCGAAGGTATCGTCGCGACGCCTTATGCGTCGGGCCTTGCCGCTCTCGTCGACGACGAGGTCGAGCTCGGCTGTGCCGCGATCGACATGGGCGGCGGTACAACGACGATCTCGGTCTTTGCCGAGGGCAAGCTCGTTCATACCGATGCCGTCGGCCTTGGCGGCCATCACGTGACCACGGATCTCGCGCGCGGCCTCTCGACCCGCATCGAGGATGCGGAGCGGCTGAAGGTCGTGCACGCCTCGGCGCTTCTGAATTCCTCCGACGAGCGCGAACTGATCTCGATCCCGCCGATCGGCGAGGACGATCGCGACCAGCCGTCGCAAGTGCCGCGGGCGCTGGTTTCGCGCATCGTGTCGGCCCGTATCGAAGAGACGATGGAATTGATCCGCGACCGTATCCAGCGCTCCGGCTTCAGCCCGATCGTCGGCAAGCGCGTCGTGCTGACCGGCGGGGCGAGCCAGTTGACCGGCCTTGCCGAAGTGGCTCGGCGCATCCTTGCCCGCAACGTTCGCATCGGCCGCCCGATGGGCGTCTCGGGATTGCCGACGGCGGCCAAGGGGCCGGCCTTTTCGACGGCGGTCGGCCTGATGATCTATCCGCAGGTCGCGGACATGGAGACACATGCGTCACAGAGCGGTCTGCTCATGTCGCTTGGGGGAAATAACAGCCGCATAGCCCGCATGGGACAGTGGCTGAAGGAAAGCTTCTGAAGTTTCAGTAATTGGCCGGCGTGGCGATGCGGCCAGAGAGAGAAGGAACAGGTACCATGACCATCAAGCTGCAAAAGCCTGACATCACAGAGCTGAAGCCGCGCATCACCGTGTTCGGCGTTGGCGGCGGCGGCGGCAACGCCGTCAACAACATGATCACCGCTGGTCTCCAGGGCGTCGATTTCGTCGTCGCCAACACGGATGCGCAGGCGCTGACGATGACGAAGGCCGAGCGCATCATTCAGCTCGGCGTCAACGTCACCGAAGGCCTCGGTGCTGGCTCGCAGCCGGAAGTCGGTCGCGCTGCCGCCGAAGAGTGCATCGACGAGATCGTCGATCACCTGAACGGCACGCATATGTGCTTCGTCACCGCCGGCATGGGCGGCGGCACCGGCACCGGTGCTGCTCCTGTTGTCGCGCAGGCCGCCCGTAACAAGGGCATCCTGACGGTCGGCGTCGTCACCAAGCCGTTCCATTTCGAAGGCGGCCGCCGCATGCGGCTGGCCGAAATGGGCATCCAGGAACTGCAGAAGTCTGTCGATACCCTGATCGTCATTCCGAACCAGAACCTCTTCCGCATTGCCAACGACAAGACGACCTTCGCCGACGCCTTCGCCATGGCTGACCAGGTTCTCTATTCGGGCGTTGCCTGCATCACCGACCTGATGGTGAAGGAAGGCCTCATCAACCTCGACTTCGCCGACGTTCGCTCGGTGATGCGCGAAATGGGCCGCGCGATGATGGGCACCGGCGAAGCCTCCGGCTCCGGCCGCGCGCTGCAGGCAGCCGAAGCGGCAATCGCCAACCCGCTGCTCGACGAAACCTCGATGAAGGGTGCCCAGGGCCTGCTGATCTCGATCACCGGCGGTCGCGACCTCACCCTCTTCGAAGTCGACGAAGCCGCTACCCGCATCCGCGAGGAAGTCGATCCGGACGCCAACATCATCCTCGGCGCCACTTTCGACGAATCGCTCGAAGGCATCATCCGCGTATCGGTCGTGGCGACCGGCATCGACCGGGCGATGAACGAAGCTGCCGAGCGCGACCTTCAGCCGGCGGCAAGGCCGGTTATCCGTCCCTCCGCGGCTGTTGCTCCGGCAGCGGCCGCAGTTCAGCCTGCCCCCGTAATGCAGGCACCGAAGGCCATCGATCCGATCGCGCAGACCATCCGCGAAGCCGAGATGGAACGCGAGCTCGAGATTCCGGCCCCGCGTGCCGCCGCACCGCTCCAGCAGCCGGTTGCACAGCAGGAAACCTTCCGCCCGCAGAGCAAGATCTTCGCGCCTGCACCGGAAGCTCCGGCCATGCGTCCCGCACCGGTGCAGCAGGCTCCGGCCCCCGTCATGAGCCAGCCGGTTATCCAGCAGCAGCCGATCCGGCAGGAGCCGATCATCCGCCAGGCGCCGGAACCGATGCGTATGCCGAAGGTCGAGGATTTTCCGCCGGTTGTTCAGGCCGAACTCGACCACCGCACGCAGCCGGCTTCGGCGCATCAGCAGGAAGAGCGCGGTCCGATGGGCCTGCTCAAGCGAATCACCAATTCGCTTGGCCGCCGTGACGACGACGCCGTCGCCGCCGACATGACCGCCGCTCCGCCGGCCGCTTCGCAGCAGCGCCGTCCGCTGTCACCGGAGGCAAGCCTCTACGCTCCGCGTCGCGGCAACCTCGACGACCAGGGCCGCGCGGTTCCGCAGGCCCGCATGATGCAGGAAGACGACCAGCTGGAAATCCCGGCATTCCTGCGTCGCCAGTCGAACTGATCAGGCGAATCGCCGCCGTTTATGCCCGGGATCAAGGTCCCGGGCATTTCCGTTTTGAAGCCTGAAATTTCAGAGCGATTTCAATCATATGACTTCGTAACAAAACGAAAGAAACAGTGATTTGGATTGGAGCGCCGGCGCACGTAAGTATGGTGCAAGGAAACTGCCCCAGGAGTCCCTTCAAAGGCTCCTTTTGCAGAACGAACGATAACCGCGCCGAACGGACAGCCGCTGGTGCGGAAGAATAAAGGCAGAATTAATGGCAATTGGCTTGCTGGGTTTTCAAACGACGGTATCGCGTCCCGTGTCGCTCACGGGCACCGGGGTTCATTCGGGCGCTGAAGTCTCGATCACCCTGAACCCGGCCGAGTCGGATACCGGCGTCGTTTTCCAGCGCCTGCATAGCAATGGCGACATTACCGAACTCAAGGCCGTCTCCTCGCAGGTCGGCAATACCGACCTCTGCACCGTGCTCGGCTTTTCGCCCGTCCATTCGGTTGCGACGATCGAACATGTCATGGCCGCCGTCTATGCACTTGGCCTCGACAATGTGGTGATCGAGGTGCAGGGCGCCGAAATGCCGATCATGGACGGCAGCTCTCTGCCCTTCGTCGAAGCGATCGAACAGGCCGGTCTTGTTTCTCTCGGCGTCAAGCGCCGCTACATCCGCATCACCAAGCCGGTTCGAATCGAACATGGCGGCTCCTGGAGCGAATTCCGCCCCTATGACGGCACGCGGTTCGAGGTCGAGATCGATTTCGAATGCCCGCTGATCGGCCGGCAGAAGTGGGCCGGCGACATGAGTGCTTCCGTCTTCAAGACCGAGCTTTCCCGCGCCCGCACCTTTGGTTTCATGCGCGATGTCGAGCGACTCTGGGCATCGGGCCATGCGCTCGGCTCCTCGCTCGAAAATTCCGTCGTCATCTCGGACGATAACACCGTCATCAACGTCGAAGGGCTGCGTTACGCCAAGGATGAGTTCGTGCGCCACAAGACGCTCGATGCTGTCGGCGATCTCGCGCTTGCCGGCGCCCAGTTCATCGGCTGCTATCGTTCCTATCGCGGTGGCCACAAGATGAATGCCAATGCTCTGAAGGCTCTGCTCAGCGATCCCACCGCCTACGAGGTTGTGGAGACGTCGACGCCGCGCCAGCGCGTCGCCGCCCGCGAAATGATCGCGGTCAGCGCGTCGGAATTCGCTCCCTGGTCGGCATGACCTCCAGCATATTGTTAAGACCAGGCCGCCTCTTTCCCGGGGGCGGTTTTTTTATGTGCCGATATGTCTGCGGCGACGGGCCATCTTTCAGATGCTCCATTTAAGGAATGGCGCATGAAAATCGACCGAGCAGTTCGGCAGCATGCTTTCGCTGCCACAGATCGGGAAAGAAGATGAAAAGCCGGGCATTCCGGCCGCCGTTGCCACAAAAATGCGTTAATGCCTTATCATTGCGTTGCTCTTGATGCACATTTATGGCTAGAAACGCCAGCGAGGCGTGGCTGCCGTGGAGAGAGCGGCGGCAGTGGGGTTCTTTTGAATGGGTTATGCAGGATCTGAAGGTATGATGAAGACAGCGCGCGCTTTGTTGGCATCGCTTCTGGTGCTCAGCGCAGGCGCCTCGATATCCGGCTGCCAGTCGGACCCCGATATCGACATCACCAAGCTCGGTCTCGAAACCGATCCGCCTGACGTGCTCTACACCCAGGGCCTTGCCAACATGAAGGCCGGCAACATGGCCGAAGCGGCGCGCAAGTTCGATGCGATCGACCGCGAGAACCCGTTCTCCGAATGGGCGCGCAAGGCACTCGTGATGAGCACCTTCGTCAAATACCGCCAGGGCCGCCTGGATGATGCGCTTGCATCAGGCAACCGCTACATGGCGCAATATCCGAAGTCCCAGGATGCCGCCTATGTGCAGTATCTCATCGGTCTCACCTATTCCAAGCAGATCGTCGACGTAACGCAGGACCAGCGCGCTTCGGCCAAGACGGTCGAAGCGATGCAGGCCGTCATCGACAATTATCCGAACTCCGAATATGTCGACGACGCGCAGGCCAAGATCCGTTTCGCCCGCGACCAGCTCGCCGGCAAGGAAATGCAGGTCGGCCGCTATTATATGGAGCGGAAGGAATATCTCGCCGCGGTCTCGCGCTTCCGCATCGTCGTCGAGAAATATCCGAACACGAACCAGATCGAAGAGGCTTTGGCGCGTCTCGTCGAAGCTTATTACGCGATGGGCATCGTCGACGAGGCGCAGACGGCGGCTGCCGTTCTCGGCCACAATTATCCCGACAGCCAGTGGTACGCCGATTCCTACAAGCTGCTGCAGACCGGCGGCGCCGAGCCGCGTGAAAACAAGGGCTCGTGGATCGCTGCGGCAGGCAAGAAACTCCTGCTCGGTTCATAAAACCAATGCTGATCCAGCTTTCGATCCGCGATATCGTCCTGATCGAGCGGCTGGATCTTGCCTTCGAGACCGGTCTTTCCGTGCTGACGGGCGAGACGGGGGCGGGCAAATCCATCCTGCTCGACAGCCTGTCGCTGGCGCTCGGCGGACGCGGCGACGGCGGCCTAGTGCGCCACGGCGAGGACAAGGGCCAGGTGACGGCCGTGTTCGACGTCGGCATGGACCACGGCGCCCGCGCGCTGCTGCGTGAAAACGGAATCGACGACGAGGGCGACCTGATCTTCCGCCGCCAGCAATCGGCGGATGGGCGCACCAAGGCCTATGTCAATGATCAGCCGGTCAGCGTGCAGCTGATGCGCCAGGCCGGGCAAATGCTGGTCGAGATCCACGGCCAGCACGACGACCGCGCCCTTGTCGACACCAATGCCCACCGCACCCTGCTTGATGCGTTCGCCGGCCTCACCGAGGAGGTTTTAGAGGTGGCCCGGCTTTACCGCCTGTGGCGCGACAGCGAGCGGATGCTGAAGAAACACCGCGAGAAGGTGGAGAGTGCTGCGCGCGAAGCCGATTACCTCCGCGCCTCCGTCGAGGAGCTGGAGAAGCTCTCGCCGCAGGATGGCGAGGAAGACGAGCTCGCCGATCGCCGGCAGAAGATGATGAAGGCCGAGCGGATCGCCGGCGATATCGCCGAGGCCTCCGAGTTCCTGAACGGCAATGCCTCGCCGGTGCCTCACATCGCTTCGCTGGTGCGCCGTCTGGAGCGCAAGAGCCACGAGGCGCCTGGGCTGCTCGAAGAGACCGTCGCGCTGCTCGATACGGCGCTCGACCAGCTCTCCAACGCGCAGATGGAAGTCGAGGCGGCGCTGCGCAAGACAGAATACGATCCGCGCGAGCTGGAGCGGGTGGAGGAGCGGCTTTTTGCGCTGAGAGCCGCCTCGCGCAAATATTCCGTGCCGGTCACCGAGCTGCCGGCGCTTGCCGTGCGCATGATCGCCGACCTTGCCGATCTCGATGCGGGTGAGGAGAAGCTTGCCCGGCTCGCGGCCGAAGTCGGGCAGGCGCGGGAAAATTACGATGCGGCGGCGCGCGCGCTGTCCGACAAGCGTCATCACGCCGGCACGGCGCTCGCCGAAGCCGTGATGGCCGAACTGCCGGCCTTGAAGCTCGAACGCGCCCGCTTCATGGTGGAGATCACTACGGACGCAGGAGAGGCGCTCGCCGAAGGCATCGATGTGGTCGAATTCCATGTCCAGACCAATCCGGGCACGCGGCCGGGCTCGATCATGAAGGTCGCCTCCGGCGGCGAGCTGTCGCGTTTCCTGCTGGCGCTGAAGGTGGCGCTGGCCGATCGCGGATCGGCGCCGACGCTCGTCTTCGACGAAATCGATACCGGTGTCGGCGGCGCCGTGGCCGATGCGATCGGCCAGCGGCTGAAGCGGCTGTCCGAGCGGGTACAGGTTCTGTCGGTCACACATGCGCCGCAGGTCGCGGCGCGGGCGGCGACCCACCTCTTGATCTCCAAGGGGCCGGCGGCCGACGGCTCTGAAAAGATTGCCACGCGGGTCGCGACGATGGCCCAGAAGGACCGCACCGAAGAGATCGCCCGCATGCTCGCCGGCGCCTCGGTGACCGAGGAGGCGAGGGCGGCGGCGAAGCGGCTGCTCGCCGGCAACGGCTGATTTCCAGCCCTGCTGTCGGTGACGAACTTCTCGCTTCGCGCTATCTGTGACATTCCGATCAGCGACGATCCGCCCGGTCTGCCGCATTGAGCATGCCGACTCGAAGTTTCAGATCGAAGAGGTCGACTGCACTTATTCAATTGCCGGTGGAGGACATAGCAAAGGGGTCACGGAAGTGATTATATCTAGCTAACGTTGGAAGGCCGCTTTGCCGAAACCATCAAATGAGCCAGTAGGTTTAGACCTGGCCTGGAGCTGGAACGGACTTAGCGCCAAAGTCCGAAGCCGACTAGTGTCGGCCCTAGATCGCGCTGGAGCAAGAAAGATCGATCAGACCGGCCTTGAGGACGAGCGTAGAGCGGCAGTGCATCAGGCATTAACCGATACGCAGCTTAAGCTGATTGCGGCCTCCACAAAGGTGCTGGAGGAACGACTTCAGGCCGACCCCGACCTAGCGCAAAGGGCACTGACAGCATTCAGTCGCGCAGAAAGACAAGCAGAGAATGTCGAAGCGTCACTGGTGTTAGCCATTGAAGATTTGAAAAACAAGCCTTCTGCGGGGGCGGAGCCGGCAGACTCGCCCGATACGCTGGACCCGGAGTTTCTGAACCGATGGGAACTCTACGCATCAGGCGCAACATCCGAAGTCGTGCGCGAAAAATGGGGGCGCATACTGTCATCTGAGATCAGGGAACCGGGAACATTCTCGCTGAAAACACTCCGAGTGATCGATGAACTCGATCACGAGACAGCGATCTTGTTTCAGCGATTTTGTCAAAGCAGAATAGGCCAGTGGGCGCCGGAGCTGCTCCTTGATCTAGACGCCTCCGAACTAAGCGCCCTTGAACAAGCTGGACTGATTCTCGATGCGGAGTTCGGAAGAGCGGTGACGTTCTCGCAAACCATCGATGGTCATGGCGCAAAGTGGTGGGCATTAGGAAGCGATACGATGGGGGTAGCCGTCAGACAAGATCCCATGCCTTCAACCATAACGACAGGACCCTTCAACCTTGATCCCTTGAGAATTATGGACGAAAAATTAAAGATGAACGTCAGCGTATTGAGCAGAGTTGGCGGAGCACTTGCGGTGATTATTCCTCACAACGAGGAAGAGGTATTCCGTCGCCTTGCGAAGGTAATCTCAGGGGACGTCGCCGGAGCCGCCGTAATGGTACGCAGAACAGCCGAGGGCATCATGTCCGACGACGGGAGCGAAAACGCCCCGCCAATGCCTGCCGATGGCATTGTCACCCCGGGGTGAATACGCAGGGAAAGCCAACAATTTCGGCGAAGGCGTTCAGCGGTCGATTTGCCTTAACGCAGCCGACGCTTATCGCGGAGATCGAATACCGAGCCTGGACGGAAGACGAAAGCTGCGGCATGCCTCTTACAAGGGGTTACGCGAGGTGCAGGACAACGTGGATCTGGTTTCTGTTGCTATTCGATTTTGCGTGCTACACCATTCACGGCGCAGACGCGCCGTGGCTGGATTCCTGTGACAGGCACAGGAATGAAGGCGGAGAGGTGAGCCGGTCGATCTTCCAGAGTCGGCAGATACGGCCTCTCTTTTCATCCGGTGATTTTGCTCTAAAAACAATGCAGATTTCTGGCCAGATTCTCTGGAGTGCTGTTCCATGTCCACCGAAGGTTCCGCCGTCGATACTTTGACGATCGAAGAGGCTGCCGCCGAGCTTGAACGGCTGGCAAAGGAGATTGCGCATCACGATGCGCTTTATCACGGCAAGGACCAGCCGGAGATTTCGGATGCGGATTACGACGCGCTGAAGCGCCGCAACGATGCGATCGAGGCGCGCTTTCCCGAGCTGATCCGCGAGGACAGCCCGTCGCGGCATGTCGGTGCAGCACCCTCCGTCACCTTCGCGCCGGTCGTTCATGCGCGGCCGATGTTGTCGCTCGACAACACCTTTTCGCAGGAGGACGTGCAGGATTTCGTCGCCGGCGTCTATCGCTTCCTCGGCCGCCTGCCGGACCAGTCGATCCCCTTCACCGCCGAGCCGAAGATCGACGGTCTCTCGATGTCGATCCGCTACGAGAACGGCATACTGGTGACGGCTGCCACGCGCGGCGACGGCACGACGGGGGAAAACGTCACTGCCAATATCCGGACCATTGCCGAAATCCCGAACAAGCTGCCGAAGGGCGTTCCCGCGGTCGTCGAGATCCGTGGCGAGGTCTATATGGCCAAGAGCGATTTCCTGGCGCTGAACCGGCAGATGGAGGCGGAGGGAAAGCAGACCTATGTCAATCCGCGCAACACGGCCGCCGGATCGCTGCGCCAACTCGACGCCAAGGTGACGGCGAGCCGCAAGCTGAAATTCTTCGCCTATGCCTGGGGCGAAATGTCGGAAATGCCGGCCGATACGCAATTTGCCATGGTGCAGACCTTCAAGGAGTGGGGTTTTCCCGTCAATCCGCTGATGAAGCGGCTGAATTCGGTCGCCGACATCCTGGCGCATTACGACGAGATCGGCCTTGAGCGCCCGGACCTCGATTACGACATCGACGGCGTCGTCTACAAGGTGGACAGCCTCGAGCTGCAGGGCCGCCTCGGCTTCCGCTCGCGTAGCCCACGCTGGGCGACGGCGCACAAGTTTCCGGCGGAGCAGGCCTTTACCGAAGTCGAGAAGATCGAGATCCAGGTCGGCCGCACCGGCGCGCTGACCCCGGTGGCGCGGTTGAAGCCGATCACGGTCGGCGGCGTCGTCGTCACCAATGCGACGCTGCACAACGAGGACTACATCAAGGGTATCGGCAATAGCGGCGAGCGCATCCGGCCGGAGGAACACGATATCCGCGAGGGCGATACCGTCATCGTCCAGCGCGCCGGCGACGTCATTCCGCAGATCCTCGACGTGGTGATGGAGAAGCGGCCGGAGGCGGCAAGGCCCTATGAATTTCCGAAGACATGCCCGGTCTGCGGTTCGCATGCCGTTCGCGAGGTGAACGAGAAGACCGGCAAGATGGATTCCGTGCGCCGCTGCACCGGCGGCTTCATCTGCCGGGCGCAGGCGACGGAGCATCTGAAGCACTTCGTCTCGCGCAACGCCTTCGATATAGAGGGGCTCGGCGCGAAGCAGATCGACTTCTTCTTCGAAAACGAGGACCCGTCGCTGCAAATCCGCACGGCGCCCGAAATCTTCACGCTGGAGAAGCGCCAGCAGCAGTCGCTCACCAAGCTGGAGAATATCGACGGTTTCGGCAAGGTCAGCGTCGGCAAGCTCTATGCGGCGATCAACGAGCGGCGCAGCATCGCTCTCCACCGCTTCATCTATGCGCTCGGTATCCGCCATGTCGGCGAGACCACGGCGAAGCTGCTGGCGCGCTCCTACGGCACTTATGAAGCCTTTTCGACCGCGATGAAGGAGGCGGCACCGCTTTCCGGCGACGCCTGGAGCGATCTCAACGCCATCGAGGGCATCGGTGAAGTCGTGGCGCGCGCCATGGTGGAGTTCTACAAGGAGCCGCGCAATGTCGAAGTGATCGGCCGCCTGCTCGACGAGGTGACGCCTGAGGAGGCCGAACAGCCGGTCACGTCAGGCAGCCCGGTCGCCGGCAAGACCGTGGTCTTCACCGGCTCACTTGAAAAATTCACCCGCGACGAGGCGAAGGCGAGAGCCGAAAGCCTCGGCGCCAAGGTGGCGGGATCGGTTTCCAAGAAGACCGACATCGTCGTCGCCGGTCCCGGCGCCGGTTCGAAGCTCGACAAGGCCCGCGAGCTCGGGGTCCAGACGATGGACGAGGATGAGTGGCTGGCGCTGATCGGCGGGTAAGCCCAGACCGGTTTGGAACTTCGCGGTTTACTCAGCGTCATCCTCGGCCTTGTGCCGAGGATCTGCTGCCGTTGCAGATGCTCGGGACAAGCCCGAGCATGACGGAAGAGTCCTTGGCCGCCATTGCAGATAATCCAAGGCCGGCCTTAAACCGGCCTTTTGTTTCAGGCTCTCAGCCGCGCCATCGTATAAGCATCGACATATTGGCCGGCGCGGTAGCCGAATGAGCGCAGAAGCCCTTCCTTCTCGAAGCCGAACTTCTCGTAGAGCCGGATCGCAACGTCGTTGTCGGTGTAAACGGTCAATTCCAGCCGTTTGACGTCGAGCCAGTCGTCGGCGGCATCGACCATGGCGCCGAGCAGGACGCGGCCGAAGCCGCGGCCGGTGAAGTCGTCATGCACGCCCATGCCGATGCTCGCGACATGCTGCCTGCGGCCGGCGAGGCGATTGAGGCCGCAACTGCCGACGATCTTGCCATTCAGGGTGACGACGAGGTTAAGCGCACCCGGCGACGGATTTTCCATGTGCTTGCGCACCTCTTCGACCGTTTGGTACGGCGGCCGCAGGGTGCCGGCCCGGACGCCTGGCAAATTTATGAGATCGGTGACCTCTTCGGCATCGGAAAGACGCACGGCGCGCACGACGACGCCGTCCGGCAGGCGCGCTCGGTCGCGTGGCTCATTCTCTTCGCTTTCAGACATTGGATGCTCTCCTAGGGTTTTGAGGAGGAGAGCCGGATTTCGAAAACCCTGCTCGCCTCGGCAGGGGTTTCGGGATGATCGGACGGCTAGTGACGCACCATCGCTCCCGCGTACCCTGGAAGGGTCGTGGCGATATGATGCATGGTTGATGTCACAGAGTTGATCATGCACAAAAGTTTCCCCATTTGCGTGCAGATGTCAACAGGTCGGAATTTGCCTTCGGATGCGGCTATGATTATTCCGGTAGGGCAGACGATTCGGATATTTGCTTTGAAGACCATCGCCATCGATTTCGAGACAGCCAACGAGCAGCGCGGTAGCGCTTGCTCTGTCGGGCTTGCCTGGATCGAGGAGGGCAGGGTAACGCGTGTTGAGGAGCGGCTGATCCGGCCGCGCGACATGCGCTTTTCCGGGATGAATATCGCGATCCATGGCATCCGGCCGGAGCATGTCGAGGACGCGCCTGAATTTCCCGAGGTGATGGACGAGTTCCACGACGATATCCGCGGCGCGACGATGATCGCGCACAATGCCGCCTTCGATTTCAGCGTCTGGCGCGCAAGCCTCGATCTCTACCGGCAGTCCTATCCTGAACTGACCTATCTCTGCAGCCTGAAGATGGCTCAGCGGATCTGGCCGCATTTTCTCTCGCATCGGCTGAACCTGATCGCCGAGCATCTCGGCCTGCGCTTCATGCACCACAACGCTGCCGAAGATGCGGCGGTCTGCGCGGCGGCGGCGATCGAGATGGCGAAGGCGGTCAAGGCGAGAGCCGTGGAAGCGATCCCGGCGCTGATCGGCATGACGCGCCGGGGCGGCTGACGGCGAAGGGCTATGCGCCCTGCACCTGCCGCAAGGCCTGAGCGTTCTCCCCGCATCGGCGATTCTTGCAAAGCATGGGCGCGTACTTATCTAGAAAGCGCCGATTCAAAGCGATAGAGCGCCTTTGGCACGTCCCGTCGGACGCGCGGCGCTTCAGGGAGCCGCCATGTCCAAGCCGCGCAATCTTTTCCTTGCCGCCCTCTCTCTCGCCGTCCTTTCCGCGGGCGCCGTCTCGGCCGAAGTCGTCGGCAAGGTCGGGGTCGACTGGATCGGCAACGACATCATCGTCGAGGCGGTTTCCGATCCCGAGGTCAAGGGCGTCACCTGCCACGTCACCTATTTCGACCGCAGCCTGATCGACCGGTTCAAGAACGGCAACTGGTTCGAGGATCCGTCCAACAATTCCATCGCCTGCCGGCAGACAGGGCCGATCGAGATCGGCAATATCGACCTGTCCAAAGACGGCAGCGAGGTATTCCGCCAGGGCATGTCGCTGATCTGGAAGACCCTTGTCGTCAACCGCATCTACGACAAGGCCAACGACACGCTGATCTATCTCGCCCATTCGAGGGAGCTCACCGACGGTTCCGCGAAAATGTCGATCTCGACCATTCCGCTCTATGGGCAGAACGTGATCTGGAAGAATGGGAAGCCGTAGGGCGGGAGATTCTTTCTTCTGATGTGCCGTAGGCCCCCTCATCCGACCCTTCGGGCCACCTTCTCCCCACTGGGGAGAAGGGATATGCGGCATCGTCTCCGCATATTTTCGAGGCTATGTTTGTCACGTCCCCTCTACCCTCCGGGGAGAGGGTTAGGGTGAGGTGGCTGCACACGCAAAGTCTGCTTGCTCTCCAGACCGAAACGAAAAAGGCCCGGACGAGCCGGGCCTTTGAAACTGGACATCGGCAGCGCTTAAGCAGCCTGCGTCAGCTCGTCGGCGATGACGGTGTCGAGGTTCAGGAAGCAGACCATGGTCTTCTCAAGCGCGACGATGCCGCGGCAGAAGGCGCGCTGGGCTTCCGGGATGATTTCCGGCGGCGGCTGCAGGTCTTCGCTCTTGATGGTCATCATGTCGGAAACCTGCTCAACCAGCAGGCCGACCAGCTTGCCGGCGATGTCGGTGACGATGATCGCCGAGCGCTCGGAGGGCTCGGTCATCTTCATGCCGAGGCGGCAGGCCATGTCGATGACCGGGATGACCGCGCCGCGCAGGTTGATGAGGCCGAGCACGTAGGGCGGAGTGTGCGGCATCGGCGTCACCGGCGCCCAGCCGCGGATTTCGCGGATGGCCATGATGTCGATGCAGAATTCCTGGTCGCCCAGGTGGAACGAAACGATTTCGAGATAGGCGCCCGACTGCTTGATGGCGTTGTTGTTCATGGTCAGAATTCTTCCCAGTTGTTCCCGGCGGGAGAGGCGATGGCTGTGGCGGCAGAACCGCCGTTGAATGCGCCCGCGACTTTGCCGATCAGGCTGCGTGCGGGAGAAGGTCTCGAATGCGAGGCGGGCGTTGCCTCTCGCTGCGTTTGCCGGGCGGTCATGCCCTCGCCGATTTTGAACTGCTTGACCAACTGCGTCAGGTTTTCAGCGTCGATGGCGAGCCTATGGCTTGCGGCATTCGCCTCTTCCACCACGGCCGCGTTCTTCTGCGTGACCTGATCCATCCGGCTGATCGATGTATTGATTTCGCTCAATCCAACCGATTGTTCGCGCGCAGAGGTTACGATTGATTTAACGTGTTCGTCGATGCGCAGAACATCTTCGCCGAGCTGGCGGAGCGCTCCACCGACCGCCGTCACCAGGTCACCACCAATCTTCACTTCCTCGCCGGATTTCCCGATCAAAGCCTTGCTATCCCCACGCCGCCGAGCGTCCTCGGCAGACTTCATGTCAGAACGGCACGAACACGCCGCACGCATTGCTAAATATAGATATGACCGCTTAAGTCTTTCCTAATGATATGCATCTCGCTATTGCCGGTCGGTCTAGAAAGCAAAGCGTTCAAAACATGATGTTTTTTTTTACCCATGCCGATGGCGACGCGCGGATTTTTCGAAAACCGCGGCGGTGATCGCTGAGACAATTAATCACGGGTCAGAAAACATATTCTTGAATTGCGTGCATCCGGCCGAGACTATAATCACCGGAACGCGCAGGGGTGGGCGGCGCATATCCGCCCGGATCGAGGTTCATGCCAATGAAGACATTCCGCATCGTCATCTGGGTCGCCGTGCTGTTTATCGCCGGCGTTCTCGGCGTATTGACGCTCTATCCCATGAAATCTCGGGAGATCGTGGCGGAAGCGCCATTCGGCGTGCCGTTCACCTTGGTCTCCCAGAGCGGGCAGCCGATCACCGAACAGGCGTTGCGCGGCAAGCCGACGGCGCTGTTCTTCGGTTTCACGCATTGCCCTGAGGTCTGCCCGACGACGCTTTTCGAGCTGAACGGCTGGATGGAGAAGGTCGATCCCGACGGCACCAAGCTGCAGGCCTATTTCGTGACCGTCGATCCGGAGCGTGACACGCCCGAGATCATGGACCAGTACGTTTCCAACGTTTCCAAGCGCATCACCGGCATTTCTGGCCCGCCTGACAAGATCGCCGAGGTCATCAAGGGTTTTCGCGTTTACGCCAAGAAGGTGCCGGTCGATGAGAAGAACCCGAACGGCGACTATACGATGGATCACACCGCCTCGGTCTTCCTGCTCGATTCTGCCGGGCGTTTTTCCGGAACGATCGCCTATGGCGAAAACCCGGACACGGCGGTAAAGAAGCTGGAGAATCTCGTCAGCAAGGGGTCATAGGGCGCTGGCCCGACCGGCGGCGGGCAAGGAAAACGGAAAGACCGCCTATCGTGAGTGAAATCCGCCTTTATGTGTCGACGACCGAAAGCAAGGCCGAGGAGATTCTCGACCTTCTGAGCGAGGTCTTCGGTGAAGAAGACTTTGCCATCGGCACCACCGAGATCGACGAGAAGAAGGACATCTGGGAAGCCTCGATCTATATGATGGCCGAGGACGAGGCGGATGTACGTTCCCGCGTCGACGGGGCGCTGAAGAGCGCCTTTCCCGAGGCCCGGCTGCAGCGCGAAGTCATCCCCGATGTCGACTGGGTGGTGAAATCGCTAGAGGGCCTGAAGCCCGTCAGGGCAGGGCGCTTCCTGGTGCATGGATCGCATGACCGCGACAAGGTTCGCCCCGGCGATATCGCCATCGAGATCGATGCCGGCCAGGCCTTCGGCACCGGCCATCACGGCACGACGGCCGGCTGCCTTGAAGTGATCGACGCCGTGGTGCGCTCGCGCCCGGTCCGCAACGCGCTCGATCTCGGCACCGGCAGCGGCGTGCTGGCGATCGCGGTGCGCAAGCTCAAGAACATACCGGTGCTGGCGACAGATATCGATCCGGTCGCAACCAGGGTGGCGGCCGAGAACGTGCGCCGCAACGGCATCGCATCCGGCATCGTCACCCGGACCGCGCCGGGCTTTCATTCGACGGCCTTTTCCGAGCACGGCCCCTTCGATCTCATCATCGCCAACATCCTGGCGCGGCCGTTGATCCGCATGGCGCCGCAGCTCGCGATGCATCTTGCGCCGGGCGGATCGGTCATTCTTTCAGGCATTCTGGCCAGCCAACGCTGGAAGGTGATTGCCGCCTATAGCGGCGCGAGGCTTCGCCATGTCAGGACGATTTGGCGCAATGGCTGGGTGACCATCCACTTCGACCGGCCTTGACGAGGGAGAGAGTTGGGGCTGACGGTGCGGCAATTTCCCTCTTCTACCCAGCGGGGAGAAGATGCCCGAAGGGCAGATGAGGGGGTGAGCGGCGAAGAGCCGCGAATGCGCTGAGCGCAAGCGAAGGGCAATGAATGGTGTGCCGCGCGGCCCCCTCATCCGCCTGCCGGCACCTTCTCCCCGCCGGGGAGAAGAGGCATGCCGCGACCTCGGTCATTCCACAGGACACATTTCACGTGCCCTCACCAACACAACAAAAAAGGCGGTGCCGATGGCACCGCCTTGGACCGGTCTATCCGGTCAATGCCCGCGAGCTCGAAGGAGGAGGAGCGCTCGAGCGGGCTCTACTGCATTCCAATAGGCCGGTCCGGGAGGGAGGAGACGGACGGGCTTTCAGACTTAGAACGCGTAGCTGGGAGCGCCCTTGTGGCGCGTGGCGCGCTGGCCTGCACCGAGCAGCTTGAGGCTGTCTTCGTTCTGCGGGCGGCGGGCGCCGATTACGTGACGCACGGTCTGGCGTTCGCCAGCCTGCACCGGGCTGCTGTATGCGAAGCGCGAGAGAGAGGCGGTCATTCAAAAATTCCTTTGTTTGCTGGTTCATCCGAACCGTTCGATGGCGTCTATATAGCTATTCTGAAACGCGGAGGCAGAGGGTTTCGCTCATGGGAGCCATGCGGCCAATGCATAAAGCGTGCCAAATTAACTTTTGTCGTCACAGTTCTGTCAAAATATCGAGCGGGCTCAGCGGTTTCGACTCGTTTCGTCGCTTTTTCTCCCCATCGATTGAAATTTCGCTAACATGGCGGCCATCCCATTAACCGGATTCGTCTCAACCATTCGGGTTTTCAGCATGTTCCAGTCCTTCGACCTCACCTCCACGCCGCAATTCGGCAGGGATCGGGTATCGGCGCTGCGCGCTACTTTCGATTCGCTCGGCATCGACGCCTTCCTCGTGCCGCGCGCCGACGAATTCAACGGTGAATATGTTCCCGCGGGCTCGGAGCGACTGGCCTGGCTGACGGGCTTTACCGGCTCGGCTGGCATCGCGCTCGTCCTGCGCACCCAGGCGATCGTCTTCGTCGACGGGCGCTATGTGACCCAGCTTGCCGAACAGGTCGACGGTTCGGTCTTCTCAGGTGGCGATCTCGTCAACGAACCTCCGCATCTCTGGCTTGCCGCCAATGGCGGGAAGGGCCTGCGGCTCGGCATCGACCCGTGGCTGCATGCCGGTGCGGAAGTTCGCCGCCTGGAAAGGGCGCTTGCGGAAATCGGCGGCACGCTGGTCTTCCTGTCGCACAATCCGCTCGACAGGCTCTGGAGCGACCGGCCGGCCGACCCACTAGGCGCGGTCAGCATCCAGAATGTCGCCCAGGCCGGGGTGCTGGCGAGCGACAAGATCGCGACGATCGCCGCCGATCTGAAGAAGAAAAACCTCGCGGCGGTGCTGATCGCCGATCCCTCCTCGGTCGCCTGGACCTTCAACATCCGCGGCGCCGACGTGCCGCACACGCCGCATCCGCTGGCGCGCGCCATCATCCATGCCGACGGGCGGGCCGAACTCTTTCTCGACAAGCGCAAGACCGGCATCGAGCCGGAGGCCTATCTCGGGCAGATCTCGACGCAACTGCCGCCCTCGGCCCTGGAGGAGAGGCTTGCCGCCGTTTCCCGGAATGGCGGCCGCGTGCTGATCGACCCCGATATCGCTTCCCATGCGCTTTCCGAGATCATCCGCAAGGCGGGCGGCGAAGTGGTGGAAGGCATCGATCCGGCCAAGCTGCCGCGCGCGGTGAAGAACGACGTCGAGATCAACGGTTCGGCCGTGGCCCATCTGCAGGACGGGGCGGCGATGGTGGAATTCCTCTACTGGCTGTTGCAGGAAAAGCCGGGCACGGTGAGCGAGATCGCCGCCGCCGAGCGTCTCGAAGCGGCGCGCGCCCACGTCGGCCAGAGCATGCAGAACCCGCTGAAGGACATTTCCTTCGACACGATTTCGGGTGCGGGCGAACATGCGGCGATCATGCACTACCGCGTGACGACCGAGACCAACCGGATGATCGAGGCCGGCGAACTCTTCCTGATCGATTCCGGCGCGCAATATATCAATGGCACGACCGACATCACCCGCACCGTCGGCATCGGCGCGGTTTCCGAGGAGCATCGCCGCTTCTTCACGCTGGTGTTGAAGGGCATGATCGACATCAGCACGGCGCGTTTTCCGAAGGGTACGCGCGGCTGCGACCTCGACCCGCTGGCGCGCATCGCGCTGTGGCGGGCAGGGGCTGATTTCGCCCACGGCACCGGCCATGGCGTCGGCTCCTATCTCTCGGTGCACGAGGGACCGCAGCGCATCTCCAGGCTTTCGACGCAGGAACTGCTGCCCGGCATGATTCTCTCGAACGAGCCTGGCTATTACCGGCCGGGCAGCTTCGGCATCCGCATCGAGAACCTGATTTATGTCCGTGGAGCCGAGGAGATCGAGGGCGGCGACATGGCGATGCTCGGTTTCGAGACGCTGACCTTCTGCCCGATCGACCGCAGCCTCGTCATTCCGGAGCTTCTGACCCATGACGAGCTGCATTGGTTCAACGACTACCACCGCCGCACGCGCGAGGCGCTGATGCCGCTGATCCATGATCGCGACGTCAGGGCATGGCTCGAAAACGCAACGTTGCCGCTGGAATATTAGACCAACGGCGTCTGAGCATCGGCGTCGAGCCGGTGCTCAGAGCCCACCGGCATGGCGCCAGATCATCACGACGATCCAGGCGGCGACCAGCATCCACGTATGCGAGATGCGCAGGCCGACGAAGAGGGCGACGACCAGCGCCAGTTTCGATTCCCAGCCGCCGATGAAGAAGGCGGGTGCGACGAGCGTCGTCAGCACGGCGGCCGGCACGGCATTCAGCGCCGCCTCCATACGCGGCGGAATGCTCTTCATTCGAGTGATGAGGATATAGCCGCCGATGCGGGTGGCGAAAGTGGCGACGGCTGCGGCAATGATGACGAGCGCCATGTGAAGATCGAATTCCATCACTCAGACCTCGTGCACTTCGGATTGAAGGGCGTCGGCTTCAAGATCAGGCTCTTGCGGCGGCAGCGGCAGCAGGGCGGCGAGGACGATGCCGGCGGCAGCACCGAGGCTGACATGCCAGGGCGAGCCGACATAGCGATAGGCGAATACGGAGGCCACGGCACTGACGAGCGCCACGGGCAGGAAATTGTCGCGCTTGCGGAAGCCGAGGACGATGCCGAGGAAATAGGCCGGCAGCAGGATATCGAGGCCGATCGCCTTGGGATCGCCGATGAAGCCGCCGAGCAGGCCGCCGGCGATGCTGGTCAGTATCCAGGGAATGTAGATGATGATGGCGAAGCCGAAATACCAGGCGAAGGTAAGGGACCGGCCGGCCTCGCCGTGCTTCACCGCCGCGGCAAATTGCGGATCGACGAGCAGGAAGAAGGTGAAGAATTTCTGCACCGGCGTGAAATGGCCGATATAGCGCGCTAGGGCCGCCGAATAGAGCACGTGGCGGAAGTTGACGGCGAGGATCGACAGCACGATCAGCCACGCCTGGACATGGTGACCGAAGAGCTCGATGCCGACCATCTGGCTGGCGCCGGCATAGACGGTGGCGCTCATGAAGGCGGCCTCGGAGAGGGACATGCCGTTCTCGACCGCCAAGGCTCCGAAGAGAGCGCCAAAGGGTGCCGATGCCAGCGCAACGGCAAAGCCACCTCGCAAACCTTCAATAAAGTCGGCGCGATTCATCTGGGTGATCCTGTTGGAAATTCAGGTTTCCCTTATGGTCTATGGCTTGGCACGGCAATTGAATTTCGTTGATTGACCGATCGATTTCGCTGAAGCATCAAGGTCCTGATCGCATTCGGCAGAAGGGGAACCCATGAAGAAGATCGAATTTTCCAAGGAAGAGAAGGCAGAGATCGTTTCGCGTATCCGCGCCTATTTCGACCGGGAACTCGATCCCATCGGCGCGCTGCCGGCGGAATTCCTGCTTGATTTCTTCGCAGAGGAGGTCGGGCCATACTTCTACAATCGAGGGCTGAGAGATGCGCATGCGGCCCTGTTGAGAAGATTGGAGGATGTGGGCGAGGATATTCATCTGCTTGAGAGGGAGGAAAAATCCTAAAGCGCGTGGCGATCTTTCAGCCTTAGCTTCCCGAAATCAAACCGGAGCCGACACTTAACGCCAAATTATGTCGGTGCCGATATAGTCGTGATCCTTTCGTTCACCGGGTTGCGCGTTATTTGGCCTTGATTGTCTCTGCTATCGATGAACCTCGATCCGCCAGGTTCGGCAAGGTGTTGACCTTTATGGTCTGGCTTGCGCTGGCGTCTGCCCTTTGCTGGTCCGAAACGGTTTGGCGTGACGAGGTTCGCGCCTTGTCATTCGCCATTCAGGGAGACAATTTCATCGATATGCTTCGCCTGATGCAGGGTGATGGTCATCCTGCCCTCTGGCATATCCTGCTTCGCGCCGCCTACGCCGTGGTCGGCTCACCTGTCGTCCTGAAGATCGTCGCACTGACGATCGCGGCGACTTCGGCCTATCTTCTTGTTTTCAGGCTGAAACTGCCGATTTCTATCATGCTGCTATCGTTGTTCGGCAGCTTTTCGATTTTCGACTATGCCGCGATGGCGCGAAATTACGGCATCAGCATGCTTGTGATCTTCCTGATCGTCCTGAGTTGGGAGAAAGGGGCACGTAACGGCATATTGCTCGGCCTGTTGTTCGCCTTGCTGGCAAATACCAACGTCCATTCGGTCGTTATTGTCGGCGGCTTCCTTGCCTATTGGTTTTTCGATTTGGTTCTGACACGACCAAGGCCTGCCCTGACGGCATATCGGGCCTTTGCGACAGCCGCTGCCATTGCCGCCGTGGGAATTATTTTATGTTTCCTGACGGTCTATCCGACCTTCAATGATGCGGCGCAGAACGATCTCAGCGGCGAGAATTTCGCGTTGCTTGTCCTTCGCGCTCTCGTCGCGCCCGGCTCGCATTTTTTGGCGTTCTATCCCGACGCCTTTATTGAACTGGTCGTTGCCTATCCGGTGGCCTCTCGTCTTTTAGCGGCGTTGATGTCCGTGCTGGTCTGCGGCAGCCTGTTGACTTTGGCGAACCGGCTGCCGGCGCTGATCGCCGCAGCGCTGGTTCTTGCAGGGTTTTTGTTGCTTTTTGCGCTGGTCTATCCCGGCGGATACAGGCATCAGGCGCTTTGGCTGGTTTTCATGATCGCGATCACCGCTTTGACCCAAGGCAGGGCGACGGGCGTTGCCGGTAACGAAGCTGCCAGCGGCATCGTGAAGTTCGGGCGACTATGCTTCCTGATATTGCTGACGCTGCAGGTGATGTCCGGTATCGAAAAGGTCAATCGGGCATTTATCGCCGAAATACCGCTGAGCCGAAGCAAGGAGCTCGGTGCGTTCATTCAATCGCGTCCTGATCTCAAGGACGCGATCATCATGGCGGATCCCGACTATCTTGTGGAAGCCTTGCCCTATTATATCCCCAACCGCACCTATCTTCTGCGGGAGGAGCGGTTCGGCGCCATCGTGCGATTTACCCGGAACGTCCGGCTTTCGCTGAGCCTTGCCGATATTCTGCAAACCGCCCATCGCTTGCAGGAAAGCGAGCATGCGCCCGTCGTCATTCTTCTGTCGCAGCGGCTCGATCAGGTTAGCGCACCCGTTTCCGTGCGTGAAAGCTACGTTTGGCGGCTATCTCTGACGCCCGATGACATTGCTGCCTTCCAGAGCGGGACAAACCTCGTCAGGCGCTTCGGCCCGGTTGCCGGAAGCGATGAGACGTACGACGTCTACGTCGTGAAATAAGCAGCCTATTCGCGCAACACGTCCGCGCTTTTGATCACTGCGATGCCGTGGGCGCGCATCTCCTCGATTGCGGCGGCCACACCTTCGGGGGTGATGCCGCGGCTTGCATCTTCGATGAAGCGCACGCGCACATCAGGCATCATCTCCAGCGCGTCAAGCGCAGAGAACTTGACGCAGTAATCGGTCGCAAGGCCGCAGACGTCGAGATCGGTGACGCCCTGGTCCTCGAGGAAATCGGAAAGGCCGGTCGAGGCATCCCGGTCATTGTCGCGGAAAGCCGAATAGCTGTCGATCCTGGGATCTTCGCCCTTCTGCTGGATCAGATCGATCTCCTCGGATTTGAGCGCGGGATGCAGCTCGGCGTCAAGCGTGCCCTGGATGCAGTGGTCGGGCCACATCATCTGCGGCTTACCGGAGAGTTCGCCCATCTCGAAGGGGGCGGCACCCGGATGGGCGGAAGCGAAACTGCCGTGGCCCGGCGGGTGCCAGTCCTGCGAAGCGACGATCAGATCATATTTGCCGCTGTCGATCAGGCTGTTTGCGACGGGAACCACCTTGTCGCCATCGGGTACCGGCAGATTGCCGCCCGGACAGAAGCCGTTTTGAATGTCGACGAGCAACAGCGCTTTCATCAAGGCCAATCCCTTCGCTTTAAATTCAAGATGCAAATGCACTGGATGCATCAACTAGTGAATTTCCGGGCGCGCGCTTGCAAGTGTTAATTCTGGCACTTGCGGTAGTAAGTGGCTGAAACAGAAGGCTCTAATTCAACTATAAGAGTAGTTTGGATTGGCCCGTATGTCGAAATGGAAGGGAAGGTTCTGAAGTAATCAGCAGGCAACAAGCCGTGGCGACGGCGGCGATCGCCGCCAAATTCGGCCCGCCGCATAGGCGTTTTTTTGCGCTGTCGATGATCGAGGCTCCCCCGGCGGAGCCTCATCTCGGCCCGTCAGGCCGCGGTCACGTCGTCGGTCGCGGTATCGGTTGCCACGGCGGAAGCGCCGTAGGTATTGCGGTAGGCCTGAAGGGCCGTCTGCATGTCGGTCAGGACCTTGGTGAGAAGCGGATCGCTGTCGCCGGAGGTCTTGATGCTGTTCGGATCGGCGGCGAGGAATTCGGACTCGGTCAACTTACCGTCGCCATTCTTATCCATCGCCGCGAAGACGCCTTTGGAGGAGGAATCGTTCTGATCGCTGCCGTCGCCCTGATCGTCGCTGCCGTCGGTTTTCTGCATGGAGAGCATCAGCGACAGGATGTCGGCGGTGATCTTCCTGACGACATCGCTGCTCTTGTCGTCACTGTCACTGTCCGTGGCGGCCTTGCTTGATGTCGAAGCCTGCGAAGCGGCAGCCAACTCGTCCGCCGAAATCACGCCGTCGCCATTCTTGTCGAGACTGGAAAGCGGGGACTGGTACTGGGTCAATGTGCTGCCGAGGGATGAAACACTGGTCACTTGAACCTCCTTTGAAAAGTTCGTCGTGAAGCCCGCCTTTCATGGGTGGGCAATATCGTCGCTAAGCTGATTTGCGCATAGCGTCAAAGCGACGTTTTGACAGGGCAGAAGTGCGATTGACGAGGCGGGGCGACGCGCGTTAACCTTTCGGTTACCAAAGTTATTTCATTGAAATTGTTGGGTCTATTCGTCGCCGATTTGCTCGGGCGAGCGGTAATTTACGCTGCTGGTTGCATGAGGTTGGGTTGTCACACCTTGTGGGATGGGCAGGGAGCGGTTCGCACGCCCCTGTGGCGCTGCGGCATTTCGTCCGGCTTCAGTGACGTGCGCTGCCTGGTCCACCTTGCCCCCGGTCGCGATTTCTGCCTTTCTTAGCCTTAGAAGCGGGAAGCGAAGCCATGTCCGAGCCCGATCCAGACGAAAAGATCGATGCGACGTTCCGCAACGGCTCGCTGACGGCGGCCGGGATCATCCTTGGTTTCTCGCTCAACTTCATCAGCGTGTGGGTTTCCAATCCCAATGACTGGAGCCGCATCGATATCCTGCCGATGTTGTTCCTCGTCGCCGGCATTGCCGTCCAGGTGAAGGTCTTTGCCGATCTGCTGGCGCGCGACTCCCTTGTCGCCGTCAAATATGACCGGTCGCGCAAGCTCTTTTTGATCGGATTGGGAATCGTCGCCGCGGGCATGGGCATCGCGCTCGTCAACGATATTCTCGGGCTTGGAAAGATGCGGATGCTCGGGTGAGCGTTTTCGCGGCGCGCAAATACGAGCTCAGACGCGCTCCACAAATCCATCCAACACCCGCTTCTGTCCGGCGCGGTCGAACTCGATCGTCAGCTTGTTGCCTTCGATGCCGGTGATGTTGCCGTTGCCGAATTTCAGGTGGAACACGCGGTCGCCGAGGGTGAAACGCGACGGTTCCGACGAAGTGGATTTCGCCACCAGTTCGCCGTCGATCGTGCGCCCTTTCGGGCCGCTTTCGCCGTAGCCGATGCGCTCGACGGCGTGGCCGGAGCGGGTGCCCCAGTTGTCGCGGGTGGCGTCTGATTTGTTGGCCTGGGCGCGTTTCCAGCCGGGGGTGGAATAGGAGTTGGCGAAGGGCTCGGCCTTGTCGAAGCGCGACTGGCCGTAGCCGCCGCGGCCATAACCGCCATAGCTCTGCTCCATCTCGGCGACCTCGACATGGGTTTCCGGCAGTTCGTCCAGGAAGCGCGAGGGCAGGGTCGATTGCCAGAGCCCGTGGATGCGGCGGTTGGAGACGAACCAGATGTGGCAGCGATGCTTGGCGCGGGTGATGCCGACATAGGCGAGGCGGCGTTCTTCCTCCAGGCCGGCGCGGCCGCTTTCGTCAAGCGAGCGCTGGTGCGGGAAGAGGCCTTCTTCCCAGCCGGGCAGGAAGACGGTGTCGAATTCGAGACCCTTGGCCGAGTGCAGCGTCATGATCGAGACGGCATCGAGGTTCTCATTGGTTTCTGCGTCCATGACGAGCGAGACGTGCTCAAGGAAGCCGCGCATCGACTCGAAGCTCTCCATCGAGCGGATGAGTTCCTTCAAGTTTTCGAGGCGGCCGGGCGCTTCGGCGCTCTTGTCGTTCTTCCACATGTCGGTATAGCCGGACTCTTCGAGGATTTGCTCGGCAAGTTCGGTATGCGGTGTGTTTTCAAGCAGTTCCTGCCATCGGCGGAAAGATTGAATCACGTCGAAGAGGGCCTTGCGCGCTTTCGGCTTCAGCTCGTCCGTCTCGATGATATCGGTGGCGGCCGCAAGCATCGGAATGTCTCGGGCGCGCGCATAATCGTGCAGCGCGCGGACCGTCGTATCGCCGAGGCCGCGCTTCGGCGTGTTGATGATGCGCTCGAAGGCGAGGTCGTCGGCCGGCTGCGCGACCAAGCGGAAATAGGCCATGGCATCGCGGATTTCGAGACGCTCGTAGAAGCGCGGGCCGCCGATCACGCGGTAATTCAGGCCGAGGGTGACGAAGCGGTCTTCGAATTCGCGCATCTGGAAGGAGGCGCGCACGAGGATCGCCATGTCGTTCAAAAGATGCTTCTGGCGCTGGAGCTGCTCGATCTCCTCGCCGATGGCGCGGGCTTCCTCCTCCGAGTCCCAGGAGGCGTGGACCTGCACCTTGACGTCGTCAGGATCGGAACGATCGGTGAAGAGCGTCTTGCCGAGGCGGCCTTCATTATGGGTGATGAGATGGGCGGCAGCACCGAGGATATGGGCCGTCGAGCGGTAATTGCGCTCCAGCTTGATGACCTTGGCGCCGGGGAAATCCTTTTCAAAGCGCAGGATGTTGTCGACCTCGGCGCCGCGCCAGCCATAGATCGACTGGTCGTCGTCGCCGACGCAGCAGACATTCTGCGGCTCGCCCTTGGGGCGCTGGGCGAGGAGCCGCAGCCACATGTACTGGGCAGTGTTGGTGTCCTGGTACTCGTCGACGAGGATGTAGCGGAAGCGGCCGTGATATTCCTTCAGGAGATCCGGGTTCTTGCGGAAGATCGCGATCGGATGCATCAGCAGGTCGCCGAAATCGCAGGCGTTCAGCGTCGAGAGGCGTGCCTGATAGGCGAAATAGAGGTCGCGGCCCCGGCCGTTGGCGAAGGCGCGGGCATCACCCTCGGGGATATCGGCAGGGCCGAGGCCCTTGTTCTTCCAGGTGTCGATCATGCCGGCGAACTGCTTGGCCGGCCAGCGCTTGTCGTCGAGCCCCTCGGCCTGGATCAGCTGCTTGATCAGTCGGACGACGTCGTCGGTATCGAGAATGGTGAAATCGGAGCTCAGACCGACGAGTTCGGCGTGGCGGCGCAGGAGCTTCACGCCGATCGAGTGGAAGGTGCCGAGCCAGGGCATGCCTTCGACGGCGCCGCCGACGAGCAGCGCGATGCGCTCCTTCATCTCGCGGGCAGCCTTGTTGGTAAAGGTGACGGCGAGGATCTGCGAGGGGAAGGCGCGGCCGGTGTTGAGGATATGGGCGATGCGGGTCGTCAACACGCGCGTCTTGCCGGTGCCGGCGCCGGCGAGCACAAGCACCGGGCCTTCCAGCGTTTCGACGGCTTCCGTCTGCTCGGGGTTCAGCCCGGCGAGATAATCCGGCCGCTTGCCGCCGTCGCGGGCGGCCATGGCGCGAGCGGCGATGCCGCCACCGGCGGCGGGTACTCTTCCGGCGGGTGCCTGGGGGGATTGCTGCTTGCGCGGCGCCTCGCCCGGCTCTTCGTCGAAGAAGGGAATATCGTCGAAACTATTGCTCATGGCGCGTAATGTAGTGATTCGGGAAGGAAAGACCAGAAAAGATGTTCTGCTTTCATTCCCGAACCGGCGCTATCCAGCGGCTATTGCTCAGGCAGCCTGCTGCGGGGTTAGCACGAGGCCGAGCGAGACAGCGGCAAAGAGCGGCGGCAGCGCGAAGCACCAGGTTCCCACGATGGTATAAAGCAGGGCGGCCAGGCCACAGCCGAGCGCGAAGGCGGAAACCGCGATCACCATGCGGCCGAGGCGTCCGCGCAGGGTCTTGCCCGTGTCTCCGTCCGCGCCGTTGGCGAGGTCGGCGAGATCGATCATGATCTGCGTCGTCGTGCCGGTCATCAGCGTCGACGGCGGGGCCTGCGGCAGGTGGATACGGTGGGCGGCATTCTGGATCGCCATGGCGACCACCAGCAGCATACCGGTGAAGACGAGCGGAAAGCCGTCGGGATTGGTGAAGGGCGCAAGAGCGATGGCGCAGGCGCCTCCGACGATCAGGAAAACCAGTTTGAAGGCCAGCAAGATCTTCAGGCTGAGCTGATCCGGCACCTCGAAGCGCCGGTTGACATAACGAAGCGCGAGGACCGTCAGGCAGAAGACCGGCAGCGCCAGCAGCTTGGCGATGATACCAGACGTGCCATGGGCAAGAGCTGCGCCGAGCGTCACGAAATTGCCGGTGACATGGGCAGGGAAGAGGCCGCCGAGCGCGAGGAAACCTGATGTATCGACATAACCGCCGGTCAGGCTCAGCAGGACGGGAAGGGCTGGGCGCATCGTCGTGTCCGTTTTGCGAGGGCAGGGGATCGGTTCGGATTACTTTGCCGCGGTGGCGTGGATTTCGGCAACATAGCCGCCGGGGAATTCCACCATCGCCGCCCTTCGATCGCCCGACTGGTAGGGTTCGACGAGGATCTGGGCGCCGCTCTCCTTCGCCTTGTCAAGCGTCGCATCGAGATCTGAAGTCTCGTAGCCGGTCGTGTCTCGGCCATAGGGGAAGGGCAGGTGACCGTCGGTGACGAGAACGGTCATGCGGCCGAAGATGGATTCGATGCGCAGGCGGTGGAAGGTCTCGTCCGGCCGGCCGATCTCGATGCCTGGTGCCTTCGGATCGTCGGAGACCACCTTGCCATGGGAGAAGGCGATGAAATCATGGGTGAAGGCGGCGACCCGGTCAGCCGAAACATAGACCCGGTTTTCCGGGATCGTTGTCAAAGCCGGATAATTGGCCGCCGTCGTGTGCCAATAGAGCTGCATGTTGACGCCGCCCGGCCACTGGATGACGGCGTCGCGGCCGATCGGGTCCTGGAAAGGCGCGACGATGATGTCGGCGCCGGCCGACTTTGCCGCCGCGACCGCCTTGTCGAGATCGGTGACGAGATAGCCTGATCGCTCGGCGCCGAAGGGATAGGGGATCGGCGTCTGGAAGCCGAAGAGCGAGACGGAGCCGACCGGGGTCCGCAGGAGTTGCGAGGTGGTACTGCTCGGTGTCGGCGTGACCGATGCCGTCACCTGCTTGGTGCTGGTGCCGCCGAAGGTGGCGAGGAAACTCTTGACGAAGGCGTCGACGTCGCTGGGCGCGACATAGACATGGGTCGTGTCATATTGCGCGCCGACGCCGAATTGCGCGCCGACGCCGAATTGCGGCGTGACGGCGAGAGCAGGAGAAGCGGCCAGACCGAGAAGAGTAACAAGGGTTAGCGGCAGGCGAAGCATGCGAGACCTCCTTTGACACGGGTGCCCAGCGCATAGCCGCGAAAACCGGAATCGATTCTCGGAAAGGATTCTGCGAAGTGCCAGGGCGTCCTTAGCCCGTCTTTCTCCTTTTGGCGACCGTCGTCAGGATCGTCGAAGCGGCGAAAGCAGGACGAAAATTCCAATGACGAAGATGTCGGGATCGGGGTGACGGGAACGTCCTTGGGCCATCGGACAGCGGTCCGGATCAATGCCCGTCAACAAGGAGACTGTTTCATGCCGAAGGTCGTTTCAAATCTCTGGTTTGCGGAAGAAGCCCGCGAAGCCGTCGAATTCTACGTGTCCGTCATCCCCGATTCCCGGATCGGCCGCACAACGATATTGCCGGCGGAAACGCCGAGTGGGCCTCCAGGCAGCGTCGAGCTGATCGAGTTCACGCTCGGCGACCAGGCATTCCTGGCGATGAAGGCAGGTCCGCTCGACAGCTTCAACCATTCCTTCTCGATCGCCATTCTCCTGGAAAGCCAGGCCGAGATCGATCGGATATGGGATGCCTTCCTCGCCAATGGCGGCACGCCGGAGGCCTGCGGCTGGCTTAAGGATCGCTGGGGCCTTTCGTGGCAGATCGTGCCGCGCGTGCTCTCCGAGATGATCGCCGACGGCGACCGCGAGCGGGCAAAGCGCGTAACCGAGGTGATGCTCGGCATGGTCAAGATCGATGTCGCCGCATTGGAGAAGGCGTTCAATGGCTGAGAGGCAGCGGCGAGAGAATCAGAATAGCGGGCGCATGACCGTCATGCGCCCGCTTCCTAATAGAATATCCCCAATTTCAGGATGCCGCATGGCCTCGCACATCGCTGCCGGCCCGGTCGAGGCGGCCTTACAGGCTGCCGATCGCTGATTTTTCGAATTCTCGAATCACGGGCGACATTGCACACCTTTTCGATCTTCTTGTCACGTCGTGAAATGTGCTGATACCGCGACTACGCCTTTCTCAACTATACTGATCAACAGTTTCGTAGAGTAAATAAAGAACCGGTGGATGCACAATTTCGTGCATTGCTAGAAACGGCCGGTGAGCGTGGAATATACTAACGAAACTATTGATTCTCAGGAACGTCGTGGCCATCTCGATGGTTATAGGGACACCTGAAGCCTGTGGCATAACCTTGATGGAGGGCCCATGCTGAGCGAATCCGTATTCGATGCGTTCACCCGCAGTTATGAAGCGCGCCGCGAGGCCGACATGTCGGTCGCGGAATATCTCGATCTCTGCAAGAAAGAACCGATCGCCTACGCCAATGCGACCGAGCGTCTGCTCGCCGCGATCGGCGAGCCGCAAATGGTCGACACCGCCAAGGACGCGCGCCTCGGGCGGATCTTCATGAACAGGACCATCCGGATCTATCCTGCCTTTGCCGGCTTCCACGGCATGGAAGAGACGATCGAACGCATCGTTTCCTTCTTCCGCCACGCCGCACAGGGGCTCGAGGAGCGCAAGCAGATCCTCTATCTCCTCGGCCCGGTCGGCGGCGGCAAGTCGTCGCTGGCGGAGCGGCTGAAGCTTTTGATGGAAATCCATCCGATCTATGTGCTGAAAGCGGGCGACGAGATCAGCCCCGTTTTCGAAAGCCCGCTCAATCTCTTCGACCCGGAAACCATGGGGTCGCTTCTCCAGGAGCAATACGGCATTCCCCTGCGGCGCCTAAGTGGGCTGATGAGCCCGTGGTGCCTGAAGCGGCTCGATGATTTCGGCGGCGATATTTCCCGCTTCCGCGTCGTCAGGATACAGCCGTCGCGGCTGCGCCAGATCGCGATTGCCAAGACCGAGCCCGGAGACGAGAACAACCAGGATATCTCCTCGCTGGTCGGCAAGGTCGATATCCGCAAGCTGGAGACCTATTCGCAGAACGATCCCGATGCCTACAGCTATTCGGGAGGTCTGAACCGCGCCAACCAGGGCATCCTTGAATTCGTCGAGATGTTCAAGGCGCCGATCAAGATGCTGCATCCGCTGCTGACGTCGACGCAGGAAGGCAACTATATCGGCACTGAGAATATCGGCGCCATACCCTTCTCCGGCATCGTCCTTGCGCATTCGAACGAGGCGGAATGGCAGACCTTCAAGGCCAACAAGAACAACGAGGCCTTCATCGACCGTATCTGCGTGATCAAGGTGCCTTACTGCCTGCGCGTGACGGAAGAGCAGAAGATCTACGAAAAGCTGATCGAGGGATCGGAACTCGCGGACGCGCCATGCGCGCCGGCGACGCTCGAAATGCTCGCCCGCTTCTCTGTGCTTTCACGCCTGCGCAAGCACGAGAATTCGACCTTCTTCTCGAAGATGCGCACCTATGACGGCGAGAGCCTGAAGGAGACGGATCCGCGCGCCCGCAGCGTCCAGGAATATCGGGATGCGGCCGGCATCGATGAGGGCATGGACGGCATATCGACCCGCTTCGCCTTCAAGGTGCTTGCCTCCACCTTCAATCACGACACTACCGACATCGGCGCCGATCCGGTTCATCTGATGTATGTGCTGGAGCAATCGATCCGCCGCGAGCAGTTTTCCGACGACGTCGAGAAGCGCTATCTGGAATTCATCAAGGCCGATCTTGCACCACGTTACGCAGAGTTCATTGGCAATGAAATCCAGAAGGCTTATCTTGAATCCTACGCGGACTACGGACAGAACCTGTTCGACCGCTATGTGGATTATGCCGATGCCTGGATCGAGGACGTGGACTTCAAGGATCCCGATACCGGCCAGCTTCTCGATCGCGAGCTCCTCAACCAGGAACTGACGAAGATCGAAAAGCCGGCGGGAATCGCCAATCCGAAGGATTTCCGCAACGAGATCGTCAAGTTCTGCTTGAGATCGCGGGCAGCCAACGGCGGAAAGAACCCGTCATGGACGAGTTACGAGAAAATCCGGGAGGTCATCGAAAAGCGAATGTTCTCGCAGGTCGAGGATCTTTTGCCGGTCATTTCCTTCGGATCGAAGAAAGATTCCGAAACGGAAAAGAAGCACAGCGAATTCGTCTCGCGCATGGCCGCGCGGGGTTACACCGAGAGGCAGGTTCGACGCCTTGTGGAATGGTACATGCGCGTCAAACAGGCAAGCTAATGCGGAGCCATTATGCACATTGTCGACCGGCGGCTAAATCCGCGCGGTAAAAGTCTGGAAAATCGGCAGCGGTTCCTTCGACGCATGAAGGGCGCCGTGCAGCAGGCGGTAAAACGTTCTCTGCAAAACCGTAACATCCGTGATGTGCTCGACGGCGGGGAAATCAGCCTGCCGATCGATGGAATGGCCGAACCGAGCTTGCGTAGGGGCGACGGCGGCATCCGCGATCATATCCTGCCTGGAAACAGGGCCTTCGTCGAAGGCGACATTCTCCCACGCCCGCCCGGCAGCCGAGGCGGAAAACCCAAGGATGCGGGCGAGGGCGACGGCGAGGACGGCTTCCGCTTCGTGCTGACGCGCGAGGAATTCCTCGATGTGTTCCTGGACGATCTGGAACTGCCCGACCTTGCCAAGCGGCGTCTGGCCGAAACCGAGGAGGAAACGCCCTTCCGGGCCGGTTATTCTGTGTCGGGATCGCCGGCCAACATTGCCGTCGGTCGCACAACCAGGCTCGCGATGATGCGCCGTGTCGCGCTTCATCGTCCGCGCCGCGAAGAAATCGAAGCCCTGCAACGGCAGATCGAGGAATGCGAGGACGACGAGAGCCGCCTGGCGCTTGAGGCAAAACTCAAATCCCTGACGGAAAAAAGCCGGCGCATCCCCTATATCGATCCGCTCGATGTCCGGTATCGCCGCTTCGAAAACGAGCCGAAGCCAGTGGCAAAGGCGGTGATGTTCTGCCTCATGGACGTCTCCGGCTCCATGTCGGAACATATGAAGGACCTCGCCAAGCGGTTCTACCTGCTGCTCTATCTCTTCCTGTCGAGGCGCTACAAGAAAGTGGAGATCGTCTTCATCCGCCACACCGACAGGGCCGAGGAGGTGGACGAGGAAACCTTCTTCTACGGTCCGGCGACCGGCGGCACGTTGGTATCCAGTGCGCTGGCGGCAATGCGGGCGATCATCGCGGCGCGTTTCGATCCGGCGGAGTGGAACATCTACGGCGCCCAGGCCTCGGACGGCGACAACGCCCATTCGGACGGAAACCTGACCGGCCATCTGCTGCAGGAAATTTTGCCGCTCTGCCAGTATTTCGCCTATATCGAAGTCGGCGAAGAGGGCGGCGACTCTTCGATATCCCGGTCGCCTCTCTGGCTGCTCTATGAGGGGATCCGGTCCGATCTCCTGCCGCTCTCGATGCGCAAGGTCTGCCGGCGAGGCGAGATATTCCCCGTCTTCCACGATCTCTTCCAGAAACGTGACGCACAGTCGAGGGTGACGCCATGACAACCACGCTGAGGCCGAAAGAGCTGCGTCTGTTCGAAGGTGCCGACTGGGACTTTTCAACGCTGCAGCGCATCCACGATGCCTGCGAGGAAATCGCGCTCGGCGAACTCGGCCTCGATGTCTACCCGAACCAGATCGAAGTGATCACGTCGGAGCAGATGCTGGATGCCTATTCATCGACCGGCATGCCGCTCTTCTACCGCCATTGGTCCTTCGGCAAGCATTTCGCCCATCATGAAACCTTCTACCGCCGCGGCATGCGCGACCTTGCCTATGAAATCGTCATCAACAGCTCGCCCTGCATCTCCTACCTGATGGAGGAGAACACGGCGACGATGCAGACGCTCGTCATCGCGCACGCCGCCTTCGGCCATAACCACTTCTTCAAGAACAACTATCTCTTCAAGCTCTGGACCGATGCGGAGGGCATCCTCGATTATCTCGATTTCGCCAAGGGCTATATCTCCCGCTGCGAGGAACGTTATGGCGAGGTGGCCGTGGAGCGCACGCTCGACGCGGCGCATGCGCTGATGTCGCATGGGGTGCATCGATATGCCGGCAAGAACACCCTCGACCTTCGCCAGGAGGAGAAGCGGCTGCAGGAACGCCGCGCTCACGAGGAGCAGATGTTCAACGACCTGTGGCGCACGGTTCCCGTCGGCAAGACCAAGAAGGCCGGCGACTTAGGGCTTGAAAAGCGCCGCGCCGCCCTCGGTCTCCCACAGGACAACATCCTTTATTTTCTCGAGAAATCCGCGCCGCGGCTGCAGCCGTGGCAGCGCGAAATCCTTCGCATCGTCCGCCATGTCGCACAATATTTTCATCCCCAGCGGCAGACCAAGGTGATGAACGAGGGAACCGCTACCTACGTCCACTACCAGATCATGAACCGGCTTCACGCAAGCGGGCAGATCACCGACGGAAACTTCCTCGAATTCCTGAAATCGCATGCCAATGTCGTGTTCCAGCCGAACTACGACGACCGTCGCTTCTCGGGCTTCAACCCTTATGCACTCGGTTTTGCGATGATGCAGGACATCGAGAGGATCGTTACGAAGCCGACGGAAGAGGACCGCGTGTGGTTTCCCGATATCGCAGGACGCGGCGGTGCGATGGGCGTCCTGCGCGACATCTGGGCCAATTACCGGGACGAGAGTTTCATCAGCCAGTTCCTGAGCCCCAATCTGATCCGGCAGCTGCGGCTGTTCCATCTCTACGATGATCCGGATCAGACCGAGGGAGTGCTGGTTTCGGCGATCCACAACGAGCGCGGCTATCTCCGCATCCGCCGCCAACTCTCGCGCGAATATGATATCGGCTGGACGGATCCGGCAATCGATATCGTCGACGTCGACCTCGCCGGCGACCGCCGCCTTCTCTTGCAGCACATCGTCGTGAACGACTGCTATCTCCAGGAAACCGACATGAAGCTCGTGCTGCAGCATCTTGCCGATCTCTGGGGCTACGACGTATTGCTTCAGGAAATCGACGGTTCCAACGTCGTGGCAAGAGAGCACACGGCGAGCCCGCGCAAGATCGTTCAGTGATCGGGCGCTTCGTGAGACGCCGAACTTAGAGGATCGGAAGCCTTTGGCGTGTCGGGTGAAGCACTTGTTTCGTGCCAGCCAAAGGTATATATCATGGTAGCTATCGCAGACGCGGGGGCCATCATGGCAACGAGAACAGCTAAGATTTTTACAACAGGTCGCAGCCAGGCTGTTAGGCTCCCCGCGGAGTTCCGCTTCGCCGAGAGTGAAGTATTCGTCCGTCGTGATCCAAAAACCGGCGATGTCATTCTGTCACGCAAGCCGGATACTTGGGATGGTCTCTTTGAACTCTACGGCAAGGATCATGTTCCGGATGATTTCCTGGGGGCGGACGACCGTCGGCAGCCTCCGCAGGATCGTGATCCGTTCGAGGGCTGGAAGGAATGACAGCCTGGATGCTCGATACCAATATCGTCAGCCACGTCATCAAGGGCGATCGGCCGGAGATCGTCGCACGGTTGGCCGTCCTTCCGATGGAGGACATTGTCATCTCGTCGGTAACCGAAGGGGAGATGCTTTACGGTCTCGCTAAGCGAGGTTATCCGACAGCCCTGTCGGAACGGATCAGACAATTCCTGCTCAGGGTCGATGTCCTCCCCTGGGATCACGATGTTACGCGAACATATGGCGACCTGCGTGCCGCCTGTGAAGCCAAGGGCGTAACCCTGGCGCCGCTCGACATGATGATTGCCGCTCATGCCGTCGCAACCGACGCAACCCTCGTCACACGCGACAAGGCTTTTGCTCAAGTTTTAGAACCTTTAAAGATCGACAATTGGGAGAACGAGCGAAGCTGACCGTTGACGCAGCCTTGTGACAGCTTCTTCTGGCTCAAAACTTTGATGCCACATAGAGGAGACGGAGGATGGACCGATTCAAGGGCGGCTGTCTGTGCGGCAATGTCCGGATTGTGGCATCGGGAAGCCCCTACCGGGTCGGCATTTGCCATTGTCTCGACTGCCGCAAGCATCACGGCGCGCTTTTTCACGCTTCCGCGATATTTCCCCAGCATGCGGTGACGATCGAGGGCGAAACGCGTGATTATGCCGGGCGGTTTTTCTGTCCCCGCTGCGGCTCGTCGGTTTTCTCTCGCACCGCTGATGAAATCGAAGTGAACTTGGGATCCCTCGACGCGCCCGACCAGCTGATGCCGACCTATGAACTGTGGACGGTTCGTCGCGAGTCCTGGCTGCCGCCGTTTCCGCTTGCGAGACGTTACGACCACGATCGCGACGCCACGAGACGCTTCGAGGAATAGCCCCCGCGTGCGGCAACGACGTCGCGAGGGGATCGAGCGGTATGGCCTTGCCGCGGCTACTTCAGAATGACGACGGCTTCGACTTCGAAGAGCATCGGGTCGATTGCCAGCTTCGGGACGGGAATGAGGGTCTGCGCCGGCAGCCTCTCGCCGAACATGTCCTTGACGTTTCTGGTCAGCACCTCAAGCTTGGACATGTCGTGATCGACCACGAAGACCGTGAGTTTGGCGACCTGATCCGGCTTCGCGCCGAGCGCATCGAGGGCCGCGTGCAAATTCGCGTAGGCCTGTTTCACCTGGACGGCGAAGTCGGGCGATAAGGCTCCGGTGCTGTCTTGGCCGCCCTGTCCGGAGATGTAGGCCAAGCGGGCTTCGCTGGGCACAATCACCGCCGTGCTGTAGCCGTTCGGCGTCGGGTCGTAGAGGTTTTGCGGATTGACGATGGTCAGCTTGAGATCATTCTCGCTCGCTGTCGCCGCATTGAAAACTCCCATGGTCATGATGATTAGCCCTCCGATGAGCAGATGCTTGATTGCGCGTGACATGATTTCCCCTTGGTTCTGAGGGCCGCGGGCAAGATACCCCCGCGGCTGCAGGATTGAAGTTAATCGTACACCGTACCATCAATTATCTCGTACGCCGTACGAGTCAACTGTTCGGGATCGACAATCCCCGTGTTGTCGGCTTAAATCGGCTCCGGATCGGCAGGGAAGATGGATGGCAGGCAAACGCAGCGGCGCTCAGAGCAAGCGGTCTCAACGGACACGGTCCGCCGAGCAGCCGCGCCATGATCCGGCTCTCTCCCTGGAACGGATCGTGGCGACCGCGGTGGAACTGCTGGACGCCCATGGTATCGATGGATTGACGATGCGCCGGCTCGCCGATCACCTCGGGTCTGGCGCAATGAGCCTGTATTGGCACGTCGATAACAAGGAGAAAGTCTTCGATCTGGCGCTCGACTCGGTGCTCGAATATCGCGAGCTGCCTGAAACAGCTCAGTCTCGAGACTGGCGCGGGGAAGTCGTTCATATGCTTCAGGACTGGCGCGCCGGCATGCTGCGCCATCCCTGGTCGGCGTCGCTGCTGCCACGCCGGGCGCTCGGGCCGAACATCCTCAGGCGCCTGGAATTGCTGAGCAGGACCTTGTCCGGAGCCGGCGTCGCCGACGCGGATTTGAACGTCGCGATATGGTCGCTCTGGAACTATGTGATAGGCGCTACCGTCACCCGGGCGAGCTTCGATCTCTCGGACGAGGACATGGCCGCCGCGCAGCAGCGCCTTGCGCTCGTCAGCGAACACTACCCGACAATCGAACGCTCTCGTCTGCTGCTTGATGATGATTGGGATGGCGCTTTCAGGAAGGGGCTCGACTTCCTGCTCGACGGGCTCGCTCCGAAATATTGAACGCCGCAGCCAAGGCTGCATGACGCGCCGACGACCAGCAATTATCGGTGGCAACGAACACAAAGGCTTAGTAACCTGACGCCGCTGCAATCGCCCGTATGATTTTCCATTCAAGCAGGTTCGGCCTTTGCAGTGATCTTTCCGGAGCGGATGGCGCGGGGACGAAAGACCATGGATGAAACGCGGCGCAAGCTCACGACGATCTTCTGTGCTGACGTGCAGGACTATACGCGGCTGATGGGCGCCGACGAGGAGGGGACGCTTGCGAGCCTGAAGCGTTGCCGGGAGGCGATGGGGCGCCTCATCGAAAGCCATGGCGGCCGTGTCATCAACACCTGGGGCGATGGGCTGATCGCCGATTTCCCGAGCGTCGTCGAGGCGGTGCGCGCGGCGGTCGACACCCAGAACGAACTCGCCGGCTTCAATGCCAGCCGCCCGAGGGACGGGCGTATGCTCTTCCGCATCGGCATCAATCTCGGCGACGTGATCGTCGAAGGCGACGACATCTATGGCGACGGCGTCAACATCGCCGCGCGGCTGCAGGCGTCGGCCACGGCCGGCGGCATCGTCATTTCGAGCACCGTCTACGACCAGGTTCGCAACAAGGTGGCAGTCGGTTTTGAGTTTCTCGGGCCGCTGGCGGTGAAGAACGTCGAAGAAGGCGTGCCGAGCTATGCGGTGAGAATTGGCGATGGAAATGACGACGCGCAGCCTGGCGAACGACCCGCCGCGCGATCGCCGCGGCCGGCCGCCGTTATGACCGAACCGCAGCCGGCGCCGCAGAGGCGGCGATCGTTTGCCTTGCTCGGCGTCGTCTCCGCCGTGCTCGTCGGCATCAATCTCCTGACGTGGGACGGCGTTTTCTGGGCGCACTTTCCGCTGCTTGCCTTCGCTGTCATTGCCGCGCTTGCCTGGAATCGTTCCCAGACCCGTTTCGACCGCAGGTTGGCCGCGCTGGCGATCCTGGCGCTCGGCTTCATCTGCATCAACCTCTTCACCTGGAGCGGAACGTTCTGGGCGGTATGGCCGATACTGGGAGTGGCCGCAGTGAGTGGCCTGCGCTGGTCGATGCGCCGCTAGTTTGCCGCGCGATATTCGCCGATAAACCGGCGGCGTCGAAGACGTTTGCGCGGTTCGATCAAGCAAAAGTGAGCGGCCGGGTTATTTCCATTCTTCGCTGATATTACAAATCGGTAATGCCGGGTGCTGACGCTTGCCGCTAAGCTGCAAAAGCGCGATATTGTCGCACCCGGTGTGTAACCTGGTCCCGCAGCGCCTCTTTCGACCGACCCTGGTCCAACCTCGAGTCCCTCCGGAGACGTGAATGGCTTTTTGGAAGCAGCTTGCACTTTCGCTCATCGTCATCATCGCCGGTTTTGCCGCGTGGGTTTTCTTTGCGCCTGACGCAGGCGACACGATGCGCAATGCCGGCATTCCCGATAGCCTCGTTTCCAAGATTACGCCGAAAGCCGAGGAGAGTGCGGATGCCGGCGGTTCCTCGCGGGCCGAAGGGCAACAGCAGGGACAGGGTCAGAATCGCCGTAACGGCGGCGGGCGCAGCGGCGCCATTCTGGTCGCCACGCAAGCCGTCGTCCAGGGCGTCGTCAACGACCGGCTGAACGCCATCGGCACGGGGGATGCGATCCGTTCGGTCGCGGTGACGCCGCAGGCAACGGGCACGATCCGCGAGATCCTGATCAAATCGGGCGACATGGTGAAGGCCGGCCAGGTGCTCGCCAAGCTCGACAGCGAGGAACAGGTGATCGCCCGTGGCCAGGCAGACGTGGCGGTGAGGGCTGCCGTCGAGAAGTCCAATCTCTATCACAACATCAAATCCAGCGTGTCGCGCATGGATGTCTTCGATTCCGAGATCGCCGAGCAGGGCGCGCGGCTGCAGCTGCAGGCCGCCGAACTCAATCTCGCGCGGCGCAACATCATAGCTCCGATCGACGGCATCGTCGGCATCGTGCCCGTCAATATCGGCGACAATGTTACGACGACGACGCCGATCGTCACACTCGACGACCGTTCGGAAATCCTCGTCGACTTCTGGGTGCCGGAGCGTTTCGCCAATACGGTGAAGGTCGGCCAGCCGGTCGACGCCATGTCGGTTGCAAGACCGGGGCAGATGTTTTCAGGCGCGATCGAGGCCGTCGACAACCGCATCGACGCGGCAAGCCGCACGCTGCGCCTGCGGGCCAGGATCGACAATTCGTCGGATGAGCTGCGCGCCGGTATGTCCTTCAACGTCAGCATGAAATTTCCCGGCGACAAATATCCGGCGGTCGATCCGCAATCCGTGCAGTGGGATTCTCAAGGCTCCTTCGTCTGGCAGGTGACCGACGACAAGTCGCACAAGGTGCGGGTCAGCATCGTGCAGCGCAATCCCGATTTCGTGCTCGTCAACGCCGACCTCAAGGATGGCGACAAGATCGTGACGCAGGGCCTGCAGCGCGTGCGTGAGGGTGGGGCGGTTCGCGTTTCCGCCGATGTCGCCTCGAACGGCGAGGTGACAACCCGATGAGCGTGACCGAGATGCCTCAGGACAGGGCGTCGGGCAAGCAGAGCTTCACCGCGCTTTTCGTTCGCCGGCCGATCCTCGCACTGGTGTTCAATACGCTCATGGTCGTCGCCGGCCTTGCGGCTTACGTCGGCGTCGAAGTCCGCGAATTGCCGGATGTCGACCGTCCCGTCGTTACCGTGCGCACCACGTTCGACGGCGCATCGCCGCAGACGATCGACCAGGAACTGACCAAGGTGATCGAAGGCGCGGTCGCGCGCGTCAGCGGCCTCAAGTCGATCTCGTCGACCTCTTCCTTCGGCCAGAGCCGGGTGACGCTGGAATTTTCCGATGCGATCGATCTCTCGGTTGCCGCCAACGACGTGCGCGATGCGATCGGCCGCATCACCCAGAACCTGCCGGATGAGGCGGATGCGCCTCAGATCGTCAAGGCGGATTCGGATTCCTCGGCGATCATGCGCCTTGCCGTCACCTCCACCAAGCTCAACATGGACGACCTGACGCAGCTCGTCGAGAACGAGGTGGTCGATCGGCTGGCCTCCGTCGATGGTGTCGCCGACGTCGAGGAATATGGCGACCAGGAGAAGGTCTTCCGCGTCGATGTCGACCAGGGCGCGCTTGCCAGCCGCGGGCTCACCATCGGCGACCTGATCAAGGCGCTCGACAATGCCGCGCTCGACGTGCCGGCCGGATCGCTGAAGAGCAACACGCAGGATATCGTCGTGCGGGCTACCGCCAACCTGCAGACGCCGGCGGATTTTTCCAATGTCATGCTGCAGGACCGCGTCCGGCTCGGTGACGTCGCGACCGTGACGCTCGGACCCCGGGACGGCGAGACGGCGCTGCGCTCGAACGGCAAGCCCGGCATCGGCCTCGGCATCATCCGCCAGGCACAGTCGAATACGCTCAACATCTCGACCGGCATCAAGGCCGCCGTCGCGCAGCTCTCGAAGACGCTGCCGGAGGGAACGACGATCGCCATCACCAGTGATGACGCCGTCTTCATCGATGGCGCAATCCATGAAGTGGTGCTGGCGCTGGTGCTTGCCGCCGTCATCGTCACCGCCGTCATCTATCTCTTCCTGCGCGACTGGCGGGCGACGCTGATTCCGGCGGTCAGCATGCCGGTAGCGCTGACCGGCACGCTGGCGGCGATCTACATGGTCGGCTTCTCGATCAACATCCTGACCCTGCTCGCCATTGTGCTGGCGACCGGCCTCGTCGTCGACGACGCGATCGTCGTGCTCGAAAACATCGTGCGCCGGCGCGCCGAAGGCATGGGGCCGCGTGCGGCCGCCGTGCTCGGCACGCGCGAGGTGTTCTTCGCCGTCATCGCCACGACCGCGACGCTGGCGGCCGTCTTCATCCCGCTCTCCTTCCTGCCGGGGCAGGTCGGCGGCCTCTTCCGCGAATTCGGCTTCGTGCTCGCCTTCTCGGTCGGCCTGTCGTCGATCGTGGCGCTGACGCTGTGCCCGATGCTCGCCTCACGCATGCTGACGAAGCCGATGCTCGAGGATCATGGCTTGCTCGGCCGTTTCGGCGGTGCGCTTGCCAATCTTTACAAATGGGCGCTGCACGGTTGTCTCGGCGCGCCCTTCGTCGTCATCCTGTTCTCGGTGATCTTCGCCGGCGCGGCTGTTATCGCCTTCTCCACAGTCAAGAGCGAGCTGACGCCGCAGGAGGACCGGTCGATGGTGATGATGCGGCTGACGACGCCGCAGGGTTCGAGCCTCGAATATACGCGCGACAAGATGCAGCTCCTCGAGGAATATCTGCAGCCGCTCGTCGACGGCGGCGACATCCGCAACGTCTTCTCGATCTCCGGCCAGGGCGGTTCTTTGAACAGCGGCTTCATGGTGCTGACGCTTGCCCCCTGGGGAGAGCGCCACCGGACGCAGGCTGAGATCGTCGGCGACATCAACCAGGCGGCCGCAAGGGTGCCGGCGCTGCGCGGCAATGCCATTTCCTCCAACAGCCTGCGCATCCGCGGCGCCGGTAGCGGCGTGCAGATGGCGCTTGTTGGTAACGATCACGAGGCGCTGACGGCGGCTGCCGCCAAGCTGGTGCAGGCGCTCGACACCACCGGCCGATACGATACGCCGCGCCTGACCAACGAGCCCACCCAGGCGCAGGTGTCGGTTGCGATCGACCGCGAGCGCGCCTCGGATCTCGGCATCGACATCACCGGGCTTTCGACGGCGATCCAGTCGCTGCTCGAAGGGCGCTCGGTGGTCGACGTCTTCGTTGGCGGCGAATCCTATCCCGTGCTGCTGACTTCGACGACGCGGCCGGTCGACGACCCGACCGACCTCGAAAACGTGTTCCTGAAGACCGGTGACGGCAAGATCGTGCCGATGTCGGTTATCGCGACGATGACGGAAGGGTCTGTTGCGCCGCAGCTGAACCGCGAGCAGCAGCTCGCCTCGGTCGCGATCACCGCCGGCCTAAAGAACGGGATGTCGCTCGGCGATGCCGTGAAACAGGTGACCTCGCTTGCCGAGCCGCTGCTACCGCCGGGTTCACGCCTGGTGCCGCTTGCGGAAGCCGCGACGCTGGAAGAGAATTCGAACGGCATGGCGCTGACCTTCGGCTTCGCCATCGTCATCATCTTCCTGGTGCTCGCCGCGCAGTTCGAGAGCGTCTTGTCCTCGCTGATCATCATGTCGACGGTGCCGCTCGGCCTAGCCTGCGCCGTCTTTGCGCTTGTCATCACCGGCTCCAGCCTCAACATCTACAGCCAGATCGGCCTGGTGCTGCTGGTCGGCGTCATGGCGAAGAACGGCATCCTGATCGTTGAATTCGCCAATCAGCTGCGCGACCGCGGCGAGGATGTGCGCTCTTCCATCGAGAAGGCCTGCGCGCTTCGCCTGCGCCCGGTGATGATGACGATGATCGCGACCATTCTTGGGGGTGTTCCCTTGGTCTTTGCGCATGGGGCCGGTGCGGAAGCGCGCGTGGCGCTCGGCTGGGTCATCGTCGGCGGTCTCGGCTTTGCGACGCTGATGACGCTGTTCATCACGCCGGTCGCCTATCTCCTGCTTGCCCGCTTCGCCAAGCCGCATGCCCATGAGGAAGCGCGCCTGCACGAGGAAATGTCGATCGCCACGCGCCCGCGCGCCGTAGCCGGCGAAAAGCAGCTTCAGGCCGCCGAATAAGGCTTCGCATCGATTTGAAAGAACGCCGCCGGATCTTTTCCGGCGGCGTTTCTCATGGTGTATGAAGTCTTGCGAAATAAACTCAATTCGCTCTGAAGATTAGCCGTTTTTTAAGCATAAACGGCAATGATTGTTACCAGCAACCGACGGGTCTTCTTCGTTTCCTGAAGGCCGATGCGCTGGGATTCCAGCGGCCCGGGACATGAGTGTCCGAGCGGCGCGGTTCATTTTTGTACAGTTTGCGTTTGTTGTGTTTTGGAGTTTAGTTCCGTGAGTATTTATCAGCGCACCTCCGTGGATGCGGCGCTTTACGTGCTGCGCGATACCAATCGGAAGATGACGGTTACGCAGAACCACATCACGACGGGCATGCGCGTCGCCAAAGCCAGTGACAACGCCGTCTACTGGTCGATCGCCACCACCGCACGCACCGACAACAAGGCGCTTTCGGCCGTCCAGGATGCGCTTGGCATGGCGGCCGCCACGATGGGAACGGCCTATACCGGCGTCCAGAATGTCATTGACGTCGTCTCCGAGATCAAGGCCAAGCTGGTTGCCGCCACCGAAGACGGCATCGACAAGAACAAGATCAACGAAGAGATCAAGCAGCTGCAGGAGCAACTGCGCAGCGTGTCGGAATCGGCGACCTTCAACAGCGACAATTGGGTGATCCTCAACGACGACGCGACGCCGACGCAGCCGCGCCAGATCCCGGCCTCCTTCATCCGCAATTCCGACGGAACGGTCTCTGTGGGCATGCTGAGCTACCATATCGACACGACGCCGGTCGGGGCCACATCCTCCAAGGATGCGCGCTATCTGATCGACGACCGCGCCACGGGGTCTGGCGAATATGGTGTGCTGACATCGGCCTATTTCGCCACCGAACTCGGCGCCTCGCAGGACTACGTGCTGATGACGAGCAAGAACGGCACCACGACAGGCCAGGTGGTGATCTCGGTGGCATCAGGCATGACGAAGGGCCAGATCGGCCAGATGATCAGCGTCGTCGATGCGGCGCTGTCACAGCTGACAACGGTCGGTTCGGCCTTCGGTGCGCTGGAAAGGCGCATCAACCTGCAGAACGACTTCGCCACCAAACTGCACGACAACATCACCGCCGGCATTGGCCGGCTCGTCGATGCCGATATGGAGGAGGAGTCCAGCAAGCTCAAGGCGCAGCAGACGCAGCAGCAACTCGGCCTGCAATCGCTCAACATCGCCAACGCCTCGTACGACACGGTCAGGCAGCTGTTCCAGAATTTCTAACCTTCGATCACCCAGCCCCCCACCCTCGTGGTTCGAGACGGCTCCCGGTTCGTCACCGCAATCGATTCACTGGATCGATTGCTCCGCTCCGCGGACCGTTCCTCACCCTCACCATAAGGGCGGATCGTCGCTCTTTGCCGGCGCGCGAGCCCCGCCGATCCACTAAAACTGGTGATATCAGCGCATTGCTGCAACATGGCTGCTGTTTTGGCGCCTAAAATTCCCCTATCAAGAGAACATCTTCATTTTCTTGCCGTAATCCTTGCCATTTGCTCGCATCAGTTTTGAACGGAGACCGTCCTGTCCATGATCAAGAAATTCGTACTTCTGGCTGTCGTAGCAAGCTATCTCAGCGCCTGCACGACGACCGATCCCTATACCGGTGAGCAGAAGGTTTCCAATACCGCGGGCGGCGCGGCGCTCGGCGCGCTCGGCGGCGCCCTCGTCGGTGTGGCCGTCGGCGGCGGCGGGCACGGCAAGCGCAATGCGGCGCTGATCGGCGCCGGCATCGGGGCTCTGGCCGGCGGCGCGATCGGCAACTACATGGACCAGCAGGAAGCCGAGCTTCGCGCCCAGCTCGAAGGCACCGGCATTTCGGTGACCCGCAACGGCGACAACATCATTCTCAACATGCCCTCGAACATCACCTTCGACGTCGACCAGGATGCGGTGAAGCCGGGCTTCTATCCGACGCTGAATTCGGTGGCGATCGTGCTGCGCAAGTTCAATCGCACGCTGATCGACGTCAACGGCCATACGGATTCGACCGGCAGCCTGCAGCACAATCAGGACCTGTCGCAGCGCCGCGCGCTTTCGGTTGCCGATTATCTCGGCGGCCAGGGCATCGACCAGCGCCGCGTCTCGGCCGTCGGCTTCGGCCCGTCCCAGCCCGTCGCCTCCAATGCGAGCGAAGCCGGCCGCGCCCAGAACCGCCGCGTCGAGATCCAGATCGCTCCGATCACGCAGGGCTGATCCCACGCTTTTCCAGACGACAAAAAGGCCGGGTCATTGCCCGACCGGGTCATTGCCCGGCCTTTTTCATCTCCAGCATTCCATCAGTGCTGCATCGTCGCACCCTTGGTGATCTTGTCGACGATTTTCTTTTCGGCGCGCAGCGCAATGCCGACGACCTTGGCGTCTTCGGGCGTATACTCGGCAAAGACGGCGCGGTTGGCCGTGTCGTGGCCGGTTGCAAACATCTCCTCGATGAAGAGCGATGCGGTGACATCGCGTTCCAGCGTGCGGCGATGAATGGTCGATATCGTCGCCTCGTCGGCGGAAAGCACGATGATCGGCTGGATCGACAGCGGATTGTAGAGATTTCCGGCGCGGTCCCTGTAGGGTTCGCCGATGATTTCGGGATGGCTGCCGGCAATCCCCGTCATCAGGAAGGCCGTGACGTTCAGCTTCTGCCAGCCGGCAAGATTGTTTCGCAGGACGACGGCAATTTTGGTATCAAACATCGGACGGTCTTTCACCTCTCAACGGGACATGAAGTTTGAGCCAGGATCTACATCCGCAGGTCTTCGAAGGTCTTGAACGTTTGTGCGCGGCGCCATCGGGCAACGGCATCCTGACGGCGCCTGCCTTTCCCGGCATCGAGCGCATCGGAGCGCAGTTCTCGGGCAATGCCTTCGAGCCGCACCGGCATGATACCTATGCGCTCGGCGTGACGCTGAAGGGCGTGCAGACCTTTCGCTATCGCGGCGAGCGGCGTTTCAGCCTGCCCGGGCAGGTGATCGTGCTGCATCCCGACGAGGAGCATGACGGCGGGGCGGGGACCGAGGACGGTCTGCAATACCGGATGCTCTATCTCGAGCCATCGCTGCTTCTCGAATGCCTGGAGGCGGACGGTGTCGGCCTGCCTTTCGTCGACGAGCCCGTCATCGGCGATCCCGCGCTGGCGGCTGTGCTGCTGGCAGCACTCGGCGAACTCGACCGCGAGCTGGACGAGCTTTTCGTCGACGATTTCGTCAGCCGGGTGACCGGCGGGCTGTCACGGCATGTGCGCTTGCCGCGCCGGCCTCTCGGCGGCGTCGCCTGGCGACAGGCGCGGGCGGCGCGGGATTATCTCGAAGCGCATGCAACGCGGGCGGTGCGTTCAGGCGAACTGGAGGCGGTGACGGGGCTCGACCGTTTCGCACTGTCGCGGCACTTTCGGGCAGCCTTTGCCACCAGCCCGCACCGTTACCTGCTGATGCGGCGGCTGCAGCAAGCGCGCGCGATGATCGGCGCGGGCGAGGGTATATCAGATGTGGCGGCGGCAACCGGCTTTGCCGACCAGAGCCATCTCAACCGGCATTTCAAGAAAGCCTACGGCATGACACCCGGCCAATGGGCAACCCTCGCGCATAAGCCTGAAAACCGGAAGCGAATTTCAGGATTACGCGCCGATTCAAAGCGATAGCTTAGCTGTATCTTGGAGTTATGCCGGCATCCTTCAGTGCGTCGGCACCCAAGAGATTGGACCGGCCCTAGAACAAGGCGAAGAGGTCGCGCCGACCGTCTACCACCCGTACGATCTCAACCGTATGAATATCACCCTCGTCAGTGTCAGGCCTGGCTTCGTAAAGGATGACATAAGGGGTTTCGACAAGCATCCGCGCGCTCTGGAAGATTTCCGGATGGCGTTCGCCAAGGCGGGGATGCTCGATCAGCATTTCCGCCTTGTGCCGGAAATTGGCAAAATACCGCTCCGCGCTTCGTGGCTGGTCTTTACCGATATCGACGTAGATTTTCTTGACGTCGGCCCGGGCCTGAGGTGTCCAAACAAGTCTAGCGGGCATGGGTCGCGATAGGCAGTTCTTGGCGCGCCTCGTCCAGGGCGGTATCAAAATCCACATCCACGGCAGGGCCGCTGGCCTTGCCTTCATTCCACATGGCTTGCAGCTTGGCGATGTCCTCGCGCTTCTGCATCCACTTGGCCGACCAGTCGCGCATGGCTTCGCGGACGACCTCGCTTCCGCTGGCATAAGCTCCGCTCTGCACGGCATCGCGTAACAGCGCTGCATGCTGCGGCGTCATTGAAATGCTGACTTTTTCAACATTGGACATGGGTTCAACTCCATCTACCCTTTGGTGGTAATTATTACTACCAACTGCCGGCGGCGGCAAGAATTCTCAGAGGACGGGAATGCTCAATTGCGATCTGCGCGCCTTTGGCGTTTAAGCGGGATTTTCCGCAAGGCCGGAGCGGCGGGCGATGAAGCGGGCGAGTGTCGGGCCGATCAGTAGAATGACAAGGAAGCGGCCGGTCTGCATTGCCATCACGAAGGGTACGTCGACATTGCTTGACGCGGCGATGATCGCGACGGAATCGGCGCCGCCGGGGCTGGTGGCGAGATAGGCGGTCAGCGGATCGATGCCGGCGAAGACGTGAAGTGCCGCCGCCATGCAGCCGCAGAGCGCCATCAGCAGCACGAGGCAGGCCGATACCCGCGGTAGGGCGCGCGCCACATGCTTGAGGATCGAGCGGGTGAAGCGCAGGCCGATGCTCCAGCCGACGAGCGCATAGGCGACGGCGAGCAGCCGCATCGGCAGCTCGATCTTCAAGAGGCCGATGCCCTGCAGGAAGGCGCCGAGAAAAAGCGGCACGATGATCATGCCGCCCTGGATGCGCAGGCGGCGCACGCCATAGGCGCAAAAGCCGGCAAAGACGATGGTCGCCGCAAAGGCCGGCCAGTCGACCGTGGGAAAGAGGACAAGCGGCGGCGGCTCAGTGCCGTCGGCCGCTACCCAGAGGCGCGAGATCACCGAAGCGCCGACGGCGACGAAGACGACGCGCAGATACTGCATGAAGGCGACGAGCCGGGCATCGGCGCCGTAGGCTTCCGACATGATGACCATGGCGGAGGCAGCACCCGGCGAGGAGCCCCAGACAGCGGTCGTTCCCGGCAGCACCTGCCAGCGCGTCAGGAGCCAGCCGAGGCCGGTGGCGATGGCGATGACGGAGAAGACGAACAGCAGGAAGAGCGGCACGTCCTTCGCCATGACGCCGAGAATATCGGGGGTGATGGTGCGCGCCATCATGAGGCCGACGAGGACCTGGCCGAGCTGCAGCGGCCAGAGCGGCACGCGAAGCTTTCCCTTACCGACGGTCAGCGCCAACAGGATGGCGGCGACCATCGGCCCGATCAGCAGCGAGGCGGGTAGGGCGAAGAGTTCGAGGAAGACGGTGAGGGCGGTGGAGAGTGCAAGCAGCAGTGCCCATTTCGGCAGGCCCGCGTCGCGCAGCAGGCGGCGTGCGTCGCTGAATGACATGATCCCCGTATCTTTCCTGGCCGGTGCCAAGCCCTGAGGCTGGAGATGGGAGGACGCTCCGGCATGACGAAGAGAGACCGGCCGCAAGGGCCGGCTGGCGCGGTTTCGGTATAGGCGGGTGCGGCGAGCGCGGTCAATTGCGAAATCTGGCTTCCCGGCGGCCTGTCATGCGAATTTGATTCAAGCGGCCGCTTCAAGTCGTTGTTTTCTCATCAGAGGCGCGCATGGCTGGCGAGGAAATCGAGCAGGGCTCGCACGCGCGCCGGAAGCGGACCGCCCTGGCCCATATAGAGGGCGTAAAATTCCTCGAGGTCGCCGGGATTGGCCTCTTCCAGCACCGTCACCAGCCGGCCGGCATCGATATCGGCGCGCACGGTGAAGTCGGCAAGACGGGCGAGGCCGGCGCCTGATAAAGCGAGGTGGCGCATGGCTTCGCCGTCTGCGACCTGCACGCCCGGCGTGATCGGCACCGTCACCGTTTCGCCGTCCTCGCGCATCGGCCAGCCCTCGACGGCGCGGGCATAGGAAAAGCCGATGCGGCAATGGCGGCGGAGGTCGGCGAGCGTGCGCGGCTCGCCGTGACGTTTGAGATAATCGGGCGAGGCGACGATGCGCTTGCCGGTGGCGCCGAGCTTGCGGGCGATCAGGCTGGAGTTCTTCAAGGGGCCAGCGCGGATCGCAACGTCGGCGCGCTCCTCCATCAGGTCGACGATCCTGTCGGTGTGGGAAATATCGAGCGTCACGGCGGGATGAAGCGCCATGAAGGCGGGCACGAGCGGCGCCAGCACATGATTGCCGAAGGAGCCGCTGGTGTTGATGCGGATGCGCCCAGAAGCCTGTTCGCCCGATGATGCCTGCCGTTCGGCCTCGGCGATATCGGCGAGGATGGCGATGCTGCGCTCATAGAAGGCGCAGCCTTCCGGCGTCAGCTGCAGCTTGCGGGTCGAGCGATTGACAAGGCGGGCGCCGAGGCGCACCTCCAATCGGGCAACGAGCTTGCTGACGGCCGACGGCGTCATGCGCCGGGCTGTCGCGGCCGCGGAGAAGCCGCCGCGCTCGACCACGCTGACGAAGACTTCCATTTCCCCGGAACGGTTGATGTCCTGACGACTCATGATGAATTCAAGTCACAGATGATTTGCTTTCAGGCAATCTATATCAACGATGGCGTCGGGTCTATCTCAGAGGAAATAAAGGAGACAGAGCCATGGAATATAGAAATCTCGGCGCATCCGGCCTCAGAGTGCCGGTCTTGGGCTTCGGCGCGGGCACGTTCGGCGGCAGTGGCCCGCTGTTCGGCGCCTGGGGCAATACCGAAGGGGAGGAGGCGCGGCGGCTCGTCGATATCTGCCTCGAGGCCGGCGTCAATCTCTTCGATACGGCTGACGTCTATTCGGCCGGCGCCTCCGAAGAGGTGCTTGGCCAGGCGATCCGCGGCCGGCGCGATGTCGTGCTGATTTCGACGAAAACAGCGCTGCCGATGGGCGAGGGGCCGCAGGATTGGGGCTCGTCGCGGGCGCGGCTGATCCGGGCGACGGAGGATGCGCTACGCCGGCTCGGCACCGATTATATCGACCTGCTGCAACTCCATGCTTTCGATGCCTCGACGCCGGTCGAGGAGGTGCTGTCGACACTCGACGGCCTCGTTGCCTCAGGCAAGATCCGCTATGTCGGCGTTTCCAATTTTGCCGGCTGGGAATTGATGAAGTCGCTCGCCGCCGCCGAGCGTCATGGTTATCCGCGTTATGTCGCCCATCAGGTCTATTACTCGCTGGCAGGGCGCGACTACGAATGGGAGCTGATGCCGCTCGGCGCCGACCAGGGTGTGGGCGCCGTCGTCTGGAGCCCGCTTGCCTGGGGACGGTTGACCGGCAAGATCCGTCGCGGCGAGCCGCTGCCCAAGGCAAGCCGGCTGCATGAGACGGCGCAATATGGCCCGCCCGTCGATGACGAGAAGCTGTTCGACATCGTCGAGGTGCTCGACGCCATTGCGGCGGAGACCGGCAGGACCGTGCCGCAGATCGCCATCAACTGGCTGCTCGGCCGGCCGACGGTGTCGAGCGTCATCATCGGGGCGCGCAACGAGGAACAACTGCGGCAAAACCTCGATGCGGTCGGCTGGAGCCTGTCGAAAGACCAGATCGAAAGGCTCGATGCCGTCAGCGCGGTCACGGCGCCCTATCCCTATTTCCCTTATCGGCGACAGGAGGGCTTCGCGCGGCTCAATCCGCCGATTGTCTGAGCCGGAGTCTTTGCACAGCCGGGGTTGAGGCCGTGCGGCCTCAGTCCCGTCCCGTCAATTGAAACTGGATGTCTTCAGGAATTCCGCGAGACGCTGCGTCTTCGGCCGCACGAACATTTCCTTCGGATCTCCTTCCTCGCAGATCACGCCCTGGTTCATGAAGATCACGCGGGAGGAGACCTCGTAGGCGAAGCGCATTTCGTGCGTGACGAGCAGCATGCTCATGCCGTCGGCGGCGAGCCCCTTGATGACCTGCAGGACCTCGCCCACGAGCTCAGGGTCAAGCGCGGAGGTGACTTCGTCGAACAGCATCAGCCTCGGGTTCATGGCAATGGCGCGGGCGATTGCGACGCGCTGCTGCTGGCCGCCGGAAAGCTGGCCCGGATAATTATCGGCGCGGGCGGCGAGGCCCACACGGTCGAGCCACTTTTCTGCGACCGCCCGCGCTTCGTCGCGCGGCATCTTCTTGACCTTGACGAGGCCGAGCATGACGTTGCGGACGGCCGTCATATGCGGAAACAGGTTGAACTGCTGGAAGGCCATGCCGGTCAGCGCCCGCTGGCGGGCGATTTCCTTTTCGCTCTTGCGTCGGCGCACGCCGCCGGACTGCTCATAGCCGATCTCTTCGCCATCGAGCCGGATGTGGCCGCCCTGGAAGTCCTCCAGCATGTTGATGCAGCGCAGCATCGTCGTCTTGCCGGAGCCGGAGGAGCCGATGATGGAGATCACCTCTCCCTGCTGCATGGTGCAATCGACGCCCTTCAACACCTCGACGGGGCCATATTGCTTGTGAAGCCCCTGGATTTCGAGAAGTACCTTGCTCATGGTCGAGCCCTCACGATGGAACGACCGTCTTGCGCTCGACATATTTGCCGAGGCGCTCGATGCCGTAATTGATGACGAAGTAGAGAAGCCCCGCGAAGAAATAGAACTGGAGGCTCAGGAAATTGCGCGAGATGATCTCCTGCGTGCGCAGCAGCAGCTCGGCCACGCCGATGACGGAGAGCAGTGTCGAGGCCTTGACCATTTCGGCTGCTGTATTGACCCAGGCGGGCAGGAACTGGCGCAGCGCCTGCGGCCAGAGAACATAGGCGAAGGTCTGGCGGAAGGTCAGACCGATCGCCTTGGCCGCTTCGGTCTGGCCCTTGGGGATCGCCTGCAGGCCGCCGCGCACGATCTCGCCCACATGCGATGAGCAGAAGATCGCAAGGGCGAGCACGCCGGCCTGGAACGGGCCGAGCTCGATGCCAACAGTCGAAAGCACGTAGTAGCTTGCCAGCACCAGAACCAGCACCGGCGTTCCCCGGATGAAGTCGGTATAAGCCCGCACGATCAGACGCAAAACGCGGTTGCCGTAAACGAGGGCGAGACCGACGAGCACGCCGAGCAGCGATCCGGCGACGATTGCCAGCGACGAGATCGAGACCGTGACGCCGAGCCCCTTGAGGATCACGAAGCGGGCGATCCAGAGCTGGTCGAGAAAAGCAGTAAGACCCGTCATGACATCACCTCGGAACGGCAAGCCGGCGCTCGACGACGCGCATCAGCGCGGCGAGCACGGAGCAGGTTACGACATAGAGGCCGGAGGCGACGATCCAGGTTTCGATGACGCGGAAGGTCTCGACGTTGATCTTGCGTGCCTCGAAGGTGAGTTCGGGCACCGCGATCGCGGCGGCGAGCGAGGTGTCCTTGAACAGCGAGATGATCGTCGAAGACAGCGAAGGCAGGACATTGCGCAGCATCAACGGGGTGATGATCGAGACGCGGATCTGCATCGGCGTCAGGCCGATCGCAAGGCCCGCCTCCGTCAAGCCTTTCGGAATGGAGAGCAGTCCCGCCCGGAACACCTCGGCCAGATAGGCGCCGGAGTAGATCGACAGCACCGCGATGAAGCTCTGGATCTTGCCCATCCGCACGCCAAGCTGCGGCAACGCGAAGAAGGCGAAAAGAACGAGAACCAGGATCGGCAGGTTGCGGATGATCGTGACGTAGAGCGCTGCCGGGCGCTGCAGCCATCCGCTTTTCGAGGTCAGCGCAAAGGCAACGATGAGGCCGATCGCAGCGCCGATGAGGATGGAAATGAAAGCCAGGCCGAGGCTGAGCAGCAAACCTTCGAGCAACTGGTCGAAGCTGCGCCAGACGGCGGCGAAATTGAGCGTATAACCCATGGCGCAATCCTGCAATCAAGGGTGAAGAACGGGCGGAAGGAAACCTGCCTGGCAGGAAGCCCGCCTGGGCAGGAGACCTTCCGGGGATGTAGGCCTCCGGAGGGGAGATTTCCCCGGAGGCCTCTTCCGTCCCAGGCGACCTTACTTGAATTCGACGGGGAAGCCGATCTGGGGTGGCGTCAGATCCTTGCCGAACCAGGTCTTGAACGACTTGGCGTAGAAGTCGAATTCGACGCCGGTCATCGCCTCGTGCAGAGCCGTGTTGACGAAATTCAGCCAGTCCTGATCGCCGCGCTTGACGCCGCAGGCATAGGTTTGCGGGTTCCAGCCGTAGCCAGCATCCTTATAGCGGCCGGGGTTCTGCGTCATGTACCAGGCGAGCGACGACTGGTCGGTCGCCACAGCGTCGGCGCGGCCCGATTCCAGCGCCTGATAGATCAGGTCGACGGATTCATACTGGTCAACGGTCGCTTCCGGCAGGGCGGCATGCACCATGGTTTCGGCATAGACATTCTGCAGCACCGACACCGTGACGGACGAACCGGCAGCCTTCAGCGCGGCATAGTCGGCATATTTGCCGTCGGACTTCAGCATCAGGCCGACACCCTCGCGATAATAGGGGATGGTGAAGGCGATCTGCTGCGCGCGTTCGCCGGTTACGGTCATGAACTGGCAGGTGATATCCACCTTGTCGGTGGTGATGTTGGGAATGCGGGCGTCGGACGACTGGTTGACGAACTCGATCTTCTCGGGATCGCCGAACAGCGCCTTGGCGACGATGCGGCCCATATCGATGTCGAAGCCCTGAAGCTTGTCATCCGCGCTCTTGAAGTGCCACGGCGCGTTGGTGCTGCCGGTGCCCATGACGAGATGGCCGCGGGCCAGCACCTCATCGAGCTTGCTCTTGGCCTCCTCAGCGGCGGCAGGCATGGCGGAAAGAACGAGAGCGGTTGCCAGCGAAAGCGCGCTGGTGCGGAGCGAGACGGTCATGATGGTTCCCCTTGTTTGACGCTCTGAATTTGATCCAATATATTGGACACGTGTCTTGTTTATTGGATTTGCATATCGAGCGACATCACCGGTGACTTGTCAATAGGCAGGTCCAAGAAAAAGGCATGGGGAGGAAGCGGTCCAGCGAACGGACAGGCCGCGCGCCCGGAAGGGGCTGGGCGCGTATAACAAAGGGGGAATGAAATCTTCTCCTAATCTTAACTGGACAGCAGCTTTGACTTGCCGCATACCCGGCCTATCTGCGGGAATAGATGGGCATCCGTGGAATGGCAGGGAGATCAAAGGGATGGCGTTGAAGGACGCGAAAGCCGGGGTACGCAACGAGGCGGGGATCTCAGCCGTGCTCGGCATTCTCAAGCAGAGCTTCGGCGAGCGCTTCCAGACCGGCCAGTCCTTCCGGGCCCAGCATGCCCATACGACGACCTATATTCCCGCGCAGCTCCCCGATGGCGTGCTCTTTGCCGAGAGTGCCGAGGATGTGAAGGCGGCGGTCAGGGTCTGTGCCGCCCATAAGGTGCCGGTGATCGGCTTCGGCGTCGGTACGTCGCTGGAGGGCCAGGTCAACGCCGCCAATGGCGGGATTTCGATCGATTTCAGCCGTATGAACCGGGTGCTCGAAGTCAATCCCGAAGATCTCGACTGCACGGTCGAGCCCGGGGTGACGCGCGAGGCGCTGAACATCCACCTGCGCGATACCGGCCTGTTCTTCCCGATCGATCCAGGCGCCAACGCCTCGATCGGCGGCATGGCTTCGACGCGGGCCTCCGGCACCAATGCCGTGCGCTACGGCACGATGAAAGACAATGTGCTCGCCGTCACCGCGGTCACCGCCAATGGCGAGGAGATCCGCACCGCCCGGCGCGCCCGCAAATCCTCGGCCGGCTACGACATGACGCGGCTTTTCGTCGGTGCGGAGGGCACGCTCGGCATCCTGACCTCGGTGACGCTGCGCCTGCAGGCGATCCCGCAGAAGATCGCCGGCGGGGCCTGCGCCTTTCCGAGCATCAAGGCCGCCTGCGACGCCGTCATCATGACGATCCAGATGGGCATTCCGGTGGCGCGCATCGAGCTGCTCGACACGATGCAGATGCGGGCCTGCAACGCCTATTCCGGGCTTTCCTACGCCGAAAGCCCGACGCTTTTCCTCGAGTTCCACGGCACCGACGAGACCGTGCCGCTGCAATCGGCGGGTTTTGCCGAGATCGCGGCGGAATGCGGCGGCGGCGAATTCCTGTGGACCGCCAATGCCGAGGAGCGAACGAAGCTCTGGAAGGCGCGCCACGACGCCTATTGGGCCGCGCGAGGGCTGGCGCCCGGGCTTGCCGCACTTTCGACCGATGTTTGTGTTCCGATATCGAGACTTGCCGATTGCGTTTCCGAAACGCAGGCGGATATCGAGGAGCATGGGCTGCTGGGCCCGATCGTCGGCCATGCCGGCGACGGGAATTTCCATGTGCTGCTGCTGTTCGACGACAAAAGCGCCGAGGACATCGCCAAGGCCGAGAGCTTCGTGGAGCGGCTCAGCCGCCGGGCGCTCGACATGGACGGGACATGCACCGGCGAACATGGAATCGGGCAGGGCAAGATGGCGTTCCTGGAACAGGAGCTCGGCGGCACGGTGGATCTGATGCGACAGGTGAAGCGGGCGCTCGATCCGGACGATATCTTCAATCCCGGCAAGATTTTCCACCAAGGCTGAAAACGGAATATTCTCATGAACTTGGGCCTTGCTCTCGAATCCCGTTCTTCATTAAAGAGTTAGAGCATGATGTCGCCCGAAAACCGCTCACACTTTTCGGCACCATGCTCTAGTGTCGGCAACAGAATCCCGAATGGAGAATCCTTGCATTGGTAGGCCGGTTCCTCGTCTTTCTGGGGGGAGTGATCGTCGCGGCGCTCTTTGTGGCGCTGCTTGCGCCGCTGTTCATCGACTGGACGGATTTCCGCAAGAATTTCGAGGACCAGGCAAGCCGCATCATCGGCAAGAAAGTCACCGTCCACGGCACGGTGGATGCCCGCCTGCTGCCCTTTCCCTCGGTCACGCTGCACGACGTGCGCGTCGGCCAGGAGGCGGACGGCACGCCGATCGTCAAGATCGAGCAGTTCTCCATGGATGCCGAGCTTGCGCCTTTCCTGTCGGGCGAGGCGCTGATCTTCGACATGCGCGTCGTCAAGCCGAAGGTGCGCCTGAGATTGCTGAAAGACGGCACGCTTGACTGGATGCGCGGCAGCCGCCCGGAAATACCGGCAAAGACCGTCGTTCTCGAAAACGTGCATGTCAGCGGCGGCGAGGTCGAGTTCATCGACGACCAGTCGGGCCGCTCGCGCCACATCACTGGCCTCGATGCGGAAATGTCGGCCAAGTCGTTGGCCGGCCCCTGGCGCATCGAGGGTGATGCAGCGCTCGACGGCGAGCACGGCAATTTTTCGATTTCCAGCAGCCAGCCGGACGAGAAGGGCGCGCTGCGCGTGCGCACGAAGCTCTCGCCGGACAAGCACCCTGTCAGCGTCGATCTCGACGGCGAACTGAAGCTCGTCGACAGCAAGCCGAATTATCAAGGCCAGCTTTCGGCAGCGATCGAAAACGGCAACAGCGCCAAGCCCGCCGACAAACGTGTTCAACCACCGCGCGTCAAGGGCCGCTTCGAGCTCACCAACGAACGCATCCGCATCCCCGAATACCGGATGGAGATCGGCTCGACCGACGATCCCTATGTCATTACAGGCGAGGCGACGCTCGATACCGGCAATGCGCCGGTATTCCTGCTGACCGCCGACGGACAGCAGATCGACGTCAACCGCATCGGCAATCAGGGCGAGTCCGGCAAGACCACGCGCGATGCGGCGGTTTCGGCGCGCGAGCGGCTGAGTTCGCTGATCGATATCGTCGGGCAGGTGCCGATCCCGCAGGTGCCGGGCAAGGCAAGCGTCAAGCTGCCGGCGATCGTCGCCGGCGATACGACGCTGCGCGATGTGCAGCTGGAGCTTGAGCCGGCCGGCACGGGCTGGATGATCGACAGCGCCACCGGCACGCTGCCGGGGCGCACTCAGGTGGAAGGCAAGGGCAAGCTCCTGCTCAAGGGCGACCCCTCGTTCAACGGGCAGATCGTGGTGGCCTCCAGCCAGCCGACCGGGCTTGCCTCCTGGCTTGCGGGCTCGGTCGATCCGGCCATCCGGCAATTGCGGCAGGCGGGCTTTTCGGCCAATGTCAGCCTGACCCACGAATTGCAGCGTTTCGAAAATCTCGAAGTCGCCATCGGTCCGGCGACGCTGAAGGGGCGGCTGGAGCGGCAGGCGATCTCCGGCCAGACACCGACATTGTCGGTGGCGCTGAACGGCGATACGCTCGATCTCGATGCGCTGCAGGCGCTGACCGGTCTGCTGATCGGACAGGATGCCGGCGACAATGTGCTCGACCACAAGATTGCCGCCCAGCTCAAGGCCGACAAATTCAATGCCTTCGGCGTCAGTGCCGAGAATGTCGAAACCACGTTTACGATCGCCGACGGCGCGCTCGCCGTCGACCGGCTGTCGATTAAGAATATCGCGGGCGCCGAGCTGACGGCGACGGGCAGGGCGGAAGGCTCGCTGCTCGACTATAAGGGCACCGGCGAGATCACCTTCAAATCGGCCGATCCCGGCGGCTTCTTCACCATGCTGCGCGAGCACCTGCCACATCATCCCGTGCTCGACCGGCTGGTGCGCAATGCCGGCTGGTACGGCAATACGGCGCTGCGTGGCGCGCTGACGCTCGGCGGCGACGAGGGCAATGCGCTGACGGTGACGCTTGCGGGCGTCTCGAACGGCAGCCGCGTCAACCTGGACTACCGCATGTCTGATCTCCTGGCGCTGACCGGCAACGGCACGACCAGCCTGGAGGCGACGCTGGAAAATGCCGTGCCGTCCGTCCTGTTCGGCCAGGCCGGGCTCGATCCGCTGCCGGTCGATGTTGGCGCCAACGGTCGTTTGACGCTCAAGGTGCAGGCATCGGGCAACGACCCCGCCGACGCGGCGCTGACCTTTGCCACCGACCGGACCTCGTTCACCGCCAACGGCAAGGTCGATGTGCGGCCGGAAAGCTTCATGAACGGGAAGATCGCGCTTTCGCTCGACAGCACCGATATCGACCCCTACCTCATCATGAACGGCATCGCTCTGCCGCAGACCGGGGCAGGGCTGCCTTTCGGCCTGCAGGCCAAAGCCGCCGTCGACGGCGACAAAATCGTCTTTTCCGATCTCAAGGGCCATGCGGCGGATAATGAATTTTCGGGCGCGCTGACCTTCGACCGGAAGGCGGCGAAGACGACGGCAAACGGCGAACTGACGCTTGCCGAGGCCGATGTCGGCTGGCTCGGCGAAGCGGTGTTCGGCCAGATCATCGATCCTGCCAAAGGCACGCTGACGACGGCGCCGCTGGGGCTGCCGATCTTCAAGGATCTCGACGTCAACGTGAAGGTCTCGGCCAAGCAGTTCTGGCCCGGCCTGCCGGAAACGGCGGTTTCCGACTTCACCAGCAACGTCGCCTATAAGGGCGACGAGCTGCAGCTCAACGACATGGCCGGCACCTGGGACGGAGGCAAGCTTTCCGGCAACCTGCTCCTCACCAATGCCGACGGCACCGGCTTCCTGCAGACGAAGCTTTCGCTTACCGATTCCGACCTTGCCGGCGTCGTCTGGCTGCGCGACGGCGCGCCGATCGCCAACGGCAAATTCGGCCTATCGCTGTCGATGGAGGCTTCGGGCAAGACGATTGGCGAGATCGCCAGTTCGCTCAACGGCTCGGGCGAACTGAAGCTCGGCGAGACCAGCATACGCGGGCTGAACCTTGCCATCCTGCCGCCTTTGCTTGCCGCAACCGATACGATGCAGGAGCAGATCACCGCCGGCAAGGTGCATCCGATTATCGAGACGCTGCTCAGCAACGGCGAGGCTAAGCTGCCGCCACTCGGCATTCCCTTCAACGTCACGGACGGGACGCTGAGAGTGCAGAATGTCGCCATCGCCAACGATCTTGCCCATATCAGCGCCGATGCGCAGATCGCGCTGCCGGAGGAGCGGATCAGCGCGACGCTCGGCGTCGGGTTCAACCCGGGCCAGGAGGCGCTTTCCGGCGCCGAGCCGGCGCTCAGGCTGAATTTTTCCGGCATGCTGCCGTCGCCCGGCAAGACGATGGATGTGACCGATATCACCAGCTACCTGTCGCTGCGCGCCTTCGAGCGCGAGCGCCGCCGTGTCGAACGGCTGCAGGCGATCGTGCTGGAAAAACAGCGGCTGCGCCGCGAGGTCGCGCTCTACCGCTTCAACGCCGCCGAGCGCGTCAAGGCGGCGGAGATCGAACGGCAGCGGCAGGCGGAGGAAGAGCGCCTGCGCGCGCTGGCGCAGCAGGCGGCCGAAGAGAAGGCTGCCGCCGATGCCCGCGCGGCAGCCGAGGCGAAGGCCAAGGCGGATGCTGATGCGAGGGCAGCAGCCGACGCGGAAGCGGCGCGGCGCAGCGGGCAGGGCCAGCCCGGTCCGCTCAATTTCGACCAGGTGCCGGGCGTTCAGGCGCAATAACAGCGCGCACGAGAATCCGATTCAAGCGACAGGCTTCAAGCCCTTGTTTTCATGCATGCCGTCGCTCACGGCTGGGCGGCCGCTGCCGTCCTTCGCCCAGGCAAGCACATGAAGCCGCAGCGCCGAGGAGAGGTTGCTGTCCGGCGGCCGGTGGTCGTCGATCTCGGAAATCAGCGCGGCAAGCGGCATCGAACGGCTTGCGGCGATCGTCTTCAGCTCGGCCCAGAATTCGTCCTCCAGCGAGAAGCTGGTGCGATGGCCGTGCAATGTCGCCGAATGCTTACGGATCATGAAGCGGCGTCTCGGTTGAGTTTTTCGCGGATTGATTCAAGGAAACTGCATAAGTGGTTGATCGCAGATTCCATTCCGGCTCTTCAAGTTTTGCTTGAGGGCTTGCAGCGTGGCGTGTCTTTCAGGCGTGCAAAGACACTGCCTTTCGGGCCGATGGGTCAGGCACCGTCGTCATCCATTTCGATCCGGCCGGCAAGATGGGCCTTGTCGGCCTTCTCGTTCAGGGCGTGGGTGAGCTGCTTCTCGGCCTTGGTGCGCCCGAAGGAAATGCGGTTCTGCTCGGCCTGCTTCTCCTTTTCGGAGCGAGCCTGCTTCTTGCGGAACTGGCGCAGATTGACGATTTCGGCGCTCATGTGGTGCCTGTCTTCCTCATGAAAAAGGGAGGCTCGGCCTCCCTTGAAATCACTGCTTTTTGCGGAAGGAGTCGAGCGAGACGACGGAGCCCGGTTTCTTCTCCTCGCCGTCCGCGGGCTTTGCCGCGGCGTCGTCGGGCTTTCCGGCTGCATCCACCGGATAGGCGGTGATTTCGCCTGATGGTAGCTCTTCGCCGTCGACGAGCGGCACGTCGAATTCGAGCTCGAAATTGACGGAAGGATCATAGAAGCCGCGGATGGCATTGAACGGGATGACCAGCTTCTCAGGAACGTCGGAGAAGGAAAGGCCGATCTCGAAATGCGTCTCGGTGATCTTCAGGTCCCAGAACTGGTGCTGGATGACGATGGTCATCTGCTCGGGATATTTCGACTTCAGGTGCTGCGAGATGCGTACGCCGGCCGCACCGGTGAGGAAAGTGATGAAGAAATGATGGTCGCCGGGCAGACGGCCCGTCGTTCCTACCTCCGCCAAAACCTTGCGGATGACGCCGCGAAGTGCATCCTGCGCCAGAATGTCGTAGCGGATATGATCCTGCCCCATGCTTTTCCTGTCTTTCGTCGGTTCTAAAGTCTTTTCACAAGGTATATGCCACGTTCAGGCGCCTTGGGAAAGTCCGGAGCCGAGTCACGCTAATAACGAGCATACATGATTATTGCGGCAGGGAGAAGGTGAAGGCTTCTGTTGCCAGGTGCCTTCGGACCCCGCCTAGAGGTGCGAACCACTAGGACTTTGATTGAAGTGTCACACCGCGATTAAGCAGCGAGACGAGCTTCCGCATAGTTGTCGTTTGCAACTACAATTTTAGCCCGATAACGGCGGTACAATGCCGAGCAAAAAGACGATCTTTACACCCTTGTCGATCCTGTTTCGCCCCCATCAAAAGCCGGCCTTCAAGACCGCCGGTTTTTGGTGGAGGCGCCGGGTACCGCCCCCGGGTCCAATAGGTTTATTACACCGCTCATTTATCGCCATAGCCGGCCCGAAAGCCGGCAGGGTTGATATAGTGATTTCCTCTGCCCAAGGAAAGGGCAAACGTCATAAAAGCTTTATCTCCCGGCAGAAATTGCGGGAAAACGCGCGGGGGGCTGGCTTCCCGCCGCCGAAGACTTAAAATCAGGCGAAACGGAATCAGCGCGCCATGAAGCAATATCTCGATCTCCTCAGTCATGTGATGGAAAAGGGCTCCGACCGGGGCGACCGCACCGGCACCGGCACGCGCTCGGTCTTCGGCTACCAGATGCGCTTCGACCTCGAAGAGGGCTTCCCGGTCCTTACCACGAAGAAGCTGCATCTTCGTTCGATCATCCACGAGCTGCTCTGGTTCCTGAAGGGCGAGACGAATATCCGCTATCTCAAGGAGAACGGCGTTTCGATCTGGGACGAGTGGGCCGACGAAAACGGCGATCTCGGGCCGGTCTACGGCGCCCAGTGGCGCTCCTGGCCGGCGCCTGATGGAGGCCATATCGACCAGATCGCCAATCTCGTCAAAGGCATCGTCAACAATCCGAATTCGCGCCGCCACATCGTTTCGGCCTGGAATCCGGCCGAGGTCGACCGGATGGCGCTGCCGCCCTGCCACTGCCTGTTCCAGTTCTACGTGGCCGACGGCAAGCTCTCCGGCCAGCTCTACCAGCGCTCGGCCGACATCTTCCTCGGCGTGCCGTTCAACATCGCCTCTTACGCACTGTTGACGATGATGGTGGCTCAGGTGACCGGGCTGAAATCCGGCGATTTCGTCCACACGCTCGGCGACGCCCATCTCTACCACAACCATTTCGACCAGGCGAAACTGCAGCTGACGCGCCAGCCCAAACCGCTGCCCTTCATGCGCATCAACCCCGACGTGAAGGATATCTTCGGTTTCACATTCGAGGATTTCGAGCTGGTCGGCTATGAGGCCGAGGCCAATATCAAGGCGCCGATCGCGGTCTGATCGGAGACATTTCATGGCCGACATCCGCAAGACCATTGTCGTCGCCGTTTCCCGCAACGGCATCATCGGCCGTGACGGCGATATGCCCTGGCGGCTTTCGAGCGATCTCAAGCGTTTCAAGGCGCTGACGCTGGGCAAGCCCGTCGTGATGGGCCGCAAGACCTACGATTCGATTGGCAAGCCGCTGCCGGGGCGGCCGAACGTCGTCATATCGCGGCAGGCGGCGATAGATCATCCCGATGTCAGCATGGCGCAGTCGCTGCCCGAGGCGATCGCGCTGGCCGAAAGACTGGCGCTCGAGGCCGGCGTCGACGAGGTCTGCATTGTCGGCGGCGGGCAGATCTATGCCCAGGCGATCGGCCTTGCCGACCGGATGTGTGTCACTCATGTCGAGGTCGACCTCGAAGGGGATGCGGCGTTTCCGGCGATCGATCCCGACGTCTGGCAGGCAGGGGAGGCGCTCGCGGTGCCGGCCGGGGAGAAGGACAGCTATCCCACCCGCTACGTCGTCTATGAACGGCGCCAGGCCTGAAAACGAACTATTTTCCAATTAAATTGACCAAGTTTCTCACGCTGCGTTGAAAGCCGGTGCGGCGATACCTATAACGGTCACCAACGCATCCGACGGTCGGCCCCCACGGTCCCGGATGCGCCGAAGACTTAACGAACAACGAGGTTTTGATGCCCTGGAGCAATCAGAATGGCGGCGGCGGCCCTTGGGGCGGCGGCGGCGGTAATAATCAGGGACCATGGGGCCAGGGGCCGAACCGCCCGCGCGGCGGCGGCAACAAGGGCGGACCGCCCGATCTGGAAGACATTATCCGGCGCGGCCAGGATCAGCTGCGCAACATCATTCCCGGCGGCTTCAACGGCGGCGTCGCCGCGATCGTCGCGGCGATCGTTGCGGTGTTCTGGCTGATCCAGTGCGTCTACACCGTCCAGCCGGACGAACGCGGCGTCGAGCTGCGCTTCGGCAAGCCGCGGGACACGGTATCGATGCCGGGCCTGCATTTCCATTTCTGGCCGATGGATTCGGTCGAGATCGTCAAGGTCACCGAGCAATTGCTGAACGTCGGCGGCACGCAGGGCAGCAGCAACACGGCCGGCGGCCTGATGCTGTCGGGCGATCAGAACATCCTCAACGTCCGTTTCAACGTGCTCTACCAGATCAGCGATGCGCGCGCCTATCTCTTCAACGTCGAAAGCCCGGCGCAGACGCTGCAGCAGGTTTCCGAAAGCGCGATGCGCGAAGTGGTCGGACGGCGTCCGGCGCAGGACGCGTTCCGCGACCGGCGCCTGGAGATCGCCAGTGAAGTCGCCAACATCATCCAGGATACGATGTCGCGCTACAGTTCCGGCATCTCGATCAACAAGGTGACGATCGAGGACGTGGCGCCGCCGCGTGAAGTGGCCGATGCCTTCCAGGAAGTGCAGCGCGCCGACCAGGACAAGCAGCGCCTGGTGGAAGAAGCCAATCAATACGCCAACCAGAAGCTCGGCCAGGCCCGAGGTGACGGTGCCCGCATCCGCGAAGACGCCGCCGCCTACAAGGACCGCGTCGTCAAGGAAGCGGAAGGTGAGGCGCAGCGCTTCATCGCCATCGACGAACAATATTCGAAGGCGCCCGACGTCACCCGCAAGCGGCTGTTCCTGGAAACGATGGAACAGGTGCTCAAGAATTCCAAGAAGGTCATCATCGACGAGAAGCAGGGGGTCGTGCCCTATCTGCCGCTCAACGAAATCACCAGACCGTCGCAGCAGGGAGGTTGAGCCATGACTTCGAACAGGCTTCCCGTCATTCTCATCATCCTCGCGGTTCTGCTGCTCGGTCTCTATTCCTCTGTTTTCGTGGTCAATGCCCGCGAGCAGGCGATCGTCGTGCGCTTCGGTGAAATCCAGTCGGTCAAGACCGAGCCCGGCATCTACTTCAAGCTGCCGTTCAGCTTCATGGATGCCGATCGCGTCCAGCTCGTCGAAAAGCAGAAGCTGCGTCTCGACCTTGACAATATCCAGGTGCAGGTCAAGGGCGGCGCGACCTTCGATGTCGACGCCTTCGTGATCTACTCGATCAACGATGCCCGCCGCTTCCGCGAAACCGTCTCCGGCGACCGCGATTCGGCTGAAGCACGGCTGCGTACCCGTCTGGATTCGGCGCTGCGCCGCGTCTACGGTCTGCGCGAATTCGATGCCGCACTTTCCGACGAGCGCGTATCGATGATGCTTGAAGTGCGCGACGATCTGCGTCCCGACGCCGAGCTTCTCGGCCTCAACATCGAGGACGTGCGCATCCGCCGTACCGATCTGACGGCCGATGTGGCGCCGAACACCTATAACCGCATGCGCTCCGAGCGCCTGGCCGAAGCCGAGCTGCTGCGCGCCCAGGGCACGGAAGACGGCCTGCGCCGCCGGGCGATCGCCGACCGCCAGGTGGTCGAGATCACCGCTGACGCCCAGCGCGACGCGGAAATCCTGCGCGGTCAGGGTGACGCCGAACGCAACCGCGTCTTCGCCGACGCATTCTCCAGGAACCCTGCCTTCTTCGAGTTCTATCGTTCGATGGCGGCCTATTCCTCGGCGCTGTCTTCGCAGGATACGACGCTGGTGCTGTCGCCGAATTCGGAATTCTTCCGCTATTTCGACAATGCCGACGGCGTCTTGCGATCGCCGCCAAACCCTGCGGCACCGGCTCCGGCAACACCGGGGGCAACTGCTCCGGCAGCGCCGGCCCAGCCGGCGAACTGACGGTAAGGGATGCCTTCCGCATCCCGGAAAATTCAAAGGGCCGGCCGTGCGCCGGCCCTTTTTTCATGGAATGATTGCGGTAATCCGGCTTTTGCGAGGACTTGTCAGATTGCACGGGGATTTCGCGAAAAGGTGATTTCGCCCTCCATCATTCCGCCTTATGCTGGTGCTCAATGTGCGCATTTACCCCCTTATGAGGAAGCTTGATGGCCCCCACGATACGCTCGCCCTTCAGACGAACGCTCGCGCTACTGGCCAGCGCCGCAATCCTGGCGCAAGCCGGCGTGAGCGGGATTGCCCATGCGCAAACCGCTCCTGAAGCTGCCGCACCAGGGATGGCCACGCCTCCTGCCGCCGCGCAGACGGCCCCTGCGCCCGCAACACCACAGCAGGTCCCGCCGATCCAGTCCACCGTGCCCAACAACGGTCCGGCTTCTGTCGCCGATCTTGCCGAAGGCCTGCTCGATGCCGTGGTCAATATCTCGACTTCCCAGAACGTGAAGGACGACGAGGGCGCGGGGCCTGCGCCGCGCGCGCCCGACGGCTCACCTTTCCAGGAGTTCTTCAACGACTTCTTCAACAAGAAGCAGGGCAACAAGGGCGGCAATCATAATGTCAGCTCGCTCGGCTCCGGCTTCGTCATTGATCCCACAGGCTATATCGTCACCAACAACCACGTGATCGAGGGCGCCGACGATATCGAGATCAATTTCGCCAATGGTTCGAAACTCAAGGCGAAGCTGATCGGCACGGATACGAAGACCGATCTTTCGGTGCTGAAGGTCGAGCCGAAGACGCCGCTGAAATCAGTGAAATTCGGCGATTCCAGCAAGATGCGCATCGGCGACTGGGTGATGGCGATCGGCAATCCCTTCGGCTTCGGCGGTTCGGTGACGGTCGGCATCATTTCCGGGCGCGGCCGCAACATCAATGCCGGCCCCTACGACAATTTCATCCAGACGGATGCGGCCATCAACAAGGGCAACTCCGGCGGCCCGCTCTTCAACATGAAGGGTGAGGTGATCGGCATCAACACGGCGATCATCTCGCCGAGCGGCGGCTCGATCGGCATCGGCTTCTCGGTGCCGTCGGAGCTTGCCTCCGGCGTCGTCGAACAGCTGCGCGAATATGGCGAGACACGGCGCGGCTGGCTCGGCGTGCGCATCCAGCCGGTGACCGACGATATCGCCGACAGCCTAGGGCTCGATTCCGCCAAGGGAGCGCTGGTTGCCGGCGTCATCAAGGGCGGGCCTGTCGACGACGGCTCGATCAAGGCGGGCGACGTCATCCTGAAATTCGACGGCAAGACCGTCGCCGAAATGCGTGACCTGCCGCGCGTCGTGGCGGAAAGCGCCGTAGGCAAGCAGGTCGATGTCGTCGTGCTGCGCGACGGCAAGGAGCAGACCGTCAAGGTGACGCTCGGCCGGCTCGAGGACAGCGATCAGCCGGGCGGAACTGACGATGCCGCACCCGACGGTTCGCAGGATGATGGCGTGATCACGCCGGATCCCGGCGAGAACAACGATATGGACCAGCCTGACACCGGCGATCAGGCCAAGCCCGCGCCCGACCAGCATCAGGGCCAAGGTCAGGGACAAACGGCGCCGGATGCGGCAACGCCGAAGAATGTGCTCGGCCTGTCGCTCTCGCTCCTGAGCCCCGAGACGCGCAAGGCTTTCGGTATTGCCGAGAGCGTCGACGGCGTCGTGGTGACCGAGGTGACGCCGGGTTCCGCCTCGGCCGAAAAGGGGCTGAAGCCCGGTGACGTGATCGTCGAGGTGGCGCAGGAATTCATGAAGTCGCCCGATGCGGTGGTCGCCAAGGTGCAGTCGCTGAAACAGGAAGGCCGCCGCAACGCCCAGCTGATGATCGCATCGGCGAACGGCGATCTGCGGTTCGTCGCGGTGCCGATGGAGTGAGGCGGCCGGACGAAGACCGGCGATTAGAGATGTAATTGGTCGGTTGCGGCGCCTGTCGGAGTTTTCCCCTGTGGCGGAGACAGGAATGATGGAGCAAGCAGCAACTCCGTCTAATCTTTCTTACCTGACCGAGAAGGAGGGCAAGGCTCCGCGGCATGCCTCTTCTCCCCAGCGGGGAGAAGTGCCGGAGCGATAGCGAGGCGATGAGGGGGTGAGCGGCAAAGCCGCGAATGCGCTGAGCGTAAGCGAAGGGCAACAATGGATGATGTGCCGTGCAGCCCCCTCATCCGACCCTTCGGGCCACCTTCTCCCCGCTGGGGAGAAGAGGGAGCAAGCCAAGGCCTCGGTTATCCTACAATGCGTATCAGAGCGCGCGCAGTGCGCGGAGTTCGGCCATCTGTTCGTCCGTCAAAGGTCGCTTGCCCATATCTCTCCTCTGGCGCGGTATCGCCTTCAAACCGTGACGAAATCCGTCTTCCGGTAGCCCTGGATATAAAGCAGGGCGGTCAGGTCGCCGTGGTTGATGCGCATCTGCGCCTCGGCGGCGACGGCGGGCTTGGCGTGGAGGGCGACGCCGGAGCCGGCGAGGTGGAGCATGCCGAGATCGTTGGCGCCGTCGCCGACGGCGATCGCCTCTTTCGGCGAAATGCCGAGGCGTGCCGAAATCTCGTTCAGCGCGTCCACCTTCGCCTGCTTGCCGAGGATCGGTTCGGCGACGAAGCCGGAGAGGATGCCGCCGTCTTCGAGCAGTTTGTTGGCGCGGTTTTCGTCGAAGCCGAGGGTGGCGGCGATGCGGCTGGTGAAGACGGTGAAGCCGCCGGAGACGAGGGCGGTGTAATGGCCTTTCGACTTCATGGTGGCGATCAGCTCCGGTCCGCCCGGGGTCAGCGTGATGCGCTTGGCGATGACCTCGTCGACGACTGAGATCGGCAGTCCCTTCAAGAGGGCAACACGTTCGCGCAGGGCCGGCTCGAAGGCGATCTCGCCGTTCATGGCGCGGGCGGTGATGGTGGCGACCTTCTCCTTCAGGCCGACTTCGGCGGCGAGTTCGTCGATGCATTCCTGGCCGATCATCGTCGAATCCATGTCGGCGATCAGCAGTTTCTTGCGGCGGCTGTCCTGCTCCTGGATGACGAGATCGATCGGCGCGCCTGATATGACGGCGAGGATATCGGCTTCGGCTGCTTGCGCATCCGTGCCGTCGCGCAGCGCGATATCGCAGGCAATGCCGTCGGCCAGCCAGTAAAGGCCGGACGCCGTCACGGCCTCGGCCGCCCGTTCGGCGATGCCAGGGGTCAGCACGGGATTTGACGGATTGGCAACAAGCGTGGCAACGAGGGCCATGATGGAAAACCTTCTGAGCATAGAGAACGCGATCCTGATAACCGGGCCGACCGCCAGCGGCAAGTCCGCGCTCGCCGTTGAATTGGCGAGGCGCCACGGAGGCGCGGTCGTCAATGCCGACAGCATGCAGGTCTACGACACGCTGCGGGTGCTGACCGCGCGCCCGTCGGAAGAGGAGATGCAGGGCGTGCCGCATCATCTCTACGGCCACGTGCCGGCGGGTGCCGCCTATTCCACGGGCGCCTGGCTGCGCGATGTCGCAGCGCTGCTGCCGGCGCTCAGCGCCGCCGGGCGACTGCCTGTTTTCGTCGGCGGCACCGGGCTTTATTTCAAGGCGCTGACCGGCGGCCTCTCCGATATGCCCGATATTCCCGAGGCGCTGCGGGAAGAGCTGCGGGCCCGGCTCGTGGCGGAGGGGCCGGACAGGCTTCACGCAGAGCTTGCCGAGGCCGATCCCGCCATGGCGGCAAGCCTCAACCGCCAGGACGGGCAGCGCATCGTCCGGGCGCTGGAAGTGGTGAAGGCGACGGGGCGGTCGATCGCCGATTTCCAGGGCCGGTCCGGGCCTGTCGTGATCGACGCCGCCAAGGCCCGCAAGATCGTCGTGCTGCCGGATCGGGCCGTGCTGCATGCCCGCATCAACGGCCGTTTTGAAAAGATGCTGCGCGAGGGCGCCGAAGACGAGGTGAGGGCGCTGCTTGCGCTCGGCCTGCCCGCCGAGGCGCCTGTCATGAAGGCGATCGGCGTCTCGCAGATCGCGGCAATGCTGAGTGGCGAGATGACGCGCGACGAGGTGCTGGAGAAAGGTGCGGCGGCGACGCGGCAATATGCCAAGCGGCAAATGACATGGTTCCGCAACCAGATGGACGAGAGCTGGGAGCGGCTGACGGTTTAGCCGAGGGCCAACCCGTCAGCCGCCGCCTCTATGTCGGGGGTGCCGCTGGCATAAGGCCGTGACGGCGCATGATTTCCGCCATCTTGGCCCGGTCCGGCGGACCGCCGGCCGCAGCGTTGAGCACCGCGAAAGCCTCGCGGAAATACTCTGGTCCGATCGCTGCCGGCGTGACCACGCAGAGCGCCTTCACGTCCTGGCTGCCGTTGTTGTCGAACCGATGAACGGCGCCACGCGGAATGCAGAGCGCTTGCCCCGGCCCGACGTCGATCTGTTTTCCGTCGACCGTCCAAGTCAGCACCCCCTCGATGCCGTAAATCGTCTCTTCGTAGTGATCGTGGCTGTGCGCCGGGGCCGGCAGGCGCAGCGCGGCCGGGACCATGAGCTCGAAGGCGGAAACGCTGCCGTTCGAGTTGTCCGCAGTCAGCAGGAAGCGAACCGCGAAGCCTTTGGTGCCAATGGTTTCATCAGAAGGATTGACGCGAGGATCGATGGTTCTCTGTGGCATTTTGAAAACACCTTCGGTAAACTACGTTTACTATTCACTAGTAAACTCAATTTACCGGATCGTCAATGCCGCCATCCATGAAAGCTTGCCAATGAAAACCGAGGACATGCTGATCGGCGCCCTGCTGCGCGTCCCGGCCCAGGCGATCCAGCGCCGGCTGATCAAAGGGCTGAACGACGCCGGTTTTGACGAGCTGCGTCTACCGCATATGGCGGTTCTGCAGTTTCCAGGCCCGGACGGGGCGCGGCCGGGCACGATCGCCGAGCGCGCCGGCATGAGCAAACAGGCCATCAACCAGCTGCTCCGCAGCCTCGAGGGTTTCGGCTACATCGTCCGCTCCGACCTTCCCGGTGAAGGCAGTGCGCGCATCGTCCGGTTTACCGAACGTGGACACGCCGCGTTCTCCGAGATGGTCGACATATTGCGCGACATCGAGGACGAGTGGCGCGCCGAGCTTGGGCCGGAGCGTTTCGCCCAACTCAAAGCGCTGCTGTTTGTCGTCTGGGACAGTCCATTGGCGCGCTAGCCGAAGCCATCTGCAAATTCGTCACGCATTCACAGTGGCCTATGCCGCTTGTCCGCCGTTTCACGAAGTCTCAGCAGTCTGGCGAGTTCACCGACCGCGGCTTGCAACTGCTCCGGCAGGAAGCCTCCGAAGCCCAGCATCAGGCCGGGGCGCGCGGGCTGGCCGGCATACATGGGGGAGATCGCACGAACGGCGATGCCGGCCGAAAGCGCCCGGGCTGCGAGCCGCACGTCGTCGGCGCCTTCGGGCAGCCACAGGAGGATGTGCATGCCCTGGTCGCTCGGTTCGACGCGGCAGCCCTCGGGCAAGGCGCGTTCGAGGGCCGACAGCAGGATTGCGCGGCGTTCGGCATAGAGACCGCGTATGCGCCGGATATGGGCTTCGAAATAGCCCTCCTTCATGTAGGCCGCGAGAACGTGCTGTTCTGTGGTCGGCGAATGCCGATCGAGAATGGCGCGTGCGCCGGCGAAGGCTTCCGCAAGCTGTGAAGGCGCGATGACATAGCCAAGACGCAGAGACGGAAACAGCACCTTGCTGAAGGTGCCGAGATAGATGACGCGTGACGGACGCAATCCCTGCATCGAAGGGAAGGGGTGTCCAGCATACCGCAATTCGCTGTCGTAGTCGTCCTCCACGATCCAGGCGCGGTTCTGGTCGGCCCAGGCGATCAGGGCGTTGCGCCGCGCCATGCTGAGCGGCATGCCGATCGGATATTGATGTGACGGCGTCACGAATGCGGCGCGTGCCTGCGGGCAGAGTTCGAGGCCGCGTTCCACGTTCATTCCCTGCGCATCGACCGGGATGCGGTACGTGCATACGCCGAGATCGTCGAGCACGGCGGTCAGGCCGGGATAGGCGGGGTCTTCGGCCCAAACGGGATCGTCGCGCGACAGAAGCACGCGGCCGGCCATGTAGAGACCTTGCTGGGTGCCCGACGTGACGATGACCTGTTCCGGCTCGCAGTGCACGGCTCGTGCGCGGCGCACATGTTCGGCAATGGCGACGCGCAGCTCGAGCAGTCCCATCGGATCGTGATAGCCCGAGGGTGCCGCCTGTTTCCAAGCGCGCACGCGGTTGCCGAGACGGCGCCAGTTGTCGTCGGGGGCGATGCCGGAGGCCGGGACGGCGATGGCGAAGGGAACGGGCGGGTGAGGCGCGAGCGCGCGGGCAATCGCCATCAGCCGCGCCGCCGGGGACGGAAGGTCGATGGCAGCCTCGGCCTGTGGCGTTACCTGCTCGGGCGGGAGCATCGGCGGCGTGTCCCTCAGGGCAGCAGCAATGCGGGTACCGGCGCCAACCCGCGCTTCGAGATAACCTTCGGCGGTCAATTGATCGAACACCTCGACGATGGTGCCGCGCGCGATCTTCAGGGTGGCCGAAAGGGTGCGCGTCGAAGGAAGGCGTTCGCCCGGCCTCAACTCGCCGCTGGCGATTGCGTTCCTGAGGGCCTGCGCAAGCTGGCGACCGACATGGGCCGTTCGGTCGATCGCGTTGAGCGACGGGATTTCGATGGTGCTGCGTCGCTTGGACATTGCAAAATGGTCCATGAACATTCTTGAAAATGGCGCTTCATGATGGACCAATTTTCGAGGAGAAGAAAGCGGATTGGCGGCTCCTCCGGTTCGGGGCGGTATCCGCGCGCAGATGGCCAAACCTCGGGAAAAGCAAATGCAGGATCTTATCGTCGTCTATATCGCCTACATGATTGCCGCAGGCAGTCCCGGGCCAAGCAACATGGCCATCATGAACGTGGCGATGAGCCAGGGACGCCGACCGGCACTTGCACTTGCCGCCGGGGTCATAACCATGTCGACATGCTGGGGGCTGATCGCGGTCACGGGCATCTCGACGCTGCTCGTGCGCTATGCCCATGCGCTGCTGTTCCTCAAGATCGCAGGCGGGCTCTACCTTCTCTGGCTTGCCTGGAAAGCGGCTCGCTCGGCAGTTCGGGATGCGCCGGCAAGCGAGGTCATCCGGCCTGCCGCGGAACTCGGCGCGCTCTATCGCCGCGGCATCCTGATGCATCTCGGAAATCCCAAAGCGGTTCTCGCCTGGGTGGCGATCATGTCGCTCGGCCTCAAACCCGGCGCTTCGCCTCAAATGGCCATCACGGCCTTCGGCGGCTGCGTGCTCCTCGGGATCTCGATCTTCGCCGGTTATGCCTTGCTCTTCTCGACGGCGCCGATGGTGCGCGGTTATGCCAGGGCGCGCCGCTGGATCGAGGGAAGCCTCGCCGTCTTCTTCGCAGGCGCCGGATCGCGCCTGTTGTTTTCCCACTGATCGTTTTTCAGGATCGCATCATGTCTTCTTCACCATTTCATGGCCTCTCGGCCTTTCCGCCAACGCCTGCCGACATCCATGGCCGGGTCGATACGCAGGCCCTCAGCCGCCTGCTGGAACGCCTGTGCGAGGCGGGTGTTGCCTCCATCGGCCTTCTCGGCAGCACCGGGATCTACGCCTATCTCACGCGCGAGGAGCGGCGGCGGGCCGTCGAGGCGGCGGTCGAATGCGTCGGCGGCCGTGTTCCGCTTGTCGTCGGCATCGGGGCTCTGAGGACGGATCATGCGCAGGACCTCGCCAGGGATGCCGAGGCAGCGGGCGCGAATGCTCTTCTGCTTGCGCCGGTGTCCTACACGCCGCTGACCCAGGAAGAAGTCTACCAGCATTTTCTCGCGGTGGCGGAGACGACCAGGCTTCCGCTTTGCATCTACAACAATCCCGGCACGACGCACTTCACCTTCACCCGGGAGCTTCTGCAGCGTCTGTCGCACATAGAGACGATCAGGGCCGTGAAAATGCCGCTGCCGGCGGACGGAGATTTGCGCGGGGAACTCGCGGCATTGCGGGAAAAGACCAATCTTGCGATCGGCTACAGCGGCGACTGGGGTGCGGCCGAAGCGCTGCTTTCAGGCGCTGACGCCTGGTACAGCGTCCTCGGCGGCCTGCTGCCGCGCACAGCCCTTGCCTTGACCAAGACTGCCATGTCCGGCAATGGTGATGAGACGCAACGGCTCGCCGGGCTCCTGCAGCCGCTCTGGGAAACGTTCAAGGCATTCGGAAGCATCCGCGTGGTCTATATGCTGGTCGAGCATCTCTCACTCGGCCGCGCGGAGCTTCCGCGGCCTCTCCTGCCACTCAACCCTGTGGACCGACAACGTGTGCTCGATGCCGCCCGGCCGCTGATCGCTCAGGAGATGGGGCTGACGCCTCAATCCTTGTTGTAAAGGCTGCTCAGCGGTTTTTTCAGGATGTTTTCACGCAGCGACGTGCCGGGCTCCCGGCGGGAGATCGCCGGCTGGTCGGTCGGCGGCGCCGGGCGGGGAAAGACCGGCTCCTCGCGGCGCATCTCGCGGCGCAGCGCATCGAGCCGCGGGTCGATCGAAGGAGACACGGCCGGATCCAGCCGCGGCGCCTGCGGCAGCAATTCGCGCCGGTAGGATTCGAGCGGCGCGGTGGCCGGGTCGGGTGGCGTATAGGGCCTGGCGTCGAGATCCTCGTCGGCGGCATCAGGCTCGTCGAAGCTTGCCGCAGATGCGGCCATGCTCTGCTGGAAGTTCGAAATATCGGGTCCGACGGTTACCGCCCGCATGCGGGTGACGATCTTGCGTAGATCGACCGTATCCGGATCTTCCTCGCTATGTTTGCTGTTGGCGCTGTGCGCCTTCGGCAGCAGGCTCTCGTCGACGCGGGAAAAGCGCATGCGCATCGGCACGCTGATCGCTTCGCCGAAGGCGATCGCCTCGCCGTTGCCGATCGAGGAGATGAAGCTCGTCGTCGAGATCGACGAATTCGGGATGGCCGAGCGGATGATTTCCTGGTCGCGGTCGTTGGCAAGGCGCATGGCAAAAAGCGTCGAGCACTGCGACAGGATCGTCTGGTCGAGCTCGCCCGGCCGCTGGGTGATGATGCCGAGCGAGACACCGTATTTGCGGCCTTCCTTGGCAATGCGGGCGATCGCCTGGCGCGTCGGCACGAAGCCGAGGCTGGGATCGGAGGGGATGTAGCGGTGGGCTTCCTCGCAGACGACGAGCATGTGGATCGCACCCTCGCTCCAGAGCGCTACCTCGAAGGCCATGCGGCAGAGCACTGACGCGACCGAGTTGACGACTTCGGACGGAATGCCGGCAAGCTGGAAGGTGCAGATCGGCTTGCCATCGCCGGGGATGCGGAAGATCTGCGCGATCGTTTCGGTGATCGTGTCGCTGATCGTGTTGTTGGAAAACATGAAATGATAGCGCGGATCGTTGATCGCGGCGATGAGGCGCATCTTCAGCGAACGCAGGAAGGGTTTTTCCGAGCGGCCTTCCAGGCGGCCGATGCGCTCGTCGATCAGCGCCAGCAGATCGGCCATGCGGTAGGGGACCGGCGTATCAGCGGTGATCGAGCTTTTTTCCGTCGTGCGGCGCACCAGCGAATTGTCGCTGCCGCGGAAGGCGCGCTTGGCCTCCGGCAGGATATCGCGCAGCATGTCGAGTTCGTCGGGCACAGGCGGGCGGCCGCGAAAGACGACTTCGGCGAATTCTTCGAGCCGCATCAGCCAGAAGGGCAGGTCGAGCGTGTCGGTGTCGATGGTGACGGCGTGCTTGGGAAAGGCGGCGGCGAATTCGTTGTGCGGATCGAGGATCAGCACGCGCAGCTTCGGGTTCGCCGCGATCGCCTTGTGCAGCAGCAGCGACACGGCCGTCGACTTGCCGACGCCGGTCGAGCCGACGACGGCGAAATGCTTGGAGAGCATCGAGGGGATGTGGATCGCCGCATCGATGCTTTCGTCCTGCGTCAGCTTGCCGATGACGGCTGTCGTGCCTTCGCCGGCGTCGTAGATGCGGATCAGGTCGGCGGAGCGGATGCGGTGGGCGATGGCGCCGAGATAGGGGTAGCGTGAGATGCCGGTCGAGAATTCCTCGGTGCCGTCCTCATCGACGCGAACTTCGCCGAGAAGTTCGGTCTCGATCTTGAAATAATTGTCCTCGCCTTCACCCCAGGCATGGCTGCCGGTGTTCATCTGATAGACGAGGGCGACGACGCGGTTGCGGCCGACGCTGATCGAAATCAGCCGGCCGACGGACCAGAGTTCGGTGAGATCGGTGCCGCCCTGTTCGGCAACGGCGGCAATCGTCGCCCTGGAGCCGCTGCATGCAACGACGCGGCCGAGAAAGCGATTCCCCGGCGCATGGCCATCGCGGCGATCATGCTCGCCTGCCTTGCCAGACGTGCGCAAGTCGTTGTTGAGCAAAGGGCTACTCCATGCGGTAGCGTATAAGAATAAAGTCGATCCTTTAACAAATCCTTCATCCTATGGATTTTCGGGGATGCAGGCGTGGGGCAGTTTTTTATTGCGGCATGCGTTGACGCTGCGAAATTTTCTGTCTATCACTTCCGACCATGAAAATCGCAACGGCTCTTATCGTGGTGGGAAAGCGCATGGGCAGGATGGTGTAACCATCCGGCGATAGCCACCCATGCGCTAGATGACAGGCTCCTCCGGGGCCTTTTTTTATGCCCGAAATCAGGGCTTCCGGCCACAAACGCAATCCCAGCATCAAACGGAACAGACAGATGAGCACGGACAATCAGGCGGCAGGCAATCGGATGACGGGAGCGGAGATCGTTCTCAAGGCGCTGAAGGACAATGGCGTCGAACATATCTTCGGCTATCCCGGCGGCGCGGTCCTGCCGATCTATGACGAGATCTTCCAGCAGGACGACATCAAGCACATCCTCGTCCGCCACGAGCAGGGGGCCGGCCATGCGGCCGAAGGCTACGCCCGCTCCACCGGCAAGGTCGGCGTCATGCTGGTCACCTCGGGTCCGGGCGCCACCAATGCGGTCACGCCGCTGCAGGACGCGCTGATGGATTCGATCCCGCTCGTCTGCCTGACCGGCCAGGTTCCGACCTCGCTGATCGGCTCCGACGCCTTCCAGGAATGCGATACGGTTGGCATTACCCGGCCCTGCACCAAGCACAACTGGCTGGTCAAGGACGTCAACGAGCTCGCCGCCGTCATTCACGAGGCCTTCCGCATCGCCCAGTCCGGCCGTCCGGGTCCCGTCGTCGTCGATATTCCGAAGGACGTGCAGTTTGCGACCGGCACTTATACGCCGCCCGCCGACTACCCGGTCCAGAAGAGCTATCAGCCGAAGATCCAGGGCGACCTCAACCAGATCCATGCGGCGATCGAGCTGATGGCGAGCGCGCGTCGTCCCGTCATCTATTCCGGCGGCGGTGTCGTCAATTCCGGCCCGGAGGCTTCCAAGCTGCTGCGCGAACTGGTCGAGCTCACCGATTTTCCGATCACTTCGACGCTGATGGGCCTCGGCGCCTATCCGGCTTCGGGCAAGAACTGGCTGAAGATGCTCGGCATGCACGGCTCCTACGAGGCCAACATGGCGATGCATGACTGCGACGTCATGGTCTGCATCGGCGCCCGCTTCGATGACCGCATCACCGGCCGTCTCAATGCGTTTTCGCCGAACTCGAAGAAGATCCATATCGACATCGATCCGTCCTCGATCAACAAGAATGTCCGTGTCGATATCGGCATCCGCGGCGACGTCGGCCATGTCCTCGAAGACATGGTTCGCCTGTGGCGGGCGCTGCCGAAGAGGCCGGAGAAAAACCGCCTGGAGGACTGGTGGAGTGATATCGCCCGCTGGCGGGCGCGCAACTCCTTCGCCTATACTAGGAACAGCGACGTCATCATGCCGCAATATGCGCTGGAACGGCTGTTTGCGCATACCAAGGATCGCGACACCTATATCACGACCGAGGTCGGGCAGCACCAGATGTGGGCGGCGCAGTTCTTCGGCTTCGAACAGCCGAACCGCTGGATGACCTCGGGCGGTCTCGGCACGATGGGCTACGGCCTGCCGGCAGCACTCGGCGTCCAGATCGCCCATCCCGACAGTCTCGTCATCGACATTGCCGGCGACGCCTCGATCCAGATGTGCATCCAGGAAATGTCGACGGCGATCCAGTACGATGCGCCGATCAAGATCTTCATCATGAACAACCAGTATATGGGCATGGTGCGCCAGTGGCAGCAGCTGCTGCACGGCAACCGTCTCTCTCACTCCTATACGGAGGCGATGCCGGATTTCGTCAAGCTGGCGGAAGCCTATGGCGCTGTCGGCCTGCGCTGCGAGAAGCCGGAGCATCTCGACGACACCATTCTGGAGATGATTGAGGTCAAGAAGCCGGTCATCTTCGATTGCCGCGTCGCCAATCTCGCCAACTGCTTCCCGATGATCCCCTCGGGCAAGGCTCACAACGAAATGCTGCTGCCTGACGAGGCCACTGATGAAGCGGTCGCCAACGCGATCGACGCCAAGGGCCGCGCGCTCGTCTGATTAGGGAAGAGGTTTAAGGACATGAACGCACATCTACAGCCCACGGGCTCCGCCTATTTCATCTCGCCGGAAACGACGGCGGTCGAAAGCCACACGCTTTCGGTTCTCGTCGACAACGAGCCGGGCGTTCTTGCCCGGGTCATCGGCCTGTTTTCCGGGCGCGGCTACAATATCGAGAGCCTGACGGTCTCCGAGACCGAGCATCAGGCGCATCTTTCCCGCATCACCATCGTCACCCGCGGCACGCCGCACGTGCTGGAGCAGATCAAGGCTCAGCTCGAGCGCATCGTGCCGGTGCACCGCGTCGTCGATCTCACGGTGCGGGCCCGCGAACTCGGCCAGGACCGCCCGATCGAGCGTGAAGTGGCGCTGGTCAAGGTGATCGGCGAGGGCGATATGCGCGCCGAGACGCTGCGCCTTGCCGACGCTTTCCACGCCAAGGTGGTGGATGCGACGGTCGGCCACTTCATCCTGGAGATCACCGGCAAATCTTCGAAGATCGACCAGTTCGTGGCGATCATGAAGCCGCTCGGCCTCATCGAGGTCTGCCGCACCGGCATCGCGGCGATGAACCGCGGCGCGCAGGGCATGTAAAAGTCGGATTCTGTCATGCATGATGTAGCATGACGGAATCTGCCGAGCTCAGACAATGCCGGGCCACTTTCCTAAACCGCGGAAGTTCCGATGGGTGCGGATCGTCGGCTCGGCATGAATCACCGATCTTTCTTCGATAGGGCCACCGTCGCCATGTAAGGCTCGTGGGGTCTGGGGTCTTTCGACAGGCGATGCTCGAAACGGCTAAACAGCTCGTCGACAAATACGGTCTGCTTTCGCGCGTGTGGCGCCACGCTGGCAATCAGCGGGCCGCTCCATGCGCGCGTCATGTTCGCATGATGCCTGGCGAACGCCAATCTGTCGCCGCTGCCATCGAATTCCCGCCTGAATGGATCGCTCACTTTCACCCGATCCAGGTGTTCCAGCGTGAGGTCTGCGAAAGATCCGGATTGTCTGAAAGGGGCCTGAATATCCTCCAGGGACCGAAGGCCGATTGGTATGGTAATCTGCTCCTCTTCCCGTTCCGAGAGCAAACCGTCGTTCCTCATGTCTCCGACTGCCGACCATAGTTCGCCAAGAAGCCACTCCCAGCCGGTGTCAGCTTCTGCGCGGGCGGTGAACCCGGCCACGAGTTTCGCACCTGGCCGCATCTCCCGTGATCGCTGGGTCAGAAAACATTCCCAATCGCGCGCCTGCTGCGCCGCGACCGCAGCGGCAACGGCTGGTGAACTGCTCATTCCTGCTAGGATATGATCTGGCGCATCAATTGCGTTGGTGCTCATCCACTGCAACGCCCAGGTCGACCAGCCAAGGTGCACGCGGCCGGGCGATAGCAACGGCGCAAAATATGATTTGCCGATCGCCAGAGGAAAAACATCGGAGGTTCCCGTCATATAGCTATTCGGGTCTGAAATCAGCGCTTCGAACAGGGACGAGAAATCGTTGGATGGAAGGTCGGTGTGGACGACTTCGATGGGAATGGTTGCGCCCGCTCTGAAACGCAAGACGTCAATCGCCTTTCGCATCGGGATCATCGAATTTCGGCCTTGCGAGCAGCCATAATCGACGATGGTCACTGGGCCATCGCTGATGTCCACGGTCCGGCACGCGGCTTCCCATACGGGAAGCAGAGCGGCAATGCCGATGGCCTGCATGGCGGAGTGCCTGTTATAGAAGCCGCCCCCTTGCATAGCTGCTAAATCACTTCGCGTCGGACCGCCTGGCATGGGATCGCCTCGCTTGGTGTCCGCAAAATTATCAGGCTTTTTTCGGTATAGCGAGCCAATTCCCTTGCACCGCTGAAGGTCAAAGCATCTCCAGCGACCTTTTGCCTGTCGGTGGCGGGAAGGCCGCGTCGAGCGCCTTCCAGTCCTCGTCGGTAATGTCGAGGGAGACGCAGTCGCGGTTTTCGCGAACGCGCTCGACATTGGATGTCTTCGGAATGACAAAGACGCCGTCGCGTTCCAGGAGGAAGGCGAGAGCCACTTGTGCGGGTGTCGCCTGATTGGCCTTGGCGATGCGGATCAGCTCGGGATGGTGCAGGATACGGCCCTGTTCGATCGGCGAATAGGCCATGATCGGGATGTTGCGGCTCTGGCACCAGGGCAGCAGATCGAATTCGACCCCGCGACGGGAAAGATTGTAAAGCACCTGGTTGGCGGCGACATTGGCGCCATCGGGCACGCGGAGCAGTTCCTGCATGTCGTCGGTATCGAAGTTGGAAACGCCCCAGGCGCCGATCTTGCCCGCTGCCTTCAGCGTCTCGAAGGCTTCGACCGTCTCGGCGAGCGGATAGTTGCCGCGCCAGTGCAGGAGATAGAGATCGATGCGGTCGGTGCCGAGCCGTTCGAGGCTGTTTTCGCAAGCTTCGACCGTGCCTTTCAAGCTGGCGTTCCAGGGATAGACCTTGCTGACGATGAAGACCTCGTCGCGCCGTCCTTTGATCGCCTGGCCGACGATCTCCTCGGCGCCGCCGTCGCCGTACATTTCGGCGGTGTCGATCAGCGTCATGCCGAGATCGATGCCGGCCTTCAGGCTTTCGATCTCGGCTTTCGCGTAACCGGCATCCTCGCCCATGGCCCAGGTTCCCTGGCCAAGTGCCGGCACCTCAGCGCCGTTCGGGAATTTGACTGTCGGGATCGGATCATCTTGCATGATTTTTTCCATTTTGCAGGAGATTGCGCGGCGTTCTTATCTTTCAAGTAATCCTGTCACCATGACAATGATGTAATGGCATCAAGAGTTTAGGACAGTTATGCTGACCTAAATAAAGCAGACGAAGGAAATGCCGACTTTGGAGGTCGCATGCCGCCGGATACGTTTTTAGCTCTCTTTCTCTTCGCCTTCACGACGTCGATCACGCCGGGGCCGAACAATATGATGCTCTTCGCCTCGGGCGTGAATTTCGGCTTCCGCAGGACGATCCCGCATATGCTCGGCATTGGCGCAGGCTTCTTCTCACTGCTCATCGGCGTCGGCCTCGGGCTCGGCGCGCTGCTGCACACGGTGCCCGTGGTCTACACCGCGCTGAAATTCGCCGGCGGCGCCTATCTCGTCTGGATCGCCTGGAAGATCGCCTCCTCGCGTTCGCTCAGCGAAGGCAAGAGCGGTGCGGCGCCGATGTCCTTTTTCGCGGCGGCGGCTTTCCAGTGGATCAATCCGAAAGCCTGGGTGATGGCGGTCACGGCGATGGCGACCTACACCAATCCCCAGCTCTATCTCATCAGCGTGCTGATCGTCGGCCTGGCTTTCGCGATCGTCAATGTGCCGAGCGTTTCGACCTGGGCGGGCTTCGGCTCGGCGCTTCGGGAATGGCTTTCCGATCCGGTGCGGCTGAAATGGTTCAATATCAGCATGGCCGTGCTTTTGGTGGCGAGCCTCTGGCCGATGCTAAAATAGGGTGATCGACGGTTTCGTCAGCATCAGCCAGAAAATGCCGAGGACGGCAAAAAAGGCAGGAAAGCCGCAGGCGAACCAGATGCGATAGAGGCCGTAATAGCTGGGCGGGAGGGCACTTCCTGAGCTTGCTGCGGCGCGGGCGAGATCGCGCAGGCGGATCTGGATCCAGACGACCGGCAGCCAGAACAGGCCGGTCACGACATAAAGCAGCAGCGACAGCGCAATCCAGCCTTCCCAAAGGTCCCAGCCGATCGACCGTGCCAGCAGATAGCCTGATATCGGCTGGAGAACGGCAGCGGTGGCGGTGAAGACGGTGTCGGCGACGACGACGGTTGCTGCGACATGGGCGATCAGTGCGGGATCACGCGTGCGATGCGCCATCACCATGAAGAAGGCGATGCCGGCACCGGTGCCGAAGAGCACGGTCGCGCCGATCACATGGACGAGCAGCAGCGGTTCGGCAAGCATCAGCGTTCGTCCAGAATGGCGAGAGCGGCGAGTGTCAGGAGTACCGACGGCAGCACCTTGACAAGGGGGCCGAGCGGATCGAGCCAGAGCGCGGGTTCGAGAAGGGTGGCACCGGCGAGATAGGCGAGCGACACGGCCAGCATCCCAAGAAGGGCGCGCCTGGCGAGCGGGCGGACAAGGACGGCGGCGCCGAGCGCGATATCGATCAGGCAGGTTGCAAGCGTCAGCGCCATTGCCACGGCCTCAGGCATGAACGGCAGGAAGTGAGCGGATGTTTTTTTCAGCGCTAGAAGCGGGATCAGGCCCGATAGCAGCCAGAAGGCCGACAGGCCCGATATGACGAGCGGCTTCAGGAGATAGAGCCGGGCAAACCAGAGATCCTGCACACCGGAAGGATTGGCTGAGAGCGTTGCGGCTGCTGATGTCGCGGCGAGACCGTTTCCGGCTTTCACGCTTCTGATGCCTTCCGACATGACCCTCATCGCCGTCGAACGCAGCGGCGAACGCCAGCCGAGCAGGCCCGCCATATCCGCGAGCCGCGTTACCGGCCGCGCAAGCCAGGGGACAAGGGCAATCACGCGGGCAGGCGGCAGGCCCAGCCATTGCCGGTGAAGGCGGACGAGATCCGCGAGCGTCAGCACCTCGTCGGCGGCGAGAACGAGATCCCCGCGGAGATCGCCTGCAACAGCCCGCGACACGGCTTCTGCCACGTCGTCCACGGAAAGCGTTTCGACCGGGCTTTCAGCGTGGACGAGCGGCAGCGCCAGGGGGAAGGCTGCAAGGGCGCGCAAGAGCGACGAGCCGCCGTGGGCATTGCGGCCGAGAACGAGGGCGGGGCGCAGGATGAGATGAGGCAGGCCGCTTGCCGCCAGCGCCTCGTCGGCCAGCCGCTTGGTGGCGAGAAAGGGCAGGTCGCCCGCCGGGCCTGCCGTCCTTGCGGATATCTGCACGATCAGAGGGCGCGTGTGTTTTGCGGCGGAATAGAGCGCCAGCATCGCATCCGCCTGGGTGGCCGCCAGATCGTCCGACATGCCGTCCTGCAGGGCGCCGGCGCAATTGACCACGGCATGCTGGCCTTCGAGGAGATCGTCCCAGTCCTCGGGCTTCGCCATGCGGGAGAGATCGGCCTGGCGCCAGCCGATCGCAGGCTGCTTCAGCCGCGCCCGCGCCGGATTGCGCCCGAGCCCCATCACGGCGTGGCCGTCGGCGACGAGCCGGGCCGCGACGACGGAGCCTATGAAGCCGGTTGCGCCGAGAATCAGGATGTTCATGGCGGGAGATTAGCGGAAAAGCGCATGACGTATAGAAGGGCTTGGCGGGTGTGTGGTGTGTGTTTAGAAAGAGGAGAGACGTTTCCACGAGCGATGCGTTGAGGGAAGAGCGAGACTTCGCCGCTGTCCCTCTTCTCCCCAGCGGGGAGAAGGTGCCGGCAGGCGGTTGAGGGGGTGAGCGACGGTAGGAGCGAATGCACGGAGCGCAAGCGAAGAGCAATGAAGGGTGTGCCGTGTGGCCCCCTCATCCGACCCTTCGGGCCACCTTCTCCCCGCTGGGGAGAAGAGGGAGTGAGCCGTAGACTTTGTCCATTCTTCAGGCCGTCGCCAGAGAGAAGGGGCGGAAGCCGCCTATATGCTGTTAGGAGAGGACTTCGACTTGCACGAAGAACACCGCGACCACAATCATATCCATAGTCATGACCACCACGACGACCATCATCACCACGACAACCACTATTCCGACATGCAGGCGCGCGTGAAGGCGCTGGAGACATTGCTGACGGAGAAGGGGTTGATCGAACCGGCGGCGATCGATGCGATCGTCGAGACCTACGAGACGAAGGTCGGCCCGCGAAATGGCGCGCATGTCGTCGCCAAAGCCTGGAGCAATGCCGATTTCGCCGACTGGCTCAAGCGCGATGCGACGGCGGCGATCGCAAGTCTTGGGTTTACCGGCCGGCAGGGCGAACACATGCGCGCCGTCTTCAATACATCAGAGACCCATAACCTTGTCGTCTGCACGCTCTGCTCCTGTTATCCCTGGTCGGTGCTCGGCCTGCCGCCGGTCTGGTACAAGGCGCCGGCCTATCGCTCGCGCGCGGTCATCGATCCGCGCGGCGTGCTTGCCGAATTCGGGCTGACGCTGCCCGAGGAGAAGAAGATCCGCGTCTGGGACTCGACGGCGGAGCTGCGTTATCTCGTGATCCCCGAACGCCCGGCGGGCACGGAAGAGATGGACGAGGCCGCACTTGCGGGCCTCGTCAGCCGCGACGCGATGATCGGCACGGCCATTGCCGGCAGTCCGGAGGCTCTGCGATGAACGGGCCGCACGATCTCGGCGGGCAGATGGGCTTCGGGCCTGTCGCGCCTGAAAAGGACGAACCCTCTTTCCATGCCGAATGGGAAAAGCGGGCGCTCGGCATCACGCTTTCTTGCGGCGCTTTCGGTGCGTGGACGATCGATGAAAGCCGGCATGCGCGCGAGAATATTCCACCGGCCGCCTATCTCGCCGTCAGCTATTACGAGCTCTGGATCCGCGGCGTCGAGACGCTGCTCGAACGGCACGGTTTTGCCACGCGCGAGGAGCTCTCGTCCGGGCGCAAGCTGCAGGATGGGACGGCGCCGAAGCGGGTGCTGAAGGCGGAGATGGTGCCCGCGGCTCTGGCGAAGGGCGGGCCTTGCGATCGCCCTGTCGAGACCGCGCCGCTCTTTGCGGCCGGCGAGCGCGTGAAGACGAAGAATTTCAATCCGGCGACGCATACGCGGCTGCCGCGCTATGCGCGCGCCAGGACCGGCATGGTCGAGGCGGTGCAAGGCTCATTCGTTTTCCCCGACGACAACGCGCATGGCAAAGGCGAGAACCCGCAATGGCTTTATACCGTCGTCTTCGACGGTGCGGAGATCTGGGGCGAGGGGGCCGACCCGTCACTGACGGTGTCGATCGATGCGTGGGAGAGCTATCTTGAGCGCGTGTGAAACGCCCTCTGAGCTCTCGCAATCGCCCGGCCTGCCGAAGTCGCCGCAGGGCGATCCCGTTTTCCCAGAGCCCTGGGCGGCCGAAGCTTTCGCCATGACCGTGCACCTGCACGAAAAGGGCGTCTTCACCTGGAGCGAATGGGCTGCTTCCCTCTCAACGGAGTTGCACAGGCCCGGCCGAGCCGAAGACGGCAGCGATTATTTCGACTGCTGGGTGGAGGCGCTTTCCAGCCTGTTGGTCAGTCGAGGCGTGGCGGATGCATCCGTCATCCTCGACCTGCAGAAGAGCTGGCAGCGGGCGGCCGAAGCCACGCCGCATGGCAAGCCGATCGAGCTTGGCAACGATCCGGTGCGGGAACGGCTCTAGGACGGGAACTGCCGGTAGCATTCCTCGGCCACGGCGCGCAGCGTCTCGCGCGAGATTTCGCCGGTGACGGCGTAGCCGAGTTCACCGTCGATCCAGTAGAAGGTCTCGAGATTGCCTGAGGAGGCGAAGCGGAAGCTCGTGGTGCGGTTTTCCGTGTTGCGGCCGACCATGACGGTCAGGCGCTCGCCGGCCTGGTTCTCATACATGAACATCGCTCCCGGCCTGCCGTCGACCGGCAGCAGGCGGCCGCCGACCAGCTTGAAGCCGAGCGGCTGCAGCGTCGGGATCTTGAGGTTTTCGATCGCCAGGCGCTTGCCGAGCCAGGTGGCAAGATGCGCCTCCTCATCGGCGAAGACCTCGACGGGGTGGCGGACCTCGGCGGCATAGACCATAAAGGCGGTCTCGGCCTGTTTCGGCAGGGTGTCGGAGCCGGCAAGCTGCAGCGTCGGCTTTTCCAGAAGCGCCGGGCCATAATGGCCGCTGACGGCACCGAGCGCGAAGACGAGGAGGGCAGCGGCAGCGACCGCCCAGCGTTTTGTTCGCGGGGAGACGGTGTGCGGGGGCGTCACGAGCAGCGGATCGGTATCCCTCGCCCTTTCGTAATCTGCAAACAGCGACCGGATGGCCCCGTTCTGCGCCTGCCAGCCGGCGATCGCCGCCGCTTCGTCGGGATTGTCGGCAAGGAAGGCCTCGACGCGGGCGCGTGCCGATTCCGGCAGCTGGCCGTCGGCATAGGCGTGGAGATCGGCTTCGGTGACGATCGGGTTGGCGTCGTTCATTTCGGTCTCCGAAGCGTAATGATGTTATCGGCCTTCAGCTGTTCGGCGACGCGCTGGCGGGCGCGCGACAGGCGGGACATGACGGTACCGATCGGGATATCGAGAGCGGCGGCGACTTCGCCGTAGATGTATCCCTCGATGACGACGAGCATCAGCACGGCGCGGTGCTCCTCCGAAAGGCTGTTCAGCGCATCGTTGAGCCGGGCGCGCTCCAGCGGATCGGCCGGCGGCTCGGGGGCTGGCATATCCTCGGCGGCATCGAGCTCGACCAGGCTGTCGCGCGTCTTGCCGCGCCGGCCGTTGCGGTAGAGATTGGTCATGATGGTCAGGACCCAGCCGCGCAGATTGAGGCCGCGCCATTGGCCGCGGCGGGTCAGGATCTTCTCGACGCAATCCTGGAGCAGATCCTCGCCATCGGCATCCGAGCGCGTCAGGCTGCGCGAATAGCGCCTGAGCGAGGGCAGGAGGGCCAGGATCTGGCCCTCGAAGGTTTCGGGTGCGGGTGTTTTCACGCCGGCAGCTTTCTCGCGATCAAGGGTTCTGGGATCAGGGTTTGGCGAGCTCCCAGTTGCCGCCGACGCCATCGCCGGTGATGTCGCCCATCTTCGTGTCCTTGGCCCAGAAATAGAGCGGCATGCCGTCCTTGGCCCATTGCTTCGTGCCATCCTTGCGTTCGATGATCGAATATGCACCATCGGCCTTGGCATCGGAAGCCGCCTTCAGCGGAGGCCAGTTCTTGGCGCAATCGCCGTTGCAGTTGGAAACGCCCTTGGCGTCCTTCTTGAAGGTATAGAGGGTCATGCCGTTTTCACCGGCAAGAACCTTGCCTTTGGTAGAATCGACTGTCTTGACGGGAGCGGCGGCAAAGGCAGCGGTCGCGGCAAAAGCGCCAGCCGCCACAATGGACAGGAATTTCACGGATTTCATGGTGTGTCTCCTCAGGTTGGGCACGCAATCCTGCGATACCTCCCATGAGACACGGGCCGAGGCGGTTTTATTCCCGACGCGGGAAAAGTTTTGACGGACGAGGCGAAATAAACCGCCTCGCCCGCGCATGGTGCGCTTCGTTACTGCCCCGAGCCGGCGGCCGCCATGTCGGCAAAGAGGGCTTCGAATATATGGCCATCCGGGTCCTCGAAGGCGCGGTTGTAGAGCCAGCCCATATCGGTCGGCGGGCGCGGATCGGCCTTGCCGCCGGCTCCCGCCGCCGCTTCGACGATCGCGTCCACCTCTTTACGGCTCTCCATCGTCAACGCGATCAGCACTTCGCTCGACTTCCCCGCCTCGGCGACGGGCTTCGGCGTGAAGGTCGCGAAGAAATCGCGCGTCAGCAGGTGGAGGAAGATGGTGTCGGACCAGACCATGCTCGAGGCCTGGTGGTCGCTGAACTGTTCGTTTTTTCTGCAGCCGATCGCTTCGTAAAAGCGGGTCGCAATGGCAAGGTTTTTCACCGGCAGGTTCACGAAAATCATCTTGGTCATTGCGGTTGTCTCCTCTTCCATTGTCCTGGCGTTCGGCCTTGCTCACACAAATTCCTGCACGATCGTATCGCTGGCATGAATGCAGACGACTTCGAGCCGTCCCGTGCCGATGTTCTCGAAGCGGTGCGGTGTGTTGGCGGCCACGACGACAATATCGCCGGGGAAGGCGCGGGTCTTGATGTCGCCCACGGTGAACTCGGCTTCGCCCTTCCTGACGGCCCATGTCTCGGAATAGGGGTGGACATGCAGATCCGGTCCCTGGCCCGGTTCGTTATCGACGATGAAGAGGGATATGCCGCCGCCATGGTCATGGCCCTCGAAACGGACCGTGCGGCTCTGGCCGGGCTGCGGCTCCTGGTGACGAAGAATCTTGAACATCATGTGCCTCCCGCATGTCGTCGAGTTATCTTCACGAGAAGATATATTTCGAAAACTATCTTCTCGTCAAGATATTTCCATGGCTCGGCCTCGGCGGAAAGTGTATGTGTCGGCGCTGTCACCGGTGCGTGAGGCAAAAATGACGGACGGAATTGAAAAAGAGGATCATGTCGATCGGCTGCAGCGCCAGTGGGCGCGCGAGCTGCCGGACCTCGATACACAGCCGATGACGATCCTGGGCCGCGCCTATCGGCTGTCGAACCTCGTGCGCCCCAGCATCGAGGCGACCTTCGCCGATTTCGGCCTCGACCGCGGCGAATTCGATGTGATCGCAACGCTTCGCCGTTCCGGACCGCCGTACCGGTTGACGCCGACCGACATGTATTCCGCGCTGATGATCTCCTCGGGCGGCCTGACTCACAGGCTCGACCGGCTGGAAAAGGCGGGCCTGATCCGCCGGGAAAGATCGCCGCATGACGGGCGAAGCGTGCTGGTGGCCCTGACGGAGGCCGGCGCAGCACTTGCCGAAAAGGCCATCCGCACCGACATGGCGAGCGAAGCCTCGTTTCTGCAGGGCCTTGACGCGCGGGAGCGCGAGACATTGGCAGCCCTGCTGCGCAAGCTGATCGGCGGCATTGAAAGGGAGCTGACGCCGAGCGGAGAAGAGATCCAGACTGCGGACTGAGCGTTAGGGAGCCGGCGTCAACCGTGCCGCTACGGCAGCAAGAGGCTGCTATTGCGGATCATTTACATCGTCTCGTTTTGTGGATATCATATATCCTTAATTCCGTTCGCGGACCAGCCGATACGAGTTGCCGAATGATCCTGAAAAGCCAGGTCGAGTGGGCGCTGCACTGCTGCGCCATTCTCGCCGGCCTGCCCGAGGGCAGGTATCTCTCCACCAAGGCACTCGCCGAGCTTCACGGCCTGCCGAAGGAGTATCTTTCCAAGGCGCTCCAGAGCCTTTCGCAAGCCTCGCTCGTCGAGACCACGCTCGGCCCGACCGGCGGCTACCGGTTGGCGAGGCCCGCCTCCGAGATCAATTTCCTCGACATGGTCGAGGCGGTCGAGGGAAAGGCACGCAGTTTCAGCTGCACGAACATCCGGGAGAACAATCCCTGCCGGCCACAAGGTTATTGCGACAGCAAGCCTTGCGCGGTCGCCCGCATCATGTGGGAGGCGGACGAGGCCTGGCGGACGTCGCTGAGGCGCGTCCGGCTCTCCGATCTCGTCGATACCTTGTCCGAGGAGGTGCGGCCCGACGTCTGGCAGAGCACGTTCGAATGGGTGCTCAAGCGCGCCGGCTGAGAGTCTGGCAATCTATGCCCTGAAAATGGTCCTGATGGTCTTCAGGATGGCATGCGCGCTGCGGATATGTTCGGGAGGCAGGGCAGCGCCGTCACGGAAGCGTTCTGCGCGACGGGCGAGGTCTTCGGCGATCTCTTCGGCCAGTGCGGGGCGTTGCATCAGCAGCGGCGCGAAGGCCTCCTGATCGATTTCATAGACGGTGATGGCAGTGACCGCTTCCAGTGTGCAGACTTCCTGCATGCCGGCGAGAAGCCCCGTCTCGCCGAAAAAATCGCCGGGCGCAAACCGTCCGCGCTCTTCGCCTGCGCGCCGCGCCGCGATGATGCCGGCGCGTACCATCATCAGCGACGGCAGCATTTCTCCCTCCCGCACGATCACCTCGCCCTTGCGGAATTCCCGGATGGTCGTGGTCTCTGCGAGCTTCTCTTTTTCCTCTGATGTCAGCGTCACAAAGATCGGAATGGCCTCGATCAGCGCCAGCGGCGTCACGCTCGGCGGCTGCGCTGTCTCCTCGGTCGGCAGATCTGATGTCAGGATCGTGGCGGAGGCGGGAAGGGCGAGCAGCAGGCCCGCGGATTTGCAGTGACGATAGACGAGATCGAGCACCTCGTTTCGTGCCGTCGCGCGCTGGCTGGGGCTCGTGACCTTGAACAGCAGCTCGACTTCGAGCGCCGTGGCGTCCAGCCCCTTCAATGCGACGACCGGCGGCGGCTCTCGCACAATCGAATTGCAGCTGGCGAGCGCCGTGGCCATGACCTGCCGGATCGACGCCGGCATCCGCGTCGGGGCGACGCGGATGGTGAGGACCAGGAGATGGGTCTCGTCAGGCCGGCTCACATTCGTAACGCCGAGCTTCGCCAGGAAGCTGTTCGGCAGGACGACGACATTATTTGCGCCGGTCAGGATGTGCGTCGCGCGCCAGTTGCTTTCGATGACGCGCCCTTCGGTGCCGTCGCTCAAAAGGATCCAGTCGCCGATGACATAGGGCCGGCCGAGGGTCAGCGCGATGCCGGAGAAGACGTCGGCGAGCGTATTCTGAAGCGCGAGGCCGAGGATGATGGCGACCACACCCGAGGTCGCGACGAGGGTTCCGATCGGCACGCCGAAGACGAAAGCCAGGATCGACAGCGCGATGCCGATATAGACGACGCCGATGACGAGATCCTGGAGCAGGCGGGCTTCCCGCGGGCTGCCCTCCAGCACCAGATAGAGCCTGATGAAGCCGATGACGGCCCATGCGAGGTGAACCCACCAGAGCGATTTCGCCAGGATGACGAGCAGGGCCTGCGGATCCTCAGCCTGATATCCCTGAAACCGGTGGGGTTCGATGCCGCTCCTGACGAGGATCAAGGTCATCAGGCCAAAGAAGAGGATCTGCACCACCAGCCGCGTCGTCGGCCGCTGGCTGGAGAGGAAGAACCAGACGACGATGCCGGCAAAGCCGACTGTAACAAGGGATATCAAAGGCTTGCCGAAGAGCGCGTCGTAGATCATCTCTCAGTCTCCGGGAGGGGCGGGCGGCACAAGATCCAGCATGTCGGCCGCCCGCGCAAGCATCGAGGCTTCGCGCGGCACGGCAAGACAGATCGTCACTTCTTCAGCGGGTAGGTCAGCTCTTTCTGGCTGGTGTCGACGACGAAGACGGCGAGCAGGCGGGCGGGCTTGGTGTCGCTGCCGTTGGCGCTGACGCCGTGACGGTCGCCCGGCATTTCGGAGAAGCTTTCCCCGGCTTGATAGACCTTGATCGGGCCGTCATTGACCTGGCTGCGGATCGATCCTTCGAGCACGGTGGCGTAGATGAAGGCCGAGTCGGGATGGGTGTGGCCTTCGGAGAAGCCGCCCGGACCGTATTCGACCAGCACACCCTTCATGCTCTTGCCGGGCACGTTGGGAAGTTCGTGCTCATAGACGAGCGTGACCTTGGCAGCCTTGCTGCTGTCATGCGCGCCGGCGCCGGTGGCGGCCAGAAAGGCGAGAGCGGCGGCGAGGAATGATTTTCTGATCATCGGAATCTCCTTGAATCTGGGTTGGGAAGGACCAGGCCCCATCACTTTGGTTGGGCGGACTTTGCGAACCACTGCTCGAAGGTGATCGAGCCGAGCCGCGGATTGTCGTCGGAGACCAGCGACTGGTCGTTGAGCCGTGCGCCGAAATATTTCGCTTCGGCATCGGCCTCGACGGTGCGCGGATCCTTCATCGCTGTCAGATATCGGGCGACGAGGTCGCTGAGGCGGACCCGTTCAGGACCTGATATCTCCACAGTCGCATTGGCAGGGGCGGAGAGCGCCACGTCGGCCATGGCGTCGGCGACGTCGTCGGAGGCGATCGGCTGCACATAGGCCGGCGACAGGTGGACCGTCTGGCCGACGGTGCCGGATTGGGCGATGCCGCTCAGGAATTCCATGAACTGCGTCGAATGTACGATCGTATAGGGAATGCCCGACGCCTTGATCAGCTTTTCCTGGGCGAGCTTGCCGCGGAAATAGCCGCTTTCCTGAAGGCGCTCGGTGCCGACGACCGACAGCGCGATATGGTGCTTCACGCCGGCGACTTTCTCGGCGGCGAGAAGGTTGCGGCCGGAGGTCTCGAAGAATTCGAGCACGGCCTTGTCCTCGAAGGAGGGCGAATTGGCAAGGTCGAGCACGACTTCGGCGCCCGCGAGTGCCTCGGCCAATCCTTCGCCGGTGATCGTGTTGACGCCGGAATTCGGCGAGGCGGCAATCACGTCATGTCCCCGCTTGCGCAGGCGTTCGACAGTCTTCGAACCGATGAGGCCGGTTCCGCCGATGATAACGATTTTCATAATAGATCTCCCGTTCGCTGCCGCGATGCGGCAGCGTCAAAGTTGAATCTTCTCAATGAATTGCGAGGGTTAGTTCAGGCCTGCCTTGTCGAGGCCGTAAGCCTTGTCGGCCGAGCCGGGCACCGTCTTGAAGCCGACATTGACGCGGTTCCAGGCATTGATCGCCATGACGACGAAGGTCAGGTCCGAAATTTCCTTCTCCGAAAGCTGGCCGCGAACCCGTTCGTAGATCTCATCGGGAACGCCGCCTTCCGGCAACTCGGTCAAGGCTTCGGTCCAGGCAAGGGCAGCGCGCTCGCGAGGAACGAACAGGTTCGATTCCCGCCAGATGGCGACGTGGTGGATGCGCAATTCGCTCTCGCCGAAGATCTTCGCCTGCTTCACATGCATGTCGAGGCAAAAGCCGCATCCGTTGATCTGCGAAGCGCGGATCTCGATGAGGGCCTGAAGCTTTTCGTCGATCACGCTGTTCTTCAGCGCCATGCTGAATTCCATGAATTTCTTGAAAAGCTCGGGGGACTGCTGGGCGTAGTTCAATCGCTGGGTCATGTCATTTCTCCTCTAATTAAGGATACCTGATATCCTTATGGACAAAAGATATCCTTAATCGCTGGACTGTAAAGCTATTCCAGCTTAGTCTGGCCGCATAAAGCCTATGCACAAAAGTATGAGGGGTGGGGATGGATATCGTTTCGGCATTGCGGACTTTCCTGCGCGTCGTGGAGACGGGCTCGTTTTCGGCGGCGGCGCATGATCTCGACGTGACGCAGCCGTCGGTCTCGCGGCAAGTCGCAGCCCTTGAGGGGCATTTCAACACCCGCCTCCTACATCGCACGACGAGCGGCCTGTCGCTGACGGCGGAGGGGGAACGGATGATGCCGATGGCGCTGCGGATTCTCGAAGCGGTGGAGGAGCTCGGCGATGCCGCCGGATCGGGAGGCACGGTAGCCTCCGGCAAGGTCCGGCTCAGCGTTCCCGCGCCGCTCGGCCTCTTTTTGAGCGAGCGGCTGGGCGATCTTCTTGCCGCCCACCCCAAACTCTCGGTGGAGCTGATGTTCAGGGAGCAAAGCTCCCACATGATCGAGGAGCGCCTGGATCTCGAAGTGCGGTTGGGTTCGGTCGCAGACAGCAGCCTCGTCTGCCGGCGGATCGGCTGGACGACCGCCTTCCTCGTGGCGTCACCCGCCTACCTCGCGCGCAAGGCGCCGCCGCGCCAGCCGCGGGATATCAAGGACCATGAATGCCTGTGCTACAACAGGGCGGGCGAGGCCAATGCATGGTCCTTCTCGAACGGCTCGGAGGACATCTCCGTCAGGATCTCGCCGCGGCTGACCGCCTGCAGCGCTGTTGCCATTCACAGGGCAGCTCTTGCCGGCGCGGGCCTTGCGGTGCTCTCCCACATCATCGCCGTGCCCGATATCGTCGCCGGCCGGCTGATCCCGGTGATGGAGGGTTTCCAACCGAGCCGGCTGCCGATCACCGTCGTTTACCCCTCCAGGCGCAACATGGCGCTGCGCGTCAAGACGGTCCTGGACTTCCTCACCGATACGATCGGGCAGGACCCCTCGATGTGCGCGAGCGGCTGAGCCCAGATCGAATTGCCTTCGCATTGAGGCGGATGGACTGGCCTATTGACCGACTGGAGCTGCGAGTGGAGAAGCGACTTGAGCCTTGTTGCGCATGGCAGTCAGCAAGGTCAGCAGTCCGTCGCGCTCATAGCCTCTGTACCAGTCGGTGCTGTCTCGGCGCACCTCGATGGTGTCGTCCACAAGCGCGGCGGCGAATTTGCCGTCTCCGTCGAGGGTGAAGATAAACGGAATGCCAGAACCGAGATGTTCGGCGGCACCCGTCAGGTTGAGCACATCCATGCCATTCGCATATTGCTGGTCGATGTGAAGCACGACGAAATTGTCCGCCACATAGGCATTAAGCCGTTCGGCGCTTTTCGAAATATCGGAAGGCGGACGTTCGTAAATTGTTGCGGTCTGGCTGGGTTCAGGGCGGCTCGGGCTACCAAAGCGATAGGTGAATATATCCGTCTCGCCATGAATATAGGCGTCGAAGACATGGCACCAGATGCACCATTCGGCACCGAAGGAGACCAGCACGGTCTTGTGTTCCGCAGCTGCCTTCGCCACCGCCATTCGATAAATCTGGACCTGGCCAGAACACTGGTCATAAAGCGTGGCCCGCCCATCCCGGCACGTTTCACTTGTCTTCCCCGGAAAACTTTCGATGGGCTTTTGCGCGAAAGAGGGGCTAGCGGGATAAAACACAGCGGCAATCCCGATCACGGCAACCAAAGCAGCGCAAGCAAAGGCAGTTTTCTTTAGCGATATCATATTGTTCTACACGACAACCCCAGGAGGTTATCTCTTTGCAGGATTTTGCAACGGTTGTCACCAGTATCCACTTAGGATGACCGTGATGAAGTGGGGGCATCGCCTTGCCGGCAGGCGGACAAGCCGTCCTCGGCCATGCCGCGTCAGTTTCCGCCTTGCCTAATACCGGCGAATCCTGCCAAGTCCTGCGATCATGCAATTTGCGCCGCAACAAGACGAAGCCCTGAAGGCTGTTTCGAAATGGCTGAAGGAAGGGCGCTCGCCGCTCTTTCGCCTGTTCGGCTATGCCGGAACGGGGAAGACGACGCTTGCCAGGCATTTTGCCGAGAATGTCGACGGCGACGTGCTGTTTGCCGCCTTCACCGGCAAGGCCGCGCAGGTGCTGCGCTCACGCGGCGCCTCCAACGCCAAGACGATCCACTCGCTGATCTACCGCCCGCGCGGCGAGGAAGAGGTGGAGAACGAGGAAACCGGCAAGACCTCGATCGCGCCGATGTTTTCGATCAACCGGCAGAGCCCGGTCGCCAAGGCCGCGCTGATCATCGTCGACGAATGCTCGATGGTGGACGAGGCGCTCGGCAAGGACCTGATGAGCTTCGGCACGCCGATCCTGGTGCTCGGCGATCCCGGCCAGTTGCCGCCGGTCAGCGGCGGCGGCTTCTTCACCAATGAGGAGCCGGATTACCTCCTGACCGATATCCACCGGCAGGCGCGCGACAATCCGATCATCAAGCTCGCCATGCAGGTGCGCGAAGGCAATGAGGTGATGTACGGCGATTACGGCACGGCCAAGGTGATCTCGAAGAACGAGGTGACGCAGCAGCTCGTGCTCGATGCCGACCAGGTGCTCGTCGGCACCAACAGGACAAGGCGGCGCTACAATCAGCGCCTGCGTGAATTGAAGGGCTTCAGCGCCGATTATCCGCAGACCGGCGACAAGCTCGTCTGTCTGAGGAACGATCCGGCCAAGGGCCTGCTCAACGGCTCGCTCTGGCAGGTGATGACTTCATCCAAGGAAACGACGAAGCCCGGCATCAACCTGCTCGTCCGTCCCGAGGACGACGACATGGACCGCGGGGCGGCCAAGATCAAGCTGCTTAAGCAGGCCTTCGAGGATGTCGAAGGCGAGATCCCCTGGAACACGCGCAAGCGCTACGACGAGTTCGACTATGGTTATGCCCTGACCGTTCATAAGGCGCAGGGTTCGCAGTGGAACGACGTCGTGCTCTTCGACGAGAGCTGGGCCTTTCGCGATACGCGGGAGCGCTGGCTCTATACCGCGATCACGCGCGCGGCCGAGACGCTGACGATCGTGCGTTGATCGCGATCATATCCACGATCACGTCCGTGATGCTCATCACAATCGTGATGCGGTCAGGCGCGGGAAGGGACGGGGGCGGCCGTCGGGGAATGCCTCAGGCCTGCACGATGCCGAGCAGAACCGCCTTGGCGATCGCCTGGAAGCGGTTGTTGGCGCGGAATTTCAGGATGATTCCGGCTTCGAGATCCCTGGTCTCGTCATGCTTCAGGTCGAGTGCGCGGGCGATTCGCTGGGTGGAATAGCCCTCCGCCATCAGTTCCAGGCAGCGAAGCTCCCGCGGGGTCAGGCTGGAGCTGTCCTGATTGTCGTTCAGCGGCGCCATCTCCATGCCGCCGTCGAAATCCAGGAGGTCGCCGACCTGCTGGAGCTGGCGGTGCAGCGTCGACATTTCGGCCGTCAGCTCGCGCTTGCGCACCTGCAGGGCCTCGCGGAACATGGTCTCGGCCGATTCCTGCGAATCGGCCTTGCGAAGCTCGTCCATCAGTTCCTGGATGACGGCGATCGGCATGCCCGTCTCGCGACAGACGGTGATGACAGCCATGCGCATCACGTCGTCCTGACCGTAGACCCGCATCAGGCCGATGCGATTGGCAGAGATCAACCCCTTTTCTTCGTAGAAATGCAGTGTCCTGTGCGTAACGCCGAATGCGTTGGCCATATCGGCAATGGGCACGGGACCGTCTGGTAGATCCGGCGGCAGCGCAGCCGAAGGCAGAAACCGGTATTTCGACCGGGCCTCCGAAGCAATACCGGCGGTGGCAAACAGGCGTTTGGAACCGTCTGGCATGAACCCTCCTGGGGCATCTTGTTGCACCTCATGCGGTTTTGCCAGTTGCTTCCCGGGCGCGGCGAGTGGGGTTTCCTCTAGGCGTTCTTGTCATTGGGAAAGAAGCAGTACGCGGCCTACCAACGCGATACGATGTCCAGGTTATGCGGGAACGATCTTTTTTATAAGTGCTAAAAATAATCTCTTTTAAATGGGATAGCAACGTGACGGCCTAATTTACCAAGGCTTTAAGTGTGCTGCAGCAAAACATGCGCTGCATTGCGGCATTGGCTGGTCGTCTTTCGAGGCGACGGGAATTACTGTTTGCGGTACGCCGGTGCTGTCGAATGATCCGGCCAAACGCAATGCCCATCAGCGATCGGCATCGCATCCATCTGCGAATCTCGTTGGTCATCGCAGGGCACTTGGCATAAAAGCAGGGCCTCCCGTTTCCGTGACCGATGGATGCCAGCCATGCCCGCCAAGCTCTCCGTAAACCTCAACGCCGTCGCCATGCTGCGCAACCGGCGCGACCTGCCCTGGCCGAGCGTCGAAGCGCTCGGGCGCATCGCGCTGGCCGCGGGGGCCAGCGGGCTGACGGTGCATCCGCGCCCGGACCAGCGCCATATAAGATTTTCCGACCTGCCCGTTATCCGCAACCTGATCGACGACGAATTCCCCAAGGCCGAGTTCAACATCGAGGGCTATCCGACGGACGAATTCCTCGATCTCTGCGCCGGCGCCGCCCCCGAGCAGGTGACGCTGGTGCCCGACGATCCCTCGCAGGCGACCTCCGATCACGGCTGGGATTTCCGCAAGCATCAGGCATTCCTGACCGTTACAGTCGCGCGGCTGAAGGCAATGGGATGCCGTGTCTCGCTGTTTGCCGACGGCGACGGGGATGCGGAAGCGGTCAAGATCGCCAAGGCGGTCGGCGCCGACCGGATCGAACTTTACACCGGCCCCTATGGCGGCTGCTACGATGCGCCGGAGCGGGCCGCCCCGATCCTCGAAGCGCTCGGCCGGACGGCGGACGCGGCCCTTGCCATCGGCCTTGCCGTCAATGCCGGTCACGATCTCACGGTCGCCAACCTGCCGGCGCTCGTAAAGCGCATTCCTGCGCTGGCCGAAGTCTCGATCGGCCATGGCCTCACCGCCGACGCGCTGGAATACGGCATGGCGGAAACGGTGCGGCGGTTCTGCCGGGCTTGCGGCCAGGCGGTTTGACGGCATCGTCGATCGGCGATACGGCGGTATAAACTGGGTCTTGCTGCCGGACTGGCAGTGCCTGGGGCACCCCCCCTCTGCCCTGCCGGGCATCTCCCCCACAAGGGTGGAGATCGGCAAGATGCTTGACCATCGCTCCCTCTCAGACGGCACCGACGACCACAATGCTTGAGTTGTTTGGGGAAGCCGGTGCGCCCAGCCAATCTCCACCCTTGTGGGGGAGATGCGCGGCAGGGCAGAGGGGGGTGTCACACGGCACGCCCTCTCCTCATTCCTGTCCTCAGGGCTTTGCCCCGAGGATGTCACAGGAACCCACCCAGGGCGCGTCCGCGCCGTGGGTGACCCATCTGTCTGACGTGATGACATTTCCTCATTCAAAGTCCAACTGCTCATCCCTGCGGCGAGCGCAGGGATGAGCGGAAAGCTCAATGGCCTCCGGCGCTGCCTGCAGCCGTCAAAGCAGCCTTATGCGCCACGAAGAAATCCTTCAGTGGCTGCGGCTTCTTGCCGGTCAGCTTGGTGAAGTCTTCGGTGAGGATGGCGAATTTGCCGGCGCGGGTGTTGGCGTCGGCCGAAACCAGCATGTCGGCGACGAAGCCGGGGAGGCCGGCGCCGCGGATGCCCTGGCCGAGCTGCTCGTCATTGACGTCGACCACGTCAAGCGGCTTGCCGGCGACTTCGGAGACGATGGCGGCGATCTGCCGGTTGGTCAGCAGTTCTCCGCCGGTCAGGGTATAGGTGGCGCTGTCGGAGGTGCCGGAGGCGAGGGCGGCTGCGATCGCCAGCGCGCAGTCGTCGCGCGAAATGGTCGAGATCTTGCCGTCGCCCGTGGCGCTGTACCATTTGCCGCCCTGGAGGTTGTGCGGCATGCCGTGCAGGTAGTTGTCGTGATACCAGGCGTCGCGGATGATCGTGTAGCCGACGCCGCTCGCCTTGATGGCGTTTTCGGTGCCGAGGTGGTCGGGCGCGAAGGTGACGAGCGAATCGTCGGGCGCCGGCATTGAGGTATAGGCGATGTGCTTGACGCCTGCCTTGGCGGCGGCAGCGACGGCGGCCTTGTGCTGGGCGAGACGCTTGCCGGGAGTATCGAGAGCATCGGTGCTGATGATCAGCAGCCGGTCGACGCCGGCGAAAGCCTTCTCCAGGCCGGCAGCGTCATCGAAATCGGCTTTGCGGGTGACGACGCCCTTGTTTGCGAGCTCGGCAAGCTTTTCCGGGCTGCGCGTTGCCGCGACGATGTTGCCGGGGGCGACCTTGTAGGTCTCGATCAGGTGATGGATGACACGCTGGCCGAGCTGTCCGGCCGCGCCGGTGACCAGGATGGTTTCGCTCATAAGTCGTTTCCTTCTGCGTTCCGATGGTGGTCTCAAAAAGAGAGTAACACTAGAATAGGAATTGACTTCGCGGTGTAAAGGAGGCAGTTTTTCGGCTGTACGTTACCAAAAGGGAACCAGCAGATGAGCGGCGCAGTCGTCAGTCTGAAGAACAGGACGCCGGGGATGCGGCGCGAGATCGATCTCGCCGATCTCGATTTTTCCAATTGCCCGGTCCGGGACATGATGCAGCAGATCGGCGGCAAATGGTCGACGCTGCTGCTTGAGGTGCTGGCAGCCGAGCCCCATCGGTTCGGCGAGCTGCGGCGCTTGCTCCCCGATATCTCGCAGCGCATGCTGACGCAGACGCTGCGCGACCTGCAGAGGGATGGTTATATTGCCCGCGAGGTCTTCCCGACCAAGCCGCCGAGCGTCGAATATTCGATGACCGATCTCGGCCGCTCGCTTTACCAGCCGCTGTCGCAGCTGTTGAACTGGGCGGAGGCGAACCACGAGGCGGTGCGCGCCGCCCGCTCGCGTTTCGATTCTGTCGACAGCTAGTGGCGTCAGCGTTCATTTCGTCGGTCGCGTAAACAGAGCGCGGAACAATTCCTCCGATCGCCGCAATCCTTCTTCGCTGAGGACGACAGACTTGGCCTTGCCTGCGGGATTTTCAATCAGGCCCTTCCGATGCAGGCGGTCCATCACGTCCCAGTCGAAACCCTTCCAGGCGCGGTCTCCGTCATGCAGCGTCAGCCATAGCAATGCCAGAACGGCATCGTCGATCTTCTCTTCGTCCATGTCCATGTTGGAAACATCCCATAAAAACGAAAATTCTTGAGCGGTGAGCGGGGGTGCGCCCGCTCACCCGATGTCTGCATTTATAAGCCCGCATTGAGGATTTGGATATCGGGTCTCAGATTTTGCCTTCCTGCTTGCCGCGTCCTTCCGTCAGGAACAGGAGGAAGGCCAGCGCGGGGAAGCAGAAGCCGATCCAGGCCGTCATCGTCCAGCCGCCGGTCGCATAGGCCCAGCCGCCGAGCGCGGAGCCGAGGGCGCCGCCGGCAAAGAACGTGGCCATGAACAGGCCGTTGAGCCGGCTGCGGTGTTCCGGGTTCAGCCCATAGATGGCGCGCTGGCCGCAGACGAGATTGGTCGTCACGCCGAAATCAAGAAGGATCGCCGCCGCCGTCAAGAGCAGCAAGGCGGTGAGCGAGCCATCCGTGGCGAAATGGCTGATCAGGAAGGAGGCCATGCCGAGCAGCATGGCGATCGTCGAGGCGATCTTCGTCATGCCGCGATCGGCAAGCCGGCCGGCGATCGGCGAGGCGACCGCGCCTGAAGCACCGGCGAGCGCGAAGAGGGCAATGCCGTTCTGTGTCAGGCCGAAGGCCGGACTTGCGAGCAGCAGCGGCGTCGTCGTCCAGAACAGGCTGAAGGCGCCGAACATGCCGGCCTGATAGAGGGCGCGGCGCTGCAATACGCGCGAGGTCAACGCCAGATGGGCCATGGAGGCGAGCAGCTCGCCATAGCGCAGCTTCGTCTTCGGCAGGCGGACCGGCAGATTGGCGCGGAGCACGATGGCGAGCACGATCATCAGCCCCGCGGTGACGTAATAGACGACGTGCCAGGACGAGGCCTCGGCGACGAAGCTTGCGAATGGGCGGGCGAGCATGATGCCACAGAGCAGGCCGCTCATGACGTTGCCGACGACCTGGCCGCGTGTGGCATCCGGCGCCATGTTCGCGGCGAAGGGAACCAGCACCTGAACGGCGACCGAGGCGAGGCCGATGGAGAGCGAGGCGGTGAGGAAGGCGGCAGGCGTCGTCGACAGCGCCGCACCGATGAGTGCAACGGCGGAGACTGATATCAGCAGCAAGACCAGGCGACGGTTTTCCGTCAGGTCGCCGAGCGGCACGATCAGCAGCAGGCCGAGGCCGTAGCCTATCTGCGTCAGGGTGACGATCAGGCCGGTGGCCGCGGGTGTGAAGCCGAGATCGGCGCTAATCGGGCCGGCAAGCGGCTGGCCATAATAGAGATTGGCGGCCACCAGCCCGCAGGCGGCGGCGAAAAGGAAGGTGAGCCAGGGCGATAGCGCTCGTGGGATAGCCCTATCCGGCGTGGTGGCTGAAATGCTCATCGGAAACTCCGGTGTCCAAAGATTTTGGGGATTGAATGCAAAAATGCTGGCTGCGGCCACCCGATCCTTGACCGGGTGTCGTTATTTTCGATCGTCTGGGGCGCGGCCATAAAGCGCGCCGCAATCTTTCAGATTGGCTCCCCGCGCATGTCGTGATCGCAAAAGCGCTGCACGGTTTTGCGCGACAGGATTTACGTCACGAGCTTCATCGCCGCTTCGGCCGCGGCGACCATCTCCTGCCTGCTGCGTCCTGTTTTGCCGATGACACGCAAGCCCTTGGTGAAGCAAAGAAAGGTGAGGGCGGCGGCATCCGCCTCCACCGTCTGCGGAATGCTGCCGTCGGCCTGGCCGATGCGGATGAGATCAGCCATCAGCTTCTCGTCGGCGGCAAAGGCAGCCGCGACATGGGCGGCGGATTCCTCGTCGAGCAGGGAAAAATCGTTGGCGCCGCCGACGACGAGGCAGCCTTTGCGGCCGTCATCGCCATAGGAGCGGTCGGTGTAATACATCACCATCTGGAAGACTTTCTCGCGGCCGGTTTCCGCAGACGCGATCATCGCTTCCAGGCGCCGCCGGCCGAGTTGCCGGTAACGGGTAAAGGCTGCGAGAAAGACGCCGCGCTTGTCCTTGAACGCCTTGTAGATGCTGCCCGAGGTCAGGCCCATTGCCTCGGTCAGATCGCTGATCGAGGTCGCGTGGTAGCCGCGTTCGGAAAAGACCTGCAGGACGGCATCAAGTGCGACATCCATATCGAACTCGCGCGGACGGCCACGGCTGCGGGTTTTTTCATCTGATGTGAGGTTGGCAACGGTCATGGCTCTTAATTAGGGAACGATCGTTTCCAAATCAAGCGAAATTTTTGCGACCCAACAAATCGCTGGACGAGATCAGAGGGTCAGAACCCAGTTCTGGCCGTTCGCCTCGGGGCCGAACATGCGATGTCTCTCCTCGGAGACAAGGCGGAAGCCTGCTTTGACGTAGATGGCGCGGGCGGTCTCCAGCATGTCGTTGGTCCAGAGTGAAAGCTCGCGGTAGCCCTTATGCCTGGAGAAGCGGATGCATTCGTCGACCAGCAGCTTGCCAAGGCCGAGGCCGCGGGCCGATTTGTCGACATAGAGCAGGCGCAGCTTTGCGATGCCGTCGCCGCCGTTGGTGACGAGGACCGAGCCGACATTGACGCCGCCGCGCTCGGCGATCCAGCAATATTCCAGGGCCGGATCGAAATTGGCGAGGAATTTTCCCGCGACTTCGGCGACCAGCGCCTCGAAGCGTAGATCCCAGCCATACTCCTCGGCATAGAAGCGGCCCTGGCTCTGGACGATCCAGCCGATATCGCCGGCGCGATGGGCACGGATGACCGCCGGCGCGGGCTTGGCCGCCGGGTCGAGCAGGGCGCGGATCGTGCCCATGGCGCGGACCGCTGCCTCCGGCTCGCCGGCCGCGAGATTGTCGAAACGGGCGGCGATCTGCGCGTTGGCGCGCCGGCCGAGCTCCTCGAACTGCTCCCGTCCCCGGTCGGTGACAATAATGACCTGGCTGCGCAGATCGGCCGGATCGGGACTGGTTTCGATCAGCCCTTCGGCGCGGAAACGCTTGAGGATGCGGCTGAGATAGGCCGGGTCGAGATGCAGGTCGCGGACAAGTGCCGTGGCGCTGACGCCATCGTGCGAGCCGATCTCGAAGAGGATGCGGGCATCCGTCAGCGTAAACGGCGAGTCGAGATAGGCCTTGTTGAGAAGGCCGAGGAAATTCGTATAGAAGCGGTTGAAATCGCGGGCGGTTTCAATGAGAGCGGTGTCGGACATGGCAAAGGTCTCCAGGTGGAGATTCTTGCCAATTTGCTGACAAACCTCGCTCTTTGCTCGGCGTCATCCCAGGCCTTGTGCCGAGGATCTGCTCCATCTCAACCGGCTGCAGATGCCCGGGGACAAGCCCGAGCATGACGAAAGAGAAGCTGGCCGACCTGTCAGCAGTGCGGCAAAGGTCTCCGAATGAAGACCTTTGTCCTGCATTTAGTTGACTGAGTCAACTAAATTGTCAATTCAAGCGGCTTCCTCTTCGGCCGCTTCCTCGGCGCCGAGCGCGAAATCGACCGCCGCGCGCGCATGGATCGCAGTCGTATCGAAGCCCGGCAGCGGCAGGCGGTCGGGATCGAGGATCAGGCAGATCTCGGTGCAACCGAGGATGATGCTGTCGGCGCCGCGATCCACGGCGCGGTCGATGATATCAATCAGCTTTTCGCGCGAGCTGTTGTGCACTCTGCCGGCGCAGAGCTCGTTGAAGATGATGTCGTGCACGGTGGTGCGGTCGCTCGCATCAGGCACCATGATGTCGAGACCGAGGCTCTTCATGCGCTCGGCGTAAAAGCCGTGCTCCATCGTGTAGCGGGTAGCAAGCAGCAGCGGGCGCTTGCGGCCGGCGGCATGCAGCGATTTCGCCGTCTCGTCGATGATGTGGATCAACGGCACGGAGATCTTCTTCGCAACCTCATCGGCGATCAAATGCATGGTGTTGGTGCAGATGAGGACGCAGCTGGCACCGCCTACCTGCAGGCGCAGAGCCACGTCGGCGAGGCGACGGGCGGCCATATCCCAGTTACCGGCCTTCTGAAGGGCGACGATCTCCTCGAAATTGACCGAATGCAGGATGAGCTCGGCAGAGGCGAGGCCGCCCCTGCGGGCACGCACCATCTCGTTGACGAGGCGGTAATAGACCGCCGAACTTTCGAAACTCATGCCGCCGATCAGACCGATCGTTTCCATCTCTTCATGCTCCCATGCTTGAACTTCGAAAATGATGCCGCATTCCCGGCGCGGCGTGTTTGCGTTGTTTGTCCTCCATACGAGGAGTGTGCTACAATTTTGCGCGATTTGGTAATATTATGCAAAATGAAGGCGCGAGGTTGACTTCACACACATGCTGGACGATCGCGACAGACGTATTCTCGACATGCTGCAGAAGGATGCCGGCATATCCGTGACCGACCTTGCCGAGCGCGTGGCGCTTTCGGTATCGGCCTGCTCGCGGCGCATCCAGAGGCTGGAGGAGAGCGGCCATATCGCCCGGCGCATCGTCGTGCTCGACCGGGAGCGGATGGGCGTGCCGACGACGGTCTTTGCCCTCGTCAAGACGGCGCATCATTCCGACGAATGGACGGAAACTTTCCGCAGGATCATCAGCGACATTCCCGAAATCGTCGAGGCGCACCGGCTGACCGGCAACCACGATTACATCCTGAAGATCGTGCTGCCGCGCGTCGAACATTACGACGTGATCTACAAGCAGATCGTGCGCAAGCTCGAACTTTTCGACGTCTCGGCGTCGATTTCGATGGAAGAATTGAAACAGGGAATGGCGATACCCGTGGGTTACGCCAGGTGAAGAGTGGATGAACGCCTGGCACCCGGTTTTGTCGGGAAAAGGCAAGATTGGATCGCTGGAAGAGCCGATAATCCTCAGCGCCATCGCCAGCGATTAATTTGTCTCTCTACGGAACGTTTTTCGACATATTACGTTCACCTTTGGTTCAGGAGGAGAGGAAGATATTGCCTCCACTTGGAGGAGGAGAGGAGAACGGTCATGAGAAAGCTAAGCGTCGCTGCGTTATGCTTGATCATAGGTGCCCCCGGCATCACGCCGGCTCAAGCGTTTCCGGCTATCAACCCACCCCGGATCGATGCGCAGCCGCAGATAGAGCAAGTGCAATGGCGCGGCCATGGCGGCGGTCACTGGGGTGGTGGCCACTGGGATGGCGGCCATTACGGAGGCGGGTATTACGGCCATCATCACAATGGATCGGGCTGGGGCTGGGCCTTGGGTGGTCTGGCCGTCGGCACGATCATTGGCGGGGCATTGGCACAGCCCTATTACGGCGGCTATTATGGTTCACCCTACGGCGGCTATTACGGCTCGGGCGGCTATTACGGCTCGCCCTACGGCTATTACGGATCGCCTTACCGCTATTACGGCTCGCCCTACCGCTACTATGGACGACCCTATCGGGCCTATGCGTCGACTGCCTATTATGGAGGAGGCGGCAACCACGAGAGCTGGTGCTATGCGCGCTATCGCTCGTACAGGGCGTTCGACAATACCTTCCAGCCCTATCACGGACCGCGTCGCCAGTGCGTCGGTCCCTATTGAGGGTACGTTACGCATCTGCGCTGTGAACTGGTTCCTGGCCGGCTATCGGTCGAACGGCACGTCTGTATTGCAGCCCAACCGAAGCTCGGTCTGGGCTGCATAACTGTGCCTGACTTCCATTCCATGAGCTTCGCAGGGTCGGATTGCCGGAGAAGCGGATAATCTGAGCGCCACCAGCTGCCGGTGGCGCAGGGCAGGCATGCCGAAACGGCGGTTGCAACCTTCGCGGCAAAGGCCACATTGGCTTTCAGCGAAATGGCGCAAAGGGGCAGGTCATGGGCGATCATCATGTCGTCGTTGTCGGCGGCGGTTTCGGCGGGCTGCAGCTCGTCAACGGGTTGAAGGGCGCAGGCGTGAAGATCACCCTCGTCGACCGGCGCAACCATCATCTCTTCCAGCCGCTACTCTATCAGGTGGCAACGACCATCCTCTCCACCTCTGAGATCGCCTGGCCGATCCGCCGCCTCTATGCCGACCGGCCCGACGTGACGGTGCTGCTCGGTGAAGTCACCAGCGTCGACAGCGGCGCGAAGACGGTTTCATTACGCAGCGGCATGACTCTCGGTTATGACACGCTGGTGCTGGCGACCGGGGCGACGCATGCCTATTTCGGCCGTGACGAATGGGAGCCGGTGGCGCCCGGCCTGAAGACGCTGGAGGATGCGACGACCATCCGCAGGCGGGTGCTGCTTGCCTTCGAAAAGGCGGAGATGGAGGCCGATCCCGCCGTGCGCGATGCGCTGCTGACCTTCACCATCGTCGGCGCAGGGCCAACCGGCGTCGAGCTTGCCGGCATCATCGCCGAGCTTGCGCATTTCACGCTGCCCAAGGAATTCCGCAACATCGACACGCGCAAGACCCGCGTCGTGCTGGTCGAGGCCGGCCCCCGCGTGCTGCCAACCTTCGCCGAAGAGCTTTCGGCCTATGCCGAAAAGGCGCTTGAGAAGGTTGGGGTCGAGGTTCTTCTCGGCAGCCCGGTGACCGATTGCAGCGCCGACGGCGTGCAGATCGGCGAGACCTTCATCCCGAGCCGGACGATCGTCTGGGCGGCCGGCGTCACCGCCTCGCCGGCGGCGCAATGGCTCGGCGTGCCGGCCGACCGGGCAGGGCGCGTCGTCGTCGAAAAGGATCTGAGCGCGCCTGGCCTGCCCGACGTCTTCGTCATCGGCGACACCGCCGCCGTACTGCGGGAGGACGGCAAGCCGGTGCCGGGCATCGCGCCCGCCGCCAAGCAGCAGGGCGGCTACGTCGCCAAGGTCATCCGCGCCCGCCTGTCGGGCAAACCGGCGCCGGCGCCTTTCAGATATTGGCACCAGGGGAGCCTGGCGACGATCGGCAAGAGTGCTGCGATCATCGATTTCGGTCGGATCAAGCTGAAAGGCTGGCTAGCCTGGTGGATCTGGGGCATCGCCCACATCTACTTCCTCATCGGCACCCGCTCACGCTTCTCCGTCGCCTGGAGCTGGCTGTGGATCTATCTCAGCGGCCAGCACAGCGCCCGGCTGATCACCCAGCGGGAGACGATGCGGGAGGAGGGGTAGGGGGAGCCCATGACAAGGGAGAGGGTGCCGTGAGGGGGCTTACACGGCATCCCCTTTCCTCCGTCATTCCTGTGCCTGTCACAGGAATCCCAGCCACGGCGCGTCTGCGCCGTGAATGACTCTCATAGGCAAGGGATTCTTCCGCGCCCAAGGACTTGGGCTTGCTGGATCCCTGTGACAAGCACAGGGATGAGGGTGGGAGTGACGTCTCGCGCTAGATTTCCGCCACAGATGACGCGTGAGCTGGCTTTTAGCCATACGGCGGATGGGCAGCATGGTCCAAGCTTGACATATCTCCGCACACACCCTTAGCATTGCCCCCGCGTCTCCCAACCACCGGGAGTTACGCATCCAAGCCGTAACAACGGGTAGAGGTTCCAATGCGCCGATTCACTTCTCACGAAAATCACATCCGAATTTCCGAGAAGTTGGTGGTTTATGCGCACTTTGAATCTGGGCATCCTCGCCCATGTGGATGCAGGCAAGACTAGCCTTACCGAAAGACTGCTTTTTAACGCCGGGGTTATCGACAAGCTCGGCAGCGTCGATACCGGCAATACACAGACGGACACTCTCGAACTCGAGCGGCAACGCGGCATCACGATCAGGGCCGCGGTGGTGTCGTTTGCGATTGGCGACAGGGTCGTCAATCTGATCGACACACCCGGCCATCCCGATTTCATCGCCGAGGTCGAGCGGGTGCTGGGATTGCTGGATGCCGCGGTCGTCGTCGTTTCGGCGGTCGAAGGCGTGCAGGCGCAGACGCGCGTGCTGGTGCGGGCGCTGCGGCGGCTCGGCGTTCCCTTCGTCTTCTTCGTCAACAAGATCGATCGTCCTGGCGCGCGTTATCGGGATGTGATCGAGACCCTTGCCGCGCAGCTGGCGGTCCGCCCCATCGCCATGTCCTCGGTCATCGATGCCGGAGCCAAGCTTGCCCGGCTGGAGACGCTCTCTCCGGGAGACGAGCCGCTCTTTTCGGCGCTCTGCGAGACGCTCGGGGAAAGTGACGAGGCGCTGCTCGATGACTATGTCGTCGCTCCCGATCGGCTGACGGAGGAAAGGCTCGGGCGCTGCCTGGCCGATCAGGTGGCGAGAGGGCTCGTGCATCCCGTCTTTGCGGGCGCTGCGATGACCGGCGTCGGCATCTCCGCTTTGGCATCGGCCATTGCGACGATCCTGCCGGCGCGGCGCCCCGATCCGGATGGTCCGGTCGCCGGCAGGATCTTCAAGATCGAACGCGGCTGGGGCGGCGAAAAGCTCTCCTACATCTACCTGAACTCAGGCACGGTGCGGCTCCGGCAATCTCTGGACCTGCCCAAAGGCCCGGAACGGGTGACCGCGATCCATGTTTTCGAGGCCGGCCGGGTTCATGGCGCCGAGAGTCTTCGCGCCGGGCAGATCGCGCGCGTCAGCGGCCTGGCCGGCGCCCGCATCGGGGATGCGGTGGGCTGTGATTCCGCGGGCGGACGGGTTCACTTCGCGCCGCCGACGCTCGAAACCCGCGTTTTTGCCCGGCGGCCTTCCGACAAGGCGGCGCTCTGGCTGGCGCTGAACCAGATGGCCGAACAGGATCCCTTGATCAATCTGCGCCGGAACGAGGAGGCGGACGAAGTCTTCGTGTCGCTTTACGGCGAGGTGCAGAAGGAGGTTATCCAATCGACCCTGCTGGCGGATTTCGGCATCGAGGCAAGGTTCGAGGAAAGCACGGTCATCCTGGTCGAGAGGCCCTTGGGGATCGGGGCCGGCCTGCAGATCCTCTTCAAGGAGCCCAATCCGTTTCTCGCGACCGTCGGCCTGCGCGTCGAGCCGCGCGCCCCTGGAGCGGGCAACAGCTTCGCGCTCGAAGTCGATGTCGGCCAGATGCCTGTCGCCTTCTACCGGGCGGTCGAGGAAACCGTGTTCGAGACGCTGAAGCAGGGGATTTTCGGCTGGCAGGTCATCGATTGCCACGTGGCGATGACGGCGGCCCGCCACAGTTCGCCCGCAAGCACCGCCGCCGATTTCCGCCAGCTGACGCCATGGGTGCTGGCAACGGCGCTATCGGCCGCGCAGACCGTCCTCTGCGAGCCGGTCGACCGCTTTCATCTCGTCGCGCCCATGGAGAGCTTGAGCGGCGTGCTCACTCTGCTTGCAAAATCGGCAGCGGCGATGACGGATTCGGTGATCGCCGATGGCGTCGCCCGGCTCGAAGGCACCATGGCGTCTCAGATGATCCAAGGCGTCCAGCAGCAATTGCCGGGCCTGACGAGCGGGGCGGGGACCATGGAAACCTCCTTCGATCACTACGCCCCGATCGCCGGCCAGCCGCGCATGCGCGGGCGCTCCGGCCCCGATCCGTTCAACGGCGCCGAATATCTGCTGCGTCTGCGGGGTGTTCCCATTTAAGTACAATTGTCTGGCGTCGCATAGAAGAACGTTGATGTAGAGCTATTCCCTCGCCAAAGGTCTCTGCATCGAATAATCATAGCTCGCTGGCTGGGAAGAGAGCGTGAGATCTTTGCATGACAAGCGACGTATCAGCTGACGGAAAGCATCGTTTCTGGATGCTCGATTTGTTGCGTGGAGCGTCCGCAATACTCGTTCTTATCTATCATTCCAGCAGTGCATTTCCTGTCGCTTATGCTGCCGTCGATCTTTTCTTCATGTTAAGCGGCTTCGTTTTGGCGGAAAGATACGGCGAGAGCCTGTTAAAGGCGGGTGGCCGCCGAGACTTCATCAGTCACCGTATTGCGCGATTGTACCCCGTCTACCTTGTTTGCACATTGCTCGGCGCTGTGTCCGTTTTCCCATTGATTGGTCACCTTGAAAACTGGAGCCGCAGCGCTTTTGCCGTTTCCTCCGTTGCCAGCCTGCTTATGCTTCCGGCGCCGTCGGACACTGTTCTCGGCATTCTGCCCTTGAACGGCCCGGCATGGTCGTTGTTCTTTGAAGTCGTGGCCAACGCAGTCTTTTTATTCACTGCGGCTCGTTTCCGGCCGGCCGTTTCTATTGTCGCGCTATCGGCGCCGGCGTTTATCGTTGCGCTGTGGTACTTTCGATACCCGCCGGGCTCTGTTTGGGGTGATATTGTCGGGGGCTTTCCCCGGGTGCTGGCGTCTTTCTATGGCGGAGTGCTTATCAGTTGTCTTTGGCGACGAGGCTTCCGCATCAGGCTTGCTGCCTGGCCCGCTTGGATTTTGGTGGCTGCTCTTGCGGCGCTCTATTCGGGATTCGTCCTCACCGAGAGAAAATACTATCTGCTCCTGACATTTGCCGCTCACCCAATGATCATGTGGTTTGGCTTGTGTCTGGCAAGAAATGCACGGTTTGAACGCATCGCCACCTGGATGGGCGAGATATCCTATCCTCTTTACCTCGTGCACGTACCGCTGCTTATTCTTCTCGCAACGTACGGAGTGGGCGATTGCTTTGCTTTGCGCAATTATCTCGGGCTCGGCAACACCTCCTGGGGCGGCGAATGCCACCGAGACGCAACTCCTTTGGTGGTATTCCTTTTGCCCCTGTCATTGTTGACGGCGCACCTCATCGCTATCTCGATACAGTCCCCTGGCCGAAAGTTGTGGCTTCGTTGGAGGCCAATCTAGCCGTCCATAATTGACGGCTACACTTCGAGACGGCCGGTTGCAGGTAGTCCGCGCCGGATAGACAGGCGGCCCCCGAAGGAGCCGCCCCTCGTTCCTCAGGCCGCCAGCGAGGCGATGTCGATCACGAAGCGGTAGCGGACGTCGCTTTTCAGGACGCGCTCATAGGCTTCGTTGACCTGCTGGATGTTGATCTTCTCGATCTCGGAGACGATGTTGTGCTTGCCGCAGAAGTCGAGCATTTCCTGGGTTTCCTTGATCGATCCGATCATCGAGCCGGAGATGCTCTTGCGGCCGGGGATGATCGAGAAGGCATGCACCGGGATCGGGTGTTCCGGGGCGCCGACGACCACGAAGGAACCGTCCACCTTGAGCAGGCCGAGATAGGCGTTCCAGTCGATCCCGGCGCTGACGGTGCAGATGATCAGGTCGAACGTGCCGGCGAGCTTCGTGAAGGTTTCCGGGTCGTTGGTGGCGTAATATTCCTTGGCGCCGAGCTTCAGGCCGTCTTCCTTCTTGGAAAGGGTCTGGGAGAGCACGGTGATATCGGCGCCCATGGCCGAACCAAGCTTGACGCCCATGTGGCCAAGGCCGCCCATGCCGAGGATCGCGACCTTCTTGTCGGGGCCGGCATTCCAGTGGCGCAGCGGCGAATAGAGCGTGATGCCGGCGCAGAGCAGCGGCGCGGAGGCATCGAGCGGAAGGTTGTCAGGGATCGACATGACATAGCCCTCTTTGACGACGATGCTATCGGAATAGCCGCCCTGGGTGCGTGTCTTGCCGTCGGCTTCGAAATCATTGTAGGTGCCGCTGAGACCCGGCATGTACTGTTCGCGGTCGAGATCGCGCTCGGCGCAGCCGATGCAGGAATCGACGAAGCAGCCGACGCCGACGCGGTCGCCGACCTTGAACTTGGTTACGGCGGAGCCGACGGCCGAGACGATGCCGGCGATCTCATGGCCGGGCACGATCGGGTAGACGGCGTTCTTCCACTCGTTGCGGACGGTGTGGATGTCGGAATGGCAGATGCCAGCAAACTTGATGTCGATGACGACGTCATCGGGGTTCGGGTTGCGGCGCTCGAAGGTGAAGGGGGTGAGCGGCTTGGAAGCGTCGGTGGCGGCGTAGCCTCTTGCAATAGGCATGGGAACCTTCCTTTTTGATCATGGAGTGGGGGTTGAACGGGATGCTGGACTATTGCCCGGAACCGCGCGAGAGGGTTAGAGCGATCCTCCGAGCTTTTTGCACGATCCTGCAAAAGTGAGAGGCCGGCCTGTTTGCGAAATGGCGAAGGCACTCTAGATAGAGGCGGTATCGCCGGCGTCAGACAATTGACAGAAAGAGTTGCCGCATGACCTTGCCCTACAGCCCCTATCAGGAAATCGTCGACATCTCGATGCGCTTCGCACCTCACGACGGCGGGTTCTCCACGGCGATCGGCAATCTACACATCAGCCGCCGATCCAGGCCCAGCGACCCGCTGCACAGCAGCTACCAGCCGTGTTTCGCCTTCGTGCTGCAAGGGGCCAAGAGCCTGCGCCTCGGCACGGAGCAGATCAGCTATGGCACCGGCGACTATCTTTTGACCTCGCTCGACCTGCCGGTCGCCTGGCGCGTCACGGAGGCGAGCCCCGAGGTTCCGCACCTCTGCCTGGGGCTGGCAATCGACTCCGAAAAGCTGCTGGAGCTTTTGAGCCGCATCGATATTCCGCGCCCGGCCGCCCATACCGACGGGCAGCGCGGGATGGCGGTGAATGTCGCTCCGCCGGAACTGCTCGACGCCGCTGTCCGCCTGATGCGTTTGCTCGATCGTCCAGCCGACATCCCGGCCATGGCGCCGCTGATCGAGCAGGAAATCCTCTACCGTGTGCTGACCGGGCCTGACGGCGCGCGGCTGATCAACATCGCCACGGCAGACAGCCACAGCAACCGGGTCGCGCGCGCGGTCGCGTGGCTGAAGGAAAATTTCGCGCGGCCGCTGCGGATCGAAGACCTTGCCGAGCGCGTCAGCATGAGCGTGTCGTCCTTCCATCACCACTTCAAATCGGTGACGGCGATGACGCCGGTGCAGTATCAGAAGCAGCTTCGCCTGCATGAGGCGCGCCGCCTGATGCTCGTCGAGCGGCTCGATGCCGGCACGGCCGGCCACCGCGTCGGCTATCAGAGCCCCTCGCAGTTCAGCCGCGAATACAGCCGCCTCTACGGCGCGTCACCCGCCCGCGATATCGACGGCGCGCGCGAAATCATGGCGGCGGAATAGAGCGCAGCGCGTCCGCCAAGACGCCGGTGCAGTTGCTATTAAAGGATGTTTGACGTTTCGCAGCTAGGCTTGTTCGAAACACCAAGCACTGATGGCGGCATGACGCAAACACCATTTCTTTCCATCGTCGCGCCTTGTCACAACGAGGAAGAGGGTCTGCGCGAATTCTGCCGTCGCGCGGTGGCCGCTGCTCGCAGCGTTGCCGGCGATGCCTTCGAGCTCATTCTCGTCGATGACGGCTCGTCCGACGGCACCTGGGAGATCATCTCGGATCTGGCGGCTGATGTGCCCGAGGTGCTCGGCATTCGCCTCCTGCGCAATCACGGCCACCAGCTGGCATCGACGGCGGGTCTTGCCGCGTCCCGGGGCGAGCGCGTGCTTTTGATCGACGCCGATCTTCAGGATCCGCCCGAACTGCTTTTGATGATGATGCCGATCATGGAGCGCGGCGCCGACGTCGTCTACGGCCAGCGCACGCGCCGCGAGGGTGAAACCTGGTTCAAGCTCGCCTCGGCTTCGCTCTTCTATCGCGCCCTGTCCAGGCTCGCTTCGGTGACCATCCCGCGCGATACCGGCGATTTCCGGCTGATGCGCCGGCGCGTCGTCGATATCCTGCTCGCCATGCCGGAGCGCGATCGCTTCATTCGCGGCATGGTCAGCTGGATCGGCGGCAGGCAGGTGGCCCTGCCTTATGAGCGTGATGCCCGCTTTGCCGGCACGACGAAATATCCGCTGCGCAAGATGATCAATTTTGCGCTCGACGCGATCACCAGCTTTTCGACGACGCCGCTGCGTATCGCCACATGGCTCGGCGTGGTCAGCGCCGGCGTCGCGATCGCGTTGCTCGTCTATACATTCGTGCGCTGGCTGGAAGGCGAAACGGTTACCGGCTGGTCGTCGATCATGGTCGCCGTCAGCGTCTTCAGCGCCATCCAGCTGATCTGCATCGGCATCATCGGCGAGTATCTCGGCCGTCTCGTGCAGGAGAGCAAGAAACGGCCGATGTTCATGATCGAAACGGTCCGGCGCGGCAGCGAACAGGCTGAACTGCCGGCCGTCTTTTCCGAGATGAGCGCGAGCGACCGACGCGCCGCGCTGGATGCAGTCTTTGCATCCGGTGAGCCGCCGCGGTCGCAAAAGACCAGCCGGATCGGATAATGGACCAGATTGCCGCGCCTGCCTCGGCCAAGGCCAAGCCTGAAGAATCGGCTGCCAGACAGGATTCCACCATCGCGATCGCCGCTTTCGTCGCACTTGCCGCGGCCTTGGTGGTGCTGTTTCCTTTTCCGCCCATTCTCGATTATGCCAATCACTACGCTCGTCTCTGGCTTCTTTCGGGCGGAATAGGCGAGCAGCCTTTTCCTCAGATCTATGCGGTCGATTGGAACCGCACCTTCACCAATGTGGGAATGGATCTCCTGGCCGTCTGGCTCGGACCGCTCATCGGCGCGGATGCTCTGGCGCGGGCCTTGCTTTTCCTGGCGATCGTGCTGCCGCCGCTTGGCGCGATCTGCCTGCACCGCGCGCTTTTCGGAGGCCGGCACTATTGGCAGATCGCCATGCTGTCGCTCGGCTGGTGCGCCACCATGATCGGCGGCTTCATCAATTTCCAGATCGGCCTCGGCATGGCGCTTGTCTTCGCCTGCGTGGATCTGCGGCTGCAGGGGAAAAATCCCGCCTTGGCTTTTGCCTGGCGGCTCGCCGCCGCACTGGCGCTGACGGTAATGCATATCTTCGCGCTCGGCTTCTACATGGCGATCGTCTGCGGCCTCGAATTTTCCTGGCGCATCGACATAGTGCGATCGAAAGCGGGCCTGCTCAGACTTGCCGGCCGGTTGGCACTGGCGCTTGGCGCCTGCGTCCTCCCGCCGCTTTCGCTCTATCTCCATACGGCGGCTCTGCCCAACGCCGCCGGCAATGGCCTCGGCCTTGTCTGGAACGACAGCATCGTTTTGATTGTCCAGAATTTGCTCTCCGCCATCATGACCTATGTTCCGGTGGTGGATGTCGTGCTGGTTCTGCCGCTGATTTTCATCTGCACGCGGGCCGCGCGCGTCGGCGACATTCGTATTCATGCAGGGCTTGCCGTCGCCGCCTGTGGCCTCCTGCTTCTCTCCTGTATTTCGCCTCGCCACGCGCTCGGCACCGGATGGATCAGCTGGCGCTTTCCGATCATGGCGGCGCTCGTCGCTATGGCAATGGTGTGCCCCTTCGCCAATCTCACGCGCCGGCAGGCGCTGCTGCTGGCGCTCATCGTCAATCTCACGGTGTTCGGCCGTACCGGCTGGATCGGATGGAACTGGTGGTTGGCGCAGAAGGATGTTGCCGCCGTTGAGAGCGTTCTCAAGAAGATACCGGCCGGTGCGGCCGTGCTGCCTCTGGAGCACAAAGCGGGGAAGGAAAGCGGCCTTGCCCACTCCAGCCGGATTTTTGTGTGGGGACTGGCTACCTACCGGCATCTGCCGGCGCTTGCCCTGCCGTTCTCCCATGCTTTCGTGCCGACACTCTTCACCGCAAAAGGCAAGCAGCCGCTCTCCGTCCTGCCGCCATGGTCTGAGATCGCGGCTCCCGAGAGCAGTCTCGTGTCGATTGGCGTGCTTTCCTGCCCGGCATTGATGCAGGAGTTTAAAGCCGATCCGTCTTATCTGTACCTGTCGGATTGGCGCAGGCGGTTCGATTTCGTCCTGGTCGCCAATGCCGATGTTACCGACGACTATGTCGGCAACGTCATGCCAGCCGGCCTGACGCTCATCGAGGATGCCGGTTTCGCGAAGCTATACGCGATCGACAAGACGATGCCGGAAGAATCTCCGCCGATCCCTGCCGGCTGCGCTGCGGCATCAATTGCCCTTGGGTCATGATCGCGCCGGCCTTCCAGTTTTTCGGTTTAGGCTCCGATCAGCCTGGAGATTTCAGCGCCTTGTCGGCACGGCATTTGGCGAGCTTCAGCTGGCGGAAGGAGAGGATTTTCGTGATGCGATCCTTGCCGTCGGTCTCGACGCCCATGCAGGCGCAGGCATAGCCATAATTGCCGTTGGTCCTGACGTAATCGTGTTCTGATATATCGGGGATCAGGTCCATGCCTTCCACCGCATCGACATCCTCGCCCTGGGTCATGATCGTCCAGGTGTTCTCCGCATCCTGCAGCCACCAGTTGGCGGGCGTCGGATTCTCGATCCAGCCGCAACGCGTCTCGGCGGCCTGTGCATTCGCCGCGATGGTCACGGCTGCGGTGATGATGGCCGCGGCTACCCAGTATTTCATTGGCTTTTCCTCGTCGCCGGATTTCAATTGTTGATCGCGATGATCGCCCAATGGCTGTCCTGGCAGGCATTGTCGTCGCAGACCGCGCCCATCCAGACGGCGCCGTTCGCGAGCATGACGCCGTCGCTGTTGACGAAGAGATCCTGATATTGCTGGCGCCCGACGGTGCGGCGGGTCTCAGCCGTCACCAGATCGTCGAAATTCTCGACGAAATCCTCGGCATTCTCGACATCGTAGGTCTCGCCGTTCGCCTTGACGGTGAGCGGGTATTCGACAAGGCCGGCGATAGCCTCGGCATCGCCCGAGCGCATCGCGCGGACGAGCTGGCGCAGCGGCCGGTCGAAACCCGCGGCATCGCCGTGCAACTCCTCGATCTTGTTGTAGACGTCGTTTTCCGACTGCGCGAAAGCGCCGATGGTCAGGGGCGTCGTTGCCAGGAGCAGTGTTCCGGCTAGAAGAAGGGCGGCGGGCAGGCGCGGCATGGAAGGCTCCCGGCAAATGGCGTGGCGCGACATTATGCGATTCCCGGGCGGGCGCGCCTATGCAATTCTGGCGTTTCGCCGGGATATCGGTCATAAAAAAATCCGCCGGGGCTTCTTGACGTCCCGATCGGTTTGCCGCATATAGCTCACGAACCGTACCGTACGGTACTTTCAAAGGGGAGCCACGTCCGTGTCCGTCGATACCGCAGAGCCGAGCGAATTTTCGCCGCGCCAGAACGCCGTTCTGGAGCAGGCGCTGCAGTTGCTCGTCGATGGCGGCGAGAAGGCGCTGACGACCTCGGGGGTCGCGCGCGCCGCCAATTGCTCCAAGGAAAGCCTCTACAAGTGGTTCGGCGACCGCGACGGGCTTCTGTCGGCGATGATCGCCTACCAGGCAAGCAAGGTGCGCACTTTCGAGCGCAACGGCGAGCGACTGACGGCGGCGAGCCTGCACGACCATGTCGTCATCTTCGCGCGCGACCTCTTGGAGGTTCTGGCCGGCGACGTCTCGCTGGCGCTGAACCGGCTGGCGATCGGCCAGTCGCACCGCGACGGCTCCAAGCTCGGCAAGCTGCTGCTTGAACGCGGCCGCCGCCAGATCGACCGGCGCGCCATGGCGCTGATCGATGCCGGCAAAAGGGCAGGGCTCCTTCGGTTTTCCGATGCCGACGAGGCCTATCACACGCTTTACGGCCTCGTGGTCTCCGACCTGCATGTGCGCATGCTGCTCGGCGAGCCCGGCCTCAAGGATACCGCGCGCCAGGCGGAGAGGGCGGTGACCGCCTTCCTCCGGCTCTACGGCACGGACAAGGTTCTCGCGGAGATGCCGGCTCTCGGCTGACCCGCTTTCATGACAGTCAACAAGACAAGCAAAGGGAAGGAACTTCAAATGCGCGTCTATTACGATCGTGATGCCGATCTCAACCTCATCAAGGCCAAGAAGGTCGCCGTCATCGGTTACGGTTCGCAAGGCCGTGCCCATGCGCTGAACCTCAAGGACAGCGGCGCCCAGAACCTCGTCATCGCGCTGAAGGCCGGTTCGCCGACAGTCAAGAAGGCCGAAGCCGACGGCTTCAAGGTCATGACGGTTGCAGAAGCCGCCGCCTGGGCCGATCTGATGATGATGGCGACCCCGGACGAACTGCAGGCCGAGATCTACAAGGCTGACATCGCCGGCAATATCCGCGACGGCGCAGCCATCGCCTTTGCCCACGGCCTCAACGTTCACTTCGGCCTCATCGAGCCGAAGGCTTCGGTCGACGTCGTCATGATCGCCCCGAAGGGCCCGGGCCACACGGTTCGCGGCGAATACCAGAAGGGCGGCGGCGTTCCCTGCCTCGTTGCCGTTCACCAGAACGCTTCCGGCAACGCGCTTGAACTCGCTCTCTCCTACGCCTGCGGCGTCGGCGGCGGCCGTTCCGGCATCATCGAAACCAACTTCCGCGAAGAGTGCGAAACCGACCTCTTCGGCGAACAGGTCGTTCTCTGCGGCGGTCTCGTCGAGCTCATCCGCGCTGGCTTCGAAACGCTCACCGAAGCCGGTTACGCTCCTGAGATGGCCTATTTCGAGTGCCTGCACGAAGTGAAGCTGATCGTCGACCTGATCTATGAAGGCGGCATCGCCAACATGAACTACTCGATCTCCAACACGGCCGAGTGGGGCGAATACGTCACGGGTCCGCGCATCATCACCGAAGAAACCAAGGCCGAGATGAAGCGTGTCCTCAAGGACATCCAGACCGGCAAGTTCACCTCCGAGTGGATGCAGGAATACAAGTCGGGTGCAGCCCGCTTCAAGGGCATCCGCCGCGTCAACGACAGCCACCAGATCGAGGAAGTCGGCGCCAAGCTGCGCGGCATGATGCCCTGGATCGGCAAGAACAAGCTGGTCGACAAGTCCGTCAACTAAGCGCTTTTCGGAGCGCGCCGCATCGAACCTGGTTCATGCGGCGCGCTTCGGTCTTTATCCCGATATTTGTTGTTATGCGGTCCTGATCTTGCGGATGCGTGTCGAGCACCACCGCCATGCGGGTGCCACGGCAAAGCTGACGGTCGGGATCATCGCCAGCCCGAGGGCGATGCCGACGAGGCCGGAGCCTGCGGCCTGAACCAGCCAGGAAACCAATCCGCCGATTGCCGGGAGCACATGGGCAGCACTTTCTCCGGCATCATGGAGAAGGTGGCTCGGCCAGCCGAACCCGAACACCTCGGCGCCGTGCACGATAATGCCGCCGCCGACCCATATCATCGCCGCCGTCCCGACCGCACCCAGCACTTTCAGGAGATAGGGCATGCCCTGCACGAGGCCGCGGCCGAGCATGCGCGGAAGTGCGCCCGCTGGAGACGAAGGCGAGCGCTGGGCGAGCCAGAGCCCGACGTCATCAGCCTTGACGATCAAGGCGACGACGCCGTAGACGCCGGCGGTGATCGCAATGCCGACGATGGCAAGGACCAGCGCCTGCGTTGCCAGGCCGGCTTCAGGAACTGAGCCGAGGGTGATCGCCATGATCTCCGCCGAGAGGATGAAGTCGGTCCGGACGGCGCCCGCCACTTTTTCATCCTCGAAGGCCTTCGGATCGACGCTGCCCGCATCGAGCTCGGCTTCGTGCGCGTGCGCGGTATGGGGAAAGACAAGCTCGTAGACTTTCTCAGCGCCCTCATAGCAGAGGTAAAGCCCGCCGAGCATCAGCAGAGGCGTGATGGCCCCGGGCAGGACGAGGCTCAGGATCAGCGCGGCCGGCAGGAGGAACAGGATCTTGTTCTTCAGCGAACCGAGCGTGATCTTTGCGATGATCGGCAGTTCGCGTGCGGGCGAAAAGCCGGTGACATAGCGCGGCGTGACGGCCGTATCGTCGATGACGACGCCGGCGGCCTTCGCGCCGGCCCTGCCGGCCTGGGCAACCACATCGTCGAGCGAAGCGGCTGCAGCCTTGGCAATCGCTGCGACATCATCAAGAAGGGCAATCAGGCCGACACTCACAGGAAACCTCTCATTTGGGCGTTTGCGACGATGAAACTATAGAGCCAGGCGGCGGCCGGGAAGGGGCGATAGCGGCATGACGGCTGCCATCGACGGCCGCTATCAGGCCTTGCCGCTGGCGACAGCTTCCTCGACCGCAAGCTCGGCCATGGCGAGCGCCGCCTCGCGGGTCCTGGCGGCGGCGATGAAACGGCCGTTGTGGCAGAAGCTTGCGCCGCTCACGCCGCAGGCAGCCTCCAACTCGCCATTGGTGAGGCCCGCCCAGGCGGCAGGCAGATCGGCCCTCAGCTCGAAACCGTCGTCGCCGCGGCGGATGCCGGTCACGCACCAGTCCTTTTCGCGCGGGTGGACGACGAAGAGCAGGTGATCGGCGCCGGCCTTCACGATCGCAGGGCGGAAGGGCATTCCCATCGGCAGCTCGAGCACGCGCCCCTCGCCAGTATCCAGGATTGCCCGATGCACGAGGGCCTCGGCCCGCAATTTTGCGGCGCTCTGGGCGATCTTTGCCTCGACGAAGCTGCGGGCAACGGCAAGTGCTGCGTGGAATGCGCGATCGTCGGCCTCGGGATCCCGGTCGTCGAAAACCGGCTTCAGCGTTTCCAGCAATGCGGGCAGGGTGAGCGCGCCAAGCGGCCCGGAGGGGCTGAGTGCGCCATTGTCCGTCAGATCGATCGGCAGCGCGAAGCTTCGATCGAAGGAGGCATGCACCGCCTCGATATGCTCTTCGGGAAGGCCCGCGGCTGCCAGATAATCATGGCCATAATGCTTCCAGATCAGCCCGAACGAGCTGTAGGGCTGGCCGTCCTCCCGCAGCGGCGCGCCGCGCTGATGGTGATCGAAGATCCCCGCCTCGGCGTCATAGGCGCCGCCCACATCGTAAATGATGCGGTCCGCGCCCGGGGTGATCCATTCCGACGCCCGGCTGCGGACGATGCGCGCCTGCGGGAAAAGCCGGGTCAGGATGACGCTCGACAGCAACTCGTCGGCATGGAAGCCACCGGAATGGGTGACGAGGAAATCTGGGATCATGCGGTTCAGCCTTGTCTTTTGCGGAGGACCCGCTTGAGGTTTGCCTGAGATAGCCGTTGCCGGACGCCATCTCAACCCGTCATTCGCGCATTGATGGCTTGGCCCGCACGTCATGGATGACCAAGCGACAGGCGCGCCTTACGAAATTGTATAGTTCGGGCGAAGTCCCCGTGAGTTTTCGAGCGCAGGCTGGGTGGAATCGTAATTACCCAAGTCGAGGCGAGTTCTCATGAATATGCATGCCACAGCTGCCGATGTCGTTTCGGCCGTTCATCCCGTCAGCCTGCGGATCAATACCTATCTCATCAATCTCGACCGGGCGGAGCTTCGCCGGTTTCGCATGGAGCGCCTGCTCACCGAAATCGGCATGGAATTCGAGCGCGTGGCGGCTGTCGACGGCGTGAGCATTGCCTTGCCGCGTCGCGATTTCGACGCGAAATCCTATCTGCGCCGGCATGGCCGCAGACCGAATCCCTTCGAGATCGGCTGCTATCTCAGCCATGTCGAATGCGCGAGGAAGTTCCTTGCCAGCAAAGGTGAATTCGCTCTCATTCTCGAAGACGACCTCGACTTCGACGACGACTTCGCCGAGGTGCTTGCCGCTGCCCTCGAGCGCCAGGATTCCTGGGATATCCTGCGTCTTTCCACCGTGAATAGCGGGCGCAAGCATAAGGTGGGACCGCTCACGGCATCCCGCTCGCTGGCGATCGCGCTCACCCGCGAGAAAGGATCGGGCGCCTATCTCATCAATCGCAAGGCTGCCGGCTGGATTGCGGACATGCTTCTTCCCATGCGGCTGCCCTATGATATCGCGCTCGATTTGGAGTTCGACGAGGGGCTCAGGGCCTGTTTCGTCGATCCGGTTCCGGTGAGCCAGCGGGCTGATGCGCATTCCCAGATACAGGCCGGCCTCTCGACCTACCGGATTGGCCGGCGCCGCCGGCCGTGGAGCGTTCTGCCATATCGCATGGCGGCTGAGGTGCGTCGGTTTGCCGTCCGCTTCATCAGGCTCGCTGCGTGGAAGGTGAGAGGGCCGGCAGCAGCGGGAAGGCTATCGAAATAATGAGGCCCGGATGGTGTTCCCCCATGGCGATCTCGGCCGAGTGCAGGTCGGCGATCGCCTTGACCAGGCTCAGGCCAAGACCGCTTCCCGTCGTCGTGCGGCTCTTGTCGAGGCGATAGAGACGCCGGAAGACCTTGTCCCGCTCTTCGGCGGGAATGCCCGGGCCGTTATCGGCGACCGACAATATGGCGCGATCGTCCTGTCGTCGAAGCGACAGCGTAATGACCGTTCCGGCCGCGCAGTGATTGATGGCGTTCTCGACCAGATTGGCGAGCATCTGCGTCAGCAGATCGCGGTCGCCCCAGATGACCGCAGGCCCGTGGTCGGAGATCGCCAGAGACTGGCCGGCGTCTTCCGCGACGTCGACATAGACTTCGGATATGACCGCAAGCACATCATCGATATCGGTCGCCTGGAAACGCTCCCTGCGGGCGCCGGCCTCGATCTGGGAGATGCGCAGCAGCGCCTCGAAGGTCGCATTGATCCGGTCGCTCTCGTTTCTCGCTTCGTCGAGAAGGCTGGAAACGTCGAGTTGCCGGTCGTTTCGCGTCACCGCGGCATCCAGTGTCAGGCGAAGTCTGTTGAGCGGGGTCTTGAGATCGTGGGCGATATCGGCGCTCACCTGCCGCATGCTCTCGACCAAAGTCTGGAGCCGCTCCAGGGCCGCGTTGATCTGGATTGCCACCGTGTCGATATCGTCGCCGTTTCCGGTGACCGGAATGCGGGCCTGGAGTTCGCCGTGCGAGACGTCGTTCATGGTGCGGGCGACCTTGTCCAGCCTCGCCTGGGCGCGAACGGCGAGGAAGACGCCGCCGCCGATGGCGGTCGCCACCACGATCGCGGCGGCCCATTCGAAGCTCACCAGGACGATTCTCAGCATTTCGTCGATGTCGTTGAAGTTTTCGGCGACCACCAGCGTATAGGGGCCGATCGTGGAGACCTGCATCCGGTAGCGTTCGTGCCCCTTCAGTCCAACATCCCTCGACGTGACGGTGTAGACGCCGTTCGGGATGTGGGGGGCGGCGAAATTGCCGGCAAGTTTGTGGCCGCCGGCGTCCGTCAGCGAGTAAAGCCCGTCGGAGGTCGACTGGAAGCTCGCATAGTTGTTCAGCGTGTTGACGAGGTCCTCGGTGTCGTGGGCCTCGTAGGCGGAGGCGATCAGCGAGTTCATTTCATGCAGCGACTGTTCCAGGTCGCGCTCAAGGCCGGCACGCAGCATGTGGTACATGATCGCGCCGCTGAAGATGAAGGTGACGACGAAGAGGACGCCGAAGGTGACGGCAAGCCGGAACGGCGTGCTCCTGCGCAGCTTAGCGAGGCGCATGCAGGCTGTATCCGGTATTGCGGACCGTATGGAGAAGCTGCGTCTGGAACGGCTTGTCGACCTTGGCCCTCAGCCGGCTGATATGGGTCTCGACGACGCTGGTCTTCGGGTCGAAGTGGAAATCCCAGACCCGCTCCAGCAGCATCGTCTTGGTGATGACGCGGCCTTCGCCGCGCATCAGCACCTCGAGCAAAGTAAACTCGCGCGGCTGCAGCTCGATGATCTGCCCGGCGCGGCGGGCCTCCCGCCGGATGAGATCGAGCTCGAGATCGGCAACCTTCAGGACGGTCTTCTCTTCCCGCACGGGCGGCCGGCGGCCGAGTGCATTCACGCGGGCGAGAAGCTCGGAGAATGCGAAGGGTTTGACGAGATAATCGTCACCGCCCGCCTCAAGCCCCTCGACGCGGTCGTCGACGCCGCCGATTGATGTCAGAAACAGCGCAGGCGTGCCGATTCTTGCGGCGCGAAGCGAACGGACGATGGCAAGACCGTCGAGACCCGGAAGCATGCGGTCGACGACGATGACGTCATAGGCCTCCCGCTGCGCCTGAAAAAGACTGTCGCGACCATCGGCGAACACGTCGCAGACATGCCCGGCCTCCGAGAAGCCCTTGGAGACATAATCCGACGTCTTGGTATCGTCCTCGATAAGCAGGATTTTCATCGGCTGGGTCGTTTCCGCATCTGTGGAGGGGTAAATCTAGCCGATAGGGCGGTTTGATCACAACATACGGATTGGTAAGGTAGGGCGCTTATCGCTCCGCGCTGACCGTAAGCCATCGGGTCGGCTTGCCGTCGTAGCCGCCGCCATTGTGCTCGGCGATGGCAAAGTCGCGCCAGCCGCCTTTCGTCAGAAGGTCCGATAGCCATTCGGCGGAGGGGTAGTTGTAGTAGCGCCCGAGGCCGTCGTGGCCTTCGGCTTCTCCGGCCTTGAAGCTTGCGTGGAGGAGGCCGCCCGGTCTCAGCGCGCGGTGGATGCGGGCGAAGACGTCGGGCAAGTCCGGCCGGGGGACATGAAGAAGGCTCGCATGCGCCCAGACGCCGTCATAGATGCTTTCGGCGTCGAGGTCCTGGAACAGCATCACCTGTACGGGCTTGCCGAGCCGTGCCTCGGCCTGTCTTGCAAGCTCGGCCGAGCCGTCGGTCGGCGTCACGTCGAAGCCCTGCGACAGCATATAGGCGCTGTCCTGCCCGCCGCCGCAGCCGAGTTCGAGGATGGCGGCGCCTGGCGCAAGCCGGGCCAGGAAGGCATCGAGCTGATGTTTCGGCAGGTTGCGCGCCCGGTTGGCGTATGTCTTCGCGTTCTCCCGGTAGAAGGCGGAGGTGCTGTCATTGGGCATGCGGGTCGGATGGTTTCGGCCGGCGGTTGGATTGAAGGTGTCTTTCGGGAAGCCGGTCGGCACCGATGATGTCGATGACGAGGATGCCTTCCGGTACTTCGCGGTAGAAGGCGACGTGGCGCATGTGGAGGAGGCGGCGAAGGCCGGCGCCGAGCTCCTCGCATTCGTCTCCCATGGAAGGCACGCGCGAAAGAAGAATGAAAATCCTGTCCCAGTCGAGAAGATAGGCATCGGCCTGCGCCTCGCCGAAATGCAGACTGGCATATTCGTCGATGCCTGAGAGTACGGCGTCCGCGGTTCGGGTTAGGCTATAGGTAGTCACGCAGCTTCGCCTTCGTTTCCAACAGGATATCGGGAATGCGCCGGTCGCTGACGCCGCTCTCCTCGGCCAACGTCAGAATGTCACGCAGTTCGTCGTCATCGAGCTTGCGGTGATCCTGGTCCTTCACGATCAGTTCCGCCAGGAATGCGTCGGCACTGTCGTACCTGCCGCTTGCGACACGGCGCGCGACGTAGTCCGCCAGATCATCCGGAAGCGAGATCGTCATTTTCGCCATTGAATTCGGTGCCGTCCGCACATGCCGGTTTTCAGCTGTCCCTGATGCCAGATTACCATTCCCCCCGCTGTGATAGAAGCGTTGATCGGTGCCGTCGAGCACTTGGGTCACATGCAGGTCAGTCTTTTTTATCGATATGGACGACGCGCTCGAGGCCCTTGAAATGGGCGTCGCATGTCAGGATATCGGCATCGTGGCGCTCGGCCGTCGCGTAGATGATCGCATCGGCGGTGGCGAGCTTCAGAGTTGCGGATATTTCGGCGGCGCGGCGGGCGAGGACCGTGTCGAGGGGCACCACGATGCATCTGGCGGTATAGGCGATGAAGCTGTCGACGGCTTCGTCGTCTTTTTCGCGTGCCAACCATTTGGAAAGCTCGAGCTGGACGATCGTCGGGACGATACATTGATCGCGTGGCGGGATTTCAGCCTCAAGGCGGTTTCCCGTCACACTTTTCGTCAGCCATTCCACCCATGCGGAGCTGTCGACCACGCGCATCAGAAGCGATCGTTCCGGTCGCGATAGTTTTTCTTGTCCGCACCCTCGGCCATGCCGTGAAGGTCGGCAAGTGTGGGAACCGGCATCAGCAGCACGCCTTTGCCTTTCGGTATAAATACGAATTCCTGACCTGCCGACCAGTGCTGCTCATCGCGCACTTCCTTCGGAATGGATATCTGGAATTTTGCAGAGAGGGTTGCGGTTGCCATTCTTACCTTTCCTCTATCAATTGATAGAAGGTAAGAAATGAACTGGCGTCGGTCAATGGCGAACCGTTTTTCTGATTTGATCACAAAAAACCGGGCGGTGCGCCCGGTTTCGAAGTTGTCGATCTATGTCCGCCCGTCGGGAACGCTGCGGCGTGCCTAATATTCGGATTTCAGGCCGGGATAAGGCGCGTCCAGCCGCGCTCGTCATTCGTTACGCCCTTCTGCAGGCTGACAAGCTGCTGGCGCAATTCGGTGGTCAGCTTGCCGGTCTGTCCGTCTCCGACCAGAAACTCGCCGCCGGCATGTCGAACCAGGCCGATGCCCGCAAGGACCGCGGCCGTGCCGCAGGCAAAGGCTTCGACGAGCTTGCCGCTGGCAGCGTCGGCCTGCCATTCCGCGAAGGAGTAGGGACGCTGCTCGACGCGCAAGCCCTTTTCTCCAGCGAGCGTGATCACCGAGGCCCGGGTGATACCCGGCAGGATCGTGCCGCCAAGCGGCGGGGTCACCACCGATCCGTCGTTCATGACGAAGAAGACGTTCATGCCGCCGAGTTCCTCGACCCAGCGATGCTCTGCTGCATCCAGGAAGACGACCTGGTCGCAATCCTTCTTCGCCGCTTCAGCCTGCGCCACGAGGCTGGCTGCATAGTTTCCGCCGCATTTTGCAGCACCCGTGCCGCCGGCGGCTGCGCGGGTATAGGTGGTCTCGACCCACAGGGAGACCGCCTTCGCGCCGCCCTTGAAATAGGCGCCGACCGGGGAGGCGATGATGCAGAAGATATATTCCTGAGCCGGACGAACGCCGAGAAACGCCTCGTTGGCGAACATGAAGGGGCGAAGGTAGAGGCTGGCGTCGCCGGATGGAATCCAGGCCTTGTCGACGCGGACCAGTTCTTCGACCGCCTTCAGGAAGAGTTCTTCCGGCACGGCAGGCATTGCCATGCGGGCTGCCGACTGCGCGAAGCGGCGGGCGTTCTCTTCAGGCCGGAAGAGCAGGATGCGGCCATCGTCTGCCTTGTAGGCTTTCATGCCTTCGAAGATTTCCTGAGCGTAGTGCAACACGGCGCTCGCAGGATCGAGCTCCAGAGGACGCCGCGGCGTAACCTTCGCATCGTGCCAGCCCTTGTCGGCCGTCCATCGTGCCAGGACCATATGATCCGTGAAGACCTTGCCGAAGCCGGGCGCCTCCAATGCCTTGATGCGGTCGGCATCCGAGACGGGAGACTTGTGGAGTTCGATTTTGATTTCAGGAGAGGCCGACGTCACGGTCATTGCTGGCACCTTGATAGTACATTGAATTGTGGCGGCGACACTACTGCCGCCGAGCTGGTCTTGGAAAGAGCTGAATCAGCCGGTTTCGGCTTTGATCAGAGGAATAACCGCTCGATGTGGCTGACGTCGAGCCGCAAATTCGGGATCGAGCCTCTTCCCGGAAATTTCATCCCTATCGGAAAGACGCTCGCGGATCTCCCGGAAAGGCTTTGGAATATAAAACTTCCAAACTTGTCACTGCGACAAGAAAATAGGTCAGTATTGTTGACATAAATTTTCCCGCGTGGTCTGGTGGCAATGCCAAAAAAATATGAGGAAACCCCATGCTGAACTGGGACACCATGTTTGCGTCGCGCTCGTCGCGCATGCGCGCATCCGAGATCCGCGAGCTGCTGAAGCTTCTCGACCGGCCCGACATCATTTCCTTTGCCGGCGGCATTCCCGATCCGGCGCTGTTTCCGGATCAGGAATTCAAGCAGGCCTATGCCGATATTTTCGAAAGCACCGCCGTCAATTCGGCGCTGCAATATTCGGTCAGCGAGGGCTACAAGCCGCTGCGCGAATGGCTGGTCGGGCAGATGGTCTCGCTCGGCATCCCCTGCGAACTCGACAACGTCTTCATCGTCTCCGGCTCGCAGCAGGGGCTCGATTATCTCGGCAAGCTCTTCCTGTCGCCAAACGATACCGCACTCGTGACCTGGCCGACCTATCTCGGCGCGCTGCAGGCTTTCAACGCCTATGAGCCCGCCTACGACCAGCTGACGCCGAGCGGCAACCGGACGCCGGAGTCATATCGCGCGGCAGCAGCCGCTGCCGGCGGCAAGGTGAAATTCGCCTATCTCTCCGCCGATTTCTCCAACCCGACCGGCGAAACGGTCGATCTTGCCGGCCGCAGGAAGGTGCTGGCGCTCGCCGAAGAACTCGACATCGCCGTCATCGAGGATGCCGCCTACCAGTCGCTGCGCTACGATGGCGAACCGATCCCGCCGATCCTGGCGCTTGAAATCGCCGAGAAGGGCCATATCAACGATACGCGCACGATCTATTGCGGCAGTTTTTCCAAGACGCTGGCGCCCGGCCTTCGCGTCGGCTTCATCGTCGCCAATGCGCCCGTCATCCGCAAGCTGGTGCTGATGAAGCAGGCGGCCGACCTGCATTCCTCGACGATCAACCAGATGGCAATATCCGATGTCGCCGAGCGCGGCTTCGACGCGCAGGTCGCCAAGATCAAGGCCGTCTATATGAGACGGCGTGACTGCATGCTGGCAGCGCTTCAGAAATACATGCCCAAAGGCACGAGCTGGACGAAGCCGGAAGGCGGCATGTTCATCTGGATCACGCTGCCGGAAGGCATGGACGGCGCCAAGCTGCTCGCCAAATCGCTCGAAACCGCCAAGGTCGCCTTCGTGCCCGGCAAGGCCTTCTTCGCCGACGGCTCCGGCGCCAACACTTTCCGCCTCAGCTTCTCCTGCGCCAACGACCAGATGATCGAAGACGGCATCAGCCGACTCGGCAAGCTGATTGCAGACGAGATTGGTGGCTGAGCAGGGCTAGGTGTCGAGCGGGACGTCGCCACGATTCCGCTTCTCCCCAGCGGGGAGAAGATGCCGGCAGGTAGATGAGGGGGTGAGCGGCAAGCCGCGAATGCGCTGAGCGTAAGCGAAGGGCAACATGAAGGGCGTGCCGTGTGGCCCCCTCATCCGACCCTTCGGGCCAGCGACCGGGGTTGAGCCACGGGTCTCAACCCGTCCTTCGGACCCCCGCTGGGGAGAAGAGGGAGCAAGCTGGTGAGGAGCAAACCCCAATCAAAAGATCGTCGTCCAGCCTTCGTTTGCCGTCTCGCTCTTGCCATAACCGACGCGATCGGCCACCGCTCCGTCGCCGTTGCGCAGGATAATATCGCCGCCTCGGTTGGCGAGTTGTGGGCCGCCGGCTGCGGCATTGAGGGCGATGGTGCGCAGTTCGCCGGCGGCAAGGGTTCCCGATAGCGTCTGGGTCCGGCCGTTTTCGTCCTCCAGTTTCCAGCCGTCGAGCGATACTGACATGTCGGAGCGGTTGATGAGCGTCACCGTTTCGGCTTCCACGCCGCCTTCGCCGTTCACCGGGTTGATCAGTGCGGCGATGATGCGCAGCGAGGAGGCGACGACCGGCTGCGGGCGGCGCGTGCCTTCGCCGCGGCCCTGGCCGCCGCGGTTCTCGGAGACGGGATGGCCGGTCGCCGCATCGGTGTTCCAGTTCTGCGACTGGAAGCAAAGGAAGATCGCCACCCATTCGTCGGTGTCGTTGAAATGGACGAGGAGCGCGCCGTCCTGGTTCGGCGCATTGGTGGCCTTGAAGCTGCCGCCGTCGCCCTGGTTCATGTGGATATCGTGGATGCCGTTGCCGGGCTCGAAGTGGAAATATTCGTCCGGCTTATTGTTCTCAGGTCCCCAGGCCTCGCCGAAGGCATAGAAATGCACGTCGGTATCGGCAATGCCTTCCTGGACGATCGGCTCTATGAAATCGCGAAGGTCGTTCTTCGGGCCAGAGAGCTGGAAGGGCGCGACGTTCATGTCCTCGCGCTCGATCAGGCCGCCGCGGACATAATCGATCGCGAGCTCGGGACGGTCCTTGCGGATATCAGTCAGGCCCATCGGCAGGGCTTCGAGCGCCTCGGTCAGTACCGGGTGCTTGAAGTCGACGATGTTGGCATAGAGCAGGTCGTGCGGCGATTCCTTGGAGCGGACGTTGAGCGCGATGCGATAACTAACGCCGTTCGCCTCGATGCGGATCTCGATGTGGGGATCGTTGTCGTCATCGAGGGCGAGCGCGCTCGCCGTGCCCTTCAGGACCTTGTAATTCTTCAGCATGGAGAACCTCCCTGGCGGTGGCGGGATCTCACGATAGCACGGTGAAAGTGCATCTTTTGTGACGCATCACTTTCACCGTGCAATGCCGTAACTGCCCTTGCTTTATTGCTTGATATGCGGGCCGAAAAGCTCGAGGTCGGCTTCGCCAAACCGGTCGCTCGCCGTGTTCAGCTGGTGCCAATAGGGATAGATCACCGGCGGCAGGCTGACGGCGTCGAGGCGCTTGCGCTCCTCTTCCGTGAGCTTCAGCTCGGCGGCGGCGATATTGTCGTGGAACTGGGCTTCGGTGCGGCCGCCGATGATGACCGAGGTCACCGCCTTGCGGCCGATCAGCCAGGCAAGGGCCACCTGCGCGGCCGAGACACCGCGTTCCTCACCGATCGCGACCAGGGTCTCGACGATGTTCCAGAGGCGGTTCTCGTCGCGGATCGGCGGCTCGGTCCAGCCGGCGAACTGGCGCGTGCCTTCGGGGGCTGCCTGGTTGCGGCGGTGCTTGCCGGAAAGCAGGCCGCCGGCGAGCGGGCTCCAGACCAGCACGCCGAGGCCCTGGTCGATCGAAATCGGCAGCAGCTCGTATTCGGCGTCGCGGGCTTCCAGCGTATAGTGGATCTGCTGGCTGACGAAGCGCTGGTGCTTGTGCTCATTGGCGATGCCGAGCGCCTTCATGATGTGCCAGCCGGAATAGTTCGAGCAGCCGACGTAACGCACCTTGCCCTGCCGGATCAGGGTGTCGAGCGCTTCCATCGTCTCTTCGAGCGGCGTCTGGCCGTCCCATTCATGCACCTGGTAGAGGTCGATGACATCGGTCTTCAGGCGCTTCAGGCTCGCCTCGCATTCGCGGATCAGGTGGTAGCGCGACAGGCCGCTGTCGTTCGGGCCTTCGCCCATGCCGAAGCGGGCCTTGGTGGCGAGAAGCACGCCTTGCGGCCGCTTGCCGGCGAGAACCTCGCCGATGATGTTTTCGGATTCGCCGTTGGAATAGACATTGGCGGTGTCGATGAGGTTGATGCCGGCGTCGATGCACATGTCGATCATCTTCTTCGCCTGGGTGACGCCGAGATCACCCACCATCTTCGCCCAGCCGACGCCGCCGAACGTCATCGTGCCCATGGTCAAAGTCGAAATCTTCAGGCCCGAACGGCCAAGCAGACGATATTCCATTGAAATTCCTCCCTCATGGAAAATACAGGATTGACGTACCTCAGCGCGGCGAAATGGCAATGGCGGCGCGTTCACGCCTGCGTGAGGCTTAGGCAAGATTGTGGGCGCCGACATCGTCCGGCCGTCTGGCGTGCCGCGTCAGGTCTCTTCGCTGCCCTTCTTGTGAATGTTGTCGCGGATGGACGCAATCGTTTCCCGAATCTTATCGACGGTCACGGCGTCGAGGCCGACGGCTTTTCCGATGCAGTCGAACACATGGGCGGCACGGCCCTTCAGGGCGTACCCCTTCGTCGTCAGGCGCAGTAGGACCTGGCGCTCATCGGCGGGATTTCGGTTGCGGGTGACGAAGCCGACATTCTCCAGCCGCTTCAGCAGCGGGGTGAGGGTGCTCGAGTCGAGAAACAGCGTCTCGCCCAGATCCTTGACCGTGCGGTCGTCACGCGCCCACAATGCGGTCATCACCAGGAATTGCGGATAGGTGAGATCCAACTCGTCGAGCAGCGGGCGGTAAAGCTGGTTAAAGGCGTGGCCTGCCGAGTAGATTGAAAAGCAAAGCATTTCATCGACCTTCGGCACGTCGGCGAGATCATCTGATGTGGCGTTTGTCATCACATTCTCCTCAGGCTTCAATATAATTTGTGCGCGATCTATTTGCAAGCTATTGACGTCTCGGCGGAAGCGACCTATTTAGATCGCGTACAAGTAAATCGCTTACAAATTAAATGTTGGGAATGCGAGTGAACCGCCTGCCGCGTCAAGAGATGCGGAAACAAGTGATCCTCCTCTGCCTGCTTCACCATGCCTAGTGAAACTCAACCGACGAAAGGAAATGACCAATGTTCAAGTTTGCTGCTGTCGTCGCCCTGGCGGGCGCGCTTCTTTCCGGTACCGCCGTTGCCGAGCCGGCCAAGCCGACCATCGTCCTCGTTCATGGCGCCTTTGCCGATTCATCCAGCTGGAACGGCGTCGTCGAAATCCTGCGCAAGGACGGGTTCCCGGTCGTGGCTGCCGCCAATCCGCTGCGCAGCGTTTCCAATGACGCCGCCTATGTTTCTGACGTGGTCAGCAGCATTGCCGGCCCGGTCGTTCTCGTCGGCCATTCCTATGGCGGGCAGGTGATCTCGACCGCCGCAAACGGCCATGACAACGTCAAGTCGCTGGTCTATGTCGCGGCCTTCGCGCCTGATGCAGGGGAATCGGTTGCCGATCTCGCCGGCAAGTTTCCCGGCGGCACACTCGGCGCAGCGCTTGCACCCCCGGTGAAGCTCAGCGCAGGCGGCGTCGATCTCTATATCGATCAGGCGAAGTTCCATGACCAATTCGCCAGCGACGTGCCGGCTGAACAGGCTGCCCTGATGGCGGCGGCTCAGCGGCCGGTCACCGAGGCAGCCCTTACCGAAAAGTCGGGCGAGCCCGCCTGGAAGAAGCTGCCGTCGTGGTTCGTCTACGGCACCGGCGACAAGAACATCCCGGCCGCAGCTCTCAGCTTCATGGCCGAGCGGGCAGGCTCGAAGGGGACCGTCGTGGTCGAGGGCGCTTCCCACGTCGTAATGGTTTCGCAGCCGCAGAAGGTGGCAGACCTTATTGAAAAGGCCGCGAAATAACGTTCGACCAGGATCACGGCGCGCAAGCGCCGTGATCCCATCTATTGCCGCGCTAGGATGATCAGCCGGTCGGCTTCGGCGAAGGCCAGGAGATCCGATTTGACGGGATTGACGACGACGCCGGCGAGATTGCGGGCGTCGGCATCGCCCGGCCGCTGGCGGCGATAGCCGATGGCGACTTCGCCGCGGCGCAGCGCCGCCAGGCAGATCGTATAGAAGGTCACCGGCCTGTCGATGGACACATAGTCCGTGACCGGGCGCATGTAGATCTCGGAACCGTCCTCATCGAGCAATTCGTCGAAGATCGCCGCCATCTGGGCGTTTTCGGAGGCCTGCGCCAGCATCAGGCTGACGAGCTTGTTGCTGACGACGAAATCGTCGGCACGGGTGACGGCAGCAAGTTCGCGGTTGCGCACGTCGATCATCTCGCTGACGATGCCGATGTGGCGGCCGTTGGTCTCGGCGATCCGGCGCAGCTGCAAAAGCGTGACGAGCGTGCGCGTATCGGCCGGCTGCGGGCCCATGTGGTCGGAGTAGCCGAGCACCAGCACGTGGTCGTAGGCCGGAACGCCGAGGCCGTCGAGTTCGGCGCGGCTGCTGGTATCGGTGACGCGGCAGGTGACTTTCATGTTGTCGCCGGCAAGCTTCAGGCCGCGGACTTCTTCCTCGATGCCAGGCGTATCGGCGGCGACGGTAAGCTCGGAGCCCGCGGCGACATAACGCGACAGCTCGTGGGCGATGATCGGGCCGCGGCGGTTCCAACCGAGCATCAGCGTGCGTTCGGCCTTCGCCTCCCGTGCCACCGGGGCGACGATCGCCTCCTTGTCGACGCGCATCTCGACCGCGCCGCTTTTGATCGCCGCATCGTCCTCGGCGATGATGATGGCGCGCTCGCCGGGCTGGAAGATGCGGTTTGCCGGCGGGTTGAGATAGACTTCGCCCTCGGTGTCGCAGAAGCCGATCAGCGTCGAGGTCTCGTACATCATCACGGCGGCGCCGAAGCTTTTGCCGGAGAGTTCGGGCTGGTCGAGCGTATAGATCTCGCAGCCGTCGAAATCGAGCAGCTCGGAATAGACGCCTGACAGTCCCGACTGGCGGCTCGAATGGGCGACGATGCGGGAGATCAGGTCGTCGGCCAGGACCAGCTGCAGCTCCTTGCCGCCAACGATGCGTGCTACCTCAGCGTTTTTCGCATCGCGGATCTCGGCGGCGATCTGGTAGGGCTGCGCGCGCCGGCCCGGATCGTTGACGAGGGCGAGCACCGTCTTGATGACCTCGGAGTCGGCATGGCCGCCTTCCGGCGACAGCACGATGATCGAGCGGGAGGTCTGCGGATTGACGATGTTGATGTCGTAGAGATCCGTGGGATCACCGCTGCGGCAGATGATGCGGGTGTTTTTGAAGTCGCCGATCTTGTCGGCAAGCTCGTCCTCCATCTCCACCTTGTCCTTGGCGGCCATGATGACGATGCGCGGGCGGCGCCGGCTGGCATTGGCGATGACAAGCTCGGAGATGACGTCGAAGATCGAGGGCGACCAGTTGAAGATGATCGTGTGATCGTTTTCGAGCACCTGCGAACGGCCCTTGCGCAGGTCGTCGAGCTTTTCTTCGAGACCCGAGCTCAGCACGCCGATGAGGGCGGAGAAGACGAAGATGCCCGATATGGTGACGACGAGCGAGACGCTGCGGAAGGGCCAGCCGAGATCGCCGCCCATTGTGCCGGCATCCATGGTGCGCATCAGCGATTCCCATGCGCCCTCGACGAAGCTCATATGCTCGCTGCCGTCGGGCGCAATGCCCGTCAGCGCCAGTACCAGCCCGGCGGCGATGATGACGACCAGCGATATCACCGCCAGCCAGCCGATCAGCGCGATCGGGCCGGCCGCCATGCTCTTGTCGAACTGGTAGCGCAGGCGCGCACGCCAGGGTGTTCTTTTCATTCCGCCGTCCCCTCGAATCGGCCCGGACGGGCCGCATTCACAGGCGATTCCAGAAATCGGGAGGGCGATCAACTGTATTGTCGGCGGGGCGAGCGAACTCGGCGGGAAGGTTGTGGGAATGGCGTCTGGCGGCTGCGGCGTGCTGTCACATGTCTGTCAACGGCCCCTAATATGGGAGGGGTAACGAAATCGAGGATCTTCCCATGAAAACGATCGTTTCCGCCGCTGCGCTTCTCGCCGCGAGCCTCTTCGCCATTCCAGCGTCCGCCGCAAACCTGGTTCTCTACACCAGCCAGCCGAATGAAGACGCGCAGGCGACGGTCGACGGCTTCATGGCCGCCAATCCCGATATCAAGGTCGACTGGGTCCGCGACGGCACGCCGAAGATCATCGCCAAGCTGCAGGCCGAGATCCAGGCCGGCAATCCGGTCGCCGACATTCTCCTGATCGCCGACATGGTGACGCTGGAGCGCCTCAAGGAGGATGGCAAGCTTCTCGCCTACAAGTCGCCGGAAGCAGCCCATTACGACGCCGCTCTCTATGATGCCGACGGTTACTACTACTCCACCAAGCTGATCACGACAGGCATCATGTACAACACCTCTGCGGCGATGAAGCCGACGAGCTGGAAAGACCTGACGAAGCCGGAGGCCAAGGGCCTCGTCACCATGCCGAGCCCGCTTGCCTCGGGCGCGGCGCTGATCCACGCCCAGACGCTCGCTGCCGTTCCCGGCCTCGGCTGGGATTTCTACAAGTCGCTTGCGCAAAACGGCGCGATCGCGGCCGGTGGCAACGGCGCCGTGCTGAAGTCGGTCGCCTCGGGCGAAAAGGCCTATGGCATGGTCGTCGATTACCTGCCGATCCGCGAGAAGGCCAAGGGCGCTCCCGTCGAGTTCGTCTTCCCGAGCGAAGGCGTTTCGGCCGTCACCGAGCCGGTCGGCATCCTGGCCAGCACCAAGAACGCAGATGCCGCCAAGAAGTTGGTCGATTACGTGCTCTCCGAAAAGGGCCAGGAAGGCTTCCTGAAGCTCGGCTACATCCCGGCCCGCAACGGCATGAAGCTGCCGGAAGGTTTTCCGGCGCGCGACGCCATCAAGGTCCTGCCGATCAAGGCGGCTGAAGCATTGAAGAATACCGACCAGGATCTGAAGACCTTCTCGGGCATCTACGGCTCGAACTGATCCTTCCATGCAAGGATATGTCAGAACAGGAAACAGCCAGCCCGCCTGGCTGTTTCCTTTTATCGTCACCACAGTCCTGATCCTCAGCGTGCTGCCGCTCGCCCGCCTTGCCATGGTCGGGATCGCGGCTTTCGCCAGTGGCGGCGTGATCGATGTGTTGAGTGAGCCGTCGCTCTGGTCGGCGACCTATTACACTGTCGTCACCGCGGTTCTCGGCACCGTCATCTCGCTCGTCATCGGCTGCCTCTTCGCCTTCCTGCTGACGCTGACCGATATTCGCGGCAAGGGGGCGCTCAGCTTCTTCTTCGTGCTGCCGATGATGATCCCGCCGCAGGTGACGGCGCTTGCCTGGGTGCAGATGTCGGGTCCATCAAGTCCGCTGCTGAAGGCGCTCTCCATCGCCCCGCCGCTCGGTTCGCCGCAGCCGCTCTATTCCGTCGGCGGCATCGCGCTGCTCTATGGCGTGCAGCATGCGCCGCTGGTCTATCTGGCGCTCAGGGCAGGGCTGATGACGCTGCCGCGCGACGGCGTCGAGGCGGCGCGGCTTTCCGGTGCCTCCAGCCTGCGGGTGTTCCGCGACATCATCCTGCCTTTGTCGCTGCCCGGCATCATCGCGGGAGCGGCGATCTCCTTCGTCTCCTGCACCGGCAATTTCGGCATTCCGGCCATTCTCGGCATTCCGGCTTCGATCTTCACGCTGCCGACGTTGATCTTCACCAAATTCTCAGCCTTCACCAGCCGCACCTTCGGCGATGTCGCCGTGCTCTCGGCGATCATTGCGATGATCTCGGTCGCGGGGCTGATGATCCAGGACCGGGCGCTGCGCGGCCGCGATTACCGCGTCATCGGCCTGTCGGGCGCGGGTGCTGCCTTCGAACTCGGCGCCTGGCGCCTGCTGTTCACGCCGCTGCTCTGGGCGATCCTGTTCCTCATGCTGGCCGCACCCTTCCTGGCGCTCGTCGCCGGTGCGCTGGTGCCGGCCTATGGCGTGCCGCTCACCTTCAAGACCATGTCGCTGCATGCCTTTCAGGAAATCCTGTTCCGGCAGGCGGTGACGCGCACGGCTTTCGTCAATTCACTGTCGCTCGCCGGCGCAACGGCACTTGGTCTCCTCGTGCTGACGGTGCTTGAGGCCTATGTCCTGACGCGGCGCAGGGATGCGGCTTCCCGCATTGTCGCCAGCCTGATCGAGATACCCTATTCGCTGCCGGGCATCGTCATGGCGGTGTCCTTCATCCTGGTCTTCGCAGCCCCCATTCCGGTCCTCGATATCTCGCTCTACGGCACGATCTGGATCATCCTGATCGCCTATTTCTCCTCCTTTTTCGCCGTCAGCCTGAAACCCGTCGTCAGCGCCTGTCATCAGCTCGATCCGGCGCTGGAAGAGGCCGCGCGGCTTTCCGGCGCCGGCTTCTTCCGTAGGCTTTTCGATATCATCGTGCCGCTGATTGCGCCGGCCGCCGGCGCTTCCGTCATCCTCGTCTTCCTGATCGCCTGCAACGAGCTGACGATCTCGGCGCTGCTCTGGTCGGCCGGCACACAGACGCTCGGCGTCGCCATCTACAATCTCGACGACAGCGGCAGTTCCGACCTTGCCTCGGCGCTCTCGGTGCTCGTCGTCCTCATGGTCGTCGTCATGATGCTGCTGCTCGAACTCCTGGCAAAACGCCTGCCGAAAGGAGTGGTCCCGTGGCGCAACTGATCCTCAACCGGCTCGCCAAGGATTTCGGCACAGGGCGCGCCGCGGTCAGCGATTTCTCGCTCGACGTGCGCGAGGGCGGCTTCCTGGCGCTGCTCGGGCCTTCCGGCTGCGGCAAGACGACGGTGCTGCGCATGATCGCCGGTTTCGAAACGCCGAGCGACGGCTCGATCCATCTCGGCGAGCGGCTGCTGGCCGATGCCTCGAAATCGCTGCCGCCGGAAAAGCGCAACATGGCGATGGTTTTCCAGTCCTATGCGCTCTGGCCGCATATGAGTGTCGCCGACAATGTCGGCTATCCCCTGAAAGTACGCGGCATATCAGGCGAAGCCTACCGGGCGAAGGTGCGCGATGCCCTCGGCACCGTCCGGCTTGCCGATTACGCCGAGAGGCGGCCGGCCGATCTCTCGGGCGGCCAGCGCCAGCGCGTGGCGCTCGCCCGCTGCCTGGTGACATCGCCCGACGTGGTGCTACTCGACGAACCGCTCGCCAATCTCGACCGGCACCTGAAGCAGGAAATGGAGGAGACGTTCCGCGAGTTCCACCAGCGCTCGGGCGCTGCGATGATCTATGTCACCCACGACCAGAGCGAGGCGATGGCGCTGGCAACCGACGTCGCCGTCATGTCGGAAGGCCGCCTGCTGCAGGTGGCGCCGCCGGCCGAGATCTATGCCCGGCCGGAAGGGCGCATCGTCGGCGGCCTGATCGGACGCGGCGCGATCCTGACGCTGCCGGTCATGGGCGGCGAACGCCAGCTGGAGTGGGACGAGCTTCAGGATGCGCTGCATGCCGCCAATACCGATGGCGCCGATATCCTCGTGCGGCCGGAGGATGTGATCATCGGCGGCGAGGGCGCGCGAGCAACCGTCGAATCCGTGCTCTTCGAGGGCGAGCGTTATGCCGTGAAACTGACGCTCGGCAACGGCCAGACGCTGCGCGCCTACAGCCGCGTCGCTGTCGTGCCCGGCGAGGCGGTCCGCGTCGTCATCCGCGCCGGGTGGCGGCTTTAGAGAAGGCGGCGCTAGACTCGTACAGCGACATTCAAAAGCTGAAGCCCGATGAATCGTCGAGAAGAAGCATTCCCTTATTCGTCCAGCGGCCACCTAGGGGAGCTGGCTCAACCAGCCCGTAAGCGGCGAGAACCTCGACCGCCAGTTCGCCGGCATACATCGCCTTGTGATTCAGATAGCCGTTGCCTTGGCTTATGTATTGTTCACACATCCACGCCAGCGCTTTCAGTATCTCTTTCTCTTCGAGGGTCACGACTTTTGGGGCTCCTGCGCACCTAAAATACACAATGAAATCAGAGGCTACATGACTTTAGCGATCATCGCCACCGTCTTGGGATTAGTGGTGCGATGGTTTTGCGGCAACCCAGCCGAGCTCATTCGCCGCCCGAACATTGCCAGCGGATGACGCGGCAGCTGCCGGTCTGCCTGCTGCAACTGCCGATCGCCTGGCGCTGCGCCTCGCGGCGGTCGTAACCCCAACCGGAGCCCCAGCCGCCGCGATAACCGACGGCGACCGCGCCGCAGCCGTTGCGGAACCAGATGGCGATGCGGCAGTCATTTGCGCTGTCGTCACAATTGCGCCGGGCGACGGTTTCGGCGGCGCCGCGACTTCCATAGGCATAGGACCAGCCGGTGGCGCCTGATGACGGCGAATAGGCGATGGCGCCATAGGTGTCGGCGAGCGCCGGGCCGGCGCCGGCAAGGAGTGTCAGAACTGCAAGCGATGCCAGAATTCGTTTCATGAAATGTCCCCGCGTGCGAATCGGCGATTGCCGTCCGGCAAACTATCAGAGGCCTGTGGCGGAATGTCAGCAGCCTAAGTCATAGCTGGACGCTTTCGGCAAAAGCATCGAGCGTCCGCACTTTTCTTGGCCGTGCCATCTTTTCCTGCCGCTTCCGCTGGTTAAGGTAGCGCCTGCAACCGGACTCATTCCATGTCGCTTCGCCTCGCCACCTTCAACGTCGAAAATCTCCTGACCCGTTTCGATTTCACCGGCTTCCGCAACCAGCTGCGCCAGGACCGCGTCATCAAGCTTTTCGAGGTGTCGAGCGAGGGCGTCTATCAGCAGCTCGAGCAGGCCCGCGTGATCGCCGCGACCGACGACACCAGGCAGATGACGGCGCTTGCGATCGCCGATGCGGATGCCGATATCCTCTGCCTGCAGGAAATCGACAACATGGCCGCGCTTCAGGCCTTCGAATACGGCTATCTCTTCCGCATGGTCGGAAACGGCTACCGGCAGAAATTCCTGGTGGAGGGCAATGACAGCCGCGGCATCGATGTCGCCGTGCTGATGCGCGAGGAAACGCGCGACGGCCAGAAGATCGAGCTGCAGGATATCAAGAGCCACGCGATGACGACCTATCGCGATCTCGATCTCTTCGACGAGGAGTTGGCGCTCACCAACCGCATCGACGACAAGATCTTCAAGCGCGATTGCCTGGAACTCGATCTGCTGATCGGCGGCCGGCCGTTTTCGCTCTATGTCGTGCATTTCAAATCGATGGGCAATCCGCGCGAGGGGCTCGACGGACGGCAATCAACCATGCCGATCCGCCGTGCCGAGGCGCGCGCCGTGCGCCGCATCATCGAGGACCGCTTCGGCGCCGGCCAGACGGATAAGAAGAGCTTCGCCATCTGCGGCGACATGAATGATTACCAGGAGCGCGTCGACGTCATCGGCCGCCGCGGCGCCGGCTATCGTTTCGAGCATCAGGACGAGGCCGAAAGCGCGCTCGACGTCTTCAGCCATGACGGCTTTGCCGAAAATGTCGTGCGTCGCCGCGAGGCTCTCGACCGCTGGACGCTCTATCACACGCGCGGGCCGCAGGAGCAGTGGCTCTGCCAGCTCGACTATCTCTGGCTCTCGCCCGCGCTCGCCGCCCACAATGCCGGCCGCCTGCCGGAGATCATCCGCAACGGCCAGCCCTATCGCACCATCTTCCCGCCCGGGCAGGAGGTGGAGCGCTATCCCCGCACCGGCTGGGATCGGCCGAAGGCCTCCGATCACTGCCCCCTCGTCATGACACTGGATCTCCCCTGAGAACGAACATGAAAACCAATTTGAACGTGAATTTTCCGAACACCGATTTTTCCGATGATTTTGCCGGCTGGCCGCTGGAAGCCACGGTCTTCCCGATCGCCGGCGTCGATCTCAAGGTTATGCCCGGCACCCATCCCTTCGTCGCCGCCGAGGAAGCGGCGATCCGCGAGAACTGGGTGAAGGAGAGCGCCGCCAACCCGGCGCTCTTCGACGGGCGTCTCGTCTTCCAGCGGCGGCTGACATTCGGTGAGGATGGAATCTCGGGCGAGGGCTACGTCGTTCCCTTTTCCGCCTTCATGTGGTGGCGCCGCCAGCCTGAGCGCCAAGGCGGCATTCATATCTTCGCCTATCCGGTGCTCGAAAGCTCCGACGGCGCATTGGTGGCGATCCGCATGGGCGCCCATACCGCCAATCCCGGCCAGGTCTATTTCGCCGCCGGCTCGCTTGAACCCGAGGATATCGTCGATAACAACTGCGACATCGAAGCCAACATGCGCCGTGAGGTCCACGAGGAGACTGGGCTCGATCTCGCCCAATCCGTGGCGGGGCAGGGGCTCTACGCCACGCATGCCAGACGGACGGTGACGCTCATCCGGCTCTTCCGCTTCGACATGACGGCCGACGAGATGGTGAAGCGGATCGAGGCTCACATGCTGGTGGCCGAAGACAAGGAGATCGCCGGTGCGGTGGCGATCCGCTCGGCCGATCACGCGGCCCATCCTTACAACATCGCCATGCTGCCGGTGATCGACTGGTATTTCGGCAAGGCTGGTGCGTGAGGGGTAGAGGACAAGATGGCATGGGTTGAGGCCTCTCGGATGCACCATGCCTGGGTTCCTGGGCACCGCCGTGCCGTGTGGCACCCCCCTCTGCCCTGCCGGGCATCTCCCCCACAAGGCTGGAGATTGGCAAGGAGCTTGACCATCGCTCCCTCTCAACCGGCATAGACAATCACAATGCTTTAGTTGTTTGGGGAAGCCGTCACACCCAGCCGATCTCCACCCTTGTGGGGGAGATGGCCGGCAGGCCAGAGGGGGGTGCCACACGGCACGCCCTCCTTTGACAGCCATGCGTTCGCACACGCTCCACCGCCGCTCCCCAAAATCGAATATAGTTTTCATTAACAATCACGCATAAATCCAGGAGTGCCGGCGTCTCCTGCCAGGGATGCGTTGTTCTTACTGGACTTACCGCCTTGCACTCGACCGTCTGGTCGGGCAGGTTGGCGGCGCGATGACCGATTCAAGGAGGCCGATGTGGCGCGAAGCTACAGCGTCTATGACGTGTTCACCGATCGAAAGCTTGCTGGCAACCCGCTGGCGGTGATCTTCGACGGCGACGATCTCAGCGACGAGGCGATGCAGGCGATCACCCGGGAGATCAATCTCTCCGAGACGGTGTTCGTGCAGCCCGCGACCAACCCCGCCTATGCGGCGAAACTCAGGATATTCACACCGGGACGCGAACTGCCCTTTGCCGGCCATCCGACGGTCGGCACGGCGGTGGCGCTTGCCGAATGGACGCACGGCGCCACGACCCGCGATCTCGTCACGGTGCTCGAAGAAAATGTCGGGCCGGTGCGCTGCGCGGTGCGGCTCAGAGAGGGCGAGGCGAGCTTTGCCGAATTCGACCTGCCGCGCAAATCGCAGCAGGCCGTCATGCCGCTCGACAAGCTCGGCATCGCTGATGCGCTGTCGCTGAAGACGAGCGAGATCGGCTTCGAAAATCATGTTCCCGCGATCTGGAGCGCCGGCGTTCCCTTCCTGCTCATTCCGGTCCACGATGTCGGCGCGGCGCAACGGCTGGAGTTCGATCCGCAGCTCTGGGAAAAGATCGTGCCCTTCGTCGACGGCGCGCTCGCCTCGGCCTATGTCTATTGCCGCGGCGGCGTCAACCATGTGGCGAAGTTTCATGCGCGCATGTTCGCAAGCGGCATGGGCATCGTCGAGGACCCGGCGACCGGGTCGGCGGCAGCCGCCCTTTCCGGCGCGATCCACTATTTCGACCGGCTGACGGACGGGCATCACCCGATCCTGATCGAGCAGGGCGTGGAGATGGGCCGGCCCTCCTTCATCCACCTGCATATCGACGTCGACGGCGGGGTGATCTCCAACGCCCGGATCGGCGGTCAGGCAGTGCGGCTGGCAAGCGGTACTCTCGACCTTTGATTTCATAGAGCGCCGCGCGTCCGGACGGACGCGCCAAGGACGCTCTATCACTTTGAATCGGCGCATAATCCTTTCCGAAAATCGATTCCGATTTTCGGGGTTATGCGCTGCATTTCAGCCATGCGGAAAAATCTTTGAGATTAACCAAAGAATTTTCGCCGATGCGCTGGACAAGCCTGCCGATCCTGTTTATACGCCCCGTCACACCGCACAACCAAGCGCGGACGGGTGATTAGCTCAGTTGGTAGAGCAGCTGACTCTTAATCAGCGGGTCGTAGGTTCGAGCCCTACATCACCCACCAAATCTCTTGAAAAGATTGATGATTTGACGTCGGGCCGGATTTTCCGGCCTGCTGGAAATCGTTCCGGAAACGGGCGATACGGTCCGCACTGGCCGCATCGGTGCGCTCGCCCTATCTTCCTCTCATAAACTGGAGGGGGCCATGAGAAGCGTCATCTTCGCTGTCGCCTTGTCTCTGCCGCTGCCGGCTTTTGCCGCCGGAGTGGTGCAGGTCAAAGCGGCCGATCACAGCTGCGGTGAGATTGCGCAGATTGTCCGTCAGAACAAGAAGGTCTTTGTCCGCGTGGGTTTCGGCGGGCGCAGTTTTCGCTATCCGCCGGCTCAATGCAGCCTGGGTGACATGCGCAGCACTGCCAGTTTTCGCGACGGCGGGGGAAAGCAGTGCGTTCTCGATTATGCCTGCGTCTACGACCCGGCGTCCTCCTATAATTTTCCCTGATGGTTCAGCGGCAAAGGCAGTGAGCGCAATGCGTCAATCGCGGTCAGTCGGCTTCACGCCAATGAGCCAGAGACCTCCGAGGATGAAAATCACCAGTGCCGCCATCGCTGCCATAGGCGGTCCGTACTCCGAAAAAGAGTAGGAGGTGTTGAGCGCGGCAAAGTGTGTGGCCGCAATGGCAAGCTTTGCGGCAATCAGAAGGGCGAGGGCACCGTTTCTGACGTATCGCCCGATCCTGCGCCAGTCGTAAGGCGCATCCCTCTTCGGAACCAGAGCGGCCTCGATCCGCTTTCGTTCAGGTAATGCGGGGCGCCTCTGTCCAAACGTGGGTTTCATGATCGGCAGGATAGATGAAACGTCTTAACGGATCGGAGGTTGCGCGATCATTTCCATGCAGGATTGAGGCTCCGCTCCCCTCCGAAGCGCCCCGGACGCTTTGCGTTGAGGCGATGTTCAATTGAATCCTGCGGTTGAAAATTTCTCGTCTGGCGTATTGACTCTTGCGGCATTTGGAACAAAATAAGAACATATCTTCGAACAGCTTGGTAAAAGCACTGGGGTGATAAAGGAAAGGGTGGCGACGGCCAGTCTTATCGGGGCATTCCGGACTGGTCGGATGAAGCTCACACTCTAACTTTATTCGCTCACATCAGGAGTGAGTATGAAAAGCGTCGTTCTGGCTTTTGCGTTGCTGCTTCCATCCGCGGTCCTTGCGGCCCAGGCGGTGGAGGTCAATGCCAGGGATCACAGCTGCGAGGAGCTTGCGCGGATCATCCGTCAGGACAAGGCGGTGTTCGTGCGCATGGGCTTCGGCGGCCGCAGCTTCCGCTATCCGCCGGCCAGGTGCAATCTGGGGGACAAGTACGACACTGCGAGGGTGAGGGATGCCAGCGGCAAGCTCTGCGTCCTCGACTACGAGTGCGTCTACGACCCTCAGTCCTTCTATAACAGAATTCCCAAGTAACCTTCTATAACAGAATTCCCAAGTAATTCCGCCCAAGCATGGCCAAGCCTGACGCGCCTGAGAAGGCGCGAACGGGATCGGCTTGTCCGGTCGCGCGGTGGCGAGGCTGACTGAAGAGCGGGCAGGGAATGAATGAAATCAGTGGTTTATGGTAAGGGTTGAATCCTTCAACCTTCATTTGGGGAGACGTATCATGCGCAAGTTTGTTTTCGCAGCGGCGATGCTGATATCAGGCGAGGCCTTTGCCGGCTGCGAGCTTATCTCCGGTCCGTGCTGGACGCAGGGCCGCGATACCTACACGATGGAGCGGAATTCCGGCGGCAGCTACAACACCTATCGCAACGGCGATCCCTATTCGCAGACCCAGCAGAATCTCAGCGGGAATTATCGCGAAACCATCTACGGAGGCGGTTCTCGCACCTATAATTACGACCCGTATAAGGGCTTCGACAGCAAGAAAAAGAGCAATGGCTGGTAATGCGGCGAACGGCTGATTGCCGTTCGATTTGCCCTGAAAGGCGTGCGCCATCTCAGTTGCATCCATTCCCGCCAATTGCGGCGGGCATCGTTGCCGATGGGGGCGAAAGCCGAAATCCAGGTGAGGGCGGGCGGCCGATATCGATTTCGCCAATCCTGCCGCCGGGGCTGCTCAGTCGGGAGTGATAAGGGCAAGAAAAAAGGCCGGGCGAATTTCGCACCGACCTTCCTCGATCTGCCTCAACGGCGGCTGCCAGTACATCCGTGGTCAGCCGTCGGAGACAAATTGTATGAGTGATATTTAATATTCGCCTGAAGAGGTTCAAGGGCCACGCGGTAAAAAAGATGCCCAGGGTGGCGCATGACGGCGGGAATGGAGATCGGCATTCCCCGATGCGCCAGTATATTGAACCGTCCCCGGAGTGGCGTGTCCGACACGCCAGGGACGTATCCGTTCCATGTGCCGAGCAGGATTAATGCTGGGCAGGGGCAGCCGGCGTGGCCGGAGCCGGAGCCGGAGTTGCCGGTGCCGGTGCTGATGTCGCGCTGTTGTCGGTCGGAGCGATCGGCTTGACCGGTACCGGCTCGGATTGGGTCGTGGAGGCCGTCGTATCCGGGGATGTGCCGGGCGGTGTGCTGCTCCACTGCGAATAGGCGAATGCAGCGACAGCGATCACGGCCAATGCAGCGACCCAGACCACCCAGTTATTGCTGGTGCGCATGCTCGGCGTCGTGCGCAGATCCAGATTCGGGTTCAGCGGGCGGTTCGGATCGTTAGGGCTATTGGGGTCGTACGTCATGGTACTTTCTCCTCTTTCGGTGAGAGAGAAATGGCGAAGCGGGCTTTTTGTTCCGCTATGGGCCGGATGGCCTGTGTTTTCAGGGCTTTTGGTTGCGAAAGGTTCCATAAGCTTTCGTCTCACCGAGCGTAGAGGATCTGCCGCAGCGTCTCGATTCCTCTTCTCCCCTCGGGGAGAAGGTGCCCGTAGGGCGGATGAGGGGGCGGCACGGCATGCCGTTGATCGCCCTCCGCTTGCACTTCGTGCATTCGCTCCTATCGTCGCTCACCCCCTCATCTGCCTGCCGGCATCTTCTCCCCGCCGGGGAGAAGGGGAATCGTGGCGATGTCTCGCCCCGGCATCTTCGCTTCGTTCTTCAAGATTGTTCACTGAACATCTCGGATGACGCCTGCCGATCATCTCATGCGGATGACAAGCCGCCATGCCGACGGCAAGCCGCCGCGCGGACGCCAAGCCGCCGCGATCTAATGCGCTTGACATGGCGGGGGCAGTTTGCGCATGATTTTGCCATGGGGTCGCGATCACCCCACGAGGCGTCATGCTGAAGAATCGCGTCCAGTACACCGATCAACGGAGGACGCGTCATGCCGTCATTTCTTGAAATTTCTCCCGACAAGCTCAACCGCCTCATCGGAACGCCGGGTGCGCCCTGCATCATCGACGTCCGCACCGAGGAGGATTTCGCGCTCGATCCGCGCCTGGTGCCGGGCTCGATCCGGCGCAGCCATGCCGACGTCGCGTCCTGGGCGGGCAGCGTCGATGCCGATGCCGTCGTCGTGGTCTGCCAGAGGGGCGCCAAGCTCAGCCACGGCGTGGCCGCCTATCTCAGACATGCCGGCATCGAGGCGGAAAGCCTCGAAGGCGGCTTCGAAGCCTGGGTTGCGGCGGGCCCTGTCGTGCCCGAGGCGAAGCTGCCGCGCCGCGATGCCGAAGGGCGCACCGTCTGGGTGACGCGGGCGCGGCCGAAGATCGACCGCATCGCCTGTCCCTGGCTGATCCGGCGCTTCGTCGATCCGGACGCCGTCTTCCTGTTCGTGCCGACGTCTGAGGTTCTGGCCGTCGGCGAGCGTTTCGGGGCTGTGCCCTTCGATATCGAAGATGTGTTCTGGAGCCATCGCGGCGAACTCTGCACCTTCGACGTGATGGTCGAGGAGTTCGGGCTGACGTCGGAGCCGCTTCTGCACCTCGCGCGGATCGTCCGGGCAGCCGATACGGCAAGGCCCGATCTTGCGCCCGAGGCATCAGGTCTGCTTGCCGCCTCGCTCGGCCTGTCCCGCATGTATTCCGACGATCTGGAGCAGCTCGAGGCCGGGATGCTGCTCTACGACGCCTTTTACCGCTGGTGCCGCGACGCGACCGAGGAAACCCACAACTGGCCCGCGCCGAAGAAGAGGCCATGAGATGGCCGAGATGACAGGCCATGCGCCCGCCGGGCAGGCGGGGGAGAAAGACGCGGGCGAGGGGCATCGTCACGGCGTCTCGTTCGGGGAGGCCTTCCGGGTGTGGCTGCGCGTTTCGGCGCTCAGCTTCGGCGGCCCTGCCGGCCAGATCGCCGTCATGCACCGGATCATCGTCGACGAGAAGCGATGGATCGGCGAGCACCGTTTCCTGCATGCGCTGAATTATTGCATGCTGCTTCCAGGGCCTGAGGCGCAGCAGCTCGCCATCTATATCGGCTGGCTGATGCACCGCACAGCGGGCGGTCTCGTCGCCGGCATATTGTTCGTGCTGCCGGGGTTCCTGTCGATCCTCGGCCTCAGCTATATCTATGCGGCATACGGCAGCGTCGGCCTCGTCGCCGGCCTGTTCTTCGGGTTGAAGGCGGCCGTGCTTGCCGTCGTCGTGCAGGCCGTCTTCCGCATCGGCGGCCGGGCGCTGAAGAACCGCGTGATGGTCGCCATCGCTGCCGCTGCCTTCGTCGCCATCTTCTTTCTGCACATGCCGTTCCCGCTGATCGTGCTTGCCGCCGGTCTTGGCGGTTTCTTCGGCGGCAGGTTGGGGCTTGCCGCCTTCCAGACGGGCGGCGGGCACAAGGCGGGAAGCGGCCCGGTGCTGTCGGATGCGGAGTCGGCGCTTGGCGAAGACATACCGGCGCATGCGCGCCCGAATCTCGGCTGGTCGCTGCGAATGTCGGCAGTGCTGCTTGCCCTCTGGCTCGTGCCCGTCGCCACACTCTACATCGCCTTCGGTGCGGGCAATGTCTTTACCGAGATCGGGCTGTTCTTCAGCAAGATGGCGGTCGTCACCTTCGGCGGCGCCTATGCCGTGCTCGCCTATGTCGCGCAGCAGGCCGTGCAGCATTTCGGCTGGCTGAAGCCCGGCGAGATGCTCGATGGTCTCGGCATGGCCGAGACGACGCCGGGGCCGCTGATCATGGTCGTGCAGTTCGTCGGCTTCATGGGCGCCTACCGCAATCCCGGATCGCTCGATCCGATGCTTGCCGCCACGCTTGCGGCGATCCTGACGACCTGGGTGACGTTCGTGCCCTGCTTCCTCTGGATCTTCCTCGGCGCACCCTTCATCGAAAAGCTGCGCGGCAACGCCGCACTCGCCGGCGCAATGTCGGCGATCACGGCGGCGGTGGTCGGTGTCATTCTCAACCTCGCGGTCTGGTTCGGCGTGCACACGCTGTTTGCCGAAGTCGCATCCGTCCGGCTCGGCGGGCTGCAGCTCGATATTCCCGTGCTGCAATCGGCCGTGCCGGCGGCAATGGCGCTGTCGGCCGCCGCGGCCATCGCGATCTTCCGCTTCAAGGCCTCGGTCATCGCGACGCTGCTTGCCTGTGCGGCGGCGGGCGTGCTTTGGACGCTGGCTGTCGGCTAGCCTTCAGCTAGCTTTCAGCCCCATCCGCGGGGATGCGCATCGCGAGGATCTTGTCGATGCGCATGCCGTCCATGTCGATCACCTCGAAGCGCCAATCTTCGAAGAGGAAGGTTTCCCCGGTTTCGGGGATGTGCTGGAGCTGATGCAGGGCAAAGCCCGCCAGCGTATGGAAATCGGCATCCGGACGTTCCCGGAGGCCCAGCCGTTCGAAAGCGTCGAAGGCCGGCATCATCGCATCGATCAGCAGCGAGCCGTCCTCGCGGATGATGATGTCGGGCTCCTCGTCGGCCCCCGGCAGGTCGCCGGCAATGGCTTCGAGCAGGTCGGTCTGGGTGACGATGCCTTCCAGGCTGCCATATTCGTCGATGATGATGGCAAGGCGCACGGGCGAGGCCTTGAAACTGTCGATCACGCGCACGACCGAGGTGCCCTCGTGCAGCACCAGCGGCTGCTTGATCACCGCCATCGGCCGGACCTTGCCGCCGTCGAGCACCTGGTCGAGAAGATCCTTCTTCAGCACCATGCCGATCGGCTCGTCTATCGAGCCGCGGGCGACCAGCAGCTGCTCGTGGGTGCATTCGCGGATCGTCTTCAGGATCTCGGCCTCGCTGTCGTCGGCATCGAACCATTCGATGTCGAGACGCGGGGTCATGATGTCGGAGATCGGCCTTTCGCCGATGTTGAATACCCGCTCGACGAGCTGCTGCTGCACCTGGTTCAGGAGGCCTGCCTCGTGGCTCTCGGCGACGAGGAGCTTTAACTCCTGCGGCGAGTGAAACGACGATTCCCCGGTTCCGGCGCGAAGGCCGACGGCGCGCAGCACGAAATTGCCCATACCGTTGAGCGTGAAGATCGCCGGCTTGAACAGCACGAGGAACAGCCCGAGCGGGCGCACGACGGCAAGCGAGGTGGCTTCGCTGCGCTGCAGCGCCAGGCTCTTCGGCGCAAGCTCGCCAAGCACGATGTGCAGCGCGGTGATGATAACGAAGGCGATGACGATCGCGACGGTGTGGGCGCCGGTCCTCGCCCATTCCCCGGGCAGCCACGCGAGCAGAGGCTCGATCAGGTGGGCGAGCGCGGGTTCACCGACCCAGCCGAGGGCGAGAGAAGATATGGTGATGCCGAGCTGGGTGGCCGCAAGGTTGGCGTCGAGATTGTCGACGGCGCGCTGAAGGGCGGAGGCATTCATGCGCCCCGCCGCGGCCAGTTCTGTAACGCGGCTGCGCCTGACCGACACCAGCGCGAATTCGGCAGCGACGAAGAAGCCATTGGCGGCGACGAGAAAAAGCACGGCGAGTATCCCGACATAGTCGTAGAGCCCGCCCGCGGATTCGGACATGTTTTTCCTTGCCTCTGAATTGGTGCGAGTCCGAAACTACACGCTCGCGCACGGCTGGCAAGGCGCGGCCGCCATTCTAGCCGTGGGCGATGGCGATGCCGTCCCGTCTTCGCCGCGATCAAGCGTCCCGGGCCGGACGGCCGATGCCTTCACTTCTTTGGCGCTTCGAAAAGTTCGATCGGGTTTCCGGCCGGGTCCTCGAGCAGGATCTGCTTGCCGCCGACGCCCTGCACGATCTCGTTGCGAAAACGCGCGCCGGCCTTGCGCAGCGTGGCGACCTCCGCTTCCAGATCCTCGACTTCGATATGGATGCGGTTCCATCCGCCGGGTTCCGGCTTTCGCCCGTCGGGCATTGGCTGGGACGCTCCGCCCGGTCCCGTCATGCCGCTGACGAGCAGACGAAAGCCATCCCTGGTCAGGATGGCAAAGCTGGGAGCAGGGCGAAGCGCGACCGAAAAGCCGAGATGTCTGGTGTAGAATTCCACCGCGGCGTCGACGTCGTCGACGATATAGCGCATGCTGATGCCGGGCATGGTTTCCTCCGTTGTGCTTTCCATCGGGCGATCCCGCGTGGGGTGCTCGATGGTTTTGAATCTGCGCCCGATCCTTGCGAAAATCGAATCCGATTTTCAGAGCCAGGCGCCCATCGCGCCGCGCAGGGCACAGCTTGCCGCGAGCAGGAGGACGATGGTCCAGGGCGGCGCTTTCCAGACGGTGAGCAGCATGAAGCCGGCGAGCGCCAGCGCGAAATCCGGCGGCGAAAGCACTGCGCTCGTCCAGACCGGGTTATAGAGCGCTGCTCCGAGAATGCCGACGACGGCAGCGTTGGCGCCGCGCATGGCGGCCTGCATGGCCGGGCGCGAGCGCAGCCCATCCCAGAAGGGCAGCATGCCGTAGACGAGAAGCAGGCCCGGCAGGAAGACGGCGACAAGCGCGATGGCGGCGCCAGCCCATCCGTTCGGCGCCGGCTCCATGACAGCGCCGAGATAGGCCGCGAAGGTAAAGAGCGGCCCGGGCACTGCCTGCGTCAGGCCATAGCCGGCGAGGAAGGATTCATTCGTCACCCAGCCGGGCGCCACGACCTCCGCCTGGAGCAGCGGCAGCACGACGTGGCCACCGCCGAACACCAGCGCACCCGAGCGGTAGAAGGCATCGAAGAGCGCGATTGCCTGGTGGCCGGTCGCACTGGCAAGGAATGGCGGGACGAGGAAGAAGGCAGCAAAGAGGGCGAGCGCGATCGCGCCGCTCCTGCGCGAGACGGGAAAGCCGAGATGGCCGGCAACAACAGGCGCTTCGGAACGGCAGAAGAACAGGCCGGCGGCCGATCCGAGCGCGATCGCGCCGACCTGGCCGAAGGATCCGCCTGTGAAGACCGCAATGGCGACTGCCGAAAGGGCAATGCCGGCGCGTTGCCGATCCGGCGTGAGGCTCTTCGCCATGCCCCAGATCGCTTGCGCGACGACGGCGACGGCAACGAGTTTCAGGCCGTGGAGCAGACCTTCCGCAACGGGGCCGGTGAAGGCGGAGGCGCCGAGCGCGAAAACAAGGAGGATGAGTGCCGACGGCAGCGTGAAGGCGCACCAGGCGGCAAGCCCGCCCGCAAGGCCGTTGCCCCGGAGGATGCCGAGCGAGAAGCCGACCTGGCTGGAAGCCGGGCCCGGCAGGAACTGGCAGAGCGCGACGAGATCGGCATAATCGGCCTCGTCGATCCATTTGCGCCGCACCACCAGTTCGTCCCTGAAATAGCCGAGATGGGCGATCGGCCCGCCGAAGGAGGTGAGGCCGAGCTTCAGGAAAACACGGAGAACTTCGAGCGGCGAGCCCTCGGCAGGGCCGGCAACGGGCAGGGCGTCGTCACGGGCGTTCATCGCCACCTCCGGTATCGGAGCCCGCGTGCTGCTGGTCGTCCATATCTCGTCGTCATCCCGGCTCACATCTTCAAAGGTCGATATTGATGGGCGACTGTATGGATAATCGGCCTGAGGTCAACGGTGTGCGCACGATGGCGATATGTGGGCGTATAAGGCTTATCTAAAATATTAGAAAGTGACCGCAGATTATGGATTTCCTTACGGAAGTTTAATTTTTATTTCAGTTTCGGTTCATCTTCCCGACCCTAGTTTTCTCCCGTGCCCAACACGAGGAACCGCACATGTAAAAGATCTTCGCAGCCCTTCTTTCCGCTTCCTTCCTCCTTTCGCCGATCGTCGCCTCCCAGGCGAGCGCGGGTGATTTTCGCCACCCGCCTGTTGTCGTCGAGAAGAAGGTGATCGTCGAAAGAACGGTCGTCCGGCCGCATTGGAAGAAGGGATACCGCGTCACTGCCGGCGAACGCCGTGGGTTTTCCGACGTCCACGACTACCGCCGCTACCGTCTGGCACCTCCGCCGCACGGCTATCGCTGGGTCCGCGCCGACCACGATTTCCTGCTGATCGGCATCACCAACGGCGTCATCTCCAGCATCATTTCCGGGCGTTGATCGATGGAGGAATGAGGGCGGCTTCGGCCGCCTTTTCCGGTTTTGAGGCGGGCAAGCGACACCGTCTCGATAAGCATGTCGCTCTCTGTCCTCCCTCATTCCTGTGCTTGTCACAGGAATCCAGCCACGGCGCGTCGGCGCCGTGAATGACTCCCATACAGGCAGCGTTTCCCGCGCCCAAGGACTTGGGCGCACTGGATTCCTGTGACGAGCACAGGAATGAGGGTGGGTGGAGCGGCGTTTGCGCCAAACTCGCCGTGTCGGTTGTGATCGCTTAGGCTGTGAACTCATAAATCGTATTGGCGGCGATCGTTGCCAGAATGAGCCAGTCTCCTCAATAGCTCAGATGGAGCCAATAGTTCGGCTCCGTTTCGAGGATTTTCATCAGCTCCAAGTATCTCGACCTTGCTTCAGAATCATCCGGTGCTGCGTTCCTCCACAGCGTGAAGTTGGCTGGCCTGAGAAGCTGGTCGCCCTCATAGTCGCATATTTCGATGCTTGGCAAAGACGTTAAGATCGCGGCGATCACACGATCTGGTCCATGGCGTACGGCGTCCCATGCTGGATGTTCAAAACCTTCGATGGTTTCAACTACGATATTCAGGCTCATCTTTGTTTCCTGCTGCTGCATCCGCAGCATAAGCTGGTTCAACGTCCGTAAGGAAGAAGGCTTTCCTGTCGCTGTGAATTATAATCCAGGCTCCGTATGAACAGATATGACCTGACCGACTTCGAATGGCGCGTGATCGAGCCACTGTTGCCCAACAAACCGCGTGGTGTGCCTCGTGTTGACGACCAAAAAGTCTTGAACGGCATTTTCTGGGTTTTGCGATCCGGTGCGCCATGGCGCGACATGCCGGAACGATATGGCCCCTATACGACCTGCTACAACCGGTTTCGACGCTGGATGAGAGCTGGAATCTAGGACAGGTTGATGGATGCTCTCACGAGCCCGTCGGACGATAATGTGACAATGATCGATGGCACTTCCGTTCGCGTACATCAATTGGCGGCAACACTGAAGGCTGATCATCAGGATCGCTGCTTCGGACGAAGTCGGGGCGGTCTTACGACAAAAATCCATGCCGTAACTGATGGCAACGGGCTGCCAATCAAAGTTGCCATCACACCCGGTAACGCCCACGACCTAACTGCAGCCAGTGAACTGCTCAATGACCTTCCCCTGGCGGAATGCTGCTTGCTGACAAGGCTTACGATGCCGATTGGCTACGCGCAAAGTTGAGAACCAGGCGTTCTTGGGCGAACATCCCACCGAAATCCAACCGAAAGAGACCGATCGTCTTCAGTCCGTGGCTTTACAGGAAGCGAAATCTCATCGAGCGCTTCTTCAGTAAGCTGAAGTGCTACCGAAGAATTGCGACCCGGTACGACAAGCTGGGCGTAACGCTCCTCGCCATGACAAAGCTTGCTTGTATTCGCCTCATTCTCCGCCATAACGAGTCCACGGCCTAGTCCTGCCGCCGTGACGGCATGACCCGTTCAGCAATGACGCCGAGTAATCCTTTGGCCTTGCGCGGCGTTTCGTCCGCGGGCTCAAACGTCCGCGGATGCAACCCCTCGATCGGCGGCAGCGGATCACATTCGCTGCAGACGCAGCGGTAAGACCTGATCGCCGTCGCCTTCATGCCGCCTGCCGGTTCCAGCTGGCAAAGGGATCGGGAAAATTGCGCCAGCGTTCGGGCGTGAACGCATCGCTTTCCACCAGGCAGGCGTCGAGTTCCTTCCTGATCCACGCCTCGTCCATCGGGTCGGCGCCGATGAAGACGATTTGCTGGCGGCGGTCGCCCCAGATGGGGTTGAGATAGGGGTTGAGGGCGCTGAGGAAGCCGGATTCATCGGGCCATTGTTCACGCGGCACGGCTGCCCACCACAGGCCCATCTTGCCGGTGCGGACGATGGCGCCCGCCTGGCTGATCTCGCCGACATGGTGCGGGCGGGTCGCCAGCCAGAAAAAGCCTTTGGCGCGCACAACGCCCGGCCATGTCTTGTCGAGAAAGGCCTGCAGCTTGGCCGGATGGAAGGGCCGCTTTTCGCGGTAGACGAAGGAGCGGATGCCGTATTCCTCGGTTTCCGGCACATGGTCGCGGAAGCCGTGCAGTTCCTTGTACCAGAGCGGATGGGTCTCGGCCCTGTCGATATCGAAACGTTCGGTGCCGAGCACCTCCTTCAGTGCCACCTTGCCGAAATCTGCCTCGATCAATTTGGCGTCCGGGTTGAGGCCGATGATGATTTTCCGCGCTGCGTCGCGCTGTTCATCGCTTGCCGTGCCGATCTTGTTCAGCACCACGACATCGGAAAATTCGATCTGCTCGACCAGCAGGTCGACGATGGTCCTGTTGTCGCCGTCGCCCGCCGTTTCACCGCGGTCAGCGAGAAAATCGGCCGAGGTATAATCGGCGAGCAGGTTGGCGGCATCGACGACGGTCACCATCGTATCCAGCCTTGCCACATCCGAGAGGCTCTCACCGTTCTCGTCGCGGAATTCGAAGGTGGTGGCGACGGGCAGGGGCTCGGCGATGCCGGTGGATTCGATCAGCAGGTAATCAAAGCGGCCCTGATCGGCGAGCTGGCGGACTTCTTTCAGGAGGTCGTCGCGCAGCGTGCAGCAGATGCAGCCATTGGTCATCTCGACCAGCTGCTCCTCGGTGCGGGAGAGATTGGCGCCGCCGTCGCGCACCAGGCTGGCGTCGATATTCACCTCGCTCATGTCGTTGACGATGACGGCGACGCGCAGGCCCTCGCGATTGGCGAGCACATGGTTGAGCAGGGTCGTCTTGCCCGCGCCGAGAAAGCCTGAGAGCACTGTGACCGGAAGTCTGTTGTCTTTCTGCCTGATATTCATCGATTACCTCATTTTATGTTATATCATTACATAAATGGAAACGAAAAAAGGCGGAACGGGGGTGTCGCCGCCTTCTTCCGCCTCGGCTCTCCCAAGCTCTGCGCGTCCGGTCGGACGCACAGAGCCGGCATGAGGGGTCACGCGCTGGAGAGGCAATCCTTCATGCTGTCGGCAATGCCGCGCATGAGGGTGAAGTAGAGATCGGGGCCGGCCTTCAGGGTCGCCGCTTCCGGATCCAGCACGCCGGACTTCGCGCGGGTGCCTTCGATCACGACATCGATCAGGCGAGGCTCGAATTGCGGCTCGGCAAAGACGCAAGTTGCGCCGAGTTCGCCGACTTTGCGGTGGATTTGCGAGACGCGCTCGGCGCCGGGAATGGTTTCCGGGCTGACGGTGATCGAGCCGGCGACGCGGATGGCGTAGCGGTGCTCGAAATACTGGTAGGCGTCGTGGAAGACGATGAAGGGCTTGTCCTTGACCGGGGCGACGGCGGCGGCGATCTCCTTGTCCAGCGCATCCAGCTTGTCATCCAGAGCTTTGGCGTTGCCCTGATAGGTCAGTGCATTGGCGGGGTCGGCGGCAACTAGCGTCGTGGTGATCATGGCGGCCATGGCTTTGGCATTCATCGGGTCGAGCCAGAGATGCGTGTCGAAGGTGCCGTGCTCGTGGTCGTGATCAGCCTCGGCGCCATGCGTGGCGTCAGCCTCCTCGTGCTCGTCTCCGTCATCATGCGGCTCGAATGCGCCGCCTTCGCGGAAGGGCAGCTTGACGAGGCCCGGCGCGTTGTCGAGCTCGGCGATGCTGGCATTTGTGCCCAGCGCTTCAAGCGGCTTTTGGAGAAAGGCCTCGAGGCCGGGGCCGACCCAGAAGACGACCTTGGCTTCCTGCAGAGCCCGCGCGTTCGAAGGCTTCATATTGTAGGTGTGCGGGGAGGCGGCGCCGTCGACGATCAGCTCCGGTTCGCCAACGCCCTGCATGATCGCCGAGACCAGCGAATGGATCGGCTTGATCGAGGTGACGACGACGGGCGCGTCTGCGGCCCGCATCGTGCCGGCAGAGAGGAGGGCGGGGATCGCAAGGGCGGGGATGGTAAGGGCCGGCATGGCGAGAACGGCCGGAATTCGAAGGGCCAGGGTTTTCAGGGCAGGCCCCAGGGCGCGTTTCATCATAGGCTCCGCTTGAATTGCAAATGTTATGTTATTACATCAATTGCGTTATGCTATAACGTGTGCGATAGCAGGACGCAACAGCACTTTCGGAAAATTTGATGCTCTCTCCCGCAAATGCTCCCGCTGGTGTCAGGGGCGAACCGCTGGTTTCGCTCGAGGATGTCGGCGTTCTCAGGAACGGCCGCTGGCTGGTGCGCGGCGTCGATTTCTCCGTCTCGCGCGGCGAGATCGTCACGCTGATCGGGCCGAACGGCTCCGGCAAATCGACGAGCGCGAAGGCGGCGATCGGCGTGTTGAAGCCCGACGAGGGCAGGGTGGAGCGCAAGCCCGGTCTCAAAGTCGGCTATGTCCCGCAGAAGCTTTCGATCGACTGGACGCTGCCGCTGACGGTGCGCCGGCTGATGACGCTGACCGGCCCGCTGCCGGAGCGAGACATGCACGCGGCCCTCGAAGCGGCCGGCATCGCCCATATGCTCGGTGCCGAGGTGCAGCATCTTTCCGGCGGCGAATTCCAGCGGGCGCTGATGGCCCGTGCTATCGCCCGCAAACCCGACCTGCTGGTGCTCGACGAGCCGGTGCAGGGGGTGGATTTCGCCGGCGAGATCGCGCTCTACGACCTCATCAAATCGATCCGCAACTTGAGCGGCTGCGGCATCCTGCTGATCTCGCACGATCTCCACGTCGTCATGGCCGAGACCGATACGGTGATCTGCCTGAACGGCCATGTCTGCTGCCGCGGCACGCCCGAAGCTGTCAGCCGCAGCCCGGAATATGTGCGCCTGTTCGGCAGCCGGGCTGCCCAGACGCTTGCCGTCTACAGCCACCACCACGATCATACGCATTTGCCGGACGGGCGCGTGCGCCATGCCGACGGTTCTGTGACGGATCACTGCCGCCCCGATGACGGGCATCACGCTCATGCCCCGCATGAGCACGCGCATGCCCCGCATGACCACGACCATGATCATTCACACGCAGATGATGCCCATGCGCATGACGGTCAGCATGCGCACGATCATGCCCATGAACACGCCCATTCCCGCAGCGGGGAGGGCCGCCATGCTTGACGATTTCTTCGTGCGGGCGATCCTTGCTGGGGTCGGGCTGGCGCTGACGACCGGGCCGCTCGGCTGCTTCATCATCTGGCGGCGCATGGCCTATTTCGGCGATACGATCGCCCATTCGGCGCTGCTCGGCGTTGCCTTGTCGCTGCTCTTCGAAGTCAACCTGACGCTGGCCGTCTTTGCCGTCGCCGCCTTGGTGTCGGTGCTGCTGCTCTTCCTGCAGAAGCGCCAGGCGCTGTCGGCCGATGCGCTGCTCGGCATCCTCTCGCATGCCACACTTGCAATCGGCCTCGTCATGGTCGCTTTCATGAGCTGGGTCAGGATCGATCTCATCGCCTTCCTGTTCGGCGATATCCTTGCCGTTTCTACCACCGATATCGCGCTGATCTGGGGCGGCGGGCTCTTCGTGCTCGCGGCGATCGCCTGGCTCTGGCGGCCGCTGCTTGCGGCAACCGTCAATGCCGAGCTTGCCGAGGCCGAGGGGCTGAAGCCGGAGCGGGCGCGACTCTTCTTCATGCTGCTGATGGCCGTCGTCATCGCGATCGCCATGAAGATCGTCGGCATCATGCTGATCACCTCGCTGCTGATCATTCCGGCGGCGGCGGCACGGCGCTTCTCGGTCACGCCGGAGATCATGGCGGTGCTTGCCTCGCTGATCGGGGCGGCCGCCGTCGTCGGCGGGCTGTTTGGCTCGCTCACCTACGATACGCCGTCTGGCCCCTCGATCGTGGTCGCGGCGCTGATCCTCTTCATTCTCAGCCTGCTACCCCGGCGCCACCGCACGGTCATGCAAGGACAAGGCTCATGACGACACCGCAACTCACCAAGAACCAGTCGCTGGTCTTCGACGTGCTCGAAAAGGCCGAAGGCCCGCTCAGCGCCTATACTATCCTCGACAAGCTGCGCGATCACGGTTTTCGCGCGCCGCTGCAGGTCTACCGGGCGCTGGAGAAGCTGCTCGAATACGGTGTCGTGCACCGGCTCGAAAGCATCAATTCCTTCGTCGCCTGCGCCCATCCCGGCGACGATTGCCACAGCCACGGCATCGTCGCCTTCGCCATCTGCGAAAGCTGCGGCCAGGTGATGGAGTTCCACGACCACGAGGTCGACCACCGCCTGATGGCCTGGGTGCGCGGGCAGAAGTTCAAGCCCGAGAAGACGACGATCGAGATCCGCGGATTGTGCGAGGCCTGTGCGGCGTAAGACGCGCGGGCCGGAATGAGGTCGTTTCACCTTCCTCATTGCGATGCTTGCCGCAGGAATCCAGCCACCTATCTTCCTGAAAGTGGTGGAGTCGACGGAAACTCAACCTGACAAAAGATGAGGCCGGAAACCGGCCTCATCTTTGCATTCTGTCGCTGGTCGAGTTCAATCCCGGCCGGCATTAGGTCAGCCCTTGTTGCCGCCCTTGCCTGGGTTGCCGTTGTCGCTCTTGCCCTGGCCGTCGTTGTCACTCTTGCCCTGGCCGTCGTTGTCGCTCTTGCCCTGGCCGCCATTGTCGCTCTTGCCCTGGTCGCCGCTGTCGCTCTTGCCCTGGTCGCCGCTGTCGCTCTTGCCCTGGCCGCCGCTGTCGCTCTTGCCCTGGTCGCCGCTGTCGCTCTTGCCCTGGCCGCCGCTGTCGCTCTTGCCCTGGCCGCCATTGTCACTCTTGCCCTGGCCGCCGCTGTCGCTCTTGCCCTGGCCGCCATTGTCACTCTTGCCCTTGCCGCCGTTGTCACTCTTGCCCTGGCCGCCGTTGTCACTCTTGCCCTGGCCGCCATTGTCGCCCTTGCCCTGGCCGCCGTTGTCGCCCTTGCCGTGGCCGCCGTTGTCGCTCTTGCCCTGGCCGCCATTGTCGCCCTTGCCCTGGCCGCCGTTGTCGCCCTTGCCCTTGCCGCCGTTGTCGCCCTTGCCCTGGCCGTCGTTGTCGCCCTTGCCGTGGCCGTCATTGTCGCCCTTGCCGTGGCCGTCATTGTCGCCCTTGCCGTGGCCGTCGTTGTCGCCCTTGCCGTGGCCGTCGTTGTCGCCCTTGCCGTGGCCGTCGTTGTCGCCCTTGCCGTGACCGTCGTTGTCGCCCTTGCCGTGGCCGTCGTTGTCGCCCTTGCCGTGACCGTCGTTGTCGCCCTTGCCGTGGCCGTCGTTGTCGCCCTTGCCGTGACCGTCGTTGTCGCCCTTGCCGTGGCCGTCGTTGTCGCCCTTACCGTGACCGTCGTTGTCGCCCTTACCGTGGCCATCGTTGTCGCCCTTACCGGGGTCGTCTTTTCCGCCGTTGTCTCCAGCGTCGCGGCTATTACCGTTGCTGCCACCGGTCCCGTTGCTGGCGACCGAGCCGGTGCTGGAGGTCTTCTTGCCGCCACCGACGTCTTCGCTGCTGCGATCCTTATCGTTCGGGCTGAACTTGCTGTCGGCCTGAATTGATCTGGTCGGCATGCACAGCCTGTATTCGAGGGTGCCGCGAACTGCGGCCTTGCAATTAACGACTGCCGAGGCTGCCGTTGCCAAGCTGCTGCTTGCCAGAAGGGAAGCAACTGCGAGGCTGAATTTCGCTGCTCTGCTGATCATTTCAATCATCTCCCAAGGTTAAATAACCCTTAATGAGGAGATATTTTATACTAATGATCTATTAACACGAAGGATAGACTATGGTTAATCTGTCTCATTCATATATTACAGTTAAATTCGCAAGTATAAAATTTTAATAAATTTTTATTCTGCCTGTGCTATCGTCCCATACCAAATAAAGGGAATCGGCTATGAAGCGTCTGTTTTCGCTCGCTGCCTTTTTATTCATTCTCCTGCATTTTCAAGCTGTTGCGGGATCGTCGCTGCCGGTGACGCGCAGCATCGGCGCGCCCGTGGGATTCGCCGCGGCCTGTGCCAAGTACAAGTGGCTGTGCGGCAGGATGGCGGCGCAACAGTTGAGCGATCAGGCAGGAATAGCGCTTCTTCAAAAGGTCAATCGCGCCGTAAATGGACGTATCATCCCTGCGGAAGATGGCCCATCTTCCGGGAATAGGGATGTCTGGTCTCTGCCGGTTGCCGGTCATGGCGACTGTGAGGACTATGCTCTCCAGAAAATGAAGGACCTGATCGAAGCCGGTTTTCCGTCAAACAGGCTGGCGCTTTCCGTCGTGATCGGACCGCACGATCAGAACCATGTCGTTCTGATTGCCCGCACGGACGGCGGCGATTATGTGCTCGACAATCTGACCAATGCCGTGCGGCTTTGGCGTATGACGGGTTATACGTTTCTGGCCACTCAAGATTTCCAATCGCGAACGGGCTGGCGCGTCACGCTTGCCGGTCCCCGTGCAGGCGAGTTCTCCTGAACCGAACGCCCCAAGGCGGCCGCTCGCCGCTGGCAAGTGCAGATCCAAGCGCTATCTTTCCCTGGGAATCCGAGCCAGGAGCAATCGCTTGACGAAAACCGACCTCTCTCAGCTCTATCGGGATTACATTGCCTGCCTGAACGGGCAGGACTGGTCCAGTCTCGGGCGGTTCGTCGATGACGGCGTGATCCACAATGGCCGGCGGGTCGGGCTGTCTGGTTACATCGAGATGCTGGAGCGGGATTTCGATGAGATTCCGGACCTTTATTTCGATGTTATGATGTTGATTTCCGATCCGCCTTACGTTGCGTGCCGGCTCGGCTTCGATTGCAGGCCGATGGGAAAATTCCTTGGCCTCGACGTCAATGGCAGAGGCGTCTTCTTCACCGAGAACGTGATCTACGAATTTCGCGAGGGAAAGATCGTCGAGGTCTGGTCTGTTATCGACAAGGCGGCGATCGAAGCCCAGCTTGCGAGCCAGAATTGATCGCGCAGAGTCGTTTTCCGGGGATGGCTCGGCTTTGGGCCGATGCCGGGACCACAGCGAGCCCGAGGCGAAAAACGGGTGCAGGCTGCGGTAAATTCGACGAAGAATTGTGTGTCCGAGAAGGTGCTTTGTGCCTGCACCTTGTAAGAATCGGAAATACTTTGTGACTAAGTGTCTATAAAACATGCATTTTTCGACTTGCCGCGCAAGAAGAGATGACGGATATTCCTCAAACGTTAAGGGAAGCCGTCATGATCAGAATGATAGAAGACCCTGCCGAACTCGCCGGCGAGGACATCACTGGCAAATATATTCTCCGGAAGCTGAACTATCATTGGTTCGCCTACGGCAAGGCAGCCATCGTGACGGCCTGCAAGGGGACGATCCTCCATCTCGATCGGGAAGAGACTGTTCATTCCGAGCGTTGGGGCCGTCGCGCCTATACCGGAACCGGCAAACGTTATCCCGGCGGCATCTGTCCGATTTCGGCGGTCGCCTGCGTTTGCGATACGCCCGACGAGGTCAATGCCGTCATTCAACTGGATGTCGAAGCGCAGGACGAGTTCTATCAGCTGATCGCCAAGACAGAAGCCAGGGTGCAGGCTCTTGCTTCCTCCTCACGGAACAGCCAGTTTCTGGAAGCGGCCGAGTAGGGCGGTTTTTTAACGATATCCGTCATGGCGGCAACTGTGGTCTCCGGCACTGCAAATGCGGGAGGCAAGGCTGTCGCGACGATGAGAGGCGGTTTTCATCTACCGCGCCGCTATCGGGTCGTTGCGCGTTTCACTTCCTAAATTCCGTGCAGGGTTGCTAGACTTGGGCGGTCACTGTGGGCAGCAGGAGCGGAGAAAAATCATGACGCCAGAGGATAGCCGGCACGGTCGCTCGTTGGCGGCGGCGCCATCGCTCGTATCGCTTGCCATCACCCTCATCATCATGTTTGCCGCGCTGTTCTGGCCGGCCGGCACGCTCGACTGGCCGCGCGGCTGGCGCTTTCTCGTCTTCTTCCTGGGGCTGACGGCGGTCGCGATCGTCTGGATCCGGCGGACGAATCCGGAGTTGTTTGCGGCGCGCAGCAAGTATCAGAAAGGCACCAAGCCGTGGGACGCCGTGGTGGCCACGCTGACGATCATCCTCTTTGCCGCCATTCTTCCCATCGCTGCCTTCGACGACGGGCGTTTCCACTGGGCGCCGCAGCCCGGCTGGGTCGTCTTCATCGGCTATATCCTGTTGACCGCGGGCTATCTCGGCCTCACCTGGGCGCAATCGGTCAACCGGCATTTCGAGCCGACGGTGCGCATCCAGACCGACCGCGACCACAAGGTGATCGACACCGGCCCCTACGCCACCATCCGCCATCCCGGGTACGCCACCGCCATCCTGCTCGGCTTCGGCATGGCGTTGTCGCTCGGCTCACTCTACGCGCTGATCCCCGCCGGCCTGCTGGTGGTCGTGCTCTTTGGCCGGACGCTGGGAGAGGAGGCGGAATTGCGCAAGGGGCTGGAGGGCTATGCGGAGTATATGGCTCGGGTGCGGTGGCGCTGGATTCCGGGGATTTGGTAAGGGGCGAGGTGCGCCTGATCATTTGCCCTTCGCTAACGCTCCGTGCATTCGCTCCTGTCGTCGCTCACCCCCTCATCTGCCTGCCGGCATCTTCTCCCCGCTGGGGAGAAGCGGAATCGTAGCGGCGTCTCGCCCTTTGAAGGCTCCGTGGAAACGTGCGAAAGCAACTTGCTCCCTCTTCTCCCCAGCGGGGAGAAGGTGGCCCGAAGGGTCGGATGAGGGGGCTGAGGAGCGCCAGCGACGAACGCCTTGAGCGTAAGTGAAAGGCAAAGAGCGGCTACATCTCCTGAAGGGAAACCTCCACCAATCAGCCAATCACCCTGAGATCCCGCGCAAACCGCTGCCAATTTCGCACGTAGTTCTCCGCCGAGCGGCGAATGCCCTCGATGGCCTTCTCATCCAGCACCCGCACGACGCGGGCCGGCGCGCCGACGATCAGGGAATTGTCGGGGAATTCCTTGCCCTCCGTCACCAGCGCGTTGGCGCCGACCAGGCAGTTGTTGCCGATCCTGGCGCCGTTCAGGATGGTGGCGCCCATGCCGATCAGCACGTTGTCGCCGAGCGTGCAGCCGTGGAGGATGGCGTGGTGGCCGATCGTGCAGCCCTTTCCCGTCGTCAGCGGAAAGCCCATGTCGGTATGGGCCATGACGCCTTCCTGGATATTGGTGCCTTCGCCGATCGTGATCCTCTCATTGTCGCCGCGCAGCACCGAGCCGAACCAGATGCCGACGTTCTCGCCGAGTTCGACATCGCCGATCACATGGGCATCCGGCGCGATCCAGTGCAGGCCGGCGGCAGGCAGTTTCGGCGTCAATCCGCCAAGCGCGTAAATGGGCATGGGTCTCTCCTCAGACGACGTCGAGCGACAGCGTGGCGATGCCGTCGATGCCGCAGGTGATGCGATCGCCCCTCGAAACCGCGCCGACGCCGGCGGGCGTGCCGGTCATGATGATATCGCCGGGCGCCAGGGTGAAGAGCTTCGAGAGTTCGGCGATAATCTCCGGCACCTTCCAGATCATCTGGTTGAGATTGCCGTCCTGGGCGCGCCTGCCGTTCTGCTCCAGCCAGATCCGCCCTTCGGCGGGATGGCCGAGGCGGCTTGCCGGCACGATCGCCGAGACGGGGGCGGAATGTTCGAAGGCCTTGGCGAGCTCCCAGGGGCGGCCGAGCTTCTTGGCCTCACCCTGCAGGTCGCGGCGGGTGAAATCGATGCCGACGGCATAGCCGTAGATGCAGTCGAGCGCATCTGCGGCCTGAATGTTCGCGCCGCCCGATTTCAGCGCCAGCACGCATTCGACCTCGTAATGCACGTCGGATGACAGTGGCGGATAGGGAAAGGCGTTGCCTGCCGGCAGCAGGTTGTCGGCGTTTTTCTGGAAGAAGAAGGGCGGCTCGCGGCTGGGGTCATGGCCCATCTCGATCGCGTGGTCGGCATAATTGCGCCCGACGCAATAGACGCGGCGCACCGGAAAGCGCCCGTCGCTGTCTTCGACCGGCAGCAGAACCGGTGCGGGACGCGGAATGACGGTGACGGGATGGGGCATAGGGGCTCTTCCTGTTTATCGAGTCTTTGGCTCATCTTAGACGGAAAACAGCGCGGCGGGGAAGCATTCTCGGCGCATTGACGCTGCCGTCGCAGGGCGATATCGTTTCTGCCATGAGCCGGATTTTCGCAGTTTCCACGACGTCTACGACCACCGCCTGGCGGTGGGTGGCAGACGCGTGAACTGAATCCGTTCATTGCAGAAGACACCAACCCGCCGGAAACGAGCGGGTTTTTTGTTGCCGCTCGTCTCCCGCATTCGAGGACGAGATCGTGGACGATATCCAAACGCATAACCTTGCCGAGCGGGCGCTCGCCGTCGCCCGCCGCTGCGTCGCCAGCCGCTATGACGGAGCGGCTTTCGCTTATGTCGCCGGCTCCATCATGCGCGGCGAGGGCACCGAGTTTTCGGATATCGATCTGGTCGTCGTATTCCCGTCGCTCGAAAGGGCCTGGCGGGAGTCTTTCACGCTGGAGGGTTTTCCCGTCGAGGCCTTCGTTCACGATGAACAGACCCTGGCGCATTACCTGCATGCGGATGCAGACAGCGGCTATCCGATCATGGCCAATATGGTCGCGACAGGCAGCATAGTAGGACCGGACATCGAGCGCGCCCGCGCCGTCCAGGCAAAGGCAGCAGGAATGCTGGCAGCAGGGCCGAAACCTCTTGCAGGTCCTGCCTATGATGCGTTGCGCTATCAGGTGACCGATCTGGCCGACGATCTGCGCGGCGTCCGCCCGCCCGAAGAGATCGCCGCCATCGCCGCGCTGCTTTATCAGAAGCTTGCTGACCTGATCCTGCTCGGACGCGGCGCATGGAGCGGTCGGGGCAAATGGGCGCCGCGCCTGATGAAGAGGCTCGATGCGCAATTGGCGACCGAATTCGACGCGGCGTTCAGACTGGCGGCAGCGGGTGACGGTGCCCGATTCCTGGCTTTGGCCGATCGGGAACTTGCCTTGCACGGCGGCCGCTATTTCGACGAATTCCGGCAGGAGGCTCCGCTGGAGGCGCGACGGCTGGGGTAACTGGGTGTCGGTCATATTGGCGAGTTTTGAAAATTGGATGGAAGATGCTTGAGAACACATTCAAGGATGTCTTGCAGCCGGTAGTGAGGCGCACGGACAGATTGCGCCTCAGACCTCCCGCGGAAGGGGATGTCGATTTCCTGACCCGGCTTTTTTCGCGGCCGGAACTGGTCGCACACCGACCGGTGCCCCGGCCTGATACGCCGGAGGAAAGTGCAGCGCGGCTTGCGCGCGACGTCGGGCATTGGAAAGATCACGGGTTCGGGCGTTGGGCGGTTGAGGCAGACGATGCCTTGATAGGATTTGGCGGTGTGACCGTTTCCAAGGAATTCGACGGCCTCAATCTTTCATATCATCTGCAACCTGAAAGCTGGGGGCGGGGCTATGCCACGGAATTGGTCAGGGAAACCCTGACATTTGCCTTCGATGATCTGCAGGCGGATCGCGTGATCGGATTGGTTCGCACCGCCAATGCCGCTTCGAAACGCATCCTCGAAAAATGTGGCTTCATCTTCGAGCGTGAGGTGATGTTGCACGGCGCGCCGACCAACATGTACGCCGTTGGCAAGACGAGCGATATAAACGGACATCGTCCGTAGGTCATGGATGAGGAGAGGTCGCCGCCAGTCTCATAGATCGGCAAGGACGCGGTGGGGCCGTCGATGATGAGGTCCGACGCCCAGCGCTTCCAGGCCCATCCCTGGCTGAGAGCGCTTTGCTTGCTCTTGCCGACGTGCCGAAAGCGCAGACAGCCAATGACCGCAATTGGAGACCTCGAGAAAGCGCGTCTTAATCAATGTCGGTCACCACGATGCGGCCAGCATGACATCAGCACCGTCCATGACATAGGTCGCATAGCGATGGTCGCGGATCAGGCTTATCTTTTGCCCCAGCCATTCGAGCAGCATGAAATAGGAAGGACCGCCCGACGGTTCGGCTGATACCAGCAATATTTCCCGGCCTTCCAGCCAAGCCGGTTCGATCCTGACTGGCGGATACTCGGCATAATAGGTGAAAAATCGACCGACGTCGGCGGCACCGGAGATTTCCGGCCGTCGCGCCTGACGAAGCCGAACATCCTGCGCCAGCATGCGACGCAAAGCGTCCCAGTCTCGGGCGTTGAAGAGCGCTGCAAAGTTCAGGACCTCGGGACTCGGCGGTGGTGGAACCTCGGAGCGCACGTCGGAGATGGCGCGCAATCTTGCCCGACCGCGCGACAGATGGGCCTTGACGGCATCGACACTCAGTTCCAGCAGTGCTGCGATGTCCCCAAGTGACTCTCCCAACACATCCTTGAGGATCACCGCGCTGCGTTGCGGTACCGGCAATTCTGCAAAGTGGCCGAGGGCGATCCGCACCGCGTCCTGCCGGATCAGCGCGTCCTCCGGACCGACGGCGCTGATATCGGCCAGATCGAAAGCCATCTCAAGTGGCTCCGATCGGCGCGTACTGCGCTGGCGCAGGGCATCTATGGCTCTGTTATGGACAATGCGAAATAGCCAGGGTCGCAGCGGCGTGCCCGGCGGGATCGAGCCAGCCGTCGCAAATACCCTGGCAAACGCATCCTGAATCACATCCTCGCCGTCGATCACCGAACCCACCAGACGAGCAGCATAGCGGTGCAGTTCGGGGCGAAGCGCGTCCGCTTCGCTCGCGAGCGCTGCGAGCAGAGTTTTCCTCTCTTCGTCTTCGAGAGCAGCGTCTTCTGTCATTCGATGACCGTCACACCCGTATCCCCGCGTACTGCGTAGACCATGGCCTCGGCGAGGCCCGTTCTGCCGATCAGGTCGGCGACCATATCGCCAAAAGCCCGCGGCGTCATCTCCGGCCAGGTGGCGGCCTGTTCGGCAAATGTCCGACCCGCCGCCGCGGCATAGGCCGCGATGCCGGTATCGCCCACACCGGTTCCGGTAAACATCTGCCGGGGAACGATGACCCGGAAGCGCAGAGCCAGGCCGAGCTCCGCCGACAGGCCCTCGGCATATTTTGCAATGAACCACTGCGCGCGCTTGGCTCCCGCATAACCGCCCGATAGCGGCGACCCCTGCACGGCGGCCCCGCTGGAGACCAGGACGACAAGCCCGCCCGGCGTCATCGGCAACGTCAGAGCCGCCTGTACCCAGTGCAGCGCGGCCTTGACGTCCACATTCCAGTTGGTGGTGAATGCCTCCCAGCCAATCCGGTCGATCCGTTCCGTGGGCGGTTCTGCGCCGGCATTCATGATGACGAGATCGGGTCGCGTCTGGTCCATGATCCGCCATGCCGCGTCGACATCGGTTGCATCAGCCGATATCGCGGTGACGGCCGGTTGCTCGCCTGGCCCCTGCACGGCCGTCGCGTTTCGGGCTACCACGGTGACTTCGGCCGCGCGAACCACAAATGCCTCGGCGAGCCCCCTGCCCAAGCCGCGACTCCCGCCAACGACCACGATTCGCTTTCCTTCCAGATCCATTTCTCAGTCCTCATTTGGGTCGGGTCCGACCGCTCGACGACGGTCACAACAACGACGTTCCAACAAGGTGAAAAGAGTCATCGCCATCTGCGATTTGTGGGGACCAGCGTCTAAAAGTATGACTCGACCGAAATTCGGCGGTGATCGATTTCCACTTCGTGGACAGACACAACGGAGGTCTGGCAGCCGAAGCCTCGCGAACCAGCCCGATAAGCAACGAGGCCGATGTCTGCTTGGCGCCTGAAGCGGTCACTGGGAAAGCATTGCGCTCGTCCTCAGGCTTTGGTCGCCTCCGCTCTGGCCGCTGGCTTCAGCAGGATGATGAGAAGCAAGCCGGCGACTATGAGCGCCGCGCCTTCGAGATGATAGCGTTGCAACTGTTCGCCGAGGAACAGGTAGGCGAGCACGGCGATAAAGATCGTCTGGATGTAAAGCAGCACGCCCGCCCGCGCCGCCCCCAGGGCCTCGATGCTGCGATTGAAGAGATAATACATAACCGCGCCGCCCGGGATCGCGACATAGCCGAGCGCGATAAGGCCGCTTGTATTCAGCGTCGAGCGCTCGTCGGAGACAAGCTCAAACAGGTAGAAGGGCAGCGCCGTCAGCACCGCCGCACCGAGGAGGAGTACCAGGAGCGCAAGGCGATTCACGTCGAATTTCGCCCGGCGGAGCAGGACGGTATAGAGGCTGAAACAGAACGCGCCAGCGACGATCCACAGCTCTCCGGGATTGAGGTCGAGACGCAAGAGCGCAGCCGGGCTGGCCTTGACGATGATGACTACGATCCCAAGAAAGGCGAGGATCGATCCGATCACCTGCCAGCGTCCCATCGGCTCAGCCAGAATGAAACGGGCAAGAATCATGGTGATGATCGGGATCAGGGCGATGATGATGCCGGCGGTCGTAGCATCGGCGTGTTCGAGGCCGACAAAAATCAGGCCCTGGCAGATCGCGAGCCCCATACCGCCGATGGCGAGCAGCTCGAGGCCGCGAGCCCGCACGAGCGCGACCATGGCGCCGAAATGTCGGTACACGATCGGCATCAGGATCGCCCAGGCGATCAGCACGCGCCAGAAGCAAAGCGCCCAGGGCGGCATCTCCGAAGAAACCCATTTCGCGGCGATATAGACGCCGGCCGACAGCAGCCAGCAGAAAACCCCCACGGAATAGGCGGCTGCAAGCGAACCGCCCGCCGCCTGTTCCGTCCCGACCGTGTCACGATGGACCGCCAAGACATGTATCGCCATAGCCCGGTTATGCCACAATTCCCGAGCGCTGCACAGATGAAGGCGGCGGCACTTCGCCTATTGCGCAAGGCCGACCTCCGGCGTCGGCGGGCCGGGCGGAAGAACGCCTTGGCCGGGTAGCGCCAACACCGGGAATTGGGCTGCGCGTTGACCGATGAATGGTGGCTTTCGACCGGGGTCGTATGAAAAGGGACATTGCGAGCGGGGCCGCGGGATCGACGGAAACTAGCCGTGAGCCGGCCGGCATCCGAATACACCAGCCTCGGGACGCGTGCGCTCGGTGCAGCGATGCGCTCCTGCGATGATGCGTGCCGTGACAGGCGGGTGAGGCGAGTTCGGCAGCAATGCGGTCGCGGGAAGTTTCAGCCGATGATCAGAACTCGGGGCCGCGCATCCCGTGCAGGAGCAGGGGCAGGATCAGCCGCATCGTCCCTTCGACATCCTCCGGATCGCAGACGCCACCGCTCAGATGCTTCGCGCGGCCGCCATCGGCCATGATGTAGAGCATAGTGCCGATCATCATCTGGAAGGCCCAGACGATTTCGGCCTCGCTGCGGCCGGGCAGTGCGCCCTTGAGCGCCTTGATCGTTGCAGTGGCGGCGGGGTCGAACATCTCCTTGATGATCCCGCGCTGCGCGGAGCGCGGATCGGTGGCCTCCCGCGCAAGCAGCACGCCGAAATTCGCACTGCCTTCGATCTTGCGCAGCGACAACATCGGCATCAGCGCCGCCTTGATGATCATCTCGAGCCGGCGCTCGCGATTGTCCTCCATTTCGGCGAGAGCAAGGCCCGCCAGGCGCTGCGCGTTTGTGTTGGGATCACGCGCCCTGAACACTTCGCGATAGAGCCCGAGCTTGTTCTTGAAGTGGTAGCTGACGAGCGCGACCGGGACGTCCGAATTGACGGCGACCTGCCGCAGCGAGGTTCCCTCGAACCCCATTTCGGCGAAGATCTGCTCGGCGGTCTTGAGGATGCGCTCTCGGGCGCTGCTGTCGCCGGTCGCTTCGGCATGGCGTTGGGTCTTGGGCTTCATCGAATGCTTGCTGCCTTTCCTGAGTCGTCTGGAGCATATTACACGACAAAAAAAACTGATCAAGTTTTCAAAAAAGATGTTTACATGAACAAATTTCCTGTCATGCTAATCGTCACCGGCCGAGTTACCGGCTGCTGAGGAGTGCCACCATGAGAAAGTTCGCTTCACGTGCCCTGACCTCAATCGGCGCATTGATGCTTGCTGCGGCGACGCCCGCGTCGGCCCAGGTACTGCCCTATCCGACGTCGTTCAAGACCGAGACCGTCGCCACAGACGGCACCTCGAGACTCTTCGTCCGCATCGGCGGACATGGCCCCGCAGTGGTGCTGCTCCACGGCTTCGGCGAGACCGGCGACATGTGGTCGCCACTCGCGAGGGCGTTGATGGTCGATCACACCGTCATCGTGCCCGATCTGCGCGGCATGGGCCTCTCGGACCATCCCGCCGGTGGCTATGACAAGGCGACGCAAGCGCGTGACGTCGCCGCCATTCTCGACAAGCTGCATATCGATCACTTCGCGCTAGTGACGCACGATATCGGCAACATGGTGGGTTTCGCGCTCGCGACGCAGCAGCCGGATCGCGTGATCCGGTTCGTGCTGATGGATGCGCCCATTCCTGGCATCGGGCCGTGGGACGACATCCTCAAGAGCCCGCTGCTCTGGCATTTCCGCTTCGGCGGGCCGGACATGGAGCGGCTGGTCGCGGGCCGCGAGCGCATCTATCTCGATCGCTTCTGGAACGAATTCTCCGCCGATCCCGCGCGGTTCGACGAGGCTTCGCGCGAGCACTATGCGGCGCTCTATGCGCGCCCCGGGGGCATGCATTCGGGCTTCGCCCAATTCGCTGCCTTCGATCAGGACGTGATCGACAACCGCGCCTGGCGGGCGAAGGGCACGAAGCTGCCGATGCCAGTCCTCGCGATCGGCGGCGACAAGTCGTTTGGTCCGATGATGGCGGTCGTCATGCGCGACGCCGCTTCGAACGTGACCGAAGCCGTGGTGCCGGGATCGGGCCATTGGCTGATGGAAGAGCAGCCCGAGGCAACCATCACGCTCATCACAGCCTTTTTGGAGCCGGGCACGTAAGCGTCCGAACCACGATCCTGATCCCGCCGGTGGCGTTGCTGCCAGTGGCCACTAATACGGACTATGCGAACGCGGGCGCCGCCCCGTATCGCTGACCGCTTGCTGCTCAAACATTGCTTTCGATTTCAAGCCGGCGGGCGCCCGGCAATGCCTCCCTGCGTCCAAAGCACTTCAACCTCGAACTCTAGGAAAGGAACTACCATGACGTCTCCTGCCACCATCCGCGATCCACTCGCCGACCATATGCTGACGCCACAGAATGCGGCGCTTGTCATCATCGACTTCCAGCCCGTCCAGGTCGGCTCGATCGCCACCATGAACAAGCGCCTGCTGATCGAAAACGTCACGGCGCTCGCCCGCACCGCCAGGCTTTACGATCTTCCGGTCGTGCTCTCGACCGTCAATGTCGCGACAGGGCGCAACGCACCGACGATCCATCAGATCACCGATGCGCTACCCGGGGTGGTCCCGATCGACAGGACCTCGATCAATGCCTGGGAGGACGAGGATTTCGCCAACGCGGTCAAGGCCACCGGCCGCAAGAAGTTGATCATGGTCGCTCTGTGGACTGAGGTCTGCCTGGTCTTCCCCGCGCTCGATGCGCTGCGCGAAGGCTTCGAAGTCTATGCCGTGGTCGATGCCGTCGGCGGCACCTCGGAGGCGGCGCATCGCGCCGGGCTCGACCGGATCGTTCAGGCGGGCGGAGTGCCGGTCAGCTGGATCCAGCTTGCCTGCGAGCTGCAGCGGGACTGGAACCGCGACGCCACCGTCCCGGGCTTTGCCGAAATCGTCTTCGCCGAAGTCGGCCATTGAGCCGGCGCGGCACAGATGAAGGCGGCGGTACTTCGCCTATTGGGAAAGGACGACCTCCAGCGTCGGCGGGCCGGCTACGATTAAAAAGCAGCATTTCCCGATGACCAGGCGCTGGTTGCTTGGGACCGATCGCCGACGAACCTTGGCCGCTTTGCGCCAGAAGCGGCCATTAATAAATCGTTGAGCAAATCGATTGGAACAACTGTTTACACCGTGATGCGATGGTGGACTGCCATACGTTGAGGATGTCTGACCTTGGCAATTGAGCCGCGAGTGCAAATCAGAGAAAACGGCCGCCTTTCGGCATTGCTCCCTGCGGTCCTGCTGTCATCTCTGCTCACATCATCGTGCTCTGATGAGCTGGGCGGCTAGAACACTGTCGAGAAAATTTCGAAAGGTTTCTATCGGCGGGCGGACAGGGAAAATTCATTGCTGCGTCCGCAGGCCATGCCTTGCTATTCAAGCCAGCTTTGTGGACGAACCATGTCGACCAATACATTGCTGCCTTGCCAAAGGGGTAAGTCCACCAGGTTTGCGACGTGGCGATCGCAAGGGTCTTTCCTCCGACTTTGCCATGTCGCTCAGGTGAGCGAATTTTAGGACACATATTTGTCCGCTAGGGCCAATAGTGGTCGAAGCGTCACGGCAATTTTGTACCAACCGCGGACACCAAGCCCCCGCAACGAACCAACCTAGCCAAGAGCACTTTGCTCCGCGCAAATCCTGTCGATCAGGGCATCAAGCTCACCTCTCAGCGGCCGGCTCTTCGCCAGTCGTTGCTTGAGGTGCATGATCGGCTCGGCCAGGATGTCTTCGAGGCTCTCGGCGCAGGTGAAGTCGCCCGCCACGCGCTTGACCTTCGAGTTGTCGAAAATAGCCGTCCAGGCCTTGTCGCCGAGGAGCGGGCCTATCCAATCCGGATTGTACTTGATCAGGGTGTCGGTCGGGACGTGGACGATTTTTGCTTCCACGCCCAGCAACCTTGCGATCGTCTTCTGGATATCGTCCCAGATGTGGGCGCGATCGGAGGTGATGTGGAAAATCTCGCGGAGTGCTGCCGCCTTGCCGAAAAGGCCGACGAAAGGCACGGCGAAATCGACCGAGCGGGTCAGCGTCCAGGGCGTGTGGCCGTCGCCTGCGACGATGGTGGGCTCGCCGTCCAGCATGCGTCTTGCCATGACGTCGCTGTCGCCCATCATGATCGGTAGGCCGGTGCGAACCGTATGGCTGGGGCGGACGATCGTCCAGGCGAGATTGCCAGATGTCTTGAGCCGTTCCTCGCAAGCGATCTTGGCCTGGCTGTAGGGCCAGTAGGGATTGATCGCCGGGGTCTCCTCGGTGATCACGTAGTGACGCGGTGGCTTTTCATAGACGGAGGCCGAGGAGATGAAAATGTACTGGCCGCAATTGCCCGAGAAGATCTCGATGTCGCTCGCCACCTGATCGGGCGTAAACGCGATGAACTGGCAGACGACATCATAATTGGCCTTGGCGAGATCCGCATAGGCGGCCGATCCAAGCTCGCCGACGATCGAGGTCACCCCCGCAGGCAAGGGGGCGTTTCTCAGGCCCCGGTTATAGACGCTGACATGATGGCCCTCGGCAACAGCGCGCTCGACGCATGGATAGGAGATCTGGCCGGTGCCGCCGATGAAAAGGACTTTCAAAGCCATGCGAGTGACCTCAGTGTCTGATGGGCGGGATCTGTGATCACTCTTCATAGCGCGAAAGAACTGGACCGTCTTCCACAAATCTCGTGTAGGCGCGACGGCGCCTGAGGACATGGAACGCGCGATGCCCGGCCTTTCGACGGCAGTTCAAGCCCGCCGCCGCAGGACCGGGCAGCGCCTATGCATGTGCCTTGCGATAGGCTGCGACGACGAGCCAGATTGCCGAAAGCAGGAAGTAGAATGCGCCGAAGCCTGCATAGGGGACGATATCCAGGATCGTCGGCGCGGCGGTGCCAAGCGATTGGCTGATCATGAAGCCGCCGGCAAGGGCCGATTGCGCGCCGCTCAGGATCATCACCCATTGGGCGCCGTAGGTGCGCCAGCGCCTGACGCCCGTATAGAGCTGCAACACGCCGGAGAGGATCGCCCAGACCCCAAACACGGCCAGGACGGCGTAGGTGCTGTTGCTGACGGCAATGACGACGGCGAGCGCCGTGATCAGGCTCACCACCACGTTCAATGCCTGGGACGGATTGGCTTTGAGGCCGCCGTTTACCCGTGCGTCGACGAGATTCGCGAGGGCATCCCACACAGGGTAGATGACCAGCAGAAAGGCGGCGGGGCCGGGCTGCCCGCCGAGGAGAACGGCGGCGGAAATCCAGATCGTCGAGAATGCGGCGCGAGTGAAATAATAGGATCGCAGCCAGTTGGACTGAGAGGAATGGCTTTGCATCGGTGGGTTCCTTGTTAATTTGCCTACCTACTAGTAGGAAGCCTAAAGGGGCGAGTCAACCCAGCGCCCGAACACCTCATTGTGAGAACAGGGAATGCGGAGCAGGCTTGACAATCTGCCTACCAGAAGGTAGGCGACGCTATGAAATCAATAGCTTCGACTTCGGACAAAATTCTCGACATCGCCCAGTCTCTCATTGTGGCGGGAGGCTACAACGGCTTCAGCTATGCCGATATCTCTGCTGCAATCGGTATCAGGAAAGCGAGCATCCACCATCATTTTCCGACCAAGGCCGAGCTCGTCTCAGTGCTGGTGGATCGCTACAGGAAGCAGGCGGAGGCGGGTTTGCAGTCCCTGCGCGAGCAGGCCGCAAGCCCCGCCGATCAGTTGCAGTTCTACGTCGACTATTGGCAATCATGCATTGAGAACGCCTCGCAACCCTTCTGCGTCTGCGCGATGCTCGCGAGCGAAATGCAGATGCTGCCGGAAGAAGTCGCATCCCGCGTCCGTGCGCATTTCCAGAGTCTCTCCGGGTGGCTTACCTCGGTACTGCAGGCCGGAGTGGAGCAGGGGCTGTTCCGCCTGAACAAGCTGCCGGAAGAGCAGGCCCAGATGCTGATGGCCTCGGTTCACGGGGCTATGCTCTCTGCAAGGGCCTTCGGCGAGCCCGGACTGTTCATCGCAATCGTTGCCCCTGAGATCGCGAGGCTGGGGGTAGCGGATCGCTAGCGGAACTGTCGGCCTGCTCGAAAACGATCCCTGACACGCAATTCCATGCTAGTCTCGCGTGCCGCCGGCAGATGGAGAGCGATGGCAATGTTGGAGACGGACAAAGTGTTTTCCGGCTCGGTTCCGGAAAATTACGACCGCTATATGGTGCCGTTGATTTTCGAGCCCTACGCCGCGGATCTCGCAGGGCGGGCCGCGTCCTTTTCGCCGGGCGCCGTTCTGGAAACCGCGGCGGGCACCGGGGTCGTCACCCGTGCTTTGGCGCCAAGGCTGCCCTCCGGCGCAAGCTATGTCGTCACAGATCTCAACCAGCCGATGCTCGACCACGCCGCTTTGAGACAGGCGCCCGACAGCCGCATCCAATGGCGCCGGGCGGATGCTCTGGCGCTGCCGTTTGAAAACGCGGCCTTCGATCTCGTTTGCTGCCAGTTCGGCGCGATGTTCTTTCCAGACCGCCCGGCTGCCTATCGCGAAGCAAGGCGGGTCCTGAAATCGGGAGGATGTTTCTTGCTGAGCGTATGGGATCGCATCGAGGAGAACGTCTTTGCCGATGACGTGACGAATGCTCTCACCAAGATTTTCCCCGACGATCCGCCGCGCTTTCTGGCTCGCACGCCGCATGGCTACCACGACAAGGACCTGATCCGCTCGGAGCTTATGGGAGCTGGCTTCTCCCATGTGGTGATCGAAACGAGGGCCGAACAAAGCCGCGCATCTTCACCCCGCATTCCGGCCGTTGCCTATTGTCAGGGAACGCTTCTTCGCAACGAAATCGAGGCACGGGACGCGACAAAACTGGATGCCGCGACCGACTATGCCACCTCCTGGATTGCGGAAAGACATGGCAGCGGCGAGGTTGCCGCCGAAATTCAGGCGCACGTCATCGTGGCCGTGGTCTGAAAAAGCACGCGTCGCGAGATCAGGCAGGAACGTAGGTCAGCCTGATCACGTGCTCGTCGATCCGTTCGCTGGCTGTCAGGCGCAGCGGCGGGCGGGGGCCGGCGAAGAATGGCTTGCCGCGACCAAGCACGACGGGGCAGAGGTAGAGCCGATACTCATCGACGAGACCGAGTTCGGTCAGGCTTCGCGCCAGGTCGGGGCCGGCAACTTCGATCTCGCCGTCGCGCTTGGCCTTCAACGCGCGGATCGCGCGCTCAAGGTCGCCCTGCACGAGCGTGGCGTTGGGGCCGACGGATTCCAACGTGCGCGAGACGACCCATTTCGGCTGGCGTTGCCACGCCGCCGCGAAGGCCCGCTCATCCGCATCCCATTCGGGATGATCGTCGTCCCAGTAACGCATGACCTCATACATGCGGCGGCCATAGACGCTACCGGCTAGGCCGCGCACTTCCTCGATGAAGTGGCGGAAGAGCGTGGGGCCTGGCGCAAAATCCATATGGTCGACGTAGCCGTCCAGGGACTGCATCATTCCGAAGACGAGCTTTGCCATGCCCTCTTTCCCCCAGGCGCCGAGCCACCCCAGTTCTGACTGGGTGAAAGGATAGCCGCACTGGTTTTATATTACAACTCGCTTTGGGAACGTGTGCGAAAGCGCTTGGCCTGTCCGATCAATCGGACGCTCGAGGGATGATCGTCATTCCTTGCCGTCGGCGGCCAGTGAATCCCGGACGATGGCGTAATAGGCGGCGAGTTCGGGAATGTCAGCGGCGAGCGTCTCGAAGGCGGGGTCGGATGGCGCAAGCGTGCCGGCATATTTCGTCTGGATGAAGGCCTGATGGGCGGCCAGCGCTTCCACGTCAGCCTTGTGCACGACGGTAAAGACGGGCGAGGGCACGGTGCGGCCCTTGACGATAATGCGGTCGAGTTCGACGACGATGTAGGTCTCAGAGACCAGCCTTGCGGTCTCCTCGCCGAGCAGCAGGGCCACGCCGTAATTCTTCGAGGCGCCTTCGAGGCGGGAGGCGAGGTTGACGCTGTCGCCGAGGCAGGAATAGTCGAAGCGGCGGGTCGAGCCCATGTTGCCGACGATGCATTCGCCGGTGTTGATGCCGACGCCCATCTTCAGCACGTGCGGCTTGCCGCCGCGTGCCGCCGCTTCCCGCTCCAGCCGCCTGTTCAACCTTGATATCGCCGCCTGCATGGCGAGCGAGGCGCGCACCGCGTGGAGCGCGTGGTCGGGATCGTCGAGCGGCGCATTCCAGAAGGCCATGATGCAATCGCCCATATATTTGTCGATCGTGCCGCCGTGATCCATCACCACGTCGGACAGCGGCGTCAGCAGCCGGTTGATCAGGCCGGTCAGCTGCTCCGGATCGTCCTTCATGGTTTCGGCGATGGTGGTGAAGCCGCGAACATCGGAAAACAGTACCGAGAGCGTGCGCCGCTCGCCGCCGAGTTTCAGCTGCGACGGGTCGTTCGCCAGGCGGCGGACGAGGTCGGGCGAGATGTACTGGGCGAAGGCGCGGATGATCTGCCGCTTGTTGCGGCGCTCCTCGGCATAATCAAAGGCGGCCTGGCCGAAGGCGACCGAGATGTAGGCGACGACAGGCCCGAGCGGCGAGACGAAGACATGGGCAAGCCGGATGCCGGCGAAGCTGACTGCCGCGAAGGCGAGGAGGGCGGCCGCGCTGGTGACAATCGTCAGCCATCCCGTCGAGCGCCAGACGGTGGCGGCGGCAAGCAGCACCGATATCAGGATGCAGGCGGCAACCGTGGGCAGGCGGGCTTCGGCGATCGACAGGCCACGGCGGATATTGTCGTAGATCGTCGCCTGGACCTCGACGCCGGAGACGAGCTTGCCGGTGTGAACCGTATAGGGTGTCGCGAAGGCGTCGACGCCGCCCTTGTCGATTTCAGGCGCGTTCTGCAGGCTGAGGCCGACGAGCACGACGCGGTCCTTGAAATAGCCAGGCGGCAGCAAATTCTCGGGGTCGAGGGCCTGGTAATAGGAAACTGTGGGATAGCTGCGGGCCGGGCCGAAGGATTGGATCAGCCGGCCGGCGGGCAGGGATGCCTGTGCCGCACCCGACGCGTTTGCCAGCATGGCGGCGAAGCCGTCTTCATAGCCCGGAATGCGGCGGAAAATGCCGTCGCCGCTGAGATCGATCGAGGCGATGCCGGTCACGGCGCCTGCTTGCGTCAGCTGCGGCAGCGGTGTCGCGCGGATCAGCTGCGAGGCCTGCGGCGTCTCGATCAGCGTTTCGTCGCCGGCGAGCACGATATCGGGGCCGACGGCCTTGGTGATCGCCGCGTCGTTACCGGGGTTCGAGGGCTCGGCCATGATGATGTCGAGGCCGATGACGCGGGCGCCGGCCGCGCGAAGCTGGGTGACGAGTTCGGCATGAAGGCTGCGCGGCCAGGGCCATTGCGCGTTGATATCGGCAAGCGAGGGCTCGTCGATCGCAACGATGACGGGCCCGCCCGGCGGCGGGCGCGGGTCGTCGACGGTCGAGAGATAGTCGAAGCTTCTGAGCTCCAGCAGCGACCAGGCGGGCAGCCGCGACAGGAGCGAGATGGCGATCAACACCGCGAGCGACAGCACCAGCAGCCTCAGGCGGCGGCCGCCCGTCTGCCCGCCGCTCAGCCCGGCCTGCCGGGGGTTGCCCTCTGCGCGCATCAGAAGCGGACTTTGAGCGTGCCCTTGAAAGCGCGGCCCCAGCCGGGCACGCCGGGCGTGATCTCGAAGTCCTCGTCGAGCAGGTTATAGGCAGCGGCTTCGAGCGCGATGCGCTTGTCGAAGGGTTCCCAGATCAGGTGTGCGTCGAGGCTCCAGTAATCGTCGAGCTTGGTGCCGAGATCGTCGCCATCGCGCTCGCCGATATAGTTGGCCGCTACCGTCGCCTTGACCTTGGCCTCGTTGACCCAGGTCAGCGCGATCTGGCCGGAGTTTTTCGGGATATAAGGCAGATTGCCGCCGAAATTCGGCTCCAGCGGATCCTTGTTCTCGGAATCCATATAGGCATAGGTGGCGGAAAGGCCGAAACCATAACCGAGCGCGACGTTGCCGGTCACGGCGGCGCGATCGATGCTGCCGCGCGACAGCGGCAAGCTGTCGACCGCCGGCAGCGCGATCAGCGGCAGATCGATCGAGAAATCATGCAGTTCCTGGTGCTGGTACTCGACCGAGGTGAAGAGGCGCTCGGTCCATTCGGCATCCCATTGCAGCGCCACGGTGTCGGTATAACCTTCGGTGCTGGACGAGAACTGGTTCGGCTGCAGACCGAGGATGCCGACCGGGGCCAGTGTCGGCACGCCTGTGTCGACGCTCTGGCGCATGAAGGCGGCGCGCAGCCAATGATTCTGGACGGGCGACCAAGCAAGGCCGAAGCGCGGCTCGAACCGGTTGATATCGACGCCATCGCCCGATATGCGCGTGCCGAACAGCGCATATTCGCCCTTCAGATCGGGCGTGATCTCGTGCAGCACGTCGATGTAGGCGCGGGCGATGTTGACGCGGCTGCTTGCTTCGAATGGGCCGAAGGTTGCTTCATCGACAAAGCCCGGTATGAGCGTATCGAGATGCCGGAAAGAGTTGCTGTTCGCGTCGGTCCAGCCGCCCTCGACGCCATATCGCCATGTCAGCGTGTCATCGCCGATGCTGTGACTGATCGCAGCGATATAAGTCTTCGATGCGGTTTTCTGTCTTGTTTCAGCATAGGGAACCAAATCCGGCGCGGGAGCCCCGGTAAGAGCCGAAGCATCGAAGGTGAAATCGTAGTTCGTCTTCACATTGGTGTCGGAATAGAGAAGCGCGGTATTGAGCACATTCCTGTATGCGAAAGTATGGCTCCAGCCTAATCCCGCATTGGTTCTTTCCGCCTCGTCATATCTGTTGCGATAGAGCGGCAGGTCCATTGTCGGCAGAAGAAGGCCCAATGGTATGAAGAGCTCGTCATTGAGGCGATCGGTCAAAGCGGTGCTGGTCGTCAGCGCGTTCAGCGGCCCGTAAGTCTTGCCATAATTGACGAAACTTACGATGCGATCGTCAGGTGTCAGCGTTGCGGTCAAATAGCCGTTGCCGCCGAGGATCTTGTTGTTGTTGGAGAAGCCGCCGAAGTCGCGGTAGTCGCCGTCAAGGGCAATTTCTTCCCAGTTCAAATTGCCAAAGAAGCTGATCGGGATGGTCGAATTCGAATAGCCCTGGATTTCCGCTTCACCGATGCGGCGCGTGTGGCCGTCGACGCTGTTGATGCCGCCGCCGAGCGAGCCTTCGATGAAGGGCACATCGAACAGCGTTGCGGAGCGTGAACGGCCGGACAGCATGTGCGGAGAGAGCAGCAGGCCCTGGATGAAGGACGAGTAGCTCGACGCGTTGCCACGGTTCTGGATGACATTGTCTTCGCTGAAGCTCGTCGCATTCACGAAAGGAAAGATGCTGCCCTTGATCGATTGGTCGATGTAACCGCTGCCTTCGAAAGGATCGAAAACCGCGTCGCCGTAATAGCGGCCCCAGGCATCCAGACCCTGCAGGCGGAAGGCGTCGTTCAGGGTCGAGCCGGCGCTTGCATTGGCACCGAGCCCACTGTAGTCGCCGCCGCGGGCGCGCGAACGGCGCAGGAAGTCCTGCGCGTTGCGGATCGCGCCATCGGCATCGTAATCGTCGATATCGACAGCCGTGCGGAAGGCGGAGATGACCGGATCGTCATCATCGATGCGGTTGGCGTTGTCGAGCGCCTGCTCTGACGGAATCCGGTCGCCCTTTTCGTAGTGGGCCGCGGCAAGCATCAGCTGCGATTGCGAATGGGCGGGATTGGCGGTGCTGGCGGCGAGCAGATCTTCCAGCGCCTTGTCCTTCTCGCCGCTTTGCAGGTAGTAGCGGCCGCGGGCAAGCAGAGCGATATCGAAGGAGGGGTCGAGCGCGATAGCCGTGTCGATCTCGCGCTTGGCCTCTTTCATACGCGCCTGGTCGAGATAGAGGATCGCGAGGTTCGCGTGCGGCACCGGGTCCTGCGGATCGAGTTCGATCGCCTTCTTGAAGGCTTTTTCCGCTTCGTCATTGGCATCGCGCGAACCCTGCAGCAGGCCGAGCGAATTCAGCGTGCCGGACGCGCCGGGGGCTAGCTCGATGGCGCGGTTCAGGTCCGCAAGCGCGCCTTTGATGTCGCTTTCATAGACCGCCTTGTAACTGGCGCGGGCGGAGAGCGCCATCGGATGATCGGGGTCGAGCGCCAGCGAGCGTTCGATCGCTTCCTTCATCTGCTTGCGGTCATCGATGAGCTGCGCCAGTTGGGCGCGGATCGCCGGCAGGGTTGCATCATCGGGATAGCGCTGTTCCGCCTTCCTGATGATTTCGAGCGCTGCGCGCGGGTTTTGCAGGAAGCCTGCCGTATAGGCCTGCATGATCGCGCCATAGGGGCCGGAGCTATTGGCCGGAGGCGGTTCGGCATGGGCGGGGTCGGCGAGCGACCGGGCGAAATAGCCGCCATATTGCGCCATGTTGCGGCGTGTCGGGTCGAGATGCGGCAGCGCCTTCTGGAAGAGCTTGGCGGCATCGCCATAGCGCTTTTCCGAGCCGGCGATGGTGGCGTCGAGCAGGTCGACGCGGGCCTGCTGGGCCACTGTCAGCTTGCGGCCGCGGATGTTCTGCAACGTCGCGGCTGCTGCCTGGCGACCGTCGAAGGCGCTCTGCACTTCGGCAAGTTCCAGCCAGTCTTCGGTCGTGCGGCGTTCGGGCGGCAGGGCCAGCAGACGGCGGCGTTCAGTCGCCATGCGGTCGGCCCGCAGCGGCGAAGTCGGCATCAGGCCGAAGCCGTCGCGCAGGTCCAGATAGAAGAGCATCTGCTCGCGATCGTCGGGATTGACGTCGATGAGCTTGTGCGGCGCCTGGCCGATGGTGGCAACGGCCCCTTCGCCCTGGTTCACCTCGACGCTGCCCTGCGGGTTGCTGAGCGCGACGCGGCCTTCCAGCACGATCATCGAGGTCTGGTCGCCCTTGACGGTCATCGTCCAGTCCGTGCCGCGGATAGCCGCCGCCGCCGCGGGGGTCTCGACCGTCAAGCCCTGGCCGCCGCGCTCGGCGCGCGCCCAGATCGTGCCGGACTGAAGCTCCAGCACGGTGTCGCCGCTCGTGGCCATCTTCTTGACCTGCAGCGAGGAATTGCGGCCGAGGCGGACCTGCGTGTGGTCGGAAAAGACGATGGCGAGCTGGCCGTTGGCATTGGTGCGCAGCACGTCGCCGGTCAAAAGATCCTGGTGCAGATCGACGACGCGCCAGTTGGACACTTCGATGAAGCGGACCTCCTCGCCGGTCTTGCGGGCGATGACGGAGCCGGCGACCGGCGTTGCACGCTGCACGGGATCGGCCATCGCCGACGACGTGAAACAAGGCAAAGCAAGCGCCAACGCCATGCCGGCGCGGCCGATGTTATTGGAATAACCCCGCATGATCCTCACCCCTAACCCCACTTCCCCTTTGTCCATGTAGAGTGAAAAAGTCAAGCGCTGTGCACACGTGTTCTTGATTTCGTTTCAAAGTGTACTATCAGGGAAACACTTCTGGGGTGGAGTATTCATGTGAGCGATTTCGAAAATGCAACTGATGTTATGCTGAGCGAGCCGTCGAGCGGCGATATTGGCGTCGAGTATTTCGACCACATCAAGAAAATCAACGACATATTCTACGATCAGATCAAGATATCCGATCAGAAGGCCGCCTATATCTTTACTTTCATGCTCGCCTTTTTGGTGAGCTCCAGCGAGGTGAGGGCGGTCTTCAGCCCGGCGCGCTACATCGCAGGCTCTCCGGGGGGCGTGCTGTTCTCCGGCCTGCTTGCCGCAGCCTCGGTCTTTTCCATCCTGTCGGCGATCCTCGTCGTGCTGCCGCGGCGTTTGGGCGCCTCGACCTCGCTCTTCTGGGGCGCCTGGCCCGATCATCGCGACCTGTTCTTCGACGCGGCGCTGAGGCGCGACGAGCGCTACCTTTTCGACCAGTATCTCGAAAACGCCAACATCCTCTCGACCATCGCCCGCAACAAATACCGCTGCGTCACCTTTGCGTTTCGCGGGTTGATGGTGAGCGTGATTGCTTATGTGCTGTTGTTAGCGGCGGTGTGAGAAACCCTCAAGAGAGCCTCACCCTGAGGCGCCCCGTAGGGGCCTCGAAGGGCGGGGCGGGTGCATCGACGGTTGATGCATGCAAGAAGTAGCGCTGCGGCGCGTCCTTCGAGGCTTCGCCCTGCGGGCTACGCGCCTCAGGATGAGGGGCGTCGGAGGATGCCGCCGCCCACACCTTCTCCACTCAATCCTCGACCTCGAGCACAAGCTCAACCTCGACCGGCATGCCGAGCGGCAGGCTGGCGACGCCGAGGACGACGCGGCCGGAGAGTTTTTCCTCGCCGAACACCTGGAGCAGCATTTCGGATGCTCCGTCGGCGACTTTCGGGTGGTCGCGGAAATCACCTTCGGTGGCGATGTAGACGCCGAGCTTGACGACCTTGACCACCTTGTCCAGCGAGCCGAGATAGTCCTTGGCGGCGGCAAGGCCGCTCAAGGTTGCCGTTTCGGCGGCCTTCCTGCCGTCCTCTGATGTCAGCGTGCCGCCGACGCGGCCGATGTAGCGGGGCTCGTGGCCGACGACCGGCAGCATGCCGCTGAAGTAGACTAGCTTGCCGGATCGGACTGCCTCGACATAGGCCCCGAAGGGTGTCGGCGGCGGGGGAAGGGTGATGCCGAACTCCTGCAGCCGCTGTTCCGCACCGGCTGCCTGCGCGTTTCCATGGTTTACCATCTGCCCATATGTGCGCCGCCGTCGACGTGCAGCACCTCCCCGGTGATACGCGGAGCTTCCGTCAGGAAGAGGACCGCATCAACGATTTCGCCGACATTCGATATGCCTGCCATCGGCGACAGCGTGCTCAGGAAATCCTTCGGATTGTCCTTGTGCAGCGGCGTGTCCACCACACCGGGAGCGACGATGTTGAAGCGAATTTTCTCGTTCGCATATTCCATCGCCAGGTTCTTGGAGATGGCGTTGATGCCGCCCTTTGTCATCATCGATACCGAAGCGGAGAAGCCGGCGATCGGATGATCGGTCAATGGCGTGGTGATGCTGACGACGCTGCCGCCGGTTTTTTGCGCAAGCATCTGCCTGACGACCAGCTGGGTCAGATGGATGAAGCCTTCGAGATTGGTCGAGGACAACGCCGCGAAGTCGGTCATCGTGAAATCGACAAACGGCTTGGCCAGGAAAATGCCGGCATTGTTGACGAGGCCGTCGATCGAGCCGAAGCGGTCGATCGCGGTCTTTGCGACCCGTGCCGCGGTTTCGGCGTCACCGATGTCGCCGTCGACGAGGGTCAGCCGGTCGGAGGCCTGAAAGGCGTCCGAGGCGCTGACCTGGCGCGAGGTGGCGACGACATTATAGCCGCGTGCGATGAAGGCGTTGACGAGGCCTGCGCCGATACCCTGGGAGGCGCCCGTAACGATGACAGTCTTTCCGGTAGTCATGTTGAACTCCATGATCTGGTTCGGGCAACGTCGAGCCTGATCGGCCGGGTCGCTCGAGATGGGGTCGCCGCGATCGCGCCACCATCAGGTTGTGATTTGTTTTCGCAAGGTGAATATGGCGAAAACTCCATTCCCCGATTAGATGGAAATATCTGGATTCTCTTTTGCATCAGTGCAAAAGTGAAGGCATGCCCGATCTCAACGACATCGCCGTTTTCGTGAAGGTGGCGCAGTATGGCAGCTTCAGTCGTGCGGCCCATTCGCTCGGCATGCCGGTTTCAACAGTCAGCCGGAAGGTAACCTCGCTCGAAGAGCAGCTCGGCGTGGCGCTGCTGCAGAGGACGACGCGCAAGCTCAGCCTTACCGCGCAGGGCCGGGCCTATTACGACAGGTGCAGCGAACCGCTCGCCCATCTGATCGACGCCGAGCAGGCGCTGACGGAAACGCAGAGAAAGCCGGAAGGGCTGCTGAAGATCTCGGTGCCCGTCATCTTCGGGCAGGAGGTCTTCTACGAATTCGTCTCGTCCTTTCTAAAGGCCTATCCCGAGATTCAGGTCGATCTCTTTGTCACCAACCTGTTTCTCGATCTGATCGCCGAGAATATCGATCTCGGCATCCGTTTCGGCGAACTCAAGGATTCCTCCATCGTCGCGCAGCGGCTCGGCAAGAGCGTGCGCTATCTGGTTGCCGCGCCCGACTATTTGAAGGGCAGGGCGCTTCCCGCAAAGCCCGAGGATCTGAAGGACCATCAATGCGTCCTCCTGAACGGCCGCAACGGCGAGGCCGAATGGCATCTCGTCAGCGGCCGCAAATCGATCGACATGCGTGTCTCGGGGCCGGTGTCGAGCCGGGATTTCGAGGCGGTCAGCGCCTTCACCTATCGCGGCCACGGCATCGGGCTGCTGCCTTCCACCTATTGTGAAGAAGAGATCAAAAGAGGCGAGCTCATCCGCCTGCTGCCCGACTGGTCGTCACCGGAGATTTTCGTCCACGCCGTCTATCCCACCCGCCGATTCCTGCCGTTGCGCCTGCAGGTTTTTCTGGAAGCGCTGAAGGCGTGGAAGAACCCTTTGTGGCTGCCTTTGCATTGAGGGCGTCCGGATTGGCGCTAAGGGGCGCAGGCACTCCCGACTTCACCGAAAATTGAAGCCCGGCAGGCGGCCCAGCGTCCCGTGCCGGTCAAGCTGTGTTACAGTTTCCTCGCCTGGGAATGGCGTAAGGATTGGATAGCCAATGCTGACGACACTTGCGGTGCTGATGGGTCTTTCCGGCGTCGTCCCGGTCGCTGAGATCGGGAGAAGCGAGGTCGATGTGGCGTTGGTGCTTGCCGTCGATACCTCGCGGTCGATGGATTTCGAGGAGATCGGTATCCAGCGCCAGGGTTATGTCGAGGCCCTCAAGCACAAGGAATTCATAGATGCGGTCAAGGGCGGGCTGACCGGCCGCATAGCCATCAGCTATTTCGAATGGGCGGGCTATGTCGTCCAGGATTCCGTGATCGACTGGCAGGTGATCGAGACGGAAGCGGATGCGATCGCCTTTGCCGACAAGCTGGACGCCCGGCCGATTGCCACGCAGCGGCGCACCTCGATCTCCACCGCCATCGCCCAGGGCGCCAGCATGATCATCGCAGCGCCCTTTCAGGGCAGGCGGGAGGTGATCGACGTTTCCGGCGACGGCCCGAACAATTCCGGCAATCCCGTGACGCCCGCCCGCGACAAGGCGGTGGCGTCAGGCATGGTCATCAACGGCCTCGCCATCATGCTGCGGCCTTCCGATGCGCCGGATGGGCTCGACAAATACTACGCCGATTGCGTCATCGGCGGCCCCGGCGCCTTCGTGCTGCCGGTCCACAAGGTCGAGGATTTCGCGATCGCCGTGCGCCGCAAGCTGGTGCTCGAAATCAGCGGCCTTTCCCCTCCGGTGACGGTGCAGGAGACGGCGGGGGCCGCGCCCGCGGCCGATTGTCTGGTTGGCGAGAAGCAATGGCGGGATTTTTTCGAACGGTGAGCTGGTGGTTTGCAGGTGGGCCTGCGCGTCTTGGGACGAGAGGAGAGGGTATGCCGTGGGACACCCCCCTCTGCCCTGCCGGGCATCTCCCCCACAGGTGGGGAGATCGCCTGGGCGCGCTGGCTTCCCCAAACAACTGGCCGTCACATGAATCGTAAATTCAGGGCGAGGCATGGCTTCTTGCCGATCTCCACCCTTGTGGGGGAGATGCCCGGCAGGGCAGAGCGACTGTCTTGGAAGTCAAGCGTTTTGCCATGCTTTCTGGTCCCGAATGATGGCGTTGAGGATGGTGAGCAGTTTGCGCATGGCAGCCGCGGTTGCGACGATCTTCGACTTGCCTGAAGCGACCAGGCGATCGCGGAAGGCTTTTAGAACCGGGTTATGGCGGCAGGCCACCAACGTGGCCATGAACAGCACGGCGCGCACCGTTGCCCGACCGCC